>DASTLB010000095.1:0-206661 GCA_035715365.1 Kofleriaceae bacterium | reverse complement strand
CGCGCATCGCGCGCGGCACGCTCGCGGTGGGGTCGGCTTGCGCGTGCCGAAGAACCACCGGCGCCTGCGCGAACCCCGCAAGGTATGTGCGGCGCTTCGAGTGCCTATCCTAGACACACGCGCTGCGCTCGACCCCACTCGCTCGCGTTTGCCGCGCGCGATTGCGCGAACGCGCGGGCCACAAACTACGTCGCCCCGATAAAGGCCGCGCCCCTCCTGGCGCGGGGCTCCGGGTCCGCCTGCCCTTGCGGGCATGCGGACGAAGAACTGCGTCGCGAAAGCCACGACGAAGTGCGCCGCCGGTAGGCCGACAGAGCTCGCGGGCATGCGGACGAAGAACTGCGTCGCGAAAGCTACGACGAAGTGCGCCGCCGGTAGGCCGATAGAGCTCGTGGCTCGTGGTTGTCTCGCGGACGAATGCTGGCGACGTAGTTTGCCGTCCGCATGCCCGCAAGGGCATGCGGACCCGGAGCGCCGCGCTGAAGGGGGGCGCGCCGATGTTTGGGGCGACGTAGTTTCTCGCCGGCGCGTTCGCGCGAGCGCGCGGCAAACGCGAGCGAGTGGGGTCGAGCGCAGCGCGTGTGTCTAGGATAGGCACTCGAGGCGCCGCACATACCTTGCGGGGTGCGCGCAGGCGTCGGTGGTGGTTCGGCACGCGCAAGCCGACCCCACCGCGAGCGTGCCGCGCGCGACGCGCGAACGCGCCGGCCCGGAGCACCGGTCATCGGCGCAGGAACCGCAAGCACTGACGCGCGCGCATGATCGCCAGGCTCGAGTCTTCGTCCCCCTGCACCTCGCGCGACGGCAGGCGCTCGAGCCGATCGATCGCGACGCCGACGCTATCGACGCAGTAGATCGTGCGGCACGCGCACGCCCGCGCGTGGAGCTCGGCGGCGATCGCGCGCCAGCCGGCAAGATCGAAGACGGCCGGCGCATCGAGCGGCGGCTGCTCCGGCGGATCGGCGTCGTAGTCGAACGTCCAGCTGGGATCGTCGAGCCGCGGCGGACAGTCGCGGCCGTCGGCATCGCAATGTTCGAGCAGCTGGAGGAAGCGGCGGCGCACGGCGAGATCGGCGCGCGCGACGCGCAGCGGATCGGAGTCGGTGGCGGCGGGATCCGCCTTCGCCTCGAGCTCGGCGACGATGCGCTCGGCGGTCGCCTCGGCAGCGCGCTCGGTCGTCAGTGCTTTGGAGAGCTCCGGCTTGCCGTAGCTCGGGACGAAGCGGTCGTCGTCGGCGAACTGCGCGTGGACGGCGGGCTCGTCGGGCATTCGCGCAGGGGGCGGGCTCGAGCCGCAGGCGCCGCTGCCGAGCAGGAATGGCAGCGCGGTCCAGAGCGGTCTCACGCAAGTCAGCGTAACACTCCGCAACACGTGATTTGGCGTGCTACCACCACCCGGAAACGCAGACTTGCAGGCATGAAACTTCATGAATCGGGCGACCACGCCGCGCGTCAGAGAGTGCGTGGTGCTGGTTCGGCACCCTTCGGAGCACAAAGCCCATGTTCGACTTCTTTGGTTTCCTCACGCGCATGATGATCGGGTTCGGCCCGGTCGCCGCGCCGACGCCCGCCGCGCCGCCCGCCCCGCCCGTGCAGATCGTGACGAGTGCGCCGCTCGTGGCCGCACCGGCCGCGACCGCGAAGACCGCGAACGAGGTCGTCGACAACGTCCAGAAGTTCTACGCGAACGTGAAGCAGGTCACCGCGTCGTTCCGCCAGGCGGTCACGAACGACACGTTCGGCAGCACGAAGACGAGTGATGGCACGGTCTGGATCATGAAGCCCGGCAAGATGCGCTGGGACTATCTCGAGAAGAAGGCGAACAAGGTCCAGGTCAAGAAGAGCTTCATCTCGAACGGGACCACGCTGTATGTCGTCGAGCACGACAACATGCAGGTCGTCGAGAAGAACCTGCAGCAGGATCTGATGCCGGTCGCGGTGTCGTTCCTCTACGGCAAGGGCGATCTGAAGACCGAGTTCAATGCCGCGCTCGACACGACCGGCAAGTACGGCGGCAAGGACGAGCTGGTGCTGAAGCTGACGCCGAAGAAGCCGAGCGCGCAGTACAAGACGCTGTACCTCGTCGTCAGTCCGACCGACTGGCACGTCACGCAGTCGGTGATCATCGACTCGTCGAACAACACGAACCACTTCCGGTTCTTCGCGCCCGACTTCCAGAAGGCGATCAAGGACAGCTGGTTCGAGTTCGACAAGAAGAGCGTCAAGGACTACCGCATCATCGACGCCGACGCGCAGCAGGGCAGCGCAAGCGGCAGCGCGGCGACGCAAACGCCGGCCCCGGGCAAGAAGTGATCCGCGGGCTCGGCCTCGTCGCGTGGCTCGTGCCCGCGATCGCGATCGCGCAACCGTCGACGAAGCCGCCGGACGCCGCGAAGGTGCTCGCCGCGGTCGAGGCGACGTACAAGAAGCCGACCGATCTGACGGCGTCGTTCGAGCAGACGGTCGTCGACGCCGCGTTCGGCCGGACGACGACGTCGAAGGGTCAGCTCTACGTCCAGAAGCCGAACAAGCTGCGGTTCGACTACGCGAATGCGAAGGGCTCGCTCGACAAGGCGGTGATCTTCGACGGCAAGACGCTGTGGGTGGTCGAGCCGAGCAAGCTGCAGGTGCTGAAGCACACGCCGAGCTCGTCGGCGTTGCCGTCGGCGATCACGTTCTTCACCGGTGCCGGCAGCCTCGCGAAGGACTTCAAGGTCGCGCTGTCGTCGGACCCGAAGTACCAGGCGCCCGGCGGGCTGACGCTCGCGCTCGTGCCGAAGCAGCCGTCCGCGGCGTACAAGGAGCTGTACCTGCTCGTCGATCCGGCGACGAACACGGTCGATCGCACGATCGTGATCGACTCGAGCGGCAACACGAACACGTTCGTGTTCGGCAAGCCGGACACGAAGGGGGCGATCAAGCCGGCGACGTTCGTGTTCGACCCAAAGAAGTTTCCGAATTACGCCGTGAAGACGCCATAGTCGCTCTCGTGCGTGCGCTGATCCTCCTCCTCACGGCTGGCGTCGCTTGCTCGAGCAAGGCGCCGGCGCCGGCGGCCGACGACGGCAAGCGCGCGCCGCCGCCCGTCGCGATCGACGCGGCGCCACCGCCGATCGACGCCGCGGCCGCGTTCGAGATCCGCGAGCGCGCCGAGAGTTACGAGACGTTCGTCGACGTCGCGCCACGCGGTGCGGACTGTCCGAAGCTCGACTGGCGGCGCAAGGCGAAGACGGTGTCGATCGTGCGCTGTCGCGGCGGCGCGTTCGCGGATCAGGTTCCCGTGCTGCGGGACATGGTCGCGTACGTGCGCGCGACCGATCGCACGTTCGACGACGCGCGGTTGCTCGGCAACCTCGACTTCCTCGCCTACCCGGAGTTCGCCCAGCGGCTCGTCGCGTACGCGCAGAAGACGCCGTACGATCCGAAGCAGGGCCTGCACGCGTACGTCGTCGCGGCGGCCGGCAGCGAGGACATGCTGCCCGAGCTGGCGACGATCTTCGACGCGAAGCGCGTCCGGCTCCGTTCCGTCGAGAAGTGCAGCGCCGGCCGGCCGACGACGAAGGGCGAGATCGGTGACTTCGTCCGCGCGCAGGGCGTGAAGGGCAATCGCGAGGTCCCAGTCGGTTGCCTGATGGCGTGGTTCGACATCGAACGGTGACGTGACACGATCGACACGCTCGCTGCGCGCGGTGCATCTTCGGTGCGTGCAGCCCCAGACCGTCACCGCGAACGGCCTCCGCTTCGGCTACCTCGAGCATGGGCGCGGACCGCTCGTGCTACTCGTCCATGGATTTCCGGACACCGCGTACACGTGGGAGCACGCGATGCCCGCGATCGCCGAGGCCGGGTACCGCGCGGTCGCGCCGTTCACGCGCGGCTACGCGCCGACCGAGATCCCGCCCGACGGTGACTACCGCGCCGAGACCCTCGCGGCGGACGTGGTCGCGTTGATCGAGGCCCTCGGCGAGGCGCTCGGCGAGACGTCGGCGGTCGTCGTCGGTCACGACTGGGGCGCGCTCGCCGGCTACCTCGCGGCGGCGGTGCGGCCGGAGCGGATCCGGCTGCTCGTCACGGTCGGGATCCCGCACCCGGCGTCGATCCGGCCCGGGCCGAAGCTCGCGTGGTCGATGCGGCACTTCCTCTCGCTGCGCGGCAAGCGTGGCGGCGACCGGATCCGCCGCGACGACTTCGCGTACGTCGACGAGCTGTACCGGCGGTGGTCGCCGGCATGGCCGGACATCCCCGCCGACGAGACCGCGCGCGTGAAGCAGATGTTCGCGGAGCCCGGACGCGCGGAGGCCGCGGCCGCGTACTACCGCGCGCTCGGGTTGCGGCTGCCGGCCGCGCTGAAGCAGCCGGTCACCGTGCCGACGGTCGCGTTCGCCGGCACGCACGACAACATCGCGCCGCGCGCGTACGAGAAGGCCCGGCACTGCTTCGCGGCGTCGTACGAGGTCGTGCAGGTGCCGGGCGGCCACTTCATGCACCGCGAGCATCCCGCGGAGTTCGACCGCGAGCTGGTCCGCGTGCTCCGCGATCACGATCGAGAACGCGCGGCGGCTGTGCAATCATGACGGCATGGCCGAGCGGCCGCTGCTCATCTTCGTCAGCGACATTCACCTGACCGATCGCCTGCACGGCAACGCGGTCAGCAAGGCGGAGCAGTTCGCGCGGTTCTGGGACCGGATCGCGGCGGCGCGCGGCTCACGGCCGGCGGAGCTCTGCGTCGTCGGCGATCTGTTCGATCTCGTGCGCTCGCCGTCGTGGTTCGAGGGCCGGCATCGCCCGTACCACGGCGCGACCACGAACGGCGTCGTCAAGAACGTCGAGCAGATCGTCACCGAGACGATCGCGCGCGAGGCCGGGTTCTTCACGGCGCTGCGCGAGCGCGTCCAGCGCGGCGAGCTCAAGATCCACTACGTGGTCGGCAATCACGATCGCCTGCTGCTGACGTCGCCGGGTGCACGCAAGGCGGTCGCGCGCGCGCTGACCGGTGGCGACGACCTCGCGCTGCACACGATGCTCGAGTTTCCCGAGCACGGCGTGCTCGCGTACCATGGCAACGTCGGCGATCCGATCAACGCGAGCGTCGACGGCGAGGCGACGATCGGCGACGCGATCGGCAGCGAGCTGATCCTGAAGTTTCCGCGCAAGCTGCGCGCGCTCGTCGGCGCGGATCATCCCGGCGTCGAGCACATCGATGACATCGACGACGTGCGGCCGGTGTACGCGGTGCCGGCGTGGGTCCGCCAGCAGAGCGTCGTGCGCAAGGAGCTGCTGAGACCGATCGGCCAGGTGTGGAGCGAGGTCGTCGACGAGTTCCTGACGATCGACTTCGTGCGCGGCTGGCTCGACAAGCAGCAGCCGAAAGGCCTCCGCGGCGCGCTGTCGCTCGATCTCGGCAAGAAGCTGCGCCTGCTGCTCGAGCTGTCGCGCAACAAGCTGATGGCGCACGGCTCCGACGAGCGGCTGACGCAGCTCTATCGGTTCTTCCAGCACAGCTTCGACGGCAAGATGTCGGCGCACGCATCGGCCGAGCTCGGCAAGCGCAAGGGCTACCGGTTCGTCGTCAACGGCCACTCGCACTTCCCATCGATGCAGCCGCTCGGCACCGTCGATGGCAAGCCCGCGGTCTACTTCAACACCGGCACGTGGCGCGCGGTGCACCAGATCGGCCACGACCTCGGCGGCCGGCCGAGCTTCCTGGCGTACGACGCGATGACGTACCTCGTGTTCTTCCCGACCGACGACAAGCTCGGGCGCGACTACGAGTGGTGGACCGGCGCGCTCGTCACGCGCTGACGGGTTAGCGCGTCGTCTCGGCCGGCTCGTCGTCGGCCGGCGGCGTCGTCGTCCGGCCGTCGCCGGTGAGCGCGGACACGATGATGATGATGATGACGCCGGTCAGCAGCACGATGCCGCTCGCGATCACGATCTTGCGCTGCTTCGACGTCAGGTCCATGACGTCCCAGCTCGGCGTCGTCAGCCCGGCGGGCGGCGTCTGCGCGTACGGCCCCGACGCCGGCACGACCGGGAACCCCTGCGGCGTCGCGAGCGGCGACACGCTCGGCCCGACGATCGGCGCGGGCATCGCCGGCGTCATCTCGCGCAGCGGCGGGCGCGTGCCGCCTGCGGGCGTCATCGGCGCGACGAACACCGACGTCGGCACGCCGTGCTCCGGGCCTGGGCGCGCGCCGCCGGGAATGTCCTCGGGCATCCGCAGCGCCGGCGCCGAGCCCGCGTTCGTTTCGACGGCGAACGGATTCGCCTGCACGAACGTCTGCATGTCGAAGTCGGCCGCCGGCACCACCGTCGGGAGCTGCTCGGTCTCCGCGATCATGATCGGCGGCGGCGCGAGCGCGGTCTTCTCCATGTCCGCCGCGTTGTCGATCGCACCGGCCGCGGGCTGCAGCGACGGCTGATCGTCATCGTCGAGCGGCTCGCTGTCCTCGTCAAGATCGGCGTCGTCGAGCTCGGCGAACTCCTCGCTCTGGCTCACCGGCGTCGCGGCGTCGGGCGGGCTCGCCGGGCCGAGATAGATCTCGGTCACCGTCGCGCCGGACGCGCGCGCCTCGCGCATCGCCGCGAGCTCGGCCTCGAACAGCTCGCCGAGGAAGCCGCTGACCGCGAGCGTCGACTGGCTCAGCTTCTGCTCGCGCGCGAGCTCGTCGAGATCCCGCTGCAGCTCCTGCGCGGTCTGGTAGCGCGCGGCCGGATCCTTGTCGAGCGCGCGCCGGATGATCCGATCGAGCTCGGCCGGCGTGTCCGGACGCAGCTCGGGCAGCGACGGCGGCGTCGCGTGAATGATCGCCTGGATCGTCGCGAGGTCGTTGTCCGTCTTGAACAGCCGCTTCAGCGAGATCATCTCCCACAGCACGACACCGAGGCTGAACACGTCACTACGGCGATCGATCGACAGCCCGCGCGCCTGCTCCGGCGACATGTAGCCGACCTTGCCCTTGAGCGTGCCGGTCCGCGTTCGCACCGAGCTCGATGCTGCCTTCGCGACGCCGAAGTCCGCGAGCTTGATCGCGCCGTCGTACGACACGAGGATGTTCGACGGCGAGACGTCGCGATGGACGATGCCGAGCAGCGTGCCGTCCGAGCACTGGCGATCGTGCGCGTAGTGCAACGCGGACGCGACGTTGCGCGCGACCTGCACCGCGACGTCGATCGGGACGTGGCGATCCATGCGATCGGTGCGGCGCAGGATCGATCGCATGTCCTGGCCGTGGACGTACTCCATGGTGAAGAAGTAGTCGCCGTCGACGCGTCCCATGTCGTACGCGTGCGTGATGTGCGGATGATCGAGGCTCGCCGCGAGCTTCGCTTCGTCGAGGAACAGCTGCACGTAGCGCGGGTTCGTCGCGTGACGCGGCAAGATTTTTTTCAAAACAACGAGCTTCTCGAAGCCCTCCGGACCCACGCTGCGTGCCAGGAACAGCTCCGCCATTCCACCGCGCGCGAGCTTGCGCACGATCTCGTACGACCCGAGACGTGTCGTCTGGGCTTTGTGCTCGACGGGGTCTGACACCCAGCTGGGATTATATGCACGGCACGCACGGAGACACCTTCTCTGCAGACGTCCTCTGCAGACGTCTCCTCGTCGGCGCCGGGTGCGCACATCCGCACCCTCGCTTGTGCACCGTGTTGCACACAAACGACTGCAGCCTCGCGGCACCAGGTGGGGTGAGAAGGTAAGGTGCGCGCATGCTTCGTCCGCATCCTTCGTACAAACCTCGTGGGCCCGTGCTGCTCGTCGTGATGGACGGCATCGGGCGCGGCGCCGGCGACGAGGCCGATGCGGTCGCGATCGCGTCGACGCCGACGCTCGATCGGCTGTGGGTCCCCGGCGTGCGCGCCGAGCTGCGGGCGCACGGCAAGGCGGTCGGCCTGCCGAGCGACGACGACATGGGCAACAGCGAGGTCGGCCACAACGCGCTCGGCGCCGGCAAGATCTACGCGCAGGGCGCGCTGCTCGTCGGCCGCGCGATCCAGTCGGGCCGGCTGTTCGAGGGCGCGGCGTGGAAGCAGATCGTCGAGCGCGGCCTGCGCGGCGGCGCGATCCACTTCCTCGGCCTGCACTCCGACGGCAACGTCCACAGCCACCTCGATCACCTCGAGGCGTTGCTCGATCACGCCGCGAAGGCGGGCTGCAAGAAGCTCTACGTCCACGCGCTGCTCGACGGCCGTGACGTACCTCCCACGAGCGCGCTGGAATACATCGATCGCACCGAGCGGTATCTCGCGAACCTGCGCGCCTCGGGCATCGACGCCCGGATCGTGTCGGGCGGCGGCCGCATGCAGATCACGATGGATCGATACGAGGCGGACTGGGCGATGGTCGAGCGCGGCTGGCACACCCACGTGCTCGCCGACGCGCGCCAGTTTCCGTCGGCGACCGCCGCGATCGAGACCTACCGCGCCGAGCATCCCGGCGTGATCGATCAGGACCTGCCGGCGTTCGTCGTGGCGCCGCCGACGCCGATCGTCGATGGCGATGCGGTCGTCATGTATAATTTTCGCGGCGACCGTGCGATCGAGATCTCGCTCGCGTTCGATGCGGAGCAGTCCGACAAGTTCGCCAAGTTCGATCGACTGCGCCGGCCCGACGTCGTCTACGCCGGGATGATGGAGTACGACGGCGATCTCCACATCCCGAAGCGCTTCCTCGTCGAGCCGCCGGCGATCGAGCGGCCGATGGGCGAGATCCTCGCCGCCGCGCACGTCCCGCAGCTCGCGATCTCCGAGACCCAGAAGTACGGCCACGTCACGTACTTCTGGAACGGCAACCGCAGCGGGATGTTCGACCACGGCACCGAGACGTACGTCGAGATCCCCTCGGACCAGGTGCCGTTCGAGCAGCGGCCGTGGATGAAGGCCGCCGAGATCACCGACCGCCTGATCGCCGAGCTGCGCACCGGCAAGCACCGGTTCGCGCGCGTCAACTACGCGAACGGCGACATGGTCGGACACACCGGCTCGTTCGACGCGACGATCGTTGCCGTCGAAACGGTCGATCTCCAGCTCGCCCGGCTCGCGAAGGCGATCGAGGAGCTGCAAGGAATCCTCGTGGTTACGGCCGATCACGGCAACGCCGACGAGATGTTCCAGCGCGACAAGCACGGCAAGGTCCAGCGCGACAAGAAGACCGGGGTGCCGGTCGTTAAGACCAGCCACTCGCTCAGCCCCGTGCCATTCTTGATCCACGACCCGGCCCGCGGCGATCGCTACGAGATCGACCCCGACCGGGCGAAGACCGCCGGGATCGCGAATGTCACCGCCACCTGTCTCGAGCTCCTTGGTTACACTCCTCCCGACGACCTGGAACCATCGCTGTTGAGGTTTCGATGATCCGTGCGCTTGCCCTGCTCGCTCTGCTCGCTCCGGTCTCCGTGGCCACGTTCTCCTGCGAATCGAAGCAGGCCGAGGCCGCATGTACGCGCGGCTCCGCGAACTGTCTGCCCGACGTGAAGTACGTCGACACCGACGGCGTCGCGTACACGCCCGAGTCGCTCGCCGGCAAGGTCGTCGTCGTCAACTTCTGGGCGACGTGGTGCAAGCCGTGCATGAAGGAGATCCCGGACCTGTCGAAGGTCTACGAGAAGTACAAGGGCCAGGGCCTCGTCATGCTCGGCGTGCTCGCGAGCGACAACCCGGACAACGCGACGCTGCTGAACTTCCGGTCGGACAACGAGATGACGTTCCCGGTCGTGCGCGCGAACTCCGACATCCTGATCTCGTACGAGTACCCTGGCTCGCTACCGACGACGTTCGTGTTCGATCGCCAGGGCCGCCGCGTGACATCGAACGTCGGTGCGATGCGCGCCGAGAAGCTGACCGAGATCCTCGACCCGCTGCTCGCGGCGAAGTGATCAGAGCACGCCGGTGAACGTCTCGGGCGACGCGAACAGCCCGAACATCCCGCCGGTGTGGACGAACGCGACCGTGCGGCCGAACCGCGTTGGGTCCTTGCGCAGCTCGGTGACGACGCCGTGGAACGCCTTGCCGGTGTAGACCGGATCGAGCACGACGCCGTCGCGGCGGCAGACGTCGCGGATCGTCGCGAGCTCCTCGGGGCGGCTCTTCGCGTAGCCGAGCCCGACGTGACCGTCGACGATGTCGATGTCGGCGGCCGTGATCGCGGTGCCGAGTGGCCATCGCGCCTCGGCCTCGGCGCAGATCTTCGTCATCACGCCGAGGAAGTACTCGCGGCTGTCGCAGACGTTGACACCGGCGACCCGGATCCCGCGCGCTGCGAGCCCGAGCAGCTTCGCGCCGAGCACGAGCCCGGCGCCGGTGCCACCGGAGCCGCACGCGTAGACGACGGTGACCGGCGCCTCGGGCGACGCGATGTCGGCGAGGTCGGCCGCGAGCTCGTGCATCGCGCGGATGTAGCCCCACGCGCCGAGTGCGTTCGAACCGCCTTCGGGCACGATGTACGGCCGGCCACCCGCGGCGCGGATCCGGTCGGCGTGCTCGGCGAGCAGGCGGTCGCGGTCGCGCCACTGCGGCCGCGAGATCCAGACGATCTCTGAGCCGACGAGCCGGTCGAGCAGGATGTTGCCGGTCGCGGCCGGCGGCTTGCCCGGATCGTCGGTGCGCAGGATCAGGACCGACTCCATCCCGAGCTGGCGCGCCGCAAACGCGGTGGCTCTCGCGTGGTTACTCTGCTCGCCGCCGCACGTGATCACGTGGGTCGCGCGCTGCTCGACCGCCTCGGCGAGCAGGTACTCGAGCTTGCGGACTTTGTTGCCCATCAGCTCCGACCCGGTGTGGTCGTCGCGCTTGATCCAGAACCGCGGGCCAAGGTCGGCGCCGAACCGCAGCCAGTGTCCGCGCGTCGGCTGGTTGGCAAGCACGACCCGGGGCGGCTCGCTGGCGTGGAGCTTCGTCATCGCCGGGGACTGTATGCAGAAAGAATGGCTTTCGCGAGCCGCGTGTTAGATCGACATCGTGGGTCTGCGCTCGTTCGTGCTCGTGCTCGGCATCTGCCTCGGCGTCGGCAATGCGTCCGCGAAGGGCTGGCCGCAGCCGACGCTCGAGCAGAACGACAGCGGCGAGATCGAGGTGCTGTTCACGTTCGACGACGGCCCGAACCCGACGACGACGCCGCAGGTGCTCGACATCCTCAAGCAGCACCACATCCACGCGGTGTTCTTTCTCGTCGGTGACATGGCGGGCAGCGGCAACAAGAAGGTGCCCGCGATCATCGAGCGCATGCTCGCCGAGGGTCACGTGATCGGGAACCACACGATGTCGCACCAGGATCTGTGCCGCGTGAAGGAGGAGCGCGCGGTCAAGGATCTCGACCAGGGCAAGCAGACGATCGAGCGCGTCGCCGGCATCGAGCTCGTGTGGTTCCGCGCGCCGTATGGCGTCCGCTGCGATCGGCTCGAGCGGATGATGGAGGAGCGCCACCTCAAGCACTTTCACTGGGACCTCGATCCGCAGGAGTGGCGCCACGGCAACGTCGACAAGACGGTGAAGTACGTGACCGGGGAGCTGTCGCGCGCCGGCGGCCGGGTCGTGCTGCTGATGCACGACATCAAGCCGGTGACCGTGAAGGCGCTACCGCAGATCCTCGACTGGATCCGCGACGAGAACAAGAAGCGCGAGCGCTCGCGCAAGTCGAAGATCCGCGTGCTGCAGGCGAACACGCTCGCGGCCGAGCAGCTGCCGAAGGGGCTCGTCGCGTGGTGGAAGGACGCGACCGCGGGCGCGCGCGCGCTGCCGTCGGAGATCGCCAGCGTCCTGCCGTAGCGCGACCTGTGGTAGGGTGCGAGCGCGACGATGTTTCGGATTCGTCAATCGTATCGCGACGATGTCGATCAGGTGCTGGCGGTGGCCGAGCACCTCGATACGGTCAACTTGCCCGCGGATCGCGGGCACATCGAGGCGATCCTCGAGCGGTCCGAGAAATCGTTCGCCGAGGAAGTCCCGCCGACCGAGCGCGAGTTTCTGTTCGTGCTCGAGGACCTCGCGAAGAAGCAGATCATCGGCACGTCGATGATCTACGCGCAGCACGGCACGAAGCGCGCGCCGCACATCTTCTTCCGCGTCGAGAACGACGAGCGCTACTCGGTCACGCTCGACAAGCACTTCGTGCACCGCACGCTGCGCATCGGCTACAACTACAGCGGACCGACGGAGATCGGCGGATTGATCCTGTTGCCCGAGTACCGGCGCAACACCGACGGGCTCGGCAAGGCACTGTCGTACGTGCGGTTCCTGTTCATGCGCATGCACCGCTCGCTGTTTCGCGACAAGGTGCTGTCCGAGCTGCTGCCGCCGCTCGAGGTCGACGGCACGTCGCGACTGTGGGAGTCGCTCGGCCGCAAGTTCACCGGCCTGACGTACCAGGAGGCCGACCTGCTCTCGAAGGACAACAAGGAGTTCATCCACGCCTTGTTCCCCGACGATCCGATCCACACCGAGCTGTTGCCCGACGACGTCCAGGAGCTGATCGGTCAGGTCGGCCCCGAGACCAAGGGCGTCGAGAAGATGCTGCGGCGGATCGGCTTCGAGTACGCGGGGCAGATCGATCCGTTCGACGGCGGCCCGCACTTCTGCGCGCAGACCGACGAGATCACGATCGTGGCCGAGGCGCGCGAGGCGCCGGTGCGCTCGGTCTCGGATACGGACGGCGAGCGGCCGTGGGCCGTGCTCGCGGTCGAGCTGGCGAATCAACGGCCGCAGTTCCGCGCGATCAGCGCGCGCGTGATCCCGATGGAAGGCGGCGCGGTCGGGATCACCGAAGATGCGCGGCGCCGGCTCGGCGTCGAGGACGGCCAGCGAGTATGGCTGACCTACGGCTGATCGCGGTCGTCGCGATCGCGGCGTGCTCCACCGCGGATGCGCAGGCGCCCGAGCCCGCGGCCAAGCCGTCCGGCGTGCACGTGCCCGCGACGTGGAAGCCGGCACCGGCGATCGTCGAGGCGACCCGGATGGCCGCCGGCGGCACCGGCATCACCGTCGACGGCATCGAGGCGTGGGGCGAGCCGGCGATGGGCTGCTACGCGCTGTGGCTGTCGCTGCGCGGCGCCGGGGGCGGCGGTGACGTGCTCGCCGATCAGATCGTGAAGAGCCTCGAGGCCGAGCAGCTCGCGCTGCGCGATGTCGTGAAGCCGACCGCCGCCGAGGGCGTGCTCGCGCTGCGGTTCGAGCGCAAGGGTACGTCGCCGTACACGGGTCGACTGCGCGCCCGGCTCGCCGAGGGCTCGATCACCGCGCTCGCCTGCTTCGCGAACCCGCGCGAGCCCGCGGCGTGCGAGACCGCGTGCACCGCCGTGCTCGGAGCGATCCCGTGAAGCGCGCCGCGCTGCTCGTGCTCGCGCTCGCCGCGACCGCGCACGCGCGCTCGGTCGTCCCGCCGACGACGTGGACCGCGGACACGAAGACCGCGGTCGCGCTGACGACCCAGCTCGGCGAGATGCCGCAGTTCGGCGGCCGGCGCGCGATCGTGACGACCGAGGTGTACCGTCCACCCGCCGGTGGAGCGTTATACGTGACGCGCGTCGTCGCGAACGTCCCGGCCGGCGAGCGCGACCTCGCGGCGTCGACTCAGCTCGAGGAGCTGCGGGGCGCGATGCGCCGCCAGGGCCGCACCGCCGACGAGTGGACGCCGAAGGTCACCGCGACGCCGCCACAGCTCGAGGCATCGGTCGTGTGGAAGGATCCCGCGGCGAATGCGGTGACGACCGGGCGGACCGTGATCGCCGCCGACGCACAGCAGATCGTGTCGGTCACCGGTGAGTGCGTGCTCGCCGCCGACGCGCCGGCCGGCGTCGCGTCCGCGTGCAAGGCCGCGCTCGCGACGCTCGATCCCGAGCTACCCGCCGACGGCCGCGTGGCGCTGCAGATCGTCGACGTGCCGGTCGGCTCGGGCACCGCGGTGATGAACGAGCTGCCGCCGCTCTCGGGCGGCAGCGACCGCCCGGTGCTGCAGCCGATGTCGTTCCCGGAGACCACGCGCGAGCCGGACCGCCGCCCGGTCTACGTCGGGGCCGGGCTCGTGCTGCTCGCGATCGTGTTCTGGTGGAACCGCCGGCGCCGCGAGCGATTCGAGGACGACGCGGCCGGCAAGCCCGCGCGCGGCAAGCGGTCCGGCGACGCCGACGCCGACGACCTGCACGCCGCCGCCGAGGCGCCGGCCGACGACGCCGCGACGGAAGTCCCCGCAGACGACGCCGGCGATGGTAACAAGGACGACAAGTCATGACCGACGAAGCCGTGTCTGCCGCTCCGGCCGCCGGATCCGAGCCCATCCTCATCATCGATGACGAGAAGAACATCCGGCGCACGCTGCGGATGGTCCTCGAGGGCGAGGGCCACGTCGTCCACGAGGCCGGATCGATCGCCGAGGCCGAGACCGTGCTCGGGCGCGAGGCCGTCGATCTGATCCTGCTCGACGTCAAGCTCGGCGACGACAACGGGCTCGACCTGCTGCGCACGCTGAAGAGCCGCGGCGAGGACGGGATGTCGTCGCGGACGTCGGAGATCCCGGTCGTCATGATCTCGGGCCACGCGACGATCGAGGACGCGGTCGCGGCGACGCGGCTCGGCGCGTTCGACTTCATGGAGAAGCCGCTCGATCGCAACCGCGTGGTCGTCACCGCGCGCAACGCGCTCGAGCGCCGGCGGATGTGGCGCGAGGTCCACGACCTGCGGCGCGCGGTCGACGCGCGGTGGGAGCTGCTCGGCGGAACGCCGGTGATGCAGGACCTGCGGCGCCAGATCGCGAAGGTCGCGCCGACGCGGTCGCGCGTGCTGATCACCGGCGAGAGCGGCACCGGCAAGGAGCTGATCGCGCGCGCGATCCACCGCAACAGCGCGGTGTCGGCGGGCGCGTTCGTCAAGGTCAACTGCGCGGCGATCCCGCCCGAGCTGATCGAGAGCGAGCTGTTCGGCCACGAGCGCGGTGCGTTCACCGGCGCGGTCGCGAAGAAGCGCGGTCTGTTCGAGGTCGCCGACGGCGGCACGATCTTCCTCGACGAGATCGGCGACATGGCGCTGCCCGCGCAGGCGAAGGTGCTGCGCGTGCTGCAGACCGGCGAGTTCACCCGCGTCGGCGGCGAGAAGAGCATGCGCACCGACTGCCGCGTCGTCGCCGCGACGAACCGCGACCTCGAGCAGATGGTCAAGGACGGTCAGTTCCGCGAGGACCTGTACTTCCGGCTCAACGTCGTGCCGATCCGGTCGCCCGATCTCAAGGAGCGCGCCGACGACATCCCGCTGCTCGTCGAGAGCTTCGTCCGCGAGTGCTGCGACGAGAACGGCCTCGGCTACAAGCCGGTCGACGAGGCGGTGCTCGAGCGGCTCAAGCAGTACGACTGGCCGGGCAACGTGCGCGAGCTGCGCAACGTCGTCGAGCGGCTCGTGATCATGTCCGACGAGGTGATCCGCGAGAAGGATCTGCCGCCGTACCTCGGCGGGCCGCGTCCGCCCGGCAGCGCGCGGCAGACCGGGCCGGTGACCGCGATCGACCTCGGGCGCTACGCCGGCAAGAGCCTGCGCGAGTTCCGCGAGGAGGTCGAGAGCGAGTTCATCCGCATCCGGCTCGCCGAGTTCGACTGGAACATCTCGCGCACCGCGCAGGCGCTCGGCATCGAGCGGACGAACCTGCACAAGAAGCTGCGCGCGCTCGGCATCCACCGCGGCGAGACGTCCGGCGGCATCGGCGGCGGCAGCGACCCCGAGTGATCACGGCAGCCCGAGCTGGGCGCGCGTCAGCCCGAACGTGCGGCGCAGCGCGAAGTCGGTGACACACGTCGGCAGCAGCCCGAACACCGCGATCAGCAGCGCGAACCGGCGCGGCGCGACGTAGCGTGCGCTCGGTCGCCGCGCGAGCACGGCGCGCCGGATCGCGCGTACGACCGGTGCCGGCGAGCCCGCCATGCGCTCGAACGTCGCCTCGATCTCGGCGCTGCGCGCGTAGATCGCAGCGTACCGGCTGTCCGCGCGGTGCGCCTTCGCGGACTCGGACAGCGCGCGCGATGCAAACTCGGTCTTGATCGTGCCGGGCTCGACGACGACGACCTGGACGCCGAACGGCGCGAGCTCGATCCGCAGCGCATCCGACAGCGCCTCGAGCGCGTACTTGCTCGCGTGGTACGCCCCGAGCACCGGCGCCGGGATCCGGCCGCTGACGCTGCTGATCTGCACGATCCGGCCGGCCCCGCGCGCGATCATCGCCGGCAGCACCGCCCGCGTCAGCGCCATCAGCCCGAACACGTTGGTCTCGAACTGCGCGCGCAGCTCGCGGTCGGGCAGCTCGGCGAGCGCGCCCGCGGTCGCGAACCCGGCGCTGTTGACGAGCGCGTCGAGCCCGCGGCCCGCGGTGAGCCGGTCGATCTCGGCGACCGCGGCTTCGATGCTCGCCGGATCGTCGACGTCGAGTGCGAGTGGCACGATCGTGCCGGGCGGCGCCTCGGCGCGCAGCGCTTCGAGGGCGGGGAGCCGGCGCGCCGCTGCGATCACGGTGTGGCCGTCGCCGGCGAACGCGAGCGCGGCGGCGCGGCCGATACCGGAGCTCGCGCCGGTGATGAGGATCGTCTGCGTCATGGTTGCCTGCTTTCACATACGGATTCGTATGTGGGTTGCGATCTCACATACGGCCTGGTATGTCAATTCCCAAGATGGCGAAGCCCCGCAAGCCCCGGCCGCGCGCGGAATCGATGCAGGAGACCCGCGCGGCGCTGATCGCCGCGGCGCTCGAGGAGTTTTCCCGCCACGGGCTCGATGCCAGCCTCGACGGCATCTGCGCGCGCGCCGGGCTGACGCGCGGGGCGTTCTACGTCCACTTCGCCGATCGCGAGGCGCTGATCATCGCGGTCATGGAGCACGTGCTCGGTAGCTTCGTCGCCGTGCTCACCGGCGTCCGCCCCGAGGTCGGTGGCAGCGAGCGCGCGATCGAGCTGTTCGTCGCCGCGGCCCGCGCGCGGTCGCCCGCGGTGCACGGCGGCCGCGCGCTGCGATTCCACCACCTGATGGACGCGTGCCAGCGATCGCGCGAGGTCAGCGAGCGCTATCGCCGGCTCGTGCTCGACGCACGCGACCGGATCGCCGACGGCCTCGCGATCGACCAGCAGGCCGGGCGGATCCGCGACGACGTCAAGCCGGCCGCGCTCGCCGATCTCGCCGCGGCGTTCGCGCTCGGGGTCGTCGCGGCGCTCGAGCTCGAGCTTCCGCTCGATCTCGCGCGGCTCGGCAAGACGCTGAGCGCGACGCTCCGCGCCTGAGTTGCTAGGATCGCCTTGCCTCATGATCCGCGGGATTCGCGCGCTCGCGCTGTGCGTCGTCGTCGCCGCCGGCCACGTCGCGGCCGCGCAGAGCGCGCTCGACTCGCTCGACGACCTCGGGTCGTCCGATCGCGCCACGGTCGAACGCGCGGTCGCCGCGCTCGAGCACGCGCCGGCCGCCACGCCGGATCTCGCGGACGCGCTGTTCGCGGCCGGCCGCGCCTGCGAGGACACGCTCGTCGATCCGCCGCGCGCGCTCGCGCTGTACGACCGGATCGTGCGCGAGCTGCCGGACGCGCGCGTCGCGACCGCGGCTCGCAAGCGCGCCGAGCTGCTGCGCGCGCAGGTCGGCGGCGGCGGCGAGCACGCGCAGCAGGCGACCGAGCTCGCGCGACTCGTCGCCGAGGCGAACACCCTGGCGCCCGACGAGATCGTGCGGCGCGGCGATGCGCTCGCGGCGGTCGCGTGGCCGGGCGCGCCGGAGGCGGCGCTGTGGCTCGCCGAGTGGCTGCGCCGCGCGAAGCGGTTCGACGAGGCGCAGGCGCGCTACGACGCGATCGTGCAGCGCTGGCCCGGCAGCGAGCACGCGACGCTCGCGATCCGCGGCGCCGCCGGCTGCGCGATCGAGGCCGGCGACTGGGCGCGTGCCGAGGCGCTCGCGCGCCAGCTGCCGACGACGACGACCGCGGATCAGATCGTGCGCGACGACCTGCTCGAGGACGCCGCGCGCGGCCGCAGCCGGCACCGCTGGCTCGTCGCGAGCTACGCGATCGCATTCGCCGCGCTGCTCGCGATGATCGCATCGCTCGTCGAGGCCGCGCTGCGCGGCGGCCGGCGGCGACCGCGGCTGCGACCGCCGATCGAGGTCGCGTACCTCGCGCCGATCGCGGCGGTGCTCGTCGGCGTCGCGCTGACGACCCATCCGCTGATCGCGCCCGCGGTGATCCGGCTCGTCGGCGGCGGGCTCGTGCTCGCGTGGTTATCGGGCGCGACGCTCGAGCTGTTGCGCGCACGCGGCCGCGAGGTCCGGGCGCGCGCGATCGCGCACGTCGCGGTCTGCGTGCTCGCGGTCGCCGCGCTCGGCTACATCTCGGTCGTGCGCGACAGCCTGCTCGACATGGTCGTCGAGACGGTGCGGTTCGGTCCCGAGTGATCTGCCATGGCGCGCGGACCGCGCTACAGTCGGGGCCATGCGGCGCGGCCGGATCCTCGCGATCAAGTGGGGGATGAACCCCAACTCGTCGAGCCTCGGCGTCGACGTGACGTTCCTGCTCGTCGGCGCGACCGCGCTCGCGATGGTGACGCCGGTGATCGGCGCGCTGCTGCGCTGGCGCAAGCCGCCCGCGGAGCCCGCCGTGCCATCGGCGCCCGGGACGGAATGACCGGAACGATCCGGCAGCTGATCCAGCGCGGGATCGACGCGGTCGGCATCGTGCGCGAGCGCGTGCGCGCGGCCCGCGCGTATCCCGCGCGCCGGTTGCGGCTCGAGCGGTTCGGCGCGATCGCGCAGCTCGCGGTGCCGCGCGCGCTCGTGTTCGTCGATCGCGCGTTCGCGCGCGAATCGCTCGGCGTCACCGGCGAGCCGGCGGCGTGGCGCGCGCCGGAGTCGCAGCTCGGCGACCACGTGCTGTCCGCGCCGCTCGAGGCACACCTCCAGCTGACGAACCGCTGCACCGCCGGCTGCGCGGGCTGCTACACCGGCGCGTCGCCCGACGGTGCGCCGAACGAATACGGCCTCGCCGAGTGGAAGCGCGCGATCGATGCGCTCGCCGAGGCCGGCGTGTTTCACGTCGCGCTCGGCGGCGGCGAGAGCGCGGTGCTGCCGTGGCTCGGCGAGCTCGCCGATCACGCGCGCGCCCGCGGCATCATCCCGAACCTGACGACGTCCGGGCTCGACGGCCTGCCGGCGCTGCTCGCGATCGCGGATCGGTTCGGCCAGATCAACGTCTCGCTCGACGGCCTCGGCGAGACCTACGCGCGCGTCCGCGGCTTCGATGGCTTCGCGCGCGCCGACGCCGCGATCCGAGCGCTGCGCGCGGTCAAGCGCGAGGTCGGGATCAACGTCGTCGTCACGCGGCACAACTTCGACGAGCTCGACGCGATCTTCGCGTACGCGTCCGAGCGCCGGCTGTCCGAGGTCGAGCTGCTGCGGTTTAAGCCGAGCGGCCGCGGCGCGCGCGCGTACGAATCACTGCGCTGCAGCGATGCGCAGCACCGCGCGCTGCTGCCTGCGATCCGAGCGGCCGCACGCCGCCACGCGATCCGCGTCAAGGTCGACTGCTCGTACACGCCGATGCTCGCGCACCACCGGCCGGATCGCGCGCTGCTCGCCGAGCTCGCGGTCTACGGCTGCACCGGTGGCGACTTCCTCGTCGGTGCGAAGCCCGGCGGCCAGCTCACCGCGTGCAGCTTCGCGGCGCCGCCGCCACCGTTCGCAAGTGCCGGCTTCGCCGGCGCGCGCAGCACTCCCACAGGGAGTGCGGAGTCGATCGGCGATCATCGGCCGCGCGTCGAGGAGCTCGCGGCGTACTGGGAGTCCGCGGACGCATTCGGCGCGTTCCGGCGGTGGCGCGAGGCCGCCGAACCGTGCGCGAGCTGCGCGTACCACGACCTGTGCCGCGGCGGCTGCAAGGTGGTCGCGGCGCACGTCACCGGCGACCTCGCAGCACCCGACCCCGAGTGTCCGCGGGTCGTCGATCACCGAGCGGGCACGCGTCCGGGCGACGGCAAGCGTCACTTGCCGATCGCAGGCTAGACTGTCGTCTGTGGAAGTGCTGCTCTATCTCGCTGCCGCGATCTCCGCCGCCGGGTTCGGCGCGACGTGGTGGTACGAGTCGCGCGCCGCCCGCGCGCAGAAGCAGCTGCCGTCGTCGTTCGAGCCCGATGCCGAGGTCGCGCTCCACGTCGCCGGGCACGAGGCGCGAACGCGCAGCCAGTCGATCTCGTCGCTCCACCTGCTGTACGGCCTCGTCCAGGACGAGACCGTGACGTCCGCGATCCGCGCCGCCGGCCACGATCCCGATCGGCTCGAAGACCGCGTGCTCGGCGCGCTCGCGGAGCTGCCGACCGGGCTGTCCGAGCTGACCGAGACCACGCACTACGCGCTCGCGCGCTCGCTGCACACCGCGAGCATGGCGAACCGCAAGATCGCGGTCGCCGATCTGTGGGCGCACCTCGTCGACGAGGAGGTCGAGCCGGTGCTCGAGGCCGCGGGCGTCCGCCACGTCGACGTGCTGTTCCGGCTCGCGCACGGCGGCGGCGCTCCCGAGATCGATCTGCTCGGCGGCGACGTCCACGTCGTGCTGCGCAACGACGATTACTCGACGCGCGAGTTCGTCTGCGAGGTGCTACGCGAGGTCTTCGGACTGACGGCACCCGACGCCGAGGCGCGCATGCTGCAGACGCACAACCTCGGTCGCGGCGTCGTGGGGCGGTATTCCGCTTCAGAGGCGCGGTCGAAGATCGCGGAGGTGCGCGCGCGCGCACGCGATCAAGGGTACCCGCTGTGGATCGGGATCGAGCCGATCTGAGCCTTAGGTCCGCCTACGCCGCGAGAGGCGGGCAGCCTGTCGTGATATAGAGGCCTCGATATGAAGACGGTCATGATCATCAGCGACGCCACCGGCGAGACCGCCGAGCGGATGGTCCGCGCGGCGACGCTGCAGTTCAGCGAGCCGGTGCAGATCCGCCTGTTCTCGCGCGTGCGACTCGAGAGCGAGCTCGAGCAGATCCTCGAGAAGGCCGCCGAGCTGCGCGCGCTGGTCGTGTTCACCGTCGTCAACGCCGAGGAGCGCGGGCTCATCAACCAGCTCGTCGAGCGCTACAACATCGAGACCGTCGATCTGATCGGCGCGCTGATCAGCAAGCTCGCGGTGTACCTGAGCTCGGCACCCGCCGGCGTCCCCGGCCTGCTGCACTCGATCAACGACGACTACTTCCGCCGCATCGAGGCGGTCGAGTTCGCGGTCAAGAACGACGACGGTGCCGAGCCGCGCAACCTGCCGAAGGCCGACCTCGTGCTCGTCGGCATCTCGCGCACCTCGAAGACGCCGCTGTCGACGTACCTCGCGCAGCGCGGGCTCAAGGTCGCGAACGTCCCGCTCGTGCTCGGCGTCGACCCGCCCGAGGAGCTATCGCAGGTCGACGACCGCAAGGTGTTCGGCCTGATCGTCCAGCCCGACATGCTGATGCGCATCCGCCAGGCGCGGCTGTCGCACCTCGGCATGCCGCAGGACTCGAGCTACGGCCAGCGGGCGCACATCGAGAACGAGATCGCGTACTCGCGCGAGATCTTCCGCAAGCACGCGAACTGGCCGGTCATCGACGTCACGAACCGCGCGATCGAGGAGACCGCGGCCGACATCCTGCGGATCTACCAGGAGCGCAACACGCAGCCGTCGTGAGCGACCCGTTTCATGCCGCCGGCGCATCACGAGACGCTGCAATGCCCGCGCTGCCAGGGCAAGCTGCAGGTCGCGGCCGACGGCCTGGTCTGCGTCCAGAACTGCGGTGAGTGGCTCGACGAGCGCGGCCTGCATGGCCTGGCGCTCGACCAGATCGGCGGTCCCGACACCCGCCGCCGCGCCGACCCGATCGCGACCTGCGCGCGGTGCCGCCGCGTGATGAAGCCGCGGTCGTGGGGCGCCGCGCTGTACGACGTCTGCCCCGCCCACGGCATCTGGATCGACGACTGGTACCGGGTCGCGTTCCGCATGCGGCTCGCCGAGGCGCTCGACCACAAGCGCGACGTCGACCGGCGCGCCGCCGAGGAGGCAAGCGAGGCCGCCGCGATCGACGAGCTCGCGGCCAAGCTCGCCGACAACACCGACGAGGCACGCCGCGCGCTCGCCCGGCGGGTGATCGCGATCGAGCGCCGGCTCGACAAGCTCGAGAAGAAGCCGCGCTGACCCGAAACTTCGGTGACTTGGCTGACAGTCGAGCGCATGCGCTCTCCGGCCGATCCCGAGCGATTTCCGATCGGCAGGTTGTCACGCGATTCCATTGGCCAGGCCCCACCCGGATGCGCTACACGGAAGCCCTTTTCAAACCGTGGGAGATGGTGATGCTACGCAATCTGGTTCCTGGTCTCGTCCTCGGCTGCAGCCTGCTGACCGCCTGCGCGCTCGATGACTCGACCGCCGAGAGTGCCGACACCCTGACCGGGCACCCCGGTCGCTATATCGTCGTCTTCAAGTCGGATCGCGTGCCGGCTGACGCCGCCGCGCGCGTCGCGAAGGCCGGCGGGACCGCCAACCGCACGCTCTCCGACGTCGGCGTGATGACCGCGACCGGCGATGCGGCGTTCGCGGCGAAGCTCGCGAAGGACACCGCGGTGCTCGCCGTCGGTCCCGAGCAGCTCTACAACGTCCCCGACGTCACCTCGATGGAGGTCGCGGACGACGAGCTCGGCACCGTCGAGGGCGCGCCGACCGCCGCGGACAACCTGTACTTCTACCAGTGGGACATGCGCCGGATGGAGGTCCCGTCGGTGTGGGCGCGCATGCCGCTGTCGTCGACCCAGCCGCGCGTCGCCGTGCTCGACACCGGCTTCATGCACGACCACCCCGACCTCGTCGGTCAGGCGTGCGAGCTCCGCTCGTTCACGTACTGCAACTCGTCCGGCGGCGTGCCGAGCTCGCCCGCGTACCCGAAGTACTCGACGCTGATCGACTTCGATCAGTTCCCGACGTGGAACCCGAGCGACGGCTGCACCGCCGCCACGACGAAGTACGAGGCGCACGGCACGCACACGTCCGGCACCGTCGCGGCGAAGCTCGGCGGCGGCCGCGTCGTCGGCGTCGCGCCCGATGCGTGCGTCGGCGCGTACAAGGTGTTCGATCGCTATCGCTACACCGATCCGGTCGACGGCGTGGTCGACGCGGTCGGCGCGTTCGATGGCCCGATCTTCGACGCGATCGTCACCGCGACGAACAGCGGCTACCCGGTGATCAGCATGAGCCTCGGCAGCACGCAGTTCATGGGCCCGGACGGCAACGCGTCGTGGCTCGCGTGGAACCGCGTCGCGAACTACGCGAACCGCAAGGGCACGCTGATCGTCGGCTCGGCCGGCAACTCGGCGCTCGACCTCAACGGCCCGATCGTCCACGTGCCGTCGGATCTGCCGACGGTGCTGTCGGTCGGCGCGACCGGCACGAACAACCTGCCGCGCGTCGGCGGCCTGTTCGTCGCGCAGCCGGGCTCGGACGTGCTCGCGTTCTACTCGAACTACGGCTCGGCGAACGACGTCTCGGCGCCGGGCGGTGACTGCGGCCCGGGCTATCCGAACAGCTGCGTCGCCCAGCACCTGATCCTGTCGACGACGATCAACGCGGTCACCGGCGCGGTCCAGTACGCGTTCTTCGCCGGCACGTCGATGGCGACGCCGCACGTCGCCGCGGTCGCCGCGCAGGTCAAGCTGCTGCACCCCGAGCTGACGCCGGGCCAGCTCCGGTCGTGGATCAAGGACCACGCGGAGGACCTCGGCAACCGTCAGCTGTTCGGCCAGGGCATGGTCAACGCAGCCCTCGCCGTTCAGTAGGCGAGCTCAGCGCGGCGCGCGCGCCCACGCGGTGAGCGCGAGCCGCGTCGGCGTCGCGCGCGTCGTCACGTCCTCGAAGCCCGCTGCCTTGAGGCCGCGCGCGAGCGAGGACTTCGAGAACCGCGTCGGGTGGATGTGGCGGCGCGAGAACCCGCTGCGCCGCGCGATCAGCTCGAGCACGGTCGACTCGATCGCCGGCAGCCACGGCTCGCCGTAGTTCGGCGTCGACAGCCACAGCCGGCCGCCGGGCACGAGCGCACGGCGCAGGCCGACGAGCCAGTGCGGCCACGCGAGCACGTGCTCGACGACCTCCTTCGCGTAGATCGCGGCGAACGGCCGTCCGAGATCGATCGGCCGCTCGGGCGGGACGACGGTGCCGCCGGTGATCCGCGGATCCTTGCGATCGAGCACCGCACCGACCGCGCGCGGATCGATGTCGACGACGTGAAACCGCAGACCCGACGGCGCCGCATCGATCTCGTGCAGCAGGCCGCAGCCGACGACCATCACCTCGCCGGACGGATGCTCGGTCGCGACCTGATCGAGGAACGCGGCCAGGTCCTTCTCGAGCGGCTGGTGATACAGCGTCCACGGGAACTGACGCGCGCGCGCGTGGTTCGCGAAGTAGTCGCTGCTCGTGTCGCTCGGGCGAGCGGTCTCGGGGTTCGTCTCGATGGTCATCGGCGTGGTCATTCCGCAGCCTCGGCAATGATCAGGTATTCGTACGCGGTCGGCGAGTCGACGGGGACGAGCGGATCGCTGACCGCCCACTTGACGAGCCGCGCGGCGGGCGCGAGCAGCCGGTCCGGCAGGAACCGCGCGAGCTTCGACGGATAGAAGCCGGTGATCTTCTTCGCGAGGAACTCGACGAACGCCGGCGGCATGAACAGCCGGAACATCAGCTCGGAGCGCGCCGAGCCGAGGCCGTACGTCGCGCGGACCTTCCAGCCATGCGTCGCGAGCAGGCGCGTCCACACCTTCGCGTCGTACAGGTGCCAGTGCTGGAAGAAGCCGTTGAGCGCACCGGACATCGTCATCGCGAGCCGCGGCGCGCGCTCGAGCAGCCACGATTGCAGGTGACCCTGGTACGCCCACTTCGGCGTCGGCACGAACATCAGCAGGCGCGCCTTCGGAGCGGCCGCCTTGCGCAGGTTCGTCAGCGCGCTGTCGATGTCGGGCACGTGCTCGAGCGAGCAGTTGCCGATGATCTCCTCGAACTCGGTGCCCGGGAACGGCCGCTCGCGCGAGACGTCCGTCAGCACCGCGTTGATCCGCGTCTTCGCCTGCGCGATCTCGGTCGCCGAGATGTCGATGCCGTAGATCTCGCGATCGCCGTGGCGGCGCAGCGTCCACCAGAAGCCGTCGCCGCAGCCGACGTCGAGCACGGGCCCGGTGCCGTGCGCGACGGCCTCGATCGCGATCAGCCGGTTGATCTCGCGCAGCGTCAGCGACAGCGGCGCGTGGCGAAGGTACGCGAGCACCCAGCGATCGATGTCGTCGTCGCTCGGGGTCTGCACGTCATCCGGTGGGACGGTGGCGGGCTCGTCATCTACGTCGTGCACGGGGGTGACCACGGGGCATCCATCGCATGAAATCGGCCCGCTGTCACGGCGCGGGCTCGGCGGGGTCCGGCTCGCGCGCGCGATGCAGCCGCAACCACATCCAGATGCCGAGCGCGAGTGTGGCGACGAGCACGGCGAGCACCACGATGCCGAGTGAGCGCGTCTGCGGTGCGTCCTCGATCCACAGCAGGCCCCACCAGTCGATCCGCGCGCGCGGATAGCTCGCGGATAGATTCAGGTCGAGCGTCGTGTAGTGCCGCCACGGCGCGTCCGCCTGCGCGGACTTCGGATCGTCGCCGCGCGCGAGCGACTTGACGAGCCACCAGTGGCCGCGGATCGGCTGGAACGCGGGGGTCCACAGCAGCTCGTAGGTGTCCTCGAAGCACGAGTCGCAGTGGCCGCGGCCCTTGTCGGCGATGTACGAGCCCTTGCGGTTCGGCTGACCGAGCCACTGGTTCTTCGCGTCGATCGCGATGCGGATGAAGTGATCCCAGTACAGCGCGCTGCCGAGCAGCTGGACCGCGATGCCGATCGCGACGACACCGGCGAGCACGATGCGCCGCCACCGCGCCGGCTGATCGATCCACCACGCGATCGGCACGAGCAGCACCGGCACCGCCCACACGAAGAACCGCGGGCCCCACGCGTAGTCGCCGCTCCACGAGCGATACGTGCAGTAGACGAGGAACGTCGGCACGACCATCGCGAGTGTCGCGAGCCCGAGCCGCGGCTGGGCGCGATACGCGCGCGGCATCGCGAGCACGGCGAGCACGAGCGGCGGCGAGTACAGAAACGCGCTCTTGTTCGGCGACAGCAGCATGCCCCACGCGCCGTCGAGCACGCTGCCGCCGAAGTACGCGTCGAGGTACGGCTCGTAGCCGGTCTTCGTGACCGAGCCCCAGCGCGCGGCGTTGTACGCGAGCGCGACCGCGACGAGCGGCAGCGCGGTGACCGCGGACCACGTCGCGACGGTGACGAGCTCGGCGCGCCGCTTGCGCAGCGTCCACGCGACGACGACGAGCCCGCCGACGATCGCGGATGCGAACACGTACTTCGCGTTCAGCAGGCAGCCGGCCCACACGCCGAGCCACAGCGCCTCGCGCCGCGTCGGCTCGCGACACGTGCGCAGCACCGCGCGAAACGTCCCGGCGAAGCACGCGACCTGCAGGATCTCGGAGTACGGCATCCGCGCGTAGACCCAGACCGTCGTCGACGTCGCGAGGATCGCGGTCGCGAGGCTCGCGGCCTGGCGCCGCAGCCCGAGATCGACGAGCAGCCCGAAGAACACGACGCACGCGAGCGCACCGAGCAGCGACGGTCCGAGGTGCACCGCGAGCGGCCGCACGAGCGCGTCGTGCTTCGGCGACACCGCGTGGCCGACCTTCGCGAGGATCACGCCGGGCACGTGCGCGATCGACGGTCCGATCGGCGCGATGCCGTAGTACTTGCCATCGCGGCCCGCCGGGAGGTCCTCGGGCCACCGGATGCTCGTCGCGAGCTCGCCCTCGACGAGGTGGCTCGCGACGTCCCACATCGGGTGCGCGTCGCCCCACGCCGGCTCGCGGCCGCTCGACAGCATGTAGAGGCCGAACACCGCGATCCAGATCGCCGGGGCCCAGCGCTGCTTCACGCGCGCAGTGTGTCACATGGCATCACGGCAGATCATCTGCCTGCGCCACGCGCGCGACTGCGTCGCTCTGCGCCGGCAGGATCAGCACGTAGCTGCCGGGCCCGCGCTCCCACACGACCACGCGATCCGGCGACGCGCGCGCGAGCAGCGGGAACCAGCGCTCCTGGCGAATGCTCGCCATCGGCGCGACGACCTCCGGGACGACGAGATCGAGCTCGAGCACCGGCACCTCGGTCGCGAGCGAGCGCGCGTACGACAGCTCCTCGAGCGGCCACCGCGGATACAGATCGTTGTGGAGCGCGCCGCCGTAGACGATGACATCTCGTCCCTGCGCGACGAGCGCCTCGGTCGTGTCGTGCAGCTTCTCGGTGACGAGCGCGAGCAGCCGCCAGAAGTCGACGCGGCCCTTCGCATCGAGGACGCTGCCGTGCTCGATGCACGTCATCGGCAGGCCATGCAGCTGCATCCCTTGGCCCGCGCGCATCACGAGCCCCGCGAGATCCGACTGCTGGCTCGGCGGCCGGCTGGTCGCGGCCTGGATCTGGGTCTGGACCGGATCGGCGCCGCGGACGCAGCTCGGATCGAACCATGCCTCGACGACGAGGTGCTGCGCGCGCGGCTCGAGCTGGCCGACGATCTCGGTCGTGAACCGCGCGAGCGGCGAGCTGCGCGGCGTCAGCTCGGCGGTCGGGTGGTACTCGCCGATCGCGTAGACGCGCGTGCCCGGCGCGTCGGCGAGGATCGCGGCGACCGCGTCGCTCGTCGTCGCGAACTCGGCGTGCGGGATCTCGGCGACCGGATCGTACGGCGTCGTGCACGCCGCGACGACGACGCAGGCGAGCGCGCTCCGCATGTCGACGAGACACCGCGGCGCGCCGCAGGTTTCCTCATTCCGGTTCCGCTTCCGCAGTTCCCTATTCGTTGCACGCGAGGTGGTCGTCGACGTGATTGATCTCGGCACCCGTAAGTGGCATGACCGCGGGCGCTCGTCGTGAAACGGCATCGGCGCTCGCCGTTCGCCCCGCGAGCTCGTGGACCGCGATGCGTCGTTCGAATAGGGAGTAGTGAACCTGAACCGAGAACCGGAACGGAACGAAACCTACGCGCCGTCGTTGTCGGTCATCACCGCGCCGCGCTCGCCATCGACGACCGGCAGCGTCGAGTACGGCAGGTTGAACAGCTCGAACGTGCCGTGGAGGATCTTCTTCGCCGGCTTGCTGCGGCCGTCGAGCAGGTAATCGAAGATGCCCTGCGCGTTGAGCGTCACGCCGAGGAACAGCTTCTGCGTGTGCACGAAGTCGTCCTCGCCCGGCAGCGGGTCGGGCTTGTAGCCGCGGGTCTCGAACCCGACCGCGACGTCGACGAACCGCGACCACGTGCCGTACTTCCAGTCGCGCAACGAGTGGATGCCGCCGAGGTGCAGCGCGAGCAGGTAGGTCTCGCCGGTGTAGTCCTCGGCGATGTTGACGTTGCCGTCGTTCGTGAGCTGGCGGCGGTACGCCTTGCTCGGCCAGTACTGCACGCGATAGTCGACGAGCTCGTCGAGCCGCGGCCAGTTCGACAGCGCGAACGCGAGCAGCGCGCCGCCGCTGTTGAACGCGAAGTCGCCGTACGAGAACTCGTAGTAATCGCCGTCCTTCAGCTCGACGCCGAAGAACAGCAGCTCCGAGAGCCCGCAGCCGATCAGCGACGCGGTCAGCCGATCGACGCCGCCCCACTGCGCGAGCAGCTCGGTGCCGCCGCGCGCGAGGCCCATCGTCGCCCACGCGTGACCGAGCTTGTCGGCGCCGCCGGCGTACGTGTCCGCTTGAAACCAGCGATCGCCGCCCCACTTGAAGCCTTCCGTGTTTCGCTGGTGATTGTGGTACCAGGCGAAATACGTCCACGTCGTGAAGCCGACGTAGACACCGGCGAGCGTCAAGGACGCGGCGAGCTTGTGTCCCGTGCGCTCGCGACGCTCTTCCACGATCGAGGTCAGCGCCTTCGAAGGTGCGAGGTCGATCCACGGAGTCTCACTACGAGACGCCGTCGCTGCGGCATCTCGATCATGGTGAGTTGTCTCATTGCTCCCGGGGCTCGCCACCACAGGAGAGCGCAAGCACGCGATCAAACAGACCGCGAGCATGGTGCGACGCACGATCGGGCTCATCTCACGACACCTGGGTGAAAACAAGCACGCCGGTCTCAAGATCCTGAGGGTCAGTACAAGCGATCCGTACTTCGCGTGACGCGGGCACGGGGGATGTGGCAACATGCGTCAACCAACTTGAGTTGGGGGGCGAACCATAATAGTTTGCCTCTATTAGTTCGCGCTGATTTTGGCTCGCTCGTTCGGGCACGTTCCGTCGAGAGAGTCCTCAAAGAGTAGCTTCTCGTGAATCGTCGACTGTATTGCACCACCGTCTTGGGCTGGGTCGGGGCGCGCATCGCGCCGCGGTCACTGGAGGCCTTGACGAGCGTTGGTCCGCTCCTCGCATTTCGACGAGGAGTCTCATGACGACCCATACGCTCTGGGTGATCGTCTACTGCCTCGCGATGGTGGTGTTCATCAATCGCTATGTGGCGGGGATCATCCTGAGGGTCGTTCGCGCGAAGACGTGGGACGAAGCTCGCGACGATTACGAGCCGACGGTCACCGCGATCATCCCGATGTTCAACGAGGGCGCGGCGATCAAGGAAACGCTGCAGAGCCTGCTCGACTCGCACTACCCGCACCGGAAGCTGCAGGTGATCTGCGTCGACGATTGCTCGACGGACGACAGCTACGAGCACGCGCGCGAGGTCGCTCGCAAGTCGAACGGGCGGCTCCGCATCCTGCGCAACCGCGCGAACCTCGGCAAGCGCCGCTCGATCATCCGCGCGGTCCGCGAGTCCGAGAGCGAGATCGTCGTCTCGGTCGATTCCGATGTCGTCGTCGACAAGCCGGCGGTGCGCGAGCTCGTGCGCCGGTTCACCGATGATCGCATCGCGGCGGTCGGCGGCTGGGTAGACGTCCGCAACAAGCACGACAACTGGCTCACCAAGATGCAGGTGGTGAAGTACTGGTACGCGTACTTCTTCATGAAGAACCTCGAGTGGGGGTTCCGCCGCGTCATGTGTCTGTCCGGCTGCCTGACCGCGTATCGCCGCACCGTGCTCGTCGAGCTCGAGCCGCTGCTCGAGAAGCGCTCGATCCTCGGCGTGCCGATCAAGTACGGCGAGGATCGGTTCCTGACCCGCCAGATCGTCAAGGCCGGCTACCTGACGACGATGACGCTCGCGGCTCGCTGCCGCACGTTCGTACCGACGACGCTCAAGGGGTACTTCTCGCAGCAGCTGCGGTGGCGGCGCTCGAACATCGTCGACTACGCAGGCGGGTTCAGCCACGTGTGGCGCCTGAACCCGGTGCTCGCGATCCACTTCTTCTCGCTGTTCGCGCTGCTGCTCGTGTATCCGATCGCGCTGACCCGCGCGCTCGGCGCCGGCAAGTTCTTCCCCGCGCTCGTGTTCCACCTGATCTGCGCGGTGCTGTTCGGCGTCGTCTATCGCTGGAAGGTGCGCAAGCAGCCGGCGAAGGAACGCGTCGGCGCGCTCGCGTTCATCCCGCTCACGATCCTGATGCCGATCACCTACGCGCTGCTCACGCCGCTCGCGCTGTTCACGCTCGATACCGCCAACTGGGAGACCCGCGATCACGAAGAGGCGCTCCCGGAGCCCGTGCCCGAACCCGTACGTGAGGTGGCGACTGCGGAGCTCGTGGTCGCGGTTGCAGAGCCCGCCGCCCAGTCAGTCGGGCGACGCTCCGGTGCCCACGCACAATTGCCGGCTGCTTAGTGCTAAGGACGGTAGCGATGGAAGCTCGACCCAACCCACCCCCCAAGAGCGCGCGATTCTGGGTGGCACTGCAGCCTTCGATCGTTCGCCTCTACAAGGTCGCTGGCCTGGTCGCACTGACCGCGATCCTGATCGGACTGATCGGGTTTCTGATCGTCAACATCTTCTACTTCTTCGACCACAGCTGGGTGCGGCCGCAGCGCTACACGAGCCAGCACGAGAAGGTGCTCGAGATCTCGAGCCAGCTCGCCGACGCCAAGCTTCGCGCGTCGCAGCTGCAGGTCGAGAGCACCGACATCAAGGCGCAGCTCGCCGAGATCGATCGCGGCATCCAGATGGACAAGGACTTCCTGCTCGCGGTCTCGACCCAGGCCGACGCGCCGAAGTCACCGGAGCAGTGGATGCTCAAGCGCGAGGTCGATCGCGCGCGGCTCGAGCAGGAGAACCTCGGCGGTCGCCGCCCTGCCCTCGTGCAGCGGCTCGACAGCCTCAAGCAGCGGATCGCCGAGCAAGAAGGCGCGATCAAGCGGCTCGAGGGCTCGCCGTACCTCAAGGCGAACACCGGACCGATCGTGATGGCCTTCGTGCCGTACGAGAACAAGGACACCGTCGCCGTCGGGACGCGGCTCTATCGCTGCTCGTGGGGCATCGTCGGATGCTCGGAGTCCGGCAAGGTGATCGCGATCTACAAGAACGAAGAGACGACGAACAAGCACCCGCACAACGACCGCATCATGCGCGGGTTCATGGTCGAGATCGACGTGTCGTCGGACGCCGCGGATGACGCCGTGCTGTTCGCCGGTGGCAAGCCGCTCTGGCTGTTCTGACGCTCAGCGCTTCTTCTTCGCGGGTTTCGACTTCTTCGCCGCCGGCTTCTTCGCCGCCGGCTTCTTCGCCGCGGGCTTCTTCGCCGCCGGTTTCTTCGCCGGTGGCTGCTTCGCTGCCGGCTTCGCCGCGGGCTTCGCGACCGGCTTCGCGACGGGCTTGGGCGGTGGCGGTGCGACGACGGCCTTCGGGGCCGGCGCCTCCGCCGGCTTGACCTTGATCGGCCGCATCGGCTTCGCCTTCGGCTCGATCGGCAGCGGCGGCTTGCCGGCGCGCATCCGCGCGATCCGATCCGCGCGCGCCTGCACCTCGTCCATCGAGTCGAGCGAGAACGTCCGCGCGTGGCCGATCTCGCCGAACAGGAACTTCGCGGCGTCGGCCGTGAGGTCGTCGAGCCGCGAGGCGAGCTGCGCGTTCGCGGGCTCGAACGTGTGCCACACCGCGCCCTCGGTCTTCGGATCGACCTCCCAGAATCCTTCGACGAGGCCGTCGATCACGATCGTTCGCGACAGCACGTGGTTCGCCTTGCCGATCGCCTCCGGCTTGCCGGAGCCCCAGATGTCGATCTCGATCGCGTGGTGCTTCGGATCGGTGACCGCGGCGAGCCCGCCGTGGTTGACGAGGTAGTTGTCCTCGAACGCGAGCAGCACGACGCCGCGCGGCTCGAACGCACGCATCGCCGCGCCGATCTCGCCGGGACGGATCCACGACTCGCCGACGCCGTCGACGCTGACCGGCTTCGCGCCGAGCTTGTCGAGCGCCGGACGCAGATCGCGCTGCGCGCGTCCCGACCAGCTCGCGAGGTGGCCGAGCGTCGCGGGCCCGGCAAAGTCGAGGAACGCGCCGATCACGTTCGCGAGCTGATCGACCGGATTTGCGGCGGCGGGTGGAACCTCCCAGGCGGCGCGTCGCCACAGGTAGCGATCGGTGTCGAGCTTGCCGTGATCGAGCGTGCGCTCGATCCGGCCCTCGAGCTCGAGCCAGCGCAGCGCGAGTGGCAGCGGCGATGACAGACCCGCTTTCTTGCCGCTCTCGCCAAAGCTCGGGATCGTGTCGGCCGGCATCGCCTTGCGGATCGCGTCGGTCGTCATCGGTCCCGTGAGCGCGGCGAGCACGTTCGCGGCGACCTCCTCGACGACGGCGATCGTGCTGCCCGCCTTCGCGAGATCCTTCTCGGTCTGCTTGCGCCACGCGTCGGCGTTGAGCGCCATCAGATCCGAGACCACCGCGGGCGGCACGAGGTAGATGCAGCCACGCGCGGCCGGGATCACCCGCAGCTCGCCACGTTCGACGACCTCGTCGAGCTCGCGGCGATGCATGCCGGGTTTGCGCGCGCGCGCCGCGAGATAGACATCGGCGCCACCGAGCGTGCGCAGCCAGCCCGAGCGCGCGATCCGTGCGCCGAGCTCGTCGGAGTCCGACGACCCGAGCGCTTGCTTCTGCCACCACAGTGCCCGCGCCTGCGCGAGCGACAGCGAATCAGCCATGAACCCCTCTGGCGACGATTATCGCCCCGGCGTCCGCCCAGCCGAACTTCTCGGCGATCATTCGCGCGAGCGATCTCGCTGGCTTGAGGGCTCGACCGGCGGCGGGACCCACATGTAGGCCCGCGCAAACGTGAGCGCGCTACACACTGCCGCCGGGGCGGCTGTCTTATGATGGGGTGCTGGTCTGTGGAAACGACACGATGCTGTGTCGCGGAGGGCGGGTTCATCGAGGTGGGGAGCTCATGAGTAATCAGGACAAGACGCGGCTCGGACACACCGATGGCGAGCCACCGCCGGTCAGCACCGAGAAGCGCAACCCCGACGCACCAACGGTGATCGTCAGCGACAGCGTCATGCGTCCGAATCCGCTTCGGACCACGATGCCCGGGGTCGGGACGCCGAAGCTCGAGAGCACGCTGATCTCCGGGGTCGCGCCCAAGCCGTCACCGTCGGTCGCCCGGCCGGCGTCGCTGCAGCCCAAACCGGCGACCGCGGCGCCGACCGCGCCGTCGCAGTATCCGAACGCGACGCCGCCGCCGGGCACGAAGGTCGTCGCACCACCGGGCGGCCAGACCGTGCGCGCGAAGCGGTCGTCGTCGGCCGGCAGCGTCGTCGGCACCGGCAAGTCATCGGCGTGGGACACGTTCGAGGGCGCGTCGACCGCGGTCCACGCGACGAGCGCGACCCCGAAGCCCGGCTCGCGGATCAACCAGTACGAGATCATCAAGCAGATCGGCGAAGGCGGGATGGGCTCGGTCTATCTCGCGCGCGATCTGCGGCTCGGCCGCCGCGTCGCGATCAAGTTCCTGCAGACCCAGCAGCCGGAGCTGACGCAGCGGTTCCTCGTCGAGGCGCGCACGACCGCGCGCTGCCAGCACGACAACATCGTCGTGATCTACGACGTCGGCGAGCACCTGCAGGCGCCGTACATCGTCCTCGAGTACCTGAACGGCAAGCCGCTGACGAACCTGATCGAAGGTGGCGGCAAGCTGCCGTACGCGCGCGCCGTCGAGGTCACGTGCTCGATCCTGCGCGCGCTGCAGTGTGCGCACGAGCAGGGCATCGTCCACCGCGATCTCAAGCCCGACAACATCTTCGTCCTCGATACCGGCACGCTGAAGGTGCTCGACTTCGGCATCGCGAAGGTCCTGCAGCAGCAGGGTGCCGCGCCGATCGACAAGAGCGGTGGGATTCGCATGCCGAGCCCGCTCGAGCTCGCGACCGGCACGAACACGAGCCTGACCCGCGCCGGCACGATCATGGGGACGCTGAAGTACATGTCCCCCGAGCAGTGGGGCATCGGGATCGAGATCGATCACCTGACCGACATCTGGGCGGTCGGCATCCTGATGCACCGGATGATCTGCGGCCGCCACCCGCTGCATCCGCTCGACGGCAACCAGCTCGTCGTCACCGCGATGCTCGAGCTGCCGATGCCGTCGATGGCGGAGGCCGCGCCGCCGGACGTGCCGCGCGAGCTGATCCAGATCGTCGATCGCTGCCTGCTCAAGGTGAAGGAGCACCGCTGGCAGAGCGCCGGCGAGCTACTGTCCGCGCTCGAGTCGTTCCTGCCCGGCCGCCGCACGCAGGAGCTCGCGATCGACGAGAGCCCGTACGCCGGCCTGTCGTCGTTCCAGGAGACCGACGCCGGCAAGTTCTTCGGCCGCACGCGCGAGATCGCCGCGATGATGACGCGGATCCGCGACCGGCCGCTGATGGCGGTGGTCGGCAGCTCGGGCGTCGGCAAGTCGTCGTTCGTGCGCGCCGGTCTCGTGCCCGCGCTCAAGCGCTCCGGCGAGACGTGGGAGACGCTCGTGATCCGGCCCGGCCGCGCGCCGATCGATGCGCTCGCGAGCGTGATCTCGCCGATGGTCGCGACCGCCGCGAACCTCGCCGACGAGATGGAGGAGCACAAGAAGCTCGTCGAGACGTTGCGTCGCGAGCCCGGGCACCTCGGTCACGTGCTGCGCGGGCGTGCGCGGCGCGACAGCCGGCGCGTGCTGCTGTTCGTCGATCAGTTCGAGGAGCTCTACACGCAGGTCGCCGATCCGGCGGAGCGCGCGGCGTTCACCGCGTGCTTGTCCGCGGTCGCCGACGACGCGACGAGCCCGCTGCGCGTCGTGCTCAGCGTGCGCTCGGACTTCCTCGATCGCGTCGCCGAGGATCAACAGTTCGTCAGCGAGCTGACGCAGGGCCTCTTCTTCCTCGGGCCGCCCGGGCGCGAGGCGTTGCGCGACGCGATCGTGCAGCCGGCGGAGATGGCTGGCCACCGGTTCGAGCTCGCCGCGACCGTCGACGACATGCTCGATCACCTCGAGACCACGCCGGGCGCGCTGCCGCTGCTCCAGTTCGCGGCGTCGCGGCTGTGGGAGACGCGCGACAAGGCGCGCAAGCTACTGACGCACCAGAGCTACGCATCGATGGGCGGCGTCGCCGGTGCGCTCTCGAGCCATGCCGATCGCGTCGTCGCCGAGCTCGGCCCGCACACGCTGCCGCTCGTGCGCGCGATCGTGCTCCGGCTCGTGACGCCGGAGCGCACGCGCGCGATCGTGCCGATGGCCGAGCTGCGCGAGCTCGCGCGCGATCCGAACGAGGTGCAGCGGCTCGTCGATCAGATGGTCGACGCGCGCCTGCTCGTCGTCCAGAAGCTTGAGGGCGGCGGGTCGACCGCGGAGATCATCCACGAGTCGCTCGTCCAGGGCTGGCCGATGCTGCGGCGCTGGCTCGACGAGAACCAGGAAGACGCCGCGATCGTCGATCAGCTGCGCACCGCGTCGCGGCAGTGGCAGGCGAAGGGTCGCGACCCCGGCCTGTTATGGCGCGGCGATACCGCGGACGAGGCGAAGCGGTTCCGCAAGCGGTTCAAGGGGCCGCTGTCGGATCTCGAGCGCGCGTTCCTCGACGAGGTCGTCGCGCTCGAGCAATCGGCGAACCGCCGGCGCCGGATCGCCGTGATCGCCGGGTTCGTGACGCTGTCGGCGATCGTCGTCGCGGCAATGATCGCGCTCGTCGTCATCCAGCGCTCGCACAGCGCGACGAAGAAGGCGCAGCAGGCGGCGGAGACCGCGCAGGCCGAGGCCGAGCGCCAGCTCGCCGAGGTCCAGAAGAAGGAGCGCGAGCGCCAGATCGCCGAGGCCGCGAAGCTCAAGGCCGAGGAGGCGAAGCAGGTCGTCGACATCAAGCTCGACAAGTCGCAGGAGGATCTCGCCGCGACGAACAAGGAGCTGACGCGCGCGCTCGCCGAGTCCCAGGAGAACGAGAAGAAGGCCAAGGATGCGCGCCGCCGCGCCGAGGAGAACGAGAAGAAGGCCGAGAAGGCACACGACGAGGCGCTCGCGTCGAAGGACGAGGCGCTGAAGGCGAAGGCCGAGGCGGAGCGGCTGTACAAGGCCGAGCACGAACGCGCCGAGCGGATGAAGAAGCAGCTCGGCTCCTCGACGATCGATGTCCTCAAGTAGGGTGACCATGATCAAAGCGACCGTGATCGCGCTCGGCCTCGTGTCGAGCACCGTGGCTCTCGCGCAACCCGCGAAGCCGACGCCCGCACCGGCTCCCGCGCCAGGCAAGACGCCGGCGACTGGCGAGAAGGCCGACACGAGCGAGACCCTGCAGTCGGGCGGCTCGGACCGGCCGTGGGCCGACGGCGTGCCGCAGGACCGCCAGCAGGCCGCGTACAAGCTGTTCCAGGAAGGCAACGCGCAGCTCAACGACGGTCTGTTCAAGGCCGCGGTCGACAAGTACCGCGAGGCGCTGAAGAGCTGGGACCACCCGGCGATTCACTACAACATGGCGCTCGCGCTGATGAACCTCGACCAGCCGATCGAGGTCCACGACAGCCTGACGGCGGCGATCAAGTACGGCGCCGCGCCGCTCGAGAAGGACAAGTACGAGCACGCGAAGGAGTACCTGCTGCTGATCGAGAAGCAGCTCGCCGAGGTCGAGGTCTCGTGCGACAAGGTCGGCGCGAAGGTCTCGGTCGACGGCAAGGAAGTGTTCACCGTCGAGGCGGGCAAGCCGAACCGCTACCGCGCGATGGTGCGGATCGGCAAGCACACGTTCGTCGCCGAGAAGACCGGCTACAACGCGCAGATCGACGCGCCGTTCATCGAGCCCGGACAGAAGTTCCGGATCGAGCTCAAGCTGTACACGGCCGAGGAGCTGACGCGCTACAAGCGGCGGTGGAGCGCGACGTGGATGCCGTACGCCGTGATCGGCGCCGGCGCGGTCGTCGGGCTCGCGGCGGGCGCGCTCGAGCTGTCCGCGCAGTCGAGCTTCGACGAGTACGACGCCGCCGTCACGAAGTGCTCGATGGAGGGCGCGTGCGAGGCGTCGGGCTCGATCACGAGCCTGCGCGACAGCGGCGACACGAAGCGAACGCTCGGCTACATCGGCTACGGGCTCGCCGGCGCGACGGTCGCGACCGGCGTGCTGCTGATCTATCTCAACCGCGAGACCTCGTACCAGATCACCGCCGACGAGTACCGGCGTGATTCGCGCGCGGTGTCGGTCGCCCCGATCGTCACGCCCGGGATGGCCGGCGCGGTGATCCACGGAAAGTTCTAGGAGCAGCCATGTCGACTCGCTTCTTGGTCATCGCGATCGTGCTCGGCGCCTGTGCGTCGGATCCGGGCTCGATCGAGTGCGCGAACGGCATCCTGTGTCCCGAGGGCACGCAGTGCGCGGCGGTCCAGCAGGTGTGCCTGACGAACAACTGTGGCAACGGCAAGCTCGACGCGCTGGAGGCGTGCGACGACGGCAACATCATGGACGGCGATGGCTGCTCCGCGAATTGCCAGGTCGAGGACTGCGGCAACGGCGTCAAGGACTTCGGCGAGGTCTGCGACGACGGCAACACGACCGGCGGCGATGGCTGCGCGGCGAACTGCCAGTCCGACGAGAGCTGCGGCAACGGCGTGATCGACACCGCCGCCGGCGAGGTCTGCGACGATTCGAACAAGGCGAGCGGCGACGGCTGCTCGTCGAGCTGCAAGTCCGCCGAGATCTGCGGCAACGGCATCGTCGACCTCGGCGAGGTCTGCGACTCGACGCCGAACTGCGGCGCCGACTGCAAGAGCGGCGAAGGCTGCGGCAACGGCCGGATCGACACCGACGTCGACGGCAACCCGATCGAGCAGTGCGACGACGGCAACGCGAGCGATAACGACGACTGCCTGAACAGCTGCAACTTCAACGTCTGCGGCGACGGCATCCCGGACACGAACGGCGTCCGCAAGGAGCAGTGCGACACCGGCAGCGGCGGCGTTCCCGTCGAGACCGCGACCTGCAACATCGACTGCTCGCTGCGCGCGTGCGGCGACGGCAAGGTGAACCAGGCCGCCGGCGAGCAGTGCGACGACGGCAACACCACCGACGGCGACGGCTGCGACTCGAACTGCACGAAGACCGGCTGCGGCAACGGTGTGCTCAACCCCGGGGAGCAGTGCGACGACGCGAACACCGCGAACGGCGACGGCTGCGACAACAACTGCAAGACGACCGCGTGCGGCAACGGCATCGTCACGACCGGCGAGTCGTGCGACGACGGCAACAACACGAACGGCGACGGCTGCGACAACAACTGCCGGCCGACCGGCTGCGGCAACGGCGTCGTGTCGGCCGGCGAGCAGTGCGACGACGCGAACAGCACGAACGGCGACGGTTGCGACAACAACTGCAAGCCGACCGGCTGCGGCAACGGCATCGCGACCGCCGGCGAGCAGTGCGACGACGGCAACACGACGAACGGCGACGGCTGCGACAACACGTGCAAGATCACCGGCTGCGGCAACGGCACGCTGACGACCGGCGAGGTCTGCGACGACGGCAACCTGACGAGCGGCGACGGCTGCGACTCGAACTGCAAGCCGACCGGCTGCGGCAACGGCGTCGTGACGACCGGCGAGATCTGCGACGATGGCAACGCGACGAACGGCGACGGCTGCGACACGAACTGCAAGCCGACGGGGTGCGGCAACGGCATCACGACGTCTGGCGAGCAATGCGACGACGGCAACAACGTCAACACCGACAACTGCACGAACACGTGCAAGCTGCCGGTGTGCGGCGACGGCTTCACGCGCACGACCGCGCCCGCCGAGCAGTGCGACGACGGCAACGCGATCACCGAGACCTGCCCGTACAACACGAGCTGCCAGGTCTGCGACGCGACCTGTAAGTTGGTGACCGGCACGACCGCGGTGTGCGGCGACGGCAACGTCGACGTGCCCGACGAGGTCTGCGACGACAGCAACGCGACGTGCGGCACGTGCAACGGCAACTGTCAGGTGTTCGCGTCCGCGAAGGCGACCGGGCAGCTCGCGGTGCTGAAGTCCGGCGATCTCGTCGACGGCGAGACGTTCACCTTGAACGACGGCATTGTCGGCACCGGACACGTCGTGACGTTCGAGTACGACAAGGACGGCACGATCACCGCCGGCAACGTCAAGCTCGCGATCGGCAACGGTGACAGCGCGAACACGGTGCGGCAGAAGACGGTCGACACGATCAACCTGCAGGTCGCGCTCAAGATCACGGCCGCGAACGGCAGCGGCTCGATCGTGCTGCTGACGAACGACCTGTTCTCGGTCAACGGCAACGTCGCGATCACGACCACCGTCGCCGATCCGGCGTTCGGCGTCAGCGGGATGAGCGGCGGCGCCGGCGGTGACTGCACGACCGGCGAGGCGTGCAAGGCCGCGGCAGACTGCGCGTCGAACCTGTGCGTCGGGGGCCTCTGCCAGTAGGCTGTTCCCAACAGCAGATCGGCAAATCTTCGACGGAAAACCCGCTCGCGCGTGCACCGCGTGGTGGTAAGAACGCCGCCATGCAGCTCTCGTCTCTCAAGATCATCGTCACCGGTGCAGCGCAAGGCATGGGCGCGCACTTCGCTCGCCGCCTCGCCGAGGCCGGTGCTCAGGTCGCCGCCGGCGACGTCAAGGAGGAAGGCCTCGCGGCGCTCGCCGAGTCCGCGCGCGGTCTGCCGGGCAAGATCCACACGCGCAAGCTCGATGTCTCGAGCGAGGCGGACGTCGGCGCGTTCGTCGACTGGGCATACGGCGCGATGGGCGGCCTCAACGGCCTCATCAACAACGCCGGCATCCTGCGCGACGGCCTGCTCGTCAAGAAGGACCGCACGACCGGCGAGATCACGAAGCTGTCGAAGGAAGCGTGGGACGCGGTGATCGGCGTCAACCTGACCGGCGCGACGTTCATGGTCCGCGACACCGTCGCGAAGATGGTGAGCTCCGAGCAGGGCCCCGGCGTGATCGTGAACATGGCGTCGATCGCGCGCCACGGCAACCGCGGCCAGTCGAACTACACCTCGGCGAAGGCGGCGCTCGCGGCGAACACCGTGACGTGGTCGCGCGAGTTCGCGCCGTTCAAGATCCGCGTCGGCGCGGTCGCGCCCGGCATGATCGAGACGCCGATGACCCAGGGCATGAACCAGAAGGCGCGCGACGCGCTGGTCGCGAACATCCCGGTCGGACGGATCGGCGTGCCCGAGGATATCTGGGTCGCGGTCAAGTTCGTCCTGGAGTGCGAGTACTTCAACGGGCGCACGATCGACGTCGACGGCGGCCTCTCGATGTAGCCTCGGGGCATGACCCCGAGGACCTCGCAGCTCGACGATCCGCAGCTGCGCGCGTTTCTGCCGCTGCTCTACGTCGCGTGGGCGGATCTCGAGCTCGAGCCCGGCGAGCTGCGCGCGCTGCAGCAGCGGATCGCGGCGCAGCCCTGGCTGCGACCGGCCGCGAAGCTCGCGCTCGAGTCGTGGCTCGATCCGGGCGCGCCGCCGACCGCGCGCGAGCTCGGCGAGCTCCACGCCCTGGTCGAGCGCGTCGCCGACACGACGAGCCCGCGCGCCCGGCGGTCATTGATCGCGCTCGCCGACTCGATCGCGCTCGACGCCGAGAGCCGCGAGGCGGCGCGCGAGCTCGCGGTGCAGCTCGGGATCCCCGACGATCACGACGACGCGGCCGCCGAGCCCGAGGCGCACGAGCATCCCGAGCTCGAGGCGCTCGGCGAGCTGTTCGACGGCCCGGATGCCGATGTCCGGCGCCGGATCCGCGACTTCCTGCGCGCGGGCCGCTACCGCGCGTACGGCCTGCCGACCGAGGTGATGCGCGCGAAGGTCCGCGGCTGGCTCGGCGAGCTCGCGGCGACGCGGATCGGCGAGCTCGCGTACCCCGGCATCACGAGCCCGACGCCGGATCTGCGCGCGTTCATGACCGCGTTCGAGGAGCTCGCGATCGGCGATGGCTCGCTGCTCGTCAAGCTCGGCGTCCAGGTCGGGCTCTACGGAGGCGCGATCTATGCGCTCGGCACCGAGCGGCACCACGCACGGCTCGCCGCGATCGCGCGCTGCGAGGAGCTCGGCTGCTTCGCGATGAGCGAGGTCGGCCACGGCTCGAACGTCGCCGATCTCGAGACGACCGCGCGCTACGACCACGCGACGCGCGAGCTCGTGATCCACACGCCCGCAGAGTCCGCGCGCAAGGAATGGATCGGCGGCGCGGCGCACGACGCGCGGTGGGCGGTCGTGTTCGCGCAGCTCGTGGTGCCTGCCGAGCACGGCGAGCAGAGTCACGGCGTGCACGCGGTGCTCGTGCCGATCCGCGATGCCGCCGGCGATCCGATGCCCGGCGTCCGGATCGGTGACTGCGGCCACAAGCTCGGCCTCAATGGCGTCGACAACGGCCGGCTGTGGTTCGAGCACGTGCGCGTCCCGGTCGATCACCTGCTCGATCGGTTCGCGACGATCGACGAGCACGGCGTGTACGCGAGCCCGATCGCGAGCCCGAGCAAACGGTTCTTCGTGATGCTCGGCACGCTCGTCGGCGGCCGGATCACCGTCGGCAGCGCCGGGGTCTCCGCCGCGCGCGTCGGCCTCGCGATCGCGATCCGCTACGCGCTCGCGCGCCGCCAGTTCGGCGATCCGCCGGAGCGCACGCTGCTCGAGTACCCGAGCCACCGCCGGCGCCTGCTGCCGCACCTCGCGACGAACGTGGTGCTGCGGCTCGCGTTCGCGACGCTGCGCGATCACCACGCCGCCGCGTTCGTCGCATCGCGCGGCGAGACGCCGGACGCGCGCGTCCTCGAGGCCGATGCCGCGGCGCTCAAGGTGCTCGGCAGCCGGCACGGCGTCGACGCGCTGCAGGCCTGTCGCGAGGCGTGCGGCGGCCAGGGCTACCTGTCGGTGAACCGGCTCGCCGATCTGCGGATCGACACCGACGTGTTCACGACGTTCGAGGGCGACAACACGGTGCTGCTGCAGCTCGTCGCGAAGAGCGTGCTCGCTGGATACGGCAAGCAGTTCGCCGACGGCCGCGCGCTCGCCGTGCTGCGCGCGGTCGGCCGGCGCGTCGCGACGACCGTGCTCGAGAAGAACCCGGCGCAGATCCGGCGCACCGACCCCGAGCACCTGCGCGATCGCCAGTTCCAGCTCGCGGCGCTGCGCTATCGCGAAGCCCACCTGACCGAGACGTGCGCCGGCCGGCTGCGCAAGCGACTCGCGGCGAAGCGCGATCCCGAGCATGCGATGCTCGAGGTCCAGGAGCACCTGATCGCCGTCGCCGAGGCGTACGCCGAGCGGCTCGCGTTCGAGTGGTTCGCGATGCAGGAGGCGACCGCGCCGGTCGCGGCCAGGCCCGCGCTCCACCTGCTCGGTGACCTCCACGCGCTCGTCCTGCTCGAGCGCCGCGCGGCGTGGTTCTTCGAGCACGACTACTTCGAGGATCCGAAGGTCCGCGCGATCCATCGCGAGCTCGAGATCCTGCTCGACGAGGTCGCCGTGATCGCGCCGGGCGTCGTCAGCGCGTTCCGGATCCCGGACGCGGTGCTCGCGGCGCCGATCGCGTTCTTCGATCCGGCGCACCCGCGGTACGACGGATGACTGCGCTGCCGCCCGCGGCACTCGCATCCGCGCTGAAGCTGTTCACGGCCGGGTTCGTCGTCGCCGACAAGCGCGATCAGATCGTCAAGCGGCTCGCCACGCGCGAGCGCCGCGACGAGACGCTCGGCACGCTCGCGCGCTGGATCACGGGCATCACCGCGCCGCTCGCGGGCGCAGACCAGTCGCCGGCCGGACTGCGCGCGCGGTTCGGCGAGCTCGTCGGCATCTACCTCGATGACGCGGGCGCGCAGCGCATGTCGATCGCCGACGCGCTCGTCGCGGGCCGCGGCAAGCGCTCGCTGTTCGTCTCGGACAACGGCCGGCTCGCGATGCTCACGAGCGACGCGGCGCCGACGCTGCTGTGCCAGCGCTAACGTCCATCTGGCGCCGGAATCGCGAGCCCGCAGAACAGCCCCAGCCAGCTCATGTGGTTGACGTAGTCGGGGCGCACGCGCGTGATGTCGGGCAGTGGCCACCGCGCCGGCACCCAGCCGGCCTCGCCGAGGTTCCTCGGCATCGTCTGCTCGGCGGCGGGCCGCAGGACCGACTCGCAGTACTGCGACGAGGTGCGCGGCAAGCCGTGACATCCAGTGCACGAGAGCTGGCCGTCGGGCGGCGCCGGCAGCGTGATCGGTGGCGGATTCACGAACACGTCGCGGCCGAGCGCCGAGTAGCGGACACGTGGCGAGGTCCAGCCGGCATCCGGGATCTCGAGCGCGGTGCCGGGATGAATGTTGAAGACGTTGTCGCCGCGGTGACAACCGGTGCAGTTCTCGTGCAGCGTGTAGCCGTCCTTGACGTACCCGATGCGCACGGGCTCGCCTGTCGTCAACCGCCGGCCGGTGTCGCGATCGATGTTGTCCCAGAAGCACGCCTTGCCGGTCACGTTGCTCTGGCAGATGACGCCGACGAGGAACCGGCCGTCGGAGTACAGGCGCGGCAGCGCGTAGCAGATGCCATCGTGCTCGGGCTTCGACGGATCGGTATACGTGTACACCGTGGCGTCGCCGCCGATGAAGTTGAACGTCAGCGTGCCGCGCGGCTCGCCCCACTGATCGTCGGGCCAGTCCGGCGGGATCGGCACGCCCTCTCGTGCACACGCGGTGATGTAGTCGCGACCGGGCGGCGGCGTCCACCGGATGATGCCGTGGCTGCGGATCCAGTCGAGCGCGGCCTGCGAGATCGTGTACTGCCACGGAATCTGCACCATCGCGCCGCGCAGGACGTCGATCCGCCAGCCGAGATCCTCGACGGTGATCTCGTCGCCGAGCGCGATCAGGCCCTCGATCGCGGTCTGCCGCGCCTCGGCACGCTCGCGCGGGTTGAGCCCGTCGGCCGCGAACAGCTTCGTCAGGTCCGAGCCGTACTTCGCGATCGCGGCGTCGGCGAGCTTGGGTTGGAGCTGCTCGAAGATCGAGGTGTGGATCGCATCGACGACCTCCGGATCGAACGCGATCTCCTCGAAGTTCCCGTCGAGCACGAGCCCGTGATAGGCGTACGCGATCCAGTGCGACGGCGGCGTCTGCTCGCGCAGCACCGGGTTGTACGCCTTCGCGCGGTCCTCGTCGCGCTGCTTGACCGCGAGCGCTTGCTCCTCGAGCGTGAACGGATCCGACTTGTCGTCGAGGTTCGACTCGTCGGTGGCGGTCGAAACGGGATCATGGCAGGCGGCGATCACGATCGCGACGCCCAGGACACGGCACGGCCATCGAAGCTCCATACCCGGGCAGTCGCGCGAGCCGCGCGAGCGTTACACGCGATCGCGGTCCGCGCGCCGCAGCGCACGTGCGAAGTCCGCGGGCTGCTCGAGCGGAGCGGCGTCGCCCGCGGCGTCGATCACGTCGAGCGGCCAGCCGTAGCGTGCGCTCGCTGCCTCTCCGACCGAGACCGCGATCGCGCGGTCGCCGCGGCCCCAGATCAGCGCGGTCGGAACGCGCAGCGCGGCGAGCTCGCGCTCGGGGATCGGCGTCATCACGAACGCGCCCATCAGGGACTGCTGGACCGCGACGAGTCTCGGGTCGCGCGCGCCGGCGAGGCTGTACGTCTCGAGCTGCTTCCATCGCGCGCCGAGGGAAGCGCGCAACGGCTCGACGTCGAATGCGCACTGCTGCCACAGGCGGTCGTAGGTCTCCGGGCTCGGATCAGCGACGAAGGCGCCGAGTGCCATCCCGAACTCGGGCCTCGGGACAAACGTCTCGAGGCCGAGCGGATCGACGAGCACGAGCCGCCGAACCCGCTCGGGGTGCGCGATCGCGAACCGTGCTGCGATCGCACCGCCAAGCGTGTTGCCGACGACGAGCGGTGGCTCGGGGCACGTCTTCGCGATCAGCTCGTCGAGCCAGGCGAGCACGCGCTCGGCGCCGAGCGAGGTCGCGTGCGCGTCGGTCGCTCCGTGCCCCGGTAGATCCGGCGCGATGATGCGATACCGCTCGACGAGGTCGGGCAACACGCGCAACCACATGACCGCGCTCGCGTTCGCGCCGTGGAGCAGGACGAGCGGCGGTCCGTCACCGCCTTCGACGACCGCGGTCGTGATGCCGGCGACCTCGATGCGACGATCGCTGACGGGGAGCCCGGCGAGCAGGCGCGCGCGTACATCTGCGACGGCGGACGGTGGGGACATGGAAGGGGCAGGCTGGGTGATCGACATGGGCGTCTCCTTGGAAATGGGAACGCGGCCAGCCTAGCCATCGCTCGCGCGTGCAACTTCCGGCGGATCTCCCACGCGGGACCCGGACGCCGGTGGGTGATTCTCCCCACTACACGAGCTTGTGGCGTACCGCGTACGCAGCAGCGGCGGCGCGCGAGGACACGTGCAGCTTGGTGAAGATGTTGCTGACGTGACGATCGATCGTCTTCTCGCTGAGCCGCAGCTCCGCCGCGATCCGTCGGTTCGTCTTGCCGCTCGTGACCATGCCGAGGACCTGAAGCTCGCGCGCACTCAGGACCGGCGATGCAGACCTGCGAACCTCGGCGAGCGCGGTATCGACGCGAGCGACATCGGGTCGCGCACCGAGTCGGCGATACGTCGCGCGTGCTCCCTCGAGGTCGAGCCGCTGGCCCTCTCGATCGCCAACGCCGGCACACGCCGACGCGAGCAGCTCGCGTGTACGTGCGGCCGCGTACGGCGCGGCCAGTCGCTGCCACGTCGCGAGGGCATCCCGCAGCACCGCAAGCGCGTCGCGCGGTCGCCCTTCCGCAAGCGCGACGGCCCCGTGCAGCTGCGCCGCGGTCGCCGCGAGCACCTCGTTTCGGCACGCGCCGACGCCTGCGGCGAGCTCGTCGGCGGCGGCACGCGCTTCGTCGAGCGCGCCGTGCGCGAGCGCGATCTCGACACGTGCGGGCAGCAGCCGCATGCGGCGAAGCGGTGCCGCCGTCGCGGTCAGCACGCGATCGAGCATCGCACGCGCAACCTCGGACTGGCCTTGCGCGAGCCGGAGTAACGCCATCCCGGGCTGCGGATCGAATCCCCACTCGCTCGCCGTGCGATACGCGTGCTCGGCGGCATCGAGCTCACCCCGCAGGCGGTAGATCTCGCCTTGCTGGTAGTACGCGCCCGCAGGTGGCCGGCGATCGAGTCCGCTCGCGAATCGCGCGCATGCACCGCGCGCCTCGTCGAGGGCTTCTGTCCATGCGCCATCGAGATGCAAGATCTCGGCGCGGTGAGCGAGGCACGTGCTCGTGAATGACACGAGCTGCGGCTGCTTCGCACACCACGCCGCGAGTGCGATGGTCCACTCGCGTGCCCGTGCGACCTCGTAGCGGTCCTGGCACGCATCGATCACGCTGCAGTACACGAGGCCGGTCATGATCGGCGACAGCTCGCCGCCGATCACCGCGATCATGACCTCGTCGAGCAGCCCGAGGCCTCCATCGAGATCTTCGAGTGCAAGCAGCGACCGCGCCTCGACGTGTCGCGCGCACACCGCGAGGTCGGGATCGTGCAACCGAGCCCCGATCTCGGCCGCGGCAGCCGCCATCGCGCGGGCACGCGTCGGATCCCCGGCACGCAAGCGCTGCTCTGCCATCGGGATCTGGAGGTAGCCGCGCGCGGCGCAGTCGAGATCGGCGATCACGCGCTGCCCGCGCGTGAGCCAGCCGTTCGCGCGCGCCGGCTCGCCGCGCAGCAGCACCTGCAGCGCGACCCAGAACGCGCATCGACCCGCTCGCGTCGGCTGCTTCGCCTCGACATGGACGTGGTGGGCACGCTCGAACACGCGGATGCTGGTGTCGTCGCGACCGAGCATGTACGCCGCGATCGCGAGGAGCTCGAGATCATCGCCTCCGAGCTCGGGCTCGAGCGGTGATAACAGCTCGTAGGCATCCGCCCACGCACGCTGCCGGTACAGCTCGCGTCCTCGATCGAGACCTTCGAGCATGCCCGAGTCTACCCGAGCCACTCGAGCGATGCCGATCCGCGGATCACGCCTGCGCGGCGACGAGCCGGGCGAGCGTCTTGATGCCGTCGGCGATCCGATCCGACCACGGCGTACCGGCGGACATCCGGATGAAGTTCGTGAATCGCTGACGCGCCGAGAACAGCGGGCCAGGCGCGACGACGATCCGCCGGCGCAGGGCCTGCTCGTGCAGCGCGAGCGCGTCGACGCCCGGCGGCAGCTCGACCCACAGCACGAAGCCGCCGCGCGGCGCCGACACGCGCGTGCCGTCGGGAAACTGCGTCGCGATCGCCTCGCGGTAGCGCTCGACGTTGCCGGCGCATGCGGCGCGCAGCCGGCGGAGGTGGCGATCGTAGCCGCCGGATGCGAGGAACTCGGCGACCGCCATGCCGGGCAGCGTCGGGCACGCGAGCGTCTGGCCGTACTTGAGGCGGACGATCTGATCGTGCCAGCGACCGCCGGCGATCCAGCCAACGCGATAGCCCGGCGCGAGCGTCTTGCTGACCGAGCTGACGAGCACGACGTGGCTGTCCTCGCTCGGGCCGGCGAACGCGCGCAGCGGGCGCGGCCGCGAGCCGTCGAACACGAGCTCGCCGTAGACATCGTCTTCGATCACGGGGATGTCGTGGCGGCGCGTGATCCGGACGAGCCGCTCGCGCTCGTCGTCGGGCATGATCGAGCCGAGCGGGTTGAGCAGCGTCGGCGAGCACACCAGGGCGCGGATCGCGGGCGCGTTCGGGCCGCGCAGCATGTCCTCGAACGCGGTGACGTCGAGCCCGGTGCGCGGGTTCGCGGGGATCTCGATCGCGCGCATCCCGAGACCCTGGATGATCTGGAGCACGCCGAAGTACGCCGGCGACTCGACCGCGATCACGTCGCCGGGCTTCGCGACCGCGCGCAGTGCGAGCGACAGACCTTCGGTCGCGCCGATCGTCGTGCACAGATCGTGCTCCGAGATCGCGACGCCGGCATCGACCGACCGCCGCGCGATCTGGCGGCGCAGCGTCAGCAGGCCCGGTGCGCCTTCGTACCGCGCACCGACCGTCGTCATCTCGCGCACGACCTGGTTGACGATCCGGTTAAGCGCGGCGATCGGCAGGTACACCGGATCGATCGTCGCGCACCCGAACGGCAGCAGCTCGGGATCGCGCATCGCCTCGAGGATCTTCGTGTACGCGTCGGTGACGGTCACCTTCGACGGTGTCGTGCACGTGCGTGGCGTGCGCGGCTCCGCGGTCAGCGCGCTGCGCTTGCGGACGAAGTGTCCGGACTTCGGACGGACCTCGATCAGGCCTGCATTCTCGAGCCGCAGATATGCTTCGAGCACGGTCGCGACGCTGACGCTGCGCTCCTGCGCGAGCCGGCGCACCGACGGCAGCCGGTCACCCGCACGCAACGCACCGCGATCGATCGCCTGGCCCAGCTCGTCGGCCAGGTGCTCGTAGAGAAAACCGCCGGTGGCCACCACGCGGCAAGTGTACCGATCGAGCCCCGAACCGACCAGCACAGATCAGGAACACCCGACCAGCACAGCAGCGGGATCGATCTGTACCGGTGCAATCGCTGGTTCTGTGCCTCTGTGCTGCTCGGCGAGACGGTCCATCCTGGGCGGACATGTTGACGGCATCGCCCGTGGTTGCTACGCGCAGTTCCGTGGATCCCCGGCAGTTCCTGAGCCTGGCGGCGGTGTACGTGATCTGGGGATCGACGTACCTCGCGATGGCGATCGCGATCGCGGAGATCCCGCCGCTGCTGATGGGCAGCATGCGGTTCGTCGCGGCGGGCCTCGTGATGCTGCTCGTCGCGCTGAAGCGTGGTGCGAGCTGGCCGAGCGCGCGCGAGTGGATGCGCGTCGTGCCGATCGGTGCGCTGCTGTTCGTCGGCGGCAACGGGTTCGTCGCGATCGCCGAGCAGAGCGTGTCCTCCGGCGGCGCGGCGGTCGTGTGCGCGACGATGCCGCTGTGGGTCGGCGTGCTCGGGATGCTGACCGGCGAGCGGCCGACGCGTCGCGAGTGGATCTCGCTCGTGCTCGGATTTGCCGGCGTGTTCGTGCTGATGGGCGGGCCCTCGCTCGCCGGCGAGCCGGTGCACATCGTGCTCGTGATCCTCGCGCCGGTGTGCTGGGGCCTCGGCTCGATCCTCGCGCGCCGGCTGCCCGCCACCCCGACGCATCGCGATCCGTTCATGCTGCCCGCGATGCAGATGCTGAGCGGCGGGCTCGTGCTCGCGGTGCTCGGCGGCGCGCTCGGCGAACGACTGCCCGCGCACGCGAGCGCGACGGCGTGGCTCGCGCTTGGCTACCTGTGGATCTTTGGCTCGCTCGTCGCGTTCACCGCGTACTCGTGGCTGCTCCGCAACGCGCGACCGATCGTCGCGACGAGCTACGCGTACGTCAATCCGATCCTCGCGGTGCTGTTCGGCGCGGCGCTCTACGGCGAGCCGCTCGGCGCGACGACGCTGATCGCGAACATCATGATCGTGGGCGCGGTCGTGCTCGCGGTGCGCAAGCAACGCCCGGCTCACTGAGTCCTCGTCGGTGCGGCGCCGGGGCAAACTGGCGCCGGCGACCGCGTTTGGCTACGCTAGCCCGATGCGTTTGCTCGTGCTCCACGCCGTCGTGGCCCTCGCGTGCGCCGGTGTGGCGACGATCGGCGGGTGTGGCGGCAGCGAGAAGCCGGTCAAGCAGGCGAAGACGAAGTCCAAGGACGAGAAAGCAGCACGCGCGCTGCTCGGCCAGGCGCGCGACGACGCGCAGAACGGCGACGCCGACGCCGCCGACGAGGCGTACGGCAAGGCCTACGCAGCGTCGAAGGACTTCGAGATCCTCGAGGAGCACGTCGACTTCCTGATCCACGTCGGCAAGCCGGCGCGCGCGCAGCAGGTCGCGAAGGGGTACTACGACGCGCACGACACCGACGGCAAGGGCTTCAAGCTGTACGCCGAGGCGCTGATCGCGGGCGGGCGCGGCGAGCAAGCGAAAGAGGTCGCGGACTCGTTGATCGCGCTCGATCCGAACAACGCCGCCGGCTACGAGAAGCTCGGCCGCGCGCTCGTGCTGATGGATCGCAACGAGGAGGGCGTCGAGGCGCTGCGCAAGGCGGTGCAGCTCGACGACGACAACGCGCAGTACTACATCTCGCTCGGCATCGCGCTCAACAAGATCGGCAAGGTCGACGAGGCCGCGCTGAAGTTCAGCGACGCGGTGAAGCGCGCGCCCGACGACGCGACCGCGCACGCCTACCTCGGCATGGCGCGCCGGCTCCAGGGCGAGCCCGACGAGGCGAAGCAGCACCTCGACAAGGCGCTCGAGCTCGATCCGAACAACGGCCGCGCGTACTTCGAGCTCGGCCTGCTCTACAACGCGCAGAAGAAGCAGGGCGAGGCCGAGATCGCGCTGCAGACCGCGGTGCAGAAGTCGCCGAACGAGTCACTGTTCTGGTACGCGCTCGGCGAGATCTATCGCGTGCAGTCGCGCGCCGAGAAGGCGCTCGCCGCGTACAAGCGCGCGAACGAGATCGAGCCGGTGTATCCGAAGGCGCCCGGCAAGTACGGCCTGCTGCTCGTCGAGGCGAAGAAGTTCGACGAAGCGGAGGCGGTGCTGACGCCCGCGGTGCGGCGCGATCCCAAGAACCCGCTCAACTACCTCGCGCTCGGCGGCGCGTTCGCCGGCATGCGGCAGACGAAGAACGCGATCGAGAGCTACGAGAAGTATCTCGAGCTCGCGCCCCGCAACGACCCCGAGCGCGATCGCGCGCAGCGCGCGATCTCCGACCTCAAGCGGCGTCGCTGACGGGTCCGCGCCGCAGATTTCGGGGGCTTGCGGCTCAATCCTTCCGCCAACATAACGGATGGCGCTCCGTTACGTACATCCGTTATCATTGACAGGTCATCCGCTGGTCGCGTAGACATGTATCCGTTATGACGGATGCGGCCTCGTGACCGTCCTCGATGTCCCCGCCGCGGCGCGTGACCTCGAGGAGCAGCCGGCAGAAGCGATCTTGCGCTGGGCCGCGAGCCACGTCGGCAAGCTGACGTTCGCGACCGGCTTCGGCGCCGAGGGTTGCGTCGTGATCGACATGATCGCGCGCCACGGCCTCGCGATCGATCTGTTCACGCTCGACACCGAGGTGCTGTTCCCGGAGACCTACGCGCTGTGGCGTGCGCTCGAGTCGCGCTACGGCGTCACGATCCGCGCGGTGCGCCCGGCGCAGACGATCGCAGAGCAAGCGATCGAGCACGGAGGCACGCTGTGGGAGCGCGATCCGGACCGCTGCTGCGAGCTGCGCAAGGTCAAGCCGCTGCGCGATGCGCTCGCGGGATTCGACGCGTGGATCACGGCGATCCGGCGCGACCAGACGCCGGAGCGCGCGAACGCGCAGGTCGTCGAGCACGATCGCAAGTTCGGCCTGATCAAGATCAACCCGCTCGTGCGCTGGACCCACGACGAGGTGTGGGGCTACCTGTACGCGCACGACGTCCCGTACAACGCGCTCCACGATCGCGGCTATCCGTCGATCGGTTGCCAGCCCTGCACGACGGCAATCGTGCCCGGCGACAACCTGCGCGCGGGTCGCTGGCGCGGTCGCCACAAGCGCGAGTGCGGCCTGCACGCCGACGTCGCGGCCGTGAAGAAGGGAGCGTGAGCGTGTCCGCTGCGGCCACCGCGCTGTATCCCGTGTTCTTGAAGCTCGCCGGCACGAAGGTCGTCGTCGTCGGTGCCGGCAGCGTCGCCGCGAGCAAGCTCGACGGCCTCATCGCCGCAGGCGCGCAGATCACGGTCGTCGCGCCGGTCGTCTCCGACGCGATCCGCGCCCGCGTCGCGCACGTGATCGAGCGTGGCTTCGAGGCGCACGATCTCGACGGCGCGTTCTGGGTCGTCGCTGCCGCGACACCCGACGTCAACCGCAGCGTCGCCGCCGCCGCCGTCGAGCGCGGGCTGTTCGTCAACGCGGTCGACGACAAGCAGGCCGCGACCGCCTTCCTCGGTGGGGTCGTGCGGCGCGGCGAGGTCGAGCTCGCGATCTCGACCGGCGGTGTCGCGCCCGCGCTCGCCGGGCTGCTGCGCGAGGCGCTCGACGCGCTGCTGCCCGACGATCTCGAGCGCTGGATCGACCTCGCGATCGAGCAGCGCGCGGCGTGGAAGCAAGCGCAGATCCCGATCACCGAGCGCCGCCCGCTGCTGCTGCGGGCGCTCGACGATCTGTACGCGCGAAAGGCGGCATCGTGAGCGAGCTCCTCGCGGGTACGGTCTCTCTCGTCGGCGCGGGGCCGGGCGATCCCGAGCTCCTGACGCTGCGCGCGTTGCGCCGGCTGCAGCAGGCCGATCTCGTGCTCAACGACGCGCTCGTCCAGTCCGAGCTGCTCGAGCTCGCGCCGAACGCGCAGCGATTCTTCGTCGGCAAGCGCGCCGGTCGCCACTCGATCAGTCAGGAGGGCATCCATCGCCTGATGATCCGCGCCGCGAAGCGCGGCCAGCGCGTCGTTCGCCTCAAGTGCGGCGATCCGTTCGTGCTCGGCCGCGGCGGCGAGGAGGCGCTCGCGCTCGAGGCCGCCGGCATCCCGTACGAGATCGTGCCGGGCGTGTCGTCGGCGATCGCGGCGCCCGCGCTCGCCGGCATCCCGGTCACGCATCGCGGGCTTGCCGCCGGATTCTGCGTCGTCTCGGGGCACGCCGAGAGCTCGTACGGTCACGTGCTCGACGCGATCGCGCCCGGCGCGATGACCGTCGTCGTGCTGATGGGCGTCAAGACCCGCGGCGCGATCGCGGCCCGCCTGATCGCGCGCGGCTGGGCAGCGTCGACGCCGGCGGCGATCGTCTACGGCGCCTCGCACCCGGACAGCGTCACGTGGATCGGCGAGCTCGCGGCGCTCGGCGAGGCCGCGTTCGATACCGAGCTGCCGGGCGTACTGGTGATCGGCGCGACCGTCGCGCTCGCGCACCGGCTCGGCTTCGCGCGGCCGCTCGCTGCGCTTGCACAGGAGAGGTCCTCATGAGCGTCGTCGATGTTCCTCACATCCCGCCGGGGCGACTCGGCTTTGCGCGCAAGGCCGACGTCGATCTGTTCGTCGACCGGCTCGAGGCATTCGAGCGCGGCGAACTGTCGCCGGACGACTGGCGCTCGTTTCGGCTGCTGAACGGCGTCTACGGCCAGCGCCAGGACGGCGTCATGATGGTGCGCGCGAAGCTGCCCGGCGGCATCGTCACGCCCGCGCAGCTCGAGGCGCTCGCCGACGTCGCGGAGCAGTTCGGCCACGGCAAGGGCCACATCACCACGCGCCAGAACGTGCAGTACCACTTCGTGCCGATGGCCGATGTCGAGGCCGCGCTGCGCCGGCTCGCCGACGCCGGCATCACGACGAAGGAAGCGTGCGGCCACTCGGTCCGCAACTGGACGTGCTGCCCGTTCTCCGGCGTCGCGAAGGACGAGCCGTTCGATCCGACGCCGTACGTCGACGCGCTCGCGCGCCACCTGCTGCGCGGACCGTTCTCGTCGACGCTGCCGCGCAAGCTCAAGCCGTCGATCGGCGGCTGCTGTGGCACCGACTGCTCGCAGGCCTTCATCAACGACCTCGGCTTCCTCGCGCGCAGCCGCACCTCGCCGAGCGGCGAGTCCGAGTACGGCTTCCAGCTCGTCGCCGGCGGCGGACTCTCGACGCTGCGCCGCACCGCGATCACCGTCGAGGAATTCGTCCCGATCGGTGAGGTGCTCGAGGCCGCGGATGCGGTCGTCCGCGTCTTCCACCGCATCGGCAACCGCAACAACAAGGCGAAGGCGCGCCTCAAGTGGGCGATCGACAAGATCGGTGCTCCCGCCTTCATCGCCGAGTACCACGCCGAGCGCGACAAGATCCGCAGCGAGGGCGGCGTGCCACTCGTCCTCCCGCCGCAACCCGCGCCGCCGCAACGCCGAGCCCCGCTCGGCCAGGTCCAGGCCGCCGAGCCCGGCTACGAGGCATGGTACGCCGACAGCGTGCGGCCGCAGAAGCAGGCCGGCTTCTCCGCGATCGTGATCCGCCTCGTGCTCGGTGACATCACCGCCGCGCAGCTGCGCGCGCTCGCGCCGCTCGTCGTCCAGTTCGGCGAGGGCGAGCTGCGCACGACGAACGAGCAGAACCTCGTGCTGCGCTGGGTTCCAAACACGAAGCTCCCCGCGCTCCACCGCGAGCTCGCACGCATCGGCCTCGCGCTCGCCGGCGCGAATTCGCTCGCCGATGTCGTCAGCTGTCCGGGCGCCTCGAGCTGCAAGCTCGCCGTCACCGCCTCGCGCGGCCTCGGCGGTCAGCTCACCGAGCTCCTCGATCGCCGCCCCGATCTCGTCTCCGCCGCACGCGGCCTCGATATCAAGGTCTCCGGCTGCCCGCACGGCTGCGGCCAGCACTACATCGCCGGCCTCGGGTTCCAGGGCGGCATGCGCAAGCTCGCCGGCCGCCCGGCCCCCCAGTACCTCGTCTACGCCGGCGGCGGCATCACCGGCGAGCGCGCCGACTTCGGCCGCCTGATCGGCAAGGTCCCGGCTCGCCGCGCCGGCGCCACCGTCGAGCGCCTGCTCGACTTCTACATCGCGGAGCGCGGCGCCGGCCACGCGTTCTGGGCCACCGTCCCGATCGAGAAGCTGCGCTCCCTGATCGCGGACCTCAGCGAGCTCTCGGACGCCGACGCCACCGAGGACGACTTCATCGATCTCGGCCAGACGACCGCGTTCGAGGTCCAGAGCGGCGACGGCGAGTGCGCGGCGTAATCGAGGCCTTCGGGCCGTGGCCGTGGCCGTGGCCGTGGCCGTGTTCGTGATCGTGGCCGTGATCGTGATCGTGATCGTGCGCGGCGAGTGACGGCGCATTCCGTCCAACCGCGGGCCTCTGTCCGACGACCGCACGCGGTCCAACGCGACACTGTCCGACGGCGGGACGCTGTCCGAGGGCGGGACGGTGTCCGATGGCGGGACGCTGTCCGACGGCGGGACGCTGTCCGAGGGCGGGACACTGCCCGACGGCCGGACGCTGTCCGACGGCCGGACGCTGTCCGACGGCCGGACGCTGTCCGACGGCGGGACACTGTCCGATGGCGGGACACGGTCCGACGGCGCGACACTGTCCGGCGGCGGGACGCTGTCCGAGGGCGGGACGCTGTCCGAGGGCGGGCCCGACGGCGGGACGCTGTCCGACGGCGGGACGCTGTCCGACGGCCGGACGCTGTCCGACGGCCGGACACTGTCCGACGACCGGACGCGGTCCGACGGCGCGACACGGTCCGGCGGCGGGACACTGTCCGACGGCGGGACGGTGTCCGACGGCCGGACGCTGTCCGATGGCCGGACGCTGTCCGGTGGCCGGACGTGCGCGTCGTCGCCGCTGCGCTTCCTCGGCATGGTCGTGGATGCGCGGGTGGATGCGCGGGAACTGCGACGCGCGGCCGTCAGTCCGGACAGATCGGCAGCGCGTGTGGCGCGCCGAGCGTGCGCGTCGTTCGATCGAAGATGATGATTCCGGCGGGCTGCGCGTAGGCGATCAGGACGGCGTCGTCGAGCATGACGAGATCCGAGGAGCTCGCCTCGGGATTGTCGAACGGGGCACCGGGCACGATGCGGGGCGCGGACTTCGCCAGCGTGTCGACGTGGATGATCGAGAGCTCGTGACCGTCGAGCACGAGGAGCGAATGATCGTCGAGCGTCTGCGTCGTGCCACCGTAGCCGTGCAGGTAGACCGCCTTGCCGCGGAACGGATCGAGGAGCTCGCAGGCGCCGCCCGGGCCGGCCGGCCACTCGCCGACGATCACGTTCGTGCCGTAGAAGCCGGAGACACGCGTGATCGAGCGATCGCTGATGCCGGGGCCGTCCGGTCCGAGCAGGTTCGAGACCTGGCTCTGCGCGAGCTGGCGGCCGGTGTCGACATCGTAGAGCTCGCCGACGATCTCGTTGCCGCGCTCCTCGAGCACGAACGCGAGCTTGCCATCGTCGCTGACGTCGCCAGCGGTGTTGAGCCACTCGTGCTTGGGATGGCTCGTGCGAAAGCTGCGGCAGTGGTGGGCGCCGGCGGTCTCGCACACGGTGTACGTGCCGGCGTCGAACGTCAGCTCGTACGGCGGCTGGTAGCCGCCCAAGCCCCAGCCCGTCCACCGCGCGTCGCGCACCACGTTGCCGCGGCGGTCGACGACGATGCACGACGGCGGCTTCTCGTCCTCGTAGCCCTCCGGGTCGCCGTAGCACAGCGTTGCGACGCCATCGTGTGCGGAGAAGCGCTTGATCGATCCGTTGCGCGCCGCGTGCGCGATGCACGCCGCCGGCACCGGCACGTGATGCGTGATCGGCGACGGTGGCGGTGCGGTCGAGCAGGCGACGAGCACGATCGCGAGCGGCCACGCACGCAGGACGGGCATGAACGGATCGACGCGCGAGCGGCGCCGGTTGTTCCTCAGCGCGAGGTCTTGACGTCCGGACGGGTCGCGTTGAAGACAATGCCGACGAGGCCGGCGGTCACGAGCACGATGCCGGCGACCATCACGCCGGAGACCGGCGGGTCGTACGGCTTCGCGCCGGTCATCGGCACGTTCATCGGCGCGGCCTCGGAGCCGCCCGCTAGCACGTCCGCGGCGATCAGGCTGCCGCCTCCGACCATCATCACGGTATCCCCGGCGTAGGCCCAGCGCTTCGCGGACCGGTTGTAGCCAAAGCAACCCGATGCGAGCGCGAGCATCGCGACCATCGCCAGCGATCGGCGGCCCTGACCCATGCTCGGATCGTACATCACGCGCGGTGGAAAAGACCCTCGCCGGGATTTCGGTTTCGCCCGGTTTTCGCGATTGTCGGGGTTGTGTTGAACGGAGCTTGCACGCTTGCAGCACGAGCGGGCCGAGCCTGGCAACGCCCGGCGCGAGGGCGATCATGAACCGCCGGTCGCCGCTGCTGCCGATGTTCCTGATCGTGCTCGTCGACGTGCTCGGGTTCACGATCGTGATCCCGCTGCTCGCGTTCTACGCCGAGAAGTTCGGGGCCTCGCCGCTCGTCGCGACGACGCTCGTGTCGGTGTACGCGATCTGCTCGCTGATCTCGACGCCGATCATCGGCAAGCTGTCGGACCAGCACGGCCGCAAGCCGCTGCTGATGATCAGCCAGACCGGCACGTGTGCGGGGTTCCTCGTCCTCGCGTTCTCGAATTCGCTGTGGATGGTGTTCGTCGGCCGCATCCTCGACGGGCTGACCGCCGGAAACCTGTCGATCGCGCAGGCCTACATCTCGGATCACACCGCGCCGGAGAACCGCGCGAAGGCGTTCGGCGTGATCGGCATCGCGTTCGGCGTCGGCTTCATGTTCGGGCCCGCGCTCGGCGGCTCGCTCGGCGCGCTCGGCGAGCACACTATCTGCTATCCCGACTTCGCGACCGGCGGCGTGCTCTGTCACACGACAAGCGACACGCTGTACCTGCCGTTCCTCGTCGCGGCCGGGCTGTCCGCGTTCTCGATCACGTGCACGTACCTGCTGCTGCCGAAGGAGCCCGGCCGCGCGGTCGCGATCGATGCCGCGGCCGATGCGGGTCCCGGCGGGCGCAGGCCGAGCGCGTTCGACTGGCGGATCTACCTCGATTACTTCGGTCGGCCCGGTCTGCGGGCGCTCTACGTCCAGTTCTTCCTGTTCTCGTTCGCGTTCTCGCTGTTCATGAGCGGGTTCGCGCTGTTCTCCGAGCACAACGACTACCTGCACTGGACCGCCGACGAGGTCGGCTACCTGTTCGCGTACTCCGGGCTGCTCGGCATCCTGATGCAGGGCGGATTGCTCGGCCGGCTGGTGAAGCGCTACGGCGAGTACAAGCTGACGATCTTCTCGTTCATCGCGGCCGCGGCGCAGTACGCGGTCGTCGGGTTCGCGAAGAGCGCGGCGATGCTCGTCGTGGCCGCGACGATCGGCGTGTTCGGCCACGGCATCCTGCGGCCGGTGATCACGAGCCGGATCACGCAGGCGGTCGGGCGCCACGAGCAGGGCGTCGCGATCGGGATCTCGGGCTCGCTGAGCTCGGTCGCGATGGCGCTCGCACCGCCGACCGGTGGCCTGATGCTCGACCGCCACTGGCTGACTGCGTGGGCGATGATCGCCGCGGTCGTGTCGGTGATCGGCCTGCTCGCCACGCTCGTGCGGTCCGGAGTCGCGCCTGCCACCGCGAGCGCGGGCACCGACGCAGCGACCGAGCTACAGTCCGGCTCGCCATGAAGCTCACCGGCTGGATCGCGATGGCTGCCCTCGCGGGGGGTGGCGTGTTCCTGTATCGAGGCTGTCTCGACAAGGCTCCCGACGAGGAGCTCGGCGAGCGGTTCGACGCGCTGTGCGACATCGCCAGGCACAACATCGACACGCCGGAGAAGGGCGTGCGCAAGCTCGGCGCGTACATGAGCCAGCACACAGGCGACATGCTCGCCGAGTTCGGCAAGACGCTCGAGGAGATCGAGACGATCCGCGACGACACGAAGCACGACAAGCGCGCGTACCAGGCGCGCGAGCGGATCCAGAAGCCGCTCAAGAAGTGCGAGCGCGACTGGGAGCGGTTCGCGGACGCGGTCGAGCGCGATCCGAAGGCGAGCGCGCTCGTCGATCACGCGATGACGCGGCTGTCGCGCACGTTCGAGATCATCTTCAACGGCGAGCCGGTCGATTTTCGCCGGTTGCCGCTGCAGCTCGAGACGATGTTCGAGCGGGTGCCACGCTCTACTAATGTCCGAACGATGCAAGTTGACTGACGCCGTACCCCGTCGTAACCTTTTGTGATCTTGCACGATCTCCAGCTCGTGGATGTGCTCGTCAGTGCATATTTGCTCCGACGAGGTTGCAGATGATCAAGCCCGGACATTTGTCCTCGCCCCCAATCACAGAGGTCATCTGCGGGGTCATTTTTGAATCTATCCGCGACCTTGATCCACTTGTCTTGGGACTCTATTGGGAAACCCGACGACGGGAATTCCCGAACCACCAGCTACAGCCCCCAATTGGAGACGATCCAGCCATCGTCGTCGCCGGCTTAGCGGCGCTCCGTACGTGGCTATTGTCTAATGACGACACGTTTGTAATTCAAATTCAACAAGATCGCTTTTACTTGAACTGGAGAGCGAGAGGACAAGCATATCCAAGATTTTCTGACACCAGTAGCGAACAAGGAATTCTCTCGCGCTTTCTGTTTGAGTTCTCAGAATTTTCGGCGTTCTGCGATAAGCGACTCGGTCTGTCGCCGGTAGCATCCCGCATCGAGCTTGCCAAAGTTGATCACTTCATCCAAGGCGAGCATTGGAGTGACTTCCGCGATCTTTCGTCGATGCTTCCTTGGCTATCGGTATTCACTCACTTCTCTTCTTCGGATGATCCTCTAATCGCACTTCGATTCACAGAAGAGATCGATGGTGGACGCCTTGCCATTAGCCTCGACTCAGCCATGGGTGAACGCTCTGATCAGACCGCGTTCAAGCTGATGAAGCTCGAGACTCGCGTCGTGCGCACCGTCTCAAGTGAATTGCGTACTGAGTACATGGCCGCAAACGACCACCTTAATCGGGTTTTTTTCGCGATGATTCCAGCGGAACAGCGAGAAGCGCGCTTTAACCGTCATGGAGGTGTCCAATGACCGTTCCGACTGTGTATGACAGGACGCACGGGCTGCCATCTGTAAGAGGTCTTGGCGTCGGGCCGAGCTTGGACACGCATGCTCCTGAATGTCTAGTAATTCAAGAAACCTCCAGCGCAACTGATGCCATTGCATACAACGTTACATGTCGAGCGGATGACCCGAGAGGCGTCAGAGATTTGGTCTTCGAGCTCAGCGCGAACTCCCCGAGTTCCGATTCAGGATCATTGCCAACACCAGAGCTGGCCATATCTCGAGCAACGGTACGTATTAGCAATGTCAGATTGATGGCCACAAATGTACAGGCCCTTCAGCGGGCGCTACCTGCACTGATAAAGCCGTTGAAGCAACGCGAACAACATATTGTTGCTCTCAGCCGGGCCTACGATTTTTTTGTTGCTGATAGCGCCTCGCTAGAAGGGGCTATTGGTTGGTCACCAGCGGTCGATGAAGGTTGCTTCACATCCGATGATGCCACGCTCTACGTTGAGAGCACCGATGCGGATCTTGCTGCGTTGACTGAGGCACACGAAGCCACAGAGCGCGCTCTTCAAGACGAAATCGAAGAGGAGCGTAGTGCATTCTTGTTTGTTCGAGACGAGTGATGCCGCATGGGCATGTATGAAGCACGCGCAGCTCTCGCTGATTCGCATGACCTGAATCAAGGAGACATACTTGCGGATGTCCTTCGTCCGAAGCCCTTCAATCAGGTCTCTTTCTGCGTTCGCCAAGGTCCAAAAGTAAAGCACCCGGCGACGGCCGATGATGTTCGCGGCCCCGATAGAAACCTCCGCTTAATGTGCGAGGTGGAGTCGATCAGTGCCATTGTTATTAGCAACTCTTGCGATAATACTGGCAGTAGCTCGTTACTGCTGGTTCCAATTCGAAAATGGGCTGTCCCAAGCGACGAACCTGATCATAGACGTTGGGAGCGAATCTCGCAGGCTGCAACAGGGACCGCGAATCCTAAGTTGTTCTACCTTCCAGATGAACCCGAATTTGGCTTGTCGCGTTCAGAGGCGCAGCTGCACGCCGTTTTCGCTCTGACTCACGAGTATTTGAAGCGCTGCATCGATGAGGCGTCCACGAGGCGTGTGTGCGGTTTGACGTCCGCGGCCGTGCGCCATTTGCAGTGGCAAATCGGCGTTGTTTTTGCGCGTGATCCGCGCGAAGACTACGAGTGGCCATCCAAAGAGGATCTGCGCTTAAAACTGGCGTATCTCGACCATCACATTAACGCCGGCAATGCCAGACGTGATGATTACATCGAGCAGCGAGAGATCGTTCGCCAACTACTTGACGACTCTGAGAAGCGCACACCCGCATCTCAGCTGGCAAACGGAGATGAGTAAGCCTTACGGCTTGATCTCGAACTTCCAGGTCGCGCCGTCGGTGCCGATGCCGGTGCCGCCGCCCGGCTGCTCGTAGCCGAACGTGATCTGGCCGCGGACCTCGTAGATCCCGCGCGGGCCGCTGCACGTCACCGACGCGGTGAGCCCCTGGTTGACCGGCTTCAGCTGCTCGCCTCGCAGCGTGGTCGCGTTGCAGTTGATGTCCTTCGGGACCATCACCTTGTACTCCATCGCGGTTCGCTTCGAGTACACGAGCCAGCTCGCGAGCTGGATCTTCATCGTCAGCTGGAACTTCTCGTTCGGCTTGATCGTCGCGCCCTTCGGACCCTCGACGACGGTCGTGAAGTCCTTGATGCCGGTGATCAGCGCGTTGACCTTGGCATCGCGAGCGTCGAGCTCGGCCGGCGACGAGCCGGTGGCGACCATCGCGACCTTGCCTTCACCGTCGACGATGATCGACGCCGGACCGGTGATGCCGAGCTTCTTGAACAGCGTCGTGACGCCCTTGCCGTACGCGAGCGTGCCGCGACCAACGCCTTCGCTCTCGCGGATCGGGTCGAGCTTTTGCGCCTGGCCCTTCGTGCCGTTGATGTACGCGACGACGTAGATCCGGCTCGAGTTCTCCTTGAGCGTCGTGATCCGCGCGAGGTCATCGGTGCACGCCTGCACCTTCGGCGCGCAGAACCAGTGGACGACGATCTTGCCGGCGGCATCGGACATCGACGGCACGTCGTACAGCCACTGGAACGTCGGCCAGCCCTCGGCGCCGTTCGGGTGCAGCGTGTCGCCGACGGCCGGCAGCTGCACGACGCTCGGCGTCGGCCTGGGTTGCGCGTCCGCACGGGACGACAGAGCGATCGAGAGCGTCGCGACCGCCGAGGCAATAACGAGTCGATTCATGGGGGGAACATAGCCGAGGGAAACGGGGGTGGTTGCACCCAAACCGGTCTCGTGCCTAGCTCGGACGGTGCGAGTGTCCTGGCTATTCACGGGTGTCATTCCCGTAGCGGCGCTCGCATGCTCGGCGGCCGCGCCTGGGCCCGCAGCCAGTCCTCCCCGGCAGTTACCTCCGGTCGCGCGCGATGCCGGCGTGACCGCGATCGACGCGCCTCCCGCCCCGGTCGCGCTCGGCGGCGGCTGCGACCGTGATCACGCGTGCGCGTCGGGGCTCGCATGCCTCGGGTTGCCCGGCGGTTACTGCGCGAGCACGTGCGGCGAGGGCGAGCCGGCGTGCAGCGCGAGCTGCGTCGACACGCCGCGCGACGGCCAGCTCTGCCTGGCGAGCTGCCGCAGCGACGCCGACTGCCGCGTCGACGAGGGCTACTTCTGCGACGCGCAGTGGCGCGCCTGCATGATCCCGAACACCGCGTCGATCGTGCCGCGCGTATGTCCCGCGATCCCGGGTATCGCGCGCGATCCGGCGTTCGCGCCACCGACCGCGCTCTCGACGACCGGCAGCGCGCAGACCTCGCCGGCCGCGATCGTCACCGGCGATGGCGGGCTCGTCGCGATCGCCGTGCAGCGCACCGCGGAGCGTGACGCGATCATGCTCGCGCGGATCGACGCCCAGGGTCGCGCGACGCTCGACCAGGCGCTGCCGACGACGCGCACCCACGCCGCCGAGCCGCGGCTGGCTCGCGACGCGCGCGGTACCCTGTACGCGGTGTGGCTCGCGTACGACGTGCGCGAGCAGCCCGAGATCGTGCTGTCGCGGTCGACCGACCGCGGCGTCACGTGGTCGCCGCCGGTCGCCGTGCACGAGCCCGACGCCGCGGCGTGCACGCGCGGCGCGCTGCGCGCGGACTGCCTCGCGAGGCCGAGCGTCGTCGTCGGGCGCGATCCGTTCGCGGCGGGCCGCGACATCGTCTATGTCACGTACATCGCCGAAGGGTTGCGCGTGCGTGCGTCGCGCGACGGCGGCAAGACGTTCGGGCCGGCGCGGATCGCGATCGCGGCGGGCGCGGGCGAGCTCGCGGCCGGCACCGACGGCAAGCTGTACGCGGTCGGCCTCGGCGGCAGCGCGCTCGGTGCGTTCGGCTCGGCGGATCGAGCGCTGCAGCTCGCGGTGTCGTCGGATGCCGGCGCGACGTTCACGCGACCGCAGACGATCAGCGCGGACATGGAGATGCTGCCGCTGTACTTCGCGACGCCCGCGGTCGCGCTCGACGATCGCCGGCGCACGCTGTGGGTCGCGTACGTGCGCGGCGGGCGCGACGCGAAGTGGCAGCTCGTGATCGCGGCGTCGAAGGACGGCGGTGCGACGTGGAAGCGCACGCGGATCGGCGACGACTGCGCGATCCACATGGTGCCCGAGCTCGCGATCGATCCGGTGACCGGGCGCGCGCACCTCGCGTGGTACGACAGCCACGGCCCGCGGATCGCGCACGCGGTCTGCACGCCGGGCCAGTGCAAGCAGCTCGGCCGGATCAACGACGCGCCGTTTGCCGCGCTGTCGACGTCGCGCCGGGGCCCGGCGATGCTCGGCGAGTACTTCGGCCTGGTCGTCGATGCGACGCGCCGCACATTGCACGCGGTCTGGGTCCAGCCGATCACCGAGGGCGAGCGCGCGCCGTCACGACCGTTCCACGCGAAGGCCAAGCTCGTCCCATAAAAGTTCGATCTCGCCGGGTGATCGCGGCACGTCCGCTGGTAGGTTTGCCGCCGATGTCCTCCGAGCCCGGCGAGTCTCTTCCTGGCGTCGTCCCCAAGCCGCCCGGCACGCGCGAGTTCACGATCCGCGCGGTGATCGCGGGCGTCGTCGTCGCGGCGATCATGGGCGCGTCGTACCCGTACGTCGTCCTCAAGCTCGGCTTTGGCCCGAACGTCTCGGTCGTCGCCGCGTTCTTCGGCTACCTGTTCCTCGGCATCCTGTTTCGCAACTTCAACCGCTGGGAGAACAACATCGTCCAGACCGCCGGCACGTCGGCGTCGCAGACCGCATTCATGTGCGTGATCCTCGCGGCGTTCGATCTGCTGTCGCAGAACGAGAAGCTCAACTACCACTTCGCGCCGACCGCGTTCGAGTCGTTCCTGTGGCTGACCGCGGCGAGTATCCTCGGCATCCTGCTCGCGGTCCCGCTGCGCACGCACTACGTCGTCGAGGAGAAGCTGACGTTCGCCGACGGCGTCGCTGCCGCCGAGACGATCGTCGTGCTCGACGCGCGCGGCAAGGAAGCGCGCACCGCCGCGCTCGCGCTGTTCCTCGCGACGATCGTGTCCGCGTTCCTGTGGCTGCTGACGACGAAGTGGTCCGGCGAGATCTTCGGCGTCAGCGTGATCCACGAAGGCAAGCGCGTGTTCGAGCCGCTGCTGCCCGAGGTCGTCGGCGCGACGATGTTCGGGCTCACGAACGCGAGCGCCGGCGCCGGCTTCAGCATCAGCGCGCTGTCGATCGGCTCCGGCATGATCGTCGGTAACCGCATCAACCTCAGCATGGCCGCCGGCGCGGTGATCGCGTGGATCATCGGCCCGAAGTTCCTCGTCCCCGACGTCATCGCGTGCGCACCCGGCGCGGACTGCCCGACGCGCGGCGAGCTGCTCAAGTGGATGATGTGGCCCGGCACCGGCATGCTGATCGCGGCGGGCCTCACCGCGCTGTTCCTCAAGTGGCGCACGCTGAAGCGCACGTTCACGACGCTGTCGAGCAAGTCGATCAACACCGAGGAGTTCCCGCTCAAGTGGGTCGGCATCGGGGTCGCCCTCTGCTCGGTCGCGCTCGTGATCATCCAGTACCTGTTCTTCGGGCTGCCGGCGTGGCTGACGCTGATCGCTGTCATCCTGTCGGCGCCGCTGATGCTCGTCGGCCTGCGCGTGCTCGGCGAGACGAACTGGGGCCCGATCAGCCAGCTGACGAACATGATGCAGGCGATCTTCGCCGGCCTCGTCCCCGGCAACCTGACCGCGAACCTCGCCGCGAGCGGCACGACCGGCACGATCGCCGTGCAGTCCGAGGCGATCATGCAGGACTACAAGGCCGGCCACATCATCGGCTCGACCCCGAAGTTCCTGACCTATTCGCAGCTGATCGCCGCCCCGATCGGCGCCGCCGCGGTCGCGCTGAGCTACCCGCTGTTCAAGGATCTCTACGGCGTCGGCGGCGACACCGGCCTCGCGTCGCCGATCTCGATCCGCATCGTCGGCTTCGCCGAGGTGCTGTCGAAGGGCTTCCACTCGCTGCCGCCGGGCGCGCTCGAGTTCATGCTGATCGGTGCGGTCGTCGGCATCGTCATCACCATCCTCGAGTCGCAGACGAAGTGGCGCGAGTACCTGCCGTCGCCGACCGGCCTCGGCATCGGCATGATGGTGCCCGGCACGGTCGTGTTCACGATGGTGATCGGCGGCCTGCTCTACTCGGCGTGGCGCGCGATCGACAAGCGCAACGCCGACCGGCTCGGCATGCCGCTCGCGTCCGGGCTGATCGCCGGCGAGGCGCTCGTCGCGATCCTGATCCCGATCCTGGTCGCGCTCGGCCTGCTCTCGGCGTGATTCCGCCGGGGCGCTCCAACTCGATCACAAGAGACCGCCGAGCCCAGACAGCACGGAGGCACCGAGGACACGGTGCTCGCGGAGGATCCTTACAAACCCACGCGCGCAGCGCCGACAAGAACGCCTGGATGGGTGCGGATGGCTTCAGCGAAGCGACCCTTTCCTTCGGGTGTCGCTAGCGCGGACGTCGTTACAGGAGACCGCCGAGCCCAGACAGCACGGAGGCACCGAGGACACGGTGCTCGCGGAGGATCCTTACAAACCCACGCGCGCAGCGCCGACGAGAACGCGCGTGACTGGGCGCGGATGCCTTCAGGGCAGCGTCCCGTTCTCTCTCGGGCGCCAACGCGTCGAGCGAATCAATCGATGCACTCCATCTTTCAGGACCGGGACGTTGAAGTTGATGAGCAAGGCCAGCGGATAGCCACCCGCCTTCAGGTACGAGAGCGCCTGCGCTTTGTGAACCGGCAAGACGGATTCGACTGCCTTGAGCTCGAGCACAAGCTCTTCTTCGATCAGCAAATCGATGCGCGCGAGTCCGACGCGATGCGATTTGTACTCGATCGGAATGCTGACCTGCTGCTGGTACCTGAAGCCCACTGCGGCAAGCTCGACGAGCATAGCTTCTTCATAGACCGACTCCTGGAACCCAGGACCGAGATGCCGGTGCACCTCGATCGCAGCGCCGATGACATCGCGGGTATAGGTGTTGAGATGAGCCGGGAGATCGTTGCCGAGTCGCATGTCGAATGGATTCATGTGACGTGCTTCGGCCGGCCGCGAATGCGGTTGTGCATCCGCCTCGAAACGGCATGAAGCCATCGTAATGCCCTCAATTTTTTCTTTGCGGGCACCGTGAGCTTCGGGCCTCCGTGCTGGATCGGGCTCGGTGTGCTTCGCGGTTCCGAGGGCAGGGCTTTGGCAGCGCGGCCTTCGATCTGAAGGCACGGCTCGGTGTAGCGTGGAGCCATGACCGTCCAGCTCCAGCTCGGTACCGCGCAGCTCAAGCTCGAGGCGCCCGGCTCTCGCATCTTCGCCGGCCGCGATCCGTCCGCGTGCCAGCTCGCGCACCAGGATCCGACGCTGTCGCGCCGCCACGCCGAGATCTGGCTCGCCGAGGGCCGGGCGTACATCCGCGACCTCGGCTCGGCGAACGGGACGTGGGTCGACGGCCGCAGCCTCGGCCACGAGCCCGCCGTGCTCCAGCCCGGGCAGCAGGTCTGGCTCGGGCACGTCCCGCTCGGCGTCACGTGGTCGATCGACGGCGGCCAGACGGCGATGGCGCAGAGCGTACCGCCCGAGCTCGCGGCGCTGATCGCGCAACGCAAGGCGCAGGTCGAGCAGCCGATGCCGGCCGGCGCATCGGGACAGGTCAGCGCGTCGGCGAGCATGTCGACGCCGCTGCCGTCCGAGTTCGCGTATCGCAAGCAGGGCAGCAACGACAACGGCGTGCTGCTGCTCGCGCTCAAGCAGGACACGCACTGGAGCGGCGCGCCGATCGAGGGCTACGTCGAGTTCACCGCGACCGACAACGAGAACGTCGCGTCGATCACCGTCGAGCTCGTCGAGATTCACCGTCGCAAGTCCGCGCTCGGACAGTCGTGGGAGAAGGAGCACGTGTGGGATCGCGTGCTCGTCCGGCAGGGGCCGTGGCGCGCGCAGCACGGCGACGTGTTGCCGCTGCCGTTCTCGCTGCGCGTCGCCGCGGGCTGCTCGATGTCCAACCGCGAGGTCAGCTGGGAGATCCGCGGCCAGGTCGACATCAACTGGGCGGTGGACATCGACGCGATGATCCCGATCACGATGCGCAACCCGGACATCGAGCGGCTGCGCGATGCGATGGGCGCGATGGATTACCGCGTCGAGGACATCGAGTCCGCGCCCGCCGGCCAGCGGTTCGAGGGCAAGTTCGCGCCGCCGGCGCACATGGCGCGCGACTGGGGCGTCAACAGCATCAAGCTCGAGATCGAGTACCTCGGCGCGAACCTCAAGGTCCGCATGAAGCTCGACAAGAAGGGCCTGCGCTCCGATCCCGCGCTCGATCAGGTGTTCGAGCTCGGCCGCCTTCGCGCCGCGTCGCAGGCCGAGGTCAACGCGACGCTGAAGGCGATGCTCGATCAGCTGATGCAGTGACGGTGCTGCGCGGTTACGGCCGCGCTCGCGTCATCGTCGCTACTTCTTGCCGCCCTTGCCGCCGCCCTTGTCCGAGCCGCCGGCCTTGTCCTGCTCGGCCTTCTTCTTCTGCTCGTCCTGCTGCTTCTTCGCGTCGGCGTCGGCCTTCTTCTTCGCCTCGGCTTCCGCCTTCTTCTGCTCGTCCGCGGCCTTCTTCGCGTCGGCGTCGGCCTTCTTCTTCGCCTCGGCCTCCGCCTTCTTCTGCTCCTCTTGCTGCTTGCGCGCGTCGTCGGCGGCCTTCTTCGCGTCGGCGTCTGCCTTCTTCTTCGCCTCGGCGTCCGCCTTCTTCTGCTCGTCGGCGGCCTTCTTGGCATCCTCGGCCGCCTTCTTCGCGTCCTCGGCCGCCTTCTTCTTCGCCTCGGCGTCTGCCTTCTTCTGCTCCTCGGCCGCCTTCTTCGCGTCCTCGGCGGCGCGCTTGCGGTCCTCGACCTCCTTGCGCTTGGCATCCTCGGCCTGCCGCTTCGCGAGCTCCTCGTTCGCCTTCTTCTGCTCGGCCTCGATGCGCGCCTTGTCAGCGGCGGCCTTGCGCTGCTCCTCCTCGGCGCGGCGCGCGTCCTCGGCCTTGCGCTTGTCGAGCTCCTGCTGCTGCTTGACCGCCGCTTCCTGGCGCTTGCGCTCCTCGGCGTCGCGGCGGCGCTGCTCCTCTTCCTTGACCTTCTTCTGCTGCTCCTCGAACTTCACGCGCTCGGCGTCGAGACGGCGGCGCTCCTCCTCGAGCTTGCGACGCTGTGCATCGTCACGCGCGGCGCGCTGCTCTTCCTCGAGCTTGCGCTGGCGGTCGGCGATCCTGCGCTGCTCCTCCTGCTGCTTGCGGCGCTGGTCCTCGAGCTTGCGCGTCTCCTCGGCGAGGCGCTTGCGATCCTCTTCTTGCTTGCGTGCGCGGCGATCGAGCTCGGCGCGAACCTGCGCGTCGCGCCGCCGCCGCTCCTCCCACTCGCGCTGGCGCTGCTTCGCGCGCTGCTCGGCCTCACGCTGGCGCTGGCGATCGAGGCGGCCGATCTCGTTGAGCTCGGCGCGCTCGCGCTGGACCTGGATGCGCTGGCGGCGCAGCCACTCCTCGTCGGGACCGAGCACCCACGACTTGTCACGGAACCGGTGGTAGCGCTGCACCGGATACGTCGTGCGCAGGTACTGGCCGATGTTGCCGCTGACGTAGAACCGCGCATAGTTGCGCTGGTTGAGCTGCGCGGCCGGGATGAACCGCCACTGTGTCTCGGGGACGTACGAATCGTCGTCGTAGCCGGCCGGCGCCCAGCCGACCCAGCCATCACCGACGCGCCACTGCACCCACGCCGGACCCCACGTCGTGTCCGGACGCCACACCCACCGGTTGACCCAGATCCAGCGACCGTAATGACTGGTCGCCCAGCCGAACGGATCGTTCGACACCCACGTGAAGCCGTAGTCCGTGTACTTCCAGTACCCGTTCGTGTACGGCGTGAAGTTGCGCTGGTACGGGACGAACACCCAGCCGTACGACGGGTCGTCGTACCAGCTGCCGTATGGCGAGAGCTGATCGTAGAACACGTCGATCGACGGCACGTCGTTGCCCTCGAGCGACACCGTGAAGTCGACATACGTCGGACCGACGGGCGGCGTGTACGCCGGCTCGGCGGGCGGCGGCTGATACGTCGGCGGCGGCGGTTGTTGATAGCCCGGCTCCGTCGGCGGCGGCGGAGGCTGCTGCTGCGTGTACTGCGGCTGCGGCGGTGGCGGGCCGTAGTTTTGCGCCGGTGGCGGGTTCGAGACACACCCAAAGAACAGCGTCGACATCAGCCATGTTCGCGATCGCATAAGGGACCCTTTCGAGTGGACCTGGGGTGAGACGGCTCGCACCCCGGTCGCTTCAAACAGGATATCGCGTAGGCTGGGTCATGCGCGTCCTGCGGCTCGTCGATGTGCATCGCGGGGCAGACTGCCTCGTCGCGACATGCGCGCTCGATGATCTGCGGTTCCACGTCACGGTCTGGTACGACGATGTAGACCTCGCCGGTCTCGCCGCGCAGCACGGCGAGCTCGTCGAGCGGCTCGCGTTTCACATCGCGATGTTCCAGCTCAACGCGGCGTGCAGCCTTCGGCCCGACACGATCGAGCTCGGGCCGTACGCACGATTTCTGACGGCCGAATTCGCGCAAATCTGGCGCGCGGTGTTTCGTCACGTCTGGGCGCAGTGGCGCTACGACCACGACCTGCCGGCCTACGACGGTCCGCGGTTCGTCGATCCGGTCGTCGCCGCGCCGCCGCCCGCGCGCGTGTCCGATGGCGAGATCGAGCTGCTCGCGTTCGCCGGTGGCGGCAAGGACAGCCTCGTCGCCGCGAAGCTGCTCGAGCGTGCGGGTCTGCCGTTCGCGACGCTCGGCTACTCGCACTCGATCTATGGCGCCGCCGAGCCGCAGCACGCGCTGCTCGAGCGCGTCGCGTCGCGCACCGCCCGGCGACGGGCCGAGCGCCAGTACGTGATCGACGATCTGCTCGACGCGCCGGTCGCGCGGCTGCGCCCCGAGCTCGGCGTCAAGTACATCCTGGCGGCCGAGACGCCGGCGTCGGTGTTCGCGGCGCTGCCGCTCGCGCTCGCGCGCGGCTATCGCGGGCTCGTCGTCGCGCACGAGCGGTCGGCGAACGCGGCGAACCTCGAGTGGCATGGCGAGGCGGTGAATCACCAGTGGGGCAAGGGCTGGGAGGCCGAGCAGCAGCTCGATCGCTACGTCCGCCACGCGCTGCTCGCGAACGTGCGCTACTTCAGCGTGCTGCAGCCCGTCCACGACGAGGTGATCTTCGAGCTGCTCGCGCGCGATGCCGAGCTCGCGCCGCTCACGCACTCGTGCAACGTCGCGAAGCCGTGGTGCGGGCGGTGCGCGAAGTGCTGCTACGTGTGGCTGCAGATGGCGGCGCACCTGCCGCGCGCGATCGTGCAGCAGACGTTTGGCGATCGCGATCTCGGCGAGGACCCGGCGAACGAGCACCACTTTCGCGAGCTGCTCGGGCTCGCCGAGCACACGCCGTTCGAGTGCGTCGGCAGCGCGCCCGAGTCACGGCTCGCGCTGGTGCTCGCGCGCGCGGCCGGCTGGACCGGCGACCGGCTCGCCGCGTACGCGCGCGACGTCGGGCCGATCGACGTCGCCGCGATCGCGCGGCCGCTCGTCGAGCTCGGCCCCGAGCACGGCATGCCGGCGCACGTCGCCGACCGCGTGATGCCCTTGCTCGCGCAGGCCGCCACGGCGGCGGCGCAGCGCTTAGCTCGGTGAGCCACCGACCATCGCGAGCTTCTTGCCGATCGCCTGCAGCTTCTGGTGCAGCGCGTGCGCCTGGGTCGCGAGCTCCTCGAACTCGGCCTCGCGCGCGGTCGACGCGAGCTGCTCGGCGCGATCCGACAGCGCGAGCACGGTCGCCGACACATCGCGCGCGTCCTGCGCGGTCGGGCCGATCGTCGAGTCACCGTTGCCACCGCGATGTGCGATCAGCTGGTTGAGGCCCGCGACCTCGCCGGCGACCGACGCGAGCTCGGTCATCAGCTCCTGCAGTCGCTTGTTGCGCTCCTGCAGCGTCGGCACGTGCGCGACGACCTGCTTCGCGAGCTCCTCCTGCTGCCCGCGCGCCTGCGACAGCGCCTGGACGAGCCGCTGACCCGCGGTCTGCAAGCGCTCCTCGCACGCCGCGATATCGGCGAGCGTCGAGTTCGCGCGCTCGAGGTGCTTGACGCTCGACAGCGGCGTCCGGATGAACAGCTCGCCGAGTCGCGTGTACGTCGCGAGCTCGGCGTCGAACGCGGACGCTGCATCGGTCAGCGCCGAGGATTCTTGCTTGGCCATGGCGCGACGACTCTACCTCAGGCCCGGGTACACGAGCGGCTCGCACAGCCACAGCCGGTACGGCTGCTGCGTCGACGTGAAGACCTGGCGCGTCCGCCAGCCGCTGGCGGCGAGGATCGTCTGCATCGCGGCCGGCGCGTGCTTGTAGCAGTGCTCGGTGACGATCGGCTCGCCGGGCGCGAACGTGATCACCTGGTCCGCGATCCGAACGAGCTGGCGGGTCTTGCTGACGAGGTGCATCTCGACCCGCGAGGCATCCGCGTTCCACACCGCGCGATGATCGAACGCGTCGAGGTCGAACGTCGCGCCGCGCGTGCGGTTGAGGTGCGCGAGCACGTTCTTGTCGAACGCGGCGGTGACGCCGTGCTCGTCGTCGTAGGCGCGCAGCAGCGTCGCCGGATCGCGCGTCGCGTCGGCGCCGAGCAGCAGCATGCGATCGGGCCCCGCGATCCGCGCGAGCATCGCGAGGAAGCTGCGCGCGTCGCCCGGCTCGAAGTTGCCGATCGTCGAGCCCGGGAAGAACACGAGCGTGCGCCGCCACTCGTGCTGCGGCGGCGGCAGCTCGAACGGCTGCGTGTAGTCGGCGGCGATCGTCTGGACGTCGACGGCGGGGAACTCGGCGCGCAGCGCGGCCGCCGAGCGCTGGAGCTGCTCGTGCGCGACATCGATCGCGACGTACATCGACGGCCGGTCGAGCGCGCGCAGCAGCTTGCGCGGCTTGATGCCCTCGCCGCTGCCGGGCTCGATCACGCGCGCCTCAGGACCGACGTGATGCGCGATCTGCGGCAGGTGATGATCGAGCAGCTCGAGCTCGATCCGCGTCGGGTAGTACGCGTCGAGCGTCGTGATCTGGTGGAACAGCTCGGCGCCGGCAGCGTCGTACAGCAAGCGGCATGGCAGGCGCTTGCGCGGGGACTGCAGGCCGTGCAGGACATCGTCGTCCTGCTGTCCGGGGCGAAGCGGCGCGACGTCGAACTGGATCATGCGGCACCTCGATCGCTCGCGAGCCGGACGCCGGCCATCTGCCAGCGCGCCGACGGCGCGAAGAAGTTGCGGTAGCTCGCGCGGACGTGACCGCGAGGAGTCAGGCAGGAGCCGCCACGCAGCACCATCTGCCCGGACATGAACTTGCCGTTGTACTCGCCGAGCGCGCCGGGCAGCGGCCGGAACCCGGGATACGGCGCGTACGCGCTCGCGGTCCACTCCCAGACATCACCGAACAGCTGCGACAGCCCACCGGCGGACGCGGCGCGTGGGTGCAGGCGATCGTCGTCGGCCCAGTGCCCGTCGCGGGCGCGCAGGCCCATCGCCGCCCGCTCCCATTCAAGCTCCGTCGGCAATCGCGCACCGGCCCAGCGCGCGATCGCGTCGGCCTCGTAATACGACAGGTGGCACGCGGTCTCGGCGGGATCGATCTCGCGGAAGCCGCCGAGGTCGTAGGCGCACCACGCGCCATCGCACTGCTCCCAGTACAGCGGCGCGCGCCAGCCTTCGCGGCGTGCGGTCGCGAAGCCGTCGGAGAGCCACAGCCGCGGCTCGTCGTAGCCGCCCTCGCCGATGAACGCGAGCACCTCGGCGTTGCACACCGGGCGCGTCGCGATCCGGAACGCGCTCAGGATCGCGCGGTGCCGCGGCCGCTCGTTGTCGAACGCGAAGCCGCGCGCGGACGCGCCGACCTCGACGATCTCGGGCTCGAAGTCGATCCACTCGAGTGGCGCGATCGCGCCGGTGTCGCGCACGAGGTCGGTGCGATACGCCGGGCGCAGCGGCTGGGTGCCGAGCGCGTGCTTGACGTCGGTGAGGATCAGCTCCTGGTGCTGCTGCTCGTGATGGAGGCCGAGCTCGACGACCTCGGCGGCCGCAGCATCGAGCGCGCCCTCTGCGAGCACGCGTGTCATGCGCTCGTCGACCTCGCCGCGATACGCGAGCACGTCCTCGACAGCGGGCCGCGTGAGGAGGCCCCGGCGCTCGCGCGGGATCCGGTTGCCGACCGCGTCGTAGTAGCTGTTGAACAGGAAGTGGTAGCGGTCGTCGAACGGCTTGCCGCCGAGCGGGAGCAGCACGAACGTCTCGAAGAACCATGTCGTGTGCGCGAGGTGCCACTTCGCGGGGCTCGCATCCGGCATCGACTGCACCGCGTGATCCTCGACGGACAGCGGCGCGCACACGCTCACCGAGCGTTGCCGCACGGTCTTGTACCGTGGGATCAGGTCGAGCGCCTTCACGGCGTCTCGGCATTGCACCGCGCGTACCACGGCGCGCGCGCCTGGATCGTCGCGTGCAACCGCGATCGTACATGCGCGGTGCCGCATGGATCGAACGCTTGTTCGGAACGGGCAAGGAGCTCGATGCGCTGCAGATGGGCATGCGCGCGTTCGTGCTGTTCTTCATCACGCTGCTGCTGATCCGCGTCGCCGGCCGGCGTTCGTTCGGACGCAAGTCGGCGTTCGACACGATCATCGTGATCATGCTCGGCGCAGTGCTCTCGCGTGCGGTGACCGGTGCGTCGCCGTTCTGGCCGACGCTCGTGGCCGGCGGCGTGCTCGTGCTGATCCATCGCGTGCTCGGGATCCTGTCGTCGCGGTCGCAGCGCTTCGATCACGTGCTGAAGGGCGGCGCGCTCGTGCTGTATCGCGAGGGTCGGATCGACTGGCACGCGATGCGTCGCGCGGGCGCGAGCGTGTCGGATCTCGACGAGGCCGCGCGGCGCCAGACGAACAAGCGCGACCATACCGAGGTCGCGCAGATCGTGATGGAGAGCAGCGGCGAGCTCTCGGTCGTCGAGCACGCGCCGCCGCCGGACCGGCGCCAGGTGCTCAGCCGGACTTCGTGAACTCGTCGATCGCGGTCTGCACCTCGCGCAAGCTCACCGGCTTGACGAAGTGCAGATCGAATCCGGCGCTCATCGCGCGCTCGCGATCGGCCGCCTGGCCGTAGCCGGTCACTGCGATGACGCGCGGTTTGTCGGGCAGCCCGAGCAGGTGCTCGCACAGCGCGTAGCCGTCCATGCCGGGGAGCCCGATGTCGAGGAACGCGATCTGCGGCGACCACGACCGCGCGAGCTCGAGCGCGCTCAGGCCATCGTGGCTGACGCACACGTCGTGCCCTGCGAGGCGCAGCGCCTCGGCGAGCAGCCACGCGGCGTCCTCGTTATCGTCGACGACGAGGATGCGGCGCCCGTTCGGGGCCAGGATCGTGTCGACGGTCTGCGTACGCGGGAGCTCGGACATCGCGGCCACCCATCGTGGAATCTGGATCGTGAACCGACTGCCGTGACCCACCCCGGCGCTGTCGGCGCGGATGGTCCCGCCGTGAAGCTCGACGATCGTGCGCGCGATCGCGAGCCCGAGGCCGAGGCCTCCCTGCTCGCGCTCGGTGCCCTGCATGCCCTGCACGAACATCTCGAACACGTGCGGCAACAGCTCGGGCGCGATCCCGATACCATTGTCCTCGACGACGAGCTCGACGCGATCGCCGATCATCCGTCCGGTCACCTCGATCGTGCCGCCCGGCCGCGTGTACTTCGCGGCGTTGACGAGCAGGTTCGACACGACCTGTGCCATGCGCGTGCGATCGGCGTCGATCTCGAGCCCGCGCGGCACCGCGACCGTGACTCGATGCCGGCGATCCTCGATCGTCGGCGACGCGACCTCGAGCGCCTGCGTGACGAGCTCGGACAGCTCGAGCCGCGCCCGTGCGAGCGCGATCTTGCCGCGCGCGATCCGCGAGACATCGAGCAGATCGTCGACGAGCCGGATCATGTGCGTGACGCTGCGCTCGATACTCGCGCGCTCCTTGACGAGCGTGTCCGGCGATCGCAGCCGCATCAGCTGCGTCGCGGTCAGGATCGGCGCGAGCGGGTTGCGCAGCTCGTGGCCGAGCATCGCGAGGAAGCGGTCCTTCGCCGCGTTCGCGTCCTGCGCGCGCGCCCGCGCTTGCTCGGCGAGCTCGTACGACCGCGCACGATCGACCGCGATCGCGACCTGGCGCCCGAGATCTTCGAGCAGCGCGCGCTGCCCGATCGGGAGGTCTGCGCGATCGAAGCCGAACGCGAGCGTCCCGATCCGGTCGCCCGCGAGCACGAGCGGCACGAGCGCGACGAGCGCGCTGCCGAGCCATGACAGCTCGGCCGGCGTCTGCTTGCGGTCGCACCAGGTCGGCGGCAGGCGATCGAGCGCCGCCGCGAACAGCTCGGGATCGTCCGGCGTCGTCAGCCCGCGGATCGCGACGAGCTCGCCGCCGACGACGAACACGCAGCGCATCGCACCCAGCGATGGCGCGATGCTCGTGGTCACGACCTCGCCGATCGCCTGGTAGCTCGCGGCCTCGCACAGCGCGGATGTCACGCGCTGGAGCACGACGAGGTGCTCGCGGATCTCGCGCTCGGTGCTGCGCGCCGTCTCGTACGCGGTCTCGATCGCGGCGCGGCGCGCGGCCTCGGAGTGCATGATCGACGTGACCTGCTCGAGCTCGGTCTCGAGCCGGCTCGTGTCCGGCGAGCTCGACGCTCCCGGTCGCCGCGGCAGCACGACGCCGTGCTCGTCGCAGACCTGCTGGAACGCCGAGACGTTCTCCATCCGATCGAACGACTCGACCGTGTAGCCGCAGTGCAGCTCGAGCGGTAGCTCGTCGACCGCACGATTCCACCAGCGCTCGAGCGAGACCGCGGTTTCGTGATCGCCGGCGCGACAGAACTCGTCGACGAGCTCGCCGTACATCCGCAGGCGACCGAACCGGCGCGCGAGCTCGCGCACGGTCGTCCCGACGTTGCGCTCGACGATCGCCTCGAGCTGCGGTCGATCCTGCATGATCGTCGCGTACGTCGCGACCGCGTCGATCCCGACGAACCGGCCCTCGGCGACGATCGCGTCGAGGTTCACGCGCTTGCCGAGTGCCTCGCGAAGCGCGGCCAGGTTCTCGGGTCGGACGACCGCGCACGTCGCCGCGCCGTCGGCGAGCGCGTCGGCGAACCGCGCCGCGAGCGAGGCCGCGGGAAACGCCGCGCGCTCGTGGAGCTCGACGCTGTGCGCGCACGATGCGCGGCCGCGCTGCGGGACCGACACGAGCGCGAGCGCCGCGGTCGCCGACACGATCTCCTCCCACTTGCCGTCGTGGCGGACGAGCGCGCTGCGATGGTTGCGGACGACGTCGAGGATCTCGCTCGGCCCGCACTGCGCGAGGCTGTAGCTGCACAGCGCGAGGACCCGGCGACCGGCGAACGCGTGATGCACGCGCTCCTCGTAGTCGGCGAACGAACCCCACTGATCGTGCGACAGCCAGCTCGTGTTGCCGCTGAGCCGCAGGCCCGCGTAGCCGTCGGCGAGCGCTACCTGCTCGCGCTCGAGCCAGCCCGCGATCACCTGCTCGGATGTCAGCGCGCCATCGCGCGTGTACCAGTCGCGGTAGTCGATGATCTCGATCTGGTTGTCCGCGAGCCGGACCGCGAGATCGGGCACCGCCTCGGCGAGCGCGTCGCGTGCGCGTTGCGCGGGCAGCGGCTCGGACGCGACCCACAGGCAGCGCTCGTGGTTCGCGAGCCCGGTCGCGAAGAACGGGACGAGAATGTCCAGCAGATCACGCTCGGACTTGTAGAATTGACACGTGTGCGTCCCCCACGGGACGCTGCCGAGTGGCAGACCCGTGTCGACCGCAGACGACGTACGCGCGACGGCAGCGGGCATCGCTACGAGGTCGCTCCGTGCGGGGACGCCCGGCGGGCGCGAGCGCGCGTGTTCACGAGGACCGGGCCTCGCGCGCAGGACGCCTGATCCGACGCGAGCGATCGGCAAGTCCGCGTAGACTGCGGCCAACTCCCGCGAACATGCGCTGGATCAGGAGCCACACGCGGGCTTGATGCTGCAAGCCCGTGGCCAGCGGGTCACGGTCGCGCGACGACCTTGATGCAGCCGTCGCGCTTCGCGTTGAACTTCGCGTAGGCCGCGGGTAGGTCGGACAGCGACACGCGGTCGCTGACGATGAACGAGGGATCGACCTCGCCCGCCTGGACGCGCTGGAGCAGCGGCTTCGCGTAGCGATGGAAGTGCGTCTGCCCCATCTTGAACGTCAGTCCCTTCGAGAACGCGGCGCCCATCGGGAACTTGTCGAGCAGCCCCCCGTAGACGCCCGGGATCGAGACGACTCCGCCCTTGCGGCACGCCATGATCGCCATCCGCAGCGCGATCGGACGGTCGGCCTCGATCCGCATCGCCTGCTTGACCTTGTCGTAGACCGCCTGCACGCCCGTGCCGTGGGCCTCCATGCCGACGGCATCGATCACCGAGTCGGGACCGCGCCCACCGGTCAGCTCCTCGATCCGCGGCAGCACGTCGCCGTGCGTCTCGTCGACGACGATCGCGCCTTGTTGCGCGGCGAGCGCGAGCCGCTCGGGCACCGCGTCGATCGCGAGCACGCGCTCGGCGCCGAGCAGGAAGCAGCTCTTGATCGCGAACTGGCCGACCGGCCCGGCACCGAACACCGCGATCGTGTCGCCGGGCTGGATCTGACAGTTCTCCGCGGCCATGTATCCGGTCGGGAAGATGTCGGTCAGAAACAGCACCTGCTCGTCGGACAGCTCGGCCGGCGCGTGCACGCAGCCGACGTCGGCGAACGGGACGCGCACGTATTCGGCCTGTCCGCCGGAGTAGCCGCCGTAGAGATGCGAGTAGCCGAACAGCGCGCCGCCGGCATGTCCGTACGCGACCTCGAGCACCGCCTGGCTTCCCGCCGGCGTCGTGTTGTCGCACGCGGAGAACAGGTCGTGCTTGCAGAACCAGCAGCGGCCGCACGAGATGCCGCACATCACGATCACGCGATCGCCGACCTTGACGTGCTCGCACGCGCGACCGGCGGCAACGACCTCGCCCATGAACTCGTGGCCGAGGATGTCGCCGGGCTTCATGCCCGGGATGAAGCCGTTGTAGAGGTGGAGATCCGAGCCGCAGACCGCGGTCGACGACACGCGAATGATCGCGTCGTGCGGGTTCACGATCGACGGATCGGGAACGTTCTCGATGCGGACATCCTGCTTGCCGTGCCAGACCGCCGCCTTCATCGCGCGCCTCCGGTCGTCGTCGACGACGTCTGCGGGGTCGTCGTGGTCGCGCTGCTACCGTCCCACGTCGACGCGCCGGCGGACGTCACCGGCGCGGGCTGCGTGCCGATCACCTGCGTCGCGCTGATCGCCTTGTCGTCGAGGCGCAGATCCTCGACGCGGCGCGCGCCCGTCGTGAGCTCGCCGGTCTCGAGGATCTGTTGCAGCCGCGCGAGCTCGGCGCCGAGCTGGACCGCGGTGAGCTTGCGCAGAAAGCCGTACAGCGTGCTCGCGATCAGCAGCCCGCCGGGCGGGAAGTAGTGCAGCTTGATCTCGACGACCGTGCCGCGATCACCCGGCGCCTCGCGCAGCTCGATCGAGCCATCGTGCGAGATGTCGCCGCCGGGCAGCGACTTCCAGCGAATCCGGCGTCCCGGCGTGTCCTCGATGATCTCGGAGCGCCACGCGAGCTCCTTGCCGCCCTGCGTGACGACCCAGCGCGAGATGTTGTTGTCCTCGACGGTGATCGACTTCACGTGGCTCATGAACCGCGGCAGGTTCTCGAGATCGCGCCACAGGTCGTAGACCTCGCGCGGCGTCGCCTGCACGGTGACCGCCTTGCGAACCTGGATCCCCTTGCGCGCCGCGCGTGCGCGATAGACCGGACACCGGCCCGCGAGCGCGCGTGCGACCATGATCGTGCCGAGTCCCGCGCCGGCGAGGCTCGCGAGCGATCGTCGACGTAGCGCGTATCCGATCGCGAGACCGCCGACGAGGCCGGTCGCGATCCGTTCGGCCGGCGGCACGTTCACACCGACGAGACGACTCCGGATGGTGTCCTGCATATGGTGCAGCGTGCCGTGCATCGTGCATGCCGCGGCATCGGCGCGCGTCGTCGCGCGGGCGCTCGCATGGTCTGCAGCTTGCTGCACGTGCACGCCCGGTCTCGAAGTCATGTCCGATCGCACGCAGCGCACGACCGATCGCACGATCTGCGAGCAGCTCGCCGCCGAGCATCGCGAGCTCGAAGCATGGCTCGCGCACGTGCTCGCGAGTCCGTATGCCGTCGCACGCGCGCGATTCGATCAGCTCGCCACGCGACTCGTCGCGCACGTCGATCGCGAGATCAAATTCGTATACGCACGGCTGCGTCCGTTCCGACCGGGGCACGATCGCGTCGTCGATGCGCTCGCGAACCTGCACGTCGCGATCGAGGAGCTGCGTCGCGATCAGGTCACGCCGAGCGAGTGGCTTCGTGCGGTGCGTCGGTTCGACGTGACCCTTCGTCACTACGTCGAGATCGAGGAGCGCGAGCTGTTCGCGGCGGTGCGAGACGTGCTCGCGATCGAAGAGTCTCGCGAGCTCGCACGTAACTTCGCGCGAATCCCGGGAGCCATGTCCTGAACACCGTGCGCGACGCGCCCACCGTGCCGGGAGGGACGAGCGTCAGCGCGCAGCTTGCAACGCACAGAGGAGAACAAGACATGCCACGCAATCAGGAGAGAGGGTCGCATCACGGACCGCAGGGCAACCAGCCCGGCCACCCGTTCTACGGGAATCAGTGGAGCGGCGGCCGCGATGACGACGATCGATTCGGCGGTCTCGAAGGACGTCGTCGCGGCGGCGAGGTCAGCGCGAGTCGGCAAGACCGCGACGATCGCGGACGCTTCATGGGCGACGACGACGAGGATCGCTTCGGCGGCCACGAGGGTCGCGTGCGCGGTGGTCGCCACAGCGCGATGAGCCAGGACCGCGACGATCGCGGCCGGTTCGCCGGCGATCGCGACGACGATCGCGGCGGTGGCTGGGAGAGTCCGTCGCGCGGCCGTTACGATCGCGACGACGATCGGCGGTTCGGTGGCTACGAGGGCCGGTCGCGCGGCGGTCAGATGTCGTCGATGCAGCAGGATCGCGACGACCGCGGGCGGTTCGCCGGCGATCGCGACGACGACGATCGTCGCTACGGTCGCGGCGGTGGCGGCCGGGACTTCGGTGGCTACGAAGGCCGGTCGCGCGGCGGTCCGATGTCGTCGATGCAACAGGACCGAGGCGATCGCGACTACGACGACGATCGTCGGTTCGGGCGCGGCGGGCGCGACGAGGGCCGGTTCGGCGGCTACGAAGGCCGGTCGCGCGGTGGCCAGATGTCGTCGATGCAGCAGCACCGCGACGATCGCGGCCGGTTCGGTGGCGACGACGATCGCTACGCACGCGGCGGCTGGAGCCACGACCACGGCGATGCCGGCATGGCGATGCATCGCCGCGATCGCGACGACGCGCGGTTCTCCGGCGGCTCGCAGGGCGGCTACGGCGGCATGCAGGGCGGCTACGGCAACATGCAAGGCCGTGGCGGTCACGACCGCGACGACCGTGGGCGCTTCATCGGCGACGACGAGGGCTACCGCGGGTTCGACGACGACGATCGCGACATGCGCCGGTTCGGCGGTGGCCGCGGCGGCATGGGCGGCTCGCAGTGGCCGAGCCGCGAAGGCCGCGATCTCGGACGCCGCGACGAGGGCGGCTGGGGCGGCCGCGGTGGCGAGCACCGCGACGAGCAGTGGTTCGGTCGCGGCGGCGGCAACCCGCAGCGCGATCGCTAGCGCCGTTACAGGCCGGGCTCGGCGTCGACGCCGGGCGCGGGCATCCGCGGCCCGAAGAACCGCATGCTCGCGAGGATCACGGTCTCGTCGCCACCCTTGACCTGGTGGCGCGCGCCGACGTCGATCCCCCACTTCATCGCCGCGAGCCCGAGCCCACCGCTGAGGTACGTCGCGTCGAGCCCGTTGTCGTGGACGGCGCCGACCCGCAGCGGGAAGCCGCTCGTGCGCACCTTGAAGAACCACTCGGCGCCGCCGCCGTAGCGCGCCGTCGACGGCTGGCCCTCGACGAGCTTCCACCGGCTGTCGAACGACAGCGCGAGGCTCGGCAGCGGGCGCGCGTGGACGCCGCCACCGAGCGCGCGCGGAAAGTGATCCGACTTCTCGGTCGCGAACAGGTTCTGCGCGACGAACCCGACGTTGATCATGCTCGTCATCCGCACGGTCGCGCCGAGATCGAACAGAAACCCGCTCGCGTCGCGCTCGTTCGTCATCGTCGTCTCGAAGTCGTAGTACTTCGTGGTCGCGCCGATCAGCACGCGCGGGACGATCGTGCGCGACAGCGCCATGCCCGCGAGGTGCGTGCGCCGGGTGCCCGACATGCCCTCGAGCTCAGGGCTCGCCCCGGCGTAGTCATAGAAGAAGCACCCCGGCATCAGGTTCGTCGAGTCGCATGCGGACACGCCGATCAACGAGGCAGAGTCTGATGCGCGATATCCGTAGCCGCCTTCGAACACGAGCTCGCGGTTCAGCGGCAGTCCTGCCGGGTTCATGCCGATCGCGCTCGCGCCCGTGGCACCGCCACGCATCGCCTCGCCGACGGCGACTTCGCGCGGACCCAGCAGATCATCGAGCGAATCCGTGTCCGCGCGTGCACTGCCGAGCAGGCACGACACACCGAGCGTAGCGAGCGCGAGCGAACGCATGTGCCGAGTGTTGGCTCGGTTTCACGCCGTGCGCAAGAAACACGGTGTGCTTGCCATTCCGGCACGAACGCGCGGTCGCTCAGTCATCCTGACGTGAGCGATCCAACGTAGTTCGGGCTTTGCGTGCCATTTTGCGCGGGCTCTTCCGGGCGCGGCGATCGGCCTCCGTCACGACGTGCTCGAGGCTTCGATGGTTGACCGAGAACTTGAAGCGAGGTCCGGGACGCATCGAATTTGATTTCGTCATTACGCATACCAATCAGCAAAGCGCGCACCACTTCGTGGCATGCGCACTGCACTTACTGCGGGCATGAAAGACGACACCATCAACGCGCTGGAGCTGCTGAGGATGCAGCACCAGGAGGTCGAAGATCTGATCTCGCAGATCGAGAACAGCGACGATCTCGACGACAAGGAAGCGCTGTTCCTCGAGCTGGCGGACAAGCTCGCCGCGCACGCGACGATCGAGGAGAAGATCTTCTATCCGTCGGTGATGATGGATCGCACGAAGGAGCAGCTCGTCGAGGCGACCGAGGAGCACCTCAGCGTCAAGCGCCTGCTCGCGGACATGATGGAGCTCGATGTCGACGACGAGCACTTCGACGCGAAGCTGACCGTGCTGAAGGAGCAGGTCCGCCACCACGCGCACGACGAGGAAGAAGCGAAGCTGTTCCCGAAGGTGCAGCGCATGTACAGCGCCGACGAGCTCGCCGCGCTCGGCAACGAGCTGCTCGCGACGTTCGAGTCGCTGCTCGAGCGCGAGCCGCGCAAGAATGTTCCGGCGGAGACGGTGGAAGCCGCGCCGCTGGTCGGCATGTGATCAGAGAGACGTACGACTAATCGACTAGCCTTGACTGAGTACGACTGAGTAGATGGGTTGTCGCCGTGTGCGCTTGCTTCGACGAGCGCGACCGGCGAGTGGCTGTGCGGCGTCGTGGAGCGCTGCGGTGCTTCGCTGAAGCGAGGCGGTGAAGCACCGCAGCCATTTTTTTTCGCCGCGGTGTCTGCTGAAGCGAGGCAGCAGGCGCCGCGGCTTCTTGTCGTCCCGATGTCCGAGCCCGACGGGCCGGGCTCAGAGCCCGAGCTTCTCGACGGCGCTCAGGTGATACGCGATCAGCACGAAGTACGCGGTGCTCGTCGCGACGAGCCCGAACGCCGCCGCGCGATGGTGACGCAGTCGCCACAGCACGAGCACACCGAGCGACACGAGCGTCAGCTTCGCGATCATGAACAGCACCGGGCTCGAGAGCAGCACCTCGTTCATGAGCGGGTTGCCTTCGACGGCGACGCCGGTCCGCGTGTAGATGATCGTGAAGATCGCGTCGAGCAGGTTGAGCACGATCACAGCTGCGCCGGCCGCCAGCGTGAGCTGCGTGCGAGCTTGAAACCACGTGGCCTGCATGGCCCTACGTGGATGCACAGTCTGAGCCTGGTTCTTACGACGGCAAGTACCGGTTTTGGCTATGCCAGCCCTGCGGCGACTGTGCAGCGCCGGCTACGCGATCCGCCACACGTGCGGGCAGGTGCACGCGCGCATAAAAAAACGCGACGGTCCGGGAAGACCGCCGCGCCTTGTTTCGTTGCTGCGAGCTCGAGCTTACCAGCGATCTCCGCCGCCACCGCCGCGACCACGACCGCCACGACCGCCGCGACGACCACCGCCGTCACCGTAGTCGCCACCGCCGCCGCCGCCGAAGTCGCCACCACCGCCGCCGTAGCCGCCACCACCACCGCCGTAGCCGCCACCGCCGCCGCCGTAGCCACCGCTACGACCGCCACCACCGCCGCCGTAGCCACCGCCGCCACCGCCGCGGAAGCCACCGCCACCGCCGCCGCCGCCGCGCTGCTGGCGCTGCTCGGCCTCGTTCACGCGAAGCGGCCGACCGTCGAGGGTCCGGCCATCCATGCCCTCGATCGCCTTCGCGGCTTCCTCGGGGCTGCCCATGGTCACGAACGCGAAACCGCGCGACCGACCAGTCTCGCGATCCGAGACCAGATGCACATCACTGACAGTGCCGAACTCCTGGAAGGCCTGGCGGACGCCTTCTGCATTGGTGTTGAACGAGAGATTTCCAACGTACAGACGAGTGTTCATCGCTTGCTCGATCTGGCCCGAAGACGCAATTGACAACCCGCCCCAGAGGGGGCCACGTGCTCGAAGCGGGTTTCAGAACTGAGACGCTAACTTGTTCTTCCCACTGAGCACCGGACCAAAACCGACGAACCGTGGCTAAGCGCCATTGTTACTCTGCGCGACCTTTGATCGCCACCCACAAATACGACCAGGGTCCAACGTGGCGGAACGATTCGGAGAAAATCTCAGAAACTCGCCGACCCTCCCGGGTGTCCGATCCGCCAACGAGTATGCTCGCGGCGCATGTCTGAGCTGGAACGTTCGCTGCTGCGTCGCCTGCGCGACCGCGACGAGCGGGCGTTTCGCGAGCTCGTGGCCGCGCATCGCGATCGCGTGTTCAACATCTCGTATCGCATGCTCGGACATCGCGGCGAGGCCGAAGATGTCGCGCAAGAAGTCTTCATCGCGGTGTTCAAGACGATCGATCAGTTCCGCGAGGAGTCGAAGTTCTCGACGTGGCTGTATCGCGTCACCGTCAATCACTGCAAGAACCGGATCAAGTACCTCGCGCGTCGTCACGATCGCGACAAGGACGAGCTCGACGAGATGTCCGGTCACGTCAACGGCGCGACGGTGAACACGCCGGTGCGATCGGCGCAGCCGGATCGCGCGCTCGAAGGCGCGCAGATGGAGCAGCTGCTGCACGAGGCGATCAACACGCTCGATGAAGATCACCGCATGGTCGTCGTGCTGCGCGATGTCGAGGATCTCTCGATCGAGGAGATCTGCGAGATCACCGGCCTGCCCGACGGCACCGTCAAGTCCCGCCTGCATCGCGCGCGGCTCGCCCTGCGCAAGAAGCTGCAGCGCCATGTCTAGGCTACTGTTTGCGAGGAGCGCATGACCGTCGAACCCGAACCGACCCCTGCCGAGGACGAGATCATCGCGATGATCTCGGACTACCTCGACGGTGCGCTGCCCGCCGAGCGCCGCGCCGAGGTCGAGCAGAAGATCGCGAGCGACCCCGAGTGGAAGCGCGTGCACACCGAGCTCCGCGAGACGCGCGACAACCTCTCCGGCCTGCTCAAGGCGCGGCCGCCGGCGGACTTCGGACAGAAGGTCGAAGACAAGATCCACAAGCGCTCCGCTGGCCGGTTCTTCGCGCGCCGCACGCTCGGCGATCGCGTGCCGTTCAGCGCGATCCTCGTGCTCGCGCTGATCGTGCTGATCGCGGTCGGCTACGTCATGTGGTCGTCGCAGACCGGTACGCTCAAGGTCGACCATCGCAAGGCGCCGCCGGCGACGGGCTCGCAGAGCATCGTGCCGAAGCCGTAGCGATGTCGTGGCTGCGTTCGATCCTCGCGGTCGCGCTCGCCGTCGGGTGCGGCTCGCGCACGCCGCGCACGACGACCGAGGATCGCCACGTCGTGACCGCGGCGCCGGCGCCGCCCGCGGATGCGAGCGTGCGCGCCGAGCCGATCGTCGAGCCACCGCCACCACCGCCGCCGGCGCCGAAGCTCGCATGGCTGAACCCGGCGCGCTGCGCGCTGCCGTGCGCGTACGATCCGCAAGCGGAGCTCGTGCGCGTCGACGATCAGGGCGCGGCGAGCCCGGCGGGCGCGCACCTCGTGCATCGCACGATCGAGGAGCCGCTACGCGCGCTCGTCGCGGCGGCGCGCGGGGCGGGCCACAAGATCCGCATCGAGTCGGCGTTCCGGTCGTACGACTACCAGGCGAAGCTGTTCGCGACGACGAAGCAGCGCGGGCGCGCGGCGCGTCCGGGTCACAGCGAGCACCAGCTCGGCACCGCGGTCGACTTCCGGATGCCGACGAGCGCGGCGATCGCGTGGCTCGCAGCGCACGCCGCGGAGCACGGGTTCGCGCTGAGCTATCCCGACGGCAAGCAGCGGGTCACCGGCTACCGGCCGGAGCCATGGCACGTGCGCTACGTCGGCCGCGAGCTCGCCGACGAGCTGCGCACGAGTGGCTCGACGCTCGAGGAGCTGTTCCGTGCACGCGCCGACCTCGGCGAGTCCGGCGGGTGTGACGACTGCGCGCTACCGGTCTCGCAGACGTCGTGCGGCGCGGTCACCGACGCGGGCCGCTGCGACGGCAGCGTGCTCGAGTGGTGCTACGACGGCGCGCTCGCGACGGTCGATTGCGCCGCCTCGAAGCAGCGTTGCGGTCGCGCGAAGGGCGCGCCGTCCTACGACTGCCTCGCGCGCTAGCGCAGCTTCTTCGCGCCGTCGCGGATCGTCTCGACGACGCCGGGATCTGCGAGCGTCGTCAGATCGCCGAGCTGATCGTCGGTGCCCTCGGCGATCTTGCGCAGGATCCGCCGCATCACCTTGCCCGAGCGCGTCTTCGGCAAGCCGGGCACGATCTGGAACCGGTCGACCTTCGCGTGCGAGCCGATCTGCGCGCGGCACGCCGCGTCGAGCATCTGCTGCGTGACCTTGTCGCTCGGGAACCGCGGCACGATGTACGCGTAGACGCCCTGGCCCTTGAGCTCGTGTGGATAGCCGACGACCGCGGCCTCGGCGACCTCGTCGATCGACGTGATCGCGGACTCGAACTCGGCGGTGCCCATGCGGTGGCCGCTGACGTTGATCACGTCGTCGACGCGGCCGGTGATCCAGTAGAAGCCGTCCTCGTCGCGCCGGCAGCCGTCGCCCGTGAAGTACGAGCCCTCGACGGTCTGGAAGTACGTCGCGACGAACCGCTGGTGATCGTTCCACACCGTGCGCGATTGCCCCGGCCACGGATGATCGATGCACAGCAGGCCCTCGCCTGGTCCGCGGATCACGCGGCCCTCGGGCGTCCGCAGCGACGGCACGATGCCGGGCAGCGGCAGCGTCGCCGAGCCGGGCTTCGTCGGTGTCGCCGGCGCGATCGGCGAGATCAGGATCCCGCCGGTCTCGGTCTGCCACCAGGTGTCGACGACGGTGCAGCGGCCCTCGCCGACGACGTCGTGGTACCACTTCCACGCCTCGGGGTTGATCGGCTCGCCGACGGTGCCGAGCACGCGCAGCGAAGAGCGGTCGTACGGCTTCACGAACTCGTCGCCCTTCGCGGCGAGCGCGCGCAGCGCCGTCGGTGCGCCGTAGAAGATCGTGATCTTGTGGCGCTGGACCATGTCCCAGTAGCGACCCGCGTCGGGATACAGCGGGATCGACTCGAACATGAACGTCGTCGCGCCGTTCGCGAGCGGACCGTAGACGATGTAGCTGTGACCGGTGACCCAGCCGATGTCCGCGACGCACGCGTAGACATCGCTGTCGCGATGATCGAACACGGTGTCGTGCGTGTAGCTCGCGAACGTCAGGTAGCCGCCGCACGTGTGGACGACGCCCTTCGGCCGCCCGGTCGAGCCCGACGTGTAGAGGATGTACAGCGGATGCTCGGCGTCGACGATCACGGCGTCGTTCTGGTCGCTCGCCGGATCGACGACGTCGTGCCACCACACGTCGCGACCCGGCGTCCACGGCACCTGCTCGGTCGTGCGCCGGTAGACGAGCACCTTCTTGACGCTGTGGCCGCCGACGAGCGCCTCGTCGACGGTCGCCTTCAGCGGGATCTGCTTGCCACCGCGCATGCCGATGTCCTGCGTGATCACGACCTGCGCGTCGGAGTCACGGATGCGATCGCGGATCGCCTCGGCCGAGAACCCGCCGAACACGACCGAGTGGATCGCGCCGAGCCGCGCGCACGCGAGCATCGCGATCGCGGCCTCGGGCACCATCCCCATGTAGATGATCGCGCGCTCGCCCTTGTCGAGGCCGAGCGAGCGCAGCGCGTTCGCGGTCTTGCAGACCTGGCGATGAAGCTCGCGATACGTCAGCGTGCGGACGTCGCCGGGCTCGTCGCCTTCCCACAGGATCGCGACCTTGTCGGGGCGCGTCTGGAGGTGGCGGTCGAGGCACGACTCGGTGACGTTCAGCATGCCGTCGGAGAACCACGAGAACGGGCCCTCGTGGATCTGGTGGTAGCCGCCGACGAGGCCGACCGTCGGTTGCTTGCGCCACGCGATCCGCTCGCGCGCGACGCCGAGCCAGTAGCGGTCCGGATCGTCGAGCGCGCGCGCGTAATGCTCGCGGTAACGGTCGAGGTCGGTGATCGGAGTCGCAGCGCCCTCGCGGACGCGGGCAGGGACTTCGTAGCGCATGTTCCTCTCCGCGATTCGTCCGTCTCGTTCGTACTCCATCGCCGCGCGTTTGGCGCGGGTTTCGGCGCCTCGCTCGCCGAGGCCTGCGTGAGACTCACTGTCTCTGCAGTGACTCGCAGAACTTCCGCAGCGGCTCGCGGCGCTCGGGCGGCACGTACTCGAGGTTGAGCTGGCGATCCGTGACCTCGAAGAAGCTGCGGTCGGCCTCGAGCAGCTCGGTCTGCGCGCGCTCGATCTCGAGGCTATCGACGTCGCGCAGGTTCTTGCGGACGAGCTCGGCCTCGCTGTCGAGCTTGTTCTCGTTGAAGAACCCGCCGAGGATCAGCTTCGCCTTGACCGCCATCGAGTGGACGTCCTCGCCGGTGCGATGCGGCAGCGACAGCACGTGCTGCAACAGCTCGGGCGCCGACGGCGAGGCGCGCTCGTACGCGCGGCGCGTGACGAAGCCGAGGTCGAACACCGCGAGCTGCGGCGCGAACACCATGCCATACGTGCGCGCCATGCCCGCGTAGTAGACGAAGTGGCGGCCGATCTCGCGCAGCAGCTCGGGGCGATCGACGACGGTGCGCGCGAGCTTGCGGTACTGGTGGAACACGTCGTAGACCGCGCGCAGGTTGCGCGCCTTGATCGCCTCGCGCAGGAAGTTGTTGAAGAACCGGACGCCGAGCCGCAGCGCCTGCTCGTCGTGATGATCGTGGCTGCGGCACGCGATCACGCGGACGGCGTCGGAGAACACCGACACCGTGTCGGTCGGGCCGTGCAGCGCGCGCAAGAAGCCGAGCTCGAGCTGCTGCAGGCACTTCATCTCGTACCAGGTCTTCGCCTCGGACAGCATCTCGAGCGCCTCGTCGGAGAACCCGACGAAGTCCGCGCGGTCGACGACGAACCACTCGCGCGGCATCCGCGCCTTGTACGGCTCGTAGTGATCGAGCAGCTGCTTGAGCGCCCACGCGCCCTCGGCCGCGACGTCGCGATCGTTGCGGTCGAGCGACTTGATGATGATCGTGCCGAGCTGACCGACGCGCGTCAGCAGCTCCTGCTGCGCCTCGATCGGATCGCGGCGGCGGTCCGCCACGTTGCCGACGATGCCGGTCGCCGATTCGCGCAACCGGACCACGAGCCGCGACGGATCGACGAACCGCACGACGTAGAAGAAGTACGGCAGCAGGATCGCCCAGCCGATCAGCGCCATGTACACCGACAGCGCGATCGACCACGTCGGCGCGAACTCGGGGCCGATCATGTAGTCGACCCACAGCACGTGCGCGGCGCCGAACGTGATGAACGTCAGCACGAACCGGTTGACCCGGTCCGAGAGGAACATCTCGATCAGCTTCGGCGTGTGCATGTTCGCCGTCAGCGGGATCGCGAGACCGATCGTCGCGATCAGCATCGCGAGGACGTTGTTGTACGCGCGCGCCATCGGCGACAGCACGTCGACGAGCTTCGCGTTGTTGACGTGCGCCCAGCTCACGCCGCCCCAGCCGGGATAGCCGGCGCGGCTCCACTCGGCGAAGAACTCGAATCCGAAGATCAGCGAGAACGCCACGAATGCGGTCGCGAACGACCGCACGAATAGCTTGCGCATCGCTAGTCGGCCTCGTCCTCGAGGAACGCGAAGTAGCGCTCGGGGAGGTCATCGAACTCGAGCGCGCCGCCACAGCTCGGACATTTGAAGATCGGCGGTTCGAGGTTCGAGGCAAGGATCGCCGCGGACTGCAGCAGCCGCTCCTCCTGGTGATCGCAGCCGATGCAGTGGAACGGCGCGAAGAACGACGTCACGGTGCCGCGTCCGATCACGTCGCGCACCATCGACGCCTGGAGGATGAACGGCACCGAGCAGGCGTGGAACTCGTAGCCCTGGATCCGCGCCTGGCGCAGGAACTCGCACCACGCGCGGACGCCGAGCGAGTTCATGTACGTGACCTGCGCGGTGTCGAACACGACGCGGCCGACCATCGCGGGCAGGAGCTCGTCGAACCGCGTCGCCTCGGTGAAGTCACCGCGCAGCACGACCCGCGTGCGCTCGCCGTCCTTGACGACCTGCCACTGCGTCAGCTTCGCGAGCACGGTCTTCGCGCGCTCGTCGAGCTTGTCGAACGCGACGCCGACGACGGTCTTGCCGTCGCGCGGCTGCGCCCACACGACGTTGCCCTTGACGAGCACGGGCTGCTCGCCTTCGGGCGTGATCGAGATCTGGGTCGGCTGGCCCTCGGTGACCGGCTCGGCGATCACGAGCCGCACGCCGTCGACCGACAGGTTCGACACCGTCGCGTCGACCTTCTTGCCGGCAAGCTCGACGGCGATCGCGAAGCCTTCGGTGCCGGGGCGCGGCTCGCCGAGCTGGATCGCGACGACGTCGTGCAGCTCGTCCGCGGTCATCGGCGCGATCAGCAGCTCGTCGCAGCCCGACGTCGACACGCTGCGCATCTGGTCGCCGGTCAGCAGCTTGCCGGCGACGAGGATCACGCGCGTCGACGGGTTCTTCGCCTTGATCGCCTTCGATGTCTCGAACCCGCCCTGCTCGACATCGAGCACGGCGAGCGCCGGCTCCTCGCGCTCGAACAGCGATCGCGCCTCGTCGGCATCCTTGGCGACGAGCAGCTGCAGATCGAGCCGCTTGAACGGTGCGGCCGTGAAATGCCGCAAGAGCTCGCCGTTGTTCGAGATCAGGACCTTGGGCACGAGCCTGCTCAGGCTAACACGTGCCTGGCAAATCGATAACTTATGGCAGGGGTCATCTGCGACCCGACCTCGACAGTCTGTCTACCGATGGTGACGACGCGACGCGATTCGCGCACGCCGTTTCACACAGATCGGCGCGGCACGAAACCTGATGGTGTCCGTCGACAACCATGCAGCCCATCGAAACTCATCTGCTCGCGACCGTGCACGGCGGCTTCGGCGCCCTGCTCGGCGGAATCGGTAGCGCGCTCGGCGGCGCCGGCGGTCTCCTCAATGGCATCGCCTCGCTCAAGCAAGCGAGCGCCCAGAAGAAGGCAGCCGAGGCGCAGCTCGCGCAGGCGCAGGCCGGCGGCGGCGGTGGTGGTGGCGCCGCGCCCGGTGGCGCACCGGCGGCAGCGGCGACCGCGGGGATGGTGCCGCAGGTCGCGCCGTCGGCGTCGAGCGACGACGGTGGCGTCGCGATCCGCACGAGCGTGTCGATCACGCGCTAGAAGATCGCCATCAAGATCGCGATCAGCGCGATGAAGATGACGATCGCCCCGCCGATCGTCGCGACACCTCGCCACTGCGTCGCCTTGTCGACCGCCTCGCGCTCCGCCGTCAGCTTCTCGATCTCCGTCGTGCGCGCCGTGATCGCGCCGCGGATCCGATCGATGCGCTGGTAGAGCTCGCTGAACGTCGCGTCCTCGATCCGGTTCAGGTTGACGAGCGTGCCGAGCGTGACGAGCCGGCGCTGGATCTCCGCCTCGGCGAGCGCGATGTCGCGGGACTTGCGCTTCTGCTCGGCGTCGAGCTCCTGCAGCCGGTGGTGGTGGCCTTCGCGCGCGTCGTGCAGGCTGCGCTTCGCCGCGTCGAGCTCGGCCTTCGCGGCATCGAGCTTCGCGGTCGCCTCGCCGATCGGTCGCTCGAGCCCGGCGAGCTGGCGATCGATGTTCTGGCGCTCCGGCTCGAGCGCGGCCGCCTCCTTGCGATAGCCCTCGGCGCCGCGGCGCAGCTCCTGGCGCGCATCGCCGAACTGCGACGCGCCGGCCTGGCGGTCGTGGTCCTCGGCGTTCTTCAGGTAGACCTTCTGCCGGCGCTCGAGATCCTTGCGCTTGTCGCGCAGGCCGCGGCGCTGCGCCTCGAGGCTCGCGAGCTCCTTCTGCGCCTCGTCGACGCTCTTCTCGGCCTCGGTCAGCTTCGTGTTGCGCTCGCGCTCGACGTCCTCGAACTTGCTGTTCTCCTCGGCCTTGCGCGCGTCGACGTCGGAGTGCTCCTTCGCGAGCGCGCCCATCCGCGCCTCGGCCTCGCTGATCGCGGCGTTCTCCGCGGAGAACACGCGACCCTCGACCCGCGCGTTGCGCGCCTCCTTGCCGAGCGCGCCGAGCACCTGATCGAGCGCCTCGGTGTCCTGCTTGATCTCGGCGCCGAGCGTCTTGATCGCACCGCGGCGCTGCCACTTCGCGAGCCAGAACTGGATCGTGTACCGCGCGGCGTTGACGAGCCCGGGCTCCGGGATCTCCGGCACCGGGTTGACCTTCGGCGGCGTGAACGGCCGATCGTCGTCGGTGAGGTGCTGGATCCGCGTCGGCGGCGGCTCCATCGCGCCGTCACGCAGCCGCCTCGCCGCGATCGCGACCGGGTCGTCGTCCGCAGCGGTCGACGGGATCACAGGATACGCGGGCACCACGGGCGTCGCCGCGGGCGGCGTCATCGCGATCGGCGGCGCGTGGGGCCCGGGCGGCGGGAGACTCGGTGGCAGGGTCGGCGGCTTCACGCGGACCTGCGGCATCGGCGGAGGTGTCGTGGGGGGCTTGGGTCGCGGCGCATCGTTCGCGCGCCGCGCGTGATCCGGATCGGGCGCCTCGGGCGGCGGTGGCTCGCGGCGCTGCGCGGCGGGCCCGGGCGAGATCGCGTTCAGGATCGCGTTGCGGTCGGCGTCGCTCGGCGACGGTCGCGGCTCGTCGCGGCGCGCGCCGTACGGCTGCGTCGTGCGCAGATCCTCGGCAGGCGCGGGAGGCGATGACGACGCGCGCGGCACCGGCGGGATCCGCGTCGGCACGGTGACGCCGGTCGGTGGTGCATTCGCGCGCGTCCGCCGCGGTGGCAGCGGCGGCAAGCGCCGGCCGCACGCCTGGCAGACCGCCAGCTCGTCGGCATTCTCGGCGCTACAGAACGGACAGAATCTCACTTCGCGGGTGCCTCGTGGACGATCTTGCCACCGACGATCGTGAGCATGGCATGCGTCTCGAGCAGCGAGCGGTCGGCGCGGAGCTTTCGATCGAACACGGTGAGGTCGGCAACGCGTCCGACCGCGATCATGCCTCGGGTATTTTCCGCGAACTCGGCGTACGCGGCGCCGCGCGTGAACGCGGCGATCGCCTCGTCGAGCGTCAGCCGCTGCTTCGGGTACCAACCACCGTCGGGCTTGCCGTTCGCGTCCTGGCGCGTGACCGCGGCGTAGATCCCGAGCAGCGGCGGCACCTCCTCGATCGGAAAGTCGGAGCCGAACGCGAGCGGGATGCCCTTGTCGAGCATCGTGCGCCACGCGTACGCGCCCTTGATCCGGTTCGCGCCGATCCGCTGCTCGGCCCACGGCATGTCGCTCGTCGCGTGCGTCGGCTGCATCGACGCGATCGCCTTCGCGTCGACCATGCGCGGGACGTCGTCCATTTCGATGATCTGCGTGTGCTCGATCCGCAGCCGGCGGTCGCCCTCGTGCTTCTTCTGCGCCGCGAGGTACGCGTCGAGCACCGAGCCGACCGCGGCGTCGCCGATCGCGTGCGTCGCGACCTGCCAGCCGCCGCTGACCGCGGCATCGACGGCCTGCGCGAGCTTCTCCGGCTCGGTGACCCACAGGCCCTTGTTGTCCGCGTCGTCATCGTACGGCCGGTAGAGGCGCGCACCGCGCGAGCCGAGCGCACCGTCGGAGTAGTACTTCACGCCCTTCATCACGAACCAGCCGGTCGCCGGCTCGGGCGCGACGCGCACGCGCGCGAGGTCCGCGGGGTTGCCCTGGAGAAACGCGTAGACCCGGAGCGGCAGCTCGCCCTTCGCCGCGAGCTGGCGGTACACCGCGGCGGTCTCGTCCTCGATCCCCATCTCGTGGACGCCGGTGATGCCGGCCTCGATCGCGAGCTTCGCGGCCGCGCGGATCCGGCGCTCGCGGACGGCGGCCGAGGGCGGCGGTACGACGGCGGCGACGAGATCCTCGGCGTTATCGACGAGGACGCCGGTCGGCTCGCCCTTGGCATCGCGCAGGATCTTGCCACCCGGCGGATCCTTCGTCGCGGCGGTGATGTTCGCGGCGGCGAGCGCCTTCGAGTTGACCCACGCCGCGTGGCCGTCGATCCGGCGTAGCAGCACCGGGCGATCGCTGATCGCGGCATCGAGCGTCGCCTTGTTCGGGAACTGCTGCCCCGGCCACAGGTTCTGATCCCAGCCGCGCCCGAGCAGCCACTCGCCGGCCGGCCGCGACTTCGCTTCCTCGGCTGCCTTCGCCGCGACCGCCTGCTCGGAGCCGAGGTGGCGCACCGAGACGCTCTCGCGATCGAGGCCGAGCCCGTAGAGATGGCAGTGCGCGTCGATCAGGCCGGGCGTCACGGTCTTGCCGGCGAGATCGATCTGGCGCGTCGACGACGCCGCGAGCGCGCGCACCTCGGCGTCGCTGCCGACCGCGACGATCTGATCGCCCGCGAGCGCGACCGCGGTCGCCGTCGGGTGCGCCGGGTCCATCGTGCGGACGTCGGCGTTGTACAGGACGAGCGTCACCGCGCCGAGCTTGGGATCGAGGGTCTGCTTGCGTGCACCGGAGGAGCACGCCGCGAGCGCGCTAATCAGTAAGGCCAATCGCGAGATAGATCTGATAGTCACGGGCTTCGAGACCATACCCAAAATCGAGTCCCAGGAGGGGCAGCACGATCTGGCGCAGGTAGAAGCGCGTGCCGACGCCGACCGAGTTCTTGAACGGCGCGAGGTACGTCTCGAACTTGCTGTTCTCGACGTCCTGATCGCGACGCGAGTTCGGCAGGTAGTTGCGCTGCGGGTTCGACGTCGTCAGGAACGTCGTGTACGAGCTGTCCCAGAACGCGAGCCCGCGCACCGAGAGTCCGAACGCGGTGAACAGCGGCACCGAGTACTCGATGTTCGCGAGCGCGCGGAAGTCACCGCGAAACTGGTTGTTGAGCCAGCCGCGCATCGACGTGCCGCCGGTCAGGTACTCCTGCTGGAACGGCAGGTGAAACCCGTAGCCGATGTTGCCCTTGAAGATCAGGTTGTGGCGCTCGAGGATCTTCTCGGCGCGATAGATGCCGAGGCCGGCGAGGTAGTAGCGAAAGTCCGAGCCGAGCCCGGGCAGCGCGGTCTCGAACGACGCCGAGTACTTGTAGCCGTCCTGGATGCCATACCAGTTCGCGCGGCGATCGAGCGAGATCGTCCACTCGTTCGAGACGTCCCAGCCCTCGGCGCCGGGCGCGCGGAGCGCGGACAGATCGTCCTCGGGATTGCCGGTGACCTCGGCGATCGTCGCGCCCTCCGAGAGGTGGACGTCGTCGTAGCTGACGTGCGCGGCGCGGATGCGCGTGTCGATCTTGAAGCCGCGGAACAGCTCGATACCGAGCTTGACGCCGGCGTTGAGGTAGTGGAGCCGCGACTCGCGCAGCGGCTTGTTCGCGCCCATGTCCTCCTCGGTCTGGAGGTACGTCGTCGGCGGCGCGTACTCGATGTTGCGCTGGTTCTTGAGGAACGTATCGAGCTGCGTGTAGAGCCGCGTGCCGCCGAGGTTCGGGATGATCCACGCACCGATGAAGAACGAGTCGCCGGTCGCGATCTGGCCGTACAGCAGCAGCTTCTGGTTGAGACCACCGAGGTTGTTCTCGCCAAAGCCGATGCCGCCGCCGACGTTCGTGGGCTGCGTGTAGAACGCGGGCGCGATCACCCACGAGTGCTTGTCCTTGACGAGGATCGTGACCTTGACGCCGCCCATCGGGTGCGGCTCGGAGAACACGATCACGTCCTTGAACAGACCGCTCGAGACCAGGCGCTCCTTGATGACCTCGATCATGTCGACGGTCCACTCGTCGCCGACCTCGAGCCGGGCGATCAGCATGACCGTGTCGTCGGTGGTCTTCGTATTCTCGTCGACGACGATCTCTCGGATCTCGTCGGCGGAGGCCACCGTCGCCGACCCCATGAGCCCGAGCACGAGCGCGAACAAGGCGAGCACGAACCTCATCGCGGCGAGTATGGCATGACGCGGCAGTCGCCTGGGTGTGTGGCCGGGTCGGTCGCTGGTGGGGAAGCAGCGTTGCCGAAGTGATCACACGGGGTGGCAACACGGGCCGAAATCGCGTGTTAAGAACGCACCACCATGAATCCCGCCGAGGTAGCCACCGCGCTCTTGATCGAGCGCTGTCTGCAGGACAGCCCCGCGTACCGCAAGATCGACGACTCGCTCTACGTCATCAAGCAAGGCTCCGCCTACGTGATGATCAGCGTCGTGCCGTGGGGGGACAACAAGGCGATGGTGCGGTGCGCCGCCCAGCTCGTGAAGGGCGTCGACGTCGACGGCGGTCTCGCGAAGCAGCTGCTCGAGCTCAACGCGCACCTGCGGTTCGGCGCGTTCGCGATGGATCCGCTCGAGCACACGATCCTGTTCACGCACACGATCCTCGGCGGCACGACGCTCGATCCCGAGGAGCTCACGGCGACGCTGCGCGACGTCGCGCTGATCGCGGACGAGTACGACGACAAGCTCGTCAAGAAGTACGGCGGTCAGCGGATGATCGATCTACTCGAAGAGGCGGCGATGGAGCGGATCATGGAAAAGGATCCGAGCACCTTCAACTTCGACGACTGATGGCGGCGCACGACGATCGTTCCCTCGGCTTTGGCACGCGCGCGATCCACGCCGGCCAGCAGCCCGATCCGACCACCGGCGCGGTGATGACGCCGGTCTATTACACCTCGACGTACGCGCAGACCGCGCCCGGCGAGCACAAGGGCTTCGAGTACTCGCGCACGCACAACCTGACGCGGTTCGCGCTCGAGGCGAACCTCGCGTCGCTCGAGGGCGGCGTCGGCGGGCTGTGCTTCGCGTCCGGGCTCGCGGCGACGTCGACGCTGCTCCAGCTGTTCGACGCCGGCACGCACGTGATCGCGGCCGACGATCTGTACGGCGGCACGTTCCGGCTGTTCGACAAGGTCTATCGCCGGCTCGGCTTCGAGTTCACGTACGTCGATCCGCTCGGCGGCGCGGCGGCGGTCGAGGCGGCGATCCGGCCGTCGACGCGGCTCGTGTGGGTCGAGACGCCGACGAACCCGATGCTGAAGCTCGTCGACCTCGCGGCGCTCGCCGAGGTCTGCAAGCGGCGCAACGTGATGCTCGCCGTCGACAACACGTTCATGACGCCGTACCTGCAGCGGCCGCTCGAGCTCGGCGCCGATGTCGTCGCGCACTCGCTGACGAAGTACCTGAACGGTCACTCCGACGTCGTCGGTGGCGCGCTGATCTTCAAGGATCCGGTCGTCCGCGATCGCGTCGCGTTCCTGCAGAACGCGGCCGGTGCGGTGCCGTCGCCGATGGACAGCTTCCTCGTGATGCGCGGCACGAAGACGCTGCACGTCCGCATGGAGCGACACGAGCACAACGCGCGCGCGATCGCGGCGTGGCTGGAGCGGCATCCGCAGGTCGAGAAAGTGATCTATCCCGGCCTCGAGTCACATCCGCAGCACGCGCTCGCGAAGCAGCAGGCGCGCGGGTTCGGCGCGATGATCAGCTTCGTGCTGAAGGGCGGGCTCGACGAGTCGCGGCGGTTTCTGTCCGCGTGTCAGATCTTCACGCTCGCCGAGTCGCTCGGTGGTGTCGAGTCGTTGATCGAGCACCCGGCGATCATGACGCACGCGAGCGTGCCGTCGGATCGTCGCGCGGCGCTCGGCATCGTCGACGGCTTCATCCGGCTCTCGGTCGGCATCGAGGATCTGACCGACCTGCAGGGCGATCTCGAGCGCGCGTTCCACGCAGCGAGGTAGCGATGGCGAAACCCAAGGCGAAGGCGAAGGCGAAGGCAAAGCCGAAGACCCAGGCGAAGACGCGAGCCCCCGCGAAGCCAGCCCCGAAGTCGAAGTCCAAGCCGAAGCCGGCGCGACGCGGCAACCCGGGTGTCGAGCTGCAGTGCATCCGCAGCGTCATCTACCAGGTCGATGATCTGAACAAGGCGCGCGCGTTCTACGAGGCCGCGCTCGGCAAGCAGCCGTACTTCGACGAGCCGTACTACGTCGGGTTCGACGTCGACGGCCAGGAGCTCGGCCTGCACCCCGACATCTCGAAGCTGCGGCCGGGTGCCGGCGGTGCGGTCGCGTACTGGCGGGTCGCCGACATCGGCGCGACCTGGACGCACTTGCTCGAGCTCGGCGCGGCCGCGATCGAGTCACCGCACGATGTCGGCGGCGGGCTGTCGACCGCGATCGTCTCGGATCCGTGCGGCAACCTCGTCGGCTTGATCCAGTCCCGCAATCATTAGCTGCGGCGGCGCTGATCGCGCCAGCGCCGGCGCCGCGGCTTCGTCATCCGCTCGAGCCGCGCACGCTCGCGCGGCGGGATCGCGGCGATCATCGCCTCGAGGTCCGCGCCCGAGTGAATCACCGGATGCTCGCCGCGCTCCATCGCCGCGCGGCACTCCGGGCAGTCGTGCATCTCCTGGAGCAGCAGCTCGTGCGCGGCCGCGTCGGTCATGATGCCGAGGTCGATGTCGGCGCGCGTCGCGATCGACTCGGGGTCGTCCTGCGTCAGCGCGCGCTCGTACTCGGCGGTGGAATACATGCGACCGCTGCGGCCGCGAACCTTTGCCTCACCCGTGCGGGTATCGATCACCGTGTGAATCTTCATGAGGGCGCTTGTCGAAGGCACCCGTCCACGGTTGCGAAGATTCTTAGCGGCGGCGTAACTGCGCGAGATAATAGCGCCTGAGCGCATCCGCGACCTCGAGCTCGCGACGCCGCGGCTCGATCGCGAACAACCGGTTGCAAGCGACGTGGACGAGGCTCGCCGCGACGTCCGGCGCGGCCGTGATCCCGCGGATCGCGGCGCTGCGGGTCGCGAACGGCGCGGGCGTCGGCGCGTCGAGCGTTGCGGCGATCGCGGCGGCGTCGCGGCGGAACTGTGAACCGAGCCGGCGCTGCATCGCGGTGTCGATCGCGTGCTCGCGGCCGAGGCCGTCGCGGATCTGCGTCACGATCGCGAGCTTGTCGACGAGCGCGAGGCCGAGATCGTCGAGCAGCCGATCGATCGACAGCCACGCATGGGCGGGCGCGATGTCGCCGGCCTCGAGTAGCGCCGCGACGCAGACGCTGTCGGCCCAGAACACGCGCTCGGCGTCCTCGATCGCGACGTAGCGCTCGACCTCGCGATCGTAGGTGTCGAGCGCGACGCGCCAGATCACGCGCGGCTCGACGAGGTCGGCGATCGCGGCATGCAGCTCGTCGTACCGCGAGAGCGGCGCGCGCACGCGAAACCGCAGGTGCCAGTCGGGATCGTCGTAGCGGACGAAGAACCACGGCGTCGCGTGCGCGATCACGACCGGCGCGAGCCGGCGGATCACCGCGTCGAGCGTGCGCGGGTTCGCGAAGCAGTGCAGCGATAGCCACTCGCTGCCGGGCGGGAACGCGCGGCGGACCGACGACGAGGCCGGCATCGCGCGCGCGGGCTCGGCGATCGCGGGGCGCGTGTAGAACAGCTGCAGCTCGTGCACGTAGTGGCCGTCGGGGCCGGTGACCGCGAGCTCGTCGGGCGCCGGGAACATCTCGCGCAGCTGGACGCGCACGCGGCCGCGCACGAGCCGCGCGAGGCTCGCGACCTGTAACGCGTGATCGAGATCGATCGGCAGCTCGGTGTCGTCCTCGAACAGCGTCACCCAGCGCGGCAGCTGCCAGCGCGCGCGGGTCGCCGCGATCGCCGACGACGACGCGAGCGCGCTGCCGTCGAGCGTCCACCGTGCACGCGCGAACACGAGCCGGCCATGCGTGATCCGCGGCAGCCGCGGCGCGTCGGCGAGCGCGCCCCAGCTCCAGCCGATGTACGTGCCGTCCTGCCGCGCGAGCGCGCCGAGGAAGCGCACCGCCGGCAGCGGCGAGTCCTCGTGGCGATACGCGGTCGACAGCCGCGGGATCACCTCGCGGCCGAGCCGCAGCGAGCGAACGACGATGCGATCGTCGACGATCGACACGACGAGGTCGGTGATCGCGATCTGGTGCTCGGCGTCGACGCTCGCGGTGCCGAGATACGGGATCTCGTACGCGCGCAGCGCCGGCCGCACCATCGCCTGCGCGCCGCTATCGGGCAGGTGCACGAGCTCGGCGAAGATCGCGTCGGGGCGACGCGCCTCCTCGATCGCGACGAGCTCGCGCGCGAGATCCGCGATCGCGGGCGAGCCGTGCCCGAACCGCGCGATCATCCGCACGCCCGGGACATCGGCGGTCATGATCGCGATCTCGCCGGTCGTCGCGACGCTGCAGCCGACCGCCAGGACGTCGTAGGCGCGCGGCGGATCGTCGACGGCGAGCGCGGCCTCGTCGGCGGGCGACAGCTCGATCGAGGCGCGACCGTCGAATGCGAGCGCGAGCAGGTGCGCATCGCGGCGCGGCGACGTGATCGGATCGGTCGCGATCGAGAACCCGATGCCAGTGACCTCGTCGAGCACGTCGACGAGCCGGACCTCGCGCGTCCCGTACCGCGCCTCGAAGCGAGCGCGAAACCCGCGCCACGGATCGCGCTCGCCGGCGCCGCCGATCCGGTGCAGCAGCGCGAGGCCGCGGGTGACCTCGTCGACGACGTCGCGACCCGCGCGGAGCTCCGGCGTCTCGCGATGCAGCTCGACATGCGGCTCCTCGTCGGAACCCACAGGTGCCGAGGTCACCGAGGGCTCTGCCGCCGGCTGCAGCAGTCCGGTCGCGACGAGCTGGTCGACGAACGCGACCGCGTCGTCGCGCTCGATGTCGGGATCCGTGCAGAGCGCGTCCGCGAGCTCGCCCGGCGTCGCACCGGTGCGCGCTCGTGCGAGCGTGGCCATGACCTCGTCGGATGGACCGACCTCCGAGACCCGCGGGCCGCGCGGCGTCCGCTCGATGTAGCGCAGCTTGCCGTCGAGGGCGAGGTACGAGGTCTCGTTCGCACGAACCTCCACGAGCGGGCTCGTGCTCCGCACCGCGTCGAGTCGCGCGCTCGTGTAGCGGCGTAGCGCGCCCGCGATCGACAGCGTGCTCGTCGCGCCGACCGCGCCGACGCCGACGCTCGCGAACAGGCCGAACGGCGTCGACCGGCCCGCGATCCGCTGGACGTAGCGCACGATCGCGTGCTCGACGTCGCGATGCGCGGACGGCTCGGCGAGCCACGCGTCGATCGCGCGATCGAGGCTCGGCGATGCGCGCGCGATCGCCTCGCGGACCCGCGGATCGCGGATGCGCTCGACGAGGCCTGCCTGCAGCTCGCCGGTCCACGTCGTCAGCGTCTCGATCGGTAGCGCGGGCGTGCGGATCACGACCCGACCGAGCGGCGCGTGCGTCCACCTCACGGAGCCACCGGCAGATCGCACAGCAGCATCGCGTCCCAGCGCGGCTCCTCGGCCGTCGTCGCCGCGAGCAGCACGAGGCCGATGCCGGGCAGGCCCTCGAGCAGATCGCCGCCCGCCCACGTCTCGCGCATCGCGAGCGCGCGGTCGAGCCACGCGATCGCGGCGTCGCGAAACCCCGGCTCGCGCGACGCCTGGTAGCAGCGGTTCATGAGGTGCGCGAGCCCGGCCGCGCCGTGACACAGCGTCGCGTCGACGATCTTCGTCGCGTCGGGCGCGCGCTGCGCGACGTGCTCCGCGAGCTGGCGCGCGTCGGCGAGCGAGCCACCGGCGCGCGCGAGCGCGTTCCACGTCGCGACCGCGACGCCGGCATCGCCGTAGCACCACGCGGTGCGCGTCGGTGCGGCGCCCGCGAACGCCGGGTAGATGCCGGTCTCGGGCGAGCCGGCGCGCTGCATCGCGAGCCAGCGCAGCGCACCGTCGAGCAGCGGCCTCGCATCGCCGACGCCGAGCTCGACCGCCTTGCCGAGCAGCGCGATCACGCCGGGCACGCCGTGCGCGAGCCCGCAGTCGAAGTAGCCTGCGGGCCACGCGGCGCGACGCTCGGCCGGGATGTGGTGCAGCGGCGTCCGCCATGCAGTGCCGGCGGCGGTCGTGACCTGGAGCGCGGCGAGCTGCGCGACGACGGCGGCGACCCCGTCGCGATCGCCGCGCGCGACGAAGTACACGCCGATCCCGACGAGGCCCGAGATCAGATCGTACGGCAGGCCAGCGTCCTGCACGTCCGCCAGCAGCGCGGCATCGATCGGCGCGAGCACGTCCTCGGCGTCACTCGCGACATGCGCGATCACCCAGCCGGCACCCGCGAGCCCACCGATCAGCGCGTGCGATGCGGGCGCGGACGCGAGCTGCTCGACGAGGCGATCGACCGCGGCGTCGTAGCGGCGCGCGGTCTCGTCATCGTCCCAGACGCCCGCCGCATACGCCCAGAACAGCGCGGCCGCCGTGCGGTCCTCGCCGACGCGATCGCCGAGCTCCCGCACGAGCGCGTGCAGCTCCGCGGCGCGCGCCCCGACGACGATCGGCTCCCAGGCCATGGCTCACGACTTTCGCGGCGGCGTCGCCGGCGTGGTCGCGTCGATCTCGGTGCTCGCCGATCCGGACGCCGGCTCGCGCTTCGGTGGAGGCGGCGGCGGCGCAGCCGCGCCGGGCTTCGCGACGATCCGGCAGACGAGACCGGACTGCAGCTCGGCGGTCGCGTTCACGAGCTCGGCCTCCGCGAGGATCATCTGCGCGACCGGATCGAGCTCCGGCGCGACGGTCCGGACGATGCCCTCGGCGGTCGGCGACTTGCCCTCGAACCGGATCTCGATCCGGCTGCCCGGCGCGAGCTTGCGCGCGTCCTCGGCGGGAATCGCGAACTTCACGAACAGCTCGTCGCTCGAGATCACGCGGACGACCGGCTGGCCTTCGGTGACGCGCGCGCCTTCCTCGACGTAGCGCAGCGCGACCTTGCCGCCGATCTGCGCGGTCAGCGTGGTCTCCTTGAGGCGCTGCTCGAGCTGCGCGACGCGCGCCTTGTGCTGCTCGACGGTCGCGCCGGCCTTGCCGCTCTCGAATCCCGCGGCAGCGACGTTCGCCTTCGACGTGACCTGCTCCTTGAGCGCGAGCCGCTCGCGCGCGTACTTGTTCGCGGCGGCGCCGGCGCTGATCGCGGCCTCCTTGTACTGCGCCTTCGCGATCGCCAGCTCCTCGCGCAGCGGGCGATCGTCGAGCAGCGCGAGTGGCTCGCCGGCGTTCACGGTGTCGCCGAGGTTGACGTACAGCTTCTGGACCTTCGTCGTGAACGGCGAGGTCACCTCGATCGACTCGCGCGGCGCGAGCACGCCGACGTAGCCCACCGGCTCGGTGTCGGCGGACTTGCGGTCGTTCTTCGCGACCGGTGTCGGCTGCGCGGCGGCGGCGGCGGGATCGATCGCGCGGTCAGCGCCGGGGTTGCAGCTCGCGAGCGCGAGCACGATGACGAGACGCTTCATGCGACCTCCCTCCCCGCCGTCGCTCCGAGCTGCGCCGCGACGAGCCGCGCGTAGTACTGGCCCGCCGCGAGCAGCTCGTGGTGCGTGCCGGCCTCGACGATCTCGCCCTGCTCCATCACCACGATCAGATCCGCGGTCATGATCGTGCTGAGCCGGTGCGCGAGGATGATCCGCGTGCAGCGCAGCGAGCCGAGGTTGTGGATCACCTGACGCTCGGTCTCGGCATCGAGCGCGCTCGTCGCCTCGTCGAGGATCAGCAGCGATGGCCGATGGACGAGCGCGCGCGCGATCGCCATGCGCTGGCGCTGGCCACCCGAGAGCGAGCTGCCACCGTCGGTGATCAGCGTGTCGTAACCCATCGCCATCGCGTCGATGTCGTCGTGCACCGCGGCGACGCGCGCGGCATGGACCACGCGATCGAGCGGCGTCGACGGCTCGGTCAGCGAGATGTTGCTGCGGATCGATCCAGCGAACAGGTACGGCTGCTGGAACACGACGCCGATCTGGCGGCGCAGCGAGCGCAGATCGAGCCGCATCAGATCGTTGCCGTCGAACAGGATCCGGCCCTCGACGGGGCGATACAGCCCCGCGATCAGGCTCGCGAGCGTCGACTTGCCACAGCCCGACTTGCCGACGATCGCGACCGACATGCCGGGCCGGATGTCGAGCGAGACGTCGCGCACGACGAGCGGCGCGCGCTCGCTATAGCGGAACGAGACGTTCTGCAGCGTCACGCGCCCGGTGAGCTTCGGGACGCGCGCCGCGTCCTGACCGGATTGCTCCGGCTTCGTGTTGAGCACGTCCTCGACGCGATCCATGTAGCCACCGAGCAGCTGCAGCTGCATGCCGGCGTTGACGAGCGAAGCGAGCGGCGACAGCAGGCCGAGCGCGACCGCGTTGACGGCGAGCATCGTGCCGAGCGACATCGTGCCGTCGATCACCTGCAGCGTGCCGAGCAGGAAGATCACGAGCGGCGAGCCACTCGTCAGCATGTGCATGAACGAGTCGACACGCGCGGTCGCGCGGCCGCGCTCGAGCGAGACGTTGAGCTCGTCGACGTAGAGATTCGACCACCGCTCGACCGCGCGGCTCTCGGCGGCGCACGCCTTCAGTGTCGACATGCCGGCGAACAGCTCGACGAGGTACGACTGCGAGCGCGCCTGCGCGTCGAGCGACTGCACGAGCAGATCGCGATACCGGCCGCGCGCGGCGAGCAGCACGAGCACCTGCAGCAGCGCGAGCCCGAGCACGACGCCGCCGATGAATGGCGACACGAAGAAGATCAGCACCGCGTAGCCGATCACGAACATGCCGTCGATCAGCGACGACAGCGTGTTCGTCGTCAGCACCTCGCGGATCGTCGCGTTGTTGTTGACGCGCATCATCAGGTCGCCCGACGACCGGCGCTGGAAGAAGTCGTACGGCAACCGCGACAGGTAATCGACGAAGCCGAGCGTCAGCCGGGTATCGAGGTTCGTGCGCATCTGCAGCAGCAGGTGCGTGCGCACGAGCATCGTGATCACCTCGAACACGAGCATCGCGCCGAGGCCGATCATCACGACGAACAGCAGGCTGTAGTCGTCGCGCGGGATGACGCTGTCGACGATCACCGCGGTGAGCAGCGGTACCGCGAGCGCGAAGATCCGCAGCATCAGCGACATCACGATCACGCGCGTCAGCAGGTGACGCTGGCCGCCGAGCTGGCGCAGGTACCACGCCCACCGCCCGCTGCCGGCCTTGCGCGGCTCGAACGACGCGGTCTTCTCGAACACGAGCACGACGCCGGTGAACGCGGTGCGCAGCTGCTTCTCCGGGATCACGCGGCGGCCGCGCGCCGGATCGACGATGTGCGCGCCCTTGCTCGTCAGCTTCTCGAAGACGACGTAGTGGTCGAACTCCCAGTGCAGGATCGAGCCGGCGGGCACGAACTTCAGGTGCTCGATGTCGATCGAGACGCCGCGCGCGCGCAGGCCGTACCACTCGGCCGCCTTGACGAGCGCGAGCGCATCGACGCCCTCGCGGCCACCGCCGGCGATCTCGCGGACCTCGTCGAGCGTGACGTCGCGGCCGAAGTACTTCAGGATCATCGCGACGCACGCCGGGCCGCAGTCGGTCCACTGCAGCTGCTGGACGAACGGGATCTTGCCCTTGCGCGACTGCGCGAGTCGGCCGAGCGACGGGAACAGATCCTCGACGCCGTCGCGCGCCGGCGCTGCCTTCGGATCCTGGGTCTGGGTGTCGCTGTCGTTCATCGCAGTCCGGGTAGGAATGTCTCGAGCATCGACTTCGAGGCGAGCTGGACCTCGGCGAACCCCGTCATGCCGTCGTGCAGCTCGTAGGTCTGGTTGTCGGCCTCGAAGGTCGTGTGGGTCAGCCGGCCCTCGACGACGACGACCGAGCCGTCGAGCGGGAAGCTCTCCTTGAATCGCTCGCCGAGGTAGCGATCGCGCGCGTCCTTGCCGCCGATCACCTCCGACGACACCGCCTGGACATCGAGCGCGAGCTTCGCGCCGCGATAGCCCGGCAGCGTGAACCGCAGCTGCTGGCCGACCTTGATCCGCGGCCGCTCGTGACCGGGCAGGAACGCGAGCACGCTCATGCCTTCGGACGCGCCCTTGTCGACGATCGACAGGATCGTCTTGCCGGCGTCGATGCGCTGGCCGTTCGCGACGTGGACCTCCTTGACGATGCCGTCGCGCGGGGCGCGGAACGTGCGGGCCTCGACGCCGGCGCGCGCCTTCTCGCGCTCGGTGACGAGCGACGCGAGCGATTGTCGCACCGCCGGATCGGCCGGCGATTGCAGGTACGCGACGAGCTTGCGCTCGAACTCGCTGTTCATCGCGCGCAGTCGCGCCGCCTGCTCGGTGTCGTGCAATCGCGCGAGCACCTGGCCTTCCTTGACCTCCTGGCCGGGCGTGACTTCGAGCGCGGTGATCGTGCCGCCCTCGAGCGCCGTGATGTCGGTGCGGCCGGTGACGCGCACGACCGCGGGTCCCTCGGCGTACTGATGGACCTGCGCGAACGCGATGAACCCGCCGGCGCCGAGCACGAACAGCACGACGAGCCAGTACGCGGCGTGCACCCAGCCGGGATGGACGCGCACGACATCGCCGCGCTGGCCGCGCCGCACGAGGTGATCGATCGCCTCCTGGCGAAACACCTCGTTCTTGTCCTCGTGCTGCTCGAGCACCTGCTCGGCGGCCTGCGCCTGCGCGAGCTGGTGGATGAACGGTGCCCACGCCTCGGCGAGCGCCTCGAGCTTGCGCAGCTCGTCCTCGCCGAACGGCCGGTGCGCCGCCTCGCGGATCGCGATCAGCACGCCGTGCACGCGACCATCGCGATCCGCGACCGGCTGCACCGCGATCCGCTCGTCGCCGCCACCGGCGGGATCGTCGACGATCTGGTGGTACGACGGATCGTGCTTCGCGTGCGGTAGCGCGACGCACGCCTTCGCGCGCACCGCGAATGCCGCGATGCCGGCATGCAGCGGCAGATCGTCTTCGTCCTCGAGCCCGGACCACAGCGCGCCGGTCTCGTCGTCGTAGTACAGGCAGCGCGCACGATCGGCGCCCGCGAGCTGGACGACCGCCGCGATCGCGGTGCGCGCCGAGCTCTTGAGATCGTGCTGCATCGCGAGCCGCTTCGCGTGCTCGACGACCTGACGGACGCGCATCGCGTCGGCCTCGGTCGGCGGCTTCGCCTCGGCGTGCGGCAACCGCGCGATCGCCTGCGCGAGCAGCTCGCGGATCCGGTCGGGCTGCAGCGTCTGCGTCAGCCGGAAGAAGATCGGCACGACCTGCTCGTCGACCTCGGGGCTCGCGCCGGTGTGATCGCTGAGCGCGAACGTCACCGGCCCGCCGCTGTGCGACGACAGGAGGCCATGTCGGGCGGCGTGGGTCAGCAGCACCGCGCCGCTGACGTCGGTGAGCTGCGCGCCGACCATCAGCACGCGCGGCGGCTCGGTCGCCAGACGCTCGAGCGCGTGGCGTCCGCTCTCGACTTCCTCGACGACGAAGTGGCCGGCGAGGATCTCGCGCAGCCACGTCCGCGTCGCCAGGTCGCCGTCTGCGACGAGGATCCGATCGGCTCCGACGAACGGGAGAGCACGGATCTGGGTCGACTCGTCCCCCCAATCGCTCATCATGGACGCGTCGACGATCGTATCAGATCCGGGAGCACGGGGACGGCGCCACCCAAGTGGGTATACTGAGTTGTGATCGTGGCGATGCCACATCCGGTCACATCTCGAGGGTGATGTCGAAGCTCGATGCAACGGTCACGACGCGCGAAGACGTGCTCGCGCCCCATGCCGAGCAGCTGTTCCTGCTCGTCGTCGGCGACGGCGTCTACGCGACCGAGGCGTTGCCCGGCAGCGGCACCGCGGTGATCGGTCGCGCGCCGGACTGCGATGTCGTGATCGAGGAGGGCTCGATCTCGCGCAACCACGCGGTGCTCTCGCTCGGCGAGCCGTTGACGATCACCGACTCGAGCAGCGCGAACGGCACGTGGGTGCGCGACGAGCGGATCCCGCCGAACGTCGCCGTCGAGATCCGGCTCAACGAGGCCGTGCGCGTCGGCACCGTGACGATCATCGTCCAGCGCCGCAGCCAGAAGCTGCGCACGCGCCGGATGCGCACGCACGATTACTTCGAGAACCGCCTCGAGGACGAGTGCGCGCGCGCCTCGCGCCACGACGCGACGTTCGTGGTCGTGCACCTCGTGCTCGATGATCCGCGCACCGACGTCCGCGATCAGCTGTCGAGCGCGCTGCGCGAGGGCGACGTCGTCGCGCAGTACGCGCCGGGCGAGCTCGAGATCATGTTGCTCGACGCGGCTCCGGATCAGGTGAGCCGCGTGATCCGCCGGCTCGAGACCGCGCTCGAGACGCGCGGCGTGGCGGCGCGCATCGGCTCGGCGTGGTACCCGCGAGACGGCCGCGATCCGAGCACGCTCGCGGCCCGCGCTCGCACGCGCGCCCACGGCTCGGTCGCCGAGGAGCACCCGGAGTCGCACGGCGACATCGTGATCGCCGACGAGCGGATGACCGCGCTACATGATCTGGTGTCGCGCGTCGCGGCCGCGGACATCAGCGTGCTGCTGACCGGCGAGACCGGCGTCGGCAAGGAAGTGATCGCCGAGCAGATCCACCGCCAGTCGGCTCGCCACGACAAGCCGTTTCTCCGGCTCAACTGCGCGGCGCTGACCGAGACGCTGCTCGAGAGCGAGCTGTTCGGTCACGAGCGCGGCGCGTTCACCGGCGCGACCGCGAGCAAGCCCGGTCTACTCGAGGTCGCCGAGGGCGGCGTGATCTTCCTCGACGAGGTCGGCGAGCTGCACGCGTCGACGCAGGCGAAGCTGCTGCGCGTGCTCGACGAGCGCAAGCTGCTGCGCGTCGGCGGCCTGACGCCGCGGCCGATCGACGTCCGGATCATCTCGGCGACGAACCGCGATCTCGACGCCGAGGTCGAGCGCGGCGCGTTCCGGCTCGACCTGCTGTACCGGCTCAACGCGATGTCGATCATCATCCCGCCGCTGCGCGAGCGCCCGGGCGAGATCGAGCCGCTCGCGCGCAAGTTCCTGCACCAGATCGCGGCGAAGCTCGATCGCGGCGTTCCCGAGCTGTCTGCCGAGGCGCTGCAGCTGATGCGGTCGTACAGCTGGCCGGGCAACGTGCGCGAGCTGCGCAACGTCGTCGAGCGCGCGATGGTGCTCGCGACCGGCAACGTGATCGAGGTCCACGATCTGCCGCACGAGAAGATGCGCGCGACGTTCGCGGCGACCGCGCAGCGCGAGTCCAGCACGATCCCGATCCCGGACGCACCGCGCGCCGCCGATCCGGAGGTCGACGAGCGCCAGCGCGTGATCGACGCGCTCGAGGCGTGCGCGGGCAACCAGACGCACGCGGCGAAGCTGCTCGGAATTTCGCGGCGCACGCTGATCAACAAGATCGAGAAGTTCGCGGTGCCGCGGCCTCGCAAGCGTTGATCCATTCTCGTTCAGGCTCCGCTTCTCTGTTCACCGTTCCGACGAACGAGACGACATCGAGCTCCAGCGCAGTGCCCGTCAAAACGCGATAGCAGCTCGACGTCGTGGACGGTCATGACGGCCTCGATCGGCTTCACCGAGGTTGTGACCGCTGCCGTCGAGACGCATTCGGGCAATAGTGAGTAGTGAACCTGAACCTGAACCTGAACTAGTTCACCGGCACGAGTCTCGCGATCTCGTCACGCGACCGGGTCTCGAGCTCGAGCCGCGTCAGCCACAGCACACCGTCCGCACCTGCCGACAGCAGCCGATCCGTCGTCGGATGAAACGCGATCGCGTAGACCTCGCCCGTGTGGCGGCGTAGCCGGGCAAGCTCGCGCAGCGTGCGCGCGTCGCGAATGCTGACGGTGTGATCGAAGCTCGCGGTCGCGATCCGCTCGCCGTCGCCGGAGAACGCGACCGCGAGCACGTTGTCGCGATGCGCGGCGACCTCGCCGAGCAGGCTGCCATCCGCGACGCGGTAGACGCGCAGCATGCCGACGAGATCGATCGTCGCGACCCGCGTGCCGCTCGGATCGAACGCGACGCCGTTGACCTGATCCGGCTGCGGGCCGAGCGTGCGCAGCGCGGCGCCGGTGCGCGCGTCCCAGATCCGCGCGGTGTGGTCGTCGCTCGCGGTCGCGAGCAGCGCGCCGTCGGGGCTGTACGCCATGCCCCAGACGGCCGCCGTGTGGCCGGCGAGCGTGCGCAGCGGCGCGCCCGCGGCGGAGTAGATGCGAACGCGGCCGTCCTCGCCGGCGACCGCGAGCTCCGCACCGTCGGGCCGGTAGCGCGCGACGTACGCGCCGCCGGCGGGCCTGTCGAGCGTCGCGACGACCGTGCGGTCCGCGAGGTTCCACAGCTTGACGACGCCGCTCTCCGAGCCGGTGACGAGCCGCGCGCGATCCGGCGAGAACGCGATCGCGCGCAGCGGTGCGGCGTCGACGGCGAGCTCGGAGATCGGCTTGCCGGCGACGTCGACGATCCGCGCGATGCCATCGGCGCCGGACGTCGCGATCCACTCGCCGCGCGCGTCGAACACGGCGCCGAGGAAGCCGCCCTTCGGCGCGCGGATCGCCAGCCGCTCGTCGCCGCGCCACGGCTCCCAGACCCGGCCGGTCTTGTCCGCGCTCGCGGTCGCGATCCGCGTGCCGGTCGCGTCGAGCTCGGCGTACCAGACCTCGGCGGTGTGCGCGTCGAGCGAGCCGAGCGGCGACAGCGACGCCATGTCCCAGAGGCGCACCGTGCCGTCGGCGCCGGAGCTGACGAGCTCGCTGCCGTCGGGCGAGAACCCGATCGACATCACCATGCCCTCGTGGCCGGACAGCACGACCGGCGACGCGCTGCCGTCGAGCGTCCAGATCCGGACCGTCGCGTCCTCGCTCGCGCTCGCGAGCCGCTTGCCGTCGGGCGAGAACGCGAGCCAGCGGATCGGCTGGGTGTGCCCGGTCAGCGTCGCGCGCTTCGTGCCGTCGAGCGACCACACGACGATCGAGCCGTCGCCGCTACCGGACGCGAACTGCGCGCGATCGGGATGCAGCGCGAGCGCGAGCACCGCGGCGTCGCCGTGCACGAGCGCGGTCGTCCTGCCGTCGCGACCGACATGGATATGGCCGCCATCGCCGCTCGCGATCCACCACGCACCGTCGGGCGCGACGAGCGAGGCGTAGATGATGCCGTCCTGCAGCTTGCCGTGATCATCGCGGTCCGCGGACAGCCGGTACACCGAGCCGGCGCGATCGCCGACGATCACGCGCTTGCCGTCGTCGGAGATCGCGACCGTCACCGGCTTCGCACCATCGGGCAATGGCCACCGCGCGAGCTCGTGCAGATCGGCCGCGCGCCACACGACGACCGCACCTGGCGCGGCGCCAGCGACGAGCGTGCGATCGGCGGTGCGCGCGATCCGCGCCGGACCGCCGAGCGTCGCGGTCGCGAGCGCCTGCCCCGAGTCGGCATCCCACAGCCGCACGCTGCCGTCGTCGCTCGCGGTCACGACGTGCTTGCCGTCGCCGGTGAACAGCGCGCGCCGCAGCTTCTCGGTGTGGCCGACGAACACGCCGCGCTGGCTCTCGACGCTGCGCAGCGCGGTGCGGAGCAGGAACCGCAGCGACGGGTGATCGCCGCCGGCGGCGTAGGCACGCGCGAGCGGCCGGGCGGCGCGCAGCGGTCGCTGATCGAGCAGATCGCGGCGGCCCTGCTCCTCGAGCACCTCGATCGTGCGCTCCGCGGCCTGCGCCGCACTCGTGCGCGCGCGCGAGCCGAACACGTAGAGGACGACCGCGGTCGCGGCGAGCACGACGAACGCGGTCGATGTCAGCACGCGGCGCAGTCGCTTGCCGCGCGCCTCCTCGCGCAGACACGCATTCGCGAACGCCTGCTCCGCATCGGCGAGCCGGCCCGGGTAGCGCGACCGCCACAGCCGGTACTCGACGAGCACGTCGCCGCTCCACAGCATGCCCTTCTGGCGGCCGTTCGCGTTCCACTGCCGCGCGCTCGCACGTAGCCGGTCGCGCAGCCGCGCGTTCTCGGCATCCTCGCGCCGCCACGTGACGAGCCGCGGCCACGACTCGAGCAGCGCCTCGTGCGTGATCTCGACGGTGATCCCGGCGCTCGACTCCGACGTCACCGCGAGCCGCGCGTTGACGAGGCTCTCGATCACCTTGTTCGCCTTGTCACCGCCGCCGAGCAGCTCCGCGAGCTCGGTCTTCAGGATCACGGCGCGCGTGCCGTCCGCGGTCACGAGGTGACGGAACGCCTCGCGCACGAGCTCGCGCTCGTCGTCGGCCATCGCGGCGATCGTCTCCTCGGCATGCTGCGCGAGCGCGCCGCCGACGCCGCCGAGCGACGCGTACACGCGCCGCCGCAGCTTGCGAAACTGGCGGTCGCGCAGCTCCCACAGTCGCGCCGCGGTGAACGACAGCAGCGCGAGCGCGCTCGGGTTGTCGACGACCGCGCCGACCATCTCCTCGACGAGCGTCGCATCCTCGAGCTCGTAGCCCTTGCGGCGTGCCGGCTCGACGAGGATCCGCCGGAGGTCCGCGCGCGACGGCGTGCCGAGCAGCTGCATGCCGGTCGTCAGTCGCTCGCCGAGATCGGGGAGCCGCTGGAGGCGCATCAGGAAGTCGTCGCGCAGCGTCAGCACGACGCGCACGCGATCGTCGTCGCGCACGGCCGCGAGGAACTGCGCGAACGCGGATCGCTCGCGCTCGTCGCGACACAGCGTGACGAGCTCCTCGGCCTGATCGACATAGAGCACCAGCGTCTCGCCGCGCGCGCGTGCGCCGTCCGCGAGCCGCGTCATCGCCGCCTTCGGATCCGCGACGTCGCGCTCGAGCTCGGCCTCATCACCGAGTCGGTCGTGCAGCGCCTGGAACGGCGACGCGCCGGGTCGCATCACGACCGCGCGCCAGTCCTTCGGCAGCAGCGGCACGACACCGGCCTGCACGAACGAGCTCTTGCCCGCGCCCGAGGGACCGACGACGGCCGCGAACGAGTGCGCGCGCAGGTGGTTCGCGAGGTTCTCGGATTCACGCTCGCGGCCAAAGAACAGCTCGTTGTCGGCGACCGAGAACGACGCGAGGCCGCGATACGGCGGCTTGCCTTCCTCGCCGTCGTCGCCATCGCGGCCGACGCCGCCGACGAGCTGCTCGAGCCACGCCGCGAGCTCGGGATCCTGACGCGAGAACCCGTTCGGCTGCGCGACGAGCCGGGCGCCGTAGCGGCCGAGGCCGGCGACGAAGAACAGCTCGGGCTCGGTCGTCTGCGTCGGCGCGATCGGCTTCGCGAGCGGCCACAGCGACACGACCGCCGCGCCGTTGCGATCGATCAGCACCGGCGCACCGTCGGGCGCGTCGACGGTGCCGGCGATCAGCGGCCGCGGCCGCCGGCGCGCCCCGCTCCACCGCTCGAGCCCGCGCTCGGTCTTGACCGCGAGCTGGTACTCGAACAGCTCGTCGAGCTCGCCGACCGCGGCGACGAGCGCGTCGATCAGCGCGCGGATATCGTCGACGGTGATCGTCGCCGGTCGCTCGGCGCCGAGCCGCGCCTCGGCCGGCTCGCCGAGCCCGCGCCGGCAGATGTCGACGAGCTCGGGCAGCGGGAATGCCTCGCGCAGCCGCGTGAATGGCTTCGCGATCGTCTGCGCGAGCACGAGCCAGTCGCGCGCGGCCAGCCCGGCGTTGCACAGCCGGCGCACGAGCGCGCGGACCTCGCCGTCGGGATCCGGGCTGCCGAGCCGGGTCCAGCAGCCGAGCGCGACGATGCCGAGGTACTGCGGCACGAGCTCGAGCGCGGTGACGTAGCGCGCATACGCGTCGTCGAGCCGCGTCGAGGCCTCTGCCGCCGCGATCGACTCGGCGATCGGTTGCGGCGCGCGTGCGAACACCTTCGCGACGAGCTCGTCCGGCGGTCGCGGCAGCACGATCGCCGGCTCGACGCGACACGCTTCCTCGACGGCACGCGACAGCGCGAGCGCGTCGGAATGGCGATCCTTCGCGCGCTTCGCCGTGGCCTTCAGCAGCCCGGCGTGGAGCGCGGGCGGCAGGTGCTCCGGCAGCGCGGGCAGCGGCTGCAGGTGCGCGCGTGCGATGTCGGCGGTCGTCGCGCCGTGATACGGCTGCTTGCCGGTCAGGCACTCGTACGCGAGCACGCCGAGCGCGTAGATGTCCGCCGGGGGACCCGCGGTGTGCGGGCGCAGCCACAGCTCGGGCGCCATGTACGGCGGCGAGCCGAGGTACACCGCGCCGCTCGTCAGGTTCGCGTCGCTCTGCGGCGTGTTGCTGATCTCGGCGAGCCGCTCGCCGAGCAGCTCGCGCAGCTGGCGATCGAAGCGCACGTTCGCGTCGTCCACCTCGAGCGTCGCGGCGGTGCCCGGATCGACCGCGGCCCACCGTGCCGACGTGCGCTCGGTCGTCGACAGCAGCCGCTCGACGCGCTCGTCGGTCGCGCTCGCCTGCGCGCGATCCGCGGTGTAGAGCCGCGCGATCCCGAGATCGAGCAGCTTTGGCAGCAGCACGCCGGCGCGCGCGACCACCATCACGTTCGACGGCTTGATGTCGCGATGGACGATGCCCTGCTCGTGCGCGACGTGGACGACCTGGCAGATCGCCTGGAACAGCGGGACGAACCGCGCGACCGGCAGCGAGCCCTGCGCCCGCAGCAGCTCGGCGAGCGACACGCCGCGCACGAGCTCCATCGCGATCCACTGCAGGCCATCGGGCTCGACGCCGAACGCGTAGATGTGCGCCGCGTACGGATGATCGAGCTGCGATGCGAGCTGCGCCTCGCGCGTGAATCGATCGCGCGCGGTCTCGACGGTCGCGTTCGACAGCACCTTGACGACCGCGTCGCGACCGAGCGTGCCCTGGCGCGCGCGGAACAGCTCGCCGAAGCCGCCGACGGCGACTCGTTCGACCACCTCGAACTCCCCGAGCTTGCGGCCGACGAGTGGACTCGTCGGGTCCACGAGCGGCGCGACCATCGGCTTCGATCTTACGTCCGCACCGCCGCGCGGTGTGTCAGTGGTCCGGTCAATCGCGCGGCGTGAGGTAGGCGCGTGTGCTCGGTTCGCGCCCTGATCACATTGTGCAGGCCTTCACTTCAAGTGAAGTGCAACGCCGGTCCCGGCGACTGCCGTTCGCGAGCTTGCACACGAAATTCCGCGGTCCTGATCTTGCTGTGCTCCAGGGCAGGGGTCGCGATGAAACGAACCAAGCGCAAGCTCGAGCTCAAGCAGAAGGTCGTCGTCGAGCTCTCGAACGAGCAGCTCGAACAGGTGGTTGGCGGTGGCCAGGGCGAACACGTCCGCACGACGAGCTGCACCAGCACCGGTCGCTGCCCCGCATAGCACCCTCCCCCATCTCGTAGCCCTCTCGACGACGGCTCGGCACGTACCCACGTGTCGAGCCGTTTTGCTTGGCAGGGGTTCACTTCAAGTGAAGCCCGCCGTCGATCCTGGCACCTGGGTTCGAGGAGTTGGGCATGCGATCCGCCGGCCCTGATCTTGCTCTTCTTCGAGGCGGAGGCCGCGATGAAGAAGACGAAGCGCAAGCTCGAGGTCCGGCGCAAGGTGGTGGTCGAGCTCCAGCCAACGCAGCTCGAGACGGTGGTCGGTGGTGGCAAGCCAGACGGCACCGTCGTCATCGGCGATCCGCGCACGAACAGCTGCACGAGCACGGCGCGCTGCCCGGCCTGACGCGCGTCAGCTCTCGGTCGCGAACCGCTGGGTCTCGGTCGCGGACAGCACCGGCCCTTCCGGCGTCTGGATCACCTCGACCTCGTCGTGCAGCAGATCCGCGATCACGTCGTCGATGTGCACGACCGGCCCCGCATCGTCGACGACGTCCCCGAAGATCGTCGCCATCGTCGCCTGCTCGAGCAGCACCGAGCCGCGATCGACCGCATCGGACAGCGTGTCGTCGAACGCGCGGCCGAACACGCTGATCGCGGCGTCGAACACGTCGCGCCGCAGCTCGAGCGCGGCATCGACCGCCTCCTTCGCCGCCTGCTTGCCGTCGCCGCGCGACGCGAGCACCGCCGAGCCGTCCTCGAACACGTGCGCGTCGAGGTTGTGCCGCTCGGCGAGCTGCGCCATCCGCGCGTCGTGGCCGGGCGCACCACGCACCGACGCCGCGTCGAACATCACGAACAGGCTCGGCGCCTTGCGCGGTGCGGAGCCCTGCGGCGAACGCACCGGCGTCGTATCCGCCTGGCGCGCGCCGACCTTGCGGCGTGGCCCGTCGGGAATCGGCGGCAGCGCGAGCAGCCGCGCCGCCACCGCACCGCCGTCGACCGGCCGCTGACCGGGCTCCTTCTCGAGCATGTCGAGCAGCAGCTCGCACAGCTCGTCGGGCGCCTCGGGGCAACGCCGCGCGAACGCGGGCGGCTCGCCGAGCAAGACCTTCGCGCGGATCGCGGCCGGCGTCTTGCCGGAGAACGCGACCTGACCGGTCAGCAGCTCGAACAACACGCAGCCGAGCGACCACACGTCCGCGGCGGCCTCGATCTGGAGCAGGCCGCGCGCCTGCTCGGGCGACATGTACGCCGGGGTGCCGATCAGCATCCCGGTCCGCGTCAGCACGCCGGCCTCGTTCGCGAGCCGCGCGATCCCGAAGTCGACGAGCTTGATGCGCTCCGCCTCGCCGCCCGCGAGGATCACGTTCGCCGGCTTGATGTCGCGATGGATCAGACCGCTGCTGTGGATCGCTTCGAGCGCGCGCGCGATCCCGAGCGAGATCGTGACGGCCTCCTGGGCGGTCGTGCCGATCGTCGTCGCGTGCGTCGCGAGCGTGATGCCGTCGACCCATTCCTGCACGAGGAAGTGCAGGCCCTCCGCCTCACCGTGCGCGATGTAATCGACGATGTTCGGGTGATGGACGGCCGCGAGCGTCTGCGCTTCGCGCTCGAACCGCGCGACGTCGAACATGCGGTCGACCTTGAGGACCTTGACCGCGACGAGCTTGCCGCTCTGGCGATCGCGCGCGCGAAAGACCGAGCCCATGCCGCCGGTGCCAGCCTGCGACAGGATCTCGAATCGACCGGCCACGACAGCCATGGAGGCCCAGTATACGCCTGTCAGCCAGCGAGCCGTTCGACGAGCTTCGTGCCGAGGTCGGACGGCGGATCCGGCTCGGGCAGGTTTCCGTAGATCGTCGCGATATCGCGAAGCGGTGCGTCTTCGTTGCCGAGGCCCGTGCCGTACCGACCGTAGGGCACCTCGGCCTTGCGCAGCGACACCTCGCCCATCGGCCGGATGAAGCCCTTGTGCAGCGCCGTCCCGACGCGCGCCGGGCAGCGGCATGGGTTCATCGGGTTGACGTGCTCGCAACGCGGCGCGAGGTAGTCCCCGACCTTCTTGCGCGCACGCGACAGCCGCACCTTGTAGGCGCTCTCGGTGATCCCGAGGCTCTTCGCGGCCGCGTCGTCCGACAGCTTCAGCACGTGGCACACGACGAACGCGGCGCGCTCGCCGGGCGGCAGGCAGTTGATCACCGACGTCATGCAGCCCTGCTTGAGCTCCCACAGCAGGAAGTCGCGCTGCGGATCGCTGAGCGAGCGCACGACGTCCGTGCGCGTCGCCTCGCTGCGCAGGGTCTCGTCGAGGATGTCGAAGTTGACCTCGGGCTGACGCGGCAGCCGTTGCTCGAGCAGCTTGTTCGCGATGCCGATCAGCCAGACCTCGACCTCGGGCGTCGTCGGCGGGATCTGCGCCGCCTGATCGACCGCGATCGTGAACACGTCCTGCACGTACCGCTCGGCTCGCTCGCGATCCAGCGTGAGCCGGAACACGAAGTTGTAGATGCGGCGCCAGTGCGGCTCGACGAGCTCGCGCAGGCGATCCGGTTCCAGCTTCGCCACCATTGCCGTGACGCCGATGGTAACACTGCCGGCGGGCGCTCGCGGTCGATCGTGTTAGGTTCCGCGCACAGGTGGGCACGTGGTGACGCGACGATCCGTGTGGCTCGGAATTGCTCTGGGTTCGACGATCCTCGTCGCGCTCGTGGGCCTCGTGCCGGGCTGCTACGACCTGCCGAAGCCTGCGTGTGGGTTTCGTTGCGGCCCCGCCGGCGAGTGCCCCGAGGACTACGCGTGCAACGCCGAGGATGGGCGCTGTCACCTCAGCGGCAGCCCCGCGATGGTGTGCGGCACGATCGACGCCGGGATCGATGGCGGGATCGACGCGCCGGACGATGCGATCGACGCGCCTCCGGATGCACCACCGGATGCGCCGATCGATGCGCCTCCGGATGCGCCGATCGATGCGGCGATCGACGCCGCGATCGACGCTAGCTGACGAGCGTCGGCTTCGCGACCGGTGGCGGCGCGACCGGCGGCTCGGCCTCGACGAGCCCGACGCGACCGGTGACCTCGCCGCGCGGATCGGCGTACTGCGCGAGCTCGGCGTTGATCTCGGCGACAAGGTCCGCCTTCTCGCGGTACGGCATGAACGCGCTCTTGAAGCCCGCGATGATGATCTCCTTGATCGTGCGCAGCGACCACCCGTAGTGCTGGTGGCACAGGTGGAGCTCGCGCGACACCGTCGTGTTCGACATCAGCCGGTTGTCGGTGTTGATCGTGACGCGCAGGCCGTAGTCGACGTAGAAGTCGACCGGGTGGGTCTCCCAGCTGTTCGCGGCCTTCGTCTGGAGATTCGACGACGGACAGACCTCGAGAGGGATCCGGTGATCGTTGACGTAGTTCAGCAGGTCGCCGCTCTCGACGAGCCGCGTGCCGTGGCCGATCCGGTGCGCGCCGCACTTGTGGATCGCCTGGTGCACCGAGTCCGGACCGAACGACTCGCCGGCGTGCGCCGTGCAGTTGATGTTGTTGTCGATCACGAGCTGGAACGCCTGGCGATGCAGCTTCGCCGGATTGCCCATCTCCGAGCCCGCGAGATCGAAGCCGACGACGCCGCGGTTCTTGAATGCGACGCACAGCTCGGCAATGCGCAGGCTCGACTCGGGACCGAGCGATCGGATCGCGCACAGGATCACGCCATAGCGAATGCCGAGCGTGCGCTTCGCGTGACGCAGTCCGCGCAGCACGGCCTCGACGACCTGCGCCGGGCGCAGGCCTTCGCGCGTGTGCAGCAGCGGCGAGTAGCGGACCTCGAGGTAGCGCACGTTCTCGCGCCACGCGTCCTCGGCGAGCTCGAACGCGCACCGCTCGAGCGCGTCCTCGGTCTGCATCACCGACAGCGTGATGTCGAACGCACGCAGGTAATCGTCGAGCGACTTCACGTGATCGCCCGCTACGAGGATCTCCTGCAACCCCGCGCGATCGAACGTCGGCAGCTTCGTGCCCTGCTTGCGCGCCAGCTCGAGCACGGTCTCGAGCCTCACGGAGCCATCGAGGTGACAGTGCAGATCGGTCTTCGGCAGGCGCTGGATGAGCTCGAACGGAATCTCGGCCGACATCGACGGACTATCCCGCTCGGGGCACGAGCGATGCAAGAGCTTGTTCGGCATGAGGACCACGGTGCTATCCGCCTTGTTCGTCGCGGTGACCGGGTCGTTCGTCGCCGCATCGCCCCGAGACCAGGAGACCACGGAGCGCATCAGCTACAACGACAACGGCCGTCGCGATCCCTCCGATAACCCCTGGATCGAGCTCGCCTCGCCGACGCCGGCGAGCCACGGCCGCGAGTTCATCGACGTCAGCACGAGCCGGGCGTACACGCGCCTGCGCATCGACGCCGCGGCCGGCCGGCCACGGGTGCTGGCGGTGCGCGTCCAGTTCGCCGACGGCAAGGCGAAGACGTTCCGCGTCGACAAGACGGTCGACACCAAGACGCCGGCGTTTGTCGATCTCGGCGGATCGCGCCAGATCGACACGATCGTCGTCACGAGCGAGGGCAGCGCGAAGGCCAAGTACGCGGTCTACGGCGAGCGGCGGTCGCGGCTGACCGGCGTCGCCACGCGTTAACTCAGCGTCCTGCCACGACGAACCAGCGCTCGCCTTCGCCGGGGACCTCGAACCGCGCGACGATCCAGCCCGCGGACAGCACCGCGACGTCGAAGCCCTCCGCGGACCGCGTCGCTGCGAGATCGGTGCGCGTGCCGTGCAGGTACAGCGCGAGCCGGTCGACCGGCGGCAAGCCCTGCGCGTCCACCCGGATGCGCCACGTCGTCGCGGTGCGCTCGACGGTGCCGAATGCCGTGCGCAGCGTGCCATCGCGCGCGAGCTCGGCGATCGTCGCGAGCTCGACTCGCTCGAACCGCGCCGGCTCGGGATACGCGGGCGCGCGCCGCGCGATCAGGTTCGCGCGCACGGCGATCGGCGTCAGCTCGGGGAAGCCTTCGCGCAGCTGCTGGCCGCAGTACGACAGCACGCCGCGGAGCTCCTCGCGATCGCGCACGTGATGAAGCCCGAGCGCGTTCGCGTTGTGATCGACCCAGTTCTTCGCCGGTGCGTGCAGCGGTGGCTCGGTCACGATCTCGAAGCCGCCTTCGACGAGCTCGTAGTCGTGGTGCTCGCCGTACGGCTCGCGCGCGCGGATGCTCGCGAACATCGGAAAGTTCGAGAGCGGATACAGGCCGAGTCGCTGATCGATCTTCGGCCACCGCCAGAACGCGATCGCGACGTCGATCACCAGGAACCCGACGATGAACAGCCGCGGCCCGAGCCCGACGCTCGCCGCCGGCGCCTCGGCGTGCGGCCGATGGCGCAGCCACTCGATCAGGCGCTCCCAGTCGACGAACACGACCGCGAGCGGCAGCCAGTGATAGTTGGAGAATCCCATCACGTGATCGAGCGCGACGGTCTCGATCGCGAACAGCGCTCCGAACAGCGCGCGCCACAGCGCTCGCCGCGCGAGCACGCACGCGATCAGCGGTGACAGCTGCGCGAGGATGTTCAGCGCGGCGGTGAGCTTCCAGCGCCATGGCTCCGCGATGATCCAGTCGGCGAGCGGCGGCCGGGGAAGCTCGTTGAGATCGAATCGCACGAGGATGTGGTTGCGCAGGTTGTCCGAGAGCACCCACGCCAACGACAGCCCGCCCGACACGAGCTTGCTGAACGCCGCGCTCGCCATCATCAGACCGAGCGCGAGCTGGACGAGCAGCACCGACCACAGATAGCCGCGATCGTCCGGTGGCGGACGTTTGCGCCAGCATCGCCACAGCGCATCGAGCGATAGCGCATCACCACCGTACGCGCCGAGGAACGCGAGCTGCGCGAGCAGCGGTGCGTTGTTGTCGTGCGACCACGACGGCGCGAACGAGTACTCGTAGCAGGCGATCGCGAGCGCGCTGACGAAGCTGATCGCGGTCGTGACGCGGGTCGCGGCGCCGAGGATCATCGCGATCGTCGACGCCCATGCGATCGGCCACAGGATGTCGAAGAACGTCGTGCCCGGCTCGCCGGGATACAGCTTCAGGATGCCCAGCGAGCGATACAGCGCGTGCGGCGATTCCCACGGCGCGCTCGCGTGACCGTCCGAGAGCCGGACGAGCATCCAGAAAACGCTGACGCCGATCGCGATCCGCAGCACGGCAGCGCTCGTCCGTCCGCCCGCGCGGAACCAGTAGCGCTGCCACCGCTGTCTCACGCGCGCACGATAACTGAAGCCGCGCGCATCGCGCGCCTCGGCACGCGCGGACACGCTCGGGTCGACCGATCTCGACGCGATCTTCGCCGGTTCGAGTGCTCGGCCCGGGCGATGCACTACCGGGGTGCATCAACGCTAAGGAGTTTTGCCATGAAACGTCTCGCTATCCTGACCACGCTGGCGCTCACCGCCGCGGGGTCGGCGTACGCGGATCACGATCCGTACGATCGGTACGATCGCGACCACGACCGCTACGGCGAACATTACGGCGAGCATGCCTACGACGGCAGCTACGACCGCGATCGCTACGAACGCTACGACCGCAGCCAGTGGGGCCGTGACTTCCGCGGCCGCTGGGTGCCGCTCGCACAGGGCTACTCGGCGCAGCGCCGGCAGTTCATCAACATGCGCGGCAACTGGGCACAGTTCCGCAAGCTGCGCATCGAGGCCGTGCGCGGCGCGCCGGTGATCAACCAGATCGCGATCGAGTATCGCAACCGCGACACGCAGGTCGTCCGGCTGAACGCGCGGCTGCGTGCGGGCTCCGGCGAGGTGATCCGCATCAACCGCAACGAACCGATCAACCGCATCATCGTGTACACGGACCCGGGTTACCGCGGCGCGTACACGATCTTTGGCGCGTAAAGGAGCCACGATCATGAAGCGCATTGGACTACTTCTCGCTGTCGCGCTCGGCGGCGGCTTCGGTTGCGAGGCGAGCGTGCAGAGCCGCCCCGCGTACGCGACGTATCAGACCGCACCCGCGCATCAGCACCAGCCCGCTCGGTTCGCCGAGCGCTGGGTGACGCTGGGCGATCGGCTGTCGGCGGATGACCACCGGCAGTTCATCAACCTGCTCGGCCGTGGCGAGTTCCGCGCGATCCGCGTCGAGGCGGTTCGCGGCGCCCCGGTGATCAACCAGGTCGCGATCGAGTTCAGCGACGGCCAGACGCAGGTCGTGAAGATGAACTCGCGGATCCCGCCCGGTGCCGGTCAGACGATCGATCTGAACGGCGGCGCGCGGCAGATCAACCGGATCATCGTCTACTCCGAGCCGGGGTACGGCGGTGCGTACTCGGTGTTCGGAACCTAGGAGCTCGTGACTACATGAACCGCGTAGCTTTGCTTAGCTGTCTCGTGCTCGGGGCGTGTGCTCCGCGCACGACGTCGTATCCCGCGCCGGCATCGCCACCGCCACCGTCGAACGCCGGCGCGTTTCACGAGGTGCAACCGCGCCAGCCGGTGGTCGCCGACTGGTTCGTCCTCGGCCAGGCCGTGCAGACCGGGGAGCTGACCCAGACGATCTACGTCGACGGTCGCGATCCGGTCAGCCAGCTGCTCGTCAAGGCGGACTCCGGCGAGCCGGAGATCGAGCAGATCGAGATCACGTACTCTGACAACCAGAGCAAGCGCGTGACCCTCGATCGCAAGCTCGTCGCCGGCGACGGTCAGGTGATCGAGCTGCGCGAGCGCCGCGCGATCCAGAAGATCGTCGTCTACGCCGATCCGGACTCGCGAGGTCAGTACACGATCTTCGGATCGTAAAAACCTTCGGTGCGCGGACCGCGTACCGGGCACATGCCGTGTGGATAGGCCCACACGGCGTGTGCCGTTTCGGCGCTAGATCCGCAACCCGACGCGCCAGCGCACGAGCGCACGCAGCAGCAGCGCCGACGCGACGAACGACGATGCCAGCGCGAGCGCGGCGCCCGGCAGGCCGAGCCGCGGGATCAGGAGCAGCTGGCCGACGAAGTTCACCGCGGTGACGAGCACGACGTACACCGTGTGCCAGCCCGGCCGCCACGTCATCAGCAGCATCTGGCCGAACGGCAGGTACGGCGACGCCAGTGCGAGCCCCAGCATCATGATCGCGAACGGCCATGCACCGGCGACGAACGACTGCTTGCCGATCAGCCACGGGATGACGAACGGATAGCAGGCCGCGCCGGCCGCGCAGATCGCGATGAACACCGGCACGAACCATCGGCGCGTCCGCCGCGTCAGCGCCTCGATCTCGGTGTGCCGGCCCGCCGCGAAGTCGCGCGCGATCACCGGGTTCAGGTTGTTCTGCAGCACGACGCCGAGCTGCATCGCGCCCTCGCTGAGCGCGGCGGCGAGGCTGTAGATCCCGACGAGGTTGTCCGGCAACGCGATGCCGAGCATCCACACGTCGAGCTTCGAGTTGATCTCGAACGCGAGCGTCGCGAGCACGCCGCGAATGCCGTAGTCGAGGTGACGCACCGACCACGCGAGCCAGCCGGCGGCGCTCGACAGCGACACCTGGATCACGAGCTCGCCGAGCAGCACGAGCAGCAGCACGCCTTCGGTGAACGTCCAGATCACCGGCAGCTGATCGCCGTCGAGCCCCCACGCCCACGCGAGCGCGAGCCCGATCGCGATCAGCGCGTAGCGCAGCGACGTGTAGACCGCGAACGCGCGCATCCGGCGCAGCCCGTTCACGATCCCCATCAGCACCTTGTTGACCGCGAAGCAGAACAGGCCCGGCGCGGCCCACAGCATGCCCTCGGCGACCGCGGGGCTGTCGAGCAGGCGGCCGATCGGCGCGCGCACGAGGACGAACAGCGCGGTCGTCAACGCGGCGACGACGACGTTCGGGATCAGCGCGCCGACCGCGACCGCCGCGACGCGCGCGCGATCCGTCGGATCCTCGGCGACCGCGCGCAGCACCGAGTACTGCAGGCCGAGCGCGCCGAGCACCGCGAACGTGAAGTACGCGGTCGTGACGAGCGTGAACGAGCCGAGCGCGTCCTCGGTCCAGAACGCGCCGATCGCGAAGTTCAGCCCGAGCCCGACGACCGCGAGCAGGACGACCGGAACGAGATTCCACCCGACGTCGCGGCGGAGTCGCGCCTGCTCGGCCTCCGCCATCGCTCAGTACAGCTTGGGCGCCGCGTTGATGATCTGCAGCGCCTCTTCGGCCGAGAATCCGATCAGCTGCGCGTACTCGCGGATCGAGGGCCAGCGCGGCTTGCCGTACTCGGCCGCGCGGCGCAGCGCCTCGTCACGCGTCAGGTGGCCTTCGCGCACCATGTTCGCGAGCATGCACTCGTCTTCGGTGAAGCCCGCGATCGTCTGGTAGATGTAGTTGTAGAACGCGGCGGTGCCGTCGCCGATCCGCCACGTGGTCGTGGTGTCGGTCGCGACCTCCCAGTCGTACTCGCGGCGGATCGTGTCGACGATCGTGTCCTCGTGCCAGTCGATGTACTGGAACAGGTAGAGGAAGTCGTCCTTGACGACGAACGTCTGCCAGAACGCGTTCCACGTGTCGTAGAGCGACTCGTTGAAGTAGCGCGGGTTCAGCGCGTACTGCTTCATGTGGTACGCGAGCATCTGCGCCTTATTGCGCAGCGACATCTTCGTGAGGACGTTGCCGTAGTCATCCTGCAGCACGCCCATGAGCCCGGTCTTGTAGGGCGCGTCCTCGATCATGTTGCCGGTGCAGAAGATGACGAGCTGGATCCCGGTCTCTTTGCGGAGCTCGCGCGCGTACGAGTAGAACTCCTTGTCGCCCGCCATGAACAGCGTGACCATCCCGATCTCGGGACGCTTGAGCCACGCCTCGACGTTCTTGCGGACGTAACGCCGCTTCGCGGTGATGTCCGCCGACCGGATGATGTGCTCGACGCCGAGCTTGCCGCACACGCGTGCCTGGTTGCGGCGCGCGAGGTCGGTCACCATGCCCCAGTCGTACGTGAACGCGACGGGATTCATCCCGAGGTTCTTCTTCACGTAGTGCAGGCCGTACGACGAGTCACGGCCGCCGGAGAACGCGACGATCACGTCGGGGCTGCCGTCCTTGCTGCGATACGGCGCGACCGCGTCGAGCAGCGCCTGCTCGCCCTTGACCGTGATCTTCTTCCACGTCCGGCAGAAGTGGCAGACGCCGTGCTCGTCGAAGCCGACGAACGGATACGTCTCGGGCAGGATGCACTTCGTGCAGCGCTTCAGCCGATCGTGGCGCGACGACTGATCGACGATCTGGACGTTGTGGCCGTTCGGCACGAAGTCGTTGTCGATCGGCGGCTCGTCCCTGTCGGGTGCGAGCGCGAACGCGTGCCGCCGCAGATCCGAGAGGTGCACCGCGAGTGCGTGGCCGGCGCGGATCTGCTCGATGTGGACGTCGCCGAGCTGCTTCGACAACTCGCTGTCCTCGAGCACGCGCTGCAGGATGAACCGCTCGGACGCGAACGCGATCACGCCGGCCTCGGGGCTCGAGAGCTGGAACAGCGAGCCCGTGTTCGTCGCGAGCAGCATCGCGTCGAGATCGTCGAACAGCATCGCGATCGACGCCGAGCCTTCGATCTCGCGGAACGTCGCGCGCGTCGCCGCGACGAGATCCTTCGACGTGTCGAGCTGCTTGCGCAGCAGGTTCGCGAGCACCTCGCTGTCGAGCTCGGCGTTGCGAACGAGCTGGTAACGCTCGGCGAGCGCGCCGTCGTTGACGACGATCCCGTTATGCAGCGCGACCGAGCCGCGCGTGATCACCGGCTGGTTGTTCTCCACGTTGCTCTGCGCGCCGTTCGTGGCGAGCCGCGAGTGGCCGGCGATCGCGATCGCCGTCCCGGGCTGCCAGCGCGCGAGCGCACCGTCGAGCACCTCGTGCAGCTTCGGATTCGCGAGGAAGTCGGTGACCGAGCCGCCCTGCTTCAGCACCTCGATGCGGCCGCCATCGTGCACCGCGATCCCGACCGCCTCGCGGCCGCGTGACTCGGAGAACCGCAGCAGCGCCAGCGTCAGCGCACGCGCGAGGGTCTTGCGCTCGTCGCGGTGATCCTGAGCGCCCTGACAGATGACCCCGAAGATGCCGCACATGGCTGTTCTCTCCGCACGTTATACACAGAGCCCACACAGGCCCGGCGGTGAATGTGCATATATTGCCCGCACCGTGCCGGTACTCACGCGATTGCGTTCAGCGCGCCCGCTGACCGTGCTCGCGAGCGCGTGGTTCGTGCTGTTCGTCTACGCGTTTCCCGGAATCATGAGCCCGGACACGTTCGAGCACCTCAACGAGGGGCGCGCCGGCTTCTACACGGACGGTCATCCGCCGACGATGGACCTGCTGTTCGCGGTCTGCGATCAGATCGTCGCCGGCGGCTTCGCGGTGTTCATCCTCGAGAGCACGCTGTTCCTGCTCGGCCTGTACCTCGTGCTGCGCCGGACCTTCCCGCGCGAGCGCGCCGCGTGGATCGCCGCGGCGCTCGGCGTGTTCCCGCCGATCATGCTGCCGATGGCCGCGGTCTGGAAGGACAGCCTGATGGCGAGCTGCCTGCTGCTCGGCATCGCCGGCCTGCTCGATGCCCGCCGCGGTGCGAAGCTCGCCGCACTCGGCGCGCTGTTCGTCGCGAATGCCGTCCGCTACAACGCGTTCGGCGCGACCGTCCCGCTGATCTTCCTGCTGTTCACGTGGCAGCCGGGCGTGCACTGGCTGAAGCGCTACGCGCTGTCCGCCGCGATCGCGTTCGCGCTGATGCTCGCCGCGTTTCGCCTCAACAGCGCGCTCGTCGATCAACCGATGCACTACTGGCACTCGTCGCTCGGCGTCCACGACATCGCCGGCACGCTCGCGCACGTCGACGCCACGATCCCCGACGCCGAGCTCGAGCAGCTGTTCGCCGGCACCGACCTTCGCGTCCACGCAGGCATCCACGCGCGGATCAAGAAGCTCTACACGCCGAAGACCTACGTGATGCTCGACTCGATGTACGAGCCCGAGGCGCTGTGGAACCTGCCGCTCTACGGCACCACGCCCGCGCCCGAAGCCCAGCGCGACGCGCTCGAGCGCGCCTGGAAGACGACGATCACGCGCTACCCCGGTGCCTACGTCCGCCACCGCCTCGCGGTGATGCAGGAGGTCCTCTCGTTCTCGCGCAAGCGCCCGATCGGCGTCGTCCCGCTGCGCGACTTCCCGTATCCGCAGACCGTCGTCGACAGCGGCCTCACGATCACGTGGTCACCGCTCCAGCTCGCGTGGACGCGCGGCCTCGTGCAGCTCAACCGCTGGACGCCGCTGTTCGAGCCGTGGATGTACCTCGCGATCGCGCTGCTCCTCCTCCCGCTCACGCGCGGCCACCGCGACGTCTTCGCGCTGTACGCGAGCGGCATCGTGATCGAGTCTTCCCTCCTGCTGATCGCGCCGTCCCCCGACTACCGCTACTCGCACTGGATGATCCTCGCGAGCGTCCTGGGCACGGTCGTGCTCTACGCGCGCCGCAAACGGGGTCAGGGTCAACTTGCGCAACTTTCGTCGCGCAACGCCGCGAAGATCCAAGAGCGAACGGGGACAGGGTCAACTTCCGCAACTTCCGCGGCAACGGTCGCTGAAAGTTGCGCAAGTTGACCCTGTCCCCGTCGCTGCGCGTGATTCCCTGCGTTTACAGATCAAAAGTTGCGCAAGTTGACCCTGACCCCAGTTAGCCGGCATGGCTGCGCGCGGCCGCGATCACGAAGCACTCCGTCGCGTTGCACGCGAGGGCCCAGTAGATGCCCGTGCGCCACGGCGTGAAGCGGAGGGGCTCGCCGCGCGTCGAGCCGAGCTTCTTGTAGTCACCGCCGACCTGGAGGACGTAGATGTCACGCGGTTGGTTCGCGAGCGCGGGTGGCAGCTGGATCTCCCGCGTCAGCGAGGCACCGGGCCGCGTGATCGCGCCGGCGTACTGCTCGAGCTCGTCGCCGACGGCGCGCGCGACCAGGATCCGGGAGGCGGGGAGCTGTGGCGGGGTGCCGGGGAATTCGACGGCGAGCTCGTAGCGCTCGAAGCTGCGCGGGGCGAGTTGGGCGCGCAGCTGCGCGATCCGGTCGCGCGTCGAGGCGACGATGCCCGGCACGTCGAAGCCGCGGCCTTCGAGGTCGAGCTCGCGATCGTCGAGCGGGCACGGCTCGCCGGGCAGCCAGTAGCGCGCGACCACGGCGACGCCGGCGGTGCCGAGCGGCTGCTTCATGTCGAAGCCGCGGTAGGAGACGCGGGCGAGGCCGAGGTAGCGGGCGACCCGCGCGCGCTTGTTCGCGTCGTCGAAGTCGTCGCCGATGAACCACCAGCTCTCGTCGCTCTGATCGAAGGCGTCGGCGACGAACACGTCGCCGGGCTTCGTCGCCGCGAGGCCGGCGAGGCGCGCGTGGCTCTGGCGCGCGACGCGCGTGTAGAGCGGGATCGTGCGGATCGCGGCGTAGCTCGACGCGGCGACCGCGAGGACGACGAGCGCGGCGAGCGTGCGCTTGCCGGCGAGCGCGTCGATGACCGCGATAGTCGCGGCGAGCAGCAGCGCGAGTGACACCGTGTAGAACCGCGAGCCGAGCTTCGGCGACACGAACAGCGTGATCGCCATCGCGAGGCCGATCGCGATCGCGAGCACGAGCAGGCGCAGCGTCCGGGTCGGCCGGCCGCGGTCGTCCCACGCCGAGCGGACCAGCAGCACGAGCACGAGCAGCAGCAGCGGCGCGGCGTACGCGACGTAGTCGTGGAGGATGTCGAGCATCCCGATCACGCCGCGCTGGACCATGCGCATCGGCAGGCTCGTCTTCGTGACGAGGCCGTCGTAGCGCTCGCCCTGCCCCGGCGCGAAGAAGATCGCGCAGAACCCGACGACGAAGCCGATCGCGGCGGCGATCACGAGCCGCGGACGCTCGCCGCGGCGGCGCAGCTGCCACGCGAGCCCGACGAGCAGCAGCGCGATCGCGGGCCCGGTGTGCTCGTTGCAGGCGCCCGCGAGGACACCGGCGAGCGCGTACAGCACGCAGCGCGGCGTCGAGGCGTCGTACGTCCCGGCGAGCCGCAGCGGCACGAGGAACCACAGCTGGATCGCCGCGCCGTAGATGTAGTTCGCGCCGTACGCGCGGTTGAACATGTTGCGGCCGATCTCGGGCAGCGCGAACCAGCCAAACCCGATCGCGATCGCGAACAGCGCGAGGTCACGGCCGCGGCGATGCGGCGACCGCCCGATGCCGAGCACGGTCACCGCGAGCGCGATCGCGAAGTACGCGATCGGCGTCGCGATCACGGCGAAGTACTCGAGCTTGTACGCGAGGTACGTCAGCGCCTGACCGAGCCGCGGGTTCGAGTGCGTGTACTCGAACCACCAGTAGTCGAGGAACCGGTCGAGCGTCGCCGGCTCGCTCCGCGTGTCGAACGCGACGTTCCACGCGTCGAACGAGAACGGCTCGTGCCCGACGATGTACGCGATGTACAGCGCGGTCGCCGCGACGTACACGACCAGCAGCACGCGCAGGATGCGTGACCACGCCATCGGTCGTCAGGGCGTGTCGCGCTTGATGCTCGGCGGACGCGGCGCCGGCGGTAGCTTGGGCTTCGGCGGCGGCGGCGCTGCGGAGTCCGAGCGCGGGCGCGGCAATGGCGGCGGCGCGGACTCGCTGCGCGGACGCGGCGGCGCGGCGACCACCGGTGGGCTCGGCGCGGCGGGCGGCGGCGGCGCGGGCATCGGCATCGTGCCGCTCGCGGCCTGCGGCTCGCTGACGACCGCGGTCGCCTCGGCACCAAACCCGAGCTTCGTGCCGACGACGTACAGCGGCCGGCCCTTCACTTCCTCGAAGATGCGCGCGATGTACTCGCCCTGGATGCCGTTCGAGATCATCGCGAGCGCGTTGAAGAACAGCAGCAGGATCAGCAGCGACGCGTAGCCCGGCACGTCGATCCCGAAGAACAGCTTCTGGATCATCGTGATCGCGAGGTACAGGAAGCTCGCGAGCGCGACGAGCAACCCGACGTACGTCCACATCTTGAGCGGCGCCGTCGAGAACGAGAACAGCCCGTCGAGCGCGAACCGCCACAGCTTGAAGAAGCTCCAGCTCGACCGCGTCTCGTTGCCGCGCACGTTCGCCTGGAACTCGATCGATGCGACCTTGAACCCGGGCCACGCGAAGATGCCCTTCATGAACCGATGCCGCTCGGGCATCTGGTTGATGACGTCGAGGATCTTGCGATCGATCAGCCGGAAGTCGCCGGCGTTCGGCGGGATCTCGACCGACGTCATCATCCGCATCACGCGGTAGTACGACCTAGACAGGCTGCGCCGCAGCCAGCCCTCCTCGTCGCGCTTGCTGCGGACGCCGAGCACCATGTCGAAGCCCTCGCGCCACTTCGCGACGAACTGCGGGATCAGCTCGACCGGATGCTGCAGATCACAGTCGATCGGGATCACCGCCTTGCCGCTGGCGTGCGCGAGCCCCGCCGACAGCGCGATGTCCTTGCCGAAGTTGCGCGCGAGCCCGACGACGCGGATGCGAGAATCTTGTGAGGCCGCCGCCGCGAGCATGCCGAGCGTGCCGTCCTTGCTGCCGTCGTCGACGAACACGATCTCGAACGACTCGCCGGTGGCCTCGAGCACGGGCACGATCGCCGCCAGAAACGCGGGCAGATTGCGCTCCTCGTTGTAGGCAGGGGCGACGATCGAGAGCACCGGCGGCATCGGCCTCTTCTAGCACGGCCCGCCCGTCGACACGTAGGGGCAGGACTCTCGTCACAATCGCCAGATCGTGTTACCGACGTCTCGATCATGACGCAGCGCCAGGAACGGGTGATGTTCGCCTGCGCTGCCGTCGCGCTCTGGCTGTTGTTCCTCGTCCAGGCATTCCTGACGCCGGTCCTGCTCGACGACTGGTACCAGCTGACGTACTGGCGCCATCACGACTTCGGGCTCGCCGCGATCTGGGAGTACGGCCACTACAACTACTTCCACTTCAACCCGCGGATCGGCGACGTGCTGCTCGCGATCGTCAATGGCCCGCGCGTGATCCACCTCGTCGTCACGCCGCTCGTCCAGCTCGCGGTCCTGCCGATCACGTTCGCGATCGCGTTCGCACGCTGGCCTCGCGCGACGCTGCGCGATCTGCAGCTGCTCGCGTTCCTGCAGCTGATGATCTGGCTCGTCATCCCGATCCCCGGCGTCATCTACTTCTATCGCCCGTTCGCGACGAACTACCTGTGGGCGTTCACGATCACCTGCACGCTGTTCGTGCCGTATCGCCTCGCGCTCGCGCGCCCCGACGACGCTCGCGCACGGCTGTGGCTCGCGCTGGTGATGCTCTGCCTCGGCTGGCTCGCCGGAATGTCGAACGAGCACACCGGCCCGACCGCGATGGTCGCGCTCCTGATCTTCGTCTACGTCGCGTATCGCAAGCGCAAGCTGCGCGTGTGGATGATCGCGGGCCTCGTCGGCCTCTACATCGGCTATCCGATGCTGTTCTTCGCACCGGGCCAGGCGGTGCGCTACGCCGGCCTCGCGACGCGCGACACGCCGCTCCACCTGCTCGCCGAGCGCGGCTTCAACGGTACCTTCGAGATCCTGCTCGAGTTCGTCAGCGAGGCGCAGATCGGCCTCGACCTGTTCGTCGTCGCGGTGCTCGTCTACCTCGCGGCGTTTCGCCGGCGCGGCGAGCCCGTGCCCGCGCTGCCGCGGACGACGATCGTCACCGCGACCGCGCTGATCCTCGCCTCGGGCGCGATCGTCGTGACGCTGTTCGCGTCGCCGACCGCGAGCGAGCGCCTGTTCTACGCATCGGCGATCCTGCTGGTCGCCGCGCTGCTCGTGTTCGCCGAGCGCCTCTACGACGAGCCGCGCACGCGCCGGTTCCTCGCGTGGACGACCGCGATCCTGCTCGGCTATCACGCGTTCCGCTTCGTCCAGACCTACGTCAACGTCAAGGCGGAGAACGACGAGCGGCTCGAGATCCTGCGCACCACGCCGAAGGGCACGGTCGCGCACGTGCCGCCGATGGACTTCAAGCGCCGCACGCGCTGGCACTGGGGCGACGACTTCCGCTACGCGTCGCTGCGCGAGTACGTCGGCAACGAGGTGTTCGATCTCGCCGGGATCGAGCTCACCGACGAGGTCCGCTGGGCGCAGCCGTCGCCGGCGGATCATTACCAGGCGACGCGGATCTACGACCCGCCGCTGCCGCCAGACGTCGCCGCGAAGATCGCGCCGGTCGCGTACATCCCGACGTACTGGGAGTGGGCGATCAACCAGCTGCGCCGGCTGCTCGTCACGACCGACCTCGGCAACTACCAGGGTCACAAGCTCGTCCGCTACGTCGTCGAGTCGCAGGGCCTGCCGTTCGACGATCCGAAGCACCGCCCGCTGGTCGTCGTCGACTGGACACCGAAAGGTTTCGACTTCGTCGACGGTCGCCCGTACGACGACAGCTGGGCGCGCCCGTACATCCGCGTCTGGGACAAGAGCGTCCCCAAGCACCTGACCGACACCTACGTGGTCGCGTGCGGCCAGACCCGCCACGTCGAGCTCGTACCCGACGAGGAGGAGCACGTCGGCCCGCTCGTCCCGATCTCGCTCGACTGCCGCGGGCTCCACACCGCGATCCTGTGCGAGCCCGATCGCTGCTGGCTCGCCGGGAGGTACTGGCGATGACGAAGGCGATCGGCGTCGCGTTCCTAGCATGCGTCGCCGCGATCCACGCGACGATCGCGTGGCTGTCGCCGCTGCAGAACGACGACTGGAGCCACCTGCTGTGGAGCCGGTCGCACGACCGGGTCTCGACCGGCGCGTGGCTCGCCGACTTCGCCGCGACTCACTACACGTTCTCCGATCTCGTCGGCTTCGCGATCGCGCACTCGACACTGCTGCACGCGATCGCGACGCCGCTCGCCGGCATCGCGCTGCTCGTCGGCCTGTTCACGCTCGCCGCGCGTCGCCTGCCCCGGCTGTCCGATGCCGCCGACGTCCTCGCGCTCGTCGCGATCTCGGCGCTCGTGTGGATCGCCGCGCCGCGCGCCGGCCTCGTGTTCTTCCATCGCCCCTACGCCGCGCAGTGGCTCTACGGCGCCGCCGTCACGGCGTGGGTGCTCGTGCCGTATCGCCTCGGCTGGACGCCGCGCCGCGGCTGGCTCGCGCTGTTCATCCTCGGTGCGCTGTGCGCCGGCACCTCCGCGCGCCAGCTCGCGACGCCGGCGCTGATCGTCGCGCTCGTCGCGGTCGTCCGCACGAGGCCGCGTCCGCGCTGGATGATCGCCGGCGCGATCGCGCTCGCGATCGGCACGCTCGCGATCTACCTCGACTCGCCGCGCGTCGACTTCCGCGGCTTCAAGCCCGGCTTCGAGGCGAGCCTCGCGCAGCTGAACCTCTCGATCAACGAAGGCGGCGAGCTCGTGTCGCTCGTGCTCGGCCTCGTGATGGTGAAGCTCCTGCTGTCGCGCGTGCGCCCGGCGTGGGGCGGCCTCGCCGATCCGCCGGACACGAGCGACACGCTGCGCTGGCTCGCGATCTGGCTCGGCGTCTCGATCCTCGCGCTGTTCGGGCCGCAGTACTCCGAGGCAACGCTGTTCCCGACCGCGCTCGTGCTCGTCGTCGCCGCATACCCGTACGTCACGTGGCTCACGACCTCGCGCCCGCTGCGGCTCGCGCTCGTTGCGATCGTCGTCGCGATCCACCTCGTCGCGTGGACGATGGCGCTCGCGAAGTACATCTCGATCGGCGCACAGTTCCGCGGTCGCATCGCGAAGCTCGAGGCCGCGCCACCGGGCAGCGTCGTCGTGCTGCCGCCGTACAGCCAGGTCGAGCCGACGTTCTGGTTCATCGGCGAGGACTGGGCCGACAACGGCGCCCGCCAGCTCGCGGCGATCGATCTGTTCGGCCTCGCCGACATCGACTTATCGCCCGGCTTCCGCCGGCTCGATCCGAACCCGCGGCTGCGCGTCCACCTCGACACCGATGGCGTCTCGCCCGAACAGCTGCGCGCCGCCGAGGCCCCCGCCCTGTGGGCGACCGAGCCCACCGCCGCGCGCTCGCAGCTCGACGGCCTCGTCAACCGGCTCGTCGATGCGCTCGGTCCCACGTTCGCGCTGCGGCTCGTCGCGGACGACGTCGAGTTCGCCGAGCGCAAGGGCCGCCCGGTCTACGTCGGCTGGTACGACCACGGCACGAAGCGCTATCCGAAGGTCGCGACGACGCAGCCCGACGACGCGAACCGCCAGCTCGTGCGCGCGCCGTCGCTCGGCACCGAGGAGGTCTACGTCGTCCACGACGGCAAGGCAACGCCGGTCGTCCGCGCGAAGGGCGGCTACTACGTCAAGGCCGCGAACACGAACGTCGCGATGGTCGTCGCGTGCGAGCCGACGCGGTGCCTGCTCGTCGACGCGTTCATCCCGCGCATGTGACCTGCGTCATCGCTGGTCGGCTCGATGACGCTTGCGTGGTCGCGGCCACTGCGGGAGGATGCGGCATGATGCGTTGTTGGAAGGCGTGGTGTGTGTGCGTGCTGGTCATCTCCAACACCGCACCGGCGCACGCGACCGGCACCTGCACGAAGGTCGACGTCGAGCTCCTGCCGGCGGCGAATGACAATCTGTTCGCGCCGCAGATCGTCGCGTGGGTCGAGGACACCAGCGGCAGGTACATCGAGACGGCGTTCATCACCGCAGCCACAGGCACGTACGGCATCGGGAATCGCCCCGGTCGCTTCGACTTCAACAGCGGTCCGGGATGGCCATACGGCGCACGGATCACCGTGTTTCCGATCTGGTCGCACCGTCACGGCCTGTCCTGGGAACGCGTCGTCTTTCAGGATGGCAACGACAGCAATCTGTCGCCGGCGCTCATCAACGAATCTGCGGAGAGCCACTTCTGCAACTTCCTGCAATCGTCCGGCGCGACGCAGACCACCTTGACCTGCGTCGAGCAGTCGCGCTGGACGGACAAAGGTCGGTTCGATGCGTCCTCGCGAAGCCTGTATCCACCGCGACAGGACATCACCGTGACCGGGCCATCCGACGACGATTCCGTCGCGCAGTTCGACGTGCTGAATCCATTCGACGCCGTCTCGGCGGCGACACCGGCGGTCGGCGCGCCGCACACGTTTCACTGGCTCACGCCGGAGAGCCTGCCCATCGGGAACTACGTGTTGATGGTCGAAGTGTCGCGCGAGCTCGACATGAACGCGGCCTATAACCCGACGGTGTTTCCGTCGCCGCTGGTGTCGTACGGCGACTTCGGCGTGCCGTATCGCGGCCAACCATCGGTCCTGTACCGCGTACCGTTCACGATTGGCGCCGATCCGACCGTGGCCACGGGAGGTGACTACGTCGGCTATGGCGACCCGAATGGCATCGATGGCGACATCCGTCTCCCAGACGCGACGATCACCGTCGGTGTGCCGGGCTCGGGCGCAGAGCGACTCGCTGTCCTTCCGGCGTCGACCCCCGGAGCTCGCGTCCGCGTGAGCGCGACGCCACAGGACGACCTCGCACCACCGGCGTCTCCGGGGAGCCTGCAAGCGACCGACGTGACCGGCTCGCGCGTGACGCTCGCGTTCATCGCACCCGGCGACGACGGCAACGTTGGCCAGGCAACCCGCTACGAGATCCGCTATCTCGCGAACGCGCCACTCACCGCCGACAATTTCGACGCGGCCGTCCCGGTCAACGCGAGGTTGACCCCGAGCACGAGCGGCGCGGAGCAAACGTTTCAGATCGATGGTCTGTTGCCAGAAACCGAATACAACATCGGCATCCGGGCGATCGACGACTGTCGCAATCCCGGCCCGCTCGCGATCGTGTCGGTTCAAACCGCGGATGCTCCCGTCGACGCGTGCTTCATCGCCACGGCTGCATATGGCTCGATCATGGCCAACGATGTCCAGCTGCTGCGGCGATTCCGCGACCAGATGCTGCGACGCACGGTGCTCGGAGAGCTCGCCGTCGAGGGCTACTACACGTTCGGAGCGGCGGTCAGTGGTGCGATCGGCGAGTCCGACCTGTTGCGAGCGACCGCACGTCGCGCTCTCGCGCCGATCGTCTCGCGCGTACGCGAGAGTACCCCGTGAATCACCGCGAGCTCGACAGCGATCGTGGCGCCGGGTTGCCAGGCGTCTGAGATCAGCTGCTGGAATCGCGCGAAGTTGCTATCGGGATGACAAGACCGCACTTCCCAAGGACGCACTGCCCGAGGACGCAGCGCGACCCGACACACCGGCGGGTTTCGAGTGCATCTCCCCCGAGACTGCACCGATCCCGAGGAGGTCATTTGTTGGTTGGTTTGCAGTCCTGCGTCAAGCCCGACGGGACGATCGGAACCTGTAGGACATTCCCTTCGCGGCCAGCGGATGACCATGGATGCCAGTAGTCCGCGTGCGCGAGGGACTACTCATCACGGTGGTTCATCCCGCGCATGTGAGCCGGGATTCGCCGCACTCGCGCAGCTTACGGCACGTGCGCCGGGCCGGTCACGACCTGCATCGTGAAGCCGCTCGCGCCGAGATCGCGATTATTGACCACGTCGAGGATCGTCGCCTCGCACGCGCTCGCGGTGAACGACGACATCACCGGCAGCCCGTCGGCGTCGCGGACATTCGCGCTCGCCGGCACCGTCGCGCAGCCGAAGATCAGGTTCAGCTCGTTGACGTCCGACTGCAGCGCGAACGTCGACAGCGCCGGGTCGTCGCACAGCTCGAGATCGGCCTCCCAGCCGACGAGCTTCTCGAAGATCTGGTCCTGCACGATCGTCGCGGTCGCACCGCGCGCCGCGCGTCCCGCCTCGGTGACGTAGAGCCCGAGCCGCTTGCAGGTCGCCGTCTCGTTGCGCGCCACGCCGACCGCATCGAGCGTCACGGTGATGTCGATCGTCTGGTTCGCGAGCTGGTCGAGCGGAGATGGGCCGGTGCCGCGGACATCGGTGATCTGGAACTTCGTCGACACCGTGACCTGCGGTTCAGTGCCGCCGTCGCCGCCGCCACATTCCGCGAGCATCACGAGCGCCACGCCAAGTCGCCTCATCGTCGACGATCCTCGCACGCGGCGGCGGCGCTTCCTATAGCGACACGATCGTCATAGTTGTCGCCAATTGCGTGCACGAATCGTGAGGTCGCTGACGTCGCGGACACCTCGGGGATGGCATCGCGCACGCCGCGGGTCCACGAACATTGACGCGGCCTCGATCGGGCGTTACAGAGCCGCCGCCATGAAACCTCTGCTGCTCGCCCTGGGTGCGGTGCTCGCGTCGTGTACGTCGGGCAGTGATGCGCCCGATCTCGGCGGGCTCGAGGATCAGATCGCGGTGGTCGGCGAGGAGCTACGCATCGAGCTCGCCGCGACCGATGGCGATGGCGACCGCCTCGTGTACGGGTTTCGCGCGGTCGACCTCAAGGACCTCGGCGACCGCGCGATGATCAGCTCGACGCCGGACGGTGGCGGCGTGTTCCGGTGGACGCCGATCGCCTCGGACCTCGGCGAGCACGCGATCGACTTCACGGTCTCCGACGGCGATACGCAGACCACGACGACGATCACGATCAACGTCGTCAACTCGATCACGTCGCCGATCTTCCGTGCGCCACTCGGCACCGGCACGACGCTCGATCTCGATGTCCAGGATTGCCTCGATCTCGATGTCCAGATCGAGGACTCCGACACGACGAACGTGACGCTGTCGCAGGGCGATCCGGTGCTCGACGGGGCGGCGCTCGACCAGACCAGCGCGCAGGCCGGCAAGTGGCACTGGTGCCCGGACGCGGCGCAGCGCCAGATCTCGCGTCACATGCTGCTGCTCGTCGCCGACGACGGTCAGAATCCGCCGGTCACGAAGAACTACATCGTCGTGCTGCGCGGCGGCAGCGTGCAGAACCCGGCGTGCACCGACGATGGCGCCGAGGACGACGACTCGCCGGCGCAGGCGCGGCCAACCACGTTCCCGAGCTACGCCTCGACGAGCAATGTCGTGTGCGAGAACGACGACGACTGGTACGCGGTGCCGCTGTTCACCGGCGAGAAGATGACGGTCGACCTGACGTTCACGCAGGCGAACGCGCAGCAGGATCTCGACCTGCACCTGTTCAAGAACGGCGTCGATCTCACGCCATGCAGCGTCGACGATCCGAGCACGTGCTCGATCGCGAACGGCCAGAGCGCGGACTCGAACGAGCACACGGTGTTCACCGCGCCGGCCGGCTGCGAGAGCGGGTGTGACTACTTCGTTGTCGTTCGCGGCTACGACGGCTCGTCGGCGCCCTACGCGATCTCGATCGAGATCCAGTAACGTCGTTCGCGATGGCAAGCCATCACGATTACGCGGGTCAGGACCTCGAAGCACTCGCCGACATCCCGAACTACCAGGACTGGATCCTGGGGCACTTTCGCGCGCACCTGCGCGGTCGCGTGCTCGAAGTGGGCGCTGGGGTCGGCACGCTATCGGCGCGCTACCGGGATGCGGCGCGATCGCTGGTACTGCTCGAGCCCGCCTCGAACTTGATCGACGCACTCGCCGCGCGATTCGGCGATGATCCAGGTGTCGTCGTGCTCGGCAAGCCGCTCGGCGATGCGATCGCGGCGGGCGAGCTTTCGGATCGGTCGTTCGACGCGATCGTGCTGGTCAACGTGCTCGAACACGTCGACGACGACGTCGGCATGCTGCACGCACTCCATCGGTTGCTCGTCCCCGGTGGCGCCTTGCTGCTGTTCGTTCCGGCACTGCCCTGGATCTTCGGCAGCCTCGATACGCTCGTCGGTCATCGCCGGCGCTACGTGAAGGCGGAGCTACGCGCGCGGGTCGAGGCCGCGGGTTTCGCGATCGACGAGCTCCGCTACTTCGACGCGCTCGGTGTGCTCCCGTGGTACGTGACCGGACGCGTCCTCAAGGCACGGGCGTTCAGCGAGCGGGCGGCGCGGATGTACGACACGGTCGGCGTACCCGTCGGCGCGTGGGTGGAGCATCGCGTGGCCCCACCGCTCGGCAAGAACCTGCTGTGCATCGCTCACCGGTCGCGCGCGTAGCGCAGGATGCAGTACAGCGCCTGCACGCCGTCCTTCCAGCCGATCTTCTTCCCCTCCTCATAGGTGCGACCGGCATACGAGATCGGAACCTCGTAGATCCAGGCGCCGGTCCGAGCGACCTTGGCGACGACCTCCGGCTCGAACCCGAAGCGATCTTGCTCGAGCGTCACGCGCTTGATGATGTCCGCGCGGAACACCTTGTAGCAGGTCTCCATGTCCGTCAGGTTCAGGTTCGTGAACATGTTGGACAGGGTCGTCAGCAGCTTATTGCCGACAGCGTGCCAGTAGAACAGCACGCGGTGCGGGCCGCCGAGAAAGCGGCTGCCGAGGACCACGTCCGCGCGTCCGTCCAGGATCGGCGCGAGCAGCACCGGATATTCGCGCGGGTCGTACTCGAGATCGGCGTCCTGCACGAGCACCAGGTCGCCGGTCGCTTCGGCAAAGCCCCGACGGAGCGCCGCACCCTTGCCACCGTTCTTCGGCTGGCGGTACAGGCGGATCTCGGGATCTCGCGCGGCGCGGCGGTTCAGGATGTCCGACGTGCCGTCGGTCGAGCAGTCATCGACGACCACGAGCTCTTTGTCGAGCCCACACGCATCCGCTGCGATCACGCGATCGAGCAGTGCATCGATCCAGCGCTCTTCGTTGTAGACCGGGATCACGATCGACAGCTTGTTCACGCGCGCACCTCGTCAGGCGGTTGACTCTTGAAGTACTCGATCGTGCGCCGTAGCCCGTCGTCGAGCGTGATCGTCGGTCGCCAGTCGAGGTGCTCGATCGCTCGCGTGATGTCGGGCTTGCGACGCGTCGGATCGTCCTGCGGCAACGGCTGCTGCACGATCTCCGAGCGCGATGCGGTGAGCTTCCGGATGCGCTCGGCGAGGTCGACGATCGTCGCTTCCGTCGGATTGCCGAGGTTGACCGGCACGTCGACGTTCGAGCGCATCAGCCGGACCAGACCTTCGATCAGATCGTCGACGTAGCAGAACGAACGCGTCTGCTTTCCGTCGCCGAACAGGGTGATCGGCGCGCCGCGCAGACACTGGACCACGAAGTTCGAGACCACGCGCCCGTCGTCGGGATGCATGCGCGGGCCATACGTGTTGAAGATGCGCGCGATGCGCACGCCGACGTTGTATTGCACCGCGTATGACGCCGCGAGTGCCTCGGCGCAACGCTTACCCTCGTCGTAGCAGGCGCGGGGACCGATCGGGTTGACGTTGCCCCAGTAACTCTCGACCTGCGGGTGCGTCAGCGGGTCGCCGTAGACCTCGCTCGTGGACGCGATCAGGACACGCGCCCTCACCTCGCGCGCGAGATCGAGCACGGCGAGCGTGCCTTGCACGCAGGTGCGGATCGTCCGCACCGGATTGCGCTGGTAATGGATCGGCGAGGCCGGGCACGCGAGGTGATAGATCTCGTCGCACTCGATGTGCATCGGTTGACACACGTCATGCCGGATGAACTCGAAGCGATGGTGGTCGAGCAGTGCATCGATGTTGCGTCGCGTACCGGTGAACAGATCGTCGATGCAGATGACTTCGTGACCGTCACGCACGAGCCGCTCGCATAGGTGCGAGCCGAGAAAGCCCGCGCCGCCTGTGACCAAGATCCGTCTCGACATATCTCACTCCTCGTGCGTCACGGTTCGAACCCAGCCCCCACATCGTGGGGGTCGCGAAACATTTGGTGACGAGGTTCGGGCGTGCAGAGCAAGCCCGCGTTCCAGCACTGGTCACCCGTCGCAGGGACGAGCAACTCGGTCTCGGGACCCGCTGGCACGACCCGCGTCGCAGCCGCCCCTGGCTCCGGAAGTCGACCGAACAGCGACGGTGGGCGGCCAAGCCGCGGTGATAGCCCGTCGTTCCACCCGGCGAGGGCGATCACGAGTGCGAACACGATCGGACGCAGCTCGGGCTTCCGCAACGACCTCGCGAGCACGGGCGCGAGCAACACCGCGGGTAGTAGCCAGAACAAGAAACCGCCGAACCTGACGTCTGGCGCGCCGACGAACCATTGCAGCAGCGCGACCACGCACGCCACGATGGCCGCCGACTCGCCGAGTCGGCTGACCGCGGACGTCGCTGCGTCCCGCAAGAACCGCGCGATCGCGAGTGGTACGGAGGCGAGCAACAGCATGACCTCGCGCGAGGTCCGGAACGCATCGAACCACACAACGAACCAGTGGAAGAACCCGTGATCGAGCACTTCGCTCGGGTGCTTGCCGCGAATGCGTGCCCAGCTCTCGATCCAGCGAAGGTGTTCGTGAGCGGTCTTGCTGCGCACGGCCCACGGCAGGCCGAGCTTGCCGAACACGGGGAATACGAGCCAGCCCGAGACGATCACGTTGCGTGCGGTCCAGGCGGTCAGCACGAATGCAGGCACTGCGAAGACCGTCAGCTGCGCGCGTCGTATGTGCCCCCGGACCCGCCACAGCATCGCGATCGCCACCACGACGAAGAATGCGAGCCCTCCGAGCTTCGTTGTCGTCGCGACCGCCGCGAGTGACAGCACCAGCACGCCCAGCAACAGCCCACGACCGCGGGGCATTGTCAGGAGCTCGAGCACGAGCACGGCACCGACGACTGCGAGCGGCAGGTCGGTCGACAGCGATGCGACCTCTGGCGTCCACAGCTTGCCGAGGAACAGGGGCAGCGTCACGAGGCAGTAGGCCTGCCGGATCCGACCGCGCGGCGTCCTCGCCATGACGATCTCGACAACCCATTGCACGAGCACGATCGCGAGCAGGAACCCGTTCGTCGCGTGGACGCTCATGCCGCGCCACAACGAATCCACCAGGGCGGCGAACACGTGCACGCTGTTGTCGTAACCGAGACGCGCGTGGAGATTCGCTAGGCCGGGCACCGCCGCATGGGTCGTATTCCATTGCACGGCCTGCAGGTGGTAGAGCCCGGTGTCGTACCAGATCACCTCGTCGCTGGCGGCCCACGCGCACGCGAACACCGTCACCAGCACGACGCCACCGAGCACGATCGCGATCCGCGGACGCCGTGTGACCTGGCGGATCCGGCGCACGACCGCCGTGCGCTCGAGCGCGAATCCGGCGAGCGCGGGCAGCCATGCGATCGTGAGCACGACCCGATCGACGGCCACTGCGAGCGATGCCAGGAGCAGACATCCGAGTAGGCCTGCGTAGCCGAGCCACAGCGTCTGGAACGCCGACAGCGAGCCGTTGAACGCGCCTCCGCCGACCCGAACGAGGACACGACGTACCAGCAGCCCCCATCCGACGAGCAACACCGCCAACGCCGCCCAGACGGGGAACAACCACGCCACGCGTGCCAGGTACCACATTCGAACGACCGCTGTCATGGTGGGCCCGTCGAGGTTTGACAGACGGACTCGTGCGTACGTGTGTTGCCATCGCGCGCACGAATACGTCCCCAAGTGGATCGCAACGACCACGTGTTACGATGGCCCCTGCGATGGGCGTGCGGGTGTTGGCGTGGCTTGAGCGACTAACCCCCCCCGCATCCTGTGGCTTGGATGGCTGCTGTTCGTCGTCTACTGCTTCCCCGGCTACATGACGACGGACTCCGCCGATCAGCTGCTGCAGGCGCGCGGTGTCAATCCGATCCACGACTGGCATCCGCCGCTGATGGCAGCGCTGTGGCGACTGACCGACAAGCTGATTGCCGGTCCGTTTCCCATGCTGGTGATCCAGAGCAGTCTGTTCCTGCTCGGCCTGTACCGCATTCTCCAGCGCATCGTTGCACCACGCACGGCCGCGATCGTGGCGGCCGCGACGCTGCTGTTTCCGCCGGTGATGGCGGTCATGGTCGTGATCTGGAAGGACTCGCAGATGGCGGGCTTTCTGCTCGCCGGCACCGCGTGCCTGCTGTCGACGCGACGCGCCTGGAAGCTCGTCGGCCTCGGGCTGCTGTGTCTCGCGACCGCGCAGCGCTACAACGCGTTCGCGGCGACGCTTCCGCTCGTGCTGTGCCTGTTCGTGTGGGGTCCGGACGTGCGGCGCTGGAAGCGCTACGTGCTCGCGACCGCGACGTGGCTCGTCATCACCGTGCTCGCGTTCGCCTCCAACCGCGCGCTGACGAAGCTCGAGCTCCATGCGTGGCATTGCTCGGTCGCGCTCATGGATATCGCCGGGATGGTGAAGTACGCGCCGAAGATGTCGGATGACGAGGTTCGGCAGCGCTTGAGCGGTATTCCCGGACTACCGTCGGAGCATCTCCAGAGCTGCATGCGCCGCTCGTACAGCCCGCGCGCCTGGTTCTGGCTCGCGAATGGCAGCGGTCGGGTGTTCGACATGCCACAGACGGACGCGCATCTCGAGGCGATCAGCGAATCGTGGTGGGAGATGATCACGACCTACCCGCGCGCGTACGTCGGACATCGGTTCCAGGTCGTGAAGAACCTGCTCGCCCTGACGCCGGAGCCGCCGGAAGTCGGCTGGTCGAACTTCGTCGAGCTGCCGCCGCAGGAGTGGATGCTGAACCACAGCGCCACCCACTCGACCGTGCAGCACGCGTGGACGCATGTGGTGGAGAGCCACCGAGACAACCTGGTGTTCCGACCGTGGCTGTATCTGTTGCTCGGGTTGTTCCTCCTGCCGTTGTGCGCGAGACAGCGCATCGCGTTTGCGGTGCTCGCGAGTGGGCTCGCGTGCGAGCTGAGCGTGTTTGTCGCAGCGCCGTCGGCGGACTATCGCTATTCGCACTGGATGATCGTGTGCACCACGATCGCGTACGCGATCCTCTTCGCGACGCGCTGGCAACGGGGCCGCACGTGGGTTGCGTAGGCTGGCTCGACGAATTCGCGACGCGACGCCGCATCCTGTGGCTCGGCTGGCTGCTGTTCGTCATCTACTGCTACCCGGGCTACATGTCGACCGACTCGGTCGATCAGCTGCTGCAGGCGCGCGGCATCAACCCGATGCAGGACGGCCATCCGCCGGTGATGGCGCTGCTGTGGCGGCTGACGGACAGCATCGTCGCCGGGCCGTTCCCGATGCTCGTGATCCAGAGCGTCGCGTTCCTGCTCGGCCTCGACGCGATCTTGCGCCGCGTGGTGCAGCCGCGCACCGCCGCGATCGTCGCGTCCGCGATGCTCGTGTTTCCGCCGCTGATGACGCCGATGGCCGTGATCTGGAAGGACTCCCAGATGGCGGGCTTCCTGCTCGCGGGGACGGCGTGCCTGCTCTCGGATCGGCGCTGGATCAAGGTCGCGGGCTGCGCGCTGCTGTGGCTCGCGACCGCGCAGCGCTACAACGCGGTCGCCGCGACGCTGCCGCTCGTCGGCGGGCTGTTCGTGTGGCGCGGCGTGATCGCCGGGTGGCGGCGGTACGCGATCGCGTGCGCGGTGTGGCTCGCGATCTCGGCAGCCGCGTTCGCCGCGAACGCAGCGCTCGCCGAGCAGAAGATGCACGCGTGGCACCGCTCGGTCGCGCTGATGGACATCGTCGGCGTCGTGACGTTCGCGCCCGAGCTCGACGACGACGAGGTGCGCGCGGCGCTCGCCGGCGTGACGATCGTGCCGCGCGCGAACCTGCAGCGCGAGCTCCGCGGCGCGTACAACCCGCACGCGTGGCTGTGGCTCGTCCAGGGCGAGGGGCACGTGCTCGAGGCGCCCGGCACCGAGGCGGAGCGCGATGCCGTCGAGCACGCGTGGCGCACGCTCGTGGTCACGTATCCCGGCGCGTACGTGCGGCATCGCGGCGAGGTGTTCGCGACGCTGCTCGGGCTCGGACACAAGCGGCCCGATCCGGAATGGGCTGGCTTCACCGACGGCCCCGACCAGGAGCAGCGGATCGGCCAGCGCGCGATGCACTCGGCATGGCAAGCGCGGTGGCTGCGGGTGATCCCGGCGACGAAGTGGCTCGTGATCTACCGGCCGTGGCTGTACGCGGTCGTCGGGCTCGTCCTGCTCGTGCTGTGCAGGCGCGATCGGTTGCCGGCGCTGATCGTCACGAGCGGGCTCGTGTACGAGCTGGGGCTGTTCTTCGCCGCGCCGTCGACGGACTATCGGTACTCGCACTGGATGATGGTGTGCACGACGCTCGCGTACGCGATCGCGTTCGCGCGGCGCTGGCAGCGTGGACGCGGCGCGCGCAAACCGCCCGCGGACGTTGCATCTCCGACGCTCGCTTGAGTACCTTGCGGCGCGGTGCAGCCCCGCTGGCGTCGGATCGTTCGTTGGGTATGGGAGCGTCCGTGGTCGGTGCTGCTCGTCGCGGCGCTCGTCGCGGCGCTCGTGTTTCCGCGGGTCGCGGCCGGGACGATCGGGCTCGCGATCCTCGGCGGCGGTGCGGGCGCGGGCCTCTATGTCTGGCGCGAGCGCCACGCGCGACAGCCGATGTCGCCGCGGCTCGCCGGCTGGATCGCGATCGCGATCGTGTTCGGCATCGCGCTGTACGTGTTCGTGCCGGTGTTCTACTCGGCGAACCCGTGGCCGCGCGGCGACTGGGGTCCGCAGCACGCGGTGCTCGCGCGCGCACTCGACCAGCTGCGCGACTTCCAGCTGCCGCACTGGAATCACGCGATCTCGAGCGGCGATGCGCCGTTCGAGGTGTATCCCGCGTTCACGTACGTGCTCGTCGGTGGGCTCGCGCTCGCGACTGGCATGGAGCACGAGCTGCCGACGCTGATGATCGCGGTCGCGATCGTCGTGCACACCCTGCAGGCGATCAACGTCACGCGGCTCGCGCTGCGGTTCTTGAACCCGCCGGTCGCGGCGGCGCTCGGCGTGATCATGCTGCTCGATCTCGGCAGCATCTCGAGCGGCGGCGTGCTCGGCACGGTGCAGTGGGCGCTGCTCCACACCGCGGTCGCGCAGCTGTTCACGTGGTTCGCGCTGATCTCGATCGTCGACGCGATCCGCCGGCCGCGGCTGCGGACGTCGATCAGCATCTGGGTGTTCACCGCGCTGTCGGTGATGACGCATCCGGCGGCGCTGCTGTCCGCTGGCGTGATCGCGGTCGCGCTGCTCGTGACTGCCGTGCTCGCCGGTGACGTGCCGCGCCGCCGGCTCCTGGTCGCCGTGTTCCACGTCGCGCTCGGGCTCGCGATCGGCGCGATCGTGTGGCTGCCGATGGGCGAGCGCATCCTGCTCTACGGCCAGCACTTCAGCAACATCCTCAAGGATCCGGCGCAGTGGCTCACCGGCCTGTTCGCGCAGCCGGTGCCCGAGGGCAGCTTCGCGATCGTGGTGTTCACCGGCTATGCCGGGATCCTGACGTCGCTGTGGTCGCGGCGCGCGGTGCCGATCCTCGTCGGCGCGTGCGCGCTCGTGCTGCTCGTCGCGCTCAGCGACGCGCCGTATCTCGCGCTCGACCTCGCGCCGAGCAAGTCGGTCGCGCGGCTCGGCGCGGATCGGTTCTACGGGCTGTCACGGCCGTTCGTGTTCGTCGCGGCGGGGTACGTCGCGCTGATCCTGTACCGCCACGTGCGGCCACGCTGGCGCGGCATCGATCGCCGATCGGGGCTGCTCGTCGCGGTGTTCGCCGGCGTGCTCGGGTTCGCGGTGCTGCGGATCGGCGTGCAGAGCGCGCAGCTGCTCGTCGACAACGCGCGGGTTGCAGCGCGCGCGAGCGATCGCTCGACCGGCCCGCTCGTCGACTGGGCGCGCGAGCAGATGCAGACCGCGACGCCGGACCGCTGGGGCCGCGCGTACTTCCACAACACGCCCGCCTACTACATGCACCTGACGGCGAAGACGGGCATGCCGACGTTCCACATCGGCCCGATCCCCGATGTCCTGCTGCGCGAGCGGATCGAGGACGTCTCGCCGCAGAGCCTGCGGCGGTTCAACGTGCGATGGATCGTGAGCGGTGATGCGGCGTCGCCGCTGCCGTTCGGCGATCCGAAGACCGAGCGCAAGATCGGCAACTTCGTCGTGCGCGAGATCGCCGAGTGGGACGGCAAGTTCGCGCGGGTCGAGCGCGGCACCGGCAACGCGGTCGTCACCCGGCTCGACGATCGCGAGGTCGACGTCGAGCTGCGCGACACGACCGCGCCTGCGCTCGTCGCGCTCGGTACCGGCTACTACCCGCGGTGGCGCGCGCACGACGAGCAGGGCCGCGAGATCCCGGTCTACGCGTATCCGTCGATCCCGGGTGGCAAGCTACACGTCGTCGCTGCGTGGCTGCCGCCGGGCAAGACGCGGTTCACGCCCGACGGGCCGCTGCCGTCCGATGGCCGCGGGCTGCCGATCGGGCTTGCCGGGATCGTGGTCGCGATCGCGCTCGTCGTCGTGTGGCGGGTGCGGCGGTGGCGGTACCGCGTGCTGCGCGAGATGGCCCGGATGCTCGCGATCCTCGAGAGGCGGCGCGCGACGCTGTGGCGGGTCGGCGTCGCGATCGCGGTCGTCGCGCTGTTCGCGTGGGGCGCGCTCGCGTCGCTGCGGCCGGCGCGCGATCTCGAGCTCGGCACCGGCCTGCTGCGCACCGCCACGATCTCGGTACGCAAGAGCGCGCAGGCGCCGTGGCAGCGGTGCGACTACATCCGCGTGCTCGGCCAGTATCAGTGCTCCGACGTCGCGGTCGTCAGCGACACGACGATGGCGATCCTCAACGACGAGCAGTTCCTGTGGGCGTACACGACGCCCGCGATCTACGCGCGCTCGGTGCGCCGCCACACGTTCGACATCAAGATCCATCTCCGCCGCCACCTCGCCGGCCGCTACTGGGCGGGCACGATGGGCAACGCCGCGGACATCACGATCTCCGGCGAGCCCGAGCCGATCCGCACGAATCGCCAGCGCGTGATCGAGCTCGCGGATCAGGGCGAGCGCGACGTCACGATCGTCACGAGCGCGCCGGCCGACGGCTTCTACGTCACGTTCGTCGAGGAATCGACGCTGATCCCGGATCGCAGCGTGCCGCTGCCGCCGGACAAGCCGGCGTTCTGAGCCCGTCGCCCGACGCGCTTCGGCGCGGGGTGCTGGAGATAGACGAGGCGCTTCGACTCGCGGCGGACGTGCGCGACGAGATCGAGGATCAGGCCGGTCGCGCCGCACAGCACCGCGATCACGACGAGCGCGCTGCACAGGACGGCAGTCGGCACGCGCGGCACGAGACCGGTGTCCAGGTAGTGCAGCAGGATCGGGATCCCGAGGATCACGGCGACCAGGATGTTGAGAAACCCGATCAGGCCGAAGAACAACAGCGGCCGCTCGTTGCGCATCAGGTTCGTGATCGTGAGCAGGATGCGCCAGCCATCGCGGAACGTGCGCAGCTTGCTCGTCGAGCCCGGCGGCCGCTCCTTGTAGTTCGTCTCGACCTCGGAGACCGCCATCTGCATCTGCATCGCGTGCACGGTGAGCTCGGTCTCGATCTCGAACTCGCGCGAGAACGACGGAAAGCTCTTCACGAAGCGGCGCGAGAACACGCGATACCCGCTCAGCATGTCCTCGATCTGCGCGCCGAACAGCCACGCGACGAGGCCGGTCAGCACGCGGTTGCCGAGCCGGTGGCCGGCGCGATACGCGGCCTGGTGGGTCTCGATCCGGCGGCCGACGACCATGTCGAGGTTGTCGGTGACGAGCCGCTCGACCAGCTGCGGCGCGACCGCGGCGTCGTAGGTGTCGTCGCCGTCGACCATCACGTAGATGTCGGCCTCGATGTCCTGGAACATCCGGCGCACCACGTTGCCCTTGCCCTTGCGCAGCTCGCGGCGGACCTCGGCGCCAGCGGCGGCGGCGACCGCAGCGGTCTCGTCGGTCGAGTTGTTGTCGTAGACGTAGACCGTCGCGGTCGGCAGCGAGGCCTGGAAGTCGCGGACGACCTTGTCGATCGCGGCGGCCTCGTTGTAGCAGGGCACGAGGACCGCGATCTCGAGCCCGGCGACTGCGAGGGAAGACGTCATGAGCCGCCCGTGGTTACACCACAGTCGGCCCCGACCGCAAATGCAGTATCGTCCGCGTCCGATGGATTCCGAGGTGCCGCGGCAGCCGATCCTGGTGCGGCTTCTCCGTCGGGGGTGGCCGTGGCTCGTCGGGATCGGGGTGCTCGCGTTCGTCGCGACGCGGATCCCGTACGACGCGTTTCGCGCGGCGCTGACGCAGGGTCCGCACGTGCAGCTCGCGGCGGTCGCGTGCGTGCTGCTCGTCGTGATCCTGTGCACGGACTCGGTCGCGACGTGGATCGGGCTGCGCGCGATCGCGATGCCGCGGCCGCTCGCGACCGTGCTCGCGGTGCGCGGCGCGACGTACGTGCTGTTCCTCGTCAACTACGCCGTCGGCCAGGGCGGGTTCGGCTACTACCTGAACCGGTCCGGCGCGCCGCCGCTGCGCGCGGTCGGGGCGACGCTGTTCCTGATGGGCACGAACTTCGCGACGCTGCTGCTCGTGACGACCGTCGCGTGGGAGCTCCACGGCGGCGACGGATTTCCGGTGCTGCGGTGGACGCTGCTCGGCGGCTGCGCGGCGTTCGCGGTGTACCTCGTCGTGATCGCGATCGCGCCGCGGGTGATCGCTCGCCGCCAGATGTTCGCGCCGCTGTTCGAGGGCGGGCTGCGCGGCCACGCGCTCGCGATGCTCGGGCGCCTGCCGCACACCGCGATCGTCGTGCTCGGCCACTGGATCGCGATCCGGGTGTGGGGCGTGCCGGTGCCGTTCGTCGTCGGCGTCGCGCTGATGCCGGTCGTCGCGATCGTCCAGGTGCTGCCGATCTCGCCGGCGGGCCTCGGCACGACGCAGGCCGCGTTCGTGTACTTCTTCAGCGCCTACGCGCCGGGCGCGACCGACGAGCTGCGCGGCGCCAACATCCTCGCGTTCGGCACGGTGTACATGGTGTACGGGATGCTCGCGTCGATCGTCGTCGGCCTGACCTGTACGCCGTTCGCGCGCCGCCTCGATCGCCGCGATCACACGAACGCGCCCGCCGGCGTTGTCGACGAGCGCGGGGGTCGTTAAGGTCTCGGCGTTGCGGGTGCTCCTGATCATTCCCGCCTACAACGAGCAAGCATCGCTCGGTGGGCTGCTCGCGGAGATCCGGGCGGTGTCGTTGCCGGTCGAGCTCGCGACCGTCGTCGTCGACGATGGCTCCGCCGATCGCACCGCCGAGATCGCGCGCGAGGGCGGCGCCCGCGTGCTCCGGCTGTGCGGCAACGTCGGGATCGGTGGCGCGGTGCAGTCCGGGATCCGGCTCGCGCGCCGCGAGGGCTTCGATTGCGCGATCCAGATCGACGGCGACGGCCAGCACCCGCCGTCCGAGCTGCCGCGCCTGCTCGAGGCGACCGCGAATGCCGATCTCGTCGTCGGGACGCGCTACCGCGAGCCGGGCGACAACTTCCGGTCGACGCCGCTGCGCCGGCTCGGCAGCTGGTGGCTGAAGCTGATCCTGCGCGTGATCGCGCGCGTCCGCGTCAGCGATCCGACGAGCGGCTACCGGCTGTACGGCAAGCGTGCGCTCGCGCTGTTCGACGACACGTACCCGTATGACTTCCCCGAGCCCGAATCGCTCGCGGTCGCGCGCGTGTCCGGGCTGTCGATCACCGAGGTGCCGGTCAAGATGCGCGAGCGCCAGGGCGGCAGCTCGAGCATCGTCGGGTTCTCGACGATCTATTACATGCTGAAGGTGACGGTCGCGATCGTGCTGACGTACTTCCGCACGCGCCGTCGCGTCACGTGAGGAGCAACCATGGACGCTGAATCGCTCTGGCTCAAAGGTGGCACGTGGATCTTCGGCGGCGTGTGCCTCGTGATCGCGATCGTGCTGCTGCGCCTGCTGTTCCGCGAGCGGATCTCGCTGCAGGGCAGCATGTCGTATCTCGCGTTCCTCGTGATCCTCGGGCTGATGGCGGTGTTTCCCGGCGTCAGCGCCGACCTCGCGCAGTTCCTCGGCTTCACGCTGCTGTCGAACTTCTTCTTCTGCACCGCGATCGCGCTGCTCGCGATCCTGCACCTGCGCGCGCTCGTGATGCTGTCGAAGGTCCACCTGCGATCGATCGCGCTGACCCAGGAGCTCGCGATCCTGAACGAGAAGCTCGAGCGGCTCGAGGCCGCGCTGCCGCCCCCGTCGTCGACGGCGGAGCGCTCAGCGGCGTAGCGCGGCGCGCGTCAGCGCCATCGCGCGATAGATGTTCGTGACCGCGAACATCTTCGCGTGCGCGCGCGTCCGGGTCCACACGCCGGCGCCGTAGCGGCTCGCGAGGTCCGCGGTCTCGCGCATCTGGATCGCGTAGCTCTCGCCGCTCTTGCTGGTCTCGTACCAGCGAAAGCACGCGAGGTGATCTTCGATGTAGACCGGATCGCCGCGGCGCGCGAGCCGCAGGAAGAAGTCGTGATCGAACGCGAACCGGATGTCCGGCGACAGATAGCCGATGTCGTCGTGCACCGAGCGCCGCCAGAACGTCGTCATCTGGCTGAGGTACGGCTCGGTCAGGAGGTTCTCGAACGTGTGCGTGCGGCAGCGGTAGTGCTTGTACGCGCTGATCCAGCGCCGGACCTCGCGATCGTGCTCGTCGATGATCAGGCACCGGCCGTGCACCCACTCGACGCCGGGGTTCGCGCGAAACGCATCCGCGATCTTCGCGAGCGCGCCGGGCAGCAGCGTGTCGTCGCTGTTGAGCCAGCCGACGACGTCGCCGGTCGCGGCGCGCAGGCCCTTGTTGATCGCGTCGACCTGGCCCTCGTCGCGCTCGCTGACCCACGTGATCTCGGAGCCGTAGCGCTCGAGGATCGCGCGCGTGCCGTCGGTCGACGCGCCATCGATCACCTTGTACTCGAGCTCGAAGTCGCCGCGCTGCGCGAGCACGCTGTCGATCGTGCGCTTGATGAAGCGCTCGTGGTTGTACGACGGCGTGACGAGCGAGATCTTCATGTCACATGTGCGGCGCACGGCCGGCGAGCGCGCCGCGGACGTCTTCCTCGTCGGCGCGCACCATCTGCTCGATCAGCTCGCGGAACCCGACCTTCGGCTTCCAGCCGAGCTTCTCGCGCGCCTTCGTCGAGTCGCCGCGCAGGTGATCGACCTCGGTCGGACGGAAGTAGCGCGGATCGATCTCGACATACGGCTGCCAGTCCATGCCGAGCGTGCCGAACGCGACGTCGAGCGCGTCGCGCACCGAGTACGACTCGCCGGTCGCGATCACGTAGTCGTCCGGCGCGTCCTGCTGCAGCATCAGCCACATCGCCTCGACGTAGTCTCCCGCGTAGCCCCAGTCGCGTCGCGCGTCGAGGTTGCCGAGGTAGAGCTTCTTGTCGAGCCCGTGCTTGATGCGTGCGGCCGCGCGCGTGATCTTGCGCGTGACGAACGGGATTCCTCGACGGTGGCTCTCGTGGTTAAAAAGTATGCCGCACGCGATGAAGAGGCCGTACGCGTCGCGGTAGTTCTGGCAGAGCTGGTGCGCGAACACCTTGGCGCACGCGTACGGGCTGCGCGGCTGGAACGGCGTGTGCTCGTGCTGCGGCGGCGCCGACGCGCCGTACATCTCGCTCGACGACGCCTGGTAGAAACGGCACTTCGGGCCCCACTCGCGGATCGCCTCGAGCAGGCGCAGCGTGCCGAGCGCGACCGTGGACACCGTGTACTCGGGGACGTCGAAGCTGACGCGGACGTGGCTCTGCGCGCCGAGGTTGTAGAGCTCGTCGGGCGCGATCTGCCGGACGAGGTTCGCGAGCGAGCTGCCGTCCTCGAGGTCACCGTAGTGCAGGCGCAGCCGGTAATCGGGGACGTGCGGATCCTGGTAGATCCGCTCGAGCCGCTCGGTGTTGAACGAGCTCGAGCGCCGCACGATGCCGTGGACCTCGTAGCCCTTCGACAGCAGGAGCTCGGCGAGGTACGAGCCGTCCTGACCGGTGATGCCGGTGATCAGCGCCTTCTTCACGACCGGTGCTCCAGATACCACGCGACCGTCTTCGAGAGACCGTCGGCGAGCGAGGTCTTCGCCTCGAAGCCGAACCGCTGCTTCGCGCGTGACACGTCGAGCCGGCGCCGCGGCTGGCCGTTCGGTTGCGAGGCGTCCCACCGGAACGTGCCGGTGAACCCGGTCGCGTCGGCGATCGCGTGCGCGAGATCCTTGATCGAGATCTCCTGGCCGCTGCCGAGGTTCACGGGATCCGGATCGTCGTAACGCTCGGCCGCGAGGACCATGCCGAGCGCGGCGTCCTCGACGTAGATGAACTCGCGCGTCGGCGAGCCGTCGCCCCACAGCGTGACCTCGCGGTGGCCCTCGTCGCGCGCCGCGAGGCACTTGCGGATCATCGCCGGGATCACGTGCGAGGTCTGGAGATCGAAGTTGTCGCGCGGTCCGTACAGGTTGACCGGGAACAGCACGACCGCGTTCATCCCGTACTGCTGGCGATACGCCTGCGCCTGGACGAGCAGCAGGCGCTTCGCGATCCCGTACGGCGCGTTCGTCTCCTCGGGATAGCCGTTCCACAGATCGTCCTCGCGAAACGGCACCGGCGCGAACTTCGGGTACGCGCAGATCGTGCCGGCGATGACGGTCTTGGCCACCTTCGCGAGCCGGCACTCCTCGATCAGGTGGAGCCCCATCGCGGCGTTCTCGTAGAGGAACAGTCCGGGATTCTCGCGGTTCGCGCCGATGCCGCCGACGCGCGCGGCGAGGTGAAACACCACGTCGGGCCGCGCATCCGCGAGCAGGCGCTGGCACGCGGCGCGATCGGTCAGGTCGTACTCGGCGCGGCGTGGCACGACGATCGACGTCGCGCCCCGCGCGCGCAGCGTGTCGACGACGAAGCTGCCGAAGAACCCCGCGCCGCCGGTGACGAGCACGCGTTTGTCGGACCAGGTGAACATGCTGGAGGCAACCGGGCTTACATCACATCATGCGGTGTTGCGATAGCGCTGGCGCACGATCCGCCACGTCCGTGACGACGCCAGCGCGGCGAGCGTGCTCGGATCCGCGAGCGTGCGCACGGCCGCGACCGCCGATGCGGCGGCCTGCCGCAGCTGCGACTGCCGCGCCGACGCGACGGTATCGCGCGCGTGCATCGCCGCCGCCTCGAGCGCGAACCACGCGGGCAGCGCGCTGCCGCCGTGCCGGCGCACGACCGACTCGATCTCGTGCATGCGCTTCCAGCCGCCGCTCGCGGTCTTCGTGCTCGGCATGATGCGCACGCGCGCGAACACGTGATCGAGAAACCGCGCCGGACATCGCCGCGCGAGCCGCAGCCACAGGTCGTAGTCCATCGTCCAGTGCAGCGCGGGATCGAGCCCGCCGACCGCGTCGTACGCCGTGCGCCGGAAAAACGCGGCCGGCTGCACGACGCAGTCGCCGAGCGTCAGCAGCGGATCGCGATCGTCGAGCGGCACGACGTGCTGCGCGCGGCCGAGCGGCCGGCCGTCGGCGTCGATGAACTCGGCGTGGCCGAACACCAGCCCGACCTCCGGCTCGGCCGCGAACGCCTCGACCGCGCGCCGGATCGCGCCCGGCGTGTACGCGTCGTCGGCGTTGAGCCACGTGATGATCTCGCCGCGCGTCTGGGCGAACCCGTTCGCGATCGCCTGCGCCTGGCCGCCGTCCTTGCCGCTCGTCCACCGCACGCGATCGCCATAGCCGCGCAGGATGTCGAGCGTGTCGTCGATCGAGCCGCCGTCGAGCACGCGGTACTCGATCCGCGGATAGTCCTGCGCGAGCACGCTCTCGATCGCCTCGCGGATCCAGCGGCCCTGGTTCAGCGACGGCGTCACGACGGTGACGAGCGGCTCGCTCACGCGGCGACCTCCGGCCGGAAGAACATGCCGTCGACCGCGAGCAGCTGCCCGGTCTCGCGGTCGACGAGCACCGGCTCGATCCCCATCAGCTGAAACCCGTGCGCCGTCATCTGCGCGAGTAGCTCGGGAAACAGTGCCTCGCCTTCGTACAGCGGCACGAGCGACATCTCGAGCTGCACGCCGTGCACGCGCGGTACCGACGCCCGCGCGCCCGCGAGCACGAACCGCTCGTAGCCCTGCACATCGAGCTTCACGAGCACGCGCTCGCCGTCGCGGACGTACCGATCGAAGATCGCGTCGAGCGTCGTCACCTCGACCGCCTCGCTACCCTCGTACGTCGCGTGCGGCGCGGCCGCGACGTGATTCGCGTGCATCTCGAGCAGCGAGCTCGACTGCGAGTTCGCCGCGACATGCATCTCCCGCCGCCCCGCCGCCTCGCCGAGCGCGACGTGCAGCGCCTCCCACTGCGGATCGCGCGCCGCCTTCGCCGCCAGCTCGCGATACGCCGCCGCGAGCGGCTCGCACGACACGATGCGCCCGCGGTACCCGAGCGCCCGCAGCTCCTCGGCGTACTGCCCGACGTTCGCCCCGATGTCGAACACGACCGCGATCCGCTGATGCGCGATCAGCCGCCCGCGATCGAACCGCGCCACGTCGAAGCCAAACCTTCGCGTGAAGCGCGACACGATCGTCCGGGCGCGGTCTCGGAACACGGGGTCAGGCTACACTTGCTCAACCTGGCGCGTCGCAAGTCCGCGCCGCTCCTTGCGCGGCCCGTGCGGACCTTCGCTGCCGCGCGTGTCCGGTAGCGCGCGGCGACCGAAGCTCGCTCGGCGCAGCACGCGAAGTTGACGAAGTGGAGCCTGTCCCCGACCGCGTATGAAATCTCGCGTACTTCGACGCCACCAGGTTGACTAAGTGTAGCCTGACCCCGTGCGAAGCCTCGGGAAGCAGCTCATCACCCGCAACGCGGCGTGGGGCTATCCACTGCTGCCGCTCACGAGATGGGTGCGCGGTCCGCTGCGCTGGCTGTATCACCGCTCGCCGTACCTGCAGCACGACAGCCGGTTTCACTGGAAGCCGAACGTGCTGCTCGGGCTGCACCAGCTGCTGGTGCGCGATCATCCGGCGGACTTCGCGATCTACGACGGCAAGATCCGGTTTCGATCGACCGGCGGCGTGATGTCGCTGCAGGGGTATTACGTCGGCGAGATCGAGCGCCACCTCGTCGACTTCGTCGTCGCGCAGCTGCGCGATGGGTTCACGATGATCGACGTCGGGGCGCATCACGGCGTGTTCACGACGATCGTCGCGTACGAGCTTCGGGCGCGCGGGTGGCGCGGGCACGTGCACAGCTTCGAGCCGGACCCGGGGAACTTCGCGCTGCTCGCGCACAACGTCGCGCAGAACGACCTCGGCGCGTACGTGACGCTGCATCGCGCGGCGGTCGCCGATGTCGCCGGCGAGGCGGAGCTCGTCGGCGCCGAGGGCGAGAACAGCGGCAACACGCTCGCGCAGGTCTCGGACTTCGCGCTCGAGCCGGATGCGCCGCGCGTGTCGCGCCGCGTGACGGTGACGACGCTCGACGCGATGCTCGCGGAGGTCGCGCACGTCGACTTCATCAAGCTCGACATCCAGGGCGCCGAGCCGCTCGCGCTCGCCGGGGGGCGCGCGCTGATCGAGCGCGATCGGCCGGTGATCGCCGTCGAGGCGGTGGAGGGCTGGCCGTCGTCGCAGCGCGTGCGCGACGAGCTCGCGGCGCGCGGATATCGCATTCACGGCGTCACGCGCGACGGCCGGCCGTGCGAGGTCGGCAGCGCGGACGCGTTCGTGTCGTGGGACTGGGTCGCGTTGCCGCCGCCGCGGTGATACGAAGCGGCGATGTCGGTGGGGTCGCTCGAGCGCTGGTGGGCCGCAGGCCGCGCGAGGCTGCGCGAGCTGCCGCCGCGCATCGTGCTCGCGATCGGCTACGCGGCGTTCCTGGTCTACGCGCACCCCGGCTACATGAGCAACGACTCGGTCGTGCAGCTGCTCGAGGCGCGCAGCCGCGAGTACAGCGACGCGCACCCGCCGATCATGGCCGCGATCTGGTCGGTGCTCGACGCGATCGTCAGCGGGCCGATCCTGATGCTCGTGCTGCAGTCGGTGCTGCTGCTCGGCGGCGTGTACGCGCTGCTGCGGCGTGCGCTCGGCGACCGCGCCGGCGCGTGGTGCGCGATCGGCCTGCTGCTGTTTCCGCCGGTGCTGACGCCGATGGCCGTCATCTGGAAGGACTCGCAGATGGCGGCGTGGCTCGTCGCCGGCGTCGCCGCGATGACGAGCGAGCGTCCGCGCACGCGCTGGATCGGGCTCGCGATGATCGCGATCGGGACCGCGTATCGCCACAACGCGTTCGCGGCGAGCGTGCCGATCGTCGGCCTGCTGTTCGCGTGGCGGCCCGGGATGCGGTGGTGGAAGCGCTACGCGATCTCGACGGTGGTGACGATCGTCGTCGTCGCCGCGGCGTTCTCGACCACGCGCCTGCTCGCGGTGCATCACCAGCGGATCACGCCCGCGTTCGGCGACATCGTCGGCGTGTTGACGTACACGCACGAGCGCAGCGACGACGACCTCCGCCACGTGCTGCGCGGCACGCCACTGCACGTCACCACGGACATCCAGGCGCACGCGCGCGCGATCTACTCGCCGCGCAACTACTACCAGGTGAGCCGCGGGCCGAACCGGCTGTTCGACGATCCGGTGACCGAGGAGCACTGGCAGAACCTCGATCGCGCGTGGCGCGAGATCGTGACGAGCGATCTCGGCGCGTACTTCACGTTCCGGTGGAGCTCGTATCGCGAGTTGCTCGGGCTGTCCGACGAGCCGCTGTTCGCGCCGGTGTGGAACCTGTTCCTCGAGGGTGCGCACCAGATGGCGGCGATCCGCCACAACGCCATGCCGTCGCGCTCGCAGTTCTATGTCGGTCACGTGATGGCCTGGCTCGCGTTCGAGACGCCGCTGTTCAGGCCGTACCTCTATGTCGTGCTCGCGCTGCTGCTCGTGATCTGGCTGTGCCGCGATCGGCTGACGTTCGCGCTGCTCGCGAGCGGTCTGCTCTACGAGCTCAGCTACTTTCCCGCGGCCGGCGCACCCGACTTCCGGTACTCGCACTGGATGATCGTCGCGACGTGCCTCGCGGCGATCCTGCTCGTCGGTGCGCGACTGCGTGCGAGGCGCGCATGAGGCCGCGCTGGATCGTCGTCGCCGCGTGGCTCGTGTTCCTGCTCTACGCGTATCCCGGCTACCTGCCGACGTCCGGCGTCGATCAGCTCGCCAGCGCGTACCGCGATGCGTTTCAGGATCCGCAGGCGGCGATCATGATCGAGCTGTGGCGGACGGTGTGCCTCGCGATGTCGGGGCCCGCCGGGATGCTGCTGCTGCAGAGCGGCCTGCTCGTCGCCGGCAGCTTCGTCGTGTTCGCGCGCGCGTGGCCGGCACGCACCGCCGCGTACGCGACGGCCGGCATGCTGCTCGCACCGCCGGTGCTCGCGACGACCGCCGTGATCGCGACCGAGTCGCAGATGGTCGGTTTCCTCGCCGCGGCGATCGCGTGCCTGACGAGCCCGCGCCGCGCGGTCCGGCTGCTGGGGCTCGCGGCGTGTGTCATCGCGTGCGGCATCCAGACCGGCGGCCCGGTCGCGACGCTGCCGATCGTCGTACTCGGCTTCGCATGGCGGATCGATCGCGGATGGCGACGCTACGCGATCGCAGGCGCGACCTGGCTCGGCGTCGCGCTGCTCGCGGCCGGCCTCGCGCACCTGCTCGTCGACGAGGACTGGCGGACGACCGAGCTGACGCGCGCGGCGGTCGACGTCGTCGGCACGCTCGCGCACGCGCCGGCGCTCGACGATGCCCACGCGCGTGACGCGCTCGCCGGCGTTCCCGTCCGCGGCGCCGACCTGCAGGCGCGCGCGCGCCAGCAGCACGGCGATCCGGTGCGCTTCGCTGAAGGCTCGGACGCACTGCTCGTCTGGCCCACCGAGCGATCCGCGATCGACGCGACGATCGACGCCCGCGCCCGGCTCGCACGCGCGTACCCGGGCGCGTACCTCGCGCACCGCGCCGACGTGTTCGCGCGCGTGCTCGGCCTTCGCGACACCGAGGGTTGGGAGCCGGTGTACACCGACTTCCTGGACGCGCGCGGCAACCGCGAGATCGTCGCGCACGACGCGCGGCACTCGCCGGTGCAGAAGCTATTGACCGCGCCGGTGCGCGCGCTCGGTGGCACGCCGGTGTTCTGGCCCGTGATCTATGCCGCACTCGCGGTCGTGTTGCTCGCGCTCGCGTTCCGGTGGCGGGAGCGCTGGATCGCGATCGTGCTGGCGAGTGGCCTCGCGTTCGAGGCCTCGCTGTTCGCGACGGTCGCGATCCCACAGTTCCGTCAGTCTCACTGGCTGATCGCGAGCGTCGTGATGTCGGCGATCTGGCTCGGCCTGCGATGGCGCGGCCGTCGCGCCGACGATCGCCGTACACTGTCCGGGTGACGCGCGCATTCGCCTTGCTCGCCTGCGCCGCCGCGGCCTGTGGCAGCGATGGGCGTGACCGGCCCGCCGACGTGCTCGCGTTCTCGCGCACCGCGGGGTTTCGTCACGACAGCGCGATCATCGCCGCGACGACGACGCTGCCCGACGAGCTCGCCGCGCGCGGGCTGACGATCCGCTTCACCGAGGACGCGGCCGCGTTCACCGACGCGAACCTCGCGCGATTCCACGCGGTGTTCTTCCTCTACACGACGCTCGACGTGCTCGATGCCGACCAGCAGGCCGCGTTCGAGCGCTTCGCCGGCGCGGGCGGTGGGTTCATCGGCATCCATTCCGCCGCCGATACGGAGTACGACTGGCCGTTCTACCAGCAGCTCGTCGGCGCGACGTTCGCGAGTCACCCCGCGATCCAGCCCGCGACCATCGACATCGTCGACCGCACACACCCCGCGACCGCGGCGCTGCCCGATGGCCGGTGGAGCGCCGAGGACGAGTGGTACAACTTCGTGCAGAGCCCGCGCGGCGATGGCATCACCGTGCTGCTCACCGTCGACGAGACGACGTACAGCGGCGGCACGATGGGCGCCGATCATCCGATCGCGTGGAGCCACGAGCGGCTCGGCGGCCGCGCGTTCTACAGCGCGCTCGGCCACGACGGCACGCGATGGAGCGAGCCCGCGTTCGTCGCGCACGTGCTCGGCGGGATCGAGTGGGTGCTCGAGGGCGCGCCATGAATCGCCGCGAGTTCGTCACGCGCAGCTCGGCGGCGCTCGCCGCGCTCGGGCTCGCGCGCTGCTCGTCGCCGAATCGCCGGATCGGGCTCGGCGTGATCGGCGTCGGAGGGTTCGGCGGCAGCGCGTATCACCTCGGCTACTACGTCGCGAGCCCGCGCGTCGACGTGATCGCGGTCGCCGATCCCGAGGCCGCGCACGTCGACGCTGCGATCGCGTACGCGCATGGCCGACCCGCCGGCTATCGCGACTACCGCGAGCTGCTCGCGCGCGACGACATCCACGCGGTCGTGATCGTCACGCCGGATCACTGGCACGCGAAGCTCGCGATCGAGGCCGCGGCGGCCGGCAAGCACGTCTACTGCGAGAAGCCACTGACGCTGACCGTCGCCGAAGGGCGCGCGATCGTCGACGCCGCCCTACGCGCCGGCATCGTGTTCCAGACCGGCAGCGAGCAGCGCTCTGGCGAGGAGTTCCACCTCGCGTGCGAGATCGTACGCAACGGCCGGATCGGTACGCTCGTCCGGATCGAGGCGTCGAGCTACGGCACGCCGATCATGCCCGCGGAGCCCGCGAACCCGCAGCCCGCGACGCTCGACTGGGACCTGTGGCTCGGTCCCGCGCCGGCCGTGCCGTATCACCAGCTGCGCGCCGCCGGCACGTTCCGCTACTTCCGCGACTACAGCGGCGGCACGATCACGGATCTCGGCGCGCACGAGCTCGACATCGCGCAGTGGGGCGCCGGCACCGAGCGCACCGGACCGACGCAGGTCCGCGGCACCGGCGTGTTCCCCGCCGACAGCTTCTACGAGACCGCGACCGAGTTCGACATCGAGTACACCTACGCGAGCGGGCTCGTGCTGCGGTTCTTCTCGAGCGCCGGGCCGTGGCCGGTGCGGTTCGTCGGCACCGACGGCGAGGTCAGCGTCGACAACGGCTCGATCACCGCGTCGCGCCCCGAGATCCTCGATTACGAGCTCGGCTCCGGCGACGTCGTGCTGCCCCGCAGTCGCGATCACATCGGCAACTGGCTCGACGCGATCGAGCACGGCACGCCGACGATCGCCGACGCCGAGATCGGACATCGCTCGGCGACGCTGTGCCACCTCGGCAACATCGCGATCGACACCGGACGCACGCTGACCTGGGATCCCGCGACCGAGCAGTTCGTCGGCGATGCCGACGCGAACGCGCGGCTGTCGCGGCCGTACCGCGCGGGCTGGGAGCTGTGATGCACCGCCGCGAGTTCCTCGTCCGCAGTGCCGCCTCGCTCGCCGCGCTCGGATTGCGCGGCTGCAGCTCGCCGAACGCGCGCATCGGGCTCGGCGTGATCGGCTGCGGCGGCTTCGGCACCGGCGCGTATCACCTCGGCACCTACCGCGACAGCCCGCGCGTCGAGGTGATCGCCGGCGCCGATCCGGACGCGACGCACCTCGAATTCGGCATCCACGAGAGCCGGCGACGCGCGGTCGGCTATCGCGACTACCGCGAGCTGCTCGCGCGCGACGACATCGACGCGGTCGCGATCGTCACGCCGGATCACTGGCACGCGAAGATCGCGATCGACGCCGCGGCCGCCGGCAAGCACGTCTACTGCGAGAAGCCGCTGACGCTGACCGTCACGCAGGGCCGCGCGATCGCGAACGCCGCCGCCACCGCCGGCATCGCATTCCAGACGGGCAGCCACCAGCGCTCGACCGAGGAGTTCCAGCGCGCGTGCGAGCTCGTCCGCAACGGCGCGCTCGGAGCGCTCCAGCGCGTCGAGGTGTCGATCTATCCCGGGCCGTTCGCCGATCCAGAACCGGCGCTGCCGCAGCCCGACACGCTCGACTGGGACCTGTGGCTCGGCCCCGCGCCGGTCGTGCCGTATCACCAGCAGCGCGCCGCGAACACGTTCCGCTACTTTCGCGACTACAGCGGCGGCACGATCACCGATCTCGGCGCGCACGAGCTCGACATCGTGCAGTGGGGCACGGGCACCGACGCCAGCGGGCCGATCGCGGTGCGCGCGACCGGCACGTTCGCCGCCGGCAACCTGTACGAGTCCGTCACCGACTTCGACGTCGAGTACACGTACGCGAGCGGCGTCGTCGCGCGGATGCGCAGCAGCCTCGACATCTGGTCGGTGCACTTCTTCGGCAGCGACGGCGACGTGCGCGTCGGCCGCGGCTGGATGGAGGCGAGCCGGCCCGAGCTCCTGACGTACGAGCTCGGCTCCGGCGCGGTCGCGCTCGAGACCAGCCGCGATCACATCGGCAACTGGCTCGACGCGATCGAGCGCGGCACGCCGACGATCTGTCCCGCCGAGGTCGGTCACCGCGCCGCGACGCTGTGCCACCTCGCGAACCTCGCGATCGAGACCGGCCGAACGCTCGCGTGGGATCCCGCCGCGGAACAGTTCGTCAACGATCCCGAAGCGAATGCGTTGCTGTCGCGTCCGGCGCGCGAGGTCTAGCTCGGATCGACCTCGACCGTGACGCCGACGTAGTCATCGCTCACGTCGACGCCCGGCCCAAGGTACTCGGTGGTCGTGTCGCCGCGAAACAGCAAGACCTGGCACTGCCCGGACGCATCCAGGTCGTACGCCGGCCCGATCGTGGTCGTCGTCCAGATGCGTCCATCGTCGACGCCGAGCGGGATCAGGGATTGTCCGTTCCTGCCCGTCACGATGACCTTGTTCGGCGTCGTGCACAGCGAGTCGGAGAACGCGCTGCGGAAGAGCGGTGCTTGACTGGGAATGCACCGCCACGTGACGTCATCGACCGCGATGAACGCGCATTCGACCGCGAGCGCCGCGTCGAACGTCAGGAACGACAACAGCTCGTCATCGGCACGGTAGGTGCGAAGTCGTCCCGTCGATGTCGGTGTCGCGGTCACGACCGTCTGCTGCGTCGCCGGCTCGAAGCAGATCGCCGCATCCTCGCGCGCTTCCCACGAGCACGAGCGTTGTACCGACGGCACGTAGCCGCTCCTGTCGATCACGTGGAGACCGTCCGCTGATTCGAAGTAGGTCCATTGCACGGGACCATCGCCCTGCGGTTCGGTGAGCTGGACGGTCGCGAACTCGTCGGCGCTGATCCCGACCACGTCGTCCACGGAGCCGTCATACGGACCCGCACACTGCGTGCTCACTCCATCGGTTCGCTTCTCGTAGTAACGAGTCGCGACACTCGGACCGGTCAGACGGAGTACCGGAACTGCCGGATCGGGCGACACTGCATAACAAGGATCGCAACTGCGGCTCGGCCGGATTGCCGCGTGCTGCGTGCAGGCGGCGTCCGTATAGACGTCGCGCGCTTGTCCATCCGGGAGGCAGCGAATCGTCGGAACGCCGTTCGTCCCCGAATCGAAGTACACGTACAAGCTGCAGCTCTCCTGCCGCGCGCGATCGAACAAGCGCGGCCCGTAGAAGCCGGCCTGGAGCGGAACACGCACGCCGCCGGAGTCCCAGAGCTGGAGTCGCAGGCGCTCGCCGCTGCGAAATGTTTCGCCAACCGACGAATCACACGCCGCGAGAGCCAGCACGATCGCCCACACACGCCACATGCCACGAGCGTATCAACGAACGATGCGGCTTCGCCACCGCGGCGTCGATGGCCTAGTGATCGATCTCGACGGTGACGCCGACGTAGTCGTCGGTCACATCGCTGCTCGGGCTCAGGTATCCGGTCGGTATGTCCCCGCCAACGACGAGCGCGGTGCACTGGCCGAACAAGTTGAAGCCGTACGAGATACCCGTCGGCTGCGTGGTCCACATGTGTCCGTCTTGCGACCAGCCGATCGGGATCGATGGGAGGTTACCGAGCGCCGCCACGATCACCTCGTTTGGCGTCGTGCACATCGCGTCGGAATATGCGTAGCCGAAGTCGCGCGTACGATCAGGCACGCAGCGCCACGTCCCGTCGTAGGCGGGCTTGAAGCTGCAACCGACCGCAAGCGACGAGTCGAAGATCAGAAACGGCAGTAGCTCGTCGTCGCTGCGATACAGTCGAAGCCGACCGTCCGTCGAACCGGGCGTCACCGTCGCGTACATCTGCTGCGTGCCGCCGTCCCAGCAGATGGCGACGCCGTCGTCACGGATCTCCCAGTCGCACGTGCGCTGTGTGGCTGGCGCGTAGCCGCCGGCCGCGATCACGTGGAGACCGTCGGCGGATTCGATGTACCTCCACTGCACCGGGCCATCGCCGGAGGGCTCGGTGAGCTGGAGCGGGACGAATTCATTGGCAGCGAGCGCGAGGGCGTCGTCGAGGATGCCCTCGTACGGACCAGCGCAGGTCGCGCCACGACGCTCGTAGTACGTCGTGCTTGCACTCGGACCGGTGAGGCGCAGCAGCGGAAGCGACGGATCGTCGGTGAGCGCATAACAAGGATCGCAAGCGAGCGCCGGGTGTGGGCGAAGCGCCGCGTGTTGCGTGCAAGCGGCATCGCGGTACACACCGCGCGTATGCGCTTCCGGTAGACACTGAATCGTCGGATCGTCCAGATAACCCGCTGGCGAGCACGCCTCCTGACGAGCTTCGTCGAACAACGGGAGCAACCCGTTCCCGGACACCGGGATGCGACGACCATCGTGCTCCCACAGCTGCAGCTTCAGGCGCTCGCCGCTGCGAAACGTCTCGCGAACCGACGAATCACACGCCGCGAGAGCCAGCACGATCGCCCACACACGCCACATGCCACGAGCGTATCAACGAACGATGCGGCTCCGCCACCGCGGCGTCGAGGGCCTAGTGATCGATCTCGACGGTGACGCCGACGTAATCGTCGGTCACATCGCTGTTCGGGCTCAGGTATCCGGTCGGCGTGTCGCCCGGGAACAGGATCTCGACGCACGGGCCCGAGAAGTTGTCATACGCCGGGCCCGTCGGTTGTGTGGTCCACACGTGTCCATCTTGCGACCACCCTCGCGGAATCAGTGACAGTCCGTTGAGCGCCGTGACGATCACCTGGTTCGGGATCGTGCATTGCGGGTCCGCAAACGCCGGCCGGAATCCAGCCATCTGCTCGATACAGCGCCAGGAACCGTCAGAGGCGTGACGGAAGACGCATTCACTTGCGAGCGATGCGTCGTAGATCAGAAACGGCAACAGCTCGTCGTCGCTGCGATAGGGTCGCAGCCGTTCGCGAGACGTCGTTGCCGTCGCCGTTGCGTACATCTGTTGCGTGCCGCCATCCCAGCAGGCTGCGGTCCCGTCATCCTCGAGCAGCCAGTCACACGGACGTAGCGTCGTGGGCTCGAACGCGAATGGCCAGACCAGGTGGAGCCCGTCGGCGGACTCGAAGTAGCTCCACAGCACCGGCCCGTCACCCGATGGCTCGGTTTGCTGAAGCGCAGCAAATTCGTCCGCAGCCAGCACCACGACATCGTCGAGCCGACCGGTCTTCGGACCGATGCACTCCGTCCCCGTCGCCGTCGTCAGCCGCTCGTAATACTGAGTCGCCGTGCTCGGCCCCGTGAGGCGAAGCACCGGATGCGACGGATCCAAGGTGATCGCGTAACACGGATCGCAAGCAACCGTGGCAGCCGGGCGAATCGCCGCCGGTTGCGTGCACGCGGCATCGGTGTACACGGCGCGGGTGTGCGCATCCGGCAAGCACTGGATCGTCGCAGCGTTCTGGTAACCGACGGGCGAGCAGCTCTCCTGCCTGGTTTCGTCGAACAGCTGCGGCACCTTCGCCTGGAACAGAGGGATCCGGAGACCGTCAGATTCCCACAACTGCAGCTTCAGGCGCTCACCGCTGCGAAACGTCTCGACGACGGGGGGCGAGTCGCACGCCACGCACACGAGCAGGACCGCCGCGAAACGCCTCACGCCTGCAGGGTAGCACCGCGGTCGCTGTCAGCGACGGGAGAACCGTCTCGCGATCGCGATCGCCGCGGCGACGAGTGCGGTCGTCGCGAGCCAGTGCGACTCGCGAAAATCCGGCGCGCCGGCGTTGTAGACGAGCGACAGCTCGAGCGCGAGCCCGCTCGCGAGCAGACCGCGCAGCACGGCATCGCGCCGGAACGCGACGACCAGCGCGATCGCGAGCAGCACGTACAGCCACGGCCGGAACAGCGGCGTCTTCGCGAGCATGTCGAGCGCTTCGCCGATCCAGCCCTGCAGCTTCGTGTAGCCGCGCGGCACGTTCGCCTTCGCGAGCAGCTGCGGCTCCTGGTAGTCATGCGTGACGACGAGCTTCTTCGACCACGCGTCGCCGGAGAGGCCGAGCACGACGGCGTAGGTGTCGAGGCGATGGCGCAGGTAGGCGCCGGGCTGCTCGCGGATCAGCGTGCGGCGCGCGTGGACGAGCGTGCGCGCCTGGGCGTCGGACATCGGCGCGCGCAGCGCGAACAGCGCGAGGCCCCAGCCACTCGCCGCCTCGTAGTGCGCGCGCGCGTAGGCCTGCGGGTCGCGCTCGACGAGGTCGGCATTGTCGAGCAGGTCGCGGACGTGTGCGGGATCGAGGTCGTCCGCCTTCGCGAGCGTGCCGGCGACATCGACGGCGGGCAGCAGCGACGGCCAGTGCTCGTCGACGAGCGCGGCGTTCGCGCCGCACACTGCGAGCGTGCAGCCGAGCCAGATCGCGAACGCGATGCCGTAGCGCCGCCACGCCTCCCAGCCGAGCTGGTCGCCGACGACGAGCACGACGAGCGGCAGCGTCGCGACCGGTGCGCTGTCGCGCAATCCGCCGGCGAGCGCGAGCACCGCGATGCCGGCGTTGCGGACGCGCGGCCGCGGATCGATCACGAGGCCGGTGCCGAGCAGGGCGAGGCCGGCGAACAGGCTGTGGGTCCAGATCACGGATTCGACCGCGAGCACCGGCGGCGCGAGCAGGACGGCAACCGCGCAGATCGCGGCGGCACGCTCGCGCACGAACCGCCGCGCGATCAGGTGGACGCCGGCGACGAGCGTCACGCTCTGCAGCACGAGCATCGGGAACGGCCCCGCGATCACCTTGTCGATCGCCCACCACAGCGCGGCCATCAGCGGCGGGTTGATGTCGCGAAACACGCCGCTGCGCGCGTCGTCGAGCTGCGCGAACGAGTCCGCGGTCAGCAGGCCGGGAAACGCGTAGATCGCGAACACGGACCAGCCGATCAGCAGGATCACGGCGGGCCGGATCGACGTGATGCGCTCGCGGATCGTCATCGGATCCCGGTGATCTCCGGCGGCGCCTCGGGCGGCGGCTCGACGAGCTCCGGGCGCGGCGGCACGAGCGTGCTCTCGTGGACGAACGTCATCGCCCACTGGCTCATCGGGACCGGCGCGCGCAGCGTGATCGTGCGCTCGCCCTCGTCGGCGTAGCGGACGATCGCGCGGTCGAGGACGCGCGTCTGCTCGCCGGAGACGTCGAGCGTGACCGCCTCGCCGTTGCTCGCCATCCAGTACGTCCCCGACAGCTTCTCGTGCCAGCGCACGCGCATCTCGACGCCCGGCAGGTCGGCCGACGCGAGCACGCCCGGCGTGTTGAACGCCCAGCTCGGCGGGGCGTCGTTGAGCAGGCTCGTCATGCCGTCGTAGGCGACGAGCAGGCCGTCGCACAGATACACGGCGGAGATCCGGTGGTAGTCGCAGCGCTGCCACGCGCCGTCCTCGCCGGCGCGCGCCTCGACGGTCGCGTTGCCGACGAGCCCGGTGCCGAGCTCGAGCGCGCGGGTCGGACGGCCACAATCGACGCAGCCGCGGCCGAGCAGCACGACGAGGATCGCCGGCGCGGCGTAGCGTGCGACGCGCGCGGCCGGCAACCGACGGCGCACGATCGCGAGCTGGCGCAGGATCCGGACGAGCCACCGCGGCCTGCGCCACGCGATGCAGCCCGCGATGCCGAGCACGAGCGCGAGCATCGAGAGCCAGCGCCCCTTGCCGTCGGAGGGCAGCGCGCCGTCGACGGTGAAGATCGTCTTGCCGGGCGCGACCCATGCGGACACGACGTGGAGGTGACTGTCCGGCGTGCCGCGCATCGCGTAGACGCGCTCCTCGGCGCCGGTCGCGTGATGCGCGCGCCACCGCGGGTAGTAGCCGGTGCCGAGCGCGACGAGCACGGGCGCAGTCGCGGTGACCTCGATCTCGACCGCGGTGTCGTCGAGCCGCGTGACGCGGACGTCGCCGGTGCCGCGCTCGATCCGCGCGAACTTGCCGTCCCACTCGGGCAGCGTGCGGATGTGGAAGCTGCCGAGCGTGATCTCGGAGTCCGGATCGCCGAGCGACGGCGAGCGATCGGCCGCGATGATCCAGCGGATGTTGAACCGGCGCAGGCTCTCGGGCGAGGTGTCCTCGATCCGCTCGCGCAGCAGCAGATCGGGCATCCAGCTGACATGCAGCGACGGCAGCCCGGTCTCGGCGGTGAGGTGGAAGTGCTCGTGGGTGTCGGTCTCGAACAGCGCGCGGCTCCACGCGTCGGGACGCAGCGCGCGCGCCTGCTCGGCGGCCCACGCGGTCAGCTGCGCGCGGCCCTGCGGATCGGCGGCGAGGACCTGGGTCTCGTTGTACGCGCGCGTCGACACCGAGCGCCACACGCCGGGCAGCGTGCGCACGAGGCACGCCGCGAAGATCCCGATCAGCGCCGCGGCGATCACGCGGCGTCGCGGATCGGCACCGCGCCACGCCGCGATCGCGTGGCCGACGAAGATCCAGATGCCGTACGCGCTCGCCGCCCCGAGGAATGGCCGCGCGAGCTGCGCGAGGCGCTCGGTCCCGAGCCGCGCGACGGTCTGGCCGGGCGCGAGATCGAGCGCGAGGTACGGCGCGTCGCATAGCCCGAGCAGCAGCACGAGCGTCGTCGCGGCGACGAACACGACGCCGGCGCGGCGCGACCACAGCCCGGCGAGGATCCCGAAATAGCCGGCGTACGACAGCATCGCGAACGCGGTCACCGGCGACGGCGCCTGCAGCAGATCCTCGAGCAGCCGCTCCGGCGAGCGCAGCGCGTTCGGGAAGTGCTGGCCGTACTCGAGGATCCGCTCGGCGAGCGGCATCCACACCGCGGCGCCGAGCGCGACGCCGAGCAGGATATGGACGATCGCGGCGAGCGCGCGGCGCGGCGGGACGTCGTCGGCGAGCAGCGCGACCGCGGCGAGCGCGACGATGCACGCGGCCGCCGCGATCAGCCCCGCGGGATGGGTCGCGCACGCGAGCGCGGTCCCGAGCCAGATCGCGATCGACGTCCGGAGCCGGGGCCGGCGCAGCGCTCCGAGCACGCCGAGCCCGGCGACGATCGCGAACACCAGCGCGAGCGCGCTGTGCAGCAGCGCCCAGCGGAACAGCCCGACGGTGCCGCCGTGCGCGACCGCACCGCTGTCGACGACCGCGCAGATCCCGACGACGAGCGCGATCGGCTTCGGCGCGATCCGCATCGCGAGCAGCGCGGTGCCGACCGCGATCGCGACGTGCACCGCGACCGCGACGATCATCATCGCGAGCGGCAGATCGTGCTCGAGCCCGAGCGCGAGCGCGACGTGGCCGGTGACGAGGTACGCGAGCTTCGGGTAGAGCTCGAACGGCGCGTCGCCGGTGCCGACCGCGTGGTTCCACACCGGCAGATCGAAGCCGGGCAGCGCGTCGAGCGCCCGCGCGAGCACGGCGCGCTGCGGCCCCCAGTCGCCCATCTGCCAGTCCGGGCTGATCGTGATCGTGTCCCAGAACGTCGACAGCCCGAGCCCGACGATCGTCGCGATCACGAAGGCCTGTCCGAGCCGAGGAGACGGCGTCCGGACATAGGCCGGCAGGTGCGGCCACGCGCGCATCACGACCACGCCGAGGCCGCCGCACGCGAACACGAGGCCGAGCGAGCCGGCGACCCGCGACGGGAACAGCAGCGCGAGCAGCGCCCCGCCGACGACGAGCTGCCAGCCGGGGCTGCGCGCGAGCCGGAGTCCTGCGGCGCGCAGCCACTCGGTCATCGACGCGGCGTTAACACATTCGGGTGGGTAGCGTCACGATCGCCGGGCGGGGAGCTCGTCGGCCTCGGCGACGATCAGGTACTCGTACGCCGTCGGCGAATCGACCGGGACCAGCGGATCGCTGACCGCCCACTTCACGAGGCGCGCGGCCGGCGCGAGCACGCGGTCCGGCAGGAACCGGGCGAGCTTCGACGGATAGAAGCCGGTGAGCTTCTTCGCGAGGAACTCGACGAACGCCGGCGGCATGAACAGCCGGAACATCAGCTCGGAGCGCGCCGAGCCGAGGCCGTATGTCGCGCGGACCTTCCAGCCGTTCTGCGCGAGCAGCCGCGTCCACACCTTCTCGTCGTAGAGGTGCCAGTGCTGGAAGAAGCCGTTGAGCGCACCGGACATCATCATCGCGAGGCGCGGCGCGCGGCCGAGCAGCCACGACTGCAGGTGGCCCTGATACGCCCAGCGCGGCGTCGGTACGAACATCAGCAGGCGCGCCTTCGGAGCGGCGGCGAGCCGCAGGTTGAGCAGCGCGCCGTCGATGTCGGGCACGTGCTCGAGCGAGCAGTTGCCGATGATCTGCTCGAACTGCGTCCCCGGGAACGGCCGCTCGCGCGAGACGTCGCTGAGCGCCGCGTGGATCCGGGTCTTCGCCTGCGCGATCTCGGTCGCCGAGATGTCGATGCCGTAGACGTCGCCCGCGGGCGCGCGGCGCAGTGTCCACCAGAAGCCGTCGCCGCAGCCGACGTCGAGGATCGGCCCGCGATCGCCGGCGACCGCCTCGACCGCGATCAGCCGGTTGATCTCGCGCAGCGTCAGCGACAGCGGCGCGTGGCGCAGGTACGCGAGCACCCAGCGCTCGATCTCGTCGTCGCTCGGAGTCTGTACGTCATCGGGCGGCACCGTCGCCGGCGCGTCATCGACATCACGCAAGGGCCTCACCATGCCGCATCCATCGCACGAAACCGATCCGCTGTCACGATGACGCGGACGACTCGGGCGCCGGCTCCGGGACCTTGTCGCGCGAGTGGCGCAGGTCATCCCATGACACCCACGGCGACGCGAGGCCGAGCGCGCCCATCCCGACGTACCACACGACCTGCATCAGGTGCTGCGTGATCGCGTACGCGAGGCAATCGCCGTGCAGCGGGCCATCACCCATCACCGCCGGCCCGAGGTACAGCGACAGCCCGAGCAGCGTGAACCACTGGTACTGACCGACGAGGCCGGGCGAGTTCGGCAGGCTGATGCCGACGCCGACGAGCCCCATCACCGCGAAGCCGCCGACGAGCGACAGGTCGAGGTGGAACGCGCGCGCGAGCACCCACACGGCCATGCCGTTCGCCGACCAGTAGACGACCGTCCAGATCACGAACTTCGTCAGGTTCGCGACGTCCTTCAGCACCGCGAAGCCGCGGATCATCTCGAGCATCTTCGCTTCGATCACGCGCGCGAGCCGCGGGACGAAGCGCTCGACGAGCGAGACGCGCAGGCAGAACCGCACCGTGCCCTCGGGATTGCGCAGCGCGAACACGAGGAACACGAGGAACGCGGCGAACGCGCCGAGCGCGAGGTACGCGGTCGGCATCATCCAGCGAGGCGCCGTCGGGCCGCGCAGCGCGAAGAACGCGCCGAACACGAACAGCGAGATCATGAGGCCGTCGATGATCCGCTCGACCGCGACGGTGCCGAGCGCCGCGGACGCCGAGATGCCGCGCCGGCGCAGCAGGCCGGGACGCACGAGCTCGCCGAGCCGCGCGGGCAGCGCGAGGATCGCCATGAACCCGACGCTCGAGATCGCGAGCAGCGGGCCGGCGGGCACGCGGATGCCGAGCGGCGCGAGCAAGTAGTTCCAGCGCAGCGACCGGCAGAGGTGCGAGACGACCATCAGGCCGGTGTACGCGGCGAGGTACGGCGCGAAGTCCGCCCACCGCAGCGACTCGATCGCGAGCTCCATCTGCGCGCGGTCGCCGGCATCGGGCCACACGAGCCAGAGGCAGAGCGCGAGCATCGCGAACGAGAGCAGGAGGTTGATCGCCAGCTTCATCGGATACAGCGCACGCCGAAAGTTCAGTGCATGTACCACAAGACGGGGCGAGTTCTCCTGTAACTGGCGTGCGCGACGCCACGCTGACTTGCGAATCGGCCGCGCGTCCCGGATGCTGCGCCGATGCCCCGCTGGCTGGGAGTCGTCTTGCGCGTCGTCGGCACGCTCGCCGGCCTCGCGTACATCGCGACCCTGGTCGATCTCGACGAGGCGACCGCCGCGGTGGGCCGGATCTCGGTCGCGACGTTCGCGGTCGCGGCGGTGCTCGTCGCGATCAACGTCGTCGTCGGCGCGCTGCGCTGGCACTTCGTGATGCGCGCGTACGGCGCGACGAAGATCCCGCGGCTCGCGCGGCTCGTGTACCTGTACTTCGTCGCGTTCTTCTACAACAACTACCTACCCGGCGCGGTCGCCGGCGACGTCGGGCGCGGCGTCGTGACGCGGGACGCGTTCGCCGACGAGGGTGCGACCGGGGCGCTCGCCGTCGTGCTCGTCGAGCGCGCGCTCGGGCTGTTCGCGCTGTTCGCGCTGCTCGCGATCGGGCTCGCGGTCACCGGCGGCGAGATCGACTCGGGAATGCTCTGGTGGTGGACGCTCGTCGGCGGCGCCGGGTCGTTCGCGCTCGTCGCGCTGATCCCGATCGGCCGCAAGCTCGCGAGGTTCTTGCCAGGTCCTGCCGCCCGGATCGCCGAGAAGCTGCCGGCGCTGCACGATCGCGGCGCGTTCGTCGCGTCGATCGGGCTGTCGCTCGGCACCCAGCTGTTCATCGCGCTTGCCGGCTGGGTGCTGCTGGCCGCGCTCGGGCCGATCGGCTTCGGGGCCTCGCTACTGGTCGTACCACTGGCCGCGGCGACGACGTTTCTGCCGATCACCGTCGGCGGGGCGGGAGCGCGCGAGGCGGTCTACGTGCAACTGTGCGGGACTCTGTTCGGAATGCCGAAACCGCTCGCGCTCGCGGCGTCGCTCGGGCTGTGGCTGGCGCACCTCGTGGTCGGGGCGGCGGGCGGTGTGGCCCAGCTTGCAAGTCGCAAACGCGTTGCTTGATCCCGACGGGCCTGGCCGTGCAAGACTGCGCTCGTGCGTTATCTGTGGCTGTTCCTTGCCACAGCGGTCGGCTGTGGGGACAACACGATTCCGGTCGCGCCGGAGATCGTGCACGCACGCGACGTCACGATCCTCGCGCACACCGAGGACGATCTCGTCTTCATGCAGCCGGACCTGCTCGAGCGCACGCGGCTCGGCGGCGTCACGAACATCTATGTCGCCGACGGCACCGTCGATGCCGACCAGCGCCACGTCGGCCTGATGGCCGCGTACTCGAAGCTCACCGGCTCGGATCGCTGGGTGTGTGGCTGGTTCGAGATCACCGGCCACCCCGCCGAGCACTGCCGCAACGCGGACGCGCACCTGTCGCTGATCTTCCTCGGCTTCCCGCAGGCCGACTTCGACGGCACGACCGCGACGAGCCTGCGCCGGCTGTGGAGCGGCGAGATCGACGAGATCGAGACGACGAGCTTTCTGCGCTCGACGTATCAGCGCTCGCAGCTGATCCACGCGGTCGCGACGCTGCTCGATCAGACGCAGCCGCACTCGGTGCGTACGCTCGAGGTCGCGGGCACGCACGGCCGCGATCACTCCGATCACGTGATCACCGGCGCGCTCGCGCTGACCGCGATCGCGGGCTCCGCGAGTAACCCCGAGCTGCTCTCGTTCCGCGGCGACACGATCGCGCTCGAGACGCCGAACCTGATCGAGCCGCTGTACCAGCGCTCGGCGCGGATCCTCGGCTTCTACGACGCGTGCGTCACCGGCTGCGCGACCTGCGGCGAGGAGAGCTGCCCGATCGTCGACGGGCTCGACGATCGCGCCGAGAAGCTGCGGCGGCGCTACGCGGTCGCGATGCGACGGACCGCCGGCGGCGTGCTCCGGCTCGGCGACAGCTGCGCGGTCACGACCGACGGTGGCGCGGTCGAGCTCGGCGCTTGCGATGCCTCCGAGCGCTGGGAGCTCGCGCTCGACGGCACGCTGCGCGTCGGCGGCGCCGGGACGCAACGCTGCATCACCGCGCTCGCGACCGGCGATCTGTTCGCGGATCCGGTGTGCGATCCGATCGGCGCGCGGCGGTGGTTCCTCGACGACGAGGGCCACGTGTGGTCCGGCGTGCCGCCGGTGATGACCGAGGGCAGCGCGCTGCAGTGCCTCGTCGTCGACGACAACAACCGGCCGCGGCTCGGCCGCTGCGGCGCCGATGGCGCACCGGTGTGGACGCTCGCGCCGACGATGACCGCGACCGCGCGTCCCGCCGGGCTCACGAGCACGGGCCGCGCGGTCCGGCTCGCGGACATCGACGGCGATCGCCGTGCCGATCTGTGCGCGGTCGAGGGCGGCCGGCTCGAGTGCGCGAAGGGTGATGGCGCCGGCGGGTTCGCCGCGACCACGACGATCACGTCGCTCGCGGTCGAGCCCGAGAGCCTCGTGATCGGCGACGTCGACGGCGACGGCCTGCTCGACGCGTGCGGCCGCGACGCCGGCGGCATCCTGTGCGCGACCGCCGCGCGTAACTTCAGCGCCGAGCGGTGGACGCAGGCGTTCGCGCGGATCGGGCTCGCCGACGAGAGCGATCGCTCGCTCGCCGCGGTCGATGCCGACGACAACGGCGTCGCCGAGATCTGCGGGCTCGCGGGCGAGGGCGTCGTCTGCGCCGGCCACGATCTCGCCGAGCTACCGGTCGTGCGCTCCGCCTGGCCGGATCGCAGCCTGCCGCTGTGGCCCGGCGATCTCGACGGCGATCGTCGCGCCGACTGGTGCACCGCGACCTCGGACGGCGCGGCGTGCGGCCTCGACTTCCAGCGGCCGCTGACGATGGACGGCGTGCCGTGGCGGTTCTCGCAGAATGGCGTGATCGACATGGCGCCACCGAACGCCGACACCGGCGCGCTCGCGGACATCGATGCCGATGGTCGCGGCGATCTGTGCACGCTGCACGACAGGGCGATCGTGTGTGCCCGGAGCCAGGGCCACGGCTTCGGTCCGTTCGCGACATTCGCGACGCTGCCTGCCGGCGCTGATCGACCCGCCGCGCTGTGGCTCGGCGATCTCGACGGGGACGGCTTCGCCGATGCGTGCGTCGACGACGCCGGTACGATCCGCTGCGCGCCGGCCCGCTAGCGGATCACTTCTCGCCGTCGCCGAACACGCGCTCGACATCGGCGCGCGACGCCGGCCCGCCGTGGCCAAGCACGAACGTCTCGACGCCGCGCGCGAGCAGCGCCCGGATCTGCGCGTGCGCTTGCCGGCGATCGTCCTGGTAGAAGTGCACCATCGGCTCGTGCTTGTGGATCATCCCGGCGAGCTGGCCGCCGCGGAACAGATCGCCGACGAGCGCGACCTTGCCGCCACCGACGACCACGACGAGCGAGCCCGCGGTGTGACCGGGCATCGCGATCACCTCGCCGTCGATGCCGCACACCGGGCGCAGGTCATAGCGGCCCATCTCGGCGGTGACCTGGACGTCGGCGGTGAACGGCGTGTAGTGCTCGGGCAGGAAGAACTTCAGCAGCCACGAGAAGATCCCGGTCGGATGATGCGGCCCGTGGAAGCCGCGCGTCGTGCGGTCGAGGTCCGCAGCGCCCGCGATGATCGTGATGCCGGCGAGCTGCATCGCGCGCGCGGTGCCCGCGTGATCCGCGTGGCCGTGCGTGATCACGGCGCACTTCACGTCGGCGAGCCGGACGCCGAGCGTGCGCAGCCCGGTCGTCAGCTCGTGGAAGTCGCCGCGCGCGCCGCTGTCGACGATCAGCACGTGCTCGCCGAGCACCGCGTGGACGTTCGACCACTGCAAGGTCACCGTCCCGATCGCGACGCCGTGCGCGCTCCTCGGCACGGTCATCGCCGGATCCGGGCGACATCCGGCGAGTGCGAGCAGGACCGCGAGCCATCTCATGGCGCCCCTCCTACGCGCGACACGCCGGATCGGATCACGCGATCTTGACGCGCGCCATGCGCTCGAAGCACTCGAGGATCGGCGTCGCGACGTTCTTGCCGTCGAGCCGCGACGCGTGGCGGACGCCGGTCGGCGACGTGATGTTGATCTCGGTCAGATAGCCGCCGATCACGTCGAGCCCGACGAGGATCTGGCCGTGATCGCGCAGCCACGGTGCGACCTGCGCGATGATCTCGCGGTCGCGGTCGTCGAGCGTCGTCTTGACCGCGGTGCCGCCGACGTGCAGGTTGCCGCGCGCCTCGGCGCTCGCCGGGACGCGCAGCACCGCGCCGACCGGTTGGCCGTCGATCAAGATGATGCGCTTGTCGCCGTTGACCGCGTCGGGCAGGTAGCGCTGCGCGAGCGTCCACCGCGTGCCGGCACCGGTCGAGGTCTCGATGATCGACGACGCGTTCGGATCGCCGTCGCGCACCACGAAGATGCCGAGCCCGCCGTAGCCGTCGACCGGCTTGACGACGATCGCCCCACCCTGCTCGCGCTGGAACGCGCGCAGCTGGTCCGCCGAGCGCGTGACGATCGTCGGCGGCGTGAGGTGCGGGAACTGCAGCACGGCGAGGTGCTCGTTGAGCTCGCGCAGACCACGCGGATCGTTGACGAGCACGGTCTTGCCGCGCGCGTGGTCGAGGATCCAGGTCGCGTGCAGGTAGTTGACGTCGACCGGCGGATCTTTGCGCATCAGCACGACATCGAACGCGGCGAGCCGCTGGAACACCGACGCGCCGGTCGCGAACGCGTCGCGCGGCGTCGCGGCATCGCGCACCGTCGTCGGCACGGCGTCGCACACCGCGTCGTCGCCGACGAGCCCGAGCTGCTCGAGCTGGCACGTCCACACCTCGTGACCGCGCGCGGCGGCCTCGAGCATCAGCGCGTAGGACGTGTCGCCGGCGAGCGAGAGCTTGTCGAGCGGATCGAGGATGAAGAGCAGCCGCACGCCGCCACTGTACCCGAGCGCATCGCGCGATGCGCGGCACGCGCGTCAGTGCTGCGACGCGACGCCGCCCGGATCGGCGGGCTCGTCGACATCGTCGGGGCACCGCTCGAGCGACTCGATCCATGCCTCGACGAGCCGCAGGCCGGCCGCGTCGGGCGCGTACGCCGACGGTGGCATCGCGTAGCCATCGCGCCGCGTGATCCGCGACATCACGATCGAGCGCGCGGGATCGCCCGGTACGAGTCGTCGCGCGTCGGTGATCCCGAGGTCGCCGCGCGTCGGCGGCACGTTGCACAGCTGCGTCTCCTCGAGCGGCGTGCCGAACCGCAGATCCATGTTCGCGACCGCGCTGAAGCCCGGGCGATGGCAGTACGCGCAGTTCGCGTGCAGCCACGCGCGCGCACGCGCTTCGAGCGATGCGGTCTCGTCGGCGACGTCCGGCAACGGTACGCGCTCGGCGGGCAGCGGCTCGCTGAACAGGCCCATGCGCGCGAAGTACGCGAGCTGGTTCGTCGCGCCTGCCGCCGGGATCGCGACCTCACGATCGAGCTGCGCGAGGTGCGGGCCGATCGTCCGTCCGGCCGCGCGCGTGTGGCAGCGCATGCACTCGGTGCGGCGCGGATACGCCCACGCGTGGTCGGCGTCCCACTGGACCACGGTCGTCGCGGTGCTCGGCAGCAGGCGCGCGACGTCCTGGTAGCCGTCCCACACGTACGTGTAGCCGGCCCAGTCACCATCCTCGTGACGGACGAGCAGCCGGGTCTCGATCCGGAGGCCGGGCGCGATCGCGAACTCCTTGACGAGCACGCTGCCGATCGGAAACACGAGCTCGCCGTCGCTGTCGACATCGATCGTCGTACCGTCGGGGATCGCGAGCCAGCGTCGCTTCGTGACGTCACCGGACCAGAACGGCCAGTTGATGTCGTACGGGATCAGCCCGGGCGCCGGCGCACCGGTCTCGTCGAAGCAGCCGGTCTCGGCGAGCGTCGCTGGCACGTCGAGCGGTGCATCCGGCCCCGCGCGGCTCGCGGTCAACCGCCACAGCGTGCCGTCCTGATAGTCGACGAGGTACAGCTCGCCCGCGGCATCCTCGGCGAACGACACGATCGCGTGGCCGTCCGCGGCGAGCACGCGCTTGCCGGCGTCGGGCGCGCTCGGATCGAACGCCCAGAGATAGCCCGTGACGAAGTCGCCGAACACGAGCTGGCCGGCGAGGTCGGGGATCTCGGTGCCGCGGTACACGAGGCCCGCGGTGATCGAGCTCGCCTCGTCGTGCGAGACCGCGATCATCGGCGCGGCGAACCCGGCATCGTCGCAGCTGCCGATGTTCGTGCACTGCGCGCCCTCGAACAGCGGCCAGCCGTAGTTGCCGCCGCGCTCGACGCGATCGATCTCCTCCCACAGGCCGAGCCCGACATCGCCCGCCCACAGCTCGCCGGTCGCGCGGTCGACGGTGATCCGCCATGGATTGCGCAGGCCGCTCGCCCACAGCTCGGGTGCTGCGGAGCTCGACGTCCGGAACGGATTGTCCGACGGGATGCCGTACGGCAGCCGCCCGGTGGTCGTGTCGACGTCGATCCGCAGCACACCGCCGCGCAGGTTCGACAGATCCTGCGCGTTCTGCCCCTCGAAGATCCCGCCGTCGCCGAAGCCGATGTACAGCATGCCGTCGGTGCCGAACGTCATGCCGGCATTGACGTGGACGTCGCCGACCTGATCGAGCGCGAGCAGGATGTCCTCGTCGCCGAACGTCGCGCCACCGTCGAGCGAGCGAAACCGCGAGACCCGCGACTCGCGCGCGGCGATCGGGCTCGCGGCGGTGTACGACACGAACAGCTCGCCGGTCTCGGCGAATCGCGGGTGGAGCGCGAACGCGAGCAGCCCGTCGCCGTCGCCGGTGCTCTCGACGACCGCGGACAGATCGAGCACGAGCTCGGCCTCGGTCGCGTCCGGATCGTTCGCGAACCGCCAGATCTTGCCCTCGCGCTCGATCACGAACCACCACCGCCCATCGGGCGTCGCGGCGATCTGGATCGGACGGTCGAACGCGAGCCCGACGAACGCGCGCTCGATGCTGATCGGCGTCGCGGGTCGCGCAGGTGCGAGGCACGTCTGGTTCTGCGGACGCACGACGTCCGGCGCTCGGTCGGTGGTGCACCCGACCCACGATCCAACCCACAAGCCCCACGCGATCACCATCGCGCAGGGGTACAGCTTCCCCATCCGACGATGGTCGCAAGTCCTGCGCGCGACGTAAACCCGCGGGGCGACCTCGGCGCGGCGAACGTGATCGATCGCGTCGTGTCGGTCGAGCTCGAGCTCGAGCTCGCGCGCAAGCTCGGGATCACCGTCGAGCTGCCGGAGCCCTGATCAGGCTTCGGTGTCGTCGCCGCCGACCTGGACCTTCGTCGGCAGCAGGTGCTCGAGGCCGTGCTTGCGCAGGCGGTAGTACAGCGTCGAGCGGTTGATGCCGAGCGTGCGCGCGGCGCTCGCGATGTTGCCGCGCGACTTCTCGACGGCGGCGACGATCTCCTTGCGCTCGCTGTCGAGCAGGCGCTCGGCGAGGCTCTTGCCGTCGTCGCCGGCAGCAGCGGGTGCGGGCGCGACCGCCTGGATCGGACCGGTACTGGCGGTCGCCTGCGGTGACAGCGCGGGCTGGGCGGCGCGGCGACCGAAGTCGAGGTGGGTCGCGCCGAGCGGGGAGCCCTTCGCGAGGATCATCGCGCGCTCGATGATGTTCTCGAGCTCGCGGACGTTGCCCGGCCAGTTGTACTCGCGCAGCTTCGCGAGCGCGTCCGACGACGGCGCCTGCGGCTGGACGCCCATCTGGCGCGCGAACTTCGCGACGAAGTGCTGCACGAGCACCGGCAGATCCTCGAGCCGATCGCGCAGCGGCGGCAGGTTGATCGGGAACACGTTGAGCCGGTAGTAGAGGTCCTCGCGGAACTCGCCGTCCTCGATCATCTTCTCGAGGTTGCGGTTCGTCGCGCTGACGAGGCGAACGTCGACCTTGATCGTCTCGTGACCGCCGACGCGCTCGAACTCGCGCTCCTGCAGCGTGCGCAGCAGCTTGATCTGGACTTCCATCGGCAGATCGCCGACCTCGTCGAGGAACAGCGTACCGCCGTCGGCGAGCTCGAAGCGGCCGGGTCGGCGCGCCATCGCCCCGGTGAAGCTGCCCTTCTCGTGACCGAACAGCTCGCTCTCGAGGATGCCGGGTGCGAGCGCGGCGCAGTTGACGCGCACGAACGGTTTCTCCTCGCGAGGCGAGTTGATGTGGATCGCGTGCGCGACGAGCTCCTTGCCGGTGCCGGTCTCGCCGCGCAGCAGCACCGTCGATGCCGTCGGCGCGACCTGCTCGACCTTCGACAGCACCTCCTTGAGCGCGGCGCTGTCACCGATGATGTTGCCGAAGTCGAACTCGCCGTGGATCTGCTGGTTCAGGTAGCCGGTGTACTCGGCGAGCTGCGCGACGAGCCGCTTGTTCTCGCGCTGGAGGTGGAAGCGCTCGATCGCGTACTGCAGCACGCCGCGGACTTCCTTCGCGTCCCACGGCTTCGTGATGTAGCGATACACCTGCCCGAGGTTGATCGCCTCGATCAGCACGTCGACGTCGGTGAACGCCGTGAGGATGATGCCGACCGCGTCCGGCTGACGCTCGCGGACCTCGCGGAGCAGCTCGACGCCGGTCATCTTCGGCATCCGCTGATCGGTGACGACCACCGCGACCTCCTTGTCCGCCAGGATCTGCAGCGCCTCGGCGCCGCCGCTCGCGGTCAGGATGTCGAACGTCTTGCGGAAGTTGAACCGGAACGCGTCGAGGTTGTCCTGCTCGTCGTCGACGACGAGGATCGGATATCGCTTCACGTCGAGCGTCACGGGTCCATCAAGGACGTATCACGACGCGTGCGAGGATTCCACGGGTGGACCAGCAGTTGCCGGATCGCGCGCTTCACGAGAAATCACGAGAGCTTCCTTGGCTAGCCGAACGAGCAGGGGACCCATGACAAGCCCCCAGCCACCGAGCAGCTCGACGCCACCGAACATCGCGATCAACACGACCCACGTCGGCAGCTGCAGCTGACCGCGATGCGCGAGCCACGGCCGCGCGACGTTGTCGATCGTGCCGACCACGGCGATGCCGATCACCGCGAGCGTCACCGCGGCGACCGGCCGACCGGTGAGCGCGAGCCCGGCCGCGACCGGCACCCAGACGATCGCGGTCCCGATCGCGGGAATCACCGAGAACAGCAGGGTCAGCAGGCCGAGCGCGAGCGCCGACGGGACGCCGATCGCGACGTACGCGATCGTCGCGACGATCGCCTGCAGCGCGCCGGCACCGACGACGCCCCACCACATGCCGCGGCCCGTCTCCATGAACGCCTCGCCGAACCGGCGGAAGTGCTCGGGCTGCAGCGGCGTGTGGCGCTCGAGCCAGATGTACCAGCGGTTGCCCTCGACGAGCACGCTGTACATGCCGGTGACCATGATCAGCAGGCCGATCACGAGCCGCGCGGCCATCCCGGCGAGGCTGCGCGCGACGCCCCATGCACGATCGCCTTGCGCGACAAGCAGGTCGACCATGCTCGACGTCGTCGCGGCGGCCTCGTGCGCATCCGGCAGCTCCGGCTTGGGCTCGCCGTTGCGTTGCGCGAGCTTGACCAGCACGGCCTTCGCCTCCTCGGACTCGACCAGCCGCTCGACGAGCGCGATCGCGTCGAACACGATCGACGTCAGGATCGCCGCGACCGGCAGCACGACGACCAGCAGCAGGCTGACCGTGATCGTGGCGCTGAGGCTCGCGCGCCCACCGAGCCGCCGTGTCAATGGCTCGTGAATTCGCCGCGCGTACATCCCGAGCCACAGGGCCATGCACATCCACGGGATGAACGGCGCGAACATGAACCCGGCCCCGAACACGAGGGCTGCAAGAAACCAGGTCGGAAGCCGCGTCCGGACGCGCACGCGAGTCCTTGATGCGCGCGGCGTGCCGAGTCCCTGCGCGGACCTGGCGAGTCCCACATGTAGGAAACTTGGCCACCTGGTCCGGTTTCGTTAGCGTTTCGGTATGGCTGCGCGTCGTCGCGTCCTCAAGCGCCCCATCGAGAGACCCCCGCGCAAGCCGATGGCGATCGCGCGTCGGGTGTCGCTGTTCGAGCGCGAGGTGACGGTGCGGCTCGCGCCGGTCGCGGTCGAGCTGATCCACGACGCCGCGCGCGTGCTCACCGAGGGCGAGCTCGTCGGCGAGGTCTACACCGGCTCGACGATGCTGACCGTGGATCTGACGCGTGCGCGAGACCGGATCAGCGATCCGACCGACGCGTCGACCGCCCAGCGCGTCGCCGTGCTGTACGCGAGCGACGAGCGCTGCCGCGAGCACGCGCGCCGGATCGCGATCGCCGAAGCCCGCAAGATCGCCGGCTGCGATCTCGGGACCCCGCTTGTCGACGTGGAGAGTCGTGCTCGCGGCACGGAGCTCCACCTGAGCCTCGATGTCGAAGCCCAGCGCAGGAGTCATGCATGATCGAGCTCTACAGCGTTCGTGATGTGTCCCGCATCCTCGCGATCCAGGAGTCGCGCCTTCGCTACTGGATGCAGACCGGGTTCGTCGGTCCGACCGTGCGCAAGGGCGGCCGGTTCTATTACACGTTCTGTGATCTGGTCGCGGTGAAGGCCGCGAAGGATCTGACGGCGACCGGGATGCCGCTGCAGAAGGTGCGCAAGAACATCGAGGCGCTCAAGAAGGCGCTGCCCGACGACGCGCACCCGACCACGAAGCTGCGCGTGTGCTGTGATGGCGAGACGATCGTCGCGCTCGCCGACGACGTCGCGTTCCAGCCGATCGGCGGCCAGGTCGTGATGGCGTTCAACCTGCCGAGCTTCGGCGAGCACGTCTCGCAGGTGCTCGCGATGCCGCGCGTGTCGCCGCCCGAAGCACGGCCGATGTCCGATGGTGCGCCGAGCCCGGTCGAGGACAACAAGACCGAGGCGAACTGCGGCACGACCGCGTACCGCTACTTCATCGAGGCGTGCACCGCCGAGGATCGCGGCGACTCCGAGACCGCGGAGCACCTGTTTCGCCAGGCGATCGATCTCGAGCCGAACATGGCCGCCGCGCTGACGAACCTCGGCAACCTGGTCTATCGCCAGGGCGAGCTCGAGGAGGCGCGTCGCTACTACGAGCGCGCGCTCGACTGCGATCCCGCGCAGCCCGAGGCTCGCTACAATCTCGCGAACCTGCTCGAGGACCTCGGCGAGACCGAGCTCGCGATCTCCGAGCTGCGCCGCGTGTGCGCCGCCGCGCCCGAGTTCGCCGACGCGCACTACAACCTCGGGCTCATGCTCGCGACGCTCGGTGGCACCGCGCAGGCGAAGCACCACCTCGAGCGCTACCTCGAGCTCGACGGCGCGAGCGACTGGGCCGCGCACGCGCGCAGCTACCTCGCGCAGATCGCCGCGTAGCTACCAGGGCTGGCCGGGCATCGGCGACGTCGTCGGCGGGGGCGGCTCGCGATGCGTCGTCGAGTCGAGGTTGCCGCTGACCGCGAGCCCGCCGAGCACCAGGCCGCTGACCACGACGCCGGTCCAGATCAGGCCATTCGCGAGCTCCCGGTTCGTGATCGGACGCGTCTGGTGCGCGTGCGAGAAGCAGCCTTGCGAGCCGAGGACGAGCGCGAGCAGGACGGCGATTCGTTGCATGCCGCAAACGATGGCAACCGGTGGCGTGAGCCCGCCGTGCCGCGCCCGTGAACCGCGCGTGATCCGCTTGCCGCTGCCCCTGCCCCTGCCGGTGCCCGTCTGCTAACCGCGCGATCTTCGCCGGACACGCCGGACACGGCCGTCCCGGACACGCCGGACACGGCCGTCCCGGACACGTCTCCCGCTCAGACGGGCAAGCGCAGGGGCAGGGGCAACGGCAGGGCTACAGGATGATGTCGCCGCAGGCCGACTGGAACACGGCGAGCGCCTGCATCAGGCCGATCGACAGATCGCCATCGCAGATCGAGGCCATCGTCGCGTTCGCGCCGGTCTGCGTCACGAGGTCCTTGAGCCGGGTCGCCTCGTCCGCACTCCCGAAGCTCGACGAGCACGTGCCCGGACCCGGGCCCGCGATCGCGGCGACCGCCCACCGCGAGTGATTGCCGGTGTAGCTGTCGAGGAACTGCACGTAGTTCGTGACCGGCTCCATGCCGCTCTCGCACAGCGACTGGCCAAAGCCGAGCGACACCGATTGCTCGTACGAGCAGTCTTCCTCGTCGGTCAGGAACACGACGCCGAGCAGCGCGTCCGGACGATGGAAGCCCGTGTTCGTGCCGTCCATCATCCGGTCCTCGAACGCGTCGCGCATCGCCGCGAGCGGCATCTCGTCGGACGGGCCGCTCGTGCCGACGTTCGCGATGCACGAGAACGTGCCCGTGACATCGGCGTCGGTCTTCTCGATCCAGCGCTTCGTCATGTTGCACTGGGCCGACATCAGCATCGTGCCGTTGTCGCCATCGCCGTCGACGCTCTCGGTGATCGGACCGAGCGGCGTCTGGATCTGGTAGCTGTAATCGCGGCCGGTCGTCGTCACCGCGACGCGGTAGTCGAGGCCGGACGCGTTCAGCACGTTGATGAACCCCGGGAAGTTTGCCGTCAGGTTCGCCTGCTCCTGGCCCATCGAGCCGGAGTTGTCGATCACGAACAGGACGTCGATCTTCTGGCAGCCAGGGCCAGCATCCGCGGTCGGTTGGATCGGGCCGTCGACGCCGCTACCGCCGCCACCGTCGGTGTCGCCGTGCGATCGCGTCGAAGGTCCACAGGCCGCGCACAGTCCGAGCAACCAGATGATCGTTCGCATCGCATCCTCCCCGTGAAGACGCGCGCGAACCTAACACGCAGCTCGTGGAAGCCGCGCGAAAACTTGAACGCGCGACTTCCAAGACGAGAGGTTCGGCCAATCAGTTCACGAGGTCGTTCTTGAACGTCGTGTTGATCAGCGCGAGCGTCAGCAGAGGATAGATGAGACCGATGATCGTCGTCACGCCGAAGCCGCTCTTGAGCAGCGTCAGGCTCATCACTGTGTCCGCGATCGCGAGCACACCGTAGACGTTGCCGAGCGTGCGGCCGGCGAACCGCTTCTGGCCGATGTAGCCGACGCCCGACGCGAGCAGCAGCACCATGCGGACGACGCCGAGCGCGAGCATCGCGTAGATCACGCCCTTGCTGACGCCGACCTCGCTGCTCGCACCGTCGAGCGCGCCCGCCTTCGCGGCGGCGCCGAGCAACGCGAACACCGCGAGCAGCGCGATGATGCCGAGGCCGGCAAAGACGAAGTTGAGAACCGCGAGCGCAGTCAAACCACCGGGACGCTTACCTTGAGCCATCTGCCTTCTCCTTGTTGTTGGGAACGGTCACAACGTCCCGAACCACAGGGTCGCGGCCGCGATCAGCACGAACAGCGGTTCCCAGGTCCGGTCGAAACGTGTCATCACGGCCGCGCTGTTCTGCAGCCGCTTTGCCAGCGAATGCCGGACGCGATCTCGACGGCTTAGCGCCGCGCGCTGGTGCTACCCGGACGCAGATCCGACGCTTCGCGGGTCTCGGTGGACCCGCCGGGGCGACGCGCCCGGACGTCACGCCCGGACGAGCCGGCCGATCAGAGCGCCTGCTTGAACCGCAGGTACGCGTAGACGTACGGCGCGATGAACAGCACGGCATCGATCCGGTCGAGGATCCCGCCGTGGCCCGGCAGCAGCGCGCCCGAGTCCTTGACGCCGACGGACCGCTTGATCAGCGACTCCGCGAGATCGCCCATCTGTCCGAGCATGCCGCCCGGGATCGCGATCAGGAACACGTCGAGCCAGCTCAGGAGCTCGGGATAGAACAGCTTGAGCACGAGCACGCCGAGCACCGAGCCGGCGATGCCGCCCCACGCACCGGCCCACGTCTTCTTCGGGCTGACCGCCGGATACAGCTTCGCGTTGCCGAGGAACCGTCCCGCGAAGTAGCCGCCGGTGTCGGCGAGCCACGCGACGACGAGCACGATCACGACCGGCACCGCGTTCGCGAACGCGAGCTGGTCGTGCGTGCCGCGACCCTCGAGCGTCATCCGCTTGAGCATCGCGAGGAACGTCGTCAGGAAGCCGGCGTAGACGATGCCGCTGATCGTCGCGGTGATCCGGCCGGCGACCGACGGGATGTCGCGGAACCGGAACAGGTAGTAGAGCGCCGGCACGATCACGACGAGCCCGAGCACGATCGCCGGGCTCGCCATCACGGCGCCGGTCAGCATGCGGAAGCCGAACGAAGGCTGTCCGTCGCCGCCGAGGCTATGCGGCTTGTAGTACGTCCACTCCGACGGCGCGAGCTGCGCGACGGTGGTCGCGTCGAGCCAGTAGAACCCGATGCACGCGATCGCACCGATCACGAGCGCCGCGACGCGATCCTCCTTCGGGAGCGTCATCGCAAAGAACTCGTACATCGCGATCAGCGACGCCGCGAAGATCAGTGCCCACGTCGGCTCGTGCCGGTGGTAGCTGAGGATCAGCAGCAGGACGGGGACTGCGACGACCGCGACGAGAAACCGCTGAGCGAGGTTGCCGAGTGCCACGTTCGAGGCAGCTAACCGCAGCGCGCGATCACCGTCAAGTCACCGGCTCGACGTCCGACGCGAGCTGCGCCGACGTGAGCCCGAACCGACGCTCGCGCTGCGCGTACTGGTCGAGGCAGTCGTAGAGGTGCTGGCGCCGGAACTCGGGCCACTGCACGTCGACGAAGATCAGCTCCGCGTACGCGATCTCCCACAGCAGGAAGTTCGAGATCCGCTGCTCGCCGCTCGTCCGGATCAGCAGATCGACCGGCGGCAGCGAGGCGGTCGGCAGATAGCGCGTGAAGCAGTCGACGTCCACCTCGTCCGCGCGCAGCTTGCCGGCGACCGCATCGGCGACCGCCGAACGCACCGCGCGCGCGATCGATTCGCGGCCGCCATACGACAGCGCGAGGGTGAGCGTCATTCCGCGATTCGCGGCGGACGCGGCGCGTAGCTCGTGCAATGGTTCGGTCACGAACGGCGGCAGCCGCTCGATGTCGCCGATCGCTTCGAGGCGGATCGCGTTGTCGAGGATCTCCGACCGCTCGTCGATCAGGAACTCGCGAAGGAGCTGCATCAATCCGGTCACTTCCTCGACCGGGCGGGCCCAGTTTTGCGACGAGAACGCATAGAGCGTCAGCGCCTCGATGCCGAGCTCGCGCGAGGCGCGCGTGATGTCGCGAACCGAATCGGCCCCCGCGCGGTGGCCCTCGAGCCGCGGCCGGCCGTGGTTCTGCGCCCACCGACCGTTGCCGTCCATGATGATGCCGATGTGACGAGGCTTGATTCGCGGAGCCGTCGTCGCCGTCTGGGCAGTCGTCGCAGTCGTCTCAGCGCCGGGCATGCATGAAGCTCAAGCGCGGGGTATCACGCCAAGTGCGAGCGTTGCAACGGCATGGTTGATCCCGTACGCTCGAAGGAAGCCATGGGCATCTTTTCCAGACTCGGGACGCTGATCAAGTCCAACATCAACGACCTCATCACGAAGGCCGAAGATCCCGAGAAGATGCTGTCCCAAGTCCTCCTCGAGATGCAGCAGCAGCTCGTGGAGGCGAAGAAGGCCGTGGCGGTCGCGATCGCCGACGAGAAGAAGCTGCAAAAGCAGTACGTCGCCGAGACCGACAAGGCGAAGGAGTGGGAGCGCAAGGCGATGGTCGCGGTGCGCGCCGGCGACGACAACCTCGCGCGCCAGGCGCTCGGTCGCAAGCAAGAGCACGAGAACATCGCAACGCAGTTCCAGCAGCAGTGGATCGCGCAGAAGCAGGCGGTCGAGAAGCTGAAGGACGCGCTGCGCCTGCTCAACAACAAGATCGAAGAAGCGAAGCGCAAGAAGAACATCCTGATCGCGCGGAAGAAGCGCGCCGAGGCGCAGCAGCAGATCGCGAACACGATGCAGGGGCTCGGCGACACCAGCGCGTTCGACACGTTCGATCGCATGGCCGAGCGCATCCAGCTCATGGAGGCCGAGGCCGAGGCCGGTGCAGAGCTCGCGGGCGAGCTGTCCGGCGACACCCTCGAGTCGAAGTTCCTCCAGCTCGAGCAGGGCGCGGGCGGCACCGAGGACGACGCGCTCGCCGAGCTCAAGGCGAAGATGGGTCTGCTCGAGGCGCCGAAGGGCGACAACGCGAAGCAGCTCGGTGCCGGCACTGCCCCGTCGAAGGACGACAAGAATGCGGATATCGGCGCGGCCAGCACCGCGCACCTCGGCGGCCTGACGCCCGAGGACCTCAAGGAGCTCGAGGACCTCGACCTCTCCGAGCTCGAAGGCAAAGACGCCAAGAAGGCGTGACCGCCGTCGCATTGGCGATGCGTGCGTGGTTCTCCGAGTGTCGGAACGAAGACGGATCGCGGGGACCGGCGTGAACCACTCGACACGCGCCTGAACGCGCACGGCGTTCGCGTCGCGATTCCACGCGGTTGCCGTCGACGACGGTGACCCGGTACGCGCGGCGCCGGCGGCGTGTCGATTGCACCGCGAACCGCTCATGTTTCGGCTCGCAGGGCTCCTCGTCATCGTTCTGAGCGGCGCCGTGCTCGCGGATCCGCCCGCGCCGTCGCCGGACTCGGCGCCTGCCTCGGACTCGACGGACTCGACGGACTCGACGACCGCGCCGGATGCCTCGACGGCAACGCCGAAGCGATCGTCGCGTCCGAAGATCCCGCTGCGGGTCGTGCGCGTCGACGCCGAGCGCGAGCAGGCGATCCTGTTCGACAAGCGACACGACGCGACCGTCACCGTCGGGCTCGGCGCGATGGTGAACGGCTACATCGTCGACGCGATCGAGGACGACGAGGTGACGCTGATCTCGCCGGGTGGCACGCAGGTCGTGCTCGCCGCCCCTGCCCTCGCCCCCGCGCCGTCCGCGGCGGCCGAGCCGCCCGCTGCTCCAGCAGCGGAGCTGACCGGCCCGACGAACGCGCAGCCGGTCGACCCCTACGCGGATGCCACACCGACGACGGCCCCGGACTCGCCCGCGCTGCAAACGCGTGCGCCGGATGGCGCGCCGGACACCACGCTCGCGGTCCCGGACACCCGCGCGCCGGCCGTCCCGGACACCGCGACGAACCCTGTCCCGGACATGCCGTCCGGTACTGTCCCGGACACCGCGACGAACCGCGTCCCGGACATGCCGTCCGCTGCCGTCCCGGACGGTGACGCGAAGGTCGTCCCGGACCGGCAACCGGACACCCAGGCGGTGGAGTCGCCGTCCGCGCCGATCGAGCGGACGCCGGATCTCGGCAGCCCGATCGCGGACGCGATGTCGTCCGTCGTACCCGCTGCGAGCGCGAGCAAGACCGCGAGCGGCGCGACGACGCCCGCACACAAGTCACGCCCGGCGCGCGCTGCGAGCCACGCGAACACGACCACCGACGCAGCGACGAACGCGGCCGCTGCAACGGACACGGCCGGCGCGACCAACGCGGCGGCGGATGCGACGGCGGATGCGAGCGCCGGCGATGCGATGACCGCGACGCTGAGCGCTGGTGACGTCGATACGGCGCTCGCCGATTTCGGTGCGCTGATGGGCGCGGTGCGCGGCACGTTCACGCCGGCGGGTGCACGGATCGACGCGCTCGCGGCGGGCTCGGTGTTCGCGAAGGCCGGGCTGCGCACGGGCGACGTGATCACCGCGATCGACGGCACGCCGGTGCGTGACCTCGACGATGCGGCCGAGCTGTACGCGCGCGCGGCGACCGCGCGATCGATCACGGTCCAGCTCGTGCGCGATGGCAGCCCGCGGACGCTGCGCGTCGCGATCCGCCGCTGAGCCCATGCGTGCGCGGCGGTGGAGCGCGGCTGCGCCAGGTTCCGCACGTCCACGCACCGTCCGACGCGCGGTCGAGCGCGAGAGCTCCGCGAGGAGATCTGCGCACATAGCAAGGTTCTTGCGTCGCAGTGATACGATGATCGTGTGGGAGCGGTACGGCTCGAGCTGCGGCTCGCGAACCAGTCGGAGTGGATCAAGATCTTCGATCCACGGGACTGGACCGTGTTCGTCCCGACGACGGCGACCGAGCAGGTCGAGATCGGCGCGCGGCTGCGGATCGATCTCGATGTCGGGGGTTGGCTCGTCACGCTCCGCGGCACCGTCGTCGGTCGACGGCAAGAGCCGAGCGGTGTCGTCGTCGCGCTCGGCGGCTCGGAGCGCGACAAGATCAATTACCTGAACGGCTTCGTGCGTGGCGGGCTGCTGAACCTGCGCGAGAAGCGTCGGCTACCGATCCGGCTCCAGGTCACGTACGGCGCGATCGAGGGGCCGGCGAGCACGGTGACGAAGGACATCAACGAGGAAGGCCTGTTCCTGTTCACCGAGCGACCGCTGCCGGCGACGTCGCAGGTGCACATGCTCGTGACCGTGCCGGGCAAGCAGCACCCGCTGTCGCTGATGGGCAAGGTCTCGCACACGATCGACAGCGACGACGACGAGGCGCCGGGCATGGGGATCATCTTCGAGCTCGACGACGCGCAGCGCGAGCTGATCGGCGCGGTCGTCAAGGAGCTCGAGGAGCAGCTCCACGCCGGGCAACTGCCGACGACGACGCTCGAGTGACGATCGCGGTCGCCGCGAACGGCGACGAAGGATTGCCTCGACCGCGCGCGGGTGGCACCGTGAGCTGTGGCGCGCCGCCCGCGAGCAGCTCCGGTTGCGCCGGTGACGTGGCGCGATGGCGTCCACCTCACCGGCACGCCGATCTGGTGTGACGCTCGCCGCCGGCGAGACGTCTGCTTCGTGTCGGCGGCGGATCGGGTCGGGCGCGCGGGGCACGGCCAGCTGATCGCGTCGCCGCTGACGCTCGCGCTGCTCGGCTACACCGGCGCGAAGAGCGCGGGGCACCTCGGTGTGCCGGTGCACCGGCGGTTCACGCTCGGCACGCTGCGGCTCGAGCTGATCGCGTCCGGACGCGGGCCCGGCGCGACCGCGCTGCACGTCGACATCGCCGGACGGACGGTGCTCTACGCCGGCGCGGTGCGGCCGCAGCCGGACGATGCGCGCGTGGCGGTCGAGGTCGCCGAGGTGCGCGCGTGCAACGCGCTCGTCGTCGCGGCGCCGTACGGCGACGAGCACCACCGGTTTCCGCCGCTCGCAGACACGATCGCGCGCACCGTCGAGTGGGCGCAGGCGCAGCTCGCCGAGGCACGTCATGCCGTGCTCGTCGTCGACGGCGTGCTCGAAGGCCTCGAGGTCGCACTCGTCCTGCGCGACGCACTCGGCGATGCGATCGCGATCGTCGCCGCGCGCGCGATCCGCGAGGCCGCGCGCCGCGGCGAGCTCGCGGACAAGCTCGCACTGCGTGGCGAGCCGGCGCGGCGTGCGCAGAAGTCCGGGCCGCAGGTCGTGATCGCGCTCGCCGCGGATCGCGGCTCGCTCGCGAAGCTCGACGGCGAGCGTCGGGTCGCGTCGCTGTCGATCGAGCCGAGCCGCGAGATCGGTGACGTGGCGCTGCCGTGGGCGAACGCCGCGGATCGCGCGGGGCTGCTCGCGTGGATCGAGTCGACGCACGCGCGCGAGGTGTTCGTGACCGGTGCGTGTGCGGAGTCGATCGCGCACGCGCTCGGACCGAAGGCGCGGATGATCGGGCCGCCGCACCAGATGGCGCTGTTCGGCGACGGCGGCGAGGTCGCGACGTGATGCGCGTCGTCGTCGCGAACCGTCGCGAGGGCGGCTGGTGGTGGCGGCTGCCGGTGCTCGCGCTGATCTGGCTCGTGATCGCGCTGCCGCTCGTCGCCGGGCTCGTCGTCGCATCGACGCTGCGCAGCTGGGCGCGCGATCTGCCCGAGGTACCGGACCTCGCGGGCTGGCGCGCGCGCGCCCCGCAGACGACGCGCGTGCTCGCCGCCGACGGCTCGGTGCTCGCCGAGCTGCCGTTCGAGGACGGCAAGGCGGTTGGCCATCGCACGCTCGTCGCGCTCGATCAGCTGCCGCGCCACCTCGTGCAGGCGGTGCTCGCGGCCGAGGACGCGCGGTTCTTCGCGCATCGCGGCGTCGACTACCAGGCGATGGCGCGCGCGGCGCGCGAGAACTACCGCGCCGATCGCGTCGTGCAGGGCGCGTCGACGATCACGCAGCAGCTCGCGCGCAACCTGCTGCCCGAGGAGATCGGGACCGAGCGCAGCGTCCGCCGCAAGGTGCGCGAGGCGTTGCTGGCGCGCGCGATCGAGCGGCGATGGACGAAGCGCGAGGTGCTCGAGACGTATCTCGGCTTCGTGTTCCTCGGCCAGGGCGCGTACGGCATGGTCGCCGGCGCGCACGCGTACTTCGATCGCGAGGTCGGCGAGCTGGATCTGGCGCAGTCGGCGCTGCTCGCCGGGCTGATCCAGGCGCCGTCGCGGCTCGATCCATTCCGGCATCCGGCCGCGGCCAAGGCGCGGCGCGACGAGGTGCTCGCGCGCATGCTGCGCGCCGGCATGATCGACGAGCGCACGCGCGCCGCGACCGCCGCGCAGCCGATCGAGCTCCACCGTCCGCGCCAGCGCTACGGTCTGCGCGATCCCTGGTACACCGAGCAGGTGCGCGGGCTCGTCGCCGGCGCGCTACCCGACGAGCTGCATCGCGGCGGGCTCGTGATCGAGACCGGCGTGTGGCCGGCGCTCGACACCCAGCTGCAGAAGGATGCGGTCGCGCAGGCGGATCGCTGGGGCAAGTCGCAGGTCGCGGCGCTGGTCTGGGATCACCGCACCGGCTACGTCGAGGCGCTCGTCGGCGGGCGCGACTGGGATCCCGACCGCTTCGATCGCATGCGCCAGAGCTGCCGCCAGCCCGGCTCGGCGTGGAAGCCGCTCGTCTACGGTGCGGCGCTCGAGGCCGGCGCGATCACGCCGGGGACCGCGCTGCGCGATGCGCCGATCGCCGAGTACGACGAGGTCAACAACGTCCACTGGAAGCCGAAATCTGGCCACGGGTTTCGCGGCGTCGTGCTCGCGCAGGATGCGTTCGCCGCGTCGCTGAACGCGCCCGCGATCGATGTCCTCGATCGCGTCGGCGCCGATCGCGTGATCGCGCTCGCGAAGCGGCTCGGGATCACGACGACGGTCGCCGACGTCCGGCCGATGGCGCTCGGCGCGTCGTGCGTGCAGCCGATCGAGCTCGCGCGCGCGTACGCGGTGATCGCGCGCCGCGGCTGGGCGATCGCGCCGCGGTTCGCGATCCGGATCCGGCAGGCCGACGAGGTCGTGTTCGACGCGTCGGTGCCCGAGGATCCGACGCTCGATCCCGCGCGCCGCTTCGACCGGTTCGCCGCGGTCGCCGGCGACGAGCCCGACGTTCGCGTCGGTGCCGCGACGACGAGCCGCCGCCTGCTCGACGAGCCGACCGCGTTCCAGCTCCAGGACATGATGGCCGCGGTGACCGCGCGTGGCACCGCCGCGGGCGCGAGCGCGCTCGGCCGTCCGAGCGCCGGCAAGACCGGGACGACGAACGACAACACCGACGCGTGGTTCATCGGGTTCTCCGGCCGCGTGCTCGCCGCGGTATGGCTCGGGTTCGACGATCCGACGCACAAGCTCGGTCCCGAAGGCGACGGCGCGCACGCCGCGCTGCCGCTGTGGATGCGCGCGATGCGCGAGGCCGAGGGCGCGCGGCCCGGCGTCGCGGTCCCTGGCTCACCGCCGTCGGGGATGGAGCGCGTCGCGATCGATCGCGAGACCGGGCTGCTCGCGCCCTACGGCGGGCTCGCGGTGTGGTTTCGCGCCGGCACTGCGCCGACCGAGGTCGCGGGGCAACCTGGTACATCTCCGACGGATTTCGGCCGCAGCGCACGCGAGTTTTGAGCGAGCTGGACGCGGGGCATGTCCGCGACCGGGTGGTATGCTGCGCGAGCAATGTTCGGCATGGGCGGCAGCGAGATCATCGTGATCTTGATCGTGGCGCTCCTCTTCCTGGGTCCCGACAAGCTGCCGCAGGCCGCGAAGTCGCTCAGCAAGGGCATCCGGGACATCAAGAAACAGTCGCGCGCGCTGCAGCAGCAGATCGAGAGCGACGAGCAGATCGGCGGCGCGATCCGCGACATCAAGAGCGCGCTGCGCGGCGACGAACCGCCGCCTCGCCCCAAGCCGATCAAGGCGAAGAAGCCGAAGCCCGAGCTCGCCGCCGGCGACGGTCAGCCCGAGGTCCACGCCCACGATGGCGCCGAGCCGGTCGAGACCAAGCTCGACGCCGAGCTGCCGCTGACGCTTCCCGAGCCGACCGAGGCCGCCGTCGAGGCGACGTCCGACGAGCCTGCGAAGCCGGCGCTGACGCTGCCGCGGCTCGCCGGCGAGCCGGACGCCGACGCGGCGCCGCCGTCCGACGACGACGACGACGAGCTCGCCGCGATGGTCAAGCCCGCGGCCGGTACGGTGGCGAAGGGTTCCGAGCCCAAGCATGGCTAAGGCGACCGCGAAGAAGCTCCGCGACGTCGACGACGACGAGGCGGACGACGACGACAAGGCGAGCGAGCTCGAAGACAGCCGCATGCCGTTTCTGTCGCACCTGCGCGAGCTGCGCGATCGCGTGCGCAACGCCGCGCTGTTCTTCACGGCGGGCTTCATCGTCTGCTTCATCTTCGCCGACGAGATCTACGACTGGCTGAAGGCGCCGCTGTTCCACGTCTGGGACACGAAGAAGCTCGGGGTGCCGCACATCGTGTTCGGACGATTGACCGAGCCGTTCTGGGTCAACATGTCGATCGCCCTGTGGGCCGGCATCTTCGTCTCGTCGCCGTTCATCTTCTATCAGCTGTGGAAGTTCATCGCGCCCGGGCTCTACAAGCGCGAGCGCCGGATCACGATGGGGTTCGCCGGCTTCTCGGCGGTGTTCTTCGTCGGTGGCGCGCTGTTCTGCTACGAGTTCGTGCTCGAGAACCTGTACGGCTTCCTGCTCAGCTACAGCGACACCGATACGTCGCCTATGCTGATGATGCAGGACTACCTCGACCTGACGCGCGACATGATGCTCGCGTTCGGCGCGGTATTCGAGCTGCCGCTGCTGATCATCTTCCTGTCGATGGTCGGCCTCGTGACGCATCGCGGGCTGTGGAAGTTCAACCGCTGGTTCATCGTGATCGCGTTCATCGTCGGCGCGATCCTGACGCCCTCGCCCGACGTCGTGTCGCAGATCATGATGGCGACGCCGATGATCGCGCTCTACAACATCTCGATCCTCGGCTCCTGGTACATCACGAACAAGCGCGAGAAGGCTGATGCCGAGCTGCGCGAGCGCGAGCGGATCGCCGACGAGAAGGAGCGCGCCGAGCGCAAGGCGCGCCGCGAGCGCGGCGAGGTGCTCGACGATGACGACGACGATGATGACGACGACGACGACGAGTAGTCAGCGCGCGAACCGATCCCACGGCACGAGCTTCGCCCACGCGAACCACAGCCCGACCGCGAGCACGGCCCAGATCACGAGCGAGGTGGCCGCGATCGAGCGGCGCTTCGCAACCTTCGCCGCGAGCTGATCGGCGCGAAACGCGTCGAGCTTGTCCGCGGTGACCGGTGCATCGCGCTGGCCGAGCTTCGCCTGCGCGTCGACGACACGCGCATCGATCGCCGCATACGCCGAACGCTCGCGCGCGCTCGCGATGACGTGCACCGGGATGAATCCGAGCACGACCGCGAGCACGACGCCGATCGCGATCCGCCGGCGCGGCATGCCCGGCGCGATGATCACCGGCGGAGACGCGACGGCGATCGGCGCCGACTTGCGCTGCAGCGGTGGCGACACGGGCCGCGGCGCCGGCGCGGCGATCTCGACCTGCAGGCGATCCTGCGCGGACTCCGGCGGTGCGAACAGATCCGCGGGTGGCTTCGCCGACGGCCGCGGCGGCGGCAAGCTCGGCGGCCCATCTGCGGGAGATCGCGTCGTCGGCGGGACGAACGTGATCTTCGCCTTCGGCTCGTCCTCGGAGCCGTCGAGCGCGCCGAGCTGGAACGATTCCGCGTGCTCGAGCGCGCCGAGGTCGGACACCTGCGGCTCGCTCGCCGCCGCGGCGAGCCCGGTCGCGAGCGGCTGGCTCGTGCGCGCGGCCGGCGCCGGCGTGGTCGCCGCGGCGAGCGCCGACGCACCGGGCCGCGCGACCACGACCGGACCCGATCCGGTCTGCAGCGACGCCGGCGCGATCGTCACGCGCGCGCCGAGCGCCGCGAGCTCCTTCTGGTACGTGTCGGCGACCGCGCGCTCGACGTTGCCCTTCACGCGGAACCGGCCCTTCGTCATGCGCGTGACGAGCTCGTTCGCCGGCAAGCCGTAGCGCCTGGACATGACGTCGGCGAGCCTGCGGATCGATTCGAGCGATGGATCCGTCGGCCCCTCGACGAACACATCGAACAACGCCATGCAACCATCATCGCACGGCTTCGTCGGGCGCGAAGAGATCTCCCCTGCGTGCGTCGCGATGCCACAGAACTTGCCCGGCGAGATCGCCGACCTCTAGGGTGAAAGCATGCACCTCGGCAAGGCTCGTCCGAAGCTCGCGCTTTCGTGGTCGACCCGTCGGATCCGTCTGGGCGTCGCCCACAACGGAACGCCGTCTGCGTGGGCTGCGCCGACGAAGGACGTCCCCGTCGAGCGGACGCGTCCGAACAAGAAGCGGCGCTGACCCGCCGCGACCCGATCAGTCGTCGCTCGGTGGCGGAACGCGGCTCGACGCCTCGTTGTAGCCATCGCGCGCGCGGGTGTTGTCGGGATCGATCTGCAGCGCGCGCTTGAAGTTGCTCGCGGCTTCCTTGTGGTTGCCGCTGCTGAGGTACGCCTCGCCGAGCAGCGTGAACGCGCGCGCGCTCTTCGGTGCGAGGCGCGTGCCCTTGCGAAGGTGTGCGATCGCGTCGCCGAACAGCCCCTGACGTAGCGCGATCTCGCCCATGCCGATCGTCGCGATCGCATTGCTGCCGTCGATCTCGAGCGCCTTCTTGAAGCTCGACGCTGCGGTCGTCGTGTCGCCGCTCGCGAGCTGCTGCGAGCCCAGGTTCGCGTAGAACTCTGCCTTCTTCTCCGCGGGCGCACCGTCGGTGCCGGACCCGGGCGACGGATCGTTGCCGTACGGATCCTGCGGCCCGCTGTTGAGCCCACCGCCGTTCGGATCCTTGTCCGGCTTGGGGTTCGTGATCACGACCGGTGGCGTGTCTCCGCCGGGACGGCGCGTGATGCCTTCGCTGCCGGGTGGCACGAACGTCCCGAGATCGCCGCCCGGCTTGCGGTTCGTCGCGCCATTGCCGCTCGTCACCGGTGGACGCACCGCCTTGACGTTCTTGTCGGCGGGCTTCGCGGTCTTGTCCGGCGTCTTGTCCGCGACCTTGGCGCTGCCTTCGGCGGGCTTCGCCGCGGGCTCCGGCGTTGGCTCGGCGACCGCGGCGTCGATGTCGGCGATCACCTGGCTCGGCGCGGCGTCGACGATCTGCGTGGTGGCGGCGACCGGCTGCGCCGCGGGTTGCGGCTTCGTGGTCTCGTCGTTGCCGCGCGAGAGCGCGAACGCGATGCCGCCGATCACGGCGAACGCGCCGAGCGCGCCGAGGATCAGCCCCCAGCGGCGGCCGCGCGGCAGCTCGTCGTACATCGACATGTCGGTCGTGCTCGGCGAGATCAGCTTGCGCGCGCGATCGCGACGACTGCTCTCGGGCTCGTCGGAGGCGCGATCGCCTTCATCGAACCACACGCCGGAGATCCCGGGCTGATCGGTCGGCCGCCGGACGCGACCCTCGACCGGTCCGCTCGGCGAGCGCGGCCGTGGCGCATCGCTTGGCGATCGCGGACGCGGCGCTTCGCTCGGTGACTTCGCACGGCGCTCGATCGTGCCCGCCACCGGCGCCTGCGACTCCATCATCGCGGACTGCGCCACCGCGGCCGCGACCGTCGACACCCCGAGCTGCGGCGTCCCGGTCCGCTTGCGCAGGAGCTCGATCGAGTCCGGCTTCGCCGACACCGCCGAGATGCCGCGCGTCGTCTCGGTGTGTTTCGGCGCTGGAGGGAGGGACTTGTTCGTCTCCGACGCCGGCGGCGCCGGATCGATCGGCGTCGCGATCCCCATCTTCTGCATCACGCGCGACACCGACGGCGGCGGGATGCTCTCGCGGCGGCGCGCGACCTCGTCCTCCATCACCTCGCCGGTCTCGAGGCCGCGGCGCAGCGCCTCGACCATGCGCGTGGTCGTCGCGAACCGGTTCTCCGGATCCTTCGCGAGCATCTTCGCGACCGCCGCTTCCATCCACAGCGGCACGCCCGGGCGGCGCGACGGCAACGGCACCGGCACCTCGGTGACCTGCTTCGTCAGGATGTCGAACACGCGGTGGCCCGAGAACGGCGGCGCACCGGTCAGCATCTCGTACGCGACGCAGCCGAGCTGGTAGATGTCGGCGCGGCGATCGATCCGGTCGCCGCGCGCCTGCTCGGGCGACATGTAGCGCGGATCGCCGAACGTCATGCCGAGGCTCGTCGACGCGGCCGACGCGTCGGTCTCGACGAGCTTCGCGAGCCCGAAGTCGAGCAGCTTGACGAAGTTCGCCTTGCCGCGGCGCACCGCGAGGTAGATGTTGCGCGGTCGCAGGTCGCGATGGACGTAGCCGATCGCGTGCGCCTCCATCAGCGCCTCGCCGACCTGGATCAGGATGTCAGCCGCGCGCTCGACGGACAGCTGGGTCTCGCGCGCGAGCACGCTGTCGAGCGTCTCGCCCTCGAGCAGCTCCATCGCGAGGTAGAGCCGGCCGTCGGGGGTGCGGCCGAAGTCGTGGATCTCGACGATGTGCTCGTTGTCGATCTCGGCGACCGTCGTCGCCTCGCGCCGGAACCGCTCGACCGCGAGGTCGTCGCGCGACAGCTCGTCGTGCAGCACCTTGATCGCGACCCTGCGGCGCAGCGTCACGTGCTCGGCGCGGTAGATCGTGCCGGACCCGCCCTGCCCGATCAGCTCCTGGACCTGGAATCGCTCGCCGAGCAGCTTGCCGACGAGCGCATCACTCGTCGCTTCGCGCACCTTGGGCCGGCCGCAGTTCGGGCAGAACAGCGCGCTCTCGTCGTACGAGTGCTTGCAGCCAGCGCAGGTGATGGACGTGCTCATGTCATGTGAATTCATGGCCAGGTTGACGGACCGACCCGACCCCGAGCATAGCGCACGGAGTTGCCCGAGCCCGTGGCAAAACCATGACTTGGCCCGGCTACTTCGTCGACTTGAGCTTCGCGAGTGCCTCGGTGAGCTCTTCGATCGAGATCACACCTTTGGAGACGAGGACCTGGACGAGCGCGGCGAGCCGCATGTCGAGGTCCTCGGGGACCTGAAGCAGTGCGAACGGCACCTGCGCCGTGACCGAAACCTCGTCGGCGGACATCGTCGACTGCACCGTGCCCTCGCGGCCGGTGATGAACATCGAGCCGCCGCGGCGGTTCACGACCTGGGTCGACACCTGCTGGTAGCCCTTGTCGACGAGCTCGTCGATCGCGGACAGCGGTAACGCGGACACGTCGATCTCGTGGTGCGTCAGCTGCTCGATCTCGGCGACCGCCGCCGTGTCGGTCGGATCGGCCATCGCGAGCCGCATGATCTTCGTCGAGCCCTCGGTCGCGAGCGACAGCGGCAGCACGCGCAGCCGCGCGCACATGTCACGCGGGACCGCGCGCAACGCATCGAGATCGATCTGGATCCCGGCCGGATCGATCAGCGGCACGCGCGTCTGCTTGCCGAACGCGGCGACCAGCTGCAGCTCGTCGACGCCGAGCTCGCGGACGAGCACGACGACGAGCGGCTGCCCCCGCTCCTCCGCCATCTTCCCCGCCTTCGCGGCGCCTGCCTTCGTGACCAGGCCGGCATCGATCGCGATCTCTGCCAGTGTCTTCGGCAACGCAAGAACCCCAGTGCACCCGACAAGATTCGAACCTGTGACCTTTGGCTCCGGAGGCCAACGCTCTATCCAGCTGAGCTACGGGTGCGTGGAGTGGGTTCTACCCGCCCTTGCCTCGCGACACAAGTCCAGCCGTCGGTTCAGGTTCCGGTTCACCGCTCCCTATTTGCGCCGCTGCAGGCAAACGAGACTCGTGCGTCTGGTGCCTGCGATCCGCCGATATGGACGGGGCGATAGGACCCTCGAGGTCAGGGTCCGCGCAATTGTCACGCTGCCAACAACTGCCGTGCGGTCGCGCACGACTTGCGTGAGGACGCCCGGCATGTGCGCCGAGAAATATCTTTGGTCCGGCAGGCCTGACAAAATTTACGGTCATGAGCCTACGTTGCCTCGCGCTCGCGACCGTCCTGCTGGCAGCCTGCGGTGACAACATCGTCCCCGGCGATTCGATGAACCTCGTCATCAACGCCGAGGACAACCTGACGACGACCGAAGGCGGCGGCACCGCGACGTTCACGGTGCAGCTGCGCGAGGCGCCGGCGTCGGCGGTGACGATCGACGTCACGAGCAGCGATGTCTCCGAAGGCACGGTGTCGCCCGCGACGGTGACGCTCGATGCGAACAACTTCAACGTCCCGGTGACGATCACGATCACCGGCGTCGAGGACGATGCCGACGACGGCGACCAGGCGTATCAGGTGACGCTGTCCGCGACCGATGCGGCCGGCGGCGGACCCGCGACCGCGACGGTCGACGTCACGAACCAGGACAACGACGGCGTCGGCATCACGGTCGAGCCGACGAGCGGGCTGACGACGAACGAGGACGGCACGTCCGCGACGTTCATGGTCGTGCTCGACGCGCAGCCGACCGCGGATGTCGTGGTGCCGCTGTCGAGCAGCGATCCGGGCGAAGGCGTCGCCGAGCAAGCGATGCTGACGTTCACGACCGAGAACTGGAACGCGCCGCAGATCGTGACGGTCAGCGGCGTCGACGACAGCATCGCGGACGGGCCGCAGACCTACACGATCCAGCTCGGCGCGGCGACGAGCACCGACCCGGCGTACAGCGGCCTCGACGCGAACGATGTCGAGCTGACGAACGTCGACAACGACTCGCCGGGCGTGATCGTCAACCCGACGTCCGGCCTGCAGACGACCGAGTCCGGCGGCACCGCGACGTTCACGGTCGTGCTCGCATCCGAGCCGAGCGCGGACGTCACGATCACGCTCGCGTCGAGCGATGCCGGCGAAGGCACGGTCGCGCCGACGACGCTGACGTTCACGCCCGCGAACTGGGATGCCGAGCAGGTCGTCACGGTGACCGGCGTCGACGACGGGCTCGACGACGGCGACCAGAGCTACACGATCGTCCTCGCGGCCGCGACCAGCACCGACGCCGGCTACAACGGCATCGATCCCGACGACGTCTCGGTGACGAACATCGACGACGAGGCGCCCGGCTACTCGATCGTCCCGCTCACCGGGCTGTCGACGACCGAGGGCGGCGGCACGGCGACGTTCACGGTCGCGCTCGTGTCGGCGCCGACCGCGGACGTCACGATCGCGATCAGCGCCGGGAACCCGGACGAGGCGACGCCGAACCAGACGTCGCTGACGTTCACGCCCGCTGACTTCGCGACGCCGCAGACCGTGACGGTCACCGGCGTCGACGACGCGATCGCCGACGGCGCACAGCCGTTCACGATCGTGCTCGCGCCCGCGGTCAGCGCCGATCCGGCCTACGACGGCCTCGATCCGCAGGACGTCACCGGTACGAACACCGACGACGACTCGCCCGGCATCACCGTGTTCCCGAACGCGGGCCTGCTCGTGTCCGAGCTCGGCGACACCGCGACGTTCACGATCGTGCTCAACAGCGAGCCGACCGGCAACGTGACGATCGGGCTGTCGAGCAACGACACGACCGAGGGCACGGTGTCCCCGGCGAGCGTGACGTTCACGCCGCTCAACTGGGATGTGCCGCGCACGATCACGATCACCGGTGTCAACGACGCGATCGCCGACGGCAACCAGCAGTTCTTCATCATCACCGCCGCCGCGCTCAGCACGGATCCGACCTACAACGGGCTCAACCCGTCGAACGTCAAGGTGACGAACTTCGACGACGATATCGCCGCGGTGCTCGTCAGCTCCGACGGGATCGAGGAGGTGTCGGAGAACGGCACGACCGCGACGTACTCGATGGTGCTGACGACCCAGCCGACGTCGAACGTCCGGTGCGCGGTCACCAGCACCGACACGAGCGAAGGCACGGTCAACGTCACGAGCGTGCTGTTCACGCCGACCGACTACGACCAGCCCCACGTCGTGACGATCACCGGCGTCGACGACGCGATCGTCGACGGCGTGCAGCTGTTCACGATCGTCAACGCGGCCTGCAACAGCCTCGACCCGTCGTACGCGAACCTCAACCCCCGCGACGTCAACGCCCGCAACCTCGACAACGACTGATTTGCGCGGACGGTAGGCGGCGGTCTACCGTCCCGGCATGGGCCGCAAGGAAGACGCGCTCGAGTATCACAGCCGGGATCGCAAGGGAAAGCTCGAGGTCGTTCCGACCAAGCCGCTGGTCAGCCAGATCGATCTGTCCCTCGCGTACACGCCCGGCGTCGCCGAGCCGTGCCTCGAGATCGAGGCCGATCCGGACAAGTCGTGGGAGTACACCGCGCGGTCGAACCTCGTCGCGGTGATCTCGAACGGCACCGCGGTGCTCGGCCTCGGTGACATCGGGCCGGCCGCCGGCAAGCCGGTGATGGAGGGCAAGGCCTGCCTGTTCAAGAAGTTCGCCGACATCGACGTGTTCGATCTCGAGATCGCCGAGAAGGACGTCGACAAGTTCGTCGACATCGTCGCCGCGCTCGAGCCGACGTTCGGCGGCATCAACCTCGAGGACATCGCGGCGCCGGCCTGCTTCGAGATCGAGGAGAAGCTGCGCCAGCGCATGCGGATCCCGGTGTTCCACGACGACCAGCACGGCACCGCGATCATCTCGGGCGCCGGGCTGATCAACGCGGCGGAGCTCGCCGGCAAGCAGCTCAAGGATCTGAAGCTCGTGGTCTCGGGTGCGGGCGCCGCGGCGATCGCGTGCGTCGAGTTCTTCATCCAGCTCGGCGTGACGCGCGAGAACGTCGTGCTCGTCGACAGCAAGGGTGTCATCCACAAGGGCCGCAGCGACCTCAACCGCCAGAAGCAGCGGTTCGCGATCGCCGACGACGGTCGCCGGACACTGAGCGACGCGATGCGCGGCGCCGACATGTTCATGGGCGTCTCGGTCGCGAACACGGTCAAGCCCGAGATGCTGAAGGGCATGGCGGACCGGCCGATCATCTTCGCGCTCGCGAACCCCGATCCCGAGATCTCGTATCCCGACGCGATCACGGCGCGCCCCGACGCGATCGTCGCGACTGGGCGCTCGGACTTCCCGAACCAGGTCAACAACGTCCTCGGGTTTCCCTACATCTTCCGCGGCGCGCTCGACTGCCGCGCGACCACGGTGTCGGAGGCGATGAAGCTCGCCGCGGCGCGCGCGCTCGCCGAGCTGACGAAGGAGCCGGTGCCGGACTCGGTGATCATGGCGTACGGCGGCAAGACGCTGCGCATGGGCCCGGACTACTTCATCCCGAAGCCGTTCGATCCGCGCGTGCTGTGGTGGGTCGCACCGGCGGTCGCGCAGGCCGCGATGGACTCCGGCGTCGCGCGCATCAAGTTCGACACCGGCGAGTACCGCGAGCGGCTCATGTACAAGAGCTCGAACGCCGCGTACTCGATCATGCGCACGATCACCAAGGAGGCGCAGCGCGATCCGAAGCGGATCGTGTTTCCGTCTGCGGCGAACGCGAGGCTCCTGCGCGCGGTCCAGCAGATCGTCGACGAGGAGATCGCGAAGCCGATCCTGCTCGGGCGCGCGGCGGAGATCGAGCAGCTGTGCCACGAGATGTCGCTCGACCTCATGGATCGGATCGAGATCCTCGACCCGCGCACCGAGCGCACGCAGCGCTACGCCGAGCGCCTGTACGAGCTGCGCCAGCGCAAGGGCCTGACGCTCGGCGCGGCGCAGTCGCTCGTCGGCAACAGCGACTACTACGCGGCGCTGATGGTCGAGCGCGGCGATGCCGATGGCATGGTCACCGGGTTCCGGCTCAACTATCCCGAGACCGTGCGACCGCCGCTCGAGGTATTCGGGCTATCGCCGGGCGCGAAGGTCGCGGTCGGCATGTACATGATGGTGCTGCAGAACTCGGTGAAGTTCTTCGGCGACACCGTGTTCAACATCTTCCCCGATGCCGACACGCTCGCGGACATCACGGTGCAGATGGCCGATGCGGTGCAGAACTTCGGCGTCACGCCGCGCGTCGCGATGATCTCGTACTCGAACTTCGGCTCGGTCCGGCATCCGGACGTCACGCGGATCCACAAGACGCTGGAGATCGTCCGCAAGCGCAGGCCGCAGCTCGAGATCGATGGCGAGATGCAGCCCGAGATGGCGCTCGATCCGCAGAAGCGGCAGGAGGCGTACGGGTTCTCGCGGCTGACGCGGTCGGCGAACACGCTCGTGTTCAGCTCGCTCGCCTCGGGCAACGCCGCGTATCAGATCGCGAAGGTGATCGGGAACGCGTCGGCGGTCGGGCCGATCCTGCTCGGCGTCGCGAAGCCGGTCGCGGCGATGCAGAACGACGCCACCGTCGAGGAGATCGTCAACATGACCTCGCACGTCGTGCTCCAGGCGCAGCAGCAGAGCGCGCGCGAGCAGAAGCGCGCGTGATCCGAAACGCGCTGCGACCGACGAGCCGAGGACTCGCCGGTCGCGCCGTGCAGCGAAGATGGGATCAGGGCAGCTCGGAGATCAGCAGCACGCCGCTCGTGAACGACGTCCCGCAGGTCGCCGTCTTCGCCGGCCGCGAGCACGTGCCGGCATCGGCCCACCGCGTGCCGTTCGTCGTGTTGATGCACACGGCGCCCGCGGCGTCCCAGCCGGCCTCGGCCTTCCAGGCCTCGGTGTCGAGCTGGACCCCGACGTTGTCGTAGAGGTTCAGCGTCGTGCCGTCGACGGTGTGGGCCTGGCCATCGCCGCAGAAGTCACCGCGCAGCAGGCGGACGCACGCGGCCATCTGGTTCGCGTAGCCCTTGAACGTCTTGTAGCCGAGCTCGACGCACTTGCCGATCGTCTTGCCCTGGCACGCGAACGTGAACTGCGACCGGCTCGTCAGGTACTTCGCCGCGTCGGTCGACGAGCTCGCCCACACGCCGGCGACCGACACCGCCTTGATCGGGGCGTTGCTCGCATCGAGGCCGCACAGCGGGCTCCACGTCGTCGACGAGCTCTGGTACGAGACCGTGTAGAACCACAGGTCCGAGCTCGTGCCCGTACCGGCGGCGCCGGCGTCGATCCGCAGCGCGATCGTCTGGCCGTTCGACGTCGTCGCGTTGAACTTCGCGCCGACGTACGTCGTGCCGGTCAGCGGCTGCGCGGTCGAGCCGGTGTTCGCGCTGATCGCCTTGCCGCTCGAGCTCGTGCCGGACAGGCTCACGCCGGTCACGGTCGCACCGCTGAGGCTCGTGCCGTTGAGGCTGATGCCGTTGAGAGAGATGCCGTTCAGGCTGATGCCATTCGGCTCGGCGATGTCCTGCTCGACGACCACGACGTTCGGCTCGTCGACGTCGTCCGGTGCCACACATGCGGCCACCAGCGAACAGGCCAGGAAAAGAGGTTTTTGCTGCACACTCTATAACTCGGCCGTGACTCCCGAATCGGGGGGTAGCACCGGGATAATTTTTCGGTGATCGATGCGGTATCGCGCTCGGCAGCGCACCACATCGGCGCACACAGGCCGGCAGCTCAGGCCGTGCCGACGTCGACGACGAGTACGTCGGGGTCGGCATTCCAGCGCACCGCGACCTCGGTCGCTCCGACGCCGCGACTGACGAGCAGCGTGCGGCCGAGCCCGACATCGTAGCGGCCGTGCGCGTAGCGCCGCGACAGCGGTCCGGGCACGACGATCGGCACGCCGCCGGGCAGCGCGATGTGGCCGCCGTGCGTGTGACCGCAGATCGCGAGCTCGAACGGATGCGGCTCGATCAGCTGCATGACCTCGGGCGCGTGGACGAGCACGATGCGGACGCGATCGTCGTCGGCAAACGGTGCGCTGGTACGGCGCGCGCCGGTGAACGGATCGTCGAGCCCGGCGAGTGTAACGAGGCGGGCTAGGTGATCGCGGTGGAGGCGACCGAACTGATCGCACTGGGGGCGGCCGAAGTGATCGCCGAGGAGGCGGCCGAACTGATCGCTCCGATTGGCCGGACCATGCGCAGCTCGAACGCCAGGGGG
>DASTLB010000094.1:0-125199 GCA_035715365.1 Kofleriaceae bacterium | reverse complement strand
CTGCGTGCGCGTACGGAACTGCCAGCCGCCCGAGCCGCTGGAGCTGCCGGAGCCGCCGGAGTTGCCAGAGCCGCTGGAGCCGTCGTCGTTGCCGTCCGGGTCGATGTTGCCGTCGGCATCGAGCTCGACGCCGAGGCGGTCGCTCATGACGCGGCGGCTCTCGTCGGTGAGCTCGGAGTACTCGCGGAGCGTGGGGAGCTCACGGAGGTCGCCGAGGCTGAAGAAGTCGAGGAACTCCTTCGTCGTGCCGTACAGCATCGGCCGGCCGACTTCTTCCTTCTTGCCGAGGATGCGGATCAACGAGCGGTCGATCAGCACCTTGAGCGTGCCGGACGAATCGACGCCGCGGATCTCGTCGATCTCGGGGCGCGTGATCGGCTGGCGATACGCGACGATCGCGAGCGTCTCGAGCTGCGCGCGCGACAGCCGGACGGGGCGACCGGCGATCAGCTGCTGGACCCAGGCGGCCCACTGCGTGCGCGTACGGAACTGCCAGCCGCCCGAGACCTGCTGCAGGATGATGCCGCGCTCGCGGTAATCGTCGCCGAGCTCGGCGAGCGCTTGCTCGAGCCGCTTGGTGTCGGCGACGCGCGTCAGCTGACGCAGGCGCTGCACCGTGATCGGCTTGTCCGAGGCGAACACGAGCGCCTCGACGAGGTACTTGAGCTGGATCGCGTCGAGCGCGGTCGCGCTGGTCGGCAGCGTCGCGCCGGTCTCGGCCTCCTCGACCTCGAGCAGCTCGTCGTCGCTGGTCGCCGCCGCGGCCTCGACAGGCTCGGCTTCGACAGGCTCGGCCTCGACGGCGGGCTCGACCGCTGCGATCTGCTCGATCGCCTCGAGCTCGGCGATCTCGGGAAGCTCGTCGACGTCGACGACCTCGGCCGCTTCCGCCGCCTCGACGGACTCCATCGCCTCGGCAAGATCCGCCGCGCTCGTCGGCTCGCCGTCGTCGACCGCGACATGCGCGGCGACGCTCTCGACGGGACCACTGCCCTCGGCCAGCACTTCGCTCGGCGCAGCCTCTTCGGGCGCGACCTGGACCTCGTCCGTGTCGCTCGCGCTCGGCGAGGCGGCGGACTTGGACTTGGACGATCGATGCTTGCGCTTTCGGCTCACGGATTACCTCGCCGGGTTTGCTACCACGGCGGTCCGACAATCATTGGAAACTCAACGATAGTCGTCGTTCCGGGGGATGGTCGCCTCGACGCGGGCGCGCAGGTCGTCGCTCGCGCGCTCGATCAGGATCTCCTCGTCGCTGCCAGGCTGGCTGAGCGCGATCAGGCGCAGCTTCGCCATCTCCAGCAGCGCGAGGAACGTCACGACGGCCTCGTGGCGGACCTCGGCGACCGTGCGCACCGCACCGTCGCGCAGGAAGCTGAACATCGACGAGAACGAGAACCGGCCTTCCGCCTCGAGCCGGTCGGTGAGCTCGGCAATCTTCTGGCTCACGCTCAGGCGATCGATCAGCACGTTGTGCGTGACCTTGACCTTCGCCTGCTGCATCACGCGGTCGAACGCCTCGATCAGCTTGTGGACGGGGAACGGCGCGAGCGGCGCGATCGCGTCCGGATCGACGCCGTCGCTGACCGCGTCCTCGGTCGGCGCGCCGCGGCTCCACACGTTCCGGCCGACCACCGGGCGTTGCCCGAGCTGCGCGGCCGCCTCCTTGTACTTCTGGTACTCGAGCAGGCGCTTGATCAGGTCGGCGCGCGGGTCGATCTCGACCTCGGCCTCGCCGGCCTCGACGTCCTCTTCCTCGATCGCCTCGGGTGTCGGCAGCAGCTCGCGCGACTTGATGTGGCACAGCGTGGCCGCCATCAACAGGTACTCGCCGGCGACGTCGATGTCGAGCGCCGCCATCGCGTCGAGGTACTCGAGATACTTCTCGGTGACGAACGAGATCGGGATGTCGAGGATCGACAGCTCGTGCTTCTTCACGAGGTGAAGGAGCAGATCGAGCGGTCCCTCGAACACGTCGAGGGCGACCTGATAGCCAGCTTGATCCATGGTCTAGATGCCGAACAGCGCGGCGAGTCCGTCGTAAAGGCCGTTCCTACACCACATCGCTGGCACGAGGAAGATGTGGCGCAGCTGCGGAATCATGATCACGCCGATCAAGATGATCGGCCCATACTTCGCATAGTTCTCGAACGTGCGCTGATGACGCCGCGGGGTCAGCGACTCGGCGACGTGGCCACCGTCGAGCGGCGGGATCGGGAGTAGGTTGAAGAAGAACAGCACGAAGTTCGTGGTGACCGCGAACTGCAGGATCTGATCGGCGTTGCCCGCCGCCGCGATCACGCCGCGCCACACGAGCACCGTGTTGATGAGCGCGAGGAACGTCGCGAGCAGCAGGTTCATCGACGGCCCGGCGATCGAGACCAGGATGTTCGCGGTCGACATCGAGATGCCGCGCCGGATCCGGCTCGCCTGCCATTGCACCGGCTTGCCCCAGCCAAAGCCACCGGTCGCGCCGTAGACGCCGCCGATCAGCGGCAACAAGATCGTGCCGATCGGATCGGCGTGCGCGAGCGGGTTGAGCGTGACGCGGCCCTGGCGGCGCGGCGTGTCGTCACCGAGCCGGGTTGCCATGTACGCGTGGCCGAACTCGTGGAGCGCGACCGACACGATCAGCACGAACAGGCCGATGAAGATCCAGCGAATCTGTTCGGGGCTGAAGTCCATGGAACGACAAGCGTCACTATGGCCGGCACGCGTGCCGACTGCAAGGACCGACCGCCCGGGGAAAACTTGCACGGCGCCACGAATCGCCGACGATGTGCGCATGGCGCGCCGCCTGCGACTCGACGAGGCCGCGGATCTCTACCTCGATCATCTGAAGGTCGAGCGCGGCCTGTCGCGCCACACGCTCGACGCGTACGGCCGCGATGTCGCGCGGTTCATCGCGTTCGCGAGTGACCGCGGCCGCGACGACGTCGACGACATCACGCCGACCGACGTCGCCGATTTTCTGCATCACCTCGCGACGACAGGCGGGCTGTCGGCGCGCAGTCGTGCCCGCACGCTGGTCGCGGTGCGCGGGATGTGCAAGCACCTCGTCGGCGAGCGGTGGCTCGACGCCGATCCGGCCGAGCTGATCGACAGTCCGCGCAGCGCGCGCCGACTGCCGGGCGTGCTCGGCGAGGCAAGCGTCGTCGCGCTGATCGGCCAGCCACCGGACACGCCGCGCGGCCGCCGCGACGCCGCGATGATCGAGCTCGCGTATGCGTCGGGACTGCGGGTGTCCGAGCTCGTGTCGCTGCCGGTGGCCGACGTCAACCTCAACGCCGGATTCGTGCGCGTCACCGGCAAGGGCCAGAAGACGCGGCTCGTCCCGCTCGGCGGCGCCGCGCGCGATCGGATCGCGGCGTACCTCGCCGACGATCGGCCACGGTTCGTGCGCGATCCGGACGAACGCGCGCTGTTTCTGACCGATCGCGGACGGCCGATGACCCGCCAGGGCTTCTGGAAGGCGCTGCGCAACTACGCGGCGCGCGCGGGCCTGCGACTGCCCGGCGGCGCGGTGTCACCGCACAAGCTGCGGCACTCGTTCGCGACGCATCTCGTCGAGCGCGGCGCCGATCTGCGTGCGGTCCAGGCGATGCTCGGCCACGCCGACATCTCGACGACGCAGATCTACACGCAGGTCAGCCAGGCGCGGATGATCGAGCAAGCCCGCAAGCACCCGCGCGCGCGGTAGCGTTATGCTGCGCGCCATGCTGCGGCGCACCCTCGCGTTTGTGACGATCGCCGTCGCGTGCAGCGGGCCGGCGAAGCGTCCGCCGGTCAAGCCGGTCGCGGGCGAGACCCGGACGTACCAGCCGCTCGCGATCAAGGACGACGCGAAGCGCCCGAACCAGGCGGTGATCCTGGGCACCGACGAGCGCAACGGCTCGATGGTGGTGCCGCTGCCGAGCGCGCCGAGCAAGGCGGCCGTGGACGCGATGTTCGTGAAGCTCGGCGGCGCGCAGGGCGCGACCGGCGGGATGTCGACGGTGACGCTCGCGACCGCGCCGAACACCGAGCAGACGGTGCAGGTCGGCGTGTTCGAGGAGCTGTCCGGCGGCACCGGAGCGCAGTGGCGCGCCGGCGTCTGGGTATCCGCGATCATCGCCGCGACGACGCTCAACAAGGATCTGACCGACTTCACGTTCAGCGCGTCGTCGGGCGGCTACATCGACGGCGCGAGCGCATCCGGGCTGATGGCGGCCGGGTTCCTCGCGACGCTGACCGGCGAGAAGATCGATCCGTCGGTGACGATGACCGGCATCATCAACCCCGACGGCACGATCGGTCCGGTCGGCGGCATCCCGGAGAAGCTGCAGTACGCGATCGACAAGGGCAAGAAGCGGATCGGCTATCCGATCGGCATGCGGTATTCGCGCTCGGCCGCGACCGGCAAGCTCGTCGATCTCGAGAAGCTGGCGAAGGACGGCGGCGCCGAAGCGGTCGAGCTCGGCACCGTGTTCGACGCGTACATGCTGCTCACCGGCAAGCGGCTGCCCGAGCCGGTGCCGGTCGCCGTCGAGGACATGGCGATCGACGCCGAGACGACGAAGGCGATCGATGCCAAGTACAAGGACTGGCAGACGCGGCTCGGCACCGAGTGGGCGCAGCTGCTGCAGCTGCAGCAGTCCGGCCGGCTGCCGCAGATGCTCGCGGTGATGGCGGCGTTCGCGCAGCAGCGCGGCGAGCAAGCCGAGAAGCTGCACGACCGCGGGCTCGTCGCGGCCGCATACGCGAAGATCCTCGAGGCGTGGGTCTACGCGGCGAGCGCGACCGACACCTACGGCATCCTCGTCAAGCTGCAGGCCGGCGACGTCGCCGGCGCGGTCGGCGAGCTCGGCAAGCTCGATCAGCTCGACCGCACGACGGCCGAGGTGTTCCAGAAGATCGGCGCGACGCAGCCGTCGACGATCGGCAGCCACCTCGGGATGATCGCGGCGTACCAGGCCGCGCTGCGCGGCTGGGGCTACAAGATGTTCGCGAGCGAGTCGGTCGCGGGCACGCGCAAGTTCCTGCGGTCGTTCGCGTCGCGCGATCCAGCGGTGCTGACGAATCCCGACGAGGCCGACAAGGTCGTCGCGAACGTCGCGCCGACGGTGCTGCTGATCGGCCGCACCGTCGCCGAGACCGTGCTCGCGGCGCAGCGCCTCGAGTTCGAGAACGAGAAGACGCTCGGCTACACGTCGACAGTCACGAACGTCAAGCGCGTCACGACGTCGTACCAGTCCGCGTCGGCCGCCGGCATCAACTACTTCGACACGCTGCTCGTCCAGCCGCTCGCGGAGAGCGCGGGCATGCCGCTCGACGCCGCGCGCACGCGACTCGCGGTCATCGAGCCGAACTACCTCGTCGCGTTCATGCTGTCGCGGCTGTCGGCGATGACCGACGGGCTGCCCGCACAGCTCAAGGCGCAGTGGGGCGAGACGTCGGTGCAGTGGAGCCTGATGTCGCTCGCCGCGAGCCAGCTCGCCTACGAGAAGTCGGCGGAGCTCGTGACGAAGTACTACTCGCTCGGGCTCAAGGCCGATGCCGGTCGCGTCACCCAGGTCGAGCACGAGAAGGCGTTCCTCCACATGCTCGTCACCGCCGAGCGCACGGCACGGACGAGTGCGCGCGCGGCAAAGATCGCGACGGGCGCGATCCCGATCCAGGCGCGGCTCGCGTATCAGCTCGCGACCGTCCAGGCCAAGGGCGACCTCGCGGATCAGATCGAGGCGCTCGCGAGCTTCTGGACGTCGACCGCGTTCTCGCAGACCGCGGTGATGCTCGCGCGCAACTAGCGGCCGCCACGCTCGACGACGACGAACGCCACGCGGCGGTTCTTCGCGCGTGCCGCCGCGGTGCCGGTGCGATCGAGCGGCTCGCGGGCGCCGTAGCCGGCGGCGGTGAGCGCGAGCGGTGGCACGCCGCGATCGATCAGGCCCTGCATCACGGCGCGTGCGCGCTGCTCGGACAGCCGCTGGGGGTCGCGCTCGCGAACGTCGGCGTGGCCCTGGACCTCGAACCGCCGGATCTCGTGACGGTCGACGAAGCACCGGATCATCGTCGCGGTCTCGGCGAGCACCGCGAGCTGCGCCGGTTCGAGGGTCGTCGCGCCGTCGCGAAAGTACAGCTGGTCCATGACGAGGCCGCACGGATCGCTCTCGGTGACAATGACGCGCGGCTTCGCGTCCACGGTCGCCGCATCGACGGTCGCGATGGCCGGCGGCGGCGACGGTCGAGGCGGCTCGCGCGCGGGCTCGCAGCCGATCACCAGACACAGGACGAGCGCACGCACGCCGCGAGGTTACCAGGGGATGGTCAGCTCGCCGCGCGGATCGACGTCGAGCGGCGCGACCGTGCCGACCTGGTGCCCGCCGTCGACGACGACGAGCTCGTACGTGCCCGGCGCCAGCGGCGCGGCGACGCGCGACCAGCTTCGCCCCTCGTGGTCACACTGTGCGCTGAGGTGCTGGTCGACGTCGTACGCGACGCCCGCGCGGCGCGCGACGAGCTGCACCGACGTCCGCGCGATCGCGCAGCTGACGCGAGCTTCCAGCCTGCGACCATCGGGCGAGACCTGCACACCGCGCCGGTCGAGCAGGAACGCGAGCTCGTTGCGGACGCGCGGATCGGCCTCGTGCGCGAGCCGGGCGCGGACGCGGTGCTTCGCGATGCGCACGACGGTGCGGGCCGCCGCCGCACGCACGCGCGGCCGTGGATCGTCGACGAGCGGGACGACCTCGGCGCGGTCGTCGACCTCGAGCATCTCGATCGCAGCGATCCGGGTCTCGTCATCGCGGGTCGGGTCGCGGGCGAACGCGAGCAACTCGTCGCGCGAGAACGCCAGCTCCGCGACCTGGCGGCGATGCGCGACGAGCAGTGCGCCTTCGCGATCGCCGGCCGCGTCGAGCACGCGTGCCGCGAGCCGGCCGAGGGTGTCGACCGGGCTGAACCCCGCGCTCTGCCGCCCGTACGGGAACAGCGCGAGGATCGCCGCGCGTCGCTTGCCGGGATCGCGCTCGAGCACGGCGAGCCCGAACGCATCGACCGTGCGGCCGGCCTCGGCGATCGCCGCGGCAAGCTCGTCCCACGTCAGCTGCTGGCTCGCCCACAGCTCCGTCGGACCTTCGCCCCAGTCGACGGCAACGTAGGGTCCCGGGCTGTCCGGCTGATCCAGCCGCGCGACCATGCCGCCGGTGATGATCCGCATGCCCGACGGCACGAGCCGCAGCGTGCCGTGGCTGCGCCGCAAGAACAGCACGACGCGCTGGTCCGGCGCGACGGCGGGGTAGCCGAGCGTCTCGAGCTCGAATTCCGCCGGGACCGCGCGCCCGCGCAGCACCTGGTGGAGTCGGAAGCGTCCGGGCGCGAGCGGCTGCGCGAGCACCACCGACTCGCTCTGCGCGACGAGGCTCGCGAGATCATGCGTCGGCTCGACGCGCGCGTCGGCGACGTTGGCGATGGCGAGCAGGACCGCGATCGCGAGCCGCATGACGATCGGACACGCCGCGCGGCGCGATGTAGCGTGACGTTTGCGTTACTCGAGCACGCCGCTCTCGGCGAGCTTGCCGATCTCGCGAAACTCGGCCTTGATCGCGCGCTCGAGATGATCGTTCGTGAGCGCCCCGCCCTCCTCGGCCGCGATGAACGCCGCACGCAGGGCGCAGTTGCGGATGTAGCCGCCGGACAGCCGGTAGCGCCGCGCGATGTCGGCGAGGTCGAAGTCACCGGACACCGGGGCCTCGGGCGGCATGTGCGCGCGCCACAGCCGCTCGCGCTGATCCTCGTCGGGGAACGGGAACGTCAGCCGCAGCGAGAGCCGGCGCTTGAACGCGCTGTCGATCGAGGTCCCGAAGTTCGTCGTCAGGATCGCGATGCCCTCGAAGGTGTCGAACCGCTGCAGCAGGTAGTTGACCTCGAGGTTCGCGTAGCGATCGACCGATGACTTGACCTCGGTACGCTTCGCGAACAGCGAGTCGGCCTCGTCGAACAGGATGATCGCGTTGCCGTCCTCGGCGGCGTCGAACAGCTTCGCGAGGTTCTGCTCGGTCTCACCGATCCACTTCGACATCACGCGCGACAGATCGACGCGATACAGATCCATCCCGAGCTCGTTCGCGATCGCGCTCGCGACGAGCGTCTTGCCGGTGCCGGGCCCGCCGGAGAACAGCGCGGTGACGCCGCGCGCCGTCGACAGCACGCGATCGAAGCCCCACGCGTCGAACACCGTGCGGCGGTGGCGAATGCGCGCGATCAGCTCGGTCAGACTGTCGAGGATGTCGCTCGGCAGGATCACCTGGGCCCACGTCGCGAGCCGCTGCACGCGATTCGCCGTCGTGCCGAGCCGGCTCTCGAGGTGCTGGCGCACCGCATGGTCGAGCCGGCCGCCGGCATCGTCCTCGAGCGCGCGCTTCGCCTCGCGGTCCGCCTCTGCGACCTCGAGGCACACGCGATGGATCACGCCCGGCCCGACGGCGTAGCGGTCCGCGAGCTCGCCGACGTCGCTGACGCGCAGCCCCGTCGCCTCGAGGCTCTCCTGCCACGATGCCATGCGCTCGCTGATCGACTGGGTCGGCAGATCGACGAGCACGTGCCCCGGATCGAGCGGCGGCTGCGCTTCCCAGCCGAGCCGCACTGCGAGCGGCCCCGGATGGCGCCGCAGCACCTCGCGCACCTGATCGCGCGCGACCGCATCGTCGCTCGCGATCAGATCGAGGCCGTCGACGCACGGCAACAGCCCGGCGAGGTGCGCGCGCTCGAGCGCCATGCGCAGCTCGTCGGTGCGCGCCCGCGGATCGCGGATCATCATCGACGCGTCGATCACGCCGAGCTCGCGCCGCGCCGACGCCGCGATCGTCGCGAGCAGCGTGTGGCGCCCGGACCCGACGCGGCCGCGCACCGCGATCCGGATCGGCGCCCGCGCGCGCTCGAGCTCGTGGACCGCGCGATCCTTCACCGCGCCGCGAACCCGCAGCTGGGCGAGCGTGCGGGTCGCCGCGCGCGGCTGGATCGTCGGCGCGAGCTCCGGCACCGGCGAGCCACCGCGCAGCATCTTCAGCACGACGCGATCGACGAACAGCGGCAGGAACGGCCGGCCAACACCGGCACCGACGCGGATCACGCCGTAGCGCACGAGCGGCGCATCGGGATCGAGCGCGGCCGCGACGTCGTACGGCGTCGCGCGCTCGGCGAGGATCGTGACGACGAGCTGCTCGTCGCACAGCGGCCGGCCCTCGTCGTTCGCGAGCACGCCGTACAGCCGCGCGAGCTCGCCCCACACGACGGGCGCGGCGACGACGAGCAGGATGTCGCGCTCGAGCGGCGACAGCTTGACCTCGTCGACGAGCGCCGCGAGCGGTGACAGCCGCGGCGCGATCGCGGCCTCCGCCGCCTCGGCATCCGCGCCTGCGAGCTCTGTGCGCCGCGCCGCCTCGGCGACGTCCTCGGTCGCGAGCCCGCGCAGCGTGCCCGTGACGCCCTCGACCTCGCTGCGAAACGGCAGCGACGACGAGTTCGGGAACGCGATCCGCCCCTCGTCCCAGCCGCGCGCGATCGCGAGCGCGACCAGCGACAGCGCGAGCTCGCGGTGCACGCCGAGGATGTGCCGCGTCTCCTCGGGCGTCGCCGGTTCGCGCACCACGCGCGGCGCGAGCCCCTCGATCACGCCGAGCTCGACCGTCGACGCGAACGGATCCGGCGCGCGCGCGACCGCCGCCGCCGTCGTCTCGGCGACCGGGTGGCCGTTCGTGGCCGCGTCGCCGTCGACGACCGGCTCGTCTTCCTCCTGCGCGACGTGCAGCGACGGCTCTACCGGCGGCGCCGGCATCGCGCCGAGCTTCGTCGCCGCGGCGAGATCGCGCACCGTGATCTGCTCGACGTCGCCGAATCGATCGCCGATCCGCAGCGCGACCTGCTGGCCGGCCTCGTCGATCGCGAGCTCGGCGACGTCGCGATCGACCTCGTGATCGACGGTGATCCGGCCAAACCGCAGGTCGACGATCACGAGCCGGCGTTGCTCGCTCAGCACGAGCGCGACGCCGCGTCGCGCCGCGAACCGCACCGGCGACACCCCCGCGAGGTTGATCCGGTGCAGCACCGTGCCGTCGCGCAGCCCGATCACGATGATCGCCTGCGACCCGGGCTTCTGGACCACGAACGCCGCCGACCGGCCATCGGACAGGATCGCGCCGTCGACGATCCGGCCCTCGCGCGCCGGGGTCGCGGTCCACCGCGTCGACGTCCCCTCGCGCAGCGACACCGCATGGCGCTGGCACCACAGCGCGCGGGTCGCGCTCACCGGCAGCACGAGCTCGACATCCGGGGCCAGCTCGCGCGCGACCACGCCCGCTCCCTGCTTCGCGATCGTCATCGCGGTCTCGCCGAGCCACACCGCCGCCGGCGCTCCGGCCGCGCGCACCAGCCGCGAGTCCGTGCCGAGCGACGACAGCCCGACCGGCGCGTCGAGCGCCTCGCCGGTCCTGAGCGCGTAGCGCGTCAGCTGCGGCGACTCGCCGGCGACGACCCACAGCTCGTCGCCCATCGCGGTGAACGCGTGCACGCGATCGATCGCGAACCGCACCGGCGCATCGCGGCCGCGCACGTCGACCACGTGCAGCCCATCCGTGCTCGCGACGACGAGGTGATCGCTGTCGCGCGCGAAGTCGAGCGTCCGTTCCACCAGCCCACATGGTACCCGATCGCGTCGACGACGGCCTGCTCGGCCAAGTTCTGACGTGCGACCATGCGGGCGTGCGGCGGCCGCGGACGTCCTTCGCCTCTCCCTTCGTGATCACGCTCGCGTGTGGCGGACGGCCGACCCCACCGCCATCCCCGGCGAATCCACCCGAGCCGCCGGCGGATCCCGCGGTCGCGACGATCCGGTTCGACGACCCCGGCTGCACGCGCGTCGAGCCGTCCGGCCAGACCACCGACATCGACTGCCCCGACGACGTCCTGCCGGTCGCCGCCGACGGCGAGCTCGTGGTCGCGAACGACGCGGGACGGTGCTTTCGGGTCTACGAGCGCCAGCTCGGAGATCGGTCCTCGCGCTCGCTGTGGGACGAAGGCCGCGTGCGCTGTCCGCCCGCCGGACCGAATGTGCGGCTGCCGACGCCGATGGTCGTCACGATCGGTCGCGACCGCTACCGGCTCGATCCCGAGTCGCTGACCTGCGTGATCGAGGTGCGCGGCAACCCGCCGTACTGGAAGCGTGCCGACTGCCCGCCGCAGCTCGTGCCGCAGCTCGTCGGGCTGACGCCGACCGCGCCGTGCTCGTACCGCGGCATCCGCGTCAACTGCGGTGTGCCGTGGACCGGCCCGATCCACGCGCGGATCATCGGCCGTCGTCCTGCCGCCGGCGGACTCGAGATCGTGCTCGGCGTGGGTACGCGGCAGGGCGTGGCTGCTGGCATGATGCTCGAGCTGGGCAAGGTGCGCACCACGGTCACCAGCTGCAGCGAGCGCGCATGCACCGCCATCGTCCCGCTGACGCCCGAGCAACTCGATGCGATCGGCTACACCGTGACCCTGAAGCCCTGACGCAGGAGCTCTCGCGGTATGGTCGCGGCGTGCTCGATCTGCAGGCGGCCGTCGACGAGCTGTGGACCTCGGGCGTCGGTCCCGACGATCGCACGCGCGTCCAGGCGCTCGTCGACGAGCTGCAAACGCCCGGCCATGCCGCGCACGAGGCGAACCAGGTACGCACCGCCGCGAACCTGCCCGCCGATGTCGTCGCCGAGCCGATCGGCAACGTGACGCCGCTCGCGCGCGCCGAGCTCGCGCAGTTTCGCGCGCTGATCGATCTGATGCTCGGCACGCCGATCGTGGCGCCGCCTCTCGGCGACGGGCCGCCGCCGACGCGCGTGCTCGCGACCTCGGTCGCGATCTGGGCGGCCGCGCTCGCGCGCGATCCCGACGCGCTCGACCGCGCGCTCGCGACGCTCGAGCGCCAGCTCGCCCAGCTCGACGACGACGATCCGCGCACGCCGATCGCGCGCGCGTGGGCGGACCTCGCGCTCGGCGAAGCCGCGCTCGCCGCCGCCGATCGCACGAGCGCGCGCCATCGTCTCGAGGCCGTGTCGCGCGGCAACGCGCCGATCCCGCTGCGCGTCGCCGCGACGCTGCGAATCGTGACGCTGCTGCTCGAGAAGGTCGACCTCGAGCAGGCGCGCGCACGCTGCCGCCAGGCCGCCTCGCTCGCCGCCCGCGCGAACCGACCGCTGCACGCGCAGCACGCGCGGATCACGGGCGCGATGCTCGACTTCGTCGCGGGCGACGCGAAGTCCGCGCGCAAGACGCTGCGCACCGAGGCCGATGCCGGCGGCGCGCTCGGCCTGCTGCCGCGCATCGTGCTGTCGGCGTTCGAGCCGCCCGAGCGCGCGATGCCGCTGCTCGCCGAGGGCCTGCGCGAGGCCGGCGAGCGCGGCGATCCGTTCGCGTTCACGATCTGCACGCTCGTCGGCGCGCGCCGCTACGCCGCCCTCGATCGCGACGCCGACGCGCTGCTGACCCTGACCACTGCCATCCTCCAGCTGCGCGAGCCCGCGCCGAGCTTCGCCGCGACCCTCGAGGACGAGCGCACGACGCTGCGTACCGAGTGGGGCCCCGAGCGCTATGCCGCCGCCGAGCGTGCCGCGCTCGCGCTACTCGACGCCGGACAGCCCGGCTAATCGATCGCCCCACGCGCAGCGCTCGTCGCCGACGCCGTCGGCGGTCACATCGCGTAGCTGCGCGAGCATCGCGCGCGCCGCCGGCGCGTCGAGCCCGAGCTGCCGGAGCAGCGCATAGCCGATCATGCCCGTGCGGTGAACCCCGGCCGAGCAGTGCACGACCACGTGCCCACCGCCGCGGATCACGTCCGCGATCTCGCGCAACCGACCGCGCAGCTCGTCGTCCCGCTCGGCGCGAGGCGGGTTGCCGCCGCGCAGCGGCAGCCAGATCCACGCGAGCCCGGCCGCGATCGCGCCGGTGCCGATCTCCGCCGAGCCCTCCGACTCGTCGAGCAGCGTCACGAGGTGTGTCGCACCGGCGGCGCGCAGCCCGGCAAATGCTGTCTTCTTCGGCCGGTGTGTCAACGCGAGCGCACCGCCGCCGATCGCGACGAGCGCGATCACGACAGCGTGCGCCAGTCGACGCGCATCGGTACCCGGGTCACCGTCTCGCCGCCGAGCTGGATGTCGAACCAGAACACGCCCGGCGATCCGGCCGCGAGCTCGATCGGGACGACGATGCGCGCCTGCGCGTACGGAATCGGCGGAGGATCGCCTTCGGCCTCGATCCGCGAGATCGGCTCGCCCTGCGGATCGAACGCGACCACGCGCAGCTCGATCGGCCCGACCCAGCCGCCCCGCACGACGACGATCACGAGATGCGCCGACACCCGCTCGCCGGCCTCGATCGCGATGCCGTCGAGCACGCCGATCGCCGCGATCCGCCCGTCACCGTCGTCGCGGATCTCCTCGCACAGCACCGCGGTCTGCAGCCACGGTCCGAGTCCGCTCACGACGGCCTCCGCTCGATCGAGAACGCGTAGCGATAGCCCTGTCGGCGGCCGCGCACCTCGACGTCGATCCCGACCTCGTACGCGCCCACCCCGGGAAACACCATCGGCGCCTGCGTGAACGCGAAGCTGTGCTCGTCGTTCTCGGGATCGTGCGGCTCGAGCGCGAGCGGACGATCCGCCGGGTCGCCCTCCCCCGAGCGGATCCACTGCCGGAATCCGATCTCCTCGACGCCGCGCAGCCCGCCGATCACGGCGAGGAACGCGAACCGCGGCACCTCGATCGCGCCGTCGCCGGGCGGCACGATCAACCGCTCGTTGTACACGCCGACGAGCGTCACCGTGCCGCCGATCTCGAATCGAATGTCGTCGCAGAGGAGCAATGCCTTGAGCTTCATGGCCGCGCCGCCCCACGATACTCGGTCCGCGTGCTGGTTGCCGCCTCACACCGGGCTCGATCCCGGCGAGCTTTGCGGCTCGCACGTGATTCGCGAACGTGCTGCGCTCGCAGCTACGGCCCTGCCCTTGCAACTCCGACGGGCATGAAGACCCTCGTCAAGCTCATCCTCGTGCTCGGCGTGGCCGGTCTCGCGTTCTCCGGCTACCTGACCTACCAGGAGCTGTTCGCGTCGAGCGCCGAACAGACCTGCACACCGCTCGGCGCACCGGGCACCGCACTGGGCGCGCCGCCGTGTGTCTACGGCTTCGTCATGTACCTGATCATCGTGCTGCTCGCGGTATTCGCGCTGATTCGCGGTCGCACGCGCCAATCGATCTGACGCGCAGCGCTCGCGCGTTCGTCGCTGCGCCCCGCACGCCTTGCGCCTAACCCGGCGCTGGTAGCGGTACGCGCGATGCAGCGTCCGCAAGCATGCGTGCACGACTCCAGCGCTATCCACTCGCGGTCTTCCTCGTGGTCACGTTCGCCGTCACGTGGGGCGCGTGGCTCGGGCTCGCCGCCGCGGGCGCGCGCGTCGGCATCGGCCTCTCGCCGATCTACCTGCTCGGCCTGCTCGGTCCGATGCTCGGTGCGCTCGTCGCGACGACGGTCCTCGAGGGCCGGCCCGGACTCCGCGACCTCGTTGTGCGCATGACGCGGCTACGGATCCACGTGCGCTGGTGGGCGATCGCCGTCGGCCTGCCGCTGTTCATCGCCGGCGCGACCCACGTCGTGCTCGTCGCCTACGCGATGTTCTTGCTCGCGCCGTTGCCCCTGCCGTCGTGGGCCGCGTTTGGCCAGTTCACCGGCTTTCCGATCACGAACCCGATCGTGCTCTGGCTCCTGCTCGTCCTCGTCAACGGCTATGGTGAAGAGACCGGGTGGCGCGGCTTCCTGCTGCCGACGCTCCAGCGCCGCTACTCGCCGCTCGTCTCGAGCGTGGTCGTCGCCGGCATCTGGGCCGCGTGGCACATCCCGGCGTTCGTCATCAACGTCAACTATCGCGCCATGCCGGTCGCGATGGTGCCGATGTTCTTCCTCGGCCTCTTGTGCGGCTCGCTCCTGCTGACGTGGCTCTACGACGCTGGCCGCCAGAGCATCGCACTCGTCGCGGTCTGGCACGGCACGTTCAACCTGGTCAGCGGTACGGTCGCCGCGCGTGGAGCGCTCTCCGCCGTCGAGAGCACGCTCGTGATGACGATCGCGGTCGTGCTCGTTGCCCGCGAGCTCGTGGCGGCGCAGCACGAACGACATGGCGAACCGGCACACCATGACTTCACACCGGCCATGCACTGAATCAGCTGGCTCGCAATAACGGTAATGCGAGCCGAGAGTGTTCCCGTCGCGGCATCGGGGAGTTCGCCGGACCAAACCCTATTCGTCTGCGTCCGACCTCTCGTCCGGCCTTTCTTCATCGGGCATAGAAAAGGCCTGCAGTGTCCATTCTCTCAGAGTCCGTATGTTCCCTTCGTATTTATAGACGAATAGGCCATCGAGTCGAGTTTCTGCGGTCGCCACTGACACATCTGCCGTTGTCGCGATTACGATCCTGAAGTCGTAGGCGATGTGGAGCAAGAACACCCCTGGGATCATAAATTCGAGCCATGCACCCTCGCGCAAACATCGTCGGATGGCGTTCTCGAGGCGCTCGCCGCTGAGTGCTTCTCCCTCTTGTGGTGCGGGACGCTGGTCGAAGACGTCGTCTAACCCGAGAACTTTCAAGGTTCGATCTGTCGGAGGAGGCTCCCAAAGCTCCAGTTTGTGCGCGCGGAGCTCAACGATCGATGCCGCCGCCATATATCGGTTTACGGCCCGAATGTAGCGGTCTTCCGCGTCACGATAAACGTCCACTGTGAGAGTCCTCTCAGCGAACGTTTGACCAATATGTCCTATGCTGAACCAATCCTCATTCCGCCAACGGCCTTTTTTGTACAAACGCGGAGGGTACTTATTGACCTCTATAACGTTCATTTCCCGATACGCTCTGTCAAGTCTTCATTGTAGGTACCATCCCGCGCAGCAGGCTTGAGGTTCTCATGACTACCCGTCGCTTTCTTCCATATCCCGCCTTTGTGACTATCGGCATCCGGAGAAATGAACGTCTTGCCGTTCCGATAGATAGGCTCACCGTGGGTACTCATACGAGTTTTCTCAAAACCTAACTGCTTCGCCAGCAAATCGTAGTCAATTTCACCCTTGAACGAGCAAAATACGCATAGCTTGTTTCCGCTTGGCAATTTCGTCGAAAGGTCTCTCAAATGGGCAGCAATCTGGGTTAGCGGTGCGAGCGCCTCGCCATGTTTCATCGTCTTGGTCTTGACCGCATCCTCGAGCGCAACGACCTTCTCACGAAGTTTCGTCAATCGTCGCCGCATTGCCTTGGACGGGCCTTTCTCCTGGGTGCCGCTCAAGACTTCATCGATATCCTTACGGACGCCTGCACACGTCGTGCATAGCTGCAGCTCGACTCCGTCCTCAAGGGACTCGAGCCGCAGCCGGTGCTCTGTCTCCAGAATCTCGAAGCGATGTTCTGCGATTAAGTTTCCCTTGCCGGAGCCGGCCTTTCCTTTGCGTCGTTCACGCTGAGAGCTGGTGAGCTCACTTGTTGCCGAGTCTCCCGAATCCACATGGACGCCGGGTGAATCGTTAGGCTTTGGTGAAGTTCCTGAAGCAGCAGAGTCGACCTCGGAACTAGCCGCATTCCATGACCCAATGGCGTCCGCTTGCCGCTTCCCGAGTGCATTCTTCCCCATCTGCCCGACGCCGCTGCTGACGCGTGCGAGTCCGACGACGGAACCGATAGCCTGCACCAGGTAGTAGACCATCTGGCCGAATTCCTGCGCAGCACGCCAGATCTTGTCGAAGTTGCCATTCGCGCTCTTCACGAGCGTCCACCACTTCGTGCCGTGATCGATGGCCTCCGGACCGGCGGTGACTGCCGCTTCCACGGCGAGATAGATCAGCAGCAGCTGCAACGTGATCGCAGCTGCTTTCGCACCACCGGTCGGCTCCGGGATCGCTAGCAGCGTGCCTGCCGCGATCTCGGTGACCGTCAGACCCAGGGCCGTCTTGATCATCGCATCGGCCTGCTGGAAGACCTCGAACCAGTTCTCCTTCACTCTGCGCATGAGCTCCTGGTTGAAGAGCTCGAGGCCCGCTTGCGGGCTCTGCAGGATCGACTGCGCGATGTCCTCGATCAGCTGCTTGTGGCGCTCGGCCGCGGCACGGCCAGCCTGCGCACCGACGGGCGACAGGGCCCCCGCCAGGTTCCAGACCTGATCACTCGCCGGCGTCTCGCTCTCTGACCCACTCCCCCGACCCGCCCGGGCTACGTCAGTCGCCCTCCGAGTCTGTGGCGGATTGTCCGCTGCCACGCCCACGCCTGCCTCGCCGACCACCGCCGCCGCCACCGCCCCGGCCAAGACGTGCCGTGTGCTGTGCGCTCGAGCTGCCCTTGCTGACCGTGACCGTCACGTTGCCGTTCGCCGCGGTCATCTCGCAGTGCTGCGTGACATTGCCGATCTCGTGCTCTGCACTCTCGCCATCGACCTGGTAGCGATTCGGGATCACCCAGTCGAACGAGCCGTCCGCCCACTGCGAAGGATCGGAGTTCGTGAAGCTGAAGGCGGCGACGTCCGTCGGGCCGCGGCCCGACATCGTCAGGAAGTTCGGGTTCGGACCGCCGCGGCCGGCCGCGTTCGCCTCGTGGTTCGGCGGCGTGTGGCCTTGGAAGTAGCCCTGGACGTTCGACGCGGGGCCGGGGATTTCCTTCCAGCTCGTGCGCGACCAGCTGACGGTGTTCGGCTGGAACTTCACGTGCGTGGTCATGCCCGCGCCGACCGCGCGGCCGCCGAGCGCGTGGTCGCGCTTGTTGACGAAGTCGACGCCGCTCGGCTTGATGACGTTCATCGTCACACGCTGCGAGCCGCCGGCGTGCTCGCCGCTCGGGCGGAAGGTGATCGTCACGGAGCCTTCGGTGACCGGCGCGATCCAGCGGTAGCGCGTGTCGTCAGACCAGGTCTGGTCGCCCTGCGGGCCGACGCGCGAGGCCGACCAGTCGCCCGCGCGATCCGAGGCGAAGTTGATGATCTCGCCGACGCCGACGGTCGTGCGCTCGGGGGTGCCGCCCTCGGCGCGCGCGGCGGCGGTGTGCGTGAGCTGTGCGCCCTGCGCGGTGGTGCCGCCGGCTTGCTGCGGACGCGGGGCGCGCTCGCCGCCGCCCTCGCCACGTGCTTCGGCGGCGTAGCCTTCGCCGCCGTCCTCGCCGTGGCCGATGCCGTAGCCCTGGCTATCGCCCGGCTCGCCGTGGCCCTTGCTCGCGGACTTCTTCGCCTCGGCGGCTTCCTTCGCCTTGCGTGCTTTTTCTTCGCGCTGCTCCCCGACGGTCTGGGCGGCGCCGGGCGCGCGGGTGTCGCCGGCCGTGCCCTTCGTGATCGTGACCGTGCCCTTCGAGTCGACGATCGTCATCGTCTGGGTGACGATCGTGAACGGCTTGTCCGTGACATCACCGCACGAGTACAGATAGGGAATCTGCCACTGCAGCGTACCGACCTTGATCGGACGCGGTAGTGCGTCGCCCTGTGCATCTTGCAGTGTCGCGTAGTCGATGCCGGCGTCGTTGCCCGGATCGATCGTCGTCGGCTTGGGCTTCGGGTGGTGGGTGAGATCGAGGCCCTTCTTCGCCGCTTCCTTGAAGTAGCCGGTCGCGATCGAGGGCGGGCCTTCCTTCTCGCGGATCTTGATGCCCTCGAACGAGACGTTGAGCGGGTGCACGGTCATCCGCACGCCCATCGAGAAGCCGACGCCGGACTGCACGTCGGCGGAGCGCTCCTCGACCTTGAACTCCATCTTGCTCGGCGCGATGACGGCGATGTCCTTCGAGGCCTTCTTGCCGTCGGCGTCGACGGTGATCCGGAACTGGCCGGGGCTACCGGGCGCGGTCCACGCGAAGCTGTCGTTGGAGTCGCCGCTCGACGGCTTGCCGCCGGTCGCGGTCCACTTGCCGGCGACGGTGCTCGTGAACGTGAGCTCCTCGCCGATGCCGACGGTCGTGCGGTGGACGTCGGCATTCTGCGGTGCGGCCCACGCCGTCGTCGAGGTGACGACCGGCGTCGCGCCCTTGCGCTGCACCCCGACGGTAAGGCCAGCGCTCGCGCCACCGACGAGCGAGTCGAGGATCGGCGCCGCGGATCGGCCGGAGACGACCGCGTCGGCGACCGCATCGGCGTGGCGCTCGAGCGAGTCGCCCGCGCCGCCGTCGATGCCGCCGCTCGGGCGCAGGCCGGCGCGCTGCTGGACGACGTGCGCGGCCTCGTGCGCGGCGGTGTGGAGATCGGGCGTCGACTTGAATGCGACCGCATCGCCGACCGCGAACGCCTTCGCGCCGAGCGCGGTCGCGCCTTCCTGCGCCGCGCTGCCCGCGTGGTAGCGGATGCCCGAGACGTCGTGGTGGCCGAAGCTCTGCTGGATCTCGGCGAGGTACGGCAGCGTGCTGCCGCTGCCCTCGGTCGCGCGGGTCGCGACGTCGACCGGCGACGCGGTGGCAATGGCATCGCCGGAGGCGCGGCGCTGGACCGCACCGTCCTCGTCGTCGGCGGCCGATTCCGGATAGTCGTTCGACGCGCTGTTGCTCGACGCCTCGGACGGCGTCGTGTCCTGCGCGGGCTGCGTCGACGCACGCCGCTCGGTCGATGCCGCCTCGTGCTCGGCGTCCGCGGTCTCGTCGCCCGCCGGCGTCGGCGCACCGACGTGCTCGCTGTGCGTGATGCCGTCCTGCGCGCCCGCCGGCTTCTGCGATTCGCGCTCGGCCTCGGTCCGCTTCGCCTTCGCCGGCGATGCCGCCTTCGTCGTCGGCGTCGCGGTCGACGTCGGCGCGACGGTTGGTGTCGTGACCTCCGTCTCCGGCGCGTGCTGCGTCGGCCGCGCGCTCGTCGTCGGTGACGACGCGGCGGCAGGCTCGCTCGCACCACCACCACCACCACCGCCACCGGCATCGGGCGCCGGCTCGTGATCGGTCGCGTGCGCGTCGTGCTTGCCCGGCTTCTCGACGGGCTTGGCCGCCTTCACCGGCTGCTTCGCGTCGGCCTTGTGCTCGGGCTTCGTGCCGGGCTCTTGCGGCTTCTGCGCCGCGTCGGGCTGCTTCGGCGACGGGGTCGACGGCGTCGGAGCCGTCGTCGTCGGCGCGATGCCCGGCTTCTTGTCCGCCTCGGCGAGCCGCGCATCCTGCTCGGCGGCGGCCTGCTGCTGCGGCGGCGTGGGCTGCTTCGCCTCGGGATCGGCCTTGCGCTGGACCGCCGGCGTCGTCGGCTGTGCCTGCGGCACGGTCGGCGCGGTCACCGACGAGTCCGGCGCGTCGGGTAGCGACTCCTGATCGTCGTCGGGATCGTCGGGGACCTGCATCGCCGCGTTGATCGCGGCCTGGATGTGCTGGTTGTACTGGGTCAGCACGCCGTTGATCGCGGCGTACAGCTGATCGGCGAGCGCCTGCGCCTGACGATCGAAGTCGCCGGCGAGCGCGTCGAGCGCGCGGGCGTTGTCGTGCACGCCGTCGTAGTCGGTGGTGCCGATGAACGCCTGGATCGTCGTGTTGACGGCCTGTGCCTGCGTGCGCGCCGAGCTCGCGAGCTGGCCGAACGCGGTCTCGTAGCGCGCGACCGCCTGGCCGATCGCGGTCTGGCCCTGCGTGATGTCGAGATCCGGGTACGCCGCCTTCATCGCGGCGAGCTGGCCGTTACCGTCGGTGCGCGCCTGGTTCGCGACGTTCGACGAGTCGATCGAGCCGGTGAACGCGGTGACGTAGCCGGCGATCGGCGCGACGTACGCGGCATCGATCGCGTTGCCGGCCTGCTGGGTCTCGAGCTCGTGCCGGATCACCGGCGTGACCTGCTGGATGTACGTCTGGCCGCTCGTGACCGCCTCGGCGAGCCGGCGATCGGCGTCCTCGAGCTGCGCGATGAAGCGCTGCGCGTCGGCCATGCCCTGGATCGCGTACTGCTCGTCGCGGGTCTTGTTCTCCTGCAGCTCGAAGACCTTCTGCTGGATCTGATCGGCCTTGAGCGCGGCGTCCTGCGCGTCCTGCGTCGACGACTGGTCCTTCTTGTCGTCCTCGCGCATGTCGTTCTCGATGCCGGCGATGTCCATCTCCTCCTTGGAGAAGCCGGCGAGCGACATCGCCCATTTTCCGACGAGGTTCATCACCCACTTCTGGGCGCTCGCGATCCAGCCGCCGATCCGGCCGATCGTCTGGTTGTAGAGCCAGCCGAGCACGCCCTCCTTCGGCGGCGGCGACTGCAGCTTGCCGCCCTCGCTCTGGATCCGGTTGACGCTCTGGCCCGCAGCGTTCTGCTGCTGCGTCATCTGGTTCTGGCCGTCGCGCGCCTGCTGCGTCTGCTGGAGCCCGCGCTGCGTGTTCGCCTGGCCTTGCTGCGCGTCGGTCTGCACCGTCATCGCGCCGAACCGCATCTGGCCCGAGTTGTTGTTCGCGCCCTGGAAGGCCTGGCGCACCTGCGCGGCAAGCTCGGGGCCGGCCTGGGTCTCGGCCATCTCGTACTGGCGCTGCATGCGCGAGACCGCGTCGGGGAGCGGGCCACGCGCGGTCTGGAACATCTCGATCTGCGACGGCCACATCTGCACGACGCTGAGATCGGAGCCGGCGCGCGCGCCCGGAATGTTCGGCTGGTTGACCGACGGCGCGTTGCTGCTCGTGCCACCGCGATCGAGGTTCTTCGGCTGCTTGATCTCGGCCTGCAGCTGACCGCCGGAGAGTCCGATCTTGAAGCCGGTCGTGTTGACCGCGAGCGAGGACTTGATCGCGTTGCGCATCGTCACGAGGCGCGCGCCGCGCATCTGGTTCGCGGCGGTGAACGGCACGAGCTCGCGCGTCCGCGTCACCCGACCGAGCGCGTTGCGCTGCAGTCGCGAGATGTTGATGAGGCCGTTCTCCGCCTCGACGGTGAGCACGCGACGCGCGGCGTTGTTGCCGAAGATGTCGCGCCCGGTCGCCGCGGCGACGCCCGCACCCGGCGCGACCGCTCGCGATAGGCGCGCGATGTTCGCGATCGCGGCGCGCGGCGCGACGACCGGCTTCAGCATCTTGCCGAGCTCTTGCGTGAACGTCGTCGCGCCCTTCGACGCGCCCGACGCGATGCCCGCGGACGCCGCCATCACGGCGACCTGGACGACGATCGAGGTCACGTTCGACGCGAAGTCGTTCGCTTCCTTGTGCAGCAGCTGCGCGAACCGCGCGCGCTCGCCGGGATCCTTCGAGTTCCGCGCGCGGATCACGAGGATGATCATCTGGATGATGCCGCAGATGAAATCGATGATGTCGGTCAGCAGCTTGATCGCGCCGGCGACGGTCGCGACCTCGGCGGCGATCGCGGCGATCGCTCCGAGCGCGATGCCGCCGATCACCGTCTCGGACAGCACGAGCGCGAGCGCGCCGGTGACGAGCGCGGCCATGCCGGCCCATGACGCGACGACCGACGCGATGTCGCCGATGATGTGAACGACGCCGCGCAGGCCTTCGATCCACGCCTGCATCGTGTCGACCCACGACCGGCCGCCGCGGTACGCGTTCGCCGAGTAGATCTGGCCCCAGTGATCGCGGAACGCGTTGCGCGACGTGAAGGTCTCGACGAGCGTGTTCCAGATCCCGTTCGGCGTGAACGAGAACTGCAGCGACTGGATGCGCAGCGAGTCGACGCTGCCGACCGCCTTCGAGTAGTCGGCCTTGAGCTTCGGATCGGCGCGCTTCTCGAGCTCCTCTTGCACGCGCGCGTCGAGCTCGGCCGCGGGCGTCGCGGCGCGGATCGGTCGCGGCTGCGGCGTCGCGCTCGGCGTGTTGCCGCCGGTCGTCGTCGGGTTGCGCGGTGTCGCGGTGCCGGATGTTCCGGGCTGCGTGCCCGGCTGCTGCTGCGCGCCGTTTGGCTGCGGCGTCTGCGTCGGCGCCGGCGACTGGTTCGGCGCGGGCGTCTGCGTCGGCTGGACGCTCTGGTTCGGCGTCGGCTGCGCCGGCGTCATGTTCGGCTGTGCCGGGGTCTGGGTCGGCTGCGTGCTCTGGTTCGGCGCCGGGGTCTGCGACGCGTTCGGCGACGGCGTCGGTGACGGCACCGGCACCGTCGGCGTGCTCGCGTTCGGTGGCTGCTCGCCCTCGTTGAACCGCGAGATGCCGGGCAGCCTGCCGTGCGATGCGACGGTGAACGGCTGGCCGCGCGTCAGTGCCGCTGCACCGGCCTCGGCCTCGGCCTCGATCGCGCTGCCGCTCGGGCCGACCTCGAGCCGCGCCGCGAGATCCATCGCGCCGCCGCCGCTGCGCTTGTTCTGGGCGACGTGCACGAGCTCGTGCGCGATCACGTGGCGACCGAACGCGGTGTCGAGATCGAGCTGGTCGGCGAGCGCGATGTTCGTTCCGTGCGTGAACGCGGTCGCGCCGAGCTGCTTCGCGGCGGCGCCGGCGGAGCCACCGTGGTGGACGCGGACATCGGACAGATCGAGGCCGAGCAGCTTGCCGTACTCGGAGGCCATCGCACCGGGCAACGGCTTGCCACTCGCCCTCAGCGCGCCGAGCGCGTTGCGGATGCGACGCAGATCCGGCGTCCGCGTGTCGTGCTCGGGCGTCGTGTCGGCCGTGCGCGTGCGCTTGCCCGGCCAGACCTGCGGCTCGGCCTCCGGCTCGCGATGAAGGCGCTCGTCACCCGCGACGTCCTGTTCGTTCCTGTGCTGGTGGCGCAGCTCCATCGAGGCTTTATCCGTTCGAGAACCCTCGGTTCTTCCCGGTCGCGCATCGTACCGCAGCTGGCGTCCACCCATTGTCATTTCCACGGCTTGCCCGCGCGGCTCCCGGGCAGCTAGCGTGGGCCCGTGGATCCCGCCGCCTTGCTCGACCGGCTCTGGGCCGAAGGCGCCGGGCTCGACGACCGACAAGCCATCGCCGCCGCTCGGGAATCCGCGACCGGCCCGATCGCGGACCAGCTGTCGCTGTGGGCGGACTGGGTCGCGGCCGACGATGGCCAATCGCGCGGGGTCGAAGGCGATGTGATCGACCGGCTCGCAGACGATCCCGCCGCGCTCGTCCTGGTGATCGCGATCGAGCTACGCGCCGCGGTGCTGCGTCGCGACCACGAGGCGATCGACGAAGCGCTCGTCGCGACCGATCGCATGCTCGGCCGGATCGCGACCGAGGATCCGCGCGCCGCGGTCGCACGCGCGGCGGCCGACATCGCGCTCGCCGAGACCGCGCTCTACGGCCAGGACCTGCCGTCGGCGCGGCGCTGTCTCGAGGGGCTCGTCGCGTCCGGCCCGACCGCGCTGCGGATCACCGCGCTGATGCGATCGGTGACGCTCGCGCTCGCCGGCGCGGATGCCGCGACCGCGCGCAAGCGAGCACGTCAGGCGCTGACGCTCGCGCACTCGACGAACCGGCCGACCCAGGCCCAGCAGGCGCAGCTGCTGCTCGGCATCGTCTCGTACATGGCCGGTGATACCGACGCGATGCGCGCGCAGCTCCAGCCGCTCGTCGAGGCACACCCCGACGACGCGACCACGCGGCTCGTGCTCGCCGGCCTCGAAGGACCGGACCGCGCGATCGCGACGCTCGCCGATGGCCTGACGCGCGCCGCCCAGCGCGGCGATGCGCTCGGCTACGCGCTGTGCGCGCTCGTCGGTGCGCGCCGCTACGTCGCGATCGGCAAGCGCGCAGACGCGCTCGTCACGATGTCGTCGGTGCGGATGCAGCTCGGCGATCTCGCGCCCGAGGTCAGCTACCTGCTCGACGCCGAGCTCGAGAGCTGGAAGCGCGCGTGGGGCGACGAGGTGTTCGCGAAGGCGGAGCGCGACGCGATGGCGCTGCTGCAGCGCGATCTCGCCGGCACGTGACGCTCAGTTCGCGGACGTGTCGTCGGCGAGCACACGCCACGGCTTGGGAAACCATGCCCAGTGATCGTCGGCGAGCCACACGAGGCCGTCGTAGCTCATGCCGCTCGACGCGCCCGGCTCGACGAGCTTGAACGTCAACCACACCTTGTGCGGCGACAGCTGGCTCGCGATCTTGCGATAGCCGCCGGGGAACTCGCGGCTGAACTCGTTGTCGTGGCCGAGCGCGTCGGCCTCGGACGCGAACGCGTGCACCGTGGTCTGGCCGCGCTTGCCGAGCGACTTCGGCGGATTCGCCCACAGGCTCGCGTAGCCGGCGCGCGCGCGGGCTGCGGCCTCGCCGACGAACACCGCGTCGTAGTCGGCATCGCGCGGCCGCAACGCGGCGACCCACAGCTCCGGCGGTGCGTTCGCGACTGGCGCGAGCACGCGCTCGGCGGTGCGGGCGATCCGGTACAGCTCGGCCAGCTCGATCATCTCACAGCTCCTTCACGACATCGCGATAGACGCCGAGCACGGCCTCGAGCCGCAGCTTGCGAAACCGCCCCGGCTCGGCGAGGTAGACCTCCTTGCCGGCCGCGGTGAACAGCGCCTCGGCCGGCACGCGATCGGCGCCGGGCGGGATGAACTTCAACACCTCCTCGATCGCGTTCGCCGCGCGCGTCATCAGCCAGCGCGCCCGTTGTCGCGCCGGTCCGTCGAGCGCGCTCGTGTTCGCGGGCACGGCCTTCGCGGCGGCGTCGGCGACCGCGAGGAACTGACCGGCATCGATGATCTTCGACGGCCGGTCGCCACCGAACTTGTCGCCCGGCGGGATCTCCGGATCGAGCACGAGATCGAACCGCCGCTCGGCGCCGCAGCGCGGGCACGTGCCCTCGTACACGGCGACGAGCCCGTCATCACTCGACGCGAGGTGGTGCTTCGTCCGCAGCTCGGACTCGCCGCACGTGCACGGATGCAGCTCGATGTAGAGGTGGCACTCGGGACTCGACCTCGCGATCAACACGTCGCGCACCATAGCTCAACCTGGATACCTCGGGGTTTGCACGCTCAGCGGGTCGACGACCGGCACCTGCCAGTCGTTCGCGCGCGCGTGGGCGATGAACTCGGCCGGCAGCTCGACATCGTAGCGATCGACGTAGTACGCGAGCGTCTGCGGCCAGCAGTACGTGCCGTCCATGCGGATCGACGGACTGTCCGAGCGCCGCGCGGGATCGAGCACGTCGTCGTCGACGCCGGGCGAGAAGATCAGCATGTTGCCCGCGCGCAGATACGCGAGCACCTGGGGCTTGATCGCGGGATCGAGCTTGCCGCGGCCGGCGACGAGCGACGGCGGATCCGGGTGATGGTCGTAGCCGAGCTCGATGAAGTTGCCGATGTAGCGCAGCGTCTGCTTCATCACGCGGCCTCCGGTCCGAAGATGAAATCGAGATCCGTGCTCTGGTCGGTGAAGTCGTTGAAGTCGTGATCGAGCACGCGAAACGCCTGCCGCGCGCGCAGCCACTCGACGAAGCGTCGCGCGGGCATCGGATCGGAGCCGGGCACGTTGATCGCGATCCGGCGCGCAGTTGGCAGCACGATCGCGACCGAGCGCGAGATCCGCCTCGGGTCCCCGCGTCGCTCGGCGAGCGCACGCTCGCGAACATCGTCGTCGGACGCGAGCAGGTACTGCCGCGCGTCGTGGGGATCGACGACCGCGTGCCCGGAGCGCACGAGCTCGCCGCGGATCGCGTCGAGATCGAAGTCGGCATCGATCGCTTCGAGGAGGATCTCGTTGATCACGTGTCACCTGCCATTTGATGACTCTCGGCCAGCACCGTGCGCTGAAACGCTTCCCACTGCGCGGGATACTTGGCGCGATCGTAGGGATTCTTGATCTCGTAGTCACCCTTGGGAACCGGCTGTCCGCGATCGGTGACCTTGAACGCGACGCCGGGCTGCCCCGGCTGGTTTCCACCCGGTGCGACCTGCTTGACCTCGATGCTGAACATCGGCGTGCCGGGCTCGTACCGATCGCCGCGCGGCTTGAGCCGGATCAGCGTGCCGTCGGGAAACTCGTAGACTGGCTGCACGTGCTCGCGGGTCGGATCGACGGGATCGAGCCGGCGCTGCTCCCGCTTGGCTCCGTGAAACGTCGTCACCGCGGCGTCGAGCAGCCGCTCGAGCGTCGCGTAGTCCTGACCGGCGAGTTTCGGCGCCATCGCCTTCGCCACACCGCCTGCTGCGCCCGGCCTTGAACTGCGCGAGCTGCGCCTGCGCGTCCGGTGGCAGCTTCGCGTGATCGAACACCGAGCCGTCTGCGATCGCGCCGTGCGCGCGCTGCGTCGCACGCTCGATCGCGAGCGGACCGACGAGCGCCTCGATCGCGGCCTTCGCATCGTTGCCGGCCGGCAGTCGGGCGTTCTTCATCGCCTGCTTCTGCGCCACGTTCTTGCGGAACCGATCCTCCGCCGCGCGCCGGCCTGCCTCGGTCAGCTGATCGAGGATCGCCGGGGTGGGGTCCTGGATCTCGTCGCCGACGATCCGCTTCACGTGATCGTCGACGCGCTTGTGCAGCCCTTCCAGCTCCTTTTGCGGGATCTCGACCGTCGGTTTCGGCTCGGGGCCGAGGCTCTTCGCGCGGCCGCGCCCCCGCGGCGCGGGCTCGGGCTCGGGCACCTTCTGGTAGCGCAGCTCGGACTGCTTCGGCCGGAACGGCTCCCACTTGCCGGTGTTGCGATCCTCGTGCGGACCGATCGTCAGCGTGCCGTCGGGATGGATCCACAGCTTGTCGGTCGGTGCCTCGACGACGACGCCGAGCTGATTCGCGAGGTGCTGCGCGACGCCCTTGGGGTGCTTGCCCGTGCTGCACGACAGCAGGCGCACCGCCTCGAACTTGTGGCCGGACTTCTCGATGAACTTCGCGAGCGCGCGGTGATCGAAGTGGCGCTCGCCGCCGTCGACCTTGACGACGAGATCGTCGACCGTGCCGTGCACGATCACGTCGAGGTAGCCGGGCTTCGGCGGCACGAGCTTCGCCGCGGCGATCAGCATCCGATCGTGACCCGCGATCATCACGCGCTGGACATCGACGGACGCCGCGACCTCCTGGACCAGGATCTCGCGGTCGTCGACGGTGATCCGCCACCGCGCCTGATCCGGCTCGTGCGCCGCCTTGCCGCCGCGCGCCCGCGCCATCTCGGCCGCCTCGAGGCACTGCTCCGGCGAGCCGCGCCACAGCGCACCGGGCACGAGCTCGCGCAGGCCGAGCAGCTCGAACTTGGTGTCGAACAGCGCCTGCGACCGCGCCTCCTCGAGCTGCGCCTTCAGCTCGTTGCGGCTCTTGCGGAGCGCGCCGGACTTGTCGCCCTCCCACCCGATCAGCGCGTCGATCGCCTCGAGCTCCTGCTGCAGCAGCCGCTCGCGCTTCTCGAGCAGCTCGATCGCCTGCAGCGCGTCCTTGCTGTGCTCGACGGACTTCGCGAGCTCCTGGAGCTGGTGCGCCTGCTGGAGCAGCTTCTGGCCGTTCTTGATCTCGGTGCGCTTCGCGAGCCGCTCGAAGCTCGGCATCCGCTCGCCGAGTGACTTGTGGACGTAGCGTCCGACGACGACCGAGCCGCCCTGCAGCATCCAGTCCTGCACGGTCTGCGGCGTCGCGGTCTCGCCGGTCACGACTCGATGCGAGACGTAGCCGATCGCGGCGCCCCAGATCGTGTGCGCCGTGATCGCGGCGCCCTCCTTGAGCACCACGAGCCCGCCGCGCCCGACCCGGCGCCACATCCCGGCCGCGCGCTCCTCGAGCGCCGCCGTCTTCGCGGTCGCCTTGCCGAGCGGCCCGAGCACGACGACGTTCGCCGCCGACATCACCATGTTCTCGAGGAACGCGTCCTTGAACGAGCCGCCCTGGACCGCGACCTGCCCGGCCGCATTGACGCCCGCCTCGGTCACGAGCCCGGCGGTCTGCGCGCCGACGCGCGCCATCGTCGACAGCTCCGCGACCGTCGCGACGCCCTCTGCCTCCATCAGCATCCCGCCCGCGAGCTCCGCCACCGCACCACCGGTCGCCGCCGCGAGGATGCCGATGCCGATCAGCGCCGCCGCGCGGACGCACGCGGTGCGGAACTGCTGGTTCCGGATCACCTTCGCGCTCTCGCGGAAGAACCGCTGGAGGTCCTTCTCGTCGCCGAGCTGACGAAACTCGGCCTGCGCCTTCGCGAGCAGGGCCCGGCGCGCCGCGCGGTGCTTCGCCTTTTGCTCGGGCGTCGCGACCTGGCGCTGCGCGGCCTCGTCGAGCTTGCGCTTCTCGGACCGCCAGCCGTTCTGCGTCTGGCCGGCGTGCTGCTCGATGTACGAGCACACATTCGGCAGCCCGCGAAACTTGCCGCTGAACAGACTGGCGATGTGCGCCGCGATGCCGTCGGTCGCGTGGATCGCCGCCTCGTGGAGCTCGAATGTCGAGTGGATCGTCGCGAGCAGCCGCGCGCTCAGCGCGGTCTCCTCGGACGCGAGCGTGACCTCGTCGAGCTCGGCCGGGTCGACCTGCTCGCCGTTGATCATCTGCGTCTGCAGCTGGCGCGACCGATCCTGCAGCATGACGGTCTCCGACGAGAACTGCGCCGTCGTCTTCGTGAGCCCCATCGCGTCGTGGATCTCGAGGTTCGCCGCCTCGAGATCGCGCTCGGTCGCCTGCACGGCGCGCGCGTTGAGCCCGGCCTGCAGCTCGAGCGCCTGCCGCAACGTGGCCTCGGAGCTCGTCGCGAGGTGCGAGATGCCGGCCGCGGTCGCGTAGAGCCCGACGATCTCGCGCACCGGCATCGCCTCCGGCGCCTTCGGATCCTTGATGCCGAGCTTGCCGCTCGCCTGTGCGAGCTGATGCAGGTGACTCGCGATCCGGCCGAGCCGCTCGAACTGCCCGGCGACGACGCGCGCCCACTGCGCGAGCGTCGCGCTGTCCGCGGTCAGCAGCTCGCCCTGCTTGCGCAGCACGAAGCCGAGCGCCGGCGCGACGTGGTCCGCGAACCCCCAGCGGCTGACCTCGGCCATCACGAACGTCAGCTGCATGCTGCAGTCGCCGAGCACGCCGATCACCGACGCGACGTCAGGCGCGGGCCGCGCTTGCTTGCCGCGGATCGCCACGACCTCGGCCGGCGTCTGTGCGAGCGCGACGTCATCCGCACCCCGCGTCCTGGCGAGCTCGACGAGCTCGGCGTTCACGCTGTCGTGTCCGGCGAGCGCGTGCGCCGGCGCGTAGGGCTTCGCCTTCGGATGATCGATCGCGAACCGCTTCGGAATCCCGAACAGCGGCGGCGCCGCCGCGAGCAGGTACGCGTTGAACGAGGCGTGCGCGTCGCCGTGCTGATCCGTCACTTCCCACAGCGTCGCCGCGACCTCCTCGGCGCTCGCGTCGGCGGGCTCGACCGCGCGCACCCAGTTCCACAGCTTCGGATCGCGCGCGCCTTCCCACGCCAGCGTCACCTTGCGAATCGGGACGTGCGTGCCCTTCGCCTGCGCCGCCGATTTCGAGTCGAGCGGCGCGAGCGTCACCGCGCGCGGCCATCCGAGCGCGACGCGGACATAGCGATCGATCGGCATCGAGGTGATCAGCTCCTCGATCTCGACGCCGCCCTCTCCGGACACGCCCTTGCTGTCCGCGACCTCGACATAGCGCTGGCCGAGCCTGCGCAGTGAATTCACGATCGCGAGCTGCAGCGCCTGCGCGAGCGCGAGCCCGAGCGGCGGCGACCACGCGTCGGTCGCGGGCAGCAGCGCGCCGAGCGTGCGCAGCGCCGTCGTCGGATACAGGATCTCGTCGAGCATCGCGATCGGCTTGAAGTCGATGTTCGTCGTGATCTGCAGCAGCAGCTTCTCGACGAACACCTGGTGACTCACCCACGACAGCCGCGGGTGCGGATTCGGAAACTGGATCGAGCGCGCGTGCTCGCGGAACCGACGCCACGCCTGGCTCGAGTTCGCGACGAGGTAAAACTCGAGCATCTGGCGCTGCGCGTGCAGCGACGGCGCCGCATCGCTATCGCGCTGCACCGCGATCGCCGCGCTGCCGCCGGACGCGGCGATCCGGTCGAGCATCCCCTCGACGTCGTGCCCCGCCACGACCGCGTCCGCGACCTCGTGCGCCTGCCGCTCGAGCGCATCGCCCGGCGAGTCCATCCCGCCTGCTGGCACGAGCCCGGCGCGCTGCTGGATCACGTGCGTCGCCTCGTGCGCCGCCGTGTGGAGATCCGGCGCCGACGCGAACGCGATCCGTTCGCCGTGCGCGTACGCCCGCGCTCCGATCGCGTGGCTCGCGGTCGTCGCATCGCCGCCGACCTGCACGCGGATGCTCGAGATGTCGTGATGTCCGAACGCGCGCTGGATCCGGTCCGCGTGCGGCAGCGACGAGCTCGCCCCCGCCACGCCACGCTGCGCGATCGCGAGCTCGAGCCGCCCCGGGCGATCCACGCCTGCCGGCACCGGCGCGGGTGGCCTCGCGACGAGGTTCTGCGTCAGCGTCCGCTTGCCGGGCCACACCGGCGGCGCGCCCGATCCCGCGGCGGTTCGCGTGCGCTTGCCGGGTCCGAGCACGTGCTCGGTCGCGGCATCGTCGTCGTGCTCGCCGCCCCGACCGCCGTCACGCCGCGTCCTGTTCATGCGTGGCGCTCACGATGCGGCCGGCGTGCCCGCGCTCAACCACCTCGAATCACACGCCCGACGCGCCGGTCGACGCCGGTTGTCTGGACAGTTCGTCCGCGCCTACAGCGTGTCGAGCAGCGCGGTCGCGCGCGCTCGAACCGTCGCGTCGGGATCGCGCTGCAGCGCCCGCAACGCCGGCCGCGCCCACGCCGCATCGCCAGCGATCCGCAGCACCTCGGACGTGGTGCTGGGCGCGCTGCGAAACGCGCCGTCGGCGTCCGGCCGCTCGAGCACGCGCCGCAGCCGGCTTTGCAGCACGGCCTGCTCGAGCGGTGTCATGCGGCGCTGCACGTCGGCCTCGAACAACGACTCGAACAGCACGCCGTCGACGTGCTCCGCGCGCAGCTCGTAGACGCTCGTGCTGCCGTACAGCCGGCGCGCGGTCACCGTGATCCGGCCGAGCTCGTCGAGCGCACGCTCCTCGCCGGTCGCGAGCCGCAGCTTGCCCGCGGCCACGTCGACGCGCAGCTGCCGGTGCGCCCACGAGCCGGTCACGCCGCGCGCGATCATCAGCAGCGCGAGCGGAATGCCGAGCACGGGGATCGCGAGCTGATCACGTGGCATCCCCGAACCGAACACGGTCGTGTCGAGCACGAACAGTACGAGGCCGGCGAGCAGCACGGTCCCGAGGACGATCAGGAACCACGATCGCTGCGCCGCGAGTCGGCGGTACGCCACCGCCCCATCGTACACGTGCGCGTCACGCGGTCGCGAGCTTGCGATACGTGTCGCGCACCGCTTCGATGCGCGCGCGGTCGAAGCGTCCGGGCTCCGCGTCGTACACCGCCCAGCCCGCGCGGCTCGGGATCGCGTCCTCGGGGACGCGCGCGGCACCGTCGGGGACGAGCTTCAGCGCCTCGTCGAGGCAGGCGACGGCGAGCTCCAAGGAATACGGGTCCCCGCGGCGCGCGAACAGATCCGACGCGGCGAGCAGCTGCCCGGGATCGAGACAACGCGAGCGTCCGTCACCGAGCCGAACACCGCCGGCGGGAAGCTCCGGAGACAGCTCGAGCTCGAAGCGGCGCGGCAGGCCGCATTGCGGACATTCGCCCTCGTAGATGCTCGCGAGTCCGCCGCCCTGCTCGGCGACGTGGCTCCGCAGCTGGGGCGTTGCCGTGTTGCACCTCGGGCACGGATGCAGCGCCATGAAGACGTGCGCCTCCTCGGCGGTCCGGATCACCGGTGACGGTTGTTGTCCGAAGCTTTCGAGCTCGCGGCTCCAGCGCGTGAGCGTGGCGTCGATGCGAGAGCGTGTATAGCGATCGGGACGCTCGGCGTGGATCGCGCGCGGTGCGTCCCCCCAGATCGCAGTCTCCGGAACGGCATCCTCTCCGGGCGCGATGTAGTGGCGCAGCTGCCGCAGATACACGATCGCCTGCGCGAGCTCGTGGCGGCTCCGCTCCAGCAGCTCCCGCGTCTCGGCGCGGTCGAGGTCACTCGCATACACCGGCACGCGCGCGATCAGCTCGTCGGCTTTGCGGCGGAACACATCCGCAGGAAGCACCTCGGACGGGCCGCCCGGCAGGTTCGCGACCGGCGTCGAGCTCGGAGCCGGATCCTCGAGATCGAAGCGAAGGTGCACGGGCACCGCAAAGTCGGCGCTGCTGCCGCCGTGGCACGGCATCTCCCAGAGGCCATCTGCGGTTCGCGTGAGCGGCCCTGCCTGCCGGAGCCCGAACGTTTCGACGAACAGCGCTATCTCGTGCTGATTCCGGACGACCAACGACTCGCGCAGCATCAGCTTGTTGCGCAGCCGACGCACCGGGTCTTTCGTATACAGCTCGTCCTCGTTCCAGTTGCCGGGATCCGGCAAGGCGCTCTCCCAGTCCCAGAACACGCAGCTCCGACCGCAGATGAAGTGAAGGCGCCGCAGCTCCTCGCTGTTCATCCGCACCAGCCGCGCCTCGGCGAGCGTTCCTCCGTCGACCGTCACCTCGGTCCAGAGCGTCTGGTCATCGGACCTCGGCGACGCGGGGCAGCGGTACTCGTTCTCGAGGATCACGATCGGATCGCCGGTCGACGGCCGCAGCACGACGACGTAGCCGCGGGCATCGAGGTCGGCGAGCTGCATCGGATCGCCGCGCCTCAGCTCGCGTACCCCGGGACCGTCCCACTGCGCGATCGCGGTTTGCACGCGAACCGTGTGGGTCTGTCCGCAGGACGGACAGCCTGCCTCGTAGATCAGGGTGGTGACTGCCACGGGTTCACGCCCCCGGAACGTACTCGACTCTCAACGTCCGGCCATTCACCGTCACCTCGAACTCGGGGTTGTGGTCGAGATCGTACGTGCGCGGATCGATGCCCTTCACGCGGAGCAGGCCGGTCACCATACCGTGATCGCCCGTCATGAGCTTCGCGGGCTTGCCGTCCACGGTTTTCGCGAAGAACGCCTCGGCCGCGATCGCACGGTCGGCCTCGCCGTGCTCGGTGCCGATGCCGTAGCGAACCATCGTGGAGACCATCTGGGCGAACTCGGGTGAATCGCGAGAGACCACGAGCGGGATCTTTCCGACCTGGGTCGTCTTCGGATCGAGCTTGTGCGCGACCTCGCCTTCACCGTCGTGCGTGAGGTCGCTCGCGCGCTTGTCCGCGATCCCGGCGACCTTCTGCTTGTACTTGCGCTCGGTGTCGTTCTGGAGATCCTTCTCCGCCTTGTCGACGACACCCGCGAGGTTGGTGTCGAGGATCACCGAGTCCTGAGATAGCGCCGGCCGTTCGGCCGAGACGGCGGTGTCGTCGGGCGCGCCCGGCGGAAGATGTGCCTTCGCGCGATCGATCGCGCGCTGGGTCGCGAGCGGATCGTCCTGCAGCGCCTTGCCGAGCTCGCGCAGCGCCGTGAGCTCCTCCTGCGTCAGCGGCTCCTTGCGAGCAGCCTTGTCGCGCAGCTGCTTGATCCGCGCCTTCTCCTCGATCGACAGATGCGGCGCCGATTCGGCCTGCACGAGTGCCTCGAGCACGTCGCGCCCCATGTCATTGGTGACCTTCTTGAGATCCGCGATCTCCTGCGGCACGGGCCGGGGCGGCGCTGCCGGCTGCTTGTCGACGAGCTTGTCGAACGCGTCCTTGGTCAGCAGCTCCTTCGCGCGATCGAGCGCGTTGCCTTCCTTGTTGACGAGCGCGCGGCGCTTCTGCGCTTCGGGACTGTTGCCGTCGAGCCCGAGGTGCTTCAGCAGCGCGTCCGTCTCGCTCTGCAGGCGCTTGATCGTGTCCTGGTCGCCATCCTTGCGAGCGGTGCGGATCCGCTCGGCCATGACATCGAGCTCCGCGAGTCGTCCGCGGTCGTGAGGGCTCAGCTCGGTCGCCGTCGAGCCGGGTGCGAGCGCGTCCGGCCGATCCGGACCCGAATCGGCGACCTTCAAGCGCTGCTTGATCTCCGCGACCTCGTGCGCGAGCGCGCGCGCCACGTGCTCGTCGAGCGCGCGGTCCGAGATCTTCACGACGATCTCGCCGGTGCCCGCGATCGCGTTGTGGTCGTAATGCGCCACCGGTGACGCAGCGCCTGCGGTCGGAGCCTCGGGCTCGAACCGAATCGTGCGCGGCACGGCGGGCTGACCCTTGCCGGGTGACACCTCGACCTCGATCGCGTGGTCGCCGACGACCTTGCCGCCGAGCTTCTTCGCGACCAGCGCGAGCGAGTCCGAGACCTGGCGCATGACGGCAGGCGGATCCGACGACGCGCGCGCGGCCCCATGGAAGCTGGTTCCCGGGATCGCGCGGGCGGCAGTCTCCTTCGGCGCGGTCGGAGCCGTCTCCGGGCTCGCGGGCGCCTGCGGCGTGACGGGCGCCTGCGGCCCGTCCTGCTTCGCCTTCTGCGCGTCGTCCTTCTTCTCCTCGACGACCGGCTTCTTCTCGTCGACCGCGGGCTTCGCGGTCGGCGCCGCGGGCACCGGGACGTCGAACGTCTCGCCGAGCGTCGCGGTCAGCTTCTTCACCTGCGCCGCGAGATCCGGCGGCAGGTGCTCGCTCATCGCCGCGAGCTTGGCGAGTGCGCCCGAGGCCTGCAGCTCGGCGGCGGCGGTCTCGAAGTGCTCCTTGTTGAGCAGGCGCGTCTCCTTGCCGCCCATGCGTGCCGGCGCGAGCAGGTCGCTGATCTGATCGGCGAGCTCGCCGTGACCGGCGGCGCGCACGGCCTTCTGCAGCGCGCGGGCGTCCTGTCGGATCTGGTCCGCGCTCTCGCGCTGCTTGACGACCTGCTGCTTGTCGAGCGTCTTCTTCTTGATCGCGTCGGCGTCGGCGATCCGCTGCTGGCGCGCGGCATGCTCGTCGGGCGTCATCTCGCGCGGCCGCGCCGCGACCGCCGAGCCGTCCGCCTTGCGGACGATGATGTAGCCGCCCTGCTCGGCGCCGAGCACGCTCATGTTGAACTTCGCGTCGGCGACGATGACGGCGCCCGGGCCCGCACTCGCGAGCAGCTCGCCGATCGTCGTCTCGTGCATGACCATGCCCTTCTCGAAGTAGCCCTGACCGCGGCGTAGCTTCTCGAGCATCTTCTTGTCCGAGCAGACGTAGAGCGCCTCGTACTGGCCCTGCGGCAGCGAGTACTGCTCGGGATCGAAGTACGGCGAGGCGTGCGGCTCGAGCTTGAGCGACGCGTCCTGGACGCGGAACACCGGCGTGTCCGGCGCGAGGCGCTCCTTGATCGGGTTGCCGCCCTCGCCCGCGCCGAGGATCTGGACCGCGTTCTTCGCCGCACCGGCGACCGCGTCCGGAGACGGCACCTTCGGCTCGGGCTCGTCACCGTCCTGCTTCGGCTTCGCGTCGGCCTTCTTCGCGTCCGGATCGTCGTCGGGCTTCTGCTTCTTCGCATCCTCCTCGGCCTGACGGCGCTTCGCCTCGGCCTCGTCCTCGCGACGCTTCGCCTCGGCGGCCTCGCGCGCCTGCTTCGCCTTCGGATCCTCGTCGTGATCGGCGTGGTGCTTGGCGTCGAGATCGTCGATCGGCTTCTTCAGCTCGACCGGATCGTCGTGATCGACCGCCGGCGGGTGCGGAGGCGCGGCCGGCTTCGGCGCCTGCGCGTCGGGCGCCGCGTGGGCGACCGGCGTCGCGCCGCCGAGCAGCTTCCGGTACGCGTCCGGGAGCTTCGACGGATCGCCGTACTTCGCGACGAACTCGGCGAGCTCGCGCTTCTCCTTCGGATCGAGGAAGTCCATCGCCTCGAGATCCGCGGCCGTGACATCGCCGTTGATGAAGTCGCGCGCGGTCTTCTTCGCGCGCATCTTGTGCATGCCGTAGCCCTGGAAGAAGCCGGACAGGCCCTTCTGGGCGTTGCTCTTCAGCAGCTGGTCCCAGAACGCGCCGGCGTCCTGGTAATTGTCGACGTAGACGAAGAAGCCGACCGTGTTCGCGCCCATGTCTGACATCGCGTTCGCGAGCATGTTCGCGCCCGCGGTGCGGTGGCCGCCCTTGTTGTCCTTGTTCGAGACGCCGGCCGACTCGTCGATCCACTGCTTGACCGCGCCCTCGGCGAACGCCTTCGGCGCGTTCTTCAGCAGCCGCGCGCCGAGCGAGTTCTCGCCCCACAGCGCCTCGCCGAGCTTCATGTCGTACGTCTTCTCGTCGGTGAGCGTGTTCGCGATCTCCTGACCGGTCGACAGGATCAGGTTCTTCGTGCCCGCCGAGACGACCTTCTGGACCGTCGCGATGCCCTTCGGACCGAGCTCGAGCGTCGTGCCGATCAGCCGGCCGCCGCCCTTGTTGACGCCCTCGGTGACGGTGTTGAACAGCACGCCCGTCGCCTTCTTCGCGACGTTATCGGAGAGCTTCGTCAGCGCCTTGACCTCGCCGAGGCCGGCGAAGCCCGCGGTGATCGCGGCGGTCGTGACGTCCTTCGCGAGATCGCCGGCGCCGTACTGATCGCCGAGCGCGGCGTACTTGAACGCGATCGTGCCGGCGCTGACGATCAGGTTGCCGATGATCGCGGCGAGCACCGGCGACGCGGTGCCGGCGGTGACGACGGTGACGATGATGCCGCCGACGATCTCGAGCACCGTGACGACGGTGTCGACGATCGAGTTGAGCGCCTTGTTGTAGGCCTCGACGTCCATCTCGAGGTAGCGCCCGAGCCGCTCGAGCTCCTCGCCGTCCTGGCCCATCTCGGCCAGCTGCATCGTCGTCAGCTGCTGGCTACCGAACTTCTTGCGAAGGTCCTCGTACTTGGTATCGAATTCCTTCTCGGTGTGCTCCATCGTGCTCTTGGCTTCGGTGAAGCCAATCGCCTCGCCGGCATCCATGAGCACGCCGCCGAGCAGGCCGCTCGTCGCGTACTTCGCCTGCAGCTTGCGGACGTAGCGCAGCTGCGCCGGCGTCTCCGGCTTGCCGCACAGGAGCACGCGCGTCTTGTTCCAGTCCTTGCCGCCGAGCTCCTCGGAGAGCACGCCGCCGGGATCCGGGAACTTCATGTTCTCGGGATCCGCGAGCTCGTCGCGGTCGACGAGGTTGCGCTTCCACACCGCGTGGAACGCATCGCGGATCGCCTTGATCTCGCCGCGCGTCTTCGGCTCGCCGCCGTTCGACAGCACCTTGTCGATCAGATCCTCGTCGGTGCCGGCGACGCCCCAGCACGCGTAGGCGAGCTGGAGCTCGGGCTCGGCGGTACCGGTCTGCAGCTTGCGCTGCGCGACCATCCACTCGAGGTAGCCCGAGCCCGCGTCCATCAGGAACTTGCGATCCGCGTCGGTGACCGGCGTGCCGTCCTTGCGCTTGCCCGACGTGAACTCCTCGTACGTCAGGTAGGACTTCGTCATCTCGCCGTCGATCAGCTCCTGGATGCCCTCGGAGCTGCCGAGCTTCTTCATCCGGGCGTCGAGGTCCTTCTTGTGGTCCTCCTCGAGCTTGCGCAGGCCCTCGACGTCACCCTTCTCCTTGAGCGCCTTCCACTTCGCGGCGTACTCCTCGTCCTCGAGCGCGTCGAAGATCTGCTCCTCGTTCGTGCCCGCACCGTCGGCGCCCTCGATGATCTTCGCGACCTTGACGTCCTTGTCGTCGCGCTCGGTCGCGGCGAGCGTCTTCGCCAGCGTCAGCTCGCCATCGCTCAGCTCCTCGCCGAGCGCGCGGTCGAGCATGTCGTCGCCTTCCTTACCGCTGCCGCCCGCCCAGCCTTCCATGTACGCGATCGGCTTGGTCGCCGCGTACGCGTTGAACTGCGCTCGCAGCCGGGCGCGTTCCTCGGGCGTGTTCGCCGACTCGAGGATCTGCTTGATCTTCGCCTCGTCGGTGCCCATGCCCTCCATCGCATCGAACAGCCGGATCGCGTTCGCCTTCGTCGCGCGATCCTCCTTGCTGATCTGCTGATCGAGCAGCGTGTTCATCACGTCGAGGTCGCAGCCGCCGAGCGAGTCCTTGACCCCGGCCACGACGGCCTTCGCCTCGGGATTCGTGTTGAGGAACGTGATCTCTTCCTCGGAGCAGCCGCGCAGGACCTCCTCGATCCGCGCCTCGTCGTCGTTGAAGAAACCGGTCGAGTCGGCGAGCTCGAGCTTGATCGCGGTCGTGCGGTCGTGATCGAGGTACGACAGCGCGATCTTGAGCTCGTTGCCCTCCATCTCGTCCTGGAGGTCGTAGCGGAGCGGCGTCAGGCCGTTCTTGCCGCGGTTGTTGTAGTGCCGGTCGTAGCTCGCCTCGAGGTACTCGATCTCGCCGTACGAGCACTTGCGGAGCACGCCGTAGATCGCGTTCTCGCTCGTGCCCCAGCCGTCCATCGCGTCGCGCAGCGCGCCGTGATCCTTCTCGAGCTGCTTCTCCTTCGACGCGACTTCCTTGTCGGCGTCCTTCGCGATGTCCGCCTTGACCATCTCCGGCTGGAGGCTGGTCTCGAGCTCCTTGTCGAGGCCCTCGCGCACGGTGATCAGCTGCTCGCCGACCTTCTTCTCGAAGTCCTTGAGCGCGGCGTTCGCATTCGCGTTGAAGTTGCCGACCGCGCCGTCGACCTTCGCGGTCTCCTTCGTCACGGTCTCGTCGAAGCCCTTCGCGAGGTTGCCGAGCGAGCCGGTCATGTCGGCGGCGCCCTTGCCGACGTCCTTGACGATCTCGGCCTCGACCTTCTTCGCCTGCGCCTCCTGATCCTTGATCGCGGTCAGGTAGGTCTCTTGCTGCTTGCCGACGGTGACGCCGAGCTCGGTCGAACCCGTGGCGACGAGCTTCTGCAGGCCGTCGAGGTTCTCGGCGTGGCCCGCGGCGAGCCGCGCCTTCGCGTCGGCGATCTTCGGCGCGATGTCCTCGTACTTGTGCGGGCCGCCCTTGCGCAGGTTCTTCTGGATGTCCGCGACGAGGACCGCGTAGTTCTTCGAGTCGTCCGCGGCCTTCTTCTTGATCCGCGTCGCGAGCTCGCTGCCGGCGGCGGTCGCATTGTCGGTGAAGTCCTTGCCCGCCTTGTCGGCGAGCTCGAGCGCGGCCGCCTTCTCGGTCTCGAGCTTCTTCGTCGAGGCGAGCTTCGCGTCGCCGACCGCCTTCGTCGACGACTTCTCCTGGGTGTCGAGCTGCGTCGTCAGCTGGGTCGCCGCGTCGTCCAGGTTCTTCGTCGCGGCCTTGTCGACGGTCTCGAGCGCGAGATCGAGCTCCGCCTTCGATGGTGCGAGCGCGTCGCTGACGATCTTCTGCGCCTTCTTGTCGACGTCCTTGCCGACGCCGGTCAGCTTCGCCTCGTACTGCGCACCGAGCTTCTTGCCGTGTGCGATCGCGTGGTTCTTGTAGACGTCGGCGACCAGTGACTTGTGCGCGCTCTCGAGGCCGCCGGTCGCATCACCGGCCTTCGCCGGATCGTACTCGGCCGCGATCGGCGCGACCTGATCGACCGCCTTCTTCTTCGCGGCGTCGACGAACGGCTTGATGCCCGCGGCGAACGTGCGGACCTGCGCGGCCGCGGCCGGCGCGTTCTTCGCGACCAGCTGCTCGTTGCCGGCCTTCGCGGCGGTGAACTTGTTCTTGAGCTCGGTCGCCTTCGCGGCGCGCGTCGTCTTGATCTGCGCCTCGCCGGTCTTCTTGCTCGTCGCGATGTCCGCGAGCGCCTTCTTCTCGGCGTCGTCGAGCGACTTCGTCATCCCGCCGAACGCGGTCACGACGCGCGCGCGGCCCGGCGTGACGATCGAGCCCTTGAAGCCCTCGAGCTTCGCAGCGAGCTCCTGCGTCACCTTCGTCGCGTGCTGATCGGCGAGCGTCGCGAGCTCGGTCTGCTTCGTCTGGACGTCGGTCGTCAGCTCGGCGAGCGCGGTGTTGATCTGCTCGTGGTGCTGTGCCGGCGTGCGGCCGGTCTCCTTGATCCACTTGTCGTCGAGCTTCTTCGACGGCTTCGGCGCGTCGAGGTGCAGCGGCTGGACCGCCGCCATCTGCGGCACGGCGACCGCGTCCGCAGGCGCAACCGGCTTCGCGCCGACGGGAGCAGCCTGCTTCACGGGCTTCGCCGCGATCGCATCGCCGGTCGGCTCGGCGGGCTTGCGCGCACCACCGCCCGCCGGCGGCACCGCCTTTGGATCCGGCTTCGCGCCCGGCGTCGGCGCTTTGCCGCCCTTGGGCTGCGCGTCCTTCGGCTGATCCTTGCCGTCCTTGCCGTCCTTGCCCTTCGCGTTCTGCGCGTCGGGGCTGATCGCCGGCGTGCCGCCACCCTTCTTCGGGTGCGCATCGGGCTTCGGCGCGTTCGGATCCTTGTCCTTGGTCTTGTCCTTGCCCGGCTGATCGGGCTTGGCGTCGACCGCGGGCGCGTCGGGCGTCGCGGCCTTGCGTTGGATTGTCGGCGCGGAATCGACACTCGCGCCCGGCTTGTTGTCGAGCAGGCCTTCGGCGGACTTCCCGGCGACGACCGCAGCCGCGACCGCATCGGCGTGCTGCTCGTGCGCGTCGCCCGGCGTGTCGATGCCGGCCTTGAGCTGGACGCCACCGCGCTGCTGCACGACGTGTGCGGCCTCGTGCGCCGCGAGGAACAGATCCGGCGAGTCCGCGAACCCGACCTTGTTGCCGCTCGCGTACGCCTTCGCGCCGAGCTCGCCCGCCGCGTCGCGCGCACCGCCGCCGACGTGCGCCTCGACACCGGAGATGTCGTGATGGCCGAACGAGGCCTGGATGATGTCGGCGTGCGGCAGCTTGCCGCCGCTGCCGGCGGTGCCGCGCGCCGCGACCGTCGACGCATCGTCGGTCTTCGCGTCGCCATCGGCCTTGCGCTGCACCGGCGTCGGCGCGGGCGCGGGCACCGGCGACGGCGCCGGGACCGGCTGGTCGTTCGCGATCGGATCTTCCTCGTCGAACACCACCTCTTGCTGCGTCACGCAGCTCTGGATCAGCGAGACGTGCGCGTCGATGATCTTGTCGAGGTTGCGCAGGTAGACCTCGACGCAGCGCTCCTCGTTCTGCGCGAACGCCTGCATCGCGGCCTCGAGCGCATGCGCCGCGCCGATCACGCCGTCGTAGTCGGTCGTGCCGACGAGGCTGTTGAGCTTGCCGATCGCCTGATCCGCGGCGGTGTTGCCATCCCCGATCACGCCGGCGTGGCCGGTCATGAACCGCGACTTCGCGTTGGTGATCTGCGCGAGCCCCGAGGAGATGTCGAGCTCGGGCCACGCCTGCTTCGCCGCCGCGAGCTCGCCCGCTGCATCCTGCGCCGGCGGGTTCGCGAGCTCGTCGGTGCCGCCCGCGATCGACGTCTTGAACGCGTTCGCACCACCGATCACCGGCGCGACGTACGCCGCGTCGATCGCCTTGCCGCCCTGCTTCGTCTCGAGCTCGTGACGGATGATCGGCGTGACCTCGGTGATGTACGCCGTGCCCTCGGTGATCGCCTTGTCGAGCGCGGCGCTCGCCTCGTCGATCGCGGTCATGAACTCCTGCGACTCGACCATCGCCTGGAGCGCGAGCTGCTCGTCCTTGCTCGCGTCCTTCATCAGCTCGGCGAGCGCCGGATCCACCTTCTTGGACTCCGCCTCGGCCTCCTTCATCTGGGCCTCGGTCTGCTTGTCCTTCTGGTGATCGGCACGCATGCCGTTCTCGATGCCGGCCATGTCGAGCTCTTCCTTCGTGAGCCCTGCCTTGGCCATCACCCAGCCACCGACGGCGTTCTGGATGATCCCGGTCAACCCCGAGACCGCGTCGCCGATGCGACCGATCGTGTTGTTGTAGAGCCAGTCCTTCGCCTTATCGAACCAGCTGCCGCCTTCCCTCGGCGCCGGCTTCTCGACCTTCTGCGCGCCCATCTTCTGGACGGAGCCGTCCATCTGCGACTGCTTGCCGTCGAGCTGGGACTTCTTCTGTTTTCCGTCGGCGGCGGTCTGCGCGCCCTTCTCGCTCTGCAGCGCGCCTTCCTGCGCGTCGGTCTGCTTCTGCAGCGCCTGCAGGCGCATCTGGCCGGCGTTGTTCTTGACGCCGCCGAACACCTTCTCGAGCTGACCCGACTTGTAGACGCCCGCCTGATCCTTGGCGAGGTTGTACTGCGTCATCAGGCGATCGTTCGCGGGCGCGAGCCCGGTCTTCGCCGCCTTGAACTGCTCGAGCTGGCTCGGCCACATCGCGACCGAGGTCAGCGGCGAGCTGCCGACCTTGTCCTCGGCCTTCGGTGCCGCCGACGTGTCGGGCGGGTGCTGCGGCGCATCGCCCTTCTTCGCGTTCGCCTGGACGTTGTTGCCACCAGCGCCGACCGGCACCGCGCTCGAGTCCTTGACGAAGCCCTCGAGCTCCTCGACGGGAATGCCCCTCTTGAGCTTGTTCGGATCGATGACGAACCGAACCTCGCGCTTGATGTTCTTGTCGCTCTTCGGCAGCCGCTTCGGCAGATCCTCGGGGCGGAGGATCTTCTTCTCGGTCTTCGTGACGACCTCGCGCCACTGCGTCGGCTTGCCCTTGCGCTTGGCGCGCGAGAGCTTGCTCTTCACCTTCACGCGGCGGGTCTCGATCCGCTGCAGCGTGACCGCGCCGTCGGTGATCTCCTTGCGCGTGATCGACGCGACGTCGGTCGTCTCGCGCAGCGCCGCGCGTGGCGTGCGCAGCGGCAGCGATGCGGCGTCCCGGATCTTCTTGACGCTGCCGATCGACAGCTCGCTCGACATCTCCTTCAAGAAGTTCTTCGGGAACGACTTGAGGCTCTTCGCGAACGCCGAGCTGACGCCGGCGGCGACACCCGCGGTCACGATCGTCGTGCCGACCTGGACGAGGATGCCGGTCGTCGTCGACGAGAACTCCTTGACCTCGCGGCCGAGCAGCGCGGCGAGCTTCGCGCGCTCGTTCGGATCCTTCGACGCCTTGATCTTCTGGACGAGCAAGATCATCTGGACGACGGAGATCAGCGCGTCGATCAGGTTGAGCGCGATGTTGACGAGGCCGGCGATCGTGCCGACCTCGGCGGAGATCGCCGCGATCGCGCCGAAGATCGCGAGGCCCGCGCCGGTCCACGACGAGATCAGCGCGAGCAGCCCGCTGACCGCGGCGACGATGTCCGCGATCGTCGACACCCAGCCGGTGATGTCGCCGAGGATCCGGATCACGCCGCGCGTGCCTTCGATCCACGCCTGCAGCGATCCCGAGTCGTACGGGTTCGTCAGCGAGATCTCGCGGCGGTGCTGCTTGAGCTGCTCCCACGGCCACAGCGACGACAGGATCACGTTGCCGACGCCGGTCGGCTGGAACGAGTACTGGTTCGCCTGGATCCGCAGGATGTCGATCTGCGCGGTGCTCTGGCCGTACTTGGCCTTGAGCGCCGGATCGGCCCGCTTCTCCATCTCGGCCTTGACCATCGCGTCGAGGTTCGGCGTCGCGCTCGGCGCCGCGCGCGAGGCGGTCGGCGCCGGCACCGGGCCGACGGCGGGGCCGCGCGGCCGCGTCGGGATCGGCGTCCCGGTCGGCTGCGCGCCCGGCTTCGTCGTCGGGGTTCCGGTCGGCGCTGGCGACGGCTTCGGCGACGGGCTCGGCGTGCTCGTCGGCCGTGGCGTCGGCGATGGCGGCGGCGTTGGCTCCTTCGTGCCCGACGGCGCCGGCGTCGGTCCCTCGAACAGCGAGATCCCCGGCAGGTTCGAGCGCGACGACACGCGGAACGACTCGCCGCGACCGAGCGCGCGCGCGCCGGCCTCGGCCTCGCGCTCGACCGGCGAGTCGGACGGCCCGACGTCGAGCCGCGCCGCGAACTGCATCGCGTCGCCGCCGGCACTCAGGTTCTGCGCGACGTGGACGAGCTCGTGCGCGATCACGTGCTCGCCGGCGTCCGACGCCGGATCGAGGCCGGGTGCGAGCGCGATGTGCTCGCCGTGGGTGAAGCCCTGCGCGCCGAGCTCGGCCGCGCCCGGATGATCGGCATGCACGCGCACGCCGCCGAGATCGATCCCGAGCTGCGCGCTGAAGTCGGTGCGCATCTGGTCGGGCAGTGGCGCGCCGCCGCTCAGGCTGCCGATCGCCGACCGGATCCGCGCGATGTCGGGACGTCGTGGATCGCTCTCGTGACTGGTCGCCTCGGGGGTGTCGCCGAGCGCGGCCGCGACCTTCGTGCGCTTGCCAGGCCAACGGACGTCTTCGGGGGCCGCGCCGTCCTCGTGGCGCTCCGCGTACCGCTGCTCGTACCGCTGGCTCATCGAGGCGTAATACGGAACATAACGCGAGCGGCTTCCGCCCGTATCGGGTCTATCTCGCCTCGCTCGCCCAACTTTTCCGGAGACCGCGGGTCGTGGCGACCGCTCCCGAAACCCATGCGAGGGCGGTGCACGGGCGCCGCCGAAGTGCCTGATCTGACTTACGCTGACCACGATGGAGAACGCCGAGGGTTCCGGTGCCGGGCTCGACGCGACCCTGGCCGCCGCGCCGGTCGCTGCTGACTACCCGGACATGGTCACGGTCGATCCCGACCACTACGTGCTCGCCGACGAGATCGCACGCGGCGGGATGGGCCGGATCCGGGTCGCGCGCGATCGCCGGCTCGGGCGCCGGATCGCGCTCAAGGAGGTGCTCGTCCGGCGCGGTGACATCGCGCGGAGGTTCGAGCGCGAGGCGCGGATCACCGCGCGGCTCGAGCATCCCGGGATCGTCAGCGTACACGAGGCCGGCGCGTGGCCGAGCGGCGAGCCGTTCATCGCGATGCGGCTCGTGTCCGGGCGCTCGCTCGACGAGGTGATCGCCGACGCGAGGACGCTGTCCGCGCGGCTCGCGTTGCTGCCGAACGTGCTCGCGGTCGCCGACGCGATGGCGTACGCGCACGACCAGCAGATCCTGCATCGCGATCTCAAGCCGAAGAACGTGCTCGTCGGGACGTTCGGCGAGACCGTCGTGATCGACTGGGGCCTCGCGAAGGATCTGCGCGCGCCCGACGAGCTGCCGAGCCTCGAGCGCATGCCGCCGACCGCGACGACCGCGGGTGCCGACGAGACCGTGCCGAGCGACACCGACGCGAGCGGCGCGTTGACCGCCGCCGGCTCGGTGATGGGGACGCCCGCGTACATGCCGCCCGAGCAAGCGCGCGGCGAGTCCGTCGACGCGCGCGCCGATGTCTACGCGATCGGCGCGATCCTGTATCACGTGCTCGCCGGCCACGCGCCGATCCAGGCGCGCACCGCGAACGCCGCGATCGAGGACGTGATCGCCGGGCGGATCGCACCGCTCGCGAAGCTCGAGCCCGACGCGCCGGCCGAGCTCGTCGCGATCGCGAGCCGCGCGATGGCGCGTGATCCCGAGGACCGCTATCCGAGCGCGCGCGAGCTCGCGGACGATCTCCGGCGGTTCCAGACCGGCCAGCTCGTCGGTGCCCACCGCTACACCGTGCGCGATCTGCTCGCGAAGTGGTTTCGCAAGTACCGCACGATCCTCGGCGTCAGCGCGGCGGCGGTCGCGCTGCTCGCGATCGTCGGCACGATCTCGGTGATCCGCGTGATCCGCGAGCGCGAGCGTGCCGAGGTCCAGCGCGCGCTCGCCGAGCAGAACCGCGCCGAGTCCGAGGGGCTCGTCGGGTTCATGCTCGGTGATCTCCGCGATCAGCTCGAGCCGCTCGGTCGCCTCGATCTGCTCGACAAGGTCACCGAGCGCGCGGTCACGTACTACAACCGCCAGCCGGCCGGCGCCGACGATCTCGAGCAGGCCGCGAAGCGAGCGACCGCGCTCGCGATGCGCGCGAACGTGCTCGAGGCGCAGGGCAACCTCGTCGGCGCGCGCGATCACTACCGGCAGGCGATCGCGATCCGCCGCGAGCTCGTGCGCCTCCGCCCCGCCGCGCTGCAGTGGCAGAGCGAGCTCGCCGCGAACCAGCGCAAGCTGAGCGACATCCTGCGCACGCAGGGCGACAAGGCCGGCGCGCTCGTCGCCGCGCGCGATGCGCTCGCGATCGCGCAGACCCTGACGAGCCGCGAGCCGCGCAACCCGGAGTGGCGTCGCGAGCTCGCGAACGCGAACAAGAAGGTCGGCGACGTGCTGCGCGCGCTCGACGATCGCGACGGCGCGCTGACGTCGTATCGCTCGGCGCTGATGATCCGCGAGCGGCTCGCGCACGAGCTGCCGGACAACGTCGGGTACCAGCGCGAGCTCGCGATCAGCCACGAGCGCGTCGGCGAGCTACTGCAGGACAAGGGCGATCTGGCGGGCGCGCTCGCGGTGTACCGGGCCGGGCTCGCGATCGCCGAGCCGCTGCCCGCGCGCGAGCCGAAGCACAAGGCGAAGACGAACGAGCACTGGCGCGACCTCGCGATCTTCCACACGCGGATCGGCGACGTACTGCTCGAGCAGCACGATCACGACGGCGCGCTCGCCGAGTATCGCGCCGCGCTCGAGATCCCGACGCGACTCTCGACCGAGCAGCCCGACAACGTGCAGTGGCTGCGCGACGCGTCGATCGCGCACGTCAAGCTCGGCGACGCGCTCGTCGAGAAGGGCGATCGCACCGCGGCGCTCGCGGAGTACACGCAGGATCTCGAGCTCGCGAAGCGGCTCGCCGCGATCGATCCGACGAATGCCGAGTGGCAGCGCGATCTGTCGGTCAGCCACGAGAAGGTCGGCGATGTCGCGCTCGCGCTCGCGAACCCGCGGCAGGCGCTCACCGAGTACCGCGCGAGCCTCGTGATCGCGAAGGCGCTCGCCGACGGCGATCCGTCGAGCGCGCGCTGGCGCTCGGATCTCGCGGCGAGCTATCGCAAGGTGGCGCAGGCGCATCGCGCGCTCGGCGAGGAGAAGAAGGCGATCGATGCCGACGCCGAGGCCGACAAGCTCGGCCCCGAGCGATGACGCGGCCCGACGTTCGGGCGGGCTTGCGCGCACGGATCGCGATGCGCAGCCTGCCCTCATGGCCATGACGCACGCGTGCCGGGTGGTACTGTCCTGAACGTGGACGCCCAGCAGGCGCGCGACACGATCGCCACCGAGGCGCCGCGACGCCTGCGGCTCGACGAGCTGCTGCGCGAGCTCGGCGCGATGGACGAGATCGATCCGGCCGCGCCGCACCCGCGCCCCGAGGGCCGCAGCGTCGGCGAGCTCGTCGACAAGGCCGCCGAGGCCGGGTTCGGCTTTCTCGTCGGGCTGCTCGCGCTGATCGCGATCCCGTTCTTCGGCTTGTCGACGCCGTTCGGGCTCGCGATCGCGCTGCTCGGCGCGCAGATGATGCTCGGGCGCACGCATCCGTGGCTGCCGAACCGCGCGCGCCGGCGCCAGCTGTCGATGCCGATGCTCGATCGCGTGCTCGTGATCCTCGCGCGCCGCACGCGCTGGCTCGCGAGGTCGACGCGCCGGCGGTGGGAGCCGCTGATCCGGCCGCGGCTGATCGGCCTCGCGATCGTGGTGCTCGCGCTCGCGCTCGCGTTGCCGCTACCGATCCCCGGCTCGAACCTCGTGTTCCTCGTGCCGATCTTCATCTACGCGGTCGGCCTGCTCGAGCGCGACGGCATGTGGATCGTGATCGGCCACGTCTGCCTCGTGATCGATCTCGCGCTGCTGTTCGCGTTCGGCACCACCGTCCTGCTGGTGCTGCAGAAGCTGTGGCACTGGATGTTCTAGGTCGACTACGTGGCCTGGGCCTGGCGCTGGCTGCGCAGCAGCTCGGCGATGTCCTTCTGGCCGGCGGGATCCTCGAGCAGCGTGATCGACTGATCCGCGAGCGCCGCATCGTCGAAGATGATCTCGATCGCGCGCCGCGCACCGATCAGCCCCGAGGCGCGGCCCGGCGCCTGGACGACCCAGTCCTTGACGCCGAGCTTGCCGACGACCTCGACGATGCGCGACAGGTCGCGACGGAACCGCTCGTCGCTGTAGCCCTTCGACTCGCCGAGCCCGAACCACAGCAGGCGCGAAAACGGCAGCCGGCGGCCTGGCGGATACATCATCGTCTCGCCGGCCTCGGCGTTCGCGCGGTTCGCCTTGATCAGGCGCGACAGCCGGCCGCACAGTCGCCAGTCCGCGAGGCCGGCGGCGCCGCGCAGCGGGCGATCGTCCTTGAACACCGGCAGCACGAGGCAGTCGCGCTTCGCTTCATCCCAGCGCGCGAGATCGAGCGGCAAGACCGACAGCGGCATTCACGACTCCGGCTGACGGCCAACCGCGTTCGCGATCCGGTCGAGCACGCCGTTGACGAATGCCGACGACTCCGCGGTGCCGAACCGCTTCGCGAGCTCGACCGCCTCGTTGATCACGACCTTGACCGGGACGTCGCGAAACGCGATCAGCTCGCACGTGCCCAGCCGCAGGATGTTGCGATCGACGCGCGACATCCGATCGATGCGCCAGTTCTTTGACGCCGACGTGATCAGCTCGTCGATCTGCTTCGTGCGCTCGACCGCGGCCGCGACGAGATCGCGCGCGAACAGCTGTGCCTCCGGATCGACGTGGAGCTCGAACGAATCGGCCCAGCTCACCGCCGCGCCGGTGACGTCGGTGGTCGGATCGTTGTCGCGCGCGTACAGCAGCTGCAGCGCGTATGCCCGGCCGCTCCGCCGGGTGCCTGCCGTCATCGCCGTTTCTCCGGCGACAGCGCGCGCCACAGGTTCGCGAGCTCGATCGCGGCCATCGCGGCATCGAAGCCCTTGTTGCCGGCCTTCGTGCCCGCGCGCTCGAGCGCCTGCTCGATCGTGTCGGTCGTCAGCACGCCGAAGCTGATCGGGATGTCCGCGGTCGCGGCCGCACCGGCGATCCCGCGCGCGGCTTCGCCGGCGACGTAGTCGAAGTGCGGCGTCGCACCACGGATCACCGCACCGAGCGCGATCACGGCATCGATGCCGCCGCGCGCGACGACGCGGCGCACGACCTGCGGCAGCTCCCACGCGCCGGGACAGCGCACGATCGTCACCGCGTCCGCATCCCCGCCGGAGCGCACGATCGCATCGACGGCACCGGCGACCAGCGGCTCGACGATGAGCCCGTTGAACCGGCTGGCGACGATCGCGAACCGCAGCCCTGCGGCGGTGAGATGGCCCTCGATGGTCGGCATGCGACCCAGGTATACACGATCACGCGGCGCGGGGAATCTTCGTGCCGGGCCTCGGTGCGCGTCAGCTGCGGCCGAGCTTCGGGACGTCGCTATACCGGGCGGCGCGGCCGCTGGGGATCGGGACCCGCTCGACGACCTCGATGCCGAAGCCCTCGATGCCTGGAATCTTGCGATCGCTCTGGATCATCAGCCGGATCTTCTTGAGCCCGAGATCCGCGAGCACCTGCGCCCCGAGGCCGAAGTCGCGCAGCGCCTCGCTCGACGGATTGGCGAGCTGTGCGAACGACTCGCGCGACGCACCCTGGACGTGACGCTCGAACGCGGTCTTGATCCGCATCCGCGAGCGATTGACGACGTAGAGCAGCACGCCGAGCCCGGCGGCATCGATCGCTTCGACCGCGGCGAGCAGATCCGGCCGCAGCACGAATGGATCGGCGACCGGATCCATCGCCGCGACGCGGACGAGCACCGGCTGGCCGGCGGCCGATGCGGTCGCGACATCGCCGCGCACGAGCGCGAGGTACTCGGTGTCCTCGACCTCGGTCGTGTAGTAGTGCGCCGCGAACGGCTCGCCCGGACCGAGCGTGCCGGGCCGCATCGCCCCCGAGGCCTCGCGCCGCACGATCCGCTCGTGCTGGAGGCGGAACGCGATCATGTCCGCAACGCTCAGCAGCAGCAGGTTGTGCTTCGCCGCGAACTGCTCGAGCTCGGGCCGGCGCGCCATCTCGCCGTCGTCGCGCATGATCTCGCAGATCACGCCGGCGGGCTTCAGCCCTGCCATGCGCGCGAGATCGACCGAGCCTTCGGTCTGACCGGTCCGCACGAGCACGCCACCCTTGCGCGCGCGCAGCGGGAACACGTGGCCCGGCGAGACGATCTTGTGCGGGCCGGTGTCCTCGGCGATCGCGGCGCGGATCGTCGTCGCGCGATCGCGGGCGGAGATCCCGGTCGTCACGCCGTGGCGCGCCTCGATCGATACCGTGAACGCGGTGCCGAGCGACGCCTGGTTGTCGCGCACCATCATCGGCAGCTCGAGCCGGTCGATCAGCTCGTCGGCCATCGCGAGGCAGATCAGGCCGCGCGCGTGGGTCGCCATGAAGTTGATGTGCTCGGGTGTCACGCAGTCGGCGGCGAACACGAGGTCGCCCTCGTTCTCGCGATCTTCGTCGTCGACCAGGATCACCATGCGGCCGTTGCGGATCTCTTCGAGGGCACGCGTGACGCGTTCGATCGGGCTCATCTGCCTACTCCTGCGACGAGTTTCTCGACGTGCTTCGCCAGAATATCGACCTCGAGGTTCACGCGATCGCCGATCGCGAGCTCGCCGAGCGTCGTGTGATCGCGCGTGTGCGGGATGATCGCGACCGCGAACCCGTCGGCATCGACCGAGTTCACGGTCAGGCTGACGCCGGCGATCGCGATCGAGCCCTTCTCGACGATGTAGCGCAGCAGCGCGGGCGCCGCGCGAAACCCGAGCACGAGGTTCGCGCCGAGGTCGCGCCGGATCGCGAGCTCGCCGGTGCCGTCGATGTGGCCGGTCACCCAGTGGCCTCCGAGCCGGTCACCGACACGCAGCGCGCGCTCCAGATTGACGTGCTTGCCGATTCGCAGCCCACCGATCGTCGTGCGCGCGAGGGTCTCGGCGCCGGCGAGCACGGTGAACGCGTCGCGCCCGATCTCGGTCACCGTCAGGCAGCAGCCGTCGTGGCACACCGACTCGCCGACCGTGAGCTCCGACACCGCGAGCTTGCCGGGCCGGACGCCGAGCACGAGCGCGTCGCTGCGGCGGTCCGCGCGCACGATCGTGCCGACATCCTCGACGAGACCGGTGAACATCGAGACGTGCTTACCACAGTCAGCACCAGGCGCCGTGTTTCACGTGGAGCACACGTGGCGACGCTCAGGGCCGATCCAGGCCCTCGAGCTCGGCGACAAACTCGGCATCGGATAGGCCCGGTGGCTCGGGCGGCCGGCGCGCCGTGATCCGCAGGTCACCGCCGAGCATCACGGGGTCGGGGTCGAGCGCGAACCGGTACGCGTTCGTCAGCCTCGCCATGCCCTTGCCGCCGACCCAGCCCTTCGCCGGCCCGCCGACGATCTTCGGCGCGATGTAGATCACGAGCTCGTCCGCGAGCCGCTTCTCGAGGAAGTAGCTGTGGATCTCGCCGCCGCCCTCGACGAGCACGCTCGCCAGCTGCTGCTCGCCGAGCCACTGCGCGAGCTTCCACACGTCGACGCGACCATTCGCGTGCCTCGGCAGCCGCACGATCTCGGCGCCCTTCGCGACGAGCGGCTTCTCGAGCCGCGCCGGTGCATCCTCGCCGCACGCGATGATCGTGCGCGGACCCGTGCGCTTCGGCAGGAGGTGCGCGGTCGGCGGCGTGCGCAGGTTGCTGTCGACCACGATCCGGACCGGATCGCGCGCGCGCGGCAGCCGCGCGGTCAGCCACGGATCGTCGGCGAGCACGGTCCCGATCCCGACGAGCACGCCATCGTGCTGATCGCGCAGTCGCATGACGTCGGCGCGCGCGACGTCGCCGGTGATCCACTTCGAGTGTCCGGTCACCGTACAGATCTTGCCGTCGAGCGTGATCGCGGCCTTCAGCGTGAACGCCGGCCGCCCCTCGAGCGCGAGCGTCAGGAACCCGACGTTCGCGCGCTCGCACGCCTCGCGCAGCACGCCGACCGACACCGAGACGCCCGCGCGCCGCAGGTGCTCGATGCCGCCGCCGTGGCCCGGGATCGGATCCGGCATGCCGACGACGACACGCGCCACGCCGGACGCGCGGACCGCGGGTGCACACGGCGGCGTGCGGCCGTGGTGGTTGCACGGCTCGAGGTTGACGTACAGCGTGCCGCCCGTCGCCTTGCGGCCGGCGAGCTTGCGCAGTGCCTCGATCTCGGCGTGCGGCTTGCCGGCCTGCTTGTGCGCGCCCTCGGCGATCACGTCGCCGTGCTTGTCGACGATCACGCAGCCGACGATCGGGTTCGGCGTCGTGCGGCCCTTGTAGCGCTCGGCGAGCGCGAGGCAGCGCCGCATGTGAACGCTGTCGATCGCGCGCTGCTCGGCCGACGCCCGCACCGGTGCTCAGCCTGCGCCGGCGACCGGCTCGTGCTCGTCGGTATCCTCGGGCGCGGCGCGTTCGAGGTCGGTGTCCGCACCGAGCTCGGGCATCTCGTGGCGCCCGGTGTCGCCCGAGCGCAGCGCGTCGAGCTCCTTCTCGAAGCCCTGGAGGTCGCGGAAGTCGCGATAGATCGACGCGAACCGCACGTACGCGACCTGATCAAGCGCGCGCAGCTTCGGCAGCACGCGCTCGCCGATCGCGCGCGCCGCGATCTCGCTGACGCCGAGCTCGCTGATCTCGCGCTCGACCTCGAGGGCGAGCGCCGACACCTGATCGCGCGACACCGGGCGCTTCGCGACCGCCGCCTGCACGCCGTGCTCGATCTTCGCGCGATCGAACGGCTCGCGCCGGCCATCACCCTTGATCACGAGCGGCATCGACTCCTCGATCCGCTCGTACGTCGTGTAGCGGCGCTCGCAGCCCTCGCACTCGCGACGGCGACGGATCTCGCCACCGTCCTTCGAGACGCGGGTCTCGATGACCTTATCTTCGTGTGCGCCGCAAAACGGACACCGCATCAGAGCTTGTTGGTCGCGTCGAGCGCGCCGAGAAGGTCGATCCGCCGCTGGTGACGCCCGCCCTCGAACTCGGTGCTGCGGAACGCGGCGAGCGCGTTCTCCGCGACGCCCTGCCCGATCACGCGCTGGCCCATCGCGACGACGTTCGCGTTGTTGTGCAGCCGCGACACCTGCGCGGTGAACGCGTCGTGGACGAGCGCGCACCGCACGCCCTGGACCTTGTTCGCGGCGATGCTGATCCCGATCCCGCTGCCGCATACGAGCAGTCCGAGCGTGCCCGCCTCGGCAACGACGCGACGGCCGACCTCGGCGCCGAAGCTCGGATAGTCGGTGCTCGTCTCGTCGTGGGTGCCGATGTCGACGACCTCGTCCCCGAGCCCGCGCAGCACCTCGACGAGGTGATTCTTGAGCTGGAACCCGGCGTGATCCGATCCGGCGAACCACTTCACGATCAGTCTCCCTTGTAGCGGGTCATGATCATCGCGGCGTTCGTGCCGCCGAAGCCGAAGCTGTTCGACATCGCCGCGTCGACGCGGACCTCGCGCGGCTCGTTCGGCACGTAGTCGAGATCGCACTCGGGGTCCGGCGTCTCGTAGTTCGTGGTCGGCGGCAGCACGCCGCGCGCGATCGCGAGCGCGGTGATGCCGGCCTCGATCCCGCCCGCCGCGCCGAGCGTGTGCCCGGTCATCGACTTCGTCGACGACATCGCGAGCTTGCGCGCGTGGTCACCGAACACCTTCTTGACCGCGATCGTCTCGTTCTTGTCGTTGAGATCGGTCGAGGTGCCGTGCGCGTTGATGTAGCCGATCGTGGCCGGATCGATCCGCGCGTCGGCGAGCGTCAGCTTGAAGCACGCCTGCGCACCGCGGTGCTCCGGCGATGGCGCGGCGACGTGGTGTGCGTCCGAGTTCGCGCCGTAGCCGACGAGCTCGGCATAGATCCGCGCGCCGCGCTTCTTCGCGGCCTCGAGCTCCTCGAGCACGAGGATGCCGGCGCCCTCGCCGATCACGAAGCCATCGCGGTCCTTGTCGAACGGCCGGCTCGCCTTGTCCGGCGCGTCGTTGCGCGTCGACATCGCGCGCATCGCGTTAAAGCCGCCGACGCCGAGCACGGTGATCGTGGCCTCGGCGCCGCCCGCGATCATGCCGTCGGCATAGCCGTGGCGGATCGCGCGCATCGCCTCGCCGATCGAGTGCGCGCCGGTCGCGCATGCAGACACGTGCGAGATGTTCGGGCCGGTCGCGCCGGTCCGGATCGACACCATGCCCGGCAGCTCGTTGATGATGATGTCGGTGACGAAGTACGGCGAGAACCCATGGCGCGGGCCCTTGGCACCCTGCGCGACGTACGTCTCCTCGATCGTCTTGACGCCACCGAGGCCCGCTCCGATGTAGCTGCCCCAGCGATCCTCTTGCCCCTGCGGAACCTTCGTACCCAGGCCCGCATCCTCGACCGCCATCATCGCAGCGGCGACGCCGAACTGGAGGAACCGGTCGAGGTGCTTGAGCTCGCGCTTGTCGAACCACTTCGACGTGTCGAGCCCCTTCACCTCGCAGGCGAACTTCGTCGCGAAGTGAGTGGCATCGAACTGGGTGATCGGTCCGGCCCCGCTCTTGCCCGCAAGCAATGACGACCAGGTGGTCTCCAGGTCGTTGCCGATGGGCGTGACGAGGCCGATGCCGGTGATGACAACGCGACGCATGAGGGTCTCTTTACCTCGCGAACGGGTCCGAGACGACTCGCCTTACTTGGCGTGCGTCTTGATGTAGTTGGTCGCGTCCTTGACCGTCTTGATCTGCTCGGTGTCTTCCTCGGGGATCGTGATCTTGAACTCTTGCTCGAACGCGAGCACGAGCTCGACGACCGCGAGCGAGTCCGCCTTCAGATCGTCGATGAACGACGCCTCGGGGCGCAGCTGCTCCGGCGACACCTCGAGCTGGTTGCAGATGATTTCCTTGACCTTGTTTTCGATCTCGTCGGGCGACATGCGGCTTCCTCTGTAATGCGGGGGCGTTGATAGTCCAGATCGGGACTTACATCAACATCCCACCGTTGACACGAATGACCTGACCGGTGATGTACGCGGCCTCGGGACCGGCCAGGAACGCGACGGTATCAGCGACGTCCTCCGCGCGTCCGATCTTGCCGAGCGGGATCTGCTCCATCAGCTTGGCGCGCTGCGCCTCGGGCAAGTGCTCGGCCGTCATGTCGGTGTCGATGAACCCGGGCGCGACCGCATTGCAGGTCACGCCGCGCGACGCGAGCTCGCGTGCGGTCGACATCGTGAGCCCGATCAGGCCCGCCTTCGACGCCGCGTACGCGGCCTGCCCGCCGTTGCCCATCTCGCCGATCACGGACGTGATGTTGATGATTCGCCCCGCGTCCTTCGCGCGCAGCAACAGCGACGCCGCCGCGCGCGTCGTGTGAAACGCGCCCGCGAGGTTCGTCTGCAGCGTGCGCGCCCACTGGTCGTCGGAGAACCGCATCAGCAGACCGTTGATCGCGACGCCAGCGTTGTTGACGACGATGTCGAGCCCGCCGTGATCCTTGCCGATCGCCTTGATCGCGTCGGTCACGGCCGTGCTGTTCGCGACATCGAACCCGATGACCACGGCCTGCCCGCCCGCCGCCTCGACCGCCGCCGCCGCCTCGCGCGCCGCGTCCTCGCGCGACGCGTAGTTCACGATCACCTTCGCGCCGCGCCGTCCGAGCGCGATCGCGATCGCCCGCCCGATGCCGCGCGATGCGCCGGTCACGAGCGCGACTCTGCCTGCCAGTGCCTTGTCGTTGATCGCCATGACTCGTTCCTTCCGTCCTCAGGGCCTGAACGCCTCGACCTCGTGCGGCTCGCCGATCGTCGTGACGTCGATGCCATCCGCGATTCGCTTCACGAGCCCCTTCAGCACCGCGCCCGAGCCGAGCTCGTACGCCTTGACGACGCCGAGCTTCGCGATCGCCTGGACCGACTCCTCCCAGCGCACCGGTGCGGTCACCTGGCGGACGAGCAGCTCCTTGATCTGCGCGGGCTCCTTCGTCGGCTCCGCCGTCACGTTCGCGACGACCGGCACGCACGGCGCCGAGATCACGCACCCCTGCAGCGCGACCGCGAGCTGGTCCGCCGCGGGCTTCATCAGCGAGCAATGGAACGGCGCGCTGACGCTGAGCTTGACCGCGCGCTTCGCGCCGGCCGCCTTGGCCTCCGGGATCGCGCGATCGACCGCCGCGACGTGACCGCTGATCACGATCTGGCCACCGCCGTTGAGGTTCGCGGGCTCGACGGGCTCACCGGGCTGCGAGCACTTCTCGCACACCGCGCGCGTCGCCGCGAGATCGAGCCCCATGAGCGCCGCCATCGCGCCCTGCCCGACCGGCACGGCCTCCTGCATGAACCGCCCACGCAGGTTCGTCAGCCGCACGCCATCGCGCAGCTCGATCGCTCCCGCCGCCACGAGCGACGTCCACTCGCCGAGCGAGTGCCCGGCGACGACGTCGAACGTCAACCCGAGCTCGCGCAGCGCTCGAAACACCGCGATGCTCGTCGTCAGGATCGCCGGCTGCGTGTACTTCGTCAGCGTCAGCTCGTCCTCGGGCCCCTCGAAGCACAGCTTCGACAGCGCGAACCCGAGCACGTCGTCCGCCTCTTCGTACGTCCGCCGCGCGACGTCATACTTGAGCGCGAGATCACGCCCCATGCCGACGCGCTGCGAGCCCTGACCGGGAAACAGGATCGCCGTCTTCATGACGCCCGCTGTTTCGCACGTGTCTCCGTTCGTGGGGAAGCGCTGTCGAGCCTTATCGGCGGACGAAAGCTTGCACGATCTGGATCAGCCGAACATGGCTCGTCGCGTCGTCGCGCGCGATGCGGACTTCGACATCGCCGCGCCAGTGTTCTGTCCGCCACGTTACGCCGTCGAGCGCGGGCAACGGAATGTGGCCGATCGCGGCCGGATCGAGCCGGTCGGGCGACCGCCGCCAGCTGTTGCGATCTCCGGCATGACGAGGCCATAGCCCCACGGCGAGCCCGCGCGCCCGCCGCAGGCTCGGCGACCGCGCGTAGAGCCGCTTGCGGAGCCGCCGCACGTCCGCGTCGGACACCGCCCCGTGGTCGAGCGCCATCTCGACCGTGAATTCGTAGCCCCAGTCGAGCAGCCGTCCCAGTGCGATGGCGTCGCCGTCGAACACCTCGTGCGCATAGAACTCGAGGTTGTTGCCGGGCACCGGAGACAGCGCATCGCGCCGCTCGCGCCGCGCCTCGAGCCATGGCCGCACGTGCGCGTCGTACACGGCGTCGTCCCACAGCGGTGACGGCTGGTACTGGACCGTGGCCCAGAACGCGTGCGCGACCCCGGGATGCAGCGCGTCCGGGTCGGCGAGCACCTGCAGCAACGCGATCGGCCGGCAACCCGACGTGGCGGTTCGCGTGGAGCTGTCCGATCCCTGCGCGGCCGCCGAGCGCACCATCTCGAGCGCGTGCAGCATGGGCGTCTCCCAGCCGTGGAGCTGCACGAGCTGACCGTCGAGCACGCACGTACCTCCTACCGACTCGGCCTCGACGCGCTGGCGACCTTCGCGCCGGAGCACGTTGACCGAGTGATCCTCGACGTCGAAGACGGTGTCGCCAATCGCGTGAACCGCGTGCAGCGACTCGTCCCCGCGCCGCACCACGCGACCCGTGGATGCATCGAGCACCGCAAGCTCGTGCGTCGCACCATGAATATCGACGTACAGCGTGTCGGATGTGGCGACCGCGACGTGTGCCAGTTCACCGAAGGTATCCGCGCGCGCGGACAGCTTCGTCGCCCACAGTCGCGCTCCATCGGCAAGCGCATATGCCGAGACGATCACATCACCATGGCGGGCCGTCACGAACACGCCACCCTCACGAACAACAAGGCAGCCGTGACAATCGAGGTCCGAGCTGACCGGGCTCGACCACTGGATCACGCCGTGATCCGTGACGCGGACCAAACGTTTCTGGCGATGATTGGTGATGATCGCGATCGCCGTCCGATCTGCGAGTGGCTGAAGGGTCACGATTCGCCACGCCGGAACGTCACTCTCGGTGAATGCGCCGGAGACGCTGCGCTACCACGCTTCACACGGCGATCTTTCCCATCCCTTCATATTCGAGGCGCGCAGCGCGCTCGAGGTGAACGGACGAGATCGCGCTGCCTTCATCCGCCGCGAGAAATGCCGCGCGCAAGGCCGCATTGCGAATGTAGCCGCCGCTCATCGCGAAACGCTTCGCGAGCGAGCCCATGTCGACGTCGGGCGCGACCGGGGCCGCCGCCGGGATCATCGCGCGCCAGAGGTGCGCTCGCTCCACCTCGTCGGGCAGCTCGAAGCGGAGATGCAACGAGAGCCGGCGCTGAAACGCAGGATCGATGTTGCTCTCGTGGTTACTCGTGAGCAGACAGATGCCCGTGAAGCTCTCCAGCCGTTGCAGCAGGTAGTTCGTCTCGAGATTCGCGTGGCGGTCGTTGCTCGATTTGACTTCGGTGCGCTTACCGAACAGCGCATCCGCTTCGTCAAACAGCAGGATCGCGTGCGCCGCTTCCGCGGCGTCGAACAGGGCGCCGAGGTTCTTCTCGGTCTCGCCGATCCACTTCGACATGATCTTGCCGGGATCGACCTGATAGAGCTCGAGCCCGAGGTCACGTGCGATCAGTGCGGCAACCATCGTCTTGCCCGTGCCCGGCGGGCCCGAGAACAGCGCCGAGACCCCGAGGCCCTTGCCGACCTTCGGGCCGAACCCCCACTGCTCGTACACCTTGCGGCGCTGACGCACGCGCGCCATGAGCTCGACGATCGCGTCGACCTGCTCCTGTGGCAGCACGAGGTCATCCCAGGTCTGCGTCACCGTCACGCGACGCGCGTAGTCACCGAGACGATCATCGAGCACGGTGCGGATGCCCGCGTAGATGTCCTCGGGCGTGAGCTTCTCGCCGGCGGCACGCGCCTTCGCCGCAGCTGCAGCACGGTGGATGAGCCCCGGCGCGAGCGGATACTGATTCGCGAGATGTTCGGCGTCCTGTTGCGTGCCCTGACCTAGCGTGGTGCGCCAAAGCCGAGCGCGCTGGTCAAACGTCGGCGCGCCAAGCTCGACGATGATTGCGGGGCGGTTCCACTGGAATGCGGGCCGGTCGAGACCGCACGTGACCGCGACGGGTCCCGCAAAATGAGCGAAGAGCTCGCTGTCGAACAGATCCAGCCGGGGCTGCTCGCCTTCGGCGAGGACCTCGACGTTTGCGATGAGGGGAATGCGACCCAGCAGAATGCAGTCGCGTGCCACCCGCGCGAGTTGGATCGCGCATGTGTTTCGCTCATGTGACAGCTTCCTCGCGTCGACGTCGAGTACGTCGAGCCCACGTTCTCTCGCAACCGCGTGAATCAAGGTCCTGCGTCCCGAGCCTGGCGTAGCCGAGACAACCAGCACGCTTGGCGATGTCTGGCCCAGAGCCCTGCACACGCGAGCCGTCGCGTGCGCATCCACGGCGAGCGAGTCTGTTGCGAGTGGTGGTGACTTTGCAGCCAATTGCGTAACGTCACGACTGATCGCACGCACGCCTTGTAGTGCGAACAGTGCCATTGTCGAGATCGCCCAGGTGCGGCGACTTTCGTGAACTTCTGCGTTCCCGTCGCTGCGCTCGATGAGCTGCAGTCGCACGAGCCGACCGTCAAGCGAGAGCTCCCTCCAGCTGTCAGGGCCTATGGTCAGGCCGTGGACCAGCGCGCGAATGCCGCCGAATGTCGGATCGGACGTGACCTCGCCCGTGACGCGACAGGTCGCTTGTCGCAACTCGGCGCTGAGTGCGATCGCCGCAAGCAACAGTAGTGCGTGCTGCTCGGTGACCGAAAGCTGCCAGCGCGCGAATGCATCCAGCGCCGCGGGTGGCGTGCTGCTATGCGTGCGCTCGGCAATCGATCGTTGTGCTCGCTCCAGGTCTGCGACGAGGCTGATGCGGTCCGCGCCAGCAGCGCACCGGATCGAGATCGCTGCACTGAACAAGGCAACATGCTCTTGGAGATACGCAAGGTCCGGATCGCTGTCGAACATGACGAACGCCTCGGCCTCGACTCATTTTGGTTTCTTCGTATTCGTCGCCTCTATCGCGTGATGCCGTAGCCAGCCGCGGTTGGCCCGGATCTGGAATCCACCGCGAAGAACCGTTGGGACGAGCGATGTCGAGTCGAGCCGCGCGAGTCCAGGATCGTTCAGCGGTGACCATGCTCTGGAGACGAGCCAAACATGACCGCCATTGACATATTGAGGTCGCAGCTCCTCGATCCCACCTTGATGTTCGAGTTCGGCTTCCCCCAGTACAGCGCCATTGTGCCCATCGATCACGGCCAACTCGAGCCTCGTCGCATCGAGGAGCGATACATACCAGCGCCCATCATGCTGAAAGGTGGTCAGCAGAAGAGCCGGCAGCTCGCTCGACCATGCGATCGCGCGCTTCTGAAGGTCGACCAGCGTGAAGACGATGCGGTCGCGATCGGAAACCACGTATGGGACGAATCTCGTGACGTTCGAGCCGAACTGCGATGCCACCGGGAAGCTCAGGTGCACGTCGTTCAACGGACGAATCGTTCCTCGGAGGGGAATCCGGCCCGTAACGACGCCGTCGATTTTCACGATCCACAGCTCGCTCTGCCGTGCGCTTGAGTCGTGAATCGTAAAGACGACCGTATCTCCGCTGAGGGTGTCTCTGAAGAGCGCGCAGCTCTCCACGGTCGCGGTACGCGCAGGGTTCTCCGTGAACGCCCGCTCCGATCTCGTGCCGCCAGTCCAGTGCACGAGTCGCCAACCGTCTTCTGCTCTCCGCGCTCCGAACATGTTCCGTCCATCTCCACAACCAATCCCGTCGATGTCGAGATGTTCGGGCCGACTCTCCGTGAGCACAGCTGCACCGTGGCTGCCACGAAACACGATTGGCTGCGCGCTGACCTCGATCGGAGCCATCGGCGTGAAGTCCAGCGCGAGCGTGTTCACGATCGATCCACTTCGCGCGTCGATATTTACCCAGTTACTGCCGGTCGGGGTAGCCAGGACAGCACCGATCCGATCTGCGGTTACGACCGAGCTCACGTACATCGATAACGTCGCGCGCTCGAACGAAACGACTCGCTTTCCCTCGGGCAGGCGAACCAGCGGAGTGTGCCAATGGGGGTGTCCGTCGCGGACGTCGTATGCGTCCATGGCGACGTATGCAGGCATCGAATCCTGAACGACTCGCAAAACGACCATGTCGTCCTGTACGAGCAGTCCCTCATCGGGGCTGATGTTCTGCACCCTGCCCCGGAGCGGAGTACTCCACTCGAGTGCCGTCGCGGAGAACCGACCCAGCCACGGCTGTCTATCTCCAAGCTGCCAGTGAACGAGCGCCGAGCCGTCGTCGCGGGCAATCAGCCCGAGCGGCATCACTTTCGGCGATGGTTGGCGAGTGCACCCGATCGCGAGTGCACTGGCGATAACGGCTTTGGCTCCGGTGGTCATCGGCCGCCTCGTCGATTCGCGCCAGCGACGTACGCCGTAGTGTCATCGCTCTCGATAGCAGCGACGCCCCACGCTTTGAGGGTTCTCGAACAAACGTGCTGAACAATTGATTCCGCGTCTCGGTGCCACTGCACCTCATCGAGCTCCGCGAACGCGACGCGACGAACTCTCCCGACCTCGTCGCGTGTAATCTGCGCAGTGGGCTTACCTGCTCCATCGACCAGAATGATCTTGAGCGGCAGCATCGCCCGCTGCAGATCCGTTTCGTGCAGGCCGTCGCAGACCTCCTGTGAGATCCCGGTCATCGTCGCACGCACCACGCTTCGCACGATCCCTGGTGTCACATCGCTAGGCACCGCATGGATTGTGAGCAGACCATCGCTGGACCCTGGCGCCCTGTCGAGATGCGTGGCTCTCATCGTGCGTCCCCCGGCCATGACTTCATCGGAGCCATGCGCCGACTGAGCGACCAGAGACACCCATTGGCGCTCACTCTCTTCCTGCTGGATCGTCTGTGCGTGCCCTGCCGCGCTCTCTGCGGGATCAGGTGACACGACCAGTGCCTGTAGTCCGTGCTTGATCGCCTGCATCGATGCAATAGCGACCTGCGGAGACTTCAACAGCACGTGCTGCAGACGCACGTGCTCTCGATCGACGAATTCGAGATTGTGGAGCGAGAGGTTGTTCACGATCGTACGCTGTCGCGCGAAGAACTCGATGAACGGGTCCGACGAGTGGTCCTTGTTTGACGGTTTCGCGGCCATGGCGAGCTTCGCGGCGCCCTTGAGGCCTTCCTTGACTGCGTCCGACACCATCACCTCGGAGTAACGACCCGTCCGCGGCGCATTCGGTGTGTTCGCGTCCGCGACGACCGGCATCGCAAGCTTCGGTCCGAGGGCATCGGCTGCGGCTCTGGCAGCGAGCCCAGCGATCCCGCTGATGGCCATCGAAATCGCGAGCTCTGCGAACCGATCGATCGCGGTGCCTTCTTTCGGCTTGCGTTGATAGGACTCTGCATTGTCCCGTGCGGTCTCGAGACCGTTCTTCTGGGCGCCAGCGAGCCCGATCGCCTCCGTCTTTGCCTCCTCATACGCCCGGTCGAGCTCGTTCTTGTGAAGGGACCGTACTCGTTCGGTATCCGCGGTAGCCAGATCTGGCTCCGTCGTGGGGTCTCTCGCCTCAGCTAATTCGTCGCCGGTGAGTGAAGCATTCGATGGTGCATCGTTGAGTCGGCGCGCTTTCGCGTGAACCCGAACTACACGTGTGTCGAGCGTACCGTCGGGCCAGCGGAGCACGAGCGTCACATCTGTCTCGTGAACGCCAGCGAATGAAGGCCAGAACCGGATCGGTACCGGAGCTGTCGTCATATGAAACGGAGCGACAGGTGAGAACGCTTCTGCGCGATGCGCGGAGGCGACGCCTTGCGAGCGCTGCTTCACGGCCGCCTCGATCACATTTTCCGCTGGGCCGCACTCTTCATGCGCGGCCGGCCGAGGCGAGACCAGCACGGTCGCGTGCTCGACCGCGCGCGGAATCAGGAGAGTGAGCTCGTGACAGCTTCCGACAATGTGTTCGCCGAGATCGATCCGCGCTGGAAACGGCGCGACGCGAATGTGAGGCGGGAGGCCCAGCTTCGGTGGTGCGGTGTCTCGCTCCTGGGTGACATTCGCAAGGGTGTTGCGGGTGCGGTCGATGTCGCTCATCGCGAAGTCCTCGTCTGCACACAGGCGACAGCTGCGCGACGACGGGCATCGCCGAGGAACGCGAGCAAGCGATTCCGCCGCTCACTGGTCAGTCGAGAGAACCGTTCTGCGAGCGCGTCCCCGGTTTTCGGATTCGCGAGCCGCGCGTGGAGCGTGCGCGCTTCGAGGATCGAGAGCTGCGCGAACGCATTGCCGAGCTCGTGCTCCTTGCGCGCGAAGCCGGCGGCGGCGGTCTCGCCCAGGGCGAGCGGCGCTTCGAGGATCGCGAGCAACGGCGGGTCGATCGGGCGATCGACCGTCGCTGCTACCGTGGCCGTGGCACGCCGGATCGAGATCGGCGCGATCGGCGGTGGGGTGGACTCTGGCTGCGAGTCGGACTGCGGCGGCTTCGGAAGAGGACGTTTCACGCCGCTCGGGCGTTGTGGCTCTTGCTTGGCGGTGATCGAGAAGATCGAGGTGGCATCCATAGGACCGGCCCTGTCGATCGGCGATGCGCACGGTTGCCGAGTTTTTTGGCCGTGCCGAAGTCCTCGGAATGCAGGTCAATTCAGGAGGCACCGAAGGATGGCGGCCTGCAGGTACATCCCCACGAAGCCGAGCAGGAGGAACGAACCGCACATGAAGCGGGGTGGTGTCGAGTCGCAGGGAGGCGTGCGATCGAGACGGGCCGCCAGGTCGAAATAGTACTCACCCATGTTTGCCATGCCGCCCGCATCGGCCGATGTGGATCTGGTTGCGCGAAATTCTCCGCGCGGTGTTATGCACGCGCCGTGCGGTGGCTCTTGTGCCTCTGGTTGGGACTCGCGGCGTGCGAGCGCGCGGACGAGATCGACAAGACGCACGCCGAGGGTGACGGTCAGGCCACGTCGGCGATGCGGTCGCGCGGCTTCATGGGCGTGCGGTACGTGTTTCGGGACGGCGTCGTCGAGATCGTCGATGTGATCCCGAAGACCGCTGCCGAGCTCGCCGGGATTCGCGCCGGCGACCGCGTGCTCGCGTTCGACGGGACGCCCGTGCGCACCGGCGACGAGCTGATGGGACGCGTCGCGGCCGCAGGGCGCTTTCACATCGCGACCGTGACCGTCGAACGCGATGGCCAGGTGCAGCCGGTGTTGCTGCTGACGCGGCGCTGGCCCGCGATCGACGGTCAGTGATCGGCGAGCGATGCGGCGAGCGCGGCCGGGAGCTTGCGCTCGGCGAACTGCGCAGCGGCGCGGATCGCGGAGTAGATCGCGTTCGCGTCCGAGCGGCCGTGCGCGATCACCGCGACGCCGTCGACGCCGGCGAGCAGTGCGCCGCCGATCTCGGTGTAGTCGATGCGGCGCGCGAGGCCACGTAGTGCGGGCGCGACAAGAGCGGAGCCGAGGCGCGCGAGCAGCGAGCCTTCGAGCTCCTGGCGGACGAGGCCGAACAGACCTTCGGCGATGCCCTCGCAGGTCTTGAGGACGACGTTGCCGGTGAAGCCGTCGGTCGCGATCACGTCGACGAGGCCGCGGAACAGGTCGCTGCCCTCGACGTAGCCGACGTACTGGAACGGGCCGCGCGCGGCGGTCAGCAGGTCGTGCGCCTCACGGGTGAGCGGCGTGCCCTTGCCGGGCTCCGAGCCGTTCGAGAGCAGGCCGACGCGCGGACGCTCGCGGCCGTGGACGACGCGATCGTAGGCGGCGGCGAGCAGGCCGAACTGCGCGAGCTGCGACGGCTTGGGCTCGGTGTTCGCGCCCGAGTCGCAGAGCACGAGCGGACCGGACGGCGTGGGGAGGACGGTGACGATCGCGGGCCGCTCGACGTTCGGCAGCCGGCCGAGGACGAACAGCGCGCACGCGAGCATCGCGCCCGAGTTGCCGGCGGAGACGACGGCGTCGGCGTGGCCGTCGGCGACGCGCGAGACCGCGACGCGCATCGAGGAGTCCGGCTTGGCGCGGAACGCCTGCGCCGGGTGGTCGTGCATCGTCACGACCTCGGAGGCGTGGACGATCGTGATGCGCGCGGTGGCGAGCGCGTCGTCGCTGTCGGGCGAGGTCGTGGCTTCGGCGTGCGCGAGCTCGGCTTCGAGGCGTGCGCGATCACCGACGAGCGTGACCTCGATCGGCAGTGACTGGACAGCGCGCAGCGCACCGGCCACTTCGGGGCCGGGCGCGCGATCGCTGCCCATGGCATCGACGACGACCCTCACGGTGGCGGTCGCCGTGGCAGCAGTCCTTACTCTTCCGCGGTCTTCTTCGCGACCACGGTCTCACCGCGGTACTGGCCGCAGCTCATGCAGACGCGGTGCGGGACGCGCGGGGCGCCACAGTTGGAGCACGCCTGGACCATCGGGTGGTTTTGACCCGACTTCCTCATCCACGCGGACCGTTGCTGAGCAGTGCGGGCTGGGCCGCGTCGACGTTTTTGCAGTGCCATGACGTAACTCCGGGCGGCTTGTTTGCCAGTTCACGAGGGCAATTTCAAGCCCTTGAGTGCAGCGAGACGCGGATCGATGGGGGCCTCGCAGGTGCAGGTACCTGTATTTCGGTCGATCCCGCACTGCGGACAGAGGCCTTTGCAGTCCTCGGCGCACAGCGGGGCGAACGGCACGGCGAGCACGAATTGCTCACGGAACAGCGGTTCGAGGTCGATGACCTCGCCGTCGTAGGGGAACAGATCGAGGTCCTCGCCCGCGACCTCGGCGCCGTCTTCGGACTCGGCGGCATCGTCGTCGTCGTCGGTGGGCATCTCGTGCGCGGGCATGAACGTGACGAGCAGCTTCTCGTCGAGCACGAGCTTGACCGGGTTGATGCAGCGGCTGCACGCGACGGTGAGGTCGCCCTGGAACGTGCCGGACGCGAAGACGTGCGCGCCGTCGGCGTAGAGATCGAGCTCGGCGACGCCGTGACCGGCTTCGGGATCGACGTCCGGGGCGCCGAGCGCGTCGCGCATCGGCAGACCCTTGAGCCACTCGCTGACCCGCTCGGCTGGTACCTCGAACCGACGATGCGTCGGGAGATCGCGCACGAGCACCTTGTACGGAGTGACCTTCGCCATAGCGGAAGGCGCGCAGTATAGGGATGCGATCGGGTGTGTCAAGGCAACGGATTTCCGGCAGGATGGCGACGATGAAAGCACTCGCGCTCGTGTTGCTCGTCGGGGTCGCGGGGTGTGGCGGCGACGACGATGCACCGACGATCTCGTACGGCACGATGGGTCCGCTCGTCGGCGATGCCGGCAAGGGCAGCTTTCGGTTCGGCGTCGCGACCGCGGCGACGCAGATCGAGGACATGAACACCGCGACCGACTGGTACCTGTGGACGCAGCCGACCGCGGACGGTGGGCTCGGCAAGGGCACGTTCGTCGGCGATGCGGTGCGCGGCTACACGAAGAACCTCGATGACCTCGCGCTCGTGAAGCAGGTCGGGCTCGACAGCTATCGGTTCTCGATCGAGTGGGCGCGCATCGAGCCGCAGAAGGATCAGATCGACGAGACCGCGATCGCGCACTACCGCCAGCAGCTCGAGGCGATGCGCGCGATGGGGATCCGGCCGCTCGTCACGCTGCACCACTTCTCCAATCCGGTGTGGGTCGCCGATCCGCGGAACGCGTCGTGCACCGGCGGGCCGACCGACACGAACCTGTGCGGGCTTGGCTCGCCGGGTGGGCCGCAGGTGATCGAGCAGATGGCGGCGCACGCGGCGCTGATGGCGCAGCGGTTCGGCGATGTGGTCGACGAGTGGGGCACGGTGAACGAGCCGATGAACTACCTGCTCGCGTCGTACGGCATCGGCACGTTCCCGCCGGGCAAGGTCTCGATCAGCGACATCCAGAACGGGTTCGTGCCGGTCGTGCGCGACTACATCGCGGCGCACGCGGCGATGTACCAGGCGATCAAGGACAACGACACGATCGACGCCGACGGTGATGGCGTCGCGGCCGCGGTCGGGATGTCGATGTCGGTCGCGGACTGGGAGCCATCGCGCGCGAACCAGCCGTCGACGAATCCCGAGGACGTCGCGGCGCGCGAGCGCGTCGTGTACGCGTTCCATTATCTGTTCGTCGACTCGATCCGCAACGGCACGTTCGACGCGAACCTCGACGGCACGCCCGAGGAGCAGCACCCCGAGTGGGCGGGCACGCTCGACTGGCTCGGCGTCCAGTACTACTTCCGCGCGGGCGTGACCGGCGCGAGCAAGCTGATCCCGCTCGTCGACGTCACGCCGTGCTTCGGCGGCTTCGATCTCGGCGCGTGCTTGCCGGCGCCGGATCCGACGTACTGCGTGCCGCGCATGGGCTACGAGGGCTGGACGGACGGGCTCGGCGACATCTTGATCGCGTACAGCGAGCGCTATCCCGACCTGCCGCTCGTCGTGAGCGAGGCGGGCATCTCGACCGACGTCGGGCGGCGGCGCGCCGAGAACATCGTGCGCAACCTCGAGTCCCTCGAGCGCGCGCGCGCGAAGGGCGTCGACGTCCGCGGCTATTACCACTGGAGCCTGACCGACAACTTCGAGTGGGCCGAAGGGTTCACGCCGCACTTCGGGTTGTTCTCGGTCGACTACGTGGACTACTCGCGGACCGCGAGCGAGGGCGCCGATGTCCTGACGGCGATCGCGACGACGCGCACGCTGACGAGCGAGCAGCGCGCGACGTACGGCGGCACCGGCGCGATGACGGTCGAGACCGGATTCGATCCCGATCCGTTCTGCGCGAAGGTCCCGTGACTACTCGTCGTTGAGCGTCAGCAGGAACGCGAGCAGGTCGTCGATGTCCTGATCGCTGAGGTGGAGGTTGCCGATCCGGGGATCGAGGTTGTGCGCGACCTCGGGCACCGGCCACGCGCACGCCGGCGAGGTGCCGGGCATGCGGCTGCATGTGCCGACGGTGTTCGTCGAGCCGACGTCGCGCGTGTTCAGGAAGTCGACGAACTCGCGCAGGTTCATGAAGTAGCCGTTGTGGCCGTACGGCGGCGTGCGCGCGACGTTGCGCAGCGTCGGCGTGCGGAACTTGCCATCCTGCTCGGGCGCACCGCCGAGCGTCTTGCCGAGGCCGTGATCGACGTACGCCTCGCCTTCGGGGTTCAGCTCCGACGGCATGTAGAACATGCTGTTGCGAAACTTCGGCAGTCCGAGGTTCGCGTACGTGTAGTTCGTGAACATCGGCGGCTGACCGCCGGCGCTCGGCTGGCTCGGGTGGCACGACGCGCAGTTGCCGCGCGCGGGATCCTCGAAGATCGCGAGGCCGCGCGCCTCCTGTGCGGTCAGCGTCTCCTTGCCGGCGAGGTAGCGGTCGTACTTCGACGAGAACGGCGCGAACATGTCCTGGCGCTGGAACGCGCCGAGCGCATCGGTGATGTAGCCGAACGCCTCGTCGACATTGTCGAGCGCGTGGCGGCCGTAGATCTTGCGCAGCTCGCCGGCATACTTCGCCTTGCGCACCGATTCGACGACGCTCGCCTTGTCCGGGTTGTTCATCTCGAGCGGGTTCAGCAGCGGCAGCGCGGCCTGGCCCGCGAGCGTGTCGGCGCGACCATCCCAGAACAGGCCGCCCGCGTACTCGCCGAGGTCACTGTCCCAGTGCAGCGGCGGAACGTAGCTCGCGTACATCACGGTCGGCGCGTTACGCGGGCCGACGCGACCCTTGATCACGCCGGCGGACGATCGATCGCCTTCCGGATCCGCGAACTGGAGGTGCGGATCGTGACAATCGACGCAGCCCTGCCCCGCCGGACGCGACAGGTTCGGATCGTGAAACAGCAGGTTGCCGACGTGCTCCTTCGTCGGCGGCGGGCGATCGATGCAACCGGCACCGCAGCCAGCGAGCAGAGTCGCGAACCAGACGCCCCGCATACGGCAACTATGGTGCTGCAGCGTGTCGACGCAAGTGCGCGCGCTCGCGCAAAACGAGCGTGCAGCGCACGGTCTGCGAGAGAACTGCGATAGGTTCGTTCCATGGGGCGCATCGGGTTCTGGCAGCTATTGCTCGATAACAACATCTCGTGGTGGGAGCGCGACTCGATCAACGGCGCGTACGACCAGGCCGAGATCGCGATGGGTCAGGCGAACGCGAATGCGTTCTCGCTGCAGCAGCTCGGGGATCGCGTCCAGCAGATGGGCCGCGAGATCATCATGCTGCGCGCCGCGCTGACCGTGCTCGTCAACACGCTGCGCGACACCAACGTGATCGATCCGAAGCTGCTCGACGCGCGCCTCGAGGCCGCGATGGAAGAGGCGTTTCCGCCGCCGCCACCGCAGGCCGCCGCCGGGAATGCGGCGCCCCAGATCCCGCCGCTGACGTGCATCCGCTGCCGGCAGCAGAGGCCGGCGTCGGGGACGTCGATGACCGCCGACGGCCCGGTCTGCGATGCGTGCATGACGCGACCGACCGGCGCCTGAGCGTCAGCGGCGCATCGCGGCCGCGAGCTCGCGCACGAGACTCGCGACGCGCTCGGCCGCGCCGGCCGCCGGACCGTCCGCGACGCGATCGACGAGCGCGCTACCGACGACGACACCGTCCGCGATCGCGGCGAACCGCGCGGCGTCCGCCGGCGTGCGAATCCCGAAGCCGACCGCGACCGGCGCGTGCGACGCCTGCCGGATCATCGCGAGCCGCGCGGGATCGACCGCCGCGGCGGCGCGCGAGCCGGTCACGCCGGTCAGCGAGATGTAATAGACGAACGGCGGGGCGACGTCCGCGAGGCGCGCGATCCGGTCCGGCGTGGATGTCGGCGCGACGAGCGGGATGACGCCGATGCCGCGCGCGGCGAGCGGGGTCGCGAGCTCGGCGAGCTCGTCGATCGGCAGGTCGACGGTGAGCACCGCATCGATGCCGGCCTCGGCGGCGCGCGCCGCGAACGCGTCCGGCCCGACGACGAAGATCGGGTTGTAGTAACCGAACAGCACGATCGGCGTCGTGACCCCGCGCCGCCGCAGCTCGGCGACCGCGGCGAGCGCGCCTTCGAGGCTGCCGCCGGCGGCGAGCGCGCGCTCCATCGCCCGCTGGATCGACGGCCCGTCGGCGGACGGATCCGAGAACGGCACGCCGAGCTCGATCACGTCGGCGCCGGCGCGCGCGGCGGCGCCGAGGATCTCGACCGAGGTCGCGGGATCCGGATCGCCGAACGTCAGGTAGACGACGAGCGCGGCGCGGCCGTGCGCGGCGGCATCGTCGAACGCACCGCGCAGGCTCACGACTGCCTCCGCTGCGCGACGGTGACCATGTCCTTGTCGCCGCGGCCGGACAGCCCGACGACGATCACGCCGTCCTTGCCGACGAGCGTCGCGACCTCGTCGAGCGCGGCGATCGCGTGTGCGGTCTCGAGCGCGCACAGGATGCCCTCGGTGCGCGCGAGCCGCTCGAGCGCGGCGAGCGCGTCGTCGTCGGTGCGCGACATGTAGACCGCGCGGCCGGACTCCTTCCACATCGAGTGCTCGGGGCCGACGCCGGGGTAGTCGAGGCCGGCGCTGATCGAGTGCGCGTGTGCGATCTGGCCATCGGGACGCACGAGCACGTAGCTCTTGCTGCCGTGCAGCACGCCGACGCGGCCGGCGGACAGCGTCGCCGCATGGCGGCCGGACCCGACGCCCTCGCCCGCCGCCTCGACGCCGACGAGCCGGACGCTCGCATCGCCGACGAACGGCGCGAACAGCCCGGCCGCGTTCGAGCCACCGCCGACGCACGCGACGCACGCATCGGGCAGCCGGCCGATCGCGAGGTGGAGCTGCGCGCGCGCCTCGCGGCCGATCACGGATTGCAGGTCGCGCACCATCCACGGATACGGATGCGGGCCGGCGACCGAGCCGATCAGGTAGAACGTGTCGCCGACGTTCGTCACCCAGTCGCGCAGCGCCTCGTTCATCGCATCCTTGAGCGTGCGCGTGCCGCTCTCGACCGGATGCACGGTCGCGCCGAGCAACCGCATGCGCTCGACGTTGAGCGCCTGGCGGACCACGTCCTCGGCGCCCATGTAGATCTCGCACGGCAGCCCGAACAGCGCGGCGACGGTTGCGGTCGCGACGCCGTGCTGGCCGGCGCCTGTCTCGGCGATCAGCCGGCGCTTGCCCATGCGGCGCGCGAGCACCGCCTGGCCGACGCAGTTGTTGATCTTGTGCGCGCCGGTGTGGTTCAGGTCCTCGCGCTTGAGATAGACGTGCGCGCCGACGTCCTCGGACAGCCGGCGCGCGTGATACAGCCGCGATGGCCGACCGACGTAGTCGGCGAACAGCGCGTCGACCTCCGCCCAGTAGCTCGCGTCGGCGCGCGCGGCACGCCACGCATGCTCGAGCTCGGTGATCGCGGGCATCAGCGTCTCGGCGACGTACTGGCCGCCGAACGCGCCGAACCGCCCACGCTCGGGCGCCGGCAGCGCGGCGATCTCCTCGACGGTCGACATCGCCCTTCGGGTACCACGGTCTAGCGTGGCTTGCACAGCCGGCGCAGCGGCAACAGCGCGACGCGGACGACCTTCGGATGCATCGCCTCGGCGCACGTTGCCGCGGCGTCGGCGGTGCGATGCAGCGCGCGCTGGTTGCGCAGCAGCGCGGCGCGCTCGGGGTAGTCCCACGTCATCGACGGATCGGCGACGAGCTCCTGCAGGATCGTGACGGCGCGCTCGCGGTCGCCGTCGACCTCGGCGGTCATCGCGTCGGCGAGCCGCTGGAGGCGCTCGGTCAGGTGATCGCTGACGAGCAGCGCGCGGTCGCCGAGCATGCCCGCCGCGAGTAGCGCGAACCGCTGGCCGCCGCGGCGCGGCTGCAGATTCGCGTGCTCGCGCACGAACTGGACGAGCTGGCGCGACTCGTCCGCGAGGTCGCCGGTGATCACGACCTCGGCGAGGCCCTCGAGCGCGGCGAGCGTGCTCGCGCTCGGGGCGACCGCGGTCTGGTCGTGCCAGATCGCGGCGAACCGCGCCTTCGCATCCGCGACGTCGCCGCGCTCGAGTGCCGCCGCGAGCTGGTAGACAGCGCGGTCGTACGCGTTGCCGTAGGTCTGGTCGATGTCGGCGTCGGACAGCGGCTCGCCAAGGACGAGCTTCGCGAGGCCGCGGTACGGAGCGGCGCCGCGGCGCGCCACGTCGGCGTACTTGCCGTCGGCGAGCGCGATCGAGTCCGGCGGATCGGTGCCGGCGAGCCCGACGAGGTAGCGCGCGCTCTCGATCTCGCCGTGGACGATCGCGTACTGGCCTGCGTGGATCGAGGCTGGCCGGAAGTCGTGGTCGAGCTCGAGCACGCGGCGAAAGTACGCGTAGCCCTGCGCGTAGCGCCCGTCGTGCCAGTTCGCCTCGCCGAGGAAGTACTCGAGCTCGCGGCGATCGACCGCGGCGTGGTCGCGCTCGAGTGGCTCGAGGGCGAGCCGGGCGTCGCGGAACTTGCCCGCGAGAAACAGCGACACGCCGTGCATCAGCACGCGGCGCGGTCCCGGAGGCGCGAGCGTCTCGGCGCGCGCGGCGGCGTCGACGATGCGCGGCTCGGGCGCATCCATCCACGCGAGCACGAGCGCGAGCGAGTACCACGCCTCGCCGAAGCTCGGATCGGCAGCGACCGCCTGCTCGAGGTACGGCCGCGCACCACGAAAGTTGCCGGCACCGACGAGCGGCTTGCCGAGCTGATAGAACGCCTGCGCGCGGACGCGATCCGGCGTGCGATCGAGGCGCGCCGATGGCGCAAGCGTCTGCGCGATCGCCTGCGCGGCGTCGTCGAGCACGTGCGCGAGCTCCGGCTGCGTGACGGTCACGGTGGCGAGCGTGCGGCGCGGCGCGAGCTGCTCGACGGCGAACGTGCCGACGAGCTGCCGATCGCGCTCGCCGATCGTGCCGGACACGACATACGCGGCGCCGACCGATTCTGCGCCCGTGTGCGGCTCGCCCGGCGGTAGCGCGATGCCGGTGAGTCGCGCGCCGTCGACCTCGGCGAGCAGCCGCGCGAGCACATCGGCGGAGCGCTCGGCATGGGCGGGCTCGTTGCCGTAGCCCGCGATCGAGATCTCGATCGGCGCGACCGCGATCGACGCCGCGACGTCCGGTGCGGCCGCGACGGCCGGGGACGCCGGACGCTGCCACAGCACGAACGCGATGCCGGCGGCCGCGGCGAGCGCGAGCGCGCCGACCGCGTACGGCCAGCGCGCGCGCCGCGCCGGGCGCTCGAGCGATCCGAGCAAGCCGCGGCGAACCTCGTCGAGCGACGGCCGCGCCGCCGGATCGCGCGCGAGCATGCGCTCGACGAGCGGACCGAGCGGATCGGAGAGCCGCGGCGGTGGCCCCTCGACGAGCTGCGCGATCAGCTCGACGAGCGTCGTCGCGCTGTACGGCCGCTTGCCGGCGAGGCACTCGTGGACCACGACGCCGAGGCTGTAGACGTCGCTCGCGGGCGTCGAGGGTTCGCCGTGCAGGACCTCCGGAGCCATGTACGCGGGCGTGCCGAAGATCGAGCCGGTCGCGGCCGTGACGACGGTGTCGTGCGCGTCGGCCGCGGCCTCGATCGTGTCGGCGAGCTCGCGCGCCGTGATCGCACGCGACGGTCGCCGGGTGTCGAGCCGGCGCGCGATCCCGAAGTCGACGACCTTGACCTCCCAGTCATCACCGACGACGACATTCTCCGGCTTGAGATCGCGATGCAGGATGCCGGCGCGATGCGCGGCCGCGACCGCGGCGACCACCTTCGCGACGATCGCGATCCGCTCGGTGCGCGCGAGCGTGCCGTCGGTGAGGTGCTGACGCAGCGTCTTGCCCGGCAGGTACTCCATCGCGATGAAGTCCTGGCCGTCGTGATCGCCGATCTCGAAGATCGTGACGATGCCGGGGTGGCGCAGCGCCGCGAGTGCCTTCGCCTCCTCGTGCAATCCCGCGCGGGCCGGATCGCGGTGCAGCAGCTTGAGCGCGACGCGCCGCTCGAGCTTCGGATCTTCGGCGAGGAACACCTCTCCCATGCCGCCCTGCCCGAGCCTGCGCAGCACGTGATAGCGGCCGATCTGATCCACCTCAGCCTCGTGCTGCAGAGACGAACGCGGCGAGCTTCGCGGGATCCTTGATCCCGGGTGCCGACTCGACGCCACTCGCGACATCGACCGCCCATGGCTCGACCGAGGCGATCGCGAGCCCGACGTTGTCCGCGGCGAGGCCACCGGCGAGCACGATGCGCCGCGACGGGTCGCGCCGTCGCGCTTCCTGCGCGAGCGACCAGTCGAACGTCCGGCCGCTGCCGCCGCGGCCCGGCGTCGGCGTGTCGAGCAGGATCGCATCTGCGGTGTAGTGCGCGATCGCGTCGACGTCGGCGAGGCTGCCGATCGCGAGTGCCTTCCACACCGGCAACCCGATCGCGTCCGCGATCGCGCGCACCTCGTCGGGCGACTCGCGCCCGTGCAGCTGGATGATGTCGAGCGTGACGCGCGCGAGCACGTCGGCGATGTCGCCTGCGGTCGCGTCGACGAACACGCCGACGATCTGCGCGCCGCCCGCGCGCCGCGCCGCGGCCGCGACCTCGACGGCACGCTCCGGCGTGACGTGGCGCTTCGAGCGCGGCCAGAAGTTGATGCCGAGGTACTCGACGCCGGTGCGCGCGATCTGTGTCGCGTCCGACGCGCGCGTGACGCCGCAGATCTTCAGCTGGGTCACGGCGCGCCTCCGCGCAGCGCGCGCAGCGCCTCGCCCGGCGACGCCGCGCGCATCAGCTGCTCGCCGACGAGCACGGCGTGCGCGCCGACCGCGCCGAGCAGCTGGACATCGGCCGCGCTGCGGATCCCGCTCTCGGCGACGAGCACGGTGCCGTCGGGCACGAGCGGCGCGACCTGCGAGGTCAGCGACATGTCGATCGTGAACGTCCGCAGATCGCGGTGGTTGACGCCGACGAGCGCCGCGCCGAGCGACAGCGCGGTCTCGGCCTCGCGCAGGTCGTGGACCTCGACGAGCGCGTCGAGCTCGTAGTGCAGCGCGGCGGCTGCGAGCTCCGCGAGCTGCCCGCGATCGAGCGCCGCGACGATCAGCAGCACGCCGTCGGCGCCCGCCGCGCGCGCCTCGGCGATCTGGTACGGGTCGACGATGAAGTCCTTGCGCAGCAGCGGAATGCCGACGCGCGCGCGACACGCGGCGAGAAATCCGAGCTCGCCGTCGAAGAACTGCCGATCGGTGAGCACGCTGATCGCTGCCGCGCCCGCCTCGGCGTACTCGAGCGCGATCGCCGCCGGATCGGCGCCCGCGCGGATCGCACCCGCCGACGGCGACGCACGCTTGATCTCGGCGAGCACGCGCACCGGTTGACCGGGTGCACGCGCGAGCGCGGCGCGCAACCCGCGCACGGGACCCGCGGCGCGTGCCGCGGTCTCGACGTCGGCGAGCGGGCGTGCGGCCTTCGCGCCGGCGACCTCGACGCGCTTCGCAGCCAGGATGTCGTCGAGGATCGACATCACTCCACGCCGGCGAACTCGGCCGCGGTGCGCCGTCCGAGCTCGGAGAGATCGGTGTCGATCGAAGCGCGGCTCGCCTCGATCCAGCGGTAGAGCGCGAGCCGGCCCGCGCCATCGGTCGCGACCACGCGCGCGCGGATCATCTGATCCGGCAGCCGGTCGAGATCGAGCGCGCCGGGCTCGAGCAGCTCGAGGCCGAGCGCGGCCGTCATCGCGCCGACGTCGAGGAACGCGGCGTTTGTCTCGCCGCGCCCGACCTGATGGCCGGCGAGCACCTTGCGCAGCACCTGCGCGTTGTACGCCGCATCGTGACCGGCGAGCTGCGCCGGGTCGCCCTCGGGGATCCCGAAGTGGCGCGGCGTCAGCGTGAACATGTTGAGCTCGCCCTCATCCCACAGCGCGACGAACGTCTCGCCGCGGATCGCGATCTCGTCGAACCCGCCCGTGCCGTGCACGACCGCAGCACGCCGCAGCCCGAGCGCACCGAGCGCCGCCGCGACCGGCTCGCACCACTTGCGATCGAACACGCCGACGACCTGATGGCGGACCTGCGCCGGGTTCGTCAGCGGCCCGAGCAGGTTGAAGATCGTGCGCGTGCCGAGCTCCTTGCGCGGCGCCGACGCATGGCGGGTCGCGGCGTGAAACCGTGGCGCGAACGCGAAGCCGACGTTCGCGACGCCGAGGCAGCGCGCGACGATCTTCGGATCGGCGTCGACCGCGATGCCGAGCGCCTCGAGCACGTCCGCCGAGCCGCAGCGCGACGACTGCGCGCGGTTGCCGTGCTTCGCGACGACGCCGCCGCATGCGGCGATCAGGATCGCAGCGAGCGTCGAGACGTTCAGCGTGCCGGTGCCGTCGCCACCGGTGCCGCAGGTGTCGATGCTGTGCTCGAGCCGCGGGCACTCGAGCGGGATCGCGCGGCTGCGCATTGCGGACGCGGCGCCGACGAGCTCCTCGACGGTCTCGCCCTTCGCGCGCAGCGCGACCAGGAACCCGCCGATCTGCGCGGACGTCGCCTCGCCGTCCATGATCTGGCCGACGACCTCGGCCATCTCGGCACGCGACAGATCGATCCCGTCGAGCGCGTGGCCGATCGCGCGCACGATCGGCGCCGTCATCCGGCTTCCTTCTGGTGCCGCTGGTGATACGCGCTCGCCATCCGCAAGAAGTTCGCGAGCAGCGCCTTGCCGGCGGCGGTCATGATCGACTCGGGGTGGAACTGCACGCCCTCGAGCGGCGCGCCCGCGGCTCTCGCGCGCACGCCCATGATCTCGTCCTCCCAGGTCTTCGCGGTCACCTCGAGGGTGTCCGGCATCGACTCGGGCGCGATCACGAGCGAGTGGTAGCGCGTCGCGACGAACGGGTTCTCGACCCCGGCGTACAGGCCCTTCTCGTCGTGGAAGATCTTCGACGTCTTGCCGTGCATGATCCGCGGCGCGCGCACGATGCTGCCGCCGAACACCTGGCCGATGCACTGATGGCCGAGGCAGACGCCGAGGATCGGCAGCTGGCCGGCGTAGCGCCGGATCACGTCCATCGAGATCCCGGCCTCGTTCGGCGTGCACGGGCCGGGCGAGATCGCGATCGCATCGGGCGCGCGTGCGGCGATCGCGTCGACCGTGATCGCGTCGTTGCGCTCGACCGCGACGTCGGCACCGAGCTCGCCGAAGTACTGCGCGAGGTTCCACGTGAACGAGTCGTAGTTGTCGATCAAGAGGAGCTTCACGCGTCCTCCGATCGCGCGGTGCGCGCCATCGCGACCGCGCGCAGCACGGCGCGCGCCTTGTTCACGGTCTCGGTGTACTCGGTCTCGGGCACCGAGTCCGCGACGAGGCCGGCGCCGGCCTGGACGTAGATCGAGTCGCCGGCCGAGACCAGCGTCCGGATCGCGATCGCGAGATCGAGGTTGCCGGTGTAGCTGACGTAGCCGACGGCACCGCCGTAGATGCCGCGCTGATGAGGCTCGAGCTCGTCGATGATCTCCATGGCACGAATCTTCGGCGCGCCCGACAGCGTACCCGCTGGAAATGCCGCGCGCAGCACGTCGAGCCACGTCTTGCCGGGCGCGAGCGTACCGACGACGTGCGACGTCATGTGCATCACGTGCGAGAACCGCTCGATCACCATCTGCTCCGCGACGTGCACCGAGCCGACCGCGGCGACGCGCCCGACATCGTTGCGGCCGAGATCGATCAGCATCAGGTGCTCGGCGAGCTCCTTCGGATCCGCCAGTAGCTCGGCGGCGAGGCGATCGTCCTCGGCGGCGGTCGCGCCACGCGGCCGCGTGCCCGCGATCGGCCGGACCTCGACGCGATTCTCGGACAGTCGCACGAGCGTCTCGGGCGACGCGCCGGTGACGCGCGCCTCCGGAAACTCGAGGTGAAACATGTACGGCGACGGGTTGATCACGCGGAGCGCGCGATAGACGTCGAGCGGGCGCGCGCCGGCCGCGGGCTCGACGAACCGCTGCGACAGCACGACCTGGAACGCGTCGCCGGCGAGGATGTAGTCCTTCACGCGATCGACCGCGGCGCAGAACGCGGGCTTCGTGAACGACGACGGCGGGACGTCGCCGGTCAGCGGCTCGCCGTACCGCGGCGGTACGAGCGCGGGCAGCGGACGGCGCGGCGCGCGCAGCGTCTGGATGATCGCGTCGATCCGGGCACACGCGCGCTCGTACGCGGCCTCGGCACGCTCGGGCCGCGCGACGTACGGCGTCGCGACGACCTTCAGCGTCTGCCGCAGGTTGTCGAAGATCAGCACGGTGTCCGTGACCACCATGCACAGGCCGGGCAGCTCGAGATCGGCGCGCGCGCGCGACGGCAGGTCCTCGAACGCGCGCACGCAGTCGTAGGCGATCCAGCCGACCGCACCGCCCCAGAATCGCGGCAGCCCCGGCACGTCGACCGGACGTAGCTCGCCGAGCACCTCCGCGAGCGCGGCGGTCGGATCCGGGGTCTGCCAGTCGACGGTGCGTGGCGCGCCGCCCCCGTCGACGTCGTACCAGGTGACGCTCGCGGTGCCCGCCTTCCAGCGCACGACCGCGCGTGGCGCGATCCCGACGAACGAGTACGCCGCCCACGTCGTGCCACCGACGACCGACTCGAGCAGGAACGAGTGCTCGCCCGCGCCGAGCGCCGCGTACGCGGACACCGGCGTGTCGCTGTCGGCGAGCAGCTCGCGGTAGACCGGGATCAGGTTGCCCTGACCGGCGGCGGCGACGAACTCGTCGCGCGACGGCGTGTAGATCTGGCTGGTCGGTCGGGGTCCGGTCAACGTCGCAGCGCCATCGTACCGCATCTCGCTTGCATTGCCGGTCGCGCGCGGCGATCACACGGCATGTTGCGACGAGCCGCGATCCACGCCGCGCTGCTCGGCGCGATCTGGCTCGCGGCGAGCGCCGCGTACGCGGTGATCTTCGAGGGCGGTCGCCAGCTCGCGTGGCTCGCGGTCGATGTCGCGGTCGTCGCGCTCGCGGCCTGGGTCGTCGCGCGCGACCGCGAGCTCGTCGGGTTTCGCTCGCTCGGGCCGCGGCGGCTCGCGGCGATCGTCGCGATCGCGCTCCTCGCGTTCGGCTGCGTCGCGATCGTGCAGTCCGTGATCGAGGATGGCAATGGCCTCTGGCTCGACGAGCGCGAGTACCTCGCGATGTTACGCGAAGGCGCGATCCGGCGCGGCGGCCTGTTACCGTTCAGCCTGCGCTGGCTCGAGCCGATGCTCGCCGGCGCGTGGAACATCCTGCCGGTCGACGACGCCCCCGCGCTCAAGTCGGTGAACTTCGGCGCGCTCGTGATGACGTCGGTGCTGCTCGTGCTCGCGCTCGTGCGGCTCGGGGTGTCCCGCGCGCTCGCGCTCGCATCGCCGGTGCTGCTCGCGTGCTCGTACCTCGGCGTCTACTCGGCGGAGAACCGGCTCGTGCTCGATCCGTTCAACTACGCGCTGTTCGTCGTGCTGCTCCACACGCTGCTGCATCGCGCGCACCGCGCGTACTTCGCGATCGCGCTCGTCGTGCTCGCGTGCAACAGCGAGAAGGCGGTGTACTGGCTGCCGGTGCTCGGCGTGCTCGCGCTGCTCGAGAGCGAGCGCACCGGCTGGCGTCGCCTCGGCGACGCGGCGAAGCAGGTCGCCGTGTACGGCGGCCCCGCGGTGCTCTACCTGGTCGCGATGCGGCTCTACCTCGCGGGCGCGCCGAGCGACACCCACGCGTTCGTCGGCAAGCTGCGCGTCATGGCGTTCACGCCGCTCGGCGCGAAGACGACCGATGCCGGCGACACCTTCGTGACGCTGTGGTTTCCGTTCGGCGGGCTCACGGTCTACGCGCTGCTCGGGCTCCGTCACGCGCCACGCCCGCTGCAGGCCGCCGCGGTGCTCGCGCTGCCGATCCTCGCGTCCACGCTCGTCGCGACCGACACCGAGCGGATGGTCGCGTACGGCTTCGTCGTCGTGCTGCCGCTCGCGCTCGTCTACCTGACCGCGGCATACGCCGCGATGCCGCGGGTGCTCGCCGGCACGCTGCTCGCGTTCACCGTCGCGCTCGCGATCGCGCAGCACTACCTGCTGCCGGTCGCGCGGCTGCTCGGCGACAACGTGCTCTCGCACAATCCGGCGCGGATCCGCCTCGCGGTCGCCGCGATCGAGATCCTGCTCGTCGGCACGACCGTCTACCTGCGCGAGACGATCTACTCCCGTGGCGCCAGCTCCTCGAAACCAGCCACGTTTTGAACATGTTCACTTTTGCCGCTTGCTGAACGTGGTCGGCATCGCCATGTTTTGAACGTGTTCGAAACCACTCCAGACAACGTGATCGCGCGCCGCGCGGGCCGGCTCGCGTTCGGAATCATCCTGCTCGCCGGTGCCGGCCTCGTCGTCGAGCGCGCGCTCCGGCCGGACCTCGTGTCGCTGCCGGCAGGCATGTTGCTGCCCGCCGCGTACCTGCTCGCGTTCGCGAGCTACGGGGCGGTCCAGCTGTGGCAGCGGTGGCGGCGCCCCGCCCCTGCCGATGCAGCGACGCTCGCGACCGCGGGGCTCGTCGTGCCCGGCATCGGGCTCGCGCTGACGCTGCCGCTCGCGCTTCACCTGCCGGTGACGCTGCTGTTCGGCTGGTCGATGCTCGGCTTCGACGACTGGGTGAAGCTCAGCCTCGTGTTCGCCGGCCCGGCGCACGTCGCGCTCGCGATCCTCGTCGCGATCCGCGGCCACCGGCTGGCCAGGGGCTCGATCCGCACGGTACCGAGCCCGCTGTTCATCTACGTGTTCGTCGTGATCGTGAGCTGCGTGCCGTTCGTCGTGCTGTTCGGGATCACGCCCGCGATCGTCGCGATCACCGGCATCCCGATCGTGCCGCTGATCCACCACATGCGCAGGATCGACGAGCGCGAGCGTGCCGCGGTCGTCGCCGGCACGCGGCTTCCCCGTGCCTACGTGGCGAGCCACGCGGCGTGACCGCACGCCGCAAGAAACCTGCGCGCCGGCCCGGCGAGGCGAAGCGCGATGCCACGCGGCGCGTGCTGCTCGAGCGCGCGCTCGCGCTGTTCCAGAAGCGCGGCGTCGAGGCGACCACGATGCGCGACATCGCGAAGGCCGCGGGGCTCTCGCTCGGCGCCGCCTACTACTACTTCCCGTCGAAGGAAGCCCTGATGTTCGCGTACTACGAGGACAACCAGGCCGAGCTCGAGCGGATCGCGCTCGCGGGCTCGGTGCGCGAGCAGCTCGGGACGATCTTCCATACCAAGCTCGCGTCGATCCGGCCGCAGCGCGCGATGCTGGCCTCGATCATCCCGCACCTGGTGAACCCGGGCGATCCGCTCTCGGCATTCTCGGCGCAGACCCGGGGAGTGCGCCTGCGCGCCATCGCGATCTTCGAGCGCGCACTCGCCGGGGCTGGCTTACCGGCGGGCACCGTGCCCCTCGTCGCCAATGCGCTCTGGTTGCTGCAGCTCGCTTGCATGCTGGTCTACATCCACGACACCAGTCCGCGAGAATCGCGCACGCACGGGCTGGTCGACGACGGGCTCGACCTGCTCGTGCCGCTGTTTCCGCTGCTCGCGACGCCCGTCGGGGCCGCGCTCGTCGAGCGAATCACCGGTGCGCTCGTGCGCGCGGGGATCTCGATCGCGGGCGTGCGCACTCCAGAGAATTCGTAACGCGCGGGCATGCGGATTGCGGTGCATCTGCGCATGGCGACCGAAAACCCGACTGTGGGCGAAATCCAAAAGGAACCGACCAAGGACCTGTTCACCGGCCTGATCGCGGATGCGAAGGAGCTCGCGGTCGGACACCTGACGCGCATGCAAGGCGAGATGAAGGACGAGTTCGGCAACCTGAAGGCCATGATGGTCAAGATCGCGGCAGCGGTCGGCGTCATGGTGCTCGGTGGCATCCTCGTCGGCCACTTCCTCGCGGCGGTGCTCGTCGCGCTCGGCCTGCCGTGGTGGGCCGGCTACGGGATCGCAGCGGCCGTGCTGATCGCAGTGGGCCTCGTGATCCTGAAGATGCTGCCCGACAACAAGAAGGACGTCGACATGATCCCGGAGACGTCGCTGCGCAAGCTCAAGCGCGACGCGAAGGTGGTCAAGCACGACGTCAGCAAGGCCGTGTCGGCGCACTGATCGCTCGAACCTGCGGCGCGCGTGGTATGGACGGGGAATGCACCCTGCCCTGCACGCCACGCTCGCCGAGGTCGATCCCGAGATCGCAGAGCTCATCGCCGCCGAGGAGCGCCGTCAGCGCGACAAGATCCGGCTGATCGCGTCGGAGAACTATGTCTCGGGCGCGGTGCTCGCCGCGACCGGCTCGGTGCTGACGAACAAGTACAGCGAGGGCTATCCCGGCAAGCGCTACTACGAGGGTCAGCAGTACATCGACCGCGTCGAGCAGCTCTGCATCGATCGCGCGAAGGCACTGTTCGGCGCCGACCACGCGAACGTCCAGCCGTACTCCGGGTCGCCGGCGAATCTCGCGATCTACTTCGCGTTCCTCAAGCCCGGCGATACGGTCATGGGCATGGGGCTACCGGCCGGCGGTCACCTGACGCACGGCTGGAACGTATCGATCACCGGCAGCTACTTCCGCGCGGTGCAGTACGGCGTCCGCAAGGACACGCACCGGATCGATCTCGACGAGGTCCGCGAGCTCGCGCGCAAGGAGCGTCCGAAGCTGCTGTTCGCGGGCGGCACCGCGATCCCGCGCACGATCGACTTCGCCGCGTTCGCCGAGATCGCGCGCGAGGTCGGTGCGGTGTTCGCGGCCGACATCGCGCATATCGCCGGGCTCGTCGCCGCAGGCGCGCATCCCTCGCCGGTGCCGGTCGCCGACGTCGTGTCGACGACGACGCACAAGACGCTGCGCGGTCCCCGCGGCGGCATGCTGATGTGCACGGCGGCGCACCAGAAGGCGATCGATCGCGCGGTGTTCCCCGGCCTGCAGGGCGGCCCGCACAACCACACGACGGCCGGGATCGCGATCGCGCTCAAGGAAGCGCAGACCGACGCGTTCAAGCAGTACGCGCATCAGATCGTCGCGAACTCGCGCGCGCTGGCGGCGGCACTCGTCGAGCGCGGCTGGTCGCTCGTCACCGGCGGCAGCGACAACCACCTGATCCTCGCCGACGTGACCCCGAAGAACGTCACCGGCAAGATCGCGGCGAAGGCGCTCGACGCCGCCGGGATGGAGCTCAACTACAACACGGTGCCGTTCGATCCGCGCAAGCCGTTCGACCCGTCCGGCATCCGGCTCGGCACGCCGTCGGTGACCTCGCGCGGCATGAAGGAGCCCGAGATGCGCCAGATCGCCGCCTGGATGGACGCGGTCGTCACGGCGCCGAGCGACGGCCATCTCCACGAGAAGATCGCCGGCGAGGTCCGCGAGCTGTGCAGCAAGTTCCCGGCGCCCGGGATCCTGATCGGCGGCTGACCGTGCGCTGGCGCTCGCCGCGACAGAACCGCACGTCGGTACTGTCCTAGGAACGCTCACTGCCCCCATGCGTGGGGGTGTCGCAGGTACGGATCCCGCATCTCGCGAGGGGTTCCCCGTGCCGAGCGACCGATGACCCAGACCGCCGCGGTGTTCACAACCGAAGCCGAGAGCGCGGTCGCGGGTCAGGACCTCGGTCGCCAGATCCGCGATGCGCTCGGGCAGCCCGACGCGGTGATCGTGTTCGCGTCGAGCCGCTACGACCACGCGAGCCTGCTGCGCGCGCTGCACGAGACGTGTCAGCCACGCGTGATGGTCGGCGCCTCGTCGGCGGGCGAGTTCACCGATGCCCATCACGGTGAATCGTCCGCGTGCGCGATGGCGATCCAGTCGACCGACATGCGGTTCGCGTCCGGAATCGGTCACGGCGTGAGCACCGATCGCGTCGCCGCCGCGCGCGAGGTCGTGACGACGTTCGAGGGGATGAGCGTGCACGACCTGCCGTATCGCGGCGCGCTCGTCCTGACCGACGCGCTCGCCGGCCACGCCGACGATCTGCTCGAGCAGCTCACGATCGCGACCTCGGGCCTCTACGAGCTCGCCGGCGGCGGTGCCGGTGACGACCAGCTGACGCGGACCGTCGTGTTCCGCGGCGTCGAGGTCGCGAGCGATGCCGTGGTCGCGCTCGAGATCCGATCGCACAAGCCGCTCGGCGTCGGCGTCCAGCACGGGTGGACACCCGCGAGCGAGCCGCTGCGGATCACCGAGGTCGACGGCGCGCGCATCGTCTCGATCGACGGCTTCCCGGCGGTCGAGGCGTTCGAGCAGCACGCCGAGCTCACGGGGCAGCGGCTCGAGCGCGACGCGCCGCTGCCGTTCTTCCTCCACAACATCCTCGGCATCGATACGCCGGGCGGTTACCGGCTGCGGGTTCCGCTGTCGATCGATCGCGACGGCGCGGTCGTGTGTGCGGCGGAGATCCCGAGCGGCGCGCGCGTGCACATCATGAAGACGTCGTCGGCATCGGCGACCGAGGCGGCGTCCGAAGCCGCGCGCTCGGCGGTACGCGGGCTGCGCGGCGGACGACCGGCGGCGGCGCTGTTCTTCGACTGCGTCGCGACGCGGCTGCGGATGGGCGACGTGTTCGGGTTCGAGCTCGAGGCGGTCCGATCGGCCATCGGCGATCGGCCGCTCGTCGGCTGCAACACCTACGGCCAGCTCGCGCGCGCCGAAGGTCAGTTCGCCGGCTTCCACAACTGCACCGCGGTCGTCCTCGCGTTTCCGGACTAGACGTTATGCTCGATGCGCACGAAACCCTCCGCCTGCTCGCACAGCTCGCCGATCTCCCGCGCCGCCCCGCCCACGCGATCGCGCTCGCGCACCACCTCGGTGGCGAAGCGCTGTTCGTGTTCGTTCCGCATCCCGACGTCGCGACGAAGCTGATCCCCGCGCCCGGGTTCGCGGCCAGCATGCCCTCGGGCCGAGGCTGGCGCGAGCTGCTCGCCCGTTGCGGCACGCCCGGCATCCACACCGGTGCGGTCGCGTTCCCGCGCGCCGACGAGCTGCGGGACGCCGTCGCGTACGCGTTCGACGGCATCACGTTCGCGGTCGTCGGTGGCCGCGCCGATGATTCGATCCGCGAACAGCTCGCGACGACAGCCCCGCTCGTGTCCGGCATGCTGCGCGCCGACAGCAGCATCGTCGCGACGCGCGGCGAGCTCGCGGTCGCGCGGCAGTCCGCGGAGCGCGCCGCGGCGCTGTCGCGTGCGCTCGATCTCGCGCGCGGCGAGGCCGAACGCGCGACGCGGATCAAGGACGAGTTCCTCGCGATGCTCGGTCACGAGCTGCGCAACCCGCTCGCGCCGATCCTGACCGCGCTCCAGCTGTTGCGGCTCGAGGGCGTCGCGACGCGCGTCCAGGACGTGCTCGAGCGTCAGGTCCACCACGTCATGCGCCTCGTCGACGATCTGCTCGACATCGCGAAGATCACGCGCGGCCGCGTCGAGCTGCGCAGGCAGCGGATCGAGCTCGCGGACGTCGTCGACCAGGCGATCGAGATGACGCGCTCGCTGCTCGATTCGCGCCACAACGAGCTGATCCTCGAGGTCCCGGCGCACGGGCTGTGCGTCGACGCCGATCCGGCGCGGCTCGCGCAGGTCGTCGCGAATCTGCTGACGAATGCCTCGCGGTACTCCGACGTCGCGAAGCCGATCCGGATCACCGGGACGCGCAATGCCGACCACGTCGAGCTCGCGGTCCACGATCAGGGCATCGGCATCGATCCGCTGTACATCGATCAGATGTTCGAGCAGTTCACGCAGGTGCCGCAGGGCATCGAGCGCTCCGGCGGCGGCCTCGGGCTCGGGCTCGCGATCGTGCGCAGCCTCGTGACGTTGCATGGCGGCAAGGTCGACGTCACGAGCGCCGGGCCCGGACGCGGCAGCACGTTCCTCGTCCGCCTGCCGTGGTGCGATCAGCCGGCGATCGAGACCGAGCCCGACGAGCTCCCGGTCGCGGGCGGTGGCTCGCCGCTGTGCGTGCTGATCGTCGACGACAACCGCGATGCCGCCGAGCTGCTCGCCGAGATCCTGCTGTACTACGGCTACCGAGTCAGCGTCGAGCACGACGGCTTCGCGGCGCTCGATCACCTCGATCGGTTCACGCCGGACGTCGCGATGCTCGACATCGGGCTCCCCGGCATGGACGGCTTCGAGCTCGCGCGCCGCCTGCGCGCCCGGCTGCCGCGGATCCGGCTGATGGCGGTCACCGGCTATGGCCAGGAAGAAGATCGGGTCCGCTCGCGCCAGGCGGGGTTCGACGTGCACCTGGTCAAGCCGGTGTCGATCAACGTCGTGACCCAGGAGCTCGACCGCTTGCTCCGCAACTAACGCTGCAGCACCGCCGCGACGCGATCGAGGATCCGGTGCGCGACGACGGCCTTCGTGCCCGGCGGCACCTCGACCTCGCCCTCGGCATCGACGAGCGTGACCCGGTTCGTGTCGACCGCGAACCCGGCGTTCGGATCGGCGACGTCGTTCGCGACGACGACATCGCAGCGCTTCGTCGCGAGCTTCTTGCGCGCGTTCGCGACGATGTCCTGGGTCTCGGCGGCGAACCCGACGAGCAGCGGCCGGGTCGCGGCCCCGCGGCGCTGGCCGAGGCCGGCGAGCAGATCGGGATTCGCGACGAGCGAGAGCTGGGTCGCGCCGCCGAGCTCGCCGCGCTTGAGCTTGTGCTCGGCCGGCTTCTCCGGGCGGTAGTCGGCGACGGCGGCGGCCATCACGATGACATCGGCATCGAGGCTCGCGGTCGCGAGCGCACGCTCGAGGTCGAGCGCGGTCTCGACGTGCACCGTCGTCACGCCGACCGGCGGTGGCACCGCGCTCGGGCCGAGCAGCAGCGTGACCTGCGCGCCGCGCCGGAATGCGGCGGCCGCGATCGCGATGCCCATCTTCCCGGAGCTGCGGTTACCGATGAAGCGCGCTGGATCGATCGCCTCGTACGTCGGGCCGGCGGTCACGACGACGTGCTTGCCGGCGAGATCCTGGCGCGCGAGCACGTGCGCCGCCGCCTCCACGATGTCCGCGGGTTCGGCGAGCCGGCCGGGTCCGGTCCAGCGGCACGCGAGGAAGCCGTCGCCCGGGCCGACGACGTGGTAGCCCGCGACGTCGACGAGCCGCCGCACGTTCGCCTGCGTGATCGGGTGAGCCCACATGTTGACGTTCATCGATGGCGCGAGCAGCACCGGCGCGCGGGTCGCGAGCACGATCGCCGCGACCGCATCGTCGGCCTGCCCGGCGGCGAGCCGCGCGATCGTGTTCGCGGTCGCGGGCGCGATCACGACGAGGTCGGCGCGATCGGCAAGCGAGATGTGACCGATCGTCGCCTCCTCGCTGAGGTCGAACAGATCGGTGAACACCGGCCGCCGGGTCAGCGCCTGGAACGTCATCGCGCCGACGAATTCCTGCGCGCGCCGGGTCATCGCGACCTCGACCTGCGCGCCGGCCTTGTCGAACAGCCGCACGAGCTCGGCGGCCTTGTACGCCGCGATCCCGCCGCACACCCCGACGACGATGTTCGCCCCGGTCAGCGGAGTGGCCGGATCGCGGGGCTCGTGCGTGCGCGGACGGTCGCTCACGAGGTCACTGTAGCTGATACGTTCGCCGCGATGCGCTCGCTCGGCGTGCTCGTCCTCATCCTCGTCAGCTGCGGAGGCTCGCACCCCGAGCCGGCGGCCCCACCCTCGAACGCGTCACCCACGCCGGCACCTGCGGCCGCGCCGCGACCCGCGCTCGCCGGCGATCCGACGCGCGGCAAGGCGCTGTACGAGAAGTACTGCATGGCGTGCCACACCGTCGACGGCAGCACGCGGTTCGGGCCGTCGTGGCGCGGGATCTGGGGCAAGACGATCGCGCTCGCCGACGGCCGGACCGCGACCGTCGACGCGACGTTCGTGCGGCGCTCGATCGTCGAGCCGCTCGCGGATCAGACCGCCGGGTTTCCGCCGATCATGCCGAGCTTTCAGGGCGCGCTCGACGACGGTCAGATCGACGACCTCGTCGCGTTCATCGCATCGCTGCACTGATTCTATAGGTGCTTCGCGATGTACTTCAGGTTCGTGTAATCGTCGAGCCCGTGCCGGCTGCCCTCGCGGCCGACGCCGGAGTGCTTGATGCCGCCGAACGGCGCCTGCGCGGTCGACACGAGGCCTTCGTTGAGACCGACCATCCCGGCCTCGAGCGCCTCGACGACCCGGGTCTGGCGCTCGCCGTCGCGCGTGAACACGTACGCGACGAGGCCGTACTCGGTGTCGTTCGCCTGGGCGATCGCGTCCGCCTCGTCCGCCGCATGCCGGATCGCGACGACCGGGCCGAAGATCTCCTCGCGCCAGATCGCCATGTCGCGCGTGATGCCGTCGAGCACGAGCGGTGCGACGAGCCGTGACCGCGACTCGCCCGCGGGCGGCGCGCCATGAACGACGCGCGCGCCCTTGCCGATCGCGTCGGCGACGAGGCGCTCGACCTTGCGCACGCTCGCGTCGTCGATCAGCGGGCCGAGATCGACGCCCGGATCGCTGCCGCGCCCGAGCTTCAGCGTGCGGATCTGATCGACGAGCCGCTCGGTGAACGCACGCGCGATCGGCGCCTCGAGGATGAAGCGATTCGCGGCGACGCACGACTGCCCGGTGTTGCGAAACTTCGCGATCATCGCGTGCGCGACCGCAGCGTCGACGTCGGCGTCGCCGAGCACGACGAACGGCGCGTTGCCGCCGAGCTCGAGCGAGACCCGCTTGAGGTCCTCGGCGGCGTTGCGCAGGATGATCCGGCCGACCTCGGTCGAGCCGGTGAAGCTGATCTTGCGGATCGCCGGCGAGCCGAGCAGCTGGCCGCCGATCGTGACCGCGTCGTCGGTCGGCAGCACGTTGACGACGCCGGGCGGGATGCCGACCTGCTCGCAGAGCTGGCCGATCGCGAGCGTGCCGAGCGGCGTCTGCTCCGCCGGCTTCGCCACGATCGTGCAGCCGGCCGCGAGCGCGGCGCCGAGCTTGCGCGTCAGCATCGCGTACGGAAAGTTCCACGGCGTGATCAGCGCGCACGGCCCGACCGGCTCGCGGATCACGGTGAGCCGCTGCGCCGGGTTCGTCGCGGGGATCGTCTCGCCGTACGCGCGCTCGGCCTCGCCGGCGAACCACGACAGGAAGCTCGCCGCGTAGCGGACCTCGGCGAGCGCCTCCTTGTGCGGCTTGCCGTTCTCGCGCACGCACAGCTCGGCGAGCCGGACCTCGTCGGCGAGCATCCGCGCGGCGAGCTGGCGGAGCAGGCCTCCGCGCTCGGGACCCGGGCGCGTCTTCCAGGTCGCGAACGCGCGCGCCGCCGCGGCGATCGCGCGCTCGACCATCGCCGCGTCGGCGGCCGTGACCTCGGCCACGATCGCGTCGTCGTACGGGTCGCGGACCGCGAACCGGCGGGAGCCGGGCTCCCAGATCCCGTCGATGTACGCATCGGCCGCGAGCTGGCTCATGAGTCGAAGATGGCCGCGGTGTAGGCTCCGGGCAATGTCGCCGAAGGCACGAATTGCGATGGTGTTCGTCGGGGCCGCGATCGTCGCCGGCGCGGGCGGGTTCTACTTCTTCGGGGTCTATCAGCCGAACCAGGCGCGTGGCGTCGCGGCGGAGCAGATCGCGTTCTGGGAGCAGCGCTACGACAAGGCGCGCGCGTGCCTGCTCGGTGACAAGCCGGCATCCCCGAAGACGTCGGAGGCGATGGCGATCCACGAGCTGACCGACGCGAAGTGGAATCGCACGTCGTGCACGAAGCTCGTCGGCGAGCTGACGCGCGGCGATCAGTACGACACCGGGATCGCCGAGGTCGAGGCGGCCTGGGAGCGGCTCGACGAGGCGTCGCGCAAGGTCGCGAAGGCGTTCGTCGCGCGCGTCGACACCGGACCCGGCGGCATCGATGCCGATGCCCTGCCCGCCGCGCTCGACGCGCTCGACGCCGCACGCGCGGAGCTGCGCGCCGCCGCGCAGATGGATCCGCCGCCGACCGCCGGTGGCCAGGTGCTGCCGGCCGCCGAGATCGTGCCGGTGGCGTACGACGGCAAGCCGGTCGCGCAGGTCGAGACGGTGCTCGCGCCGTCGATGAACACGGTCGTCGCGCTCGGCCCGCAGGTCGAGATGCTGCTGACCGCCGGCCAGCCGCCGCGGGTCGCGCGCGTCCAGCCGCACGTCCAGCGCAGTGTCGCCGACTCGGCGTGGGGCATCGTGGCGTTCGGCCCCGACGACGTCCAGGTCGGCGCGATCGATCCGGAAGGCCACCTGACCGGCGGCACCGATCTGCAGCCGGCGAAGGCCAAGCCGAAGAAGCCGGCCGCGAACCCGAACGACGACCTCGAGCCGATGAACCCACCGGAGTCGCGGCCGCTGTTCGCGGTCGGCGGCGCGGCGGATGGCGTCGCGGTCGCGATCGTCGCCGACGATCTCGTGATCGCGCGCGTCACCGCCGGCAAGGTCGTGGTCGAGAAGCCGATCGACATCGATGATCACGCGTTTGCCGCCGCCCCGAACGGGCGCGGCCGCGCCGCGATCGCGTGGGCGGATCCCGAGGGCGGCCTGCACGCGACGCTCGTCCGCCCCGGGCTGCCGACGAAGATCGTCGATCTCGGCAGCGGCCACCCCGATCGCGTGTGCGTCACCGCGACGCACGCGTGGGTCGCGACCGACGCCGACGAGTTCTTCTCGATCGACGAGGCCGGCATCGTCATGCCGCACGTGCTCGACGGCCACGATCTCGTCGGCTGCACCGAGAAGGCGGCGCTGATCCGCGACAACGGCGCGCGCAACAAGTACGTCGTGTGCAAGGCCGAGTGCACGAAGGCCGACATCCGGTCGACGAACGCGAACGCGTGGCCCGCGCTCGCCGGCGACGAGGTGGTCTCGATCTCGACGCGCGGCAACGTGATCGGCGTGTTCCGCCAGCGCGGCGAGCCGAGCTTCTACGCGATGCCGGCGGCGGTCGGGCTGCACTTCGCGCAGGCCACGACGAAGGTCGTCGACGTGCTCGCGCACACGACGAAGGGCGCGACGATCATCCGCGTGCCGCTGTAGCCAGTTCGCGCGCGAGCACCTGGGTCTCGACGAGGTTGTCCTCGATCGAGCAGTACGTCCACCGGCCGTAGCGGCCGACCGAGTGAACGCCGCGCCGCGCGAGCTCGGTGCGCAGGCGGTCGGTCTCGGCGAGCGACGCCCGCGTGATGTGGCAGTACGCCGGATCGAGCACGACGTGGTGGCTCGCGACGAGCTGGTGATCGGTGACGATGCCCTCGCGTGCCAGATCGGCGAGCACGCGGGCGCGCAGCGCGTCGACGTCGAACGTCTCGTCGTGTCGCGCCCCGATCTCGACGTAGAGGGACATCCGATCGCCGTCGAGGATGTTGTCGTACCAGCCGACCCGATAGAACACGATCGAGCGATCCGGAAAGTACATCCAGTGGATGTCGCGCCGGCCCTTGCGATCGAACCCGAGGTTGAACACGAGCACGCGGTTCGACGTGAACACGTCGTCGTGCGCGACGTCGCACAGCCGCGCGAGCTGAGGCAGCGGCGCCGAGCTGACGATCCGGCCGAACCGCACGCGGCGCTTCGGCGTCACGAGCTCGCGCTGCGCGAGATCGATCGCGGTGACGCGCTCGTCGCACGCGACCGTCCCCGCCGGCAGATCGTGCAGCAGCGCGTGGATGTACTGGATCGCGCCGCCGGAGGGATACGTGAAGACTGCGTTGTAGCCGCCATTGCGCGCCCCGGCCGAGGTCGATCGGAAGTTCGCGATGATGTCGGCGATGTCCGCGTGCGGGAAGAACCGCCCCATCGCGTCGACGTCGAGCGTGTCGAGGTCGGTCGCGTACAGCTTCTCGTTGTACGGCCGCAGGAACTTGTCGGTGATGCCGCGGCCGAGCCGGCGGTACAGCATCTCGCCGAACGACGCCGCCGGCGCATCGCCGGCCGGCCGGAAGTACAGCTCGACGAGACACTCGAGGAACTCGTCGAGTGGCAGCTGGTGGATGTTCTTCTGGAACGGAAAGTCGATGTCGCGGCCGGCGTAGCGGATCGACGATTGCTTGACGACCGTGCGGACATCCTGGCCGGGCATCCGCGCGCGCAGCCACGCCTCGATCTCGGGATGCTTGAAGTGAAAGAAGTGCCCGGAGTAGTCCCAGACGAAGCCGTCCTGGACGACGGTGCGGCAGTAGCCGCCGGGCTCGGCCTCCGCCTCGAGCACGAGCACGCGCGCGCCGGGGACGAGCTCGCGATACCAGTTCGCGAACCCGAGGCCGGAGACGCCGGCGCCGATCACGGCGACGTCGACGGTCTCGACCTCGCTGCTCACGCCCCGAGCCTCGCGAGCTCGCTCGCGAAGATCCGGCGCGCGATCGCGCTCGCACAGCCGTACGTGCTCTCCATGCCGAAGTACGACAGGCTCTTCGACAGCAGGCTCTGGCGCCGCGAGTACGGCGTATCCGACGCGTAGTGGATAATGCCGAGCTCGAACCCGGTCTGATCGACCATCGATACGATCTCGTTCTTCGGATGGCGGCGCGGCTCGGCGATCTCGTACGCGGCCGACAGGTATGGACCGGCCTCCATCTCCATCACCGTGTAGCCCTCGCGATAGAACACATCCATGTACTCGCGGTTCTGGAGGAACGCCGAGCGCACGGTCAGCGCCTTCTGGTTGTCGAGCACGGTGCCGTGCTTCATGAACGGCTGGACATCACCGGCGACGAGCGCGTTGCGGAACAGGTAGGTGTTCGACGAGTGCTCGTCGTGGATCACCTTGCTGATCATGACGTCGCCGACGCGGCCGTTCAGCGTCGCCGCCTTGCCCATGATGTAGATGCCGCGCAGCTCGTCGACGCCGAGCGCGACCGCCGACAGGTGGTGGTACGCGGCCATCCCGAGCGGATAGTCGATGTTGATGATCACGGCGCGGCTGCGCGACAGCTGCTCGATGCCGGGCACGTGGACGCGCGGATCGAGGTGATCGGGGCGCAGCATCGACAGCTCGATGATTTGCGCGTCGACGTCGATCTTGCCCGGCGACGCGATCGCGCGGATGCCGCTCGCGGCGTCGGACTCCTGGACCTGCGCCATCCGGCCGGCCTCGCCGGGCTCGTGGATGAACGCGCGCAGCGAGTAGTACAGGATGTTCGTCGCGAGGCCGTGATCGCCGGCCGCGATCGCCTCGTCGTAGCGCGGCGCGAGATCCTCGAAGTTGCGGCGGCGCAGGAACGCGAGGATCTCGTCCTTGTGTGCGCGCGCGTAGCCGCCGAACAGGTTCGCGAGCGAGTGACTGTTCGACGACACGAAGTACACCGGCCGTCCGGGCGGCACCGCCGGCGCGATCGCGTTCCACCACCGCTGTGCCGAGCGCTGGTACTCGCGGAACGAGCCGTCGAGCAACCGCACGAACAGATCGCAGTCGTGCGCGAGCATGTCCTGCAGGATCACGTTCGAGCTCGGGCCGAGCGCGCCGCGCAGCCGCGCGACGCCGGCCGGATCGCCGAGCGCGTTCGCGAGCGCGGTGTCGTCGGAGACGTCCGAGATCCGCGCCGTCAGCAGCCGCTCGCGCAGCTTGTTCCACTCGATCTGATACGCGGTGAGGATCGGCACGAGGTCGTCGATATCCGACGCCGATGCGATGAAGCACGCGAGCGTCGAGCCGCCATCCCAGCGCAGCGGGCGACGCCGGCCGCGCGTCCGCACCGCCTGCCACTTCTCGATCGGCAGCCCGGCCGCGCGGAACTGCGTCGGGCTCTGACCGAGGACGATGCGGCGGATCCGCGGCATGCAGTCCGGCAGGCGACCGGCGCTGTACGCGAACGCCGCGAGATCCGGTCCCGGATCCTCGGCGCCGAGGTGCAGGCTCGAGCGCGAGAACAGGTGTGCCTCCTCGAAGGCGCGCACCCGGACGTCACCACTCGACCGCAGGAGGGAGTAGTAGGTCCGGATATAGAGATCGATCTCGTCGCTCGTGGCGCGAGGCGGCTGGCGATCCACACCGTAAGGGTAGATCACCTTTGGGTTTCGATCGCTTTTCTTGGGCCCCGCATAGTGCTAACCAAGGGTCCCGGCATAGAGCCAAGGACGAACGTGAGCAAAGAAGAGCTGGTCCATCTCGACGGCGAGGTCATCTTGATCGCGAAGGGCGGGAACTTTCGCGTCAAGCTGGACAACGGCCACGAGGTGCTGGCCAAGCTGGCCGGCAAGGTGCGCCGCCACCGCATCCGCGTCGTCCTCGGAGATCGCGTGACCGTCGCGGTGTCGCCGTACGATCCGACGCGCGGGTTCATCGTCTACCGCCAACGCTAGCCGATGGGGCCCCGCGCCCGCTTCCTCGCGATCGCGATCGCCGTGCTCGTCGGGCTCGGCATCGGGCTCGTGCTCGTGTATCGCGTCGGCCTGTAATCGAACCGCGGCTCAAGACCCGGGATCGTCCTCGCGCGGGGGCCACACGCGCGCCGCCGCCCCGGCGACCTCGGCCGCCGCGTCCCGACGCAGCGTCGCGAGCAGCGCGAGCCGCGGCTTCGACCACCCGCGACCGCTGCGCGCGTCGTGCTCGAGCGCGGCGACCGCGATCCGGCGGACGCCGGCATGCTCGCTCGCGGCGAGCGCGGCCACCGTGGCCTCGAGGTCGTCATCGCGTACCGCGGCGACCGCCGCGATCGCCTGGGTCATCGCGTCGTGGTCGAGCGCGCCGGCGGTGGCGACGTTGCCGATCGCGGCGACGAGCTCGCTCGCGATCGCGCGCACCGACGCGGCCTGGATCGCGATCGGCGACCATCGCGGATCGCGCAGCGCGACGACCTCGAGCGCGGTCGCGGCGCGTCGCCAGCTCGCGCGCGACTGGATCGCGTGGCCGCACAGCGCGTACGCCGCGACGTGGAACGCGCGCGGATCGGCGCGCAGCGCGTCGAGCGCGGCACCGAGCGCCGGCATGTCGTCCTCGGTCGAGCGCGCCATCACCGCCGCGACCGCGGCGCGCGTCTCGGCGTCGTAGTACGAGCGCAGGCGATCGCGACACGCGGCGAGCAGCGTGCAATCGCGATCGACGAGCGCGAGCCCACCGGCCCGGGACAGTAGATCGATCCGCGCCTCGGGCTCCGGGCGCGCGAGCACGCGACCGAGCAGCGCGGCGAGCCGGCGGTCGAGCGCCGCGGTGAGCCGGTTTGCCGGGATGTCCGCGAGCCGGCTCGCGACGACCCAGTCCGGATCGGCGACCGCGGCCTCGAAGATCGTCCACGTCCGCTCGCGGTCGAGGTGATCCCACAGCGCGCGCAGCAGCGCGATGCGGATGTCGCGATGCAACCGGCCGGCGGCGAGCTGCTCGAGCCGCGCGAACGCTCCGGCGGCGCGCAGCTCGCCGGTGAGCCGCACGACCTCCTTCGCGACGGTGACCTTCGTCATCGGTAAGCCGGCGAGCAGCGCGAGCGCGTGATCCGGGATCATGCCGAACAGCGCGCGGCGCAGGCCGTAGATCGCGAATCGCGCGCGCGCATCGCCGAGGCATTCGAGCAGCGTCGGCACGCCCTGCCCGGCATCGCAGCGCGCGAGCACGCGGATCGCCTTCTCCTGCACGGCCGGCCGCGGATCGCTCGCGAGCGCGCACAGCCGATCCATCGACGCGTACTCCATGCGCGGCCAGATCGTCAGCGCCGCGAACACGCTCGGCGTGTCGCGCTCGTGATCGCGAACGATCGACTCGAGCTTCGTCGCGAGCTTCTCGACCTGCGCCGGAGACCACCGGAAGAACCCGTCGCCGAACGGCAGGATCCAGCCGGTGTTGCCGGTCGCCCACGCGCCGCGGATCTTGCGATCCTCGACGTACGGCCCGAGCAGATCCTGCCGGTGGCGGTGCAGCCAGCGATGGACGTCGGGCACGATCGCGACGCTCTCGTCGCGCTTCACGCAGTCGGCGACGACCGCATCGTAGGTCTCGGGATCGCGGCGGCGCAGCAGGCCGAGCGCGGTCGGCGCGTACTTCGGATCGAGCTCGCGCGCGATCTCGGCGAGCGCCGCGGAGATCGCGGGATCGAGCACGGGCCGGCGGCGGTCGCGGTCGCGCGCCTGCTGCTTGCCGACGATGCCGTGCAGCTGCGCGACCGCGAAGATCGCGGTGTGCCAGTCGCGCTTGCGATAGCGCGCGATCGTCGCTGCCAGCGTCTCTGCGTGGCGCGCGGGATCGTGGCGCAGCAGCACCTCGGTGAGCTGCGTCGCGTACCACTCGTACGGCGTCGCGTCGCGGGCGCGCGCGATCAGCTCGCCGAGCCCGGTGACGAGCCGCATCCGCGCGCCGAGCCCGTTCGCGAACGCGACGAGCCAGTACACGCGCTCCTGCGTCGTCCAGGTCTTCGCGATCGCGACGAGCTGCGGCGCCGCGGCGGTGATGTCGGCGTCGGACAGCTTCGCGCCGAGGTTCGGATCGTGGATCGTGCCGCGCTCCTTGATCAGCGTCGCGAGCCACGTCGCGGCCCATGCCGGATCGACGCCGAACAGCCGCACGATCACCGACTCCGCCGCCGCGGCCGTGCCGATCGAGAGATCCGATGCATCGAGCGCATCTCGCACCGCCTGCGCGACCGCCTTCAGGTGCTCGGCGCGCCAGACCCGACGCGGCCACCGCGCGAGCGTCGTGAACATCGCGAGCCGCACCGGATCCTGCTCGAACTTGCGCGCGAGCACGAGCGCGAGCGCGCGCCCCGGCAGCGACGGATCGTCGGGATACACGCCCGGGTTCGCGAGCAGCTCGGTCAGCGCGAGCGCGCGGATCGCGCCCTCGGGATGGCCGAGGTGATCCGCGATCGCCCCCTCGAGCTCGTCCCACGCGAGGAACCGCGCGACGCCGGCGATCCGGCGGGTCGGATCGATCTGCAGCGCGACGTTCGCCGTCATCTGGCGACGCGCCTCGCGTGCCGCGAGCTCGATCGGCAGCGCCGCGATCGCGCGCGCGTCGATGATGCCGTCGCGATCGCGCGCGGCGATGGTCCAGCGCTGGTACGCCTGCTCGCGCTCGGCGGACGGCCGCAGGTAGCGCAACAGGTACGTGCCCTCGGCGGGAAACCGGTCCGACGTCTCGCACCACGCGGTCGCGAGCGCCTGCTGGCGATCCGCGGACATCGTCCGCACGCGCGCGAGGTCGCCGAGCAGGCGCGGCGCGTGCGCCATGATGCGCGCGAGTGTCGACGGAGCGAGCTGCTTCGCGCGGTTCGCGAGCACGCCGAACGGCAGGCGCGCGGCATGGCGGATCGCGAGCTCGACGGTCGCGTCGGTGCGCCGTCGCAGCAGCTCGGTCCACACGACGCGCGCCGGCTCGATGCCGCGGTCGAGCAGCAGCGTCGCGAGCTCGAGCGCGACGTCGGGCACGCGCTCGGCGAGCCGGCCGTGAAACCGATCGGTCAGCTGGCGCGTCACCGGATCGCCCTCGCCGGGGACCGCGCGCCAGCGGGCGAGCACGAGCTCGCCGAACACGCCGGGGTGACCGATCGCGAGGCCGGCCCAGAACCGCTCGCTCGGCCGGTCGAGCGCGTGCGCGAGGTGGCGACGCACGCATGCCTCCGAGCCGAACGCCAGATCATCGACGAGATCGCGCAGCTGGCCGTCCGCGGCGAGCCGGTCGAGGAACGCGTCGATCGCCGGCTTGCGGCCCTGGCGGTTCATTCGCCGCAGCAGCCGGCGCTCGCCGCGCACCGACCACGCGGTCGTGAGTGCCTCGGTCGCCTGCGCGTCGTCGCACGCGAGCGGCGCCGTGCACAGCGCGACCCCGCGCACGCGCCGCGACTCGTCGCGCAACAGCGCGAGCGCGCTTGCTCCGTCGCGCGTGCCGAACAGCCCGACCCCGGCGAGCCAGCGCCCCGCGGTGTCGTCGGCGACCGGCTTGGGTCCGGTTGGCCGGATCGCGAGCTGGACGCGGTGGCGGTGCGTCCCCGGCTTCGGGGCGAAGCGGACCTGGTGGGCGCGCGTCATCGCGACATCATCGATCGGGAGTCGACGGCAACGCGGGGGCCGGCCTCGTTATTTCTCGGTGATCCATAGAACGATCGTCGCCGCTCGTGCGTACGACCTCCATGCTCGACCGCCGGATCCTCCCTGCCCTGTCGATCGCGATCGCCGGCCTCGCGGCGGTGATCGCGTGGCGCCTGAGCCAGACGATCGCCTGGGTGCGGCCGTTCGAGCTCGTGGTCACGATCGCGCTCGGCCTCGCGATCATCGCGACCGTGATCGCCACGATCCGGCGGTCGGCGACGTGGTCGATCGCGATCGCGGCGCTGCTGCTGCTCGCGAACACCGGCTTCTTGCTCGCCGACCTCGCCGGCGTCGAGATGCTCGCGATGCCGGGACCGGATCCGAAGGTCGCGATCGCGGTCGCGAGCGGCACGCTGCTCGGCGTCGGCGCGCTGTGGCTGCGCAGGCAGTGGGCCGCGTGGCTGTGCCTCGCGCTCGGCGCCGCGGGCATCGGCACCGGCGGGCTCAACGCGATCCAGACCGCGACCGTCGTGGCCGGCGCCCGCGACAGCGCCATGCAGTGGTACCTCGACCTGTGCCGCTACGAGTGGGCGCTCGTCGTGATCGCGATCGGCGGCGCGCTGATCGTGCTCAACGTCGTCGCCGCGCGTCACGCGTTCGTCGCGCCGGCGGCGTGGACCGCGCGGACCGGGTTCGTGCGCGCGCTGCGGCTGTCGATGATCGCGTCGTTCGTCGCGGTGCCGATGCTGCTCGTCTACGCGTGGATGCAGCCGATCGCGATCGAGACGCGGACGACCGCGCTCGTCCTCGCGGCGGTGCTGACGCTCGGTGCGATCCTCGCCGCGCGCGGCAAGCTCGCCGGTGCGCTCGTGCTCGTCGTCGCGGGCCTCGGCCTGCTCGCGCAGACCGTCGCGACGTACCAGCTCGCCACGTCGCGCGAGGTCGCCGCGTACTACGTCGTGTTCTGGACGCCGGCGGCGATCCTCGCGATCGTGTCGGGCGCGCTGCTCGCGCAGCCGGTCGTGCGGTTCTTGCGCGCGCGATAAGCTCGCCCGCATGGCAGCGCGCAGCAAGGCCACCGCCAAGCCCAAGCCCAAAGCGAAGCCCGAGGCCAAACCGGCGCGGACGGCCGCGCAGTCGCTCGCGCACGCGAAGAAGCTCGCAGACCCCGGCAAGCGCGCCGACTACCTCGAGCGCGAGCTCGCGCGCGTCGATCGACCGGCGAAGCTCGTCGAGCCGTTGTTCGACGCGCTCGCGGATTGCCCGATCAGCGCCGACGAGATGGCCGCACGCGGCGTCGCGATCGCGAAGCGGCATGGCAACCACGCGCCGCTGCTCGCCGCGATCGGGTGCGAGCTCGACGATCGCTATCGCGAGGACGAGGCGCTCGAGGTGTTGCGGCTCGCGGTCACCGCGAAGACGACGAGCAAGGACGCGCTCGAGACGCTCGGCCGGTTGCTCGTGCTGCGCGGCGACGAGGCCGGCGTGCCGCTGCTCGAGCGCGCGATCGCGAAGGCCCCGAGCTTTCGCAAGGCGCGCGTCGCGCTCGCGGCGTGGTTCGTCGACCGCGATCCCGAGCGCGCGCTCGCGGTGCTCGGTGACGTCCAGACGGGCCGCGCGTGGGATCTGCGGGCGATGATCCACGCGCGTGCCGGTCGCAGCGTCCAGGCGCGACGCGCGCTCGGCGAGGCACTCGAGCTGTTCGACAGCGCGGCCGAGGCGCACAAGGAGCTGTCCGAGTGGCACTTCCTCGAGAACCGCTACGACCGCGCGTTCTTCCACGCGAAGGCGCTGTTCGAGCGGCGCGCGGAGCTCACCGCCGACGAGGTCGATCTCGACGAGGTCGACGAGGCGATCGCGCAGGGCTACCGCGTCGCGGGCGCGTTCGCCGAGCTGCTGCCGTGGCTGCGCGAGCGCTGCCAGTCCGAGATCCCCGGCGCGCTCGGCTGGCAGCTGTTCTTCGGGCTGACCGCATCGCATCCGGTCCTCGACTTCGACCTCGCGCTTGCCGGCGCCGAGGCCGCGATGCGTCGCGACGCCGAGCAGGACGACCCGAGCGAGGTCCGGCGGTGGCGCGTCCGGATCGCGGGCCTGCGCGCCGAGGAGCGCGGCGACCTCGCGGCGCTCGAGGCACTCGCGGCCGACGGCCTCGACGACGATCCCGGCGCGTGGCTCGAGCTCGCGAACGCGTACGACAGCGTCGAGCTACGCGATGCCGCGCATGCCGCGCTCGACCGCGCGCTCCTGCTCGATCCCGAGTCGGCCGAGGCGCTGTCGGTGATGTTCGACCTCGCGCTCGCCGCCGGCGATGCCGAGACGTTGCACAAGGCGAGCGAGGCGCTCGCCGCACGCAAGCCGGACTGGCACCAGGGCCACGAGCACCTCGGGCGCAGCTTCGCGCGCCGGCTCGACGCGACCGCGGCCGTGCACCACGCGCGCAAGGCGGTCGAGCTCGCGCCGTACTGTCACAACGCGTGGCTCGGGCTCGCCGAGGCGCAGCTCGCCGCCGGCGCGCTCGATCCGGCGCGCGACGCGCTCGCGCGGTCGCTGCAGATCGATGCCGCGCAGCCCGGCGACGACGTGTCGATCGTGCGCGCCGCGCTCGATCGCGACACCGACGCGCTCGAGGCCGCGCTCGCCGCTCGCTATCGCCAGCTTCCCGCGCTGCCGTTCCCGGAGTTCATCGCCCGATTGCGCGCAGCTGCGCGCGCGTAGTCTGCTAGCTTCCAGGGCGTGGCGGACAGTCCTCTCTATGTAGGGATCGATCTCGGAACGACGAACTCGGCGGCGGCGGTGTTCGACGGCGAGCACGTCAGCGTCGTGCGCAACGCCCAGGGCGCGACGGTCACGCCGTCGGTCGTCCGGATCGACAAGCAAGGCCGCGTCACCGTCGGCACGCGCGCCCGCCGCTTCCTCGAGCAGGATCCCGCGAACACCGCGGCCGAGTTCAAGCGCCTGATGGGGACCGGCAAGGGCATCGAGTTCCCCGCCGCCGCCATCACGCGCAAGCCCGAGGAGCTGTCCGCCGAGGTGCTGAAGGCGCTGCGCCAGGACATCACGGATCAGCTCGGCGTCACCGTCGAGCGCGCCGTGATCTCGGTGCCCGCGCTGTTCGAGCTGCCGCAGAGCGCGGCGACGAGCGAGGCCGCGCGACTTGCCGGGTTCCAGCGCGTCGAGCTGTTGCAGGAACCGATCGCGTCCGCGCTCGCCGCGGGCTGGCGCGCGGATGCGGACGGCGGTGGCACGTGGCTCGTGTTCGATCTCGGCGGCGGCACGTTCGACGCGTCGCTGCTCGAGACGCGCGATGGTCTGCTGCGCGTCGTCGGCCACGACGGCGACAACTTCCTCGGCGGCCGCGACTTCGACTGGACGATCACCGAGCACCTCGCGTCGCGGCTCGCGCGCGTGCCTCGCCGCAACAACCCCGAGCACGCCGCCGCACTGCGCGCGCTCCGGCTCGCCGCCGAGGACGCGAAGATCGAGCTGTCGCGCAACGCGAAGACCCAGGTGACGCTCGCGCAGCCGATCGTCGTCGATGGCGAGGAGGTCGAGGTCGATCTCGAGCTCGATCGCGCGACCGTCGAAGGGCTGTGCGCGCCGCTCGTCGATCGCGCGATCGACGTCTGCCTGCGCCTGCTCGCCGGCAACGGCCTCGGCCCGGGCCGGCTCGGTCGGCTCGTGCTCGTCGGCGGCCCGACCGTGATGCCGCTCGTCCGCCAGCGCGTCGCGGCGCGGCTCGAGGCCCAGATCGCCGAGGGCCACGATCCGATGACGCTCGTCGCGCAGGGCGCGGCGCTGTACGCGGCGACCGCCGGGCTCGATGGCCGCGCGCTGTCGACCGCGCAGCCGGCCGGCCGCCAGGTGTGGTTGCAGTATCCCGCGGTGTCCGCCGATCTGACGCCGCACGTCGTCGGCAAGTTCGTCGGCGCGGACCCGCCCGCGAAGGTCAAGCTCGTGCGCCGCGATGCCGGTGGCGAGACGTGGTCGAGCCCCGACGCGACGGTCGGCCCGGACGGCTCGTTCCTGACGAGCGTCACGCTGCTGCCGCGCCGCGCGTGCACGTTCGACATCGACGCGCGCACCGCCGGCGGCGAGCGGATCGCGGTCGCCCCGCCGGCGCTGACGATCGTCCAGGGCCTGACGATCGGCGATCCGCCGCTGTCGCGGACGCTCGGCGTCGCGCTCGCGAGCGGTCACGTCCAGACGTACCTCGAGCGCGGTGCGCCGCTGCCCGCGCGCCGCACGTTCACGCATCACACGATCGAGACGGTCGCGAAGGGCAGCTCGGAGAGCGTGCTGCGGATCCCGATCGTGCAAGGCGAGCTGTCGCAGGCGCACCTGTGCCGGCTCGTCGGCACGCTCGACATCGGCGGCGACACGATCGCCGACACCGTGCCGACCGGCAGCGCCGTCGAGGTCACGATCGAGCTCGATCGCGGCGGCCGGCTCGCGGCGCGCGCGCTGATCCCGGCGATCGGCCAGGTGTTCGAGCACGTCGCGCACCTGCTCGTGCCCGACGCCGCGCCCGAGGCGCTCGACGCATCGCTGCGCGATCTGCGGCGCCAGCTGATGGATCTGCGCACGCACGCGTTCCGCCATGGTCAGGGCCAGGTGATCGAGCGGCTCGATCACCTCGAGGCGCGGCTGTCCGAGGCCGAGCGCGACATCGACGCCGCGCACGGCGGCGATGCCGATGCCGCGCAGCGAGCGCGCCGCGCACTGCTCGACGTCGACGCGACGATGGCCGACGCGGATCTCGCGCGCAAGTGGCCCGAGCTCGAGGACGAGTCCCGGCACTCCGCGATCTACGCGTCGTCGCAGATCGGGATGCACGGCACCGAGGCCGAGCGCGCGCTGCTGCAGGACGTGCTCGCGGCGATGGACCGCGCGCGCCGCGACAAGGACGCGCCGGAGCTCGAGCGTCAGATGCGTCTCGCGAACCGGCTCGCGAACGCCGCGTTCAACCGCACCCCGGAGGCGTGGGAGGCGTACTTCGAGGGCGCGGCGTCGGAGATGTCGTCGATGCGCGACCTGCCGCGCGCGCAGCGGCTCGTCACCGAGGGCAAGACCGCGATCGAGCGCGGCGACACCGACGAGCTGCGCCGGGTGGTCAAGGCGCTGTGGCAGCTGCTCCCGGAGAACAGCGAGGCCCGCAAGAAGGGCTTCGACTCCGGCGTGCGCTAACCTGAGATCCAATGGCGATCGCCGACAATCCGTTCTTCGTGCTCGGCATCTCGCCCGATGCGAGCCGGATCGAGATCGAACGCGAAGCCCAGAAGCTGCTCGGCATGCTCGAGCTCGACTTCGCGGACGCTCGCACGTACGCCTCGCCGCTCGGGCCGCGGTCGCGCACGCCCGAGCTCGTCCGAGCCGCGGTCGCGGCGCTGCGCGATCCGTATCGCCGGCTGCTCGCCGAGCTGTGGGCGCGCAACGCGCCGGCGCCGAGCGCGACGCCCGTCGCTGCGCCCGCTCACGATCAGGTGACGTATCCCGGCCTGCGCCGCCGGCTCGGCTGGAGGCCCTAGGTGTACGCGGTCCCGTACATCATCTTCTTGCGCCTGCACATGGCCGCGATCAACGCGCGGCGCCGCTCGCACACCGGGCGCTACCTCGCGTGGAGCGTGCTCGCGGGCCTGATGGCCGGCCTCATGATCGGCTTCGGGATCTCGGCGCTGTACCTGTTCTGGTACGTCGGCCTGTGGTGGCTCGCGATCCCGCTCGGCGGCTTCATGATCCTGCCGAACCTCGGCAGCACGCTCGTGCGCCACGTGTTCGCGCCGCTCGGCTGGCATCGCGCGGCGTACGTCGCCGGCTTCATCAGTCGCCCCGGCGACGACGCGACCGCGTACGCGATGTGCTGCGCGGCGTGGGCGTTCGCGTGCAAGCCCAGCGGCGATGCCGAGGTGTGGATCGAGCGCCGCCGCAAGCTGCGCGTCCCGCTTGGCGACGGCGAGATCGTGGCGACCGCGCTGATCGCGTCGGGCCGCGGCGATGTCGACGGCGCGCGCCGATTGCTGCGCTCGGTGTCGATGATCGTCGAGGACCACCCCGCGGTGCGCGAGCTCGCCGGCGAGTGGCTCGCGATCGATGCGTGCGAGCGCGGCGCGTGGCGCGAGCTCGTCGACGATGCCTCGGCCGCGCGCTGGCCGGCGACGCCGCTGACGTTCTTCCTCGAGGGCGTCGCCGCGCGCCGGATCGATGCGGCGGGTGCGCCGAGCCGCCGCGAGCTGCTCGCGAGGTGGCTGCTCGCACCCGAGCGCCGCGCGAGCCGCGTCCTGCTCGATCCGCCGCGCCGGGAGCCGATCACCGATCCGGCGCCGGCCGGCGACGCCGCGCCGAGCGAGCCGGCCCCGACGACCGCGCTCGTCACGCTCGAGCCAATGCCGCGCGCGGTCGCGGCGCACCTCGCGTTCGCCGCGCACGAGGCGACGCAGCACCAGCTCGCCGCCGCGGTGCGCGCGTGGGACGACGCGCTCGTCGACGGCGCGACGCAGGCGTGGCTCGCGCGCCGCGCGATCGAGCTCGATGCGCCGCTCGGTGCCGTCGACCGCGCACTGCGCGACGTCACGAACGCGGTCACCGACGAGCTCGCGCGCACCGCGGAGCGCGCCGGCCTCGCGGCACCCGCGGCCGCAGGCCCGGTCGGTGGCAGCCTCGCGCGCCGGCTGCGCCACGGCCGGCTCGACACGCTCGAGGCGGGGTTCACGCGCTGGGAAGAGCGCCGGCACGACGGCGAGGTCCATCCCGCGATCGACGAGTGGCGCGAGTTCGTCGCGCTGCAGGCCGCGTACACCGCCGCGGTCGAGGCCGGCGGCATGGAGCTGCGGCGGCTCGCGTTCCCGCACGCGTTCTCCAAGGGCACGAGCATGGCCGCGTGGCTGTGGAACACGCGCAACGAGTACGCGGTCTCGCACGCGATCTCGAAGTGGCTGCTCGCCGAGGCGCTGCTCGTCGGTGATACCGAGGCGATCGAGCTCGGCCACCGCAACTGCGCGCTCACGATCCCGACGCGGCTCGGTCGGATCGAGGGCGCGAAGTCGTGATTTTGTTGTAGCGTCGAGAGGTGCGTCCCTGGTGGCTCGTGGTGCTCGCCGCGTGCGGCGGTGGTGGCAGCTCGCCGCCTGGCGATGGCGCCGGTTCCGACGCGGTGACACGGCCACCGACGCTCGGGCTCAACGACGTCACGATGCTCGTGCCCCTGCCGGCCGCGCTCGATCAGCCAGTCGTGCTGCGGATGACCGGCGACGGCGGGCCGGAGCTCGTGCCGCGTGCGCTGTTCGCGAGTCTCGTCACCGATCCGGGCGACGTGCTCGATCCCTTCGAGAGCTTCCACGTCGTCGGCGCGCGGATCGATCTCTGCGATCGCTCGACGACCGAACCGTGTGACCCGGCGGCGGACGGCATGCTGCGGCTCGTGCTGCAGCCGCTCGCCGGAACACCGCCGACCGCGAGCGATGTCGCGCTGCACGCGTTCTATCCGATCCCGAACGGCGAGCTCGCGAGCGTCGTCCAGGATCTGCGCGTGCTCGCCGGCATCCAGGACCTGCCGACCGCGACGCAGCTCACCGTCAATCCCGGGCTCGCGAACAACTTCTCGGGCTACGCCCCGCGCATGAAGCTGCTCGTGACGCGGTTCGCGTCGGCGGATCGGCTGTTCCGGCTGACGCTGTTCGCGCAGGACGCGCGGACCGCAGCGGTCAACTGGTCGTTGCGCGGCGTCGTGCGCGACGGTGCCGGCTTCGTGCCGATCGCGATTCCCGACGTCGGCGCGTCCGAGCAACACGTGCTGCTGCTCGGCCCGGATACGACGTACGACACGAACCCGCTCGCGAACCTGCCGACCGGGTTCTCGACCGCGCTCTACAGCGACGCGTTCGCCGCTGCCGATGCGACCGCACGCACGTTCGCGCTCGAGAGCCTCGCGGTCGTCCAGAACCCGACGCGCCACACACCGGACACCGTGCAATGCGTGAGCTGTCACGTCGCGACGTTCCTGCTCGATCACCGGATCGCGGCGGCGGGCATCGATCCGCAGCAGGTCGCGGGACGCTACACGTCGACGAGCTTCGATCTGTCGACGAGCGCCGGCATCTCGCGCACGAACAACCGCTCGCTGCGCGCGCTCGGCTGGCTCGGTCGCGAGCCCGCGATCTCGCAGCGCGTGGTCAACGAGACCGCGAACGTGCTCGACGAGCTCGAGCGCCGGTTTCCCGCGCCTTAGTTCGCCGCCCAGTCGCAGCCGAGCTCGTCGGGCGTGACGTGGCACTTCAGGCACATCCGGCGATTGCCGCGATCGAGCGCCCGGCAGCGCGCGCTGCCACGCCAGCCCTTCGGGTGCGGCGACGCGCGCAGCGATCCGGCCTCCGCCGAGTGGCAGTCCATGCACTCGGTCTCGCGGTGACAGGACGCGCACGCGGTGACGTTGCGACGCGCCTCGCCCGCGTGGCGATTCTGGCCGCCGGTGCGCGACGCCCAGCCCGGCGGATGGAACGCGCGGTCCGGATCGACCGAGTTGAAGTCGGTGCGGCCGTGCGTCCCGATGCCGGAGCGCTCGTGACACTCGACGCAGAACGACTGCGCGCGGTGACAGGCCGAGCAGTCGGGTGTGCCACGCCGCGCCTCGACCGCGTGGCTCAGCAGGTAATTGCCCGGATGGAACTCCATCGGCTTCGTCACGCCCTGGTGACACGCGACGCACGTCGAGCGGTCGTGGCACGCGGTGCACGTCGCGTCGAGCTGGCGCGCCTCCTGCCGGTGATCGCGCGCGAAGTCCGGGCCGTGCGCGTCGCCGAGCCCGGTGTGGCGCGGCACGAGCGTGCCGTGCGGGAACTCGGTCTCGATCAGCCCGCCGAGCTTCGCGAGGTGACAGTCGCGGCACTTCGCTTCCTGCGCGCCCGTCGTGTGGCAGCGCAGGCACGACGCCATCGTCGGCAGGTGCTCGGTGGTCGCGAGGTCGACGCGCGTCACCGGGTGACAGCCGGTGCACGCCGTCTTGCCGTGCGCGCTGTGATCGAACTTGAGCGGCGTCGGCGTCAGGTAGACCCGCGCGATCGGTGCGCCGGGCACGTAGCCGACGTGGCAGGCCTTGCACTGCGTGGGCGGTGCGCCGGCGACGACCTTGTCGGGCTGCGCGCGATCGATCGGATGACACGTCCGGCACACCGCCTCGGTCGGGATCAGGTTGTCGACGGCGGAGCGCGACGTCGCCGCGTCGGCATGACACGTCACGCACGTGGTGCCGCGCGTGGCGTGACGCGCGTGCGAGAAGATCAGCGGCATGCGCTGCAGCGGATAGATCACCGGCGACCACGCGTCGGGATCGCGATCGCCGGCGCCCGCATGGCCGGCGAGCGCGAAGCCGAGCGCGACGAGCAGCACGAGAATGCGCGCGATCCGCATCAGGGCTCCGGCGCGAACGCGAGATCGAGCACGGCGATCACGCGGGTCTGGAGGTCGTGGATCTCGTCGTAGTCGGCCTCGATGATCGAGTGCAGCGCGACCGAGTCGGCGAGCTTCCACGTCGAGCTCACCACGGTCGAGCTCGTGATGTAGTGCGGGCGATCGTCCTCGGCGACGCCGAGCACGATCACGCGTCCACGCAGCCACAGCGTCTGGCGGGCGCGCGCGGCCAGCTCGCCGCTGCCACCGACGCGACGGCCGCCGTAGCCGTCGTCCCACAGCGCATCGCCGCGCGCGCGCAGCCGCGTCGTCAGCTGCTGCTCGGCGCCGGCGTCGAGCCCGCCGCTCCACGACGACAGCCCGTCCTCGTGGCTGTAGCGGCGCAGCCACGCGTTCGCGTACGCGCGGATCGGACCGTCGAACCGGTAGCCGACGCGCGTGTCGAACGTCGGCTCGATCGAGAACGCGTTGAAGATCGAGTCGCCGTCGAACGTCGGCAGGAAGTACTCGACCGCGGGCTCGAGCGTGTGCGAGCCGCGGCCGAGCCGGACGCCGGCATCCATCCGATCGATCGCGGCGTGGAGCAGCGAGAACCGCGCGTTCGCGAACGGCTGGACGTGGACGTCGTCGCGCTCGAGGTCGGCGTGGACCCGCGCGTACAGCCGCTCCTCGTCGACGCCGCTGCCCGGCGCCTGGCCGAATTCGTTCGGATAGAGGCCGACGTCGGTGCCGATGTCGGGCCCGAGCAGACGATCCGGCGTGCCGATCAGGCCGACCGTGGACGACCACGTGCGGCGATAGCCGAGCTCGGCGCCGAACCCGCGGACGCGCGACGTCGCGATCGCGAGCCCGACCGTCGGCTGCAGCTGATCGCGCTCGGGGCAGTACTCGAAGTCGCTCGAGAACCGCGTGTTCGTGATCGTGCGATTGCGATCGATCAGCTTCCAGTGGCCGGTGCCCGGTGTCGTGCCCTCGACGTACTCGCGACACGCGGCGCCCGCGGTGCCGTCGAGCTCGTATGCGGAGAGCCCCATCGGCGACCGCGCGCGGACGCGCAGCCCGGCCGACGCGGTGACCGCGAGCGGCGGCGGCAGCTCGACGCGCACCGATCCGCCGTCGAACGCGGTCGTGCCCCAGCCCTGATCGTCGAGCACGCGGCCGACGCGCACCGTGACGCGATCGTCGGCGATCCCGGCGAGCTCGAGGTAGCCGTAGAGCAGATCGAGATCGATCAGCGACTCCTCGAGCTCCGGGATCACGTCGAGCGCGTCGCGGCGATCGGTGTTCGAGAACGCGATCCGGCCGCTCGCGTAGCTGCCGAAATCGTGATCGATCCGGAGGTAGCTCTGCCACGAGATCCTGAGCCCGCGATCCGGCAACCGGGCGATCCGGCGATCGCGCGACAGATCGCCGATGTCCCAGATCCGCAGCGCCAGCGTCTGCGCGTAGCGACGCCGGCCGAGGAACAGATCCGGCCCGACGAGCCGGTACTCGCGCAGCTGGTACGCCTGGCCGATCGTCTGGCTGCGCAGCCAGAACTCGTACGCGTGTGCCGGCGCGGCGCTCGCGATCATCAGGACCGTGACCGCCGCGGCGATCCGCGCCGTTCTCGACATCACCATCGTGACCGGCGCGTCATGACGTCGGTCGAGAACGTATCACCGCGCGACCGTGACCGTCGCGACCGCGATGCGCGATCCGGCACCGTCCGCCGCGACCCCCCATGCACCGACGTCGGTCGCGCGCTCGTTGCACGCCAGCACGACGGTGTCGCCGAGGCGGACCGTGATGCCGTCGCCGACCTCGAGCGTCGCGGTCACCGGGTTCGCCGGCAGCTCGACGGGATCGCCGGTGCACACGGTGCCGGATGCGAGCTGCTCGACGCGCGCCTGCTCGCCGGGCACGAGGTGCGCGACGAGCGCGCGCCCCGGTGTGACCTGCTGCGCGATCAGCGCGAGGCCACCGGCCTGGACGTTGACGATCGCGCGCACCGAGCCGCGCTGCATCCGCGGACCGCCGACGAGCGCGCGCGCGGTCAGCGCATCGTCGGGCGCGGTGAGCACCCACTCGGGCGTGCGCGTCAGCGTCGCCGGGTCCGACGCGGTCAGCACCGCGGGGCTCGTCGCGCTCGCCGGCACCGCGGTCACCGAGCCCGCGGCCGGTCCGACGAGCGACGGCCGGTAGATCCACGCCGACTGCGAGGGTGCGGCGTCACCGCCGAGCACGAGCACGCTGCCGTCGCCGAGCCGGATCGCGGCCGGCGCGACGAGCGTCGCGGGCTGGTCGCCGGCACGCGGCGCGTCCGCCGGTGTGAACGCGGGAAATTCGAACGCCCAGCTGTCGCGCGTCGGATCGTAGAGCGCGACGCGCGCGGCGCCGTCCTGCTCGATCCGATCCGGATCGCCGCCGACCGCGAGCACGCGGCCATCCTCGAGCGTGACGAGCCGCGCGCCGACGAGCGCCGGGCCATTGCCGAGCGCGGCCACGCCGCCGCCGGGCGCGACGACGCGCACCAGGCCGGACTTCGCCGCGGCGTCGGGCGCGAACGCGGTGAACAGCGCGCCGCCGTCGAGCAGCGTCGCCTGCGCGCCGAGCCCGGTCACGAGCTCGGCCTCGCGGTCGTCGAGCGTGAACCGGCTCGCCTCGCCCGGGTTGCCGAACCCGCCGGTCAGGATGAAGTCGGTGCCCGAATCGATCAGCTGCGCACCCTCGCTGATCGCCGTCGGCGCGAGGTTCGGGCCGGTCGCGAGCGTGTTGCCCTCGAGGTCGTAGACGAAGCTCGAGCGCAGCGGCAGCGCGTCGCACGTCTGCCCGGCGACGCCGTTGCAACCACCGGCGACGAGCAGCCCGCCGTCGGTCGCGATCGCGCCGTGAAACGCGCGCGGCGGCGCGAACGCGAACGCGGCGCCGAACTGCCCGGAGTCCGGATCGTAGATCGCCATCAGGCCGCGCGAGCCCCCGGTCAGCACGACGCGACCGTCCGGCAGCGTCGCGAGCACCGCGCCGGCGAGGCCGTTCACCGGGTCCTGCAGCGCATCGGGGACGTCGACCGGTGCGAACGTCGCGGTCCGCGGATCGTAGCGCTCGGCGGTCGACAGCGGGCCCGCCGGGCCGACGCCACCGACGACGAGCACGCCCTCGCCCGCCCGCGCGACGAGCGGACCGCGCCGCGGCTCGACGAGCGCACCGACCGGACAGAACCCGCCCGGCGGCGCCATCATCACCGGGATCGCGGCGCCGTCGTCGAGCGCACCGAAGTCGAGCGGCAGCGTCTTGCCCGCGGCACCGGTGTCGCCGCCGCCGACGAGCACCTCGACGCCGAGCTGCACGGTGTCCGCCGGAAAGTCGGCGATCTCGATCGGCGCGCCGAGCCCGACCGCGCGGGTGACCTGGCCGCTCGTCGCGAACGCGGTGATCGACAGCTGGTTCGCGCCCTTGGGGCGGCCGCACGCGCTGTCGCCGACGGAGATCGGCACGAGCGCCACGCGCGCCGGCGGATCGCCGCAGCCATACGCAGCGACGATCGCCAGGACGAAGCGCGGGCCGGTCACCGCCGCAATGATACGCTGTCGCCGCAATGACGGAGTTGCCGACGACGTTCGGCAAATACTTCCTGACCGAGAAGCTCGCGACCGGCGGTATGGCCGAGATCTACCTCGGCAAGCTGGTCGGCCCCGGCGGCTTCGAGAAGCAGCTCGTCATCAAGCAGATCCACCCCAAGCTGAGCGGCCAGCGCCACTTCGTCGATCTGTTCGTCGCCGAGGCGAAGACGCTCGTCACGCTCGCGCACGGCAACATCGTCCCGGTCTACGAGCTCGGCGTGATCGACGACACGTACTTCATCGCGATGGAGTACATCGATGGCCCGACGCTGTACCGGCTGACCGAGGCGCTCGCGAAGCGCTCGATCGCGATGGAGCCGGCGGTCGCGGCGTGGATCGCGGCGAAGATCCTCGAGGGCCTCGACTACGCGCACCACAAGGGTGAAGGCGTGATCCACCGCGATCTGTCGCCGCGCAACGTGATGCTGTCGCGTGACGGCGAGGTCAAGCTCGTCGACTTCGGCATCGCGGTGACGCTCGGTGCCGCCGACGAGGGGCCGAACGTGCAGTCCGCGCCGACCGGCTCGTTCCCGTACATGTCGCCCGAGCAGGTGCGGCGCGAGCCGCTGTCGGGCCAGACCGATCTGTTCTCGGTCGGCGTGCTGCTGTGGGAGATGCTCGTCGGGCACCGGCTCTTCGCGCGCTCCGATCCGGACGCGACGCTCGCCGCGGTGACCGGCGCGCCGATCCCACGGCCGTCCGCGGAGCGCGCCGACGTGCCGGCGAAGCTCGATGAGGTCGTGATGCGCGCGCTCGAGCGCGATCGCGACGCGCGCTGGAGCTCGGCCGCCGAGATGCTCGGCGCGCTGCAGCGCTACCTCTACGGCCTCGACGCGACGCCCGGTCCGCGCGACGTCGCGGCGCTCGTCGCCCGGTTCTGCCCGCCCGAGACGCGGCGGATCCCGACGCACGCCGACGGCCCGACGCACGAGCAGACGCCGCCGCGCGCCGGCCCGAGCACCGCGGTCTTGCCCGGCGCGAAGAAGCGCGCGCGTACCGAGACGTTCGCAACCCACGTCCAGCTCGAGGAGCTGCTGCTGCGCGCGACGCCGCTGTTCCCGGTCAACGCGATCCGCGAGCCCGAGCCGGCGACCGAGCCCGACACGCCACCGCCGGCCGCGAGCGCACGGATCCGCGCGCAGCGATCGTCGGATGCCGACGCGCGGCCCGCGATCGTCGACCGCGTGCCCGGCCGCAGGCCGCCGAGCCGCGCGATGCTCGTGCTCGCGGCGATCGGCACGATCGCGCTCGGGCTCGGCGCGCTGTACGTGTTCTTTCGCGGCCGCAACGCGGTGCTCGTCGGCGGCAGCGATGCCTCGGCGCTGCCCGACGCGCCGTACTGGATGATCGAGGCCGACGCGCCCTCGCCGCCCGACGCCGCGCCCGAGCCGGACGCGCTCGACGTCGACGCCGCCTCGGTCGCGCTCGATGCCGCACCGATCGTGCGCGATGCCGGCCACGCACGCGCGGACGCCGCGGTCACCGTCGACGCTGCGCCGCGCGCGACCGGCACCGGCAAGCTCGTGATCGGCGCGAACCCGTGGGGCGAGATCGTGATCGACGGCGTGCCGCGCGGTCGCACGCCGCGCGAGATCGAGGTGCCCGCGGGCAAGCACGTCGTCGACGTGATCTTCAAGGGCGAGGATCCGCCGAGGAAGAAGTCGTTCGCGGTCACCGTCGGCAACGGCGACGCGGTGCCGGTGCAGGCCGACTTCACGCAGTGATCACGGCACGAAGTCGCCCGGATCGACGCCGACCGTCGGCGGCGGGCGCGAGCCGCTCGTCGCGGCGATCGTGATCACCGTGCCGAGCACGATCGCCGCGCCGACGCCGCCCCACAGCCACGGGCTGCGACACAGCTTGCAGCGATCGTCGCCACCGCCGCGCACGCGCTCGCCGAGCACCGACGGCGGATAGCGCAGCTCGCCGGCCTTCGCGGCGTCCCATGCCGAGCGCGCGGCCGCGGGCAGCCCGGTGGGATCGCCGTAGCCGATGTCGACGACCGCGCTGCAGCGTGCCGGCCGGCCCGCACACCGTTGCACGAGCAGCGTCGGACCACCGCGCCGCGACGTCTCCGCGGCGACGACGACCTCGTCGAGATCGGCGTAGACGACCGCGGCGTCGACGAGCTCCTGCTGCGCGCGCTCGGACAGCCCGAGCGCCGGCCCGCCCGCGAGCCGCGCGGCCGCCTCGTCCGGCGACAGCGTCAGCGCGACCTGCGCGCCGGCATCGACCGCGACGCCGCGCACGGCGGGCTCGTACAGCGCGGCGCGCGCCACGATCACGTGCTGGCCGCGCGTGACCTCGACGACGATCGGCGACCTGCCGACCTCGCGGCCGTCGACGCTGACGGTCGCGCGCGCCGGCGTCGTCGTGATCTCGAGCCGCTGCATCGCCGGCTTGCCGGCGCGCACCGCGGCGACGGCATCGACGACGTCGGGCGAGAACTCGGCGAGCGTGATCGGGCGATCCGGATCGAGCGTCACCGCGAGCCGCAGCACGGCCTCGGCGTCGGCGCCGCGCCCGAGGTGGCCGAGCACCGCGCCGAGCCGGAGCGCGGCGTCGGCGTACAGCTCGGCGCCGCCGGGGTACGGCAGCAGCGCCTCGGCCTCGGTCCGAGCGTTCGCGAGCCGCAGCGCGGCGACGTCGACCGCGACCCGCAGGTACGCGCGCCAGCCCTCGTCGATCAGGTCGCGGACGCGGCGAAACCGCGCGAGCGTCTCGACCGGCACGGCGCCGCCGGCGAGCTGGAGCCGCGCCTCGCCGACCGCGTCGGGCACCACGCGGCGACCCGGGCCGATCGCGTCGGCGACCGCGCTCGCGACCGCGCCGCGATCGCGCGCGCTGCCGGCGATCACGCCGATCCCGTCGCCGCGCGCCGGCGCGACCAGCGCGAGCAGGATCGCGCACGCCCAGATCAGCTCCCGCACCCGCCCGAGTATACTCGCGGCATGTCGTTTCCCTGGTTGGATCGCACCCCGCCGCGCCAAGGCGGGTCCGATCGTCGCGCCGAGGTCGCTCGCACCGAGCTCGCGCATCGCGCCGCGCTGCTGTATCGCCTCGGGTTCTCCGTCGAGGACGCCACGAAGCGGCTGTGCGATCGCATCGCGTGGGAGTACGACCCGACGTCGTCCAAGGGCGGCGCGCACAAGCGGCCCGACGGGCTGTCCGACGCCGAGATCGCGAAGATCGTCTCCGAGACCTACGCCCGCCGGCCCTGACGCATGAGGCGAGCCGGCGCGCTTGCGATGTTCGCGCTGGTGGTCGCGACGGCGTGCAAGCCGAGCGCGGGCGCGCGGACGAAGCCGCACCTGCGCGAGCAGATGGCGGCCGAGCTCGTCGGCGGCTGGCGCTGGCTCCTGCGCACGACCGAGGCCGGCACGACGCGGATCGAGGACGAGGTCTGGCGGTTCAAGCCGTCGACCGCGTCGCCGAACCAGCTCGTCGGCCGCTACGTCCGCACCGTCGAGGTGCGCTCCGACGATCGCGTGCCGTTCCAGTGCAACCAGCGGCCGTGGTACCGTCAGCGCGCGGTGTTCGACGTCGTCGTCGACATCACCGACGCCGGCTTCGCGATCCGCGAGACCGACTACCGCGCCGAGCCGAGCCCGTGCGACCACGGGTTTCGCCACGTCGGCTCGTACGCCGCGACGCTGAAGGGCGGCCGGCTGACGCTCGCGTGGCAAGGCGGCACCCAGGCGCTCGCGCAGATCGACGGCGACAACCGCGAGCTGCCGGCCGAGCCGTGGCCCGCGACGCCGAAGCTGTTCGGGCCGTGGCGGTGGGACATGGTGTCGTACGACGACGACGGCAACATCCGCAGCGAGCACGAGTGGTGGGAGATCACGAACCGCAGCGAGACGAAGCTCGACCTGACGTATCGCCGGCATGTCTCGATCACGAGCGGCGACGGCAAGCCGATCGCATGCGCGAACGCGACGTCGTGGAGCTTCGACGATGCCTACGTGCTCGAGGGCGAGCGCGAGGAGGAGCACTGGCGATTCGTCGAGCTCGCGAGCGATCCGGGCGATCACCCGTGCCTCGCGCCGACGCCGAAGCGCAGCCTCGACGAGGCGACCGCGGAGCAGCTCGGCGACTACCTGATCCTCGAGTGGCGCGGCAAGCGCCGCCAGATCCTCTATCGACCCGACCGCGTGTAGACCTTGTGGACGTAGTCCTCGATCATCCGGTCCGACGAGAATCGCCACTGCGACATCGCGATGCTCGCGCGCATGATCGAGACCCACTTCGCGCGGTCCGCGTACGCGGGTAGCACGTCCTTGTCGAGCGTCTGGTAGAGCAGCTCGCGATCGCGCTTGTCGATCCGCGCGGCGTCGGCCTCGTCGAACGCGTCGTCGTTCGGATCCGGATCGCCGATCTTCCAGCCGGTCACGCCGTGCTCGCAGCCCTCGGGCCACCAGCCGTCGAGGATCGACAGGTTCGGCACGCCGTTCATCGCCGCCTTCATGCCGCTCGTGCCCGAGGCCTCGAGCGGACGCCGCGGGTTGTTGAGCCAGATGTCCGCGCCGCGCGTCAGCAGCGCGCCGGTCCGCATCTCGTAGTCCTCGAGGAAGACGACGTGCTTGCTGTGCTTCTTCGCCGCCTCGACGATCTTGTGGACGAGCGCCTTGCCGCCCATGTCCTTCGGGTGCGCCTTGCCCGAGTACACGAGCTGGATGCCGCGCTCGAACAGCTTCTTCAGCGCCTTCTCGTCGCCGAGGATCAGGTCCGCCCGCTTGTACGAGGCCGCGCGCCGCGCGAACCCGACGAGCAGCTTGTCCGGCGACAGCTTCACGCCGGTGCGCGCCTTGATGTCGGCGATCAGCTCGGCCTTCATCGCCTGGTGCGCCGCCCACAGCTCGGCATCCTGACGCTCGCGCGGCTTCTCGGCGACGAGCGCGGCGCGGATCCGCGCGTCCTGCCACGTCGGGACATGGACGCCGTTCGTGATCGCGATGATCGGCGCGGCGCGCTCGACGTCCTTCCACATCGCGCGCGCGGTCTCGCCGTGCAGCTCGGCGACGCCGTTCGCGATCCGCGCGAGCCGCAGCCCGGCGACCGTCATCGAGAACGGGTTGCCGCCGATCGCCTCGAGGTCCGCTGCCGGCAATTCGAGATCGGCGCCGAGCTTCTTCATCAGCGGCAGATCGTGGACCTCGTTGCCCGCGGGCACCGGCGTGTGCGTCGTGAACACGACGTGCTCGCGCAGCTTCGCGATCCGATCCGCGAGCTTGCTGCCGCCGTAGCGCTTCTGGCGCAGCAGCTCGAGCCCGGCGAACACGGCGTGGCCCTCGTTGAAGTGATAGACGTCGACGTCGTGGCCGAGCGCCTGCAGCAGCCGCACGCCGCCGACGCCGAGCACGATCTCCTGCGCGAGCCGGTCCTCGCCGCCGCCGCCGTACAGCCGCTGCGTGATCCAGCGGTCGGTCTCGCGCTCGGGCTCGAGCAGGTACAGCGTCGAGCTGATGAACCGCTCGACCTTCCACGCGCGCAGCGGGACCTTCTTGCCCTTGATCGTGACCTCGACCTTCGCCTCGACCCGGCGCAGCGCGTCGCGCGCGGTCTTCGGGTACTTGTCCTGGATCTCGCCCTTGGGGCTGATCACCTGGCGCGTGTACCCCTCGTCCCACAGAATGCCGATGCCGGTGACCGGGACCTTGAGGTCACCGACCGACTTCATGTGATCGCCGGCCAGGATACCCAGCCCGCCTGCATAGATCGGAAACGACGGATCGAGCCCGTACTCCATGCAGAAGTACGCGACGCGAGGAGACGACGACATCGAGGGACCTCCGGGGGTCACACCCTGCCTTGCCGCGGCTTCGCTCCGCAAGCGGACGCGCGACAAAGCCGCGTCGTCGTTGCCAAATACAACGATCCGAGCGCGCGCGTCGCGTTCCTCGACGCGCTGCTCATGACGCGCTCGCGATCCCGGCCGTCCGTCGAACCGCGCGTGACCGGTCACGCTCGATACAGATTTCTGGCCGTCGAGAACGGCTACGAGTACACAATGATGGGATGAAGGCGAAGCGACCTGCTGTCTCCCCCGAGGAGCAGGCGCTGTTTCTCGAGGCGATCGGCAACGTCAAGCCGCTCGCCGGACGCGCACGCGATCGCGTGCCCGTCCCACCCGCGCCGCCGTCCGCGGTCCGTGTGGTCGAGCTGCCGCCGGCGATCACGCTCGCGGTCGAGGCCGATGGCGAGCGCTACACCGCGCGCGCGCCGGGCGTGTCGCGCGCTCAGATCGCGCAGCTACGTGCCGGCAAGGTGCACGTCGAGGAGACGCTCGATCTGCACGGCGACACCGTCGAGCGCGGCACGCAACGCTTGCGCGAGTTCCTCGTCACGGCGTCGAAGATCCGGCGCTGCGTCCTGGTGATTCACGGCAAGGGCACGCACTCCGAGCACGGCGCGCCGCTGCGCGAGGCGGTGCTCGGCGAGCTGCTCGGCGAGCTGTCCGGTTTCGTGCACGCGTTTTCCACTGCAGCCCCCGCTGACGGCGGTGAAGGCGCGACTTACATCTTGCTGCGAGGTTCTCGATGAAGGCGTTCGTGGCCGCCGTCCTCGTTGCCCTGCTGCTCCCCGTGACCGCCGGCGCGACGCCGGACGCGCGGCCTCGCAAGCTCACCCCGATCGTCGCGAAGCAGCGCACGACCGGCAAGCAGACCGATCCGAAGCGGATCGGCGCGAACGCGCGCGTCGCGTTCAACCACGCCGGCGAGCTGCGGCCGATGAAGGACTCGGTGATGGGCCGGCGCGCCGAGCCGCTGACCGCCGAGGAAGAAGCCGCTGCTCAGATCCAGAAGCTGCTGCGCAGCCCGCTGCTCCGCCGTGGCGTCACCGGCCTCTACGTCGCGGACGCGAAGTCGGGCCAGCCGCTGTTCGCGGTCAACGCCGACGATCCGCTGAACCCGGCGTCGAACGTCAAGCTGATCTCGACCGCGACCGCGCTCGATCTGCTCGGCGCCGACTTCCGCTATCCGACGCGGATCCTCGGCCCGGCACCGCAGAACGGCGTCGTCAAGGGCGACCTCTACCTGCTCGGCAGCTACGACCCGACGCTGTCGATCGCGGACATGCACGAGCTCGCGGACACGCTCGCCGCGCAGGGCATCACCGCGGTCGAGGGCAACATCGTCGTCGGCGCCGATCCGACGCGCGACGGCATCTACCGCGCGATCGTCCCGATCGACATCGTCGCCGGTGAGCCGGGACAGCCGCCGACGGTCACCACGCCGATGGGCTTCGACCTCGTGCAGCTGAAGGTCACCGCGACGACGAGCAAGAAGCCGCACCGCGCGCGCCTGACGTACAAGACCGAGCTGACGCAGACGCCGGAAGGCCAGCCGCGGATCGTGCTGTCGATCGGCGGCGCGATCGGCAAGGACGCGCACCTCGAGTACCCGCTGTGGACGCGCCAGCGCACCGCGACCGCCGCGTACACGCTCGTCTCCGCGCTGCGCGCGCGTGCGATCGGCTTCACCGGCGAGCTCGAGGTCAAGGAGCTCGGCGACTTCGTCGGCGACTCGATCTCGCGCGGCTATCTGCCGGTCGAGCTCGCGCGTCACGAGTCCGACACCGTCGGCAACATCGTCACGCGGATCAACAAGTGGAGCATCAACTGGCTCGCGGACCGGCTCGTGATGACCGCGGCCGGCCTCGCGAAGCACCAGCCGCCGTCGATGGATCTCGCGCTCGGCGAGATGTACGCGTGGCTCGATCGCCACCCGCACCTCGACAAGAAGAACGTCGTCGTCGATACCGGCTCCGGGCTGTCGTACCGCACGCAGATCACGCCGACCGATCTCGTCTCGATCGTGCGCTCCGCCGGTGGGTTCACCGGGGACGCCGATCCGGACACCGCGAAGGCGTGGCTGCACTCGCTCGCGGTCGCCGGCACCGACGGCACGCTCCAGCATCGGTTCCGCAACACCGGCCTGTCCGGCCACATCGTCGGCAAGACCGGCTCGCTGTCGACCGTGATCGCGCTGACCGGCGTGCTCGAGGTCGATCCGTCGCGGCCGCTCGTGTTCTCGCTCGTCACGAACAGCGACGCGCCGCTCGTAAAGAAGATGGTCCGGCGCGCGCACGAGCAGGTGATCGCCGAGGTCGCGCGCTACCTCGAGAAGACGTCGTCGAAGCTCTCGCCACCGGTCACGCCGATCTCGCCGGCCGCCGCGATCACGCCGCCGACCGATCTGCCGGACGAGCCCGAAGAGTCGACGACCGACAAGGCGCTCGACGCCGAGACCGCGAACCACGACTGACCGTGCGCTGGCCAGACCGCGACGCACCCGCGATCGAGCTGGCCGGTCACGAGCTCCGGCGGGTCACCGCCGCCGACGAGCCTGCGCTGCAGGCGATGCTCGCCTCCGATCCGGCGTACTTCCGGCTCGCCGAGGGCGCACCGCCACGGCCGACCGAGGCGCACGAGGTGCTGACCGAGCTGCCGCCCGGGCACCCGGCCGAGCGCAAGCACGTGTGGGCGCTGTTCGCGGCGGACGGTCCGCTCGCCGTGATCGACATCCTGGAGGGCTACCCGGACGCCGAGAGCTGGTACCTCGGCCTGATCTTCGTCGCGCCCGCCGCGCGCGATGGCCGGCTCGGCACGACGATCCTCGCGTCGCTCGCGGAGCACGTCGTCGAGTCCGGCGGCACGAAGCTGCGGCTCGCGGTCGTGTCCGCGAACCTCGGCGCGCGCCGGCTCTACGATCGGCTCGGCTTCACGTTCGTCGATCGCCGGATCCGGACCGCGTGGTCGGGCGCCGCGATCGAGTGCGACGTGCTGGAGCGCGCGCTCACTTCTTCGGCTTGATGAACCGCAGCACGAACCGATCGCTCGTGCCGCGCTTCTCGCCGGCCTGACGCGGCGAGCTGTTCCAGTCGCGCGGATCCGAGGGATTGCGTAGCACGTCGCTCTCGCCGTCGAGCAGGAACCCGGCGGCGGTCACTTCCTGCTTCACGACGTCCTCGTCGATCCGGTGCAGCGTCTCGACATCGCGCGTGCCACTGCCCTTCGCCGCGCTGTGATCGACGATGCCGTACACGCCGCCGGGCCGCAGCGCCGCGAAGATCGCGCGGTTCATCTTCGCGCGGTCGGCCTTCATCCACACCGCGTCGTGGTAGTTCAGGATCGTGATCACCGCGTCGAGGTTCTTGACGTCGGTCGGGAACGGATCGTCGATCGGCCGCTCGAGCGACACGACGTTCTTCAGCATCGGCCGCTGTAGCCGCTCGGTCCACGGCTTGCGCGCGAACCGGTCGAGGATCTCCTTGGAGTTCTGCGACCACACCTTGCCGGTCGGGCCGACGATCCGCGCGAGCAGCTCGGACGTGTAGCCGCCGCCGGCGAACAGCTCGCCGATCCTCTGGCCCGGCGCGACGCCGAAGAATGCGAGCACCTCGGCCGGCTTGCGTCCGGCGTCGAGCCTCTGGTCGTCTGCCGTGCGATCGCTCGCGGCGACCGCGGCACGGATCGGCTCGGGCACGGTCGCGGCCGGCGCGTAGCCGCTCGGCGTCGCGGCATCGGAAACCGGTACGGTGCTCGCGGTGGCCGGGGTCGTCGCGACCGGCGCCGGCTTCGCAGGCTGTGGCGACTTCGAACAGCTCGCGAGCACGAGCCCGCACGACAGGACAAGCGAGGTCTTCACGAGCGGCAACCTACCCGACTCGCGCGGCCGTTATTCCGCTCACACGATCGCGATCGCGTCGATCTCGACCGCGACGTTGCGCGGCAGCCCGGCCGCCGCAACGGTCGCGCGCGCCGGCGGATCGCTCGGGAACCGCTCGCCGTAGATCGCGTTGACCTTCGCGAAGTCATCCATGCTCGCGAGGAAGATCGTCGTCTTGACGACGTTCGCGAACGTCGCATTCGCCGCCGCGAGCACCGCCGCGAGGTTCTCGAGCACCTGCCGCGTCTGGACCTCGACGTCGCCCTCGACGATCGTGCCGGTCGCGGGATCGAGCGCGATCTGACCGCTGCAAAAGATCATCTTCTTGCCATCGCCGACCGGCACGACGACGGCTTGCGAGTACGGGCCGATCGCGGCCGGGGCTTGCGAGGTACGCACGATGCTGCGCTGCATGGCCGGGGTCGTATCACGTGTAGTTTCCACCGTGAACGCAGACCCCGTTGACACGTCCGGCGGCTCGCCGTATGAACACACGCACTCGGGCGTTTAACTCAGCGGGAGAGTGGCACCTTCACACGGTGCAAGTCGTAGGTTCAATCCCTACAACGCCCACGAAAACTCGACGGTCGCGCGTCACTCGCTAGCCGAAGCGCGACTTCACATACGACGCCGCTGCTGCCGGAAGCAGTGGCAGCGCCTTCGCGTGCGCGACGACCTGCGAGTCGCCGTTCGCGAGGTTGCCGCGAACCGCAGCGTCGTGCGCGGCGCACTCGGGCGTGTACACGTTGCCGAGAAAGCCCATGCTCGTGCCCGGACCGCAGCGACCGAAGTCGCTCGGTGCCGCGCCACCGATCACGTGCGCGAGCAGATCGAGGTGGATGGCCTGCATGCGCGACGGTGGATCAGATCGCATGCCATGCGATCGACGACGTGGCGACTCGACTTGCCAGTGATGGAGCGCTCGCGATGTCACCCGGCGTCGACGACGTTGCGTCCTCGAGGCGACGGCGCACACCTCGGCGAAGAAGCGCGCTTCACGCGGTCAGCTGGCTCACCGACGGCGCGGCGAGAACACCGCGTCATTTCGTCTTGCGGACGTCGTGGTCGGTTGCCGTCGAACCCGCGCTCTTCGGACCGCGCCGCGGACCGAACACCCATGCGCCGACCTCGAGCATCTGCTTGCAGTCGTCGACGGCACCACGCTCGGCGTCGGCGCGCGACTGGCCGCCATCGAACTCGCGGACCGCCGCGCGCTCGGACCACCACTCGAGGAGCTCGTCGGGATCGACGCCGGCTCGCTCCGCCAGCTCGAGTACCGCTTCGCGCGACATGCCGCGATCGTATCGCGACCGCGGGGTACCGCGCCAAGTTCAGCGCTTGCGGTAGCCGCCGTTGTCGATGTCGCTCGAGGTCACGGTCTCCTCGGCGCCCGACCAGTCGACGAGCTGCTCGTCCTCGACAACGAGCGCGTTCTTCCAGTCGTCCTTGCCGACCTCGGTCTCGACGTCGTACGGGTCGGACTCGGTCTGGCCACGGCGCGCCGGCAGCACGCTCGGCAGCGCGGCCGCCTGCGGACGGCGCGAGCTCGTCGCGGCGAGCCGGCCGATGCCGGTGTTGCTCTGGCGGAACCGCTGCGACGTCGTGCGCGCGCGCGACGGCGTCTGCGTCTTCTCCTCGGCGTCGAGCGACGCGACGACCTCGCTGACCTGATCGCGGCCGCCCGGATTCGGGATACTCGGACCGGCGGCGACCGGCGTCGGCGCGGTCGGCTCGCGCTTGACCTCGGCCGGCGGCGGCGCGCTGATCAGCGGCTTGCTCTGCGTCGGGCCGGTCTTCGTCGCCTGCGACGGCCGCACGATGCCATCACCGGCCTCGACCTCGGCGCCGATCGCGCGCGCACCGAGCTCGGCGAGGCAGCCCCACATGGTCGGCGTCGGGATGTGCTCGCACAGGTTCGGCACGCCGATCGTCTCGACGACGAGCTGCGCATCGACGTGCGGCGCGCCGAGGCAGGCGGTCAGCAGGCGCGCCCACAGCGGACGCGGCAGGTGCGCCGACAGGATCTCGGGCGTCACGTGCTTGATGACGTCGTCGGGGCTGGCGACGGTCTGGTCGAGCGCGGACGAGAGCGCGTCGACGAAGAAGCCCTTGAGGTTCATCACACGGCTCCGTTCGTGACGCCTGCACGTGCGGCGGCCGCCGCGATGCAGGCCCACAGCACGTCATGCGGCAAGTGCCGCGCGAGCAGCTCGGGCGTCACCGTCTCGAGCACGCGCTCGGGGGTCATCGATCCAGCGGCGAGCGAGGCCTGCAGCACCTTGCTCAGCAGCTCGGCCGGCAGGTGATTCGCGAGCACGTCGGGCGTGGCATGCGCGAGCACGTCGCTCGGCGCGAACACTTGATGCTCGAGCCCGGACTCCATCATTTTCGCGAACCACGCCTGACGCTGATCGTTGTTCATCTGAAGCAATCCCCCTTGCTACGAAAGCCACGGTACACCGTCGTCGAAGAGCGTGCGTGATCGATCGGGTACGAAGCGCCGGAACCGCAGGCAACCTGTCGACATTGCAGGAATCTGCAGCAAGGGACTTGCTTTGGTCGCGAGCGTCCCGCACGGTCAGAAAAGGCATGTCCGAGTCACGCTCCAAGCTCTCCTCGGGCACCTTGCTGTACCGGATCGTCGACGGCGCGATCGAGGTGCTGCTCGTCCATCCGGCGGGCAACTACAACCGGCGCGCGCCATGGGGAATCCCCAAAGGCGCCCCGGATCCCGACGAGGAGCTCGAGGCGACCGCGCGCCGCGAGACGCTCGAGGAGACCGGGCTCGCCGTCGAGGGCACGCTCGTCCACCTCGGCTACGTCGACTACACGCGCTCGAAAAAGCGCGTTCACGCGTATGCCGGACCGGCACCGGACGGCGCGACCCCGCGCTGCGCGTCCTGGGAAGTCGACAAAGCCGAGTTCATCGAGATCACGCGCGCGCGCCGGATCATCCATCCCGATCAGGCCGCCCTGCTCGATCGGCTGCAACGTCATCTCGGCTCGGATCCGACGCAGCCCGATGAAGTGGTCAAGGCGCCCGCATAAACTGCACATCAACGATCGCGGCGCGTGCGACCGACCGCGACACGGCGCGACATCGTACTTTCTCGACGGGAATTACCTGTTGTAGGTCCCGACGGTTGTCACGAAAGCTGACACGCGGATCGTTTGCGCCTTGTCAAAACTGCGCTCCATGGCACATTGCCGTGCCGTCTGTAGCGAGGCCGCATAGGCCTGGGTCGCGTTAAGCAGCTGATTCTGCGTACGCGATCTTCCCCACCCAGTCGGGGAGCTAGCCCATCTCGGTCCGGTGCGCAACGTGCACGGGTAACGGGGTAGCGGCCTCGTTCGTACTTCCTTTGCAGAAGGAATCACGACCGGGAATGCAACGGTTCGTATCCAAACGACGTCTCAATCTTTCGAGGATCTAGGAGTACCGCCATGGCCACCACACATCCAGCTCGTCGCCGGCAGCGCACCACGCACCGGACGACCACGACGGCGCATGCGCGGACCCATCGCGCGACTGGATCGCGTCAGAACCGCGCAGCATCGCCCGCACCTGTAGCGAACGCGCCCGCTCCCGAGATCGTCGAGGATGAGCCGGTCGTGAAGGTCGCGGCACAGCGCCCGGTGCGTGCCCCGGATGCCGACGATCACCTCGCCGCGTACTTCCGCCAGCTCGCGGAGCACGAGCTGCTGTCGCCCGAGGACGAGCGCGAGCTCTCGCAGGGCATCGAGGACACCGAGATCATGACGTGGGAGCGTGTGCTCTCGCGTCCGGAGATCGTCAAGCACGTGCTCGCGCTCGTCGAGCCGAACCTCGAGCAGCCGGCGAAGTTCCCCAAGCTCGAGAAGCTCGTCGAGGACATGCTCGCCACGAAGAAGGCGCGCAAGGAGCCGAAGCTCGTCAAGAAGCTCGCTGCTTGTGCGAAGGAAGCCGCGACGCAGCTGCGCGCGCTCGATCTCGATCGCGTTCACATCGATGCGGTGGTGCGCGAGCTTTATCGTGCACGCGAGGCCGCGCTCGCTTCCGCCGACACGTGGTGGACCGACGGTACGTCGAAG
>DASTLB010000093.1:0-260108 GCA_035715365.1 Kofleriaceae bacterium | reverse complement strand
TCCATCATGAGGTCGATCGTTCGGACCCGATCGACCGGGGTTCCCAGATTACTGGGCCGATCCGGGTGCGCAGCGGCCGTCGCGTCGGGGCTAGGATGCCCCGTCGAGGTCGGACGGCAGCAGGTCGGGCCGCCGGGCGCGGGTGCGCTCGAGCTGCTGCTCGAACCGCCAGGCGGCGATGGCGCCGTGATTGCCGCTCAGGAGCACGGGCGGCACTTCGCGTCCGCGCCAGGTGGCGGGCTTGGTGTACGACGGGTACTCGAGCAGTCCGTCCTCGTGCGACTCCTCGACCAGGCTCTCGGGGTTTCCCACGACGCCCGGGATGAGTCGCGCGATCGCCTCGATCATCGCCATCGCCGCAACCTCTCCGCCGTTGAGCACGTAGTCGCCGAGGGTGATCAGACGCACCTCGCCCACCTCGGCGGCATGCGCGAACACGCGCTCGTCGATTCCCTCGTACCGCCCGCAGCCGAAGACGAGGTGCTCGCGCTCGGCGAGTTCGCGCGCCTTCGCCTGCGTGAAGACCTCTCCCGCAGGCGAAGGGAAGATGATGACCGGCCGGGAGGCGGCATCCGCGGTGATCGCGTCGAGCGCCTCGCCCCAGGGCTCGGGCTTCATGACCATGCCGGGGCCGCCGCCGTACGGCGTGTCGTCGACGGTGCGGTGGCGATCGGTCGTGAAGTCGCGCGGGTTGATCGTGTCGACCGTGATCGTGCCCGCCTCGCGCGCGCGGCCGACGACGCCGGCGGTCAGCGCGGGCTCGATCAGCTCGGGCAGGATCGTGACGACCGTGAACTTCATGGCTTGCGGACGACCCGCTCCTCGGGCAGCCCGTCCGGTGGATCGACGGTGACCACGCCCGCGGCGAGGTCGATGGCCGTGACGTACTCGTCGACGAGCGGCAGCAGGCGCTCGATGTCGCCGTCGTGGATCACGATCCGATCTTGCCCCGGACCGGCGTCGATCGCCGTGATCTCACCCCACGGCTGGCCGTCCGCGCGGACGACCCGACAGCCGATCAGATCGTCGAGCAGGATGTCGTCATCGTCGAGCCCGAGCGCCTCGCGAGCGACGAGCACCGGCTGGCCGCGCAGCGCCTCGGCGTCGTTGCGGGTCGCGACGCCGTCGAGCTGGACGAGCCAGCCCTTCTGCGTGTTGCGGGCGGCGAGCAGCTTGCGCTCGACACCACCGACGATCACGCTCGCCGCCGTCGCGAGCACCGTCGATGCCGGATCGTGGGTGACGATCGCGACCTCGCCGCGAATGCCGTGGGCGCGCGCGATGCCGCCGATCTCGACGTGAGGATCGCCGCGCATGGCGTCGATCGCCTCCGCTTATTCGAGGATCTCGACCAGCGTACGCTTGCGGGACCGGGGCGCGACCGCCTGGACGACGGTGCGCAGCGCGCGGGCAGTCTTGCCGCCGCGGCCGATGACCTTGCCGAGATCCGCTTCCGCGACCTCGAGCTCGTAGACGTTCGCGGTGCGCTCCTCGACGAGCTCGACCCGAACTTCATCGGGCTTGTCGACGAGGTTGACCGCCATGTACCGGATCAGCTCCGCCAGGTCGGGCCCGGCATCGCCATCATAGGGACGATCGTTCGGCATGCGAATCAGGTGGCCGGCTTGGCCGCAGCGCGCGTGGTGCGCCGGACGATCGCAGCGAGCGTGCCGCTCGGCTGCGCGCCGACCTTGATCCACTTCTCGTAGCGTTCCTGGTCGAGCTTCAACACCTTCGTCGTCGGATGATAGGTGCCGAGCAGCTCGATGAACTTGCCGTCACGCGCCTTGCGCTTGTCGGCCGCCACGATGCGGTAGAACGGGGACTTCTTCTTACCCTGACGGGAGAAACGAATCGCGACAGCCATGTAGATCCTCTTCGGACAGACTCGAGAGCGCGGCAATCTACCCAGGCATGTAGGGGCTGTCAACCGTGCTATATCCAGCGGGATGCACCGCCGGAACGCGCGGTTGGGCCTGCTCCCAGGCCTGCTGATCGCCGCTGCCTGCTGCTCCAAATCCGACGTGAAAAACGGAGGTTCGGGGAGCGCGGCCGTCGATCCGCCCGGCAAGCCGACGCTGACCGTGTTCGCGCTCGCCGAGGTTCGCGGCCAGATCGGGCCGTGCGGCTGCACGAGCGACCCGCTCGGCGACATCGCGCGGACCGCGAAGCTCGTCCAGGACGCGCGCGCCGCGGGCCCGACGCTGTTCGTCGATGCCGGGTCCCTGCTCTACTCCAAGAATCCCGTACCGCCGCACCTCGACGCGCAGGAGGAGCTCAAGGCCGACCTGCTCGTCCAGACGTACAAGGAGGAGCTCGCGGTCGGTGCGCTCGGCCTCGGGCCCGCCGATCTGGTGAAGGGCCCGGCGAAGATCCGCGTGCCGCGGCAGGCCGCGAACGTCGCGAAGGGCGCCGGGATCGAGACCGCTCCGCCCGCGATCGTCGAGGTCGGTGGCGCGAAGGTCGGCATGTTCGGGCTCGTCGCCGACGGCGCGGTGCCCACGCTTGCGGTCACCGATCCGGTCACGGCTGGCAAGACCGCGGTCGGCGAGCTGCGCGGCAAGGGCGCGCGCGTCGTGATCGCGATGATCCAGGCGCCGACGAAGAAGGACGCGGCGAAGCTCGTGCGCGACATCGGCAACATCGACATCGCGGTCGCCGGCCTCGGCATCAACCAGCCCGAGCCCGAGCGCGTCGACATCGAGGCGCAGAAGGTCAACGGCGCGTGGCTCGTCGTGCCGGCGAACCGCGGCCAGATCGTGTCGCGGATCGACATCACGCTGCGCGATGGCACCGGCCTCGTCGACGCGATCGGCCCGGCCGTCGCGAACGCGAAGATCGCCGGCTACGACCGCCAGATCGCCGAGCTCGACGCCGATCTCGCGCGGTTCAAGGACGACGCGTCCGCGGACCCGGCGTTCGTCAAGCAGAAGCAAGCCGAGCGCGCGCAGCTCGTCGCCGATCGCGACCAGCTCAAGGCCAAGCCGCTCGCGATTCCCGCGGCCGGCAGTTACTTCACGCTGCAGCAGGTCCGGATCAACAAGCAGCTCGCGTGCTCGCCTTCGGTCGACGACCGCGTCACCGTGTTCTATCGCCAGGCCGGCGAGGCGAACGTCAAGGCGGCTGCGGGCAAGAAGCCGCCGCCTCCGCCGAAGGGCCAGGCCGGCTACGTCGGCGCCGCGACGTGCGACGACTGCCACTCGGACGCGGTCGAGTTCTGGAAGACGACGCGCCACGCGCACGCGTGGGAGACGCTCGTCAAGCGCGGCCAGCAGTTCGACTTCGATTGCATCAACTGCCACGTCACCGGCTGGGACAAGCCCGGCGGCTCGAACCTCGCGTTCAACGAGCCGCTGCGCGATGTCCAGTGCGAGACCTGCCACGGGCCGTCGTCGATCCACGTCGCGAAGGGCGGCGAGGAGAAGCCACCGGCGGTGATCCGCAACCCACCGCTCGATCTGTGCGCGACGCAGTGCCACACGAAGGAGCACAGCGACACGTTCCAGTACGAGGCGTACCTGCGCGACGTGCTCGGGCCGGGACACGGCGAGGCACTGCGCAAGAAGCTCGGCGACGGACCGACCGGGCACGAGCTGCGCAAGGCCGCGCTCGACAAGGCAGGGCGGGCGTTGGGGGCGGGGTGCTCGCGCTGAGGTGGCTGATCGTGCTCGCGTGCGCGGGCATCGTCATCACCGCGTGCGGCGGTAAGCCCAAGCGCGTCGCGGTCACCGAGCCGAGCAAGGTCATTCACGGCTACGCGACGTGGTACGGCGGCGGCCATCACGGCGGGCCGACCGCGTCGGGCGAGCGCTACAACAAGCGCGCGCTGACCGCGGCCCACCGCACGCTGCCGATGAACACGCGGGTCCGGGTCACGAACACGCGCAACGGCAAGAGCGTGATCCTGCGGATCAACGACCGCGGTCCGTACGGCAAGCGGCGCGAGCGCATCATCGACGTCTCGGAGCGCGCGGCCGAGATCCTCGGCATGGTCGAGGCCGGCGTCGTGCCGATCACGCTCGAAGTGCTCGATCGCTGATGACCGACCGCGCCTTGATCACGCTCGCCCATGTGACGAAGCGCTACGGCGAGATCGTCGCGCTGTCGGATCTCGACGCGTCGATCGACGGCAAGATCATCGGCCTGCTCGGCCCGAACGGCGCGGGCAAGTCGACGCTGCTCAAGTGCCTGCTCGGCCTGATCCCGTTCGACGGCGACGCGCAGGTGCTCGGGCTGGCCGCGCGTACGCACGGCAGCGAGATCCGCGATCGCGTCGGCTACATGCCCGAGCAGGAGGCGTTTCTGGCCGGGCTGTCCGCGGTCGAGCAGTGCACGTACGCCGGCGAGCTGTCCGGGCTGCCGCGCACCGAGGCGATGCAGCGCGCCCACGCGGCGCTGTACTACGCCGGGCTCGAGGAGAAGCGCTACCAGCCGATCGATGGCTACTCGACCGGCATGAAGCAGCGCGTGAAGCTCGCGCAGGCGCTCGTCCACGATCCCGAGCTGCTGTTCCTCGACGAGCCGACGAACGGGCTCGATCCGCGCTCGCGCGACGAGATGCTCGAGCTCGTGCTCGATCTGCCCGCGCGCCGCGGCTGCGCGATCGTGCTGTCGACACACCTGCTGCCCGACGTCGAGCGCGTGTGCGACCACGCCGTGATCATGCATCAGGGTCAGGTCCGGTTCTCCGGCACGATCGACGAGCTGCGCGGCGTGCGCGGCGTGGCGACCGCGATCGTCGTCGAGGTCAAGGCCGATGCCGAGCGGCTCGCGACCGCGCTCGCCGACGCCGGCGCGACCTGCAAGGTGACGTCGCCGGTCGCGCTCCACGTCGATCTGCCCGCCGACGCGAGCTCGCAGCTCGTGTTCGAGCGCGCGCGTGACGTTGGGATCCAGGTGCGGGGGATCGCGGCGCGACGCGAGACCGTCGAGGCGGCGTTCCTGCGGATCATCGGCAACGGCGGCGAGGTCCGGACGTGAAGCGGCCCGGCGCGATCTACGATCTCGGCTACAAGCGCTACGCCGGCAGCCGGCGCGCTGCCGCGACGCGGTGGCGCGTGATCGCGCGGCACCAGCTCTCGCACGCGTGGAAGACGTGGTGGCGGTTCAAGGCCGCGCTCGGGCTCGCGGTGATCACGACGTGCATCGCCGGCGGGATGATGATGTTCGCGAGCGACAAGAAGTCGAGCCTCGGGCGCGCGCAGTCGCTCGTCCAGCAGCTGATCGACACCGTGCTGCCGGAGTCGATCATCTGGTTCTGTCGCGCCGGCTTCGTCGCGAGCCTCACGATCAGCGCGACGATCGTCGCGTCCGACGTCCAGAGCGGTGCGTTCACGTTCTACTTCGCGCGCTCGGTGCGACCGCGGCACTACGTGCTCGGCAAGCTCGTCGGCGTCGCGACGCTCGTCGCGCTCGTCGTCGCGGCGGGCCCGCTCGTGCTCGCGCTGCTGCGGCTCGGCGTCGCGGATACGACCGATCAGCTGATCGAGCTCCTGCCGATCGTGCCGAAGACGCTCGCGATCGGCGCGTGCGCCACGCTCGCGTATGCCGCGGTCCCGCTCGGGTTCTCGGCGCTGCTGCCGAACCGCCGCCACGCGCTCGCGCTGTGGGCCGCGTACTACCTGATCTTCGGTGCGATGGCGTTCGCGCTCGGCCACGTCGCCTCGCCGGAGCTCGCGGCGCTCGATCTGCCGCGTGCGGTGCAGGCGGTCGCGTACGCGCTGTTCGATCTGCGGTTTCGCGGCAGCGATCCGCAGATCCCGGTCGAGGCCGCGCTCGGCTCGCTCGGCGCGCACGTCGCGCTCGCGATCGCGATCCTCGTGTTCCAGGTCCGGCGCGCGCACGCGTCCGGCGTCGGAGGCGCGTCGTGAGCGTCGTCGTCGTCGATCACGCGAGCAAGTGGTACGGCCAGGTGCTCGGCATCTCCGATATCAGCTGGCGGCTCGACGGCGGCATCATCGGCCTGCTCGGTCCAAACGGCGCTGGCAAGTCGACGCTGATGAAGATGATGGCCGGCCTGTTGCGGCCGTCGCGCGGCTCGCTGACGGTGTTCGGCAAGGATCCGTTCGCCGACGTCGACGTGCGGCGCCGCATCGGCTACGCGCCGGAGCACGAGAAGACGTGGGACGAGCTGACCGCGCTCGAGCTCGTGACCGCGATGGCGAAGCTCGCCGGCGTCGACCGCGATCCGGGCGGCACCGCGGAGCGCGCGCTCGCCGAGGTCGGGATGACGGCCGCGATGCACCGCCGCGTCCGTGGCTTCTCGAAGGGGATGCGGCAGCGCACGAAGCTCGCGACCGCGATCGCGCACGATCCCGACTTCCTGCTGCTCGACGAGCCGCTGACCGGCGTCGATCCGATCGCGCGCGTCGAGATCGTGGAGCGCATCAAGCAGCTCGGCGCTGCCGGCAAGACGATCGTGGTGTCGAGCCACGTGCTCTACGAGATCGAGGCGCTGACGTCCGACATCCTCGTGATCCACCGCGGCCAGGTCCTCGCCGAGGGCGACATCTACGAGATCCGCAACCTGATCGATCGCCATCCGCACCGGATCCGTGTCGAGTGCGATCGGCCTCGCGTGCTCGCGGCGGCGCTCGCCGAGCAGGATCACGTGTCGCGGATCGGCTTCGAGCGCAGCGCGGTGCTGATCGAGACCGCGGATCCCGACCGCTGCTACGACCAGCTCGCGGCGGCGATCCTCGAGCGCGGCATCGCGGTGAGCGCGCTCGGCTCGCCGGACAACAACCTCGGCGCGGTGTTCGAGTACCTGACCGGAGGCCGCGTGTGACCGCGCTCGCGACGACCTGGACGATCGCCGCCGTGACGCTGCGCCGGCTCGTGCGCGGACGCGCGCTGTGGGTGAGCGTGGCGATCGCCGTGCTGCCGGTCGGCTTCGCGTACCTGCTGCACGCGCGCGGCCGCTCGGAGCACGGCGTGCTCGTCGACGTGCTCGCGTTCGAGCAGCTCGTGCTCGCGGTGCTGCCGGCGCTGTTCATCGCGTCGTCGATCGGCGAGGAGATCGAGGACCGCACGACGACCTATCTGTGGTCGCGGCCGATCCCGCGGTGGTCGATCGTCGCCGGCAAGCTCGTCGCGCTCGCGCCGATCATCTGCGCGCTGTCGCTCGCGAGCTGGTCGGCCGCCGTGCTCGCCGGCGTCGGCACGCTGCCCGAGCTGCGCAGCGATGTCGCGCTCGCGCTCGGTGCGATCGCGCTGTCGATGATCGCGGCGACGCTCGGCGTGCTCGTGCCGCGCTACGCGATGGCGGTGACGATCTGCTACATGCTGTTCCTCGACCTGCCGCTCGGTGCGATGCCGGCGTCGATCCGCAACCTCAGCGTCACGTACCACGTGCGCGTGATCGCCGATGTGCTCGGCAAGGCGACGGAAACCGCATCGCACTCGGTGATCGCGATCGCCGTGATTGCCGCGATCTGGACCGTCGTCGGAGTTTTGCGGGTGCGCCGGCTCGAGGCGTGACAGACTCGATTGCATGGCGATCGGCAAGCACGTGCTCCCTCGGGACGCGCCGCGAGACGCGCGATGGTCCGATGACGAGCCGACGTCGGAGTGGTTCGCCGAGGAGCCGACGCGCGACGATCCGCACACGCCGGTCGAGCAGCGGTTCGTGCTCGACATCCGCGATCACCCCGACGACCCCGCGATGCGGATGGTCTACGCGGACTGGCTCGAGCAGCGCGATGCCCATCGCAAGGCCGAGTTCGTCCGCGCCCAGCTCGAGCCGGCAGACGAGCGCACGGCCGAGCAGTGGTTCGCGATCCGTCAGGCGGCAGCGCGGCTGTCGCCGGAGTGGCGCGCGGTCGTGAGCCGCGTCCCGATCGACAGGTGCAGCGTCGACTTCAAGTTCCAGTGCCCGAAGCGCTGGGAGTCGCTCACGAGCACCGATGCGCCGGACGTCCGGTTCTGTGGCACGTGCCGGCGCAACGTGTACTTCTGCACCGATCTCGATCAGGTGCGGCGCCTGGGCCGCCGCGGCGAGTGCGTCGCGTTCTGCGCGTCGCTGAACCGCGAGTCCGCGCTCGAGGAGTACGACGGCCCGATCGAGATGATGATGGGCGAGGTCGCCTGACTAGATCTCGAGCGACGCCGCGAGATCGTAGTCGCTCGCCTGCGTGACGCGCGCCCGCACGAGCGAGCCCGCCGGCACCTGGCCGTCGGCAAGGTACGTCACGCCGTCGATGCCGGGCGCCTGGCCGTACCACCGGCCCTCGAGCAGGTACTCGGTCTCCGACGACACGCCCTCGACGAGCACCGTCAGCTCCTGGCCGACCATCGCCTCGTGGCGCGCGCGGCTGATCTGGCGCTGGATCTCCATCAGCTGCTGCTGGCGCTCGGCGGCGACCGCCGCATCGACGCGATGGGGCAGCATCGCGGACGTCGTGCCGGGCTCGACCGAGTACGTGAACGCGCCCGCGCGGTCGAACTTCGACTCCGCGACGAACTCGCACAGCTCGTCGAACTCTGCTTGCGTCTCGCCCGGGTGGCCGACGATGAAGGTCGTGCGCAACACGACGTCGTCGATCCGCGCGCGCAGCTTCGAGACGAGCTCGCGCGTGACCCGGCTCGAGTGGCCGCGCCGCATCCGCTTCAGCATCGGATCGCTGATGTGCTGGAGCGGGACATCGATGTACTTCACGACCTTCGGCTCGCTCGCGATCGCGTCGATCAGCTCGTCGTCGAACGCGCTCGGGAACGTGTAGTGGAGCCGGATCCACGCGAGCTCGTCGATCTGGCCGAGCGCGCGCAGCAGCTGGGCGAGCGTTTGCCGCGACTCGGGCGAGCTGCCCTGGTCCCAGCCGTAGCGCGTGAGGTCCTGCGCGATCAGGTTGACCTCGACCACGCCGTCGGCCGCGAGCTGGCGCGCCTCGGCGACGATGTCCTCGATCCGCCGGCTGCGTTGCGGGCCGCGCAGCTTCGGGATGATGCAGAACGAGCACGGCCGGTCGCAGCCCTCGGCGACCTTGACGTACGCGGAGTGGCGCGCGCCGATCCGGACGCGCGGCGCCTCGTGATCGTAGATGTAGCTCGGCGTCTCCGAGACCTGGATCACCGGCAGCGCACGCTTCTGCTTCTTCGGCGCACCCGACGGCAGCTTCGCGACCGCCGCCGGCGCGAGCGCGCTCGACAGCTGCTGGAAATCCGCCGAGCCGAAGATGTGATCGATCTCGGGGATGTCCTTCGCGAGATCGTCGGCGTAGCGCTGCGCGAGGCAGCCGGTGACGACCAGCTTGCCGGTCTTGCCCTTGTGCTGCGCCATCTCGAGGATGGTGTCGACGCTCTCTTCCTTGGCGGCGTCGATGAACGCGCACGTGTTGACGACGATGACGTCCGCGCCCTCGGGCGCCTCGACGAGCGAGTGTCCCGCGGCCTCGACCTGGCCGAGCATCAGCTCGGTATCGACCTGGTTTTTCGGACAGCCGAGCGACACGAAGTAGATGCGCTTGCCTGCGGGGGCAGCGTCGGGCTTCGAGCGTCGGGTCGCCATGGAGCGGGGCAGTCTGATCGCCCGCTCCCGCTCTGTCAATGGCCCGTTTACGGGCTGGGGGCCGGTGGTGTCGCGGGGACGACCACCCGGGCAATGGCGAGGATGACCAGGCCGCCGAGCCCGACGATCCCGCACAGCATCATCTGATCGGTCTCGCCGTGCAGCGCCACGAACAGCGCGAACCCGCCCATCACGGCACGCCGTCCCATCGACTCGACCGACAGGATCGCCGCGCGCTGGCTCGAGTCCTCGATCTCGCGGTTGAGCAGCGGCTTCGTGAGCGGCGAGTACACGCCGTTCGCGAGCGCCTGCACGAGCAACAGGCCGAGCATCCACGGTCCGCGCGCAGCGCTCGCGAGCCCGACGAAGCTGACAGCGAGCACGCCGATCAGCGTCCACAGCAGCCGCTCGTCGCCGGCCCACGCGCGCAGCCGGTAGGTACGGAACGCGGCGAGCGCGCCGACGACGTAGCCCGCGGCGAACAGGTCGCCGATCTCGATCGTGTCGAGCCCACGCTCCGCGAGGTACGGCTGATAGACGTACACGGTCACGCGCAGCAGCACGAACACGACCGCCGAGTAGCCGACGAGCCAGGCGAGCCGCTGCCGGCGAGCGACCGCCGCGAGCGCGTCGACGGTGCCGCGTGCCCACACCGCGAGCGCCTCGATCGCCGGGATCCGCGCGTGGTGACGCGTCGGCGGATCCTCGCGCAGCAAGCACGCGACGACCGCCGCGATCGCGGCGACCGCCGCGGTCACGAGGTACGGCAGCGACAGGTCGATCGCGGCGAGCCGGCCACCACCGGCGAACGCGATCGCGCTGCCGACGAGGTGCCACGCGCTCGCCGCCGACTCGCGGCGCGGATACTCGTGGCCGCGGTCGTGGCTCGCGAGCAGGTCGTAGAGGTACGCGCTGTCCGCGCCCGAGCACAGCGCGATCGACAGCGCGCCGAGCGCTTCGGCGATCACGAACGTCGAGAATGCGTGCGCCTGGATCGCGATCACGCACGACGCGACCATCGCGATCGCACCGAGCAGCATCGAGCGCCGGCGACCGAAGCGATCCGCGAGCACGCCGGTCGGCACCTCGACGAGGACGATCACCGCGCTGTAGATCGCGGCGAGCGTCAACCGATCGCCGTGGGTCAGCCCTCGATCGGCCTGGAACAGGATGAAGATCGGGATGTAGAGGTACGAGGTCGCGAGCAGGCGGAACAGGTAGAACAGCCGCAGGTCACGGCGCAGCGCGGCCGGCGAGCCGACCTCGTCAGGCTGTCCGGCGAGCGGACGCAGGCGCGCGACCGGCAGCTGGGGAGTCACATGATCTCCGACCAGCTGGCGGGCCCGGCGATCACGAGGATCGTCTCCGCGAGCTGGATCTGCTCGGTGTCCTTGACGTTCTTCGCCGGATCGGTCGCGGTCCCGAGCGCGCCGGCGAGACCCTCGAGATAGAGCATCGGATCGAGCTCGGGATCGAGACGCTTGAGCGCGCGTGCCGCGCCGACGCGCAGCGACGGCACGTCGAGCTGCTTCTTCAGCACCGGCCGCGCGGCTTCGTCGTGCAGCACCGCGAGCGACTCGGCGGCGAACGCGTTGAACCGCGGATCGTCGAGCAGCGGCCGCAGCTCGGCCGCGACCTCCTGCTTGCCCGCCATGCCGAGCGCGATCACCGCACGCGCCTTCTCGTCGGGGCTCGCCTTGTCGTCGGCACGGATCTGATCGAGCACCTTGAGTGCGCGCGGCTCCTTCACCGTCGCGAGCGCCTCGGCGACCGACAGCCGGTGCTGCTGGACCTCGAGGTAGTTCGCGAGCGTGTCGATCGCGCGCTCGTCCTTGTGGTTCAGCCGGACGAGCAGCCGGCCCGCGGCGAGCTTGTCGTCGCGCCGGCTCGAGCCGAGCATCGACGTCAGCGCCGCGATCCCGCGCTTGTCCCCCGCCCGGCCGAGCGCGAACGCGAGCTCGGGCTTTGCCGACGCGTCGGTCTTGTCCGACGCGAGCTCGGACGCGAGCACCTCGATCGCGTCGTGATCGCCGGTGCGCGACAGCGCCATCGCCGCCATGCGCTGGACGCGTGGCGACTTCGAGCCGAGGTAGCCGCGCAGGACCTCGCGCGCACGGTCGAGCGCGCCGGTGACCGTCAGCGCATCGACCGGCGCGACCGCGGCGGCGTCGGCCTCGGCGACCGGCTTCGTCACCGGATCCATCGTCGGTGGCTGCTCGGTCATCCCGACCTTCGTCGGGACCTTCGTCGCGGCGTTGATGCGCTCGAGATAGACGTACTTGTAGACGAGGAAGCCGCCGCCACCGAGCAGCGCGAGCAGCAGCAGCGTCAGCACGACGCCGCGCGACTTGCTGCGAACGTCGGTATCGGTCGACGGCCGGACCTCGGCGGGCTCGTCGTCGAGCCAGTCCCATGCGGCCTTCGCGTTCGCGCTGTCGCGCCGGCGCGTCAGCGTGACCTTGCCCGGCTTCTTCGCGGATGGATCGGCCGCGAGCGCGGCGGCGTCGCTGACCTCGGTCGGCGTCGCGATCGGCTGGTCGCTGCGCGCCGGCTCGGGCTCGTCGTCGTCACGATCGTCGTCGTGCTCGTCGTCGTCTTCTTCTTCGTCTTCGTCGTCGTCGTCGGACGCGGCCACGACCGGCGCGGTCGGCACGCGCTCGTCGCGCGCGCTCGTCACGACGCCGGATGCGGGCTCGTGCAGGATCTCGATCACGGGGCCGCTGTCGTGCTTGTCGACCGGCTTCGCGACCGGCTTTTCGATCTTCGCGGTCGGCGCGCTCGGCGTCGCCGGCATCACGGTCGGCTTGGATTCCGCGGCGCGTGCGCATTCGGCGCTGCAGTACGCGACGACCTTGCCGTCACGGACGCCGACCGACCGCGCGCGGAGCGGATCGACCGGCTTGTTGCACGTCGGGCATGTCGTCATGGGAAGGCCAGCACCGCGTCTTCACCGTAGCGCTCGATCAGCTGATCGATGTAGCGCAGCATGTTGTCGCGTCGCGCGATGATCGCACTGATCTCCTCGGGACGCAGCAGCGGACCGAGCTTGCTGTTCGGGTCGGTCTCGAGCGTCTTCTGGACCTGCTCGAGCGTCAGCTCGCGCAGCCGCTGGACGAGCTTGCGCGGAAACACCTGGATCCGCCGCATCGCGCCGGCGTTGTGCTCGTGCCCGAACTTCATGATCGAGAACGAGAGCGTGTTGTCCATGAAGTACAGAATCTTACCGTCTGGCGACATCTCGGTGTTCGAACCTGTCCAGCGGTCGGCGTTATCGATGAGCACGTCGAACAGGATCAGCGCGGAGAGCTGCGCGAGCATGTCGCGCATCCCAGGTGGGATACGCGCGCCCACCTGCAAGTAGGTGGTCCAGATGTCGCGGCCATCGTGCTCGTCGACGCGATGGTTGCCGATCTTCGCGAGCTTGATGTCGGGGATCCACCACGACAGCTCGCCGCGCAGCTTGCCGTCGCGGATCGTCGCCTCGTCGAGCACGCGCGATGTGATGTACGCGCGAAAGCCGGGCTCGGCGGCATCGAGCAGCTCCTGCAGCGGCAGCTCGGTCTCCTTCGCCGGCGGCACGTGACCGATGCCGAGCAGGCGATCGATCTTGAACGCCGCGATCTCGCGCCGCGGGTCCGACTGCGGATGGATCTGCTCGGGCTTGAACGACGCGCGGCCGCCGGTCGCGAAGTCGACGCGGATCGACAGCGAGGTGCCGCCGCGGTTGAGCTTCATCCCGGTGATCCGCGACGTCCCGAGCGGCGCGAGCAGCTCGGCATCCGGCGCGCCGTACACGTTGTCCTGGGCGACGACAAACGTCAGCGGCAGGTGCGAGCGCGGCAGCGGCTGCGGCTGCTCGAGGCGGTCTGGCGGATCGGCGAGCGTCGCCGCGTCGGCCTCGCGCGCCGCGAGGTAATCGCCGGCGTGGGTCGCGACCGTCGAGACGCCGATCGAGACGCCGCCGACTGCCCCCGCAGCCACGGCGAGCTCGAGCACGATGCACGTCCCCAGTCGCACGCGACAAAAAATATCATGCGCGTGAAACCGCTCGCAAAATGCACATGTGGGCAAGCGGTCGCGTTGGCGCAAAAGTCGCGACTACTCGGACCTATCCTGAACCTCGATCGTGTAAGCCGCCTTGCGGTGGCGTGCCGTCGGTACGTGTTTCTCCCAGCAGCCAACGGTGCAGAACCGCAGCTTCAGACGACCGGTGTTGCACGAGGCCACCGTGCAACGGACGGCCGATGTCCCCGGTGGAATCAGCTTGCGGCACGTGGCGCAGACCAGGCTGGCCATTTGCGTCTTACTAGCACGGCCGGCCCTTCGATAACTACTTCCGGATCTGCTCCAGCCCGTCGATCGTCGCCGCGAGATCGCCGACCGCACCGCGCGCGACGCGCACGACGTGGCCCTCGCGATCGATCACGACCGTGTGAGGGATCGAGGTCACCGCGTAGCGCTCGCTCGCCTGGCCATCATCGGCGACGAGCTGCATCGTGAAGTGAGCCTGATCGAACATCGCGCGCGCCGCCTCGGGGTCGTCGAGGTTGACCGCGAGCACCACGACATCGGGCCGGCGATGCAGCGCCTCGAGCCGAGGCAGCGCCTCCAGGCACGGCTTGCACCAGGTCGCCCAGAAATCGACGACGACGATCTGGCCGCGGCTCGCGGCGAGCGACACCGGCGCACCGAGCGTGCCGCCGGCCTCGATCGCGGGCAGCACGATCGGCGGCGCCTCCTGCCCGGCCTCGACGGGCCGCAGCGCCTCGTGAAACCGCAGGATCCACGACGCCTGCACCGCGATCCCGATCATCGCGACCGCGAGCACGCCCCACCCCGCTCGCTTGCCGACGACCGCGACCGGCGGAGCGACCACGATCTTGCGCTGCGGCGCGACGCGCGCGGTGCGCGACGCGAGCGCGAGCAGCGCGCCGGTCCACGCCCACGAGCCGGCGGCGAGCGCCCAGCCGAGCGGCGGCGGGACCTCGACATCGAGCGCGCGCACGATCACCGTCGCGCCGAGATCGACGAGCAGCAGCGGCAGCGCGGCGACGCACGCGAGGTCGAATGCGCGACCGAGGTTGCGCTTGGCGCCGGCGACCGCGAACAGCAGCAGCGCGCCGATCACGAGAAAGCCGAGGTCGAGCGTCAGCGCGCGCGTCAGGATGTGGGTCAGCGCGCGCAGCCCGAGCGAGGCGTCGACGACCGCGCCAAGCCACACCGAGCCGACGATGCCGCGCAGCTGGGTCGCGAGCAGCAGCACGAGCATCACCGCGACGAAGTCGGTACCGGAGCGTCCGGCGGCCGCGCGATCACCAGCGATCGCGAGCGCCCACCGCGGCCGCGCGACCGCGAGCCCGAGCCGGGTCACGAAGCTCGGCGCGGCGGCGTCCGGCGGCGCGGCGTCGCTCACTTGCCGCCGCCGCGGCGCTGCATCATCAGCTTGCGCGCCTGCGCCACGACCGCGGACGGCACGCCCTTGGACTTGACGATGTTCTGCAGATCCTTGTCGCGCAGGAACGGCAGCAGGCGCGTCGTCTCGGCGATCGGAGCTTTCGGGTTGCGGCACAGCGATACCTTGATCCCGTACATCTTGGTCCATTCGCGCCGGGCCGCGATGTAGCGGATTACGTCTTCGGACAGCGCCTGGTTACTGGCATAGCGCGACGCCTCGACCTCGGTGACCCCGGGCGACTTGATCGCGGCCATCTGCACCATCCGCAAGGGATCTCGGATCGCCTCGGACCGGATGAACGCGTCGCCGAGCGTCGCGGCGCGGATCTTCTGCGGCACCGTGAGCTCGCGGAACGGGATGCGCCGGTTGTCCTGGACCGCCGGCTGCTCCGCCGCGTCCTCGGGCAATACCTGATCGGCGTCGCCGTGGGTCAGCGCGGTGTCGTCGCGCGGCGTGACGAGGTTCTCGAACACCGCGTCGTCGACCGAGCCGGTGTTCATCGATCCGGTGAGCGCGCGCGCGACCTCGTCCCACGCCGCGAGCCCCGGCACGCGCACGTGGTTGCGCACCGCGAGCTCGACGACGCGATCGATCGTCGACATCCGCGCGCGCCGGTTCATGTACATCGCGGCGATGATCGCGGGGTGGCGCAGCAGGCGCTGCTCGTTCTCGGCGATCAGGTCGACCTCGCGCGAGCCCGCGCGGGTCGCGAGCGTCGCGATCGTCTCGTCGGCGACGACCGGATTCAGCACGATCGCGTCGAACACCGCCGGCTTGTCCGCGGCGAGCTCGGCGAACAGATCGAGGACGCGCGGATCGTTGCCCGGATCGGACAGCGTGCCGGCGAGCAGCTTGTCTGGCAGCCCGGCGGCGGTCGCGCGCGCGAACTGCACGATGTTCGCGTCGCCATCGATCGAGAGCTGATAGAGCACCGCGACCTGATCGCCGGGCGGCAGCGGCATCAGGCCGCGCGCGGCCATCAGCTTGCCCGGACCGGGACCGAGCGCGCGCTTGGCAGCCGGCGACAGCTGCACGGGATCGAGGGGCGTGTGCGGGATCATGAGACGTTGCGGTGGTAGAGGATCTTGAGGCCCTTGAGCGTCAGCAGGTCGTCGGTCGCCTCGATCGTGCGGGTCTCGGTCGCGATCAGCGGCGCGAGCCCGCCGGTCGCGATGCAGCGCGCGGGAAACTCGACCTCGGCGCGGATCCGCTCGACGAGCGCGTCGACCATGCCGGCGTAGCCATAGACGAGGCCGGCCTGCATCGACGCGACGGTGTTGCGCGCGACGACCTTGCCGGGCCGCGCGAGCTCGACGCGCGGCAGCTTCGCCGCGTGCTCGTACAGCGCCTCGGAGCTGATCTGGATCCCGGGCGCGATCACGCCGCCCATGTACTCGCCCTTCGGGTTGACGACATCCCACGTCGTCGCAGTGCCGAAGTCGACGACGATGCAGCCCGCCTTGAGCTCGTCGTACGCCGCGACCGCGTTGACGATCCGATCGGCGCCGACCTCGCGCGGGTTCTCGTACAGGATCGGCATCCCGGTCTTGATCCCGGGGCCGACGACGAGCGCGGGCGCGCCGGTGATCGTCTTGAAGAACCGCTGGAGGCCGAACACCGCGGGCGGCACGACGGACGAGATGATGCCCGCGTCGATCGACCGCCACGGAAAGCCTTCCATGTCGAGGAGCGTCTTCAGCAGCACCGCGTACTCGTCCGAGGTCCGCGCGGCCACGGTCTGGATCCGCCAGTGCGCTGCGAGCTCGCCGCTCTCCCGAAACACCCCGAGCACGGTGTTGGTGTTTCCCACATCGACGGCGAGCAACGCAGTCATCGGCGTAGATGGTAGCTCGCCGGGATGGGCCGTAGTAGGCTCGGGCCCACCTATGGGTGCTCTCTCGAAGATCTTGGTGATCGGTGTACTCGCTCTCGCTGCTTGTGGTGGACCGTCCGATTCACCGCCGGGCCCGCTCGGCAAGCACTTCGACGACATGTACATCGCGCAGATCGGCCTCGATCAGAAGCAATCGGTCGTGCAGACGCAGAACGACTGGTCGGTCGCGAAGATGGAGAACGCGAAGGCCGAGGCTGACTACAACCAGATGACGCAGCAGCTGACGGTCGTGCGCAACGATCGCCAGAAGGCGAAGCTCGAGCAGGACTCGGCGGCGAGCAACAAGAAAAGCGCCGATGCGTCGGGTGACACGAACAAGATGAACGATGCGCAGAAGCAGCTGCGCGGCGCCGAGCTCGCGGTCAAGGCCGCCGACGCGCGCGTCAAGTACTACGAGGCATATCGCGGCTACCTGAAGAAGTGGTGGCGCTACACGCAGGAGAACATGTACTGGCGCGAGGCGCAGTACGAGCTCGCGAAGGCGCAGCTCGCGCAGAAGAACAACATCCAGCCCAAGGGCGTGACGTTCGAGTCGTTCACCGCGCAGGAGCAGGAGCGCAACCGCCGCGCGCAGACCGCGAAGCAGAAGGCGGACGGCGAGAAGACCCGCGCGACGACCGCTCGCGAGTCGTGGATCGCCGCGCAGTCGGCATCCGACTCCGCGAACGGTCGCCAGGGCAACCTGCCCGACCCGATGGCCACGCCGGCGCCCTCCACCACGGCGGGCCCGGCGCCAACTCCGACTCCGACTCCGACTCCCTGAGCTACGTGGAACAACCGAGCACGCGCGAAGAAGTCACGTCGCCGTCGTCGCTCGAGACGACGACGGAGAGCGCGCGCATCCTCGTCGTCGATGACGAGCGCGTGATCCGAGAGATCCTCGCGGAGTTCCTCGCGCTCGAAGGGTTCTCGGTTCACACCGTCGAGGACGGCGAGAAGGCGCTCGCCGAGCTCCGGCTGCGCCCGTACGACCTGCTGATCACCGATCTCAAGATGCCGCGGCTGTCCGGGCTGCAGCTGCTCGAGAAGGTCGAGCAGGAGCGGCTCGGCGTGCTCACCGTGCTCATGACGGGCTTCGGCACGGTCGAGACCGCGATCGAGGCGATGAAGAAGGGCGCCTACGACTACCTGCTCAAGCCGTTCAAGGTCGAGGAGGTGATCCACGTCGTCGAGCGCGCGCTGTATCGCCAGCGTCTGCAGGCCGAGAACATCCGCCTGCGCGAAGCGCTCACGATCTACAAGGTCAGCGAGGCGATCGCGCTGTCGCACGACATCGAGCACATCCTCGACGTCGTGCTGCGCGCCGCGATCGACGAGGTCAAGGCCGACGTCGCGACGCTCCACCTGCGGGACTCGAAGTCCGGGCGCTACGAGGAGCGCGTCAAGGTCGTCACCGCCGAGGGCGCGACGCTCGCGAAGACCGGGTTGCCGACGCCCGCGTTTCCGATCCTGATCGATCAGTTCGCGCAGGGCGTGCCGATCCTCGCGCACGGCGGCAAGGCGTCGCGGTTCTTCACCGAGCGCCAGACGCCGGATCAGCTGTCGTCGTTTGTCGCCGTGCCGCTGCAGGTGCGCGGCAACCTCGTCGGCGTGCTCGACGTGTTCTCGTTCACGCCGGGCAAGAAGTTCGACGAGGGTCATCGCAAGATGCTCGCCGTGCTCGCGTCGCGCGCCGCGAGCGCGATCGACAACGCGCGGCTCTACGGCGAGCTGCGCGCGTCGAACGACAGCCTCACGAAGGCGAACCTCTCGCTCGAGGAGATGTTCCAGCAGACGGTCGCCGGGTTCGCGCAGGCGCTCGAGGAGAGCGACATGTACACGCGCGGCCACTCCGAGCGCGTCGCGGTGTACACCGAGATCCTCGCGCGTGGCATCGGCCTGCCCGATCCCGAGATCCGGCGCATGGTGCAGGCGGGCGTGATGCACGACGTCGGCAAGATCGGCGTGCGTTACGACATGCTGAACAAGCCCGGCAAGCTGACGCCCGAGGAAGTCGCGGTGTTCCGCCAGCACCCCGAGAAGGGCAAGCGCATCCTCGAGCCGGTGCCGTGTCTGCACGGCCTGATCGATGGCTGCTGGTGCCACCACGAGTGGTACGACGGCGGTGGCTATCCGCGCGGCCTGTCCGGCGACAACATCCCGCTCGTCGGCCGCGTGGTCTCGATCGCCGACGCGTACGACGCGATGACGAGCGATCGCGCGTATCGCCGCGCCCTGCCGCACGAGGTCGCGATCGGCGAGATCGAGCGCTGCGCCGGATCGCAGTTCGATCCGGAGCTCGCCGAGGCGTTCGTCAAGCTCGTCGAGGCGTACCGCGAGAACATGCGGCAGCGCGGCCATCACTCCCTGATCCCGCGCTGAGTCCTCTATAGTCGCGCGATGCCACTGGTCCGCGACTCGTTCTGCTCGTTCTGCGGCACGAAGTACGAAGCGCCGCTCTCGTATCCACGCACGTGCAGCGGGTGCAAGACCCAGATCTGGGCGAACCCGATCCCGGTCTGCGTCGTGCTCGTCCAGGTCGAGGAGGCGGGACGCACGGGGCTGCTCGTCGTGCGGCGCGCGATCCCGCCGGCGATCGGCAAGCTCGCGCTCGTCGGTGGCTTCCTCGAGGAGCACGAGAGCTGGCAGCACGGCGGTGCACGCGAGGTTCGCGAGGAGACCGGCGTGCTCGTCGAGCCCGCTCACCTCGAGCCGATGTGGTACGCGTCGAGCGAGCCGCGCCCGAACCGCGTGCTGCTGTTCTCGATCGCGCCGCCGCTGCCGGTCGGTGCGCTGCCGCAATTTGCGGCAGGGGTCGAGGCCTCCGAGCGCGGCCTGATCTTCGGACCCGGCGGCGTCGAGGACGTGTTCGCGTTCTCGACGCACATCGAGGCCGCGAAGCGGTATTTCGCACAGCGCGGCATCTCCGGCCCCCACGACTTCGCGGCGCGCTGACGCTGCCCCCGCCCAGCCACACCTCTATAATCGCCGGGCTCGATGTTAGGGGTTTCGGGGAAATACCGGCTCGACACTCGGCTCGGCGGCGGCGGGATGGCCGAGGTGTTCATCGGCTCGACGATGGGCGCCGAGGGGTTCTCGCGCAAGGTCGCGATCAAGCGCGTGCTGCCCGGGTTCTCCGATAACGAGGCGTTCGCGAAGATGTTCGTGTCCGAGGCGCGGATCAGCTCGCAGCTCGTGCATCCGAACATCGTCTCGGTGCTCGACTTCGATCGCGACGCCGAGAACCGGCTGTTTTTGGTGATGGAGCTCGTCGAGGGCAAGGATCTCGACGCGCTGGTCTCGACCGGTGTGCTGCCCGTCCCGGTCGTGATCTTCGTGATCGGCGAGGTGCTGCGCGGCCTCGGCTACGCGCACGACCTGCCGGTCGGCAACGAGACGCGCGGCATCGTCCATCGCGATATCTCGCCGCACAACGTGCTGCTGTCGTGGTCCGGCGCGGTCAAGGTCTCCGATTTCGGGATCGCGAAGGCGCGCGCGGCGAGCGAGGCGACCGCGTCGGTGTTCATCAAGGGCAAGCCCGCGTACATGAGCCCGGAGCAGGCGAACGGCCAGCCGCTCGACGGTCGCAGCGATCTGTTCGCCGTCGGGATCATGCTGTGGGAGATGCTCGTCGGTCGCCGGCTGTTCGTCGGTGAGGACACGCGCGCGACGCTTGCCGCGGTGCTGTTCGGACAGATCCCGCGGCCGCGCTCGATCCGCGGTGACATCCCGAAGGATCTCGAGCGCGTCGTGATGAAGCTGCTCGAGCGCGATCTGCCGGCGCGCTACGCGACCGCCGAGGATGCGCTCGTCGATCTGATGGCGTGCCACGACGCGCCGAAGTCCGGACGCGAGGCGCTCGTCGCGGCGCTGACCGAGCGGTTCCCCGGCGAGGCGCCGGTGCGCCAGAGCCTGATGCGCCAGCGCCAGGAGCAGGCGCAATCGCCGGCGAGCGGCGTGCCGCTGCACCTGCAACCGACGGTCGCGACGCCCGGCGCTGCGCTGCCGAGCCTCGGCGCGGTTCGCAACGCACCGACCGGCACCGTCGACCTGATGCCGCGCCGGCGCAGCAAGCTGTGGCTCGTGCCGATCGTGACGCTCGGCAGCGGCCTCGCGACGTTCGGCATCGTGAGCGCGGTCAAGAGCAAGGCGCCCGCGCCGGCCGCGGGAAGCGATGCCGGCGTGGCGAGCGGCAGCGACCTGGCCGCGCACGCGACGACGCCCGATGCGCCGCCGCCGATCGACGCCGCGCCGCCGCCGCCGATCGATGCCCCGCCCGCGCCGGTCGTCGCCGATGCCGCGCCACCGGTCGACGCCCAAAAAGCTGCGCCCGTGGTCGAAAAGAAGTACGGCTCGTTGAAGGTGATCTCGGATCCGCCGGCCACCGTGATCGTCGACGGCAAGCAGATGGGCGAAGCTCCGAACACGTTCAAGCTGACCGCGGGCAAGCACACCGTGCGGCTGCTCAACACCGATGCCGGGATCGACGTCACGAAGCGCGTGACGGTCCTGGCGAACCAAACCACCGAGCTCAACCGGAACAAGTGATGCGCAAGCACGTACAGCCCCTCGTCGTTGCCGTCGCCTCCCTCGTCGTCGCGGTCGCGGCGCCGCGCCCTGCCCGCGCGGACCAGGTCGGGGTCGTCGTCACCGGCGAGCCGACGCTGCAGCCGCAGCTCGCGAAGCACCTCGAGACGTGGCTCACGAAGCACGGCCACCAGGTCGTGCCGGCGCCGCTGCCGCCCGACGCTGTCAACACGCTGATCGATTGCTTCGTGATCGAGGACGAGGGCTGCGCGCGCGGCGTGATCGAGAAGCGCGCGAAGGCCAAGGCGATCGTCTACGCGCGCGTCGACATCCAGGCCGGCGGCGACATCGAGAAGACCGCGACCGTGCTCGCGTACTGGTTCGAGAAGGGCCGCGACGCGGTCGCCGAGCGCCGGTTCTGCCAGCGCTGCAGCGACGCGACCTTGCGCGGCACCGCCGACGACATGATGGAGGCCCTCGCGAAGGCGAGCGCGAAGGGGCTCGGCCACGTCAAGCTGACGTCGACGCCGGCCGGTGCGCGCGTGATCATCGACGGCACGGCCGTCGGCAAGACGCCGCTCGAGCACGATCTGTCGCCGGGCCCGCACAAGATCACCGTCGAGCACCTCGGCCATCGCTCCGAGACGCGCGATGTCGACGTCAAGCGCGGCGAGGACGCGAGCGTCGATGTCACGCTCGCCGCCGAGGCGACGACCGGTGGTGGAAAGCGAAGCGGCAAGCTGTTGCCGATGCTCGCGACCGGGCTCGGCGGTGCGCTCGTCGTGACCGGTGTCGTGATGATCGCGATCGATCAGGATCCGGGCCTCGATCAGCCGCTCGAGATCCGCAACACCGCGCCGGCCGGGGTCGGCATCGGCCTCGTCGGCGTCGCGGTCGGTGTCGGTGGCTACCTGTGGTACCGCTCGGCGTCGAAGCACGAGTCGGCACCGGTGGCGGCGATCACGCACGACGGTGCGTACCTCGGGTGGACCGGACGATTCTGACTACTCTTGGCTTCGGAGGGATCATGACTCGACTCACCTGGCTCGTTGTCGCCGCCGCCGCGCTCGCGACGGGATGCAAGGAGCGCAACCCGCTGTTCTGCGAGAACCCGGACCACGCGAACGATCCGGCATGCCTCTCCGACGGCGGCGGTCCGTGCGACGACACGTCGGACTGCTCGGGTAACACGCCGCTCTGCAAGATCCCACCGGGGCAGTGCGTGCAGTGCCTCGACAACGTCGACTGCGGCGCGCTGACGCCGATCTGCGGCGACGACAACGCGTGCCACTCGTGCACGCTCGACACCGAGTGCGGATCGCAGGTCTGCCTCGACGACGGCTCGTGCGCGAGCTCGGACGCGGTGCTGTTCGCGGCGCCGACCGGCAGCGACGTCGCCGGCTGTGGCCTGACGCCGGGCGATCCGTGCCGCCTCGATCGTGCGCTGCTCGAGGCGACCGAGACGCGCAACCTGATCAAGCTCAAGCAAGGCACCTACCCGATCAGTGGCGGCGAGGGCCTCGTCGTCGACGGCAACAATGCCGATGTCACGCTGCTCGCGAAGGACGCCGCGATCGATCGCAACGCCGACGACGGCCCCGTGATCACGATGAAGAGCGGCGCCGGCCTGACGATCATCGACGGCACGGTCCGCGATGGCTCCGGCGTGTCCGGCAACGGCATCACGTGCTCGAACAACGGCAAGCTCGTGCTCCAGCGCGTCGAGGTGACGAGCAACGACGGCGTCGGCGTCGGCACGAACGGCTGCGCGGTCACCGTCGTCAACTCGGCGATCACGCAGAACAACGGCGGCGGCATCTCGGTCGCGAACGGCACGTTCGTGATCGTCGGCAACTTCGTGCACCTCAACGGCACGTCGGTCGGCATCAACGGCGGCATCAACATCCTCGCGTCGCAGTCGGCGACGAACCGCCTCGATCACAACTCGATCAACCGCAACCAGGCGATGGCGGGCATCGCCGGCGGGATCCAGTGCACCGTCACCGGCTTCGTCGCGCGCGACAACATCGTCTACAACAACATCGGCGCCGGCTCGAACGTCGAGGTGCTCGGCACCTGCGCGCACGCGTTCTCGGACATCGGCCCGACCGCGGTCGGCGCCGCGCAGGATGGCGGCAACAACAAGAACGTCGATCCGGCGTTCGTCGACGACGTCACCGGTAACCTCCACGTCGGCAATTCGAGCCCAGTGCTCGGCGGCGGCGATCCCGGCATCGACCTGACCGGACCCGCCGCGACCGATCTCGACGGCGACGCCCGGACCTCGCCGCCGGACATCGGCGCCGACGAAGTCCCGTGATTGCCAGCGGTTGCGCAGACGAGAAATTCTGCGCAACCGCCGTCCTCGATGGCGATAGGGGCGCGCCATGGAGGACACGATCATGTCGCGCATCGCTCTCGCTCTCGCTCTCGTTTCATTCACTGCCTGCACCGAGCCCAACGTCCTCGGTCAAGCGCCACCCGACGACGCCGGGACCGAGGACGGCGCCGGCTCAGGTTCTGGCTCCGGCTCGGGCTCCGGATCCGGATCCGGCTCCGGTTCGGGCTCCGGCGCCGAATGCTCGGTCAACGCCGACTGCGGCGCCGGCGAGATCTGCAACGCCGACGGCAGCTGCGAGCCTGCCCCGCCGCCGGACCTCGCGCTCACCGTCACGCCGACGATCGTCCACGACGAGCGCGGGGACAAGATCGAGTTTCCGGGCGAGCCGGTCCACACGCATGCCGGCGCGTCGATCACGCTCGGTGCGGGCGGCTGCCCCGACGTGTTCAAGTACAGCTATCTGCTCGACGAGTCGCGGCCGTTCGGTCGCGAGACCGCGCCGAACCCGATCGCGTTCCAGTTCGGCGCCTCCGGCGGCACGATCGCACGCGCGGACTACCGGATCCGCGACGCGAGCGGCGTGCGACTCGACTGGACGCCGGCGACGCCCTCGGGCGGCGAGTTCGTCGCGAAGATCGCGCGCAGCGGACTGACCGGCGTGCCGGCGCTGTCGACGACGCCCGGTCAGTACTTCATCGACATGCGCGTGATCGACACCGACGAGCGCGAGAAGACCGCGACCGCGTGCTGGAACCACCACCCGCTCGCGGCGCCGATCGAGTTTCCGTCGTCGTTCGTGCTGTTCGGCGGCGATTCGCTGTTCTCGATGAGCCTCGCCGCAAACTCGCCGGTCTCGCGCCTCATCAACACGTTCAGCGCAAAGGTGCCGGTGCTCGCGACGGCGATCGAGCATCAGACCGCCGAGGCCGTGACGCTGCAGCTCGACATCGCGAACCCGCGCGTCGACTACACGAAGTCCGCCGTCGTCGACTTCGTGCCCGAGACCGTCAACCAGAGCGTGTTCTGCGCGACGAAGTGCGTGCCGACCAGCACGTCGTGCTTCCCCGAGACCTCGGGTGACCCGCGGTGCGGCACCACGACGCCGATCGATCCGGCGGACCCGATCGTCGAGGGCAGCCTGACCGACGCGAGCTGGACCGTGCAGGTGATCGACGTCAAGACGCAGGCGATCGCGTCGGAGTGCACGGTGTCGGGCTTCAAGGTGACGTGTCAGCTCGCCCCGCGTCAGCCCGGCGCCGCGCCCAAGCAGCTGCTCGTCAAGCTGCTCGTCAACGGCATGACCGAGCTCAACCCCGGCCCGATCGGCAGCGGCGTCACCGAGACCACCCTGCTCGGCAACACGTACACCGGCGCGCCGGTCACCGACGTCCGGTTTCGCTGCGACGCGTTCACGACGACCGCGGCGAACGCCGACGGCGAGATGTTCACGTCGTGCACGCGGTACACGCAGTTCTCGAAGCTCGTCGCGCTCGATCAGCTGAAGCTGAACATCCCGGGCCCCAAGCTCGCGGTGAAGACCGCGACGCCTGCGGGTGGCGGGCTGCCGGCGACCACGCTCGCCGTGCCGCCGTATGCCCCGAACGGGATCAACAGCATCACGGTGATCTGGGACAGCGGCAACGACGACCTGCCCGGCGCCGCGCACTGATCGCTCACGGGAACGCGACGCGCACGACGAACACCACGTCGTGCGCGTTGCCGTTTTCGGTGATACTCACGCAACCGCGGCGTCTCCGGGCCGAAGGTGGATGTCATGAAGCTCATCGCTGTCGTCTGTGGCCTTGTCGTCGCGCTCGGCCTCGCTCCCACGCCCGCACGGGCCGGTGACTCGATCGTCCTCGAGTCGTACACGGGCTCGAAGCCCGACGCGTACGCGAAGCACGTCGCGGCGCTGCTCCAGGAGCTGTCGGGCCGTGGCTTCGCGTCGAGCTACGAGAAGGTCGGCCTGCCGTACGAGCGGCGATCGCGCCCGACGATGTCCGGCGGGTTGCCGGCGAGCTTCGCGCAGCAGGTCGATGCCGGTCACAAGGCGTGGATCAGCGGCCAGTTCGAGGAGGCGGTGAAGCTGCTGTCGGCGGCGCTCGCGGCGGCGCGCGCGAACACCGGCGCGTTCGCCCAGAACCAGGGCCTGCGCGATGCGATGCTGAAGGCACTCGTCGACGAGGCGCTCGCGCGCAATCGACTCGGCGATCCGGTCGCGGTCAAGGACAACTTCGCCGAGATCGCGCGCGGCTTCAGCGACAAGGCACCGACGCGCGCGACGTTCGGCGCCGAGGCGGTCAACTACTACGAGCAGGCGCAGAAGGAGCTCGCGGTGCGCGGGCGCGGCAAGCTCACGGTGCGCGTCGGCTCGGAGACTGCGGTCGTGTTCGTCGACGAGCGGTTCGAGGCGGTCGGCGGCGCATCGCGCGACGGCCTGCTACCCGGCGAGTACCGCGTGTTCGCGCAGTTCGGCAAGCAGCTGTCGCGCAGCCACCTCGTCACCGTGCGCCCGAAGGAAGAGACCTCGTTGACGATCGACGCGACGCTCGACCTCGCGCTGCAGACCGGTCCGAAGCTCAACGGCTTCATCTTCGCGAACGCGGCTGATCGCGAGAAGTACGAGGCGATCTACGCGCGCGATTACGCGAACGCGATCGATGCGTCGGCGGTCGCCGTCGTCGGCATCGACCAGGTGCGTGGCCGGCCGGCGCTCGTCGGCGTGCTCGTCAATCGCGTCAACGGCCGCGAGCTGCGGCGCGCGAGCGTCGCGCTCGAGCCCGAGCCGACGCCGGAGCGCCTGAGCGCGCTCGCGCGGTTCCTCGCCGGCGAGGAGGTCAGCGGCATCGACGTCCAGGTCAATGACGAGTCCGCGCAGCCGTCGGCCGATGGCACGCCGCCCGGCCACGACAAGGATCCCGTCGATCAGCCGGCGCGCGGTGAGCTGTGGGGCGGCTGGAAGTACGTCGCCGCCGGCGGCGCGGTCGTCGCGGTCGGCGCCGGCGCGGTACTGCTCGCGACCGACGGCAAGTGCTCGAGCGAGCCGCCGCCCGGCACGGTGTGCCCGGACGTCTATCACAACGCGACGCCGGGCTGGATCTCGATGGGCGTCGGCGCCGGGCTCGGCGTGCTCAGCGTGTATCTGTTCCTGCGTCACGACGGCGAGCCGGCGCGCACCGCCGCGATCGTGCCGACGACCGGTGGCGCGTTCGCGACGTTCTCGACGCGCTTTTGACTAGCTCTGCGCGAGCGACGCGCGCAGATCGTCGAGCACGCTCGCCGGTGCGCGCACCCGCAGCCGCGTGCCGGCGTCGTCGTGATCCTCGGACAGCACGCGCGTGCGCTCGTGGATCTGGTGGACCAGCCGCTGCGCCGCCCACGGCACGACGAGCTCGGCTTCCTCGAGCGCACCGGCGAACTGCGCGATCAGCCGCTCGCGCAGCGCCGCGACATCGTCGCGATCCTTCGCGGAGAGCTGCAGCGCGCCGGGATAGCGGTCGGCGAGCCGCGCGCGACCGTCGGCGTCGACCCGATCGATCTTGTTGAGCAGCAGCCAGGTCGGTAGCTCGTCGGGGACGATGTCGCCGAGTACCTCGGTCGTCACCGCGATGTGATCCGCGAGCGCGGCGTCCGAGGCATCGACGACGTGGAGCAGCAGGTCGGCTTCCGCGGCCTCCTCGAGCGTCGAGCGGAACGACGCGACGAGGTCGTGCGGCAGCTTCTTGATGAAGCCGACCGTGTCGGTCACGAGGATCGGCGGCTCGGTAGCGGGCGCGAGCCGGCGCACGGTCGTGTCGAGCGTCGCGAACAGCTTGTCCGCGATGTAGACGTCGGTGCTCGTCAGCGCGCGCATCAGCGACGACTTGCCGGCGTTCGTGTAGCCGACGAGCGCGACGGTCGGCACGTCGCTGCGGCGCGCGCGGCGGGTCTTGCTGCCGCCTTCGATCTGCGCGAGCTCGTGGCGCAGCTCGGCGATCCGATCGCGGATCCGCCGGCGGTCGAGCTCGAGCGCGCTCTCGCCCGCGCCCTTGCCGCCGATGCCGCCGCGCACGCGATCGCCGCCGCCGCCGCTCTCGCGCAGCCGCGGCGCGAGGTACTTGAGGCGCGCGATCTCGACCTGCAGGCGGGCCTCGCGCGTCTTCGCGTGGCGATGGAAGATCTCGAGGATCACCGACGTGCGATCCAGAACGTCGGCGCCGGTCGCGCGCTCGAGGTTGCGCTGCTGCGTCGGCGTCAGATCGTGATCGACGAGCACGACCTTCGCCTTCGCGGTCGGCGCCGCATCCGAGCTCTCGGTGTCGCTGGCATCAGGCGCATCGGGCTCGTCGGCCTCGTCGTCGGCGTCCTCGACGTCGAGCTCGTCGATCCGCTGCTTGCGTCCGGGCTTCTCGTACGCCGGCACGATGCCGGTGCCGCCGGTCCACTTCGCGAGCTCGACGAGCTTGCCGGCACCGAGCACGACGCCGGGCGCGAGCTTGCCGCGGCGCTGCGTGACGCGGCCGACCGGGATCAGGCCGAGCGTCTTCGCGAGCCGCTCGAGCTCGGCGATCGAGGACACGAGCTCGTCGTCGGTGACGCCGGGCAGCTGCACCGCGACGACGACCGCATTCGGGCGCTCGTCGCCGAGCGACGCGAACAGAGAACCAGGGTCGAGCGCCATACGGGGAGGCGCACCTTGGCCCAACCGCTACCGCGACGCAAGCGCGTCCGCGAAGCCGGTCACGAGCTCGCCGAACCGGCGGTGGCCCTCGGCGTGCAGCATGTGCCCGGCCGCCGGGACGGTCTCGCGGCGCGCGTCGGGCAGCACCGCCTGCAGCGCGTCGAGCGTCGGTCGGAACACCGGCGCCGAGCGCTCGCCGCCGACGAGCAGCACGGGCAGCGCGAGCGTCGCGAGCTCGGCATAGCGCGGGCGGTACGCGATCAGCGCCGCGGAGTCCGCGCGGATCTGCGCCCATTGCTGCTTCGCGCGATCCTGGTAGGCGCGTGGCATCCGCTCGTACGCCGCGTCGCCGAGCACGGTGCGCAGGAACAGCTCGGCCGCGGCGGGGCCACCCTGCTCGGCGAGCCGGCGGTCGTACTCGGCGAGGAACGCGACCGGCGCCGCGGGGGCATCATCCGAGGGACCCATCGGCGGCTCGATCAGGACCGCGCCACGGCAGGCGTGGGTGCGCGCGAGCTCGAGCGCGATCACGGCGCCAAAGCTCGAGCCGACGACGATCGTCTCGCGATCGACGAGCGTCGCGGCATCGCCCGCGTGATCCTCGACCGAGCGCTCGCCGGCGCGTCGATCGTACGCGATCAGCGTGAACCGCTCGCGCAGCGCGCGCGATGCGAGCTGGATCGACCACGTCGTGTGGTCGGTCGCGCTGCCGTGGATCAGCACGAGGCGCGGCCCCGCACCGGCCCGAACGACATGGAGCGCGGACGACATGGGGGCTACAATCTACTCGCATGGCGCCCGACGAGCCCGCGGGGGACGCGCCCGATTCCGGTGCCGACGCACCGGCGTCCGGGAAGCCGCGCGCGGTGGTCGCGACCGACGACGCGTTTGCCGCGACGATCGCGCCGACCAGCTTGCCCGTGGTGCCGGTCGCGACGCGGCCGCCCGCCGATGACGTGCCGCACGTCCCGGCCGGACCGCGCAGCCGCACGGTGTCCGGCAAGCTGAATGCGGTGATTGCCGAGGACAGCCGGGTGCGCACTGCGGCGCAGCAGACCGACGAGACGCTCGCCGCGCCGGTCGTCGGCGAGCTGCCGCCGCTGCCGGTCGTGCCCGAGGCCCACTACAAGCACGGCTCGGAGATCGCGCGCGGCGGGATGGGCCGGATCGTCGCCGCCGAGGACCAGCGGCTCGGTCGCCCGGTCGCGCTCAAGGAGTTGCTCGAGCCCGCGGGCGACGCGCTCGGCCGGTTCCAGCGCGAGGCGCTGATCACCGCGCGGCTGCAGCATCCCGGCATCGTGCCGGTGTACGAGGCCGGGCGCTGGCCGACCGGCGAGCCGTTCTTCGCGATGAAGCTGGTGTCGGGCCGGCCGCTCGATCGCGTGATCGCGGAGGCGAAGACGCTCGAGGAGCGGCTCGCGCTGCTGCCGCGGATCGCGGCCGCGACCGACGCGATCGCGTACGCGCACAGTCACCGGATCGTGCACCGCGATCTCAAGCCGGCGAACGTGCTGATCGGCGACTTCGGCGAGACCGTCGTGATCGACTGGGGGCTCGCGAAGGATCTCGACGTCGGCGACAGCCCGGAGTCGCAGACGCGCCACGATCGGCCGGGCGCGAAGCGCACGCCGAAGCCGGCGACGAACACGGCGTCGCGGACCGCGTCGATCGCATCCCACCCCCCACCCTCGACTCGCCAAGTCTCGTCGACCACGCTCACCGTCGCCGGCGCGGTGATGGGCACGCCGGCGTACATGGCGCCCGAGCAGGCGCGCGGCGAGCCGGTCGATCAGCGTGCCGACGTGTTCGCGCTCGGCGCGATGCTCTACCACCTGCTCGCCGGCGTGCCGCCGTACAACGCGCGGACCGCGACCGACGTGATCGCCGCCGCCGCGCTCGGGCGCGTGATCCCGCACGCCGAGCGCGAGGCGGGCGCGCCGCGCGATCTCGTCGCGATCGTCGAGCGCGCGATGCGGCAGTCGCCGGCGGAGCGCTACCCCGACGCCGGCGCGCTCGCCGACGAGCTGCGGCGGTTCCTGACCGGCCAGCTCGTCTCGGCGCATCGCTACACGCCGCTGCAGCGGCTGTCGCGCTTCCTCAAGAAGCACCAGGCCGCGGTCACGATCGCGACGATCTCGGTCGTCACGCTCGCGGTCGGCGGCACGCTCGCGGTGCGCCAGATCGTGCAGCAGCGCGATGCCGCGCGCTACGAGCGCCAGGTCGCCGACATCCGGCGGCGCGCCGCCGAGGCGATGATCGACGAGATGCTGAGCGACGTGAAGGATCGGCTCGTCCAGATCGGACGGCTCGATCTGCTGACGAGCCTCGGCACGCAGATCCGCACGTACTACGGCACGCTCGCGCGGATCCCGGGCGGCATGCCGGTCGACGACGTCGATCGCATGGCGGTCGCGGTCGAGCTGCTCGGCCGCGCCGAGCGTGACTCCGGCGACAGCGCCCGCGCGCGCAAGACCTGGATGGACATGCGCGATCAGCTCGCCGCCGCCGTCGGTAGCGACGCGGGCCCGACCACGATCAAGAAGCGGATGATGATCGCGCGGCTCGACTTCCAGCTCGGCACGATCGATCAGGCGACCGGCAAGTCGGCCGCGGCGCTCGCGTCGTACGAGCGTGCGAAGCAGCAGTTCAACGCGCTGCGCACCGAGGCGCCGAACGACCGCCAGATCCTGCTGTTCTCTGCCGAGAATCACGATCGCCGCGGCGATCTGCTGCGCAACGACGGCAAGCTCGACGAGGCGTTCGAGGATTACTCGGCGGCAAAGCTCGAGCGCGAGCGCGCGACGACGCTGCCCGGTCACGGCACCGACGACATCGTCGCGCTCGCGACCAGCCACCTCAAGATCGGGTCGATCTACCAGGCGCGCGGCGAGTCCGCGACCGCGCTCGCCGAGTACCGCGCCGCGCTGCGCCTGCGCGAGACGCTGCTCGAGGCGCGGCCCGACGCCGTCGATCTGCAGCAGGGCCTGCTCGACGTCCAGGACACGCTCGCGTCGCTGCAGCGCCAGATCGGCGACACGAAGAGCGCGATCGAGACCTACCAGAACTCGCTGCCGATCGTCGAGGCGCTGATCCGCCACGATCCCGCGAACACGCTGTGGAAGCGCCAGCGCGGCAACGTGTTCGCCGACCTCGGGTTCACGCTGCTCGACACCGGCGCGTTCTCCGACGGGCTCGCCCAGCTCGACCAGGCGATCGCCGCGCAGATCGAGCTCGCCGCGATCGATCCGAAGAACACGAGCTGGCAGGTCGACCTGTCCCGCTCGCACACGCGCGCCGGCGACGCGCGGCTCTATCTCGGCGCGATCGACGAGGCGATCGCGAGCTATGGCCGCGGCCTCGCGATCCGCGAGCAGCTTGCCGAGAAGAACCCCAAGAGCGCGCCGTATCGCCGGTCGCTCGCTTTCTCGCACCACAAGCTCGCGACCGCGTACGCGCTCAAGGGCGACGTCACGCGCGCGCTCGCGAGCCACGAGCAGGCGCTCGCGCTGCGCACGAAGCTCGTCGACGAAGCGCCGAACCAGAGCGGCTTCAAGAACGAGCTGGCCGCGAGCGAGATCTATCTCGGCAAGCTCGTCGCCGCGCGCGATGCCGGCCGCGGCACGAAGCTGATCGAGTCCGGGGTGACCCGCGCGCGCGCCCTCGTCGCCGCCGATCCGATCAACAACGAGTGGAAGGAGACGCTGACGCAGGGCCTGCTCGCGCGCGGCGAGGCGGCCCGGATCGCCGGCGATCGGACCGCGCGCCAGGCCGCGATCTCCGACGCGCTCGCGACCGCGACCGCTGGCATGCAGCGCGCGCCGCAGAACGTGCACTGGATCGGGCTCGTCGCGGAGGCGCACGCGCAGCTCGCCGAGCTCGCCGATCCGAAGGCCGCAGGCACCGAGTGGAAGGCGGTCCGCGAGCTGCTCGAGCCGCTCGCGAAGGCGAACCAGCTGCCCGCGGCCCGCAAGCCGTTGCTCGAACGCGCACGCGCCGCCCGCTGAAGGTGCCAGCCGCGCTACGATATCGCCATGGGTGACGAGATCGTCGAGCGCGAGTTCATGGGCAAGGGCCGTAGCAAGATCTGGACGTACCTGATCTTGATGATCCTGCTGGTCGCGATCGTCGTCGTGATCAACCTCGTGTGGAACAACCCGAGTGCCGCGCGCGAGGGCGTCAAGACGTTCTTCGGCCTGCCGAGCTACACGCTCGCGCTCGTGCTGTTCCTCGCCGGCGCGATCATCTTCTGGCTCGGGCTCAAGATGGAGACCGACTGGCCGGAGGCGTTCGGCGCGTTCCTGATCGCCGCCGCCGTGACCTGGGGTGAGTTCATCATCGGCTGGAATCGGTTCGCGCCCGGCGGGCTCGTCGTGCTGCCGTACGTGATTCCTGTCGGCGTGTTCGCGATCCTGCTGATCTACGGCATGAAGAAGAGCGTCTGACTACACGCGCTCGAGCAGCTCGACGAGCGCGGGCGGCGACGTGACCGGCGGCGCGCAGCTCGCTCCCTTGCACACGAACGCGCGCGCCTTGCCGTCCGCGGCCGGTGTCTTGCCGTCGAGGATCGACGGCTGCGCCCACGGCCCGGCGATGCACAGCGTCGGTGCGTACGTGCGGCGCGCGGCCGCGAGCAGCTCGTCCCTGCCCTCGCCGTCGGTGACGACCAGCTCCTGCGCATGCAGGTACAGATCGAGCGCGGCGAGCAGCGCCGACGTCGCCCACGCGTTGACGCCGGTCGCGCCGGTCAGCCGCTGCACGAGGTACTTCTCGGCGAGCGCGAGCGCCGCGTCGTCACCGGCGACGAGGCCGAGCCGCAGCAGCGCCTGGGTCGCGATCGCGGCGCCCGACGGGATCGCGCCATCGTGGTGCGACTCCGGCCGATGCACGAGCAGCGGGTCGCCCGCAGGCGCGAGGTAGAACACGACGACGCCGTCCTCCTCGGCGACGAACCGCTCGCGCACCGTGCCGAGCAGCTTCGCGCCGAGGTCCCACCACGCGCGATCGCCGGTCGCCTCGGCGAGCTCGAGTAGCCCCGCCGCGACGAACGCGTAGTCGTCGAGCGTGCCGTCGAGCTGCTTCGTCTTGCCCTCGTGGAACACGCGCGCGATCCGCACAGCCGCGGCGTCGATCATGTGGTCGCGGAGGAACGTCGCGACGCGCAGCGCGAGCGCGAGCGCCGGTGGATGCTGGGTCGCGCGCCACGCGGCGACGAGCCCGCTGATCGCGAGCCCGTTCCAGCCCGCCAGCACCTTGTCGTCGGTGCCCGGCCGCACGCGCCCCGCGCGCGCCTCGACCAGCTTCGCGCGATGCTCGGCGAGCTGCTCCTCCTCGTGTGGCGACGTCCGCGGCGAGATCCGCGACAGCACGCTCGTCGCGTGCTCGAAGTTGCCGTGCTCGGTGACGCCGTACGCCGCGCCGAACACGATCGCGTCGACCGGCCCGAGCACCTCGACGAGCTGCGCCGGCGTCCACACGTAGAACTTGCCCTCCTCGCCCTCGCTGTCGGCGTCGAGCGACGACCACAGCCCACCCGCGGCATCGGACAGCTCGCGCTCGAGAAACCCGATCGTCTCGACGATCACCTCGCGCGCACGCGTCGCGAAGTCGCCATTCATCGCGACGACGCTCGCGTAGATCCCGAGCAGCTGCGCCTGGTCGTACAGCATCTTCTCGAAGTGCGGCACCAGCCACTTCGCGTCGACCGAGTAGCGTGCGAACCCGCCGCCGAGGTGATCGTAGAGCCCGCCCTCGGCCATGCCGTGCGCCCACGCGTCGAACATCTCGCGCGCGGGCTCGCCGAACGGAAACCGCCCCGCGCGCGCGAGCAGATCGTGCGTCGAGCTCGACGGAAACTTCGGCGCGCCGCCGAGCCCGCCGTGGACCTTGTCGCAGCGCTCGGCGAGCTGGCGCCCGGCCATGATCAGCGCGGACCCGGTCAGGTTCTTCGGATCCGCGGCCTGCGCGCCGCGCCGGTAGTGCTGGTCGACGCGCGACAGTCCGTCGACGAGCGCGAGCGCGTTGTCCTCGGCATCGGAGCGCCGCGTCTTGTACGCGTTCGCCATCGCGCCGAGCAGCTCGCCGAAGCTCGGCCGTCCGAATCGTGGCTCGCGCGGAAAGTACGTGCCGAGGAAGTACGGCCGGCCATCGGGCAAGCAGAACGCCGACAGCGGCCAGCCGCCGCCCTCGCCCTGCACCATGATCGCGTTCATGTAGATCGCGTCGACGTCCGGCCGCTCCTCGCGATCGACCTTGATGTTGACGAACAGCTCGTTCATCAGCTTCGCGGTCGGTTCGTGCTCGAAGCTCTCGTGCGCCATGACGTGGCACCAGTGGCACGCGGCGTAACCGATGGAGACGAACACCGGCTTGTCGAGACGCTTGGCCTCCGCGAATGCCTCCTCGCCCCAAGGCCACCAGTCGACCGGATTGTCCGCGTGCTGCCGCAGATAAGGCGAGCTCTCGGTCGCGAGGCGATTCGGCATGTGCGGGGCTTACGCCGGACGGCTAGCTACCGCAAGCGGCCGCGCGCGCAGCGTCGCGATCATGGCACCCAGGGCGTGAGGTCGAAGCACGAGGCGCCCGATCGCCATGCCGGATCCACCGTCCAGACCGCTTCATAGAACCTCGCCACATCCCCCTCCGCCGCTCGCAAGCGTTGTACGCAGGTGAGCGGCGTCGTCACGCAGTGCGCGGCCGATTTCTCGATCGCGGACATGATCCAGCGCCGGGTCTCGGAGGGCATCTTCAGCCAGTCAGCGTACGCATCAGGTCGGCCAGTGAACTCGAGGTGCTCCGAGACCGCGAGCCCTTCGAGCGTCGAGTAGAGCCACGTGCAAACGTCTCGCAGCGGCCGGCGATCCGCAGCGGTCTCGACGCGGGGTCGCGGGCTGCGCAAGTGCAGCACGATCGCGAGCAGGACGAGCAAAACGCCCGCGATACGAGCGACGCGGGCGCCGCGTCCACGCCACAGCAGCGCGACGACGCCGCAGATGATCGAAGCGAGAAACAGCGTGGTCATGGTCATGCCTTCAGGTGCTCGAGGGAGAGGTTCTGCGCGCGCTCGGCGGTCGGCACGAGCTGATCCATCGGCCGAGTCCAGTTCGTCAGCCGGATGTAGCCGTCGGCGGTGATCAAGAACGCGGCGTCGGTGAGAGGCGGGTCGAGCTGCTGCGAGTTGTCGATCGAGACGCGCACGATCTTGTTGATGCGCGCGTCTCGAACGCGCCCCATCGTGCGGATCCGTTCCCGGACCTTCGGACCGACGTTGTCGAGCCGCATGCCGTAACCAGCCTCGGTGTTCAGCATGCCGTTGCCCCACAGGTGAATCTCGAGCAGTCCGTAGTGCTCGTCGCGCATTGGCCGTTGATGCTCGTCGAGCGCCCACCACAGCTTCGACGAGGCGTCCACGTTGTCGAGCATCGGGTCGACACGCTCGCCCTCGGGTTGCATGTACGGATTCTGCGCGGCGCCTTGCAGAGGGATCGGACGGCCACCTCTCACGGGCCCACCGCCCCCGTTTGCAGCCCAGGGGTCCCATCCCCTCATTCCGCCGTGCACGGCGCGCGCGAGGAAGTTCGTCCACCCGACCACCGCCTGGCCTTCGACCTGCCTCGCGAGCTCGTCGTATGCAGCGACATCGGCCAGGATCTCGGTCTGGCGCTGCAACTCCTCGGGTGGCAAGCGGTAGAGCAGCTCCGCCGTCCGTGCCCAGTTCTGAGTGAATCGACCGTAGCTCGTGGCGAGCTCCAGATCGCACTGCTGTCGAAATGCTTCCTTCAGGTCGTGCAGATCTTTGACCTGCAACGCGCTGCCCGCGTGAAGCGACTGCTTCACGACGTCCTTCACCGCATCCGCGGCCCATTTCTGCGCGAGCTTGTTCGCGATCTTGCCACCGACCCAAGCGCCTACAACGCCCGCGGATCCGGCGAAGATCGCGGACACCGCCATTCCGAGGAGCTGCTGCCACGACGATGACTTCTGGAGCGCCTCGGGCACCTCGATGCGAACCTGCGCTCGCTTCAACCCTTCTTCCATTCCCTTCAAGCTGAAGGCCGCGGCTTGCTGAAAGCCTTCGACCGCGAAGAGCCGGCCGCGTTGCTGCTCCGCTGTCTCGTGCTCCATCGTGCTCGGCTGCGGTTCAGCGGCGTGGTCGACGGCCGGTGGCTTCGCGATGTCGCGCACGTCACCGAGGACGTGCGTCTGAGGAGGGACGTGTTTCGATCGAGCTTGGCGTTCTGCGTGCTCACCCATGTGCGGCTCCTTGCGTGAAGTGCTTCGAGATCGCGGCGAGTGCCGAGATCGGAGGCGAATGACGGAATAGCGACTGCGCCGCAACGACGGTCATCGCGATGGCGTGCCGCGAGAGCTCGAGATCGGCGAGCTGCTCGATCACGTCCGATTCAACGACGACGCCGAGCCGCGTGAGGTCGTGCATCCACGCGACACGCCGGGCGTCACGGTCGAGCGGTGGCATCTCGTACGCGACCGCGCTCGCAGCCCAGCGCACCGGTGTCGTGCTCGTGGTCCAGATCGTCGATCCGTGCGCGCGCGCGGATGAGACGAGCACGGCCGACACTCGCGGTCCGACATCGTCCGCATGTGCGAGCACGACCTGTTGCGACGTGGTGCAGGCTTCCACGAGGACGCCCTCGATCCAGCGCCCGAGCTCGTCCGGATCGTGGGCGAGGCGCCGCGCATCCGCGACGAGCAACGACGCACGGTCGGTGCGTGCCGCGATCGCGGCAAGGACGCGCAAGCGGCCGGAGCCGCGCGGTCCCATCACATGTAGCGCCGGTGCCCGCGCTCGCGTCGCGGTCACGAGTGCGACGAGCGAGGCGAGCGTGTCGTCTTCGATGACGCCACGATGAGCATCGGCCTCGACGGCGAGCATGCACGTGTTCGGGATCTGCACCGACCAGGGCTCGCCGGTGACCAGCTCGACGAGGCGCGGCGTCGCGACGATCGTGTCTTGCGCATCGAGCGCGAACAGCCCGAGACCGGCGAGACCGGCGAGTGTGCGGCGGATCGTTGCCCGCTCCTCCCGCGTCTCACCCGCCCACGCGACGATCTGCGCGAGCCGGCACGTCGGCGCGTACGGCGAGCTCGGGTTCGTCCGCGCACGCGCCGACAGGGAGCTCGCGACGAGGACGAGAAGGGCGAGCGCGTCCCGGGCGCACGCCGGGATCGCGTGGTCGCGGCAGAACGCGTGGAATTCGATCGTCGGCTCGGTCGCTACGGCGTTCAGGCGCTGCGTCACGATGTCTGGGTGGTGACGCCGCCTGGCGTTGTCCTCGAACGGCCAGCTCAGCTCCGCCTGGAGCACGCGCCAATAGGCAGTCGTCGGGCACGTCGCGTCGTTCATGACGGGGCCGCATCGACCAGGCGCGCGATCGGTTGCGCGAAACTTCACGGCTCGCCGAAGCGCGCGAAATGTCTTGGCGACCACCTCTCACCGACGCGCGGCCCGCCTCTCGCCTATGCTGTCTGGATGAAGGGGTGGATCGTCGTTGCTATGGTCGCGGTCGCGTGCTCGTCGCGCGCGCCTGCGCCGGCCTCTGCGCCACCCGCGCGAGCGACCGAGCTGGAGCGTGCGCCCGATGCCGAGCTCGGCAAGCGGGTCGACGCGGTGATCGATCAGGCGCTGGGCGCGCAGAAGATCGTCGGCACGGTCGTGCTGATCGCGCGCGACGGCAAGCTCGTGTACGCGCGCGCCGCGGGCCATGCCGATCGCGAGGCGAAGCTCGCGATGCGCGAGGACACGCAGTTCCGGCTCGCGTCGATGACGAAGCCGATCGTCAGTGCGGCCGCGCTCGCGCTCGTCGATCGCAAGCAGCTCGCGCTCGAGGATCCGGTGACGAAGTACCTGCCCGACTTCCAGCCGAAGCTCGCGGACGGCACGACGCCGGTGATCACCGTGCGCCACCTGATCACGCACACCTCCGGTCTCGGCTACACGTTCCTCGAGCCGGCCGGCGGTCCGTACCACACGGCGAAGGTGTCGAGCGGCCTCGCCGAGCCCGGGCTCCCCGCCGCGGCGAACCTGCGCCGGCTCGCGTCGGCGCCGCTGTGGTTCGCGCCCGGGACGAAGTGGCAATACGGGCTCTCGATCGACGTGCTCGGCGAGGTGATCGCGCGCGCGGCGGGTCGGCCGCTGCCGGACGTCGTCGGCGAGCTCGTCACGCGCCCGCTCGCGATGACGAGCACGACGTTCACGGTCACCGATCGCGCGCGGCTCGCGTGGCCGTATGGCGCCGGCAAGCGCCCGGCACGCATGACCGAGCCGTACACGCTCGCCATGGACGACCTCCGCGTCACGTTCTCGCCGGCGCGGATCTTCGATCCGGCGTCGTTTCCCTCCGGCGGCGCGGGCATGGCGGGCACCGCGAGCGACTACCTGCGGTTCCTCGAGGCGATTCGCACCGGCGGTGCGCCGATCCTCGCGCCGGCGACCGCGGCCGCGATGCACGCGAACCAGATCGACCAGCTCGAGGCGGACATTCTCGGCCCGGGGCAGCGGTTCGGCTTTGGCTTCGGCGTCATCACCGACGCGACCGCCGAACCGAGTGCGCGCGGTACCGGATCGTTTGGCTGGGGCGGGATCTACGGCACCGACTTCTGGGTCGATCCCGAGGCGAAGCTGTCGGTCGTCGTGATGACGAACACCGCCGGGGACACCGGATTCACGAGCAAGCTCGAGCAGGCGATCTACGCGCGCTGATCACACCGCGCTCGGGTGCTTGTCGGCGACCGTGCGCACGTGCCACGTCGGCACGCCATTGAGCTCGTCGGGATCGGCTTCGACGATCGGCTCGGGTTGCGGCTCGTCCGCCTCGGACGGCTCGGCCGGCTCGACGGGCTCGTCCGCATCGTCGGCGCGTTGCGTCGGGGGCTTTCGCACGGGCTCGCTGGATGTCGGCGGTTCGTTCGGCCGCATGTCTCGACGAGAAGCATCGGCCGTGCCGGTCCGGCGGGCGCAGCGGCGCACGAGGCGCGAACGGTTTGCGCGCGCGATCAGCCCGGCAGTAGCACGTGCGTGAACTTCTCGATCACGTCGCCGCTGTCGGCGATGCCACACGCACGCAGCGCGTCGCGCGCGGCCTGCTCGCGCTCGGCGTCGCCGTCGAGGCGGGCGAGTGCGAGGCCGGCGGCGGCGGCGTGCATCACCATGCCGGCGTCGGTGAAATCGCGATGCGCGAGCGCGAGCGAGCGGTGCGCGCCATCGCGATCGGCCTCGAGCAGCGCGGCGCCGGCGCGGATCGCGTGGCCGAGCGCGGCGGCCCACACGGCACCTTCGCGCTCGAGCGCGACCGCGTGCTCGCGCGCCTCGACGATCAGCTTGCGCGGTGACGTCGCCGTGCGCGCAGCGGCGAGCGTGGCGCGTCCCCGGAGGTCGAGCATCGTCACGCGGATGTACTGCGCGCGCAGCAGCCGGCTCTCGACGAACGCGGGCCACACCGCGAGCACGTGCTGGTAGGCCTCCGCGCCCCGAGCGCGGAACAGCGCGATCGACGTGCGCGCGATCAGGTCGAGGAACTGCGGCAGCTGGCCCCGGCCCTGTTGCCACGGCTGGATGCCGTCGTCGGCGTGGCGGATCGCCGCGTCGATGTCGCCGCGCGCGAGATCGACAGCCCACGTCACGCCGGTCCGGCAGTACGTCGCGGCGGTGACATCGTTGCGCTCGATCGCGTCCCGCAGCAGCTCGGGCCTGCGCCGGATCAGGTCGGCGAGCCGGCCGTGATAGTAGAGCGCTCCGATCAGTAGCGTCCGCGTCATGCCGAGCAGGTGCGCGGCGCCGAACGCGTCGTCGACGAGCTTTGGTCGCGCCTGCATCAGCTGCTGCTCGCACTCGGACAATAGCTCGGCGGCTTCGCGCCAGTGGCCGAGGAAGAACGCGGTCGTGCCGCGCGTGACCGACGACAGCGCGGGAAAGCTCGACCGCGCGGCCGCCTGCTGTGCGACCTCGAGGATCCGTTCGAGCCGGCGCGTCATCCGCCCCGACGATGCGAGGTACGGGATCTCGCCGAGCAGCGCGCGCGACACGCGGCTCGCGTCGCCGAGCCGCGATGCGAGATCGAGGTTGACGCTCTGGAAGTAGAACGCGCGCAGCGGGTCGACGAGCGCGAGCCCGACGCACGCATCCCACGTCAGGTCGATGCGCGCGCGGTCGAGCGGCGAGACCTCGTCGGGCGGGCGCGCCGGCAGCTCGAGCTTGCGCAGCCGGATCGCGGCGCGCCGCGACAGGAGCGCGAGCAGGATCCGGCGCGGGGTTGTCGGGTTCGGCAGCTCGAGCTCCGCGAGCAGCTCGTCGAGCAGCTCGAGCGCGCGCTCGCTGTGGCCCATCAGCAGCAGCTGCTGCATCGCGCGGCGCCGCAGATCGATCGCGAGCACGCGATCGTCGACGGCCTCGTGCGCGCAGACGAGGAATGCCTTCGCCGCGTCGACGCCGAGCCCGGCCTGCGCGAGTGACTCGGCGTACTTGATCCGCTTCTGCTTGCGATCGACCGCGACCGGCGCGAGCTCGGCGGCCCACCGGTACAGGCGCGCGGCGCGATGGAACGCGAGCGCGGCATCGGCTTGCTCGGCAGCGCGCAGTGCGTGGCGCGCCGCGATCGCGGGCTTGCCGGCGTCGGCCCAGTGCAGCGCGAGCGCCTCGGCGTCGGCGTTCGGCCAGTCCTCGAGCGCGAGCGCGATCCGGTGGTGGAGCTCGCTGCGCGCGTCGGCGGACAGCTCGGCGACGACCGCATGGCGGATCCGATCGTGGTACGGCTCGAGCCGCGTCGCCTCGCCGGTGCCGCTCGACGCGAGCAGCTGGTTCGCGCGCAGCGACGCGATCGCGTCGAACAACGCAGGTCCGCGATCGCCGGTCGCGTGCGCCGTCGGCTCGACGGGGATCGGCGTGTACGCGAGGCTGACGACCGCGAGCAGGCGTCGCGCTTCGGGGCGCAGTCGCTCGGCGAGCCGCTGGACCGCGCGATCGAACGTGACCGGGCCGTGCTCGCCGGTCGCGATCGCATGGCGGGCGAGCTCGGCCGCGAACAGCGGATGGCCCTGCGCCTCGCGCGCGATCACCGCCGGATCGATCGCGGTCGTGCCGACGAGCTCGCGCACGATCCGCGCGGTGTCGTCGGGCGACAGCGGCGCGAGCTCGATCGTCCGCAGCGCGGTGCGCAGATCGAGGCGGCCGACCTCGCGGACGCCGAACACGAACAGCACGCGCGCCGGCGCGGGGTGCAGCACGCCACGCAGCAGCGTCAGCGTGTCGAGCTCGGCCCACTGCAGATCGTCGATCATCACGACGAGCGGCCGGCGCGCCGCGACCGCCGCGAGCAGCCAGCGCACCGCCGCGGACACGCGAACCGCGGTCTCGCGACGTGCCTCGGCGGTCGTCGGCAACAGCTCGGCGAACGCGCGCGCGCGGCGCAGTACCGGGAACGCGCGGACGAGCACGCTGCCGGTGCCGTACGCGTCCATCTCGAACGCGGCATCGTCGGCGGCGAGCCGCGACGCGAGCTCGTCGATCACGCCGTCGACGCCCTTGTACGGCACGGACTCGCGCTCCCAGCACCGACCACCGAGCACCCACGCCGTGCCGGTGCGCTCGACATCGTCGGCGAACGCGCGCAGCAGCGCGGTCTTGCCGATCCCGGACTCGCCCGCGACGCAGACCGCGAACGGCTCGCCGCGCAGGCGCGCCGCGAGCGCGTCGTGCAGGAGGCCGAGCTCGCGCTGGCGACCGACCATCCGCGGTCCCGGCACCGGCTGCGGAGCGACGCCGACCCCGAGCGCCGCGAGCACCGCGTCGCCGGTCGGACGCCGCGCCGGGTCGCGCGCGAGCAAGGCGTCCACGAGCGCCGCGAGATCCGCAGGCGCGGCCGGCCGCAGATCGGCGACGCGCGGCGCGACCTGGTGCGTCTTCGCGCGCACGACCTCCTCGGGGGCGCCGGCGAACGGCATCACGCCTGTGAGCGCGCGAAACACCATCACGCCGAGCGCGTACCAGTCGGCGGCCGGGCCGATCGGTCCCTCGAGCTGCTCGGGCGCCATGAAGTCCGGCGTGCCGATGCCTTCGCCCGCGCTCGCGGTGCGCGTCACGAGCCCGAAGTCGAGCAGCAGCGCGCGCCCCGAGGGCGTGACGAGCACGTTCGACGGCTTGACGTCGCGATGGACGAGCCCGGCGGCATGCAGCCGGTGCAGCGCCTGCGCGATCTGCGGCAGCACCGCGCGCAACCGCGCCTCGTCGCACGGCGGTGCGTCGTCATCCTCGACGCGCGGCAACGCCGGCGACGATCCGCGGTTCGGCACCGTCCGCTGCTCGGCGCGCCGGTAGCCGCCGACCCACGTCAGCAGATCGACGCCGTCGACGTGCTGCATCGTGAAGAACCACGTGCCGCGATCCTCGTGCAGCTCGTGCAGCGTCACGAGGTTCGGGTGCTGGATGTCGTGCAGCGCGCGAAACTCGTTCTTGAACCGCATCAGGGCGGTCGCGTCGAGCGCCGGCAGCACCTTGAGCGCGACGTCCTGACCGCGGGCGCGATCGCGCGCGCGATAGACCTCGCCCATCCCGCCGGCGCCGATGTGCGCGACGATCTCGAACCGGTCGCCGAGCACGCGGCTCTCCAGCCCCATGCGTCGAGTATCTCACGCGCCGGCATGCGCGCGGTGGATGGTAACCTCGTGCTCCCGGTGACGCGCGACTCCACCGACGACCGCACTCGCACCATGCCGCCCGAACCCGGCGCGCCGGATCCATCGCGGCTCGTGCTGCGCGTGCTCACCGACGGAGCGCTGCTGAGCTTTCCGCTGCCGCGCGAAGGTCGCGTCGTGATCGGCCGCGGCCGTGACGCCACGCTGCGGGTCGACCACGCGTCGCTGTCGCGCAATCACGCCGCGCTCTGGATCGGTGCGTCGCCGACGCTCGAGGATCTCGGCAGCCAGAACGGCACGCGGATCGGCGAGCGCGTGCTCGCCGCGAACACGCCGGTGCCGATCGCGCTCGATCAACCGATCCATCTCGGCAACGTGCTCGTGCTCGTCCAGCGCGGGGCGCCCGCCGTCGATGCGGAGCCGGTCGCCGCGCACGACACGAGCTTCGGCGAGCGCATGCGTCCGATCGTCGAACGAATCGCGCAAGGCCGGATCAGCGTGCTGCTGCTCGGCGAGACCGGCGCCGGCAAGGAAGTGATGGCGCGCGCGGTCCATCGTGCGAGCCCGCGCGCCGATCGCGCGTTCGTCGCGATCAACTGCGCCGCCGTCACCGAGAGCCTGCTCGAGAGCGAGCTGTTCGGCTACGAGCGCGGCGCGTTCACCGGTGCGCTCGCCGCGAAGCCGGGCCTGATCGAGAGCGCGGATGGCGGCACGCTGTTCCTCGACGAGGTCGGCGAGCTACCGCTCGCGCTGCAGGCGAAGCTGCTGCGCGTGCTCGAGGAGCGCGCCGTGCAGCGGATCGGCGCGCTGCGCCCGACGCCGGTCGACATCCGCGTGATCGCCGCGACGAATCGCGATCTCGAGGCCGAGGTCGCGCGCGGGCGATTCCGGACCGATCTCTACTTCCGGCTCGCCGGGTTCTCGCTGACGGTGCCGCCGCTCCGCGATCGCAAGGACGAGATCCCCGCGCTCGTCGATACGTTCGTCCGCGAGGCCGCCGGCGATCACGCCGCGCCGGCGCTCACCGCCGAGGCGATGGCCGCGCTCGCTGCCCACGCGTGGCCGGGCAACATTCGCGAGCTGCGCAACGTGATCGAGCGCGCGGTGCTGCTCGCGCAGGGCGCCGCGATCACGCCGGTGCACCTCCAGCTGTCGGTATCGGCGGCGCGGGTCCCGGTGGAGGAGCCCGCCGTGGGCACGCTCCGCGATCAGGTGAAGGAGCTCGAGCGCCAGCGCATCGTCGACGCGCTCGCGCAGTGCGGCGGCAACCAGAGCCGGGCCGCGAAGCTGCTCGGCATCTCGCGCCCGACGCTGATCCGCCGCATGGAGGCGTACGGACTGCCGCGACCGCGCCAGTAGCTGGCTCGCCGGGCCACGCTAGACTGCGGGCGTGGGAACCCTGCTGTGCTCCGTGATCGGCGAGCGATTTGCCGGCGCGCGTACACGCGAGGTCCACGGCCGCGTCGAGGTCGAGGTCATGTTCGAGGGCGCGCTCTACAAGGCGCGGCTCGAGCAGCAGCCGGTCGCGCGGGTCGCGGTCGCGCTGCCGTCGACCGATGGCTTCGAGCTCGCGATCAAGTGGAACGATCGGTGGGCGAATGACGGCTCGCCGCGCGCGTCGAGCTTCGACGACAGCTTCCTCGTCGAGACCAACGACATGGCGCTCGCGAACGTCTGGCTCGACCACGAGGCGCGCTCCGGGCTGCTCGCATCGCGCTACATCTCGACGTACACCCCTGGCCGCAAGACCGCGGAGCTGTCGCGCGATGGCGGCTGGATCCACGAGGTGTCCGGCGACGAGGTGTGGGCGTGCCGGCGCGACGGCGAGCAGAGCGAGGACCGGATGGCGGACATGCTGATGGCGTCGCTGCTGCTCGCGAGCCGGCCGGTGCGGTGGGCGAAGGCGTTCGCCGAGATCGGCCGTGCGGTCGGTGGCGAGCCCGCGACGCGGATCGAGGTCGGCGGCAAGCCGGTGCTGCTCGTGCGGCGCGGCTCGGTCGACGTCCGCGTGTACATGGTGCGCCGGCTCGGGCCCGGCGATCCGGGTCGGCTGCGTACGATCGTGCTCGCACATCGCCACGGCAGCGGCGGCGAGACGCTGTCGCTGATCTCCGACGGGCTGCCGCGATCGGCGTGGCCACCGCCGGCGGACCCGAGCTGCGGCACGCTGTCGATCGATCGTCGCGCGGCCGAGCTGCTCGATCGCGCGCAGCCGAGCGCGTCGACCGTGCGGCTGCACGATGTCGAGATCGCGTTCGACGGTGCGCTCGGCGATCGCGAGCGCCTCGGTGCCGCGATCGAGCTCGCCGCGTGGTGGGCGAAGGACGCGCAGGCCAGCGGGCCGTATCGCTGATCAGTTCGCGGCGGCCTTGCGCGTGACGCGCCACGAGCCGGTCTGCGTGCGATCCTGGATCTTCGTCTCGAAGCGGCCGGATACCGTGTCGTTCGCGAGCCGGCCCATGAAGCTGGTCTCGACCTGGCAGTTGCAGTTCGGATCGGTGTACGGCGCGATCGTGCCCTTGAGCTCACCGCCGGCGACCTGCACGAACTGGATCTTGAGCGGGACCTTGCCGTCCGGCGCGCCCATGAACACCTCGCCCTCGGCGGTGTGGCGACCGAGCTGCAGCGAGAACCGGACCTTGCCCGCGCGCCCGCTCTCGAGGCCCTGATACTCGCCTTCCCACTCGCCGGCGAGCTTGACGAGATCGCTGTCGTCGCCGCGCACCGCGACGTCCTTCTGACTTCCGCCGCACGCGGCGAGCGCGAGCGCGAGCGAGCTGACGATGACCACCGAGGCACGCATCGCGACGATTCTCCGTCACGGGCAGCGATCGCGCCAGGTCGCGACCGTGTCGATCTGGGCTCCCGGCGCGCCGAACCGGTAGCGATTGCCGGCCTCGGCGCAGCCCGCGAGCTTCTCGACGGTGTCCCAGTCGCCGCGCGTGAACTTGTAGTCGAACCACTCGCCGCGCGGCAGCACGACGGTGCCGCGGGCGACGCCGGGCGCGACCCACGACAGCGGCGCGTGTGTCCAGCTCGACGCGGACGTCGCGACGTGGATCGGCTGGGTCATCGGCGTGTCGGCCGGGACGCGGACCTCGAACGTGACCGCGACCGCCGGCCGCAGCTCGCCGACCGCGACGTCGTAGTGAAACCGCAGCGCGATCACCGGCGCGTCCGCGACCGTCGCGACGATCGTCCGCGCGTCGCGATCGTGCGTGAAGCTCGTCGCGCCGTCGACCGCGGTCACGTCGCCGTCGACGCCGTGGACGCGGATCACGAGTGGTCCGGTCGCCGGACGCTCGCGCGTGATCGCGAGCCGCGCGCCGTCCGCCTCGGCGGCGAGCTCGAGCGTGGTCCGCGCGCCATCGTCGTCGACGAGCGTGAATGTCGATGGCGCGGCGGGATAGACATCGATGCCGTCCGTGGTCGGGATGATCGCGCCAGCGCGTGCGAACACCGGCAACGCGGCGAGCGGTGCGCCGGCGTGGATCGTCGCGGGCCCGTCGTAGATCGCGCCGGAGTGCAGCTCGGTCCACCGGCCGGCGGGCAGATAGACCTCGCGCCCGGTCGCGCCTTCGGTGACGATCGGCGCGACGAGCAGCGACGGCCCGAGCATCGCCTCGTCGCCGAGGTTCTCGACTGCTGGATCGTCGGGGAGCTCCCACACGAGCGGACGCAGGAGCGGTGCACCGGTGCGCGCCGCCTCGTCGGCGAGGCTGTACAGGTACGGCAGCAGCCGGTAGCGATCCCCGAGCCGGGCGCGTGCGAGCTCGGTGACCTCGGGCGTGAACATCCACGGCTCCTGGCCCGGCGCGTCCGCCGTGACGTGCGCGCGCGAGAACGCGCTCAGCGAGCCGAGCGCGAGCCAGCGCGCGTACAGCTCGGGCGTCGCGTGGCCGGAGTAACCGCCGATGTCGCTGCCGACGATCGGTACGCCGGACACGCCGAGCCCGAGCAGCATCGGCAGCGTCTGCGCGAGGCCATCCCATGTCGAGGGCGTGTCGCCGGTCCACACCGCGGCGTAGCGCTGGATGCCGGCGTAGCCCGCGCGCGACAGGACGAACGGCTGCTGGCCGGCAGCGGCGAGCGCCTCGAACGTCGCCTGCGCCTCGAGCAGGCCATACGCGTTGTGCAGCACCGCGAGCTTCGTCGGCTCGCCGTCGCCGTACGCCGGCAGGTCGTCGGGCACCGTGTTGCCGCCGCCGCCCTCGGGGAATGTCGTCGGCTCGTTGACGTCGAGCCAGATCCCGGCGACGCCGCGATCGACGAGCGACCGCACGTGGTCGCCCCACCACGCGCGCGTCTCGGGTCGCGAGAAGTCCGGGAACACCGACGCGCCGGGCCACGCGGTGCCCTGGTACACGCTGCCGTCGGGCCGATGCAGGAAGTGATCACCGGCGAGCCCACCGTCGTAGACATCCCAGCCCGGATCGACCTTGATGCCCGGGTCGGCAATCGCGATCGTGCGAAACCCGGTCGCGGCGAGCCGCGCGATCATCGCGGTCGAGAACGCCGGCTCGTCGAACGTGAACGTCCGGTACCCGCGCTGGTGCTGGATGTCGAGCCAGATCGCGTCCGCCGGAATCTGCTCGCTGCGAAACCGCGCCGCGACCGCCTCGACGACAGTGCTGTCGGGATAGCCCCACCGGCTCTGATGAAACCCGAGCGCCCAGCGCGGCGGTAGCGCCGGTCGCCCGGTCAGCCGCGTGTAACGCTCGACGACATCGGCCATGCGCGGGCCCGCGATCACGTACTGGGTCAGCGCGCGCGCACCGTCGGCCGCGATCGTGTCGAGCGCCGGATCGGCCGCGCCGAGATCGATCACCATCCGGCGCGTCTCGTCGGTGAACACGCCGTGCGCGACGCCGCCCGCGAGCCGGACCTCGAACGGGATCGCCTGGTACAGCGGATCTTGATCGGGCACCCAGCCGCCGAGCTCGGGGTTGTACGCGTCGGTGTTCCAGAACGTCCACGCGCGGCCGCGCTTGTCGAGCCCGCCGGTGCGCTCGCCGAGGCCGTACACCCGATCCGGGCGCGCGTGGCGGACGAGCGTCGCGCGATCGCCGACCGCGAACGGCTGCGCGTCGTCGAGCACGACCGTGCCGTTCGCGAGCGTCGCGCGCACGCGGCACAGCTCGTCGATCCGCAGCGCGAGCGCGGGCGTGCACACGCTCGCCGCGCCGGCGTCACTGCCGAAGCTCGCGGCGGTGTCGGTCGGCAGCGGCGCGAGCACCGCGAACGACCGCCGGCGCGGCGCGCCCGCCTCGGCGTAGCGCAGCTCGATCATGCCGTCGACGAGCGGCCGTGCGGTGACTTCGATCGCGCCGCAGCGTGCGATCAGCGCGCCGTCGGACACGCTCGCGAACGCCGGCAGCGCGCCATCGCAGCGAGTCGGCCCGTCCGGCATCCGGTCCGAGCTACCACAGCCGATCGCGAACAGCCCGACGGTCGTCGCGAGGATCGCCCGCACGCGCGCGAGCGCATCAAGGCACGTGCCAGCGGCGGCGCCGGCAAACCGTGCGAGATCGCCCGAGCGCGGCGTCGTGCACGCGCGTGCACGTTGCCGAACGCAACGAGCTTCGTGCGATGATCGCGCGCGGTGGACGACACGGATCTCGTCGCGCGCGCGTACGCGGAGCGGCCTGCCGCGTGGGTCGACGCGGCCGCGTTCCTCGCCCACGTCGCCGCGGTCGCCGTCGATCCCGACGGCGCGCCGATCGATCACGCCGCGTTACACGCCGGTGATCTGTACCTCGCATGCGCAGCCGCGCGTGGGGTTCCCGACGCGCTCGCGACGCTCGAGCGCGAGCACCTGTCCCGGCTCCGCGAGTTCGCCGCGAGCGTCGATTCGACACCGGCATTTGTCGACGAGCTCGCCCAGCAGCTGCGCCACCGGATCCTGGTCGCCGACGGTGATCGGCCGCCGCGGATCGCGAGCTACTCCGGGCGCGGCTCGCTCGGTGGCTGGATCCGGGTCGCCGCGGTGAGGCTCGCGCGTGACATCTCGCGCAGCGAACGCGCGGAGCAGAAGCGTCGCGAGGACCTCGATCCCGGCGCGATCGATCCCGAGCTCGGCTACCTCAAGCAGGCGTACGGCGTCGCCGTCAGCACCGCGGTCCAGGACGCGCTCGCGGCGCTCGACGGCGAGGCGCGCGCGCTGCTCCGCATGCACTACGTCGACGGGCTCACGATCGATCAGGTCGGCACGGCGTTCGGCAAGAGCCGCGCGACGAGCGCGCGCATGCTCGCAGCCGCGCGGATGACGCTGCTCGATGACATCCGGCGCCGGCTCGTCGGGATCGTCGGGATTCGCACCGACGAGGCGGACAGCCTCGTCGCGTTCGTGCGCAGCCGGCTCGAGGTCAGCCTCGCGCGCGCCTTGCGTTAGGGCGCGTCACGGCGATAGCAGCAGCTCGGTGAGCCGCTTGCTGCCCTGCTCGCCCGGCGCGTCCGGATCGTCGGTCGAGACCATCAGCAGCCGGTTGCCGTCGGGGACGAACCAGCTGTTGCGAAAGCCCCGCCGCAACAACCCGATCACGCGCGCGACCTCGGCCTCGGACACGCAGTCCTGCAGCGTGATGTCCGCCCAGCGGTACGTCTGCTTCGACAGCTCGCCGCGCTGGAGCTGCAGCGTCGTGTGATCGCAACCCGGGAACTGCTCCTTGCGGGTCTCGCGCACCGTCCAGCCGAGCTTCTCGGCGCGACGGCGCAGCCGATCCTCGTCGACGTTCGTCAGCACGCCGGACGCGCTCGACGCCGGCTTCGGTGGCGGCGGCTCGAGCTGCGGCGCGGATCCGACCGTCGGTGACGCCGTCGGGGACGCCGTCGGCGCGGCCGCGGCCTGTGCCGGCGCCTCGCGCGACCACGGATGCCAGGCGAGCACACCCGCGGTGACGGCGACCGAGCCAACGATCGTCAGCACGATCGCAGGTGCCATGCGATTGCGCCTCGCGACCACGTCGGTCGCAGGCGCGCGCCGCCGGCCCGGCCGGACCGCGACCGGCCCGCGCTCGACCATCGCGAGCATCTCGGCGGCGGAGGCGAACCGATCCTCGGGCCGCTTCTGCGTCGCCTTCGCGATCACCTCGCCGAGCGGGCCATCGAGCACCGCGCGCGGCAGCGGCACCGGCTCGGTGGACGCGTTCTGGAAGCACGCCGCGAGCGCGGACTCGGTCTCGAACACCGGCCGCCCGGTCAGCGCCTCGGCGAGCACGAGCCCGAGCGCGTACAGATCGGTGCGCGCGTCGATCGGCCGGCCCATCACCTGCTCCGGCGCCATGTAGCGTGGCGTGCCGAGCGTCTGCCCGGTGTGCGTGAGCCGCGGCGACTCCGCGTCGCTCGCCACCCCGAAGTCGAGCAGCTTCACGAAGTCCGGATCGCCGATGAAGTCGACGAGCAGGATGTTCGACGGCGTGACGTCGCGATGGACGACGCCGAGCGCGTGCGCCTCGCCGAGCGCCTTCAGCGTCTGGGTCGCGATCCGGACGACGCGCGCCGGCAGCAGCGGTCCGCGCGCCAGCTCTGACGCAAGTGTCCGGCCGCGCACGAGCTCGAACGCCATGTACGGCGTGCCGTCGTCGGCGACGCCCGCGTCGTGCAGGCGCACGGTGTTCGGGTGCTCGAGCCGCTGCACGATCGCGGCCTCGCGCGCGAACCGATCGCGCGAGCCGACGCCGCGCAGCACCTTGAGCGCGACGTCGCGCCCGCCGAGCCGTGGCCGCGCGCGATACACCGCACCGTGGCTGCCCTCGCCGAGCAGCTCGTGGATCTCGAATCGCTGCGCGAGCCCGCTCGGTGGCGTGCGCAGCGCGGCCGCGAGCTCTCCCGCGGTCGCGTAGCGCAGCGCCGGCTCGCGAGCCATCGCGCGCGCGATCACCGCGGCGAGCGCGGGCGGGACGCCGTCGAGCGCGGGCGCGACGCCGCTCAGGATCCGCGCGAACAGGCCCTCGATCGTCGGCTCGCGAAACGGCGCGATGCCGGTGACGAGGTGGTACAGCGTCGCGCCGAGCGCCCAGATGTCAGCGCGCGCGTCGACGTCGCGAGCGCCGGTGATCTGCTCCGGCGCCATGTAGCGCGGTGATCCGAGGACGATGCCGTCCGCGGTCGTCGCGCCCGAGGCGGCGGTCAGCTTTGCGAGCCCGAAGTCGAGCACGACGAGCCGCCCCTGCCGGGTGACGAACAGGTTCGATGGCTTGAGATCGCGATGCACGATGCCGAGCGCGTGCGCCTCGCCGAGCGCCTCGCACGCGTCGAGGATCCAGCGCACCGCCTGATCGATCGGCACCGGACCGCGCGCGACGATCGTCGCGAGATCCTCGCCGTCGAGCAGCTCCATCACGAGGTACGGGGCTCCGCCATCGGCGACGCCGAGATCGTGGACGCGCACGACGTGCACGCTCGACAGCTGCGCGACGAGCCGGGCCTCGCGATGGAACCGCGCGAGCGCCACCGGATCGCGCGCGAGCTCGGGCAGCAGCACCTTGAGCGCGACGTGACGATCGAGCCCGCGCTGCTCGGCCTCGAACACGCGCCCCATGCCGCCCTCGCCGACGAGCCGCACGATCCGGTAGTCACCGGCGACGACCGCGCCGGGCTGGAGCGCGATCGGCGGAGCACCTCGCAGCGTCGCCGCGCCGACCTCGCGCGCGGTCGGCCGGTCGATCGCGGCGCCGACGAGCTGCCGGCACTCGGTGCAATCGGCGAGGTGCAGGCGCGCCGCCCGCGCGTGCTCGGCGGACAACCCACCCTCGAGCAGCGCGGCGATCGTGTCGTCGCCGAGGCACGCCATGCGGCGGACATCGTAGCAAACCTCACCAGGCGCGCAGCGCGAGCCATCCGACGCCGCCGCCGACCGCGGCACCGACGAAGAACGCACCTCGTAACAAGCGCGCGACATGCCGGCCCTCGTGCGCGAGCGCGGTCGCGGTCTCGGTGGCGTAGGCGTGACCGAGCGAGGTCTGCGCGGCGAGCACGGCGTGATGCGCACCGAGCACCGCGCGAGACGCGAGGTTCGGCGCATCGCAGTAGCGGCACGTGACGAACGCCGATGCGGATGCCGGCAACGCACCGCCACAGCGCCGGCAACGCTGCGGCAAGCCCGGCTCGGCGGGCAGCGCACGCAGCAGCGGCACGACGGTCGCGGCCAGTCGCCGGCGCGCGCGCCAGACCGCGCCGTACGATGCCGCGGCGATGCCACCGACGATCCCGATCGGCACCGCCGCGAGCCGCCCCGCCTGCACCGCGCCGACCGCGAGCACGAACGCGCCGAACAGGTACGGTGCGAACAGCCAGCCCGGCCGCTCGAACATCCGCACGTACGTCAGGATCGGCCCGCGCGCGGCGTCCTCGGCCCATCGCCGCTGCTGGCGGAGCGCGCGCATCGCGAGCACGCGCTGCTCGGCGTCGCGTGGCAGCGCGTCGATCGCGCCGCAGTACACGCAGCGCATCTCGATCGCGGCGGCGAGGTGACCGCCGGCGTCCTCGTGCATCGGCGCGCCGCACCGGCCGCACGGGATGTTCGTCGGCTCGGTCATGCGTGCGCCATCGCCGGAGCCGCGTGCAGCGCGCCCGGCACCGGCGTGCCCTCGAACGTCGCCGCGATCGAGACGAGCACGTGCAGGATCTGCTCGAGCATGAACGCCGACGCGTTGACGCTGTTCGGCGTCATCACGAACGACACCTGGCTGCCACCGCCGACGATGTGGACGTACGCGGACTGGCCGAGCGGCGCGAGCAGGCCCGCGACGTAGCGGCCGGCGTTCGGATCGAAGCTCTCGAGGATGTACCGGCGATCGAGCACCGCGTCGTTAAGCTGCTGCGGCGGCATCCTGGGATCGTCGTCGCGCAGCCGCGCCTCGAGCCCGGTCATCGGCGCGCGCAGCCGGAGATCGAACGGCGTGATGCGGCACCGCGCGTGGACGGTGAGCCGCAGATCGCTCCACGTCGTCGTCACGTTCTGCGCGAAGCCCGGCTTGTAGTCCTGCTTGCAGTACAGGACGAGCTCGGCGTTCGCGCCGTAGGGCTGCCCGGTCATCTGCAGCTTGAATTCGCCGAGCTTGCCGCCGACCTGGCCGACCACCATCGACCGCATGAAGCCTTTCGCCGAGCCGAGGTTCTGGACGCCGGGCTGGACCGACATCGTCGCGAGGTTGAACTCGGGGTTGCCCTCGACGAGCCGCATCCCGAGCCGCTGCGCCAGCTCGCCGGCGCGCAGGTGGCCGTGCTGGTGGTTCAGCCGCTTCTTCATGACGATCATGAATCCAAACGTTCCGACGAGAGTGATGACGACAAGCACGATCGAGCTCATGGGACCTCCGCTCCCGTGACGGAGCGGGTCGCCGACCGTCTCATCGATCGTTTCTTGAGACGCCTGCCGATCGGCTCCGTCACGTCTCCACAAGGAGATATCGATGAAGCCCCAGATCGTGATCGCGCTCGTCGCGACGCTCGCCACCGGATGCAAGAACAAGCCGACTGCCGCCGAGGGTGCCGCCCCGGGTGGCTCGGGCACTACCGAGGCCGCTAGCACCGAGACCGAGGCGCTCGCCGCCAAGCAGGACGCCTACGTGCATTGCCTCAACACGTTCTCGAACGACGTGTTCCACGGCCGCCACACCTGGCTCGACGAGTTCGACGCGAAGAAGGGCCCGCAGGCGAAGCAGGCCAGCGACACGCTGTACGGCCCGCTCGAGCTCGACGATCCCAAGGAGTGCCGCGAGGGCGTCGCCGCGGCGAAGATGAAGGGCCCGAAGCTGCCCGCGCTCGAGGCGGCCGGCGATGCGTACGTCGCCGCGATCGCCGAGCTCCAGCCGCTGACGGTGAAGCTGCGCGATTACTTCGAGCAGAAGAACTACAAGGACGACAAGCTCGCGCTCGCAATCGAGAGCCACCCGAAGCTGATGGCGGCGTGGGACAGGTTCGCGGCGGCGAACGACGCGCTCGGTAAGGAGGTCGACAAGATCGAGGACCAGCTGAACGCGGCGCAGCTCGCCGAGCTCGAGAAGACCGAGGGCAAGCAGCTGCACTGGCACCACAAGCGCATGCTGATCGAGGCGAAGAAGGTGGTCGGGATCGCGGCCGCGGCGGCGTCGCCGTTCGACGTCAAGAACCCGGCGGAGCTCCAGGCCGCGGTCGCCGCGCTCGACAAGGCGTCGACCGAGCTGCTCGACTACTACGACAAGCACAAGGCGGAGATCGAGAAGGCATCGATCTCGTACTCGATCGACAGCGAGCTCAAGCGGTTCGTGACCGATGCCAAGGAGCTGATGCGCCGCAACCGCGACAAGACCGCGTTCTCGGACGGCGAGAAGATGACGATCCGCGCGAATAATGCGGAGTCGGTCGAGGGCCATCCGGCGCGCGTGATCGCGGCGTACAACGCGCTGATCCAGAGCTCGAACCGACTCCGGTTCTGACGCGCGATCGCGACCGAAAAAACCGCGATCTTCGACGGGCGGCGACGGTTCGGCGACCGCGCGTCCGTGCTATGAAATCGGACCTTCGATGTCCGACGCAACCGCTTCCAACATCACGCCGATCTCCATCGAACAGGAGATGAAGAGCTCGTTCATGGATTACGCCATGAGCGTGATCGTCGCGCGTGCGCTGCCCGATGCGCGCGACGGTCTGAAGCCCGTCCATCGACGCATCCTGTACGCGCAGCGCGGCCTGAACAACACGTACAACCGGCCGTACCTCAAGTGCGCGCGCATCGTCGGTGACGTGATCGGTCGCTATCACCCGCACGGCGACTCGGCGGTCTACGACGCCCTGGTCCGCATGGCCCAGGACTTCTCGATGCGCTACGAGCTCGTCGACGGTCAGGGCAACTTCGGATCGGTCGACGGCGATCCGCCGGCGGCGATGCGTTACACCGAGTGCCGGATGAGCCGGATCGCGGGCGAATTGCTCGCGGACATCGACAAGGAGACGGTCGACTGGCAGCCGAACTACGACGACAAGGAGCTCGAGCCGACCGTCCTGCCGACGAAGGTCCCGAACCTGCTCGTCAACGGCGCCTCGGGCATCGCGGTCGGCATGGCCACGAACATCCCGCCGCACAACCTCGGCGAGATCGTGGACGCGCTGCTCGCGCTGATCGAGAACCCGGCGATCACGATCGAGGAGCTGAACCAGATCGTGCCCGGTCCGGACTTCCCGACCGGTGGCGTGATCCTCGGTCGGATGGGGATCCTCTCGGCGTACAAGACGAGTCGCGGCGCGATCCAGCTTCGCGGCGTCTATCACGTCGAGGAGATCGGCCGGAAGAAGAAGGCCAAGAACGCCGAGGAGGGCGAGGGCAAGTCGGACCGGCTCGCGATCGTCGTCACCGAGCTGCCGTACATGGTCAACAAGCAGCGCTGGATCGAGGCGACCGCGGCGCTGGTCAACGAGAAGAAGCTCGAGGGCATCTCGAACATCCGCGACGAGTCGAGCCGCGAAGGCATCCGCGTCGTGTTCGACCTCAAGAAGGATGCCGACGACAAGGTCGTCGCGAACCACCTGCTCAAGCACACGCAGCTGCAGACGTCGTTCTCGGTCAACATGCTCGCGATCGTCGAGGGCCGGCCGGTCCCGCTGACGCTCAAGCGTGCGCTCGAGGTGTTCGTCGAGCACCGCCGCGATGTCGTCACCCGGCGCACGCTGTTCGATCTGCGCGAGGCGCGGCTGCGGCGCGAGATCGTCGAGGGTCTCGGCATGGCCGTGATCAACATCGATCGCGTGATCGAGATCATCCGCGGCAGCAAGGATACCGACCAGGCGCGCGAGCGCCTCATGGCCGAGCGGCTCGGTGGCATGGCCGGGTTTCTCGAGCGCGCCGGCCGCCCGAAGGAAGAGGTCGCGGCCGCCGAGGCGCGCGGGTTCATCCTGCTGTCGCAGCGCCAGGCGCAGGCGATCATCGACATGCGACTCGGCCGCCTGACCGGCCTCGAGCGCGAGAAGCTCGAAGCCGAGTACAAGGAGCTCTGGGAGCTCACCGATTACCTCGAGGGCCTGCTCGCCGACGAGAAGAAGATGATGGGCGTCATCATCGACGAGCTCAAGCAGGTCCGCACCGACTTCGCGGACGAGCGCCGCACGAAGATCGAGGATCGCGAAGGCGAGATCGTCACCGAGGATCTGATCGACGAGGAAGACGTCATCGTCACGCGCACGCACCTCGGCTACATCAAGCGCACGCGCGCCCGCGAGTACGAGGCGCAGGGCCGCGGTGGGCGCGGCATCACCGGTGCGTCGTCGACCGAGGGTGACTTCATCACCGACATGTTCGCGGCGTCGACGCACGACCACCTGCTGTTGTTCACCGACAAGGGCCGCGCCTACTACAAGAAGGTGCACGAGCTGCCCGAGGGCGCACGCACCGCGAAGGGCCGGCCGATCGTGAACGTGCTCGAGCTCCAGGAAGGCGAGCAGGTGGTCGCCATGCTGCCGTTCAAGGACGAGCAGTTCCACCGCGAGGACAGCTGCGTGTTCTTCGCGACGCAATCCGGCATCGTCAAGAAGACGCAGCTCTCGCAGTTCGAGAACGTGCGCCAGACCGGCATCAAGGCGATCAACATCGAGGACGGCGATCGGCTGATCGCCGCGTCGCTGCTGACGAAGGCCGACGACGTGCTCGTGACGTCGGCGAAGGGCTTCGCGGTCCGGTTCAAGGAAGACCGCGTCCGGCCGATGGGCCGGTCCGCCGGTGGCGTCAAGGGCATCACGCTGCGCGAGGGAGATCGGCTCGTCGGCATGGTGACGTTCCCGCGCGACACGCCGGCGACGGTGATCACGGTGTGCCAGCGCGGCTACGGCAAGCGCACGGCGCTCGCGGACTATCCGACGAAGAATCGCGGCGGCAAGGGCGTGATCGCGATCAAGACCACGGCGCGCAACGGCCAGGTCTCGGCGACGCGGATCGTCGCGGAGGACGACGACCTGATCCTGATCTCGGATCGCGGCAAGCTGATCCGGATCCGCGTCAAGGACGTCAGCGTCCAGGGCCGCGCGACGCAAGGCGTGCGCCTGATGCGCGTCGACGACGGCGAGCACGTCGCGGCGATCGAGCGGCTCGCCGAGGGCGAGGACTCCGACATCGAGCAGGCGACGCCGATCGAGGCCGCCGACGATGGCGACACCATCCCGAACGAGGACCTCGGCGACGAGGACGAGGGCGACGAGGACGAGGCTGGCGACGAGTCCGACGAGGGCGGCGACGAGGAGTAGCTCGCAGGCGTGACCGAGCTCGCCGCGCTCGAGGCCGCGTGCCGCGCGGCTCCCGACGACGATGCGCCCCGCCTCGTATGGGCCGACGCCGTCGGTGGCGAGCGCGGCGAATTCGTCGTGCTCCAGTGCCAGCTCGCGCGCGAAGAGCTGTCGCCGGCCGCGCGTGGCGCACTGATCCGCCGGCACGACGAGCTGCTCGCCGCGCACGGCATCGCGTGGTCCGGCTTCGAGGACTGTCGCGCCGCGCGCAGCTGCAGCTTCCGGCGCGGCTTCGTCGAGGCCGTCGCGCTCGATGTCCGGCGCGCACCGTGGACGACGATCTTCGAGCGCGCGCCGCTCGTGCGGAGCCTGCGCGTGCGCGGCATCGCGAAGACGTTCGACCATCAGGACGACGCCGACGCACCCGAGTCTGGCGTCGATCCGGTCGAGGCCGTGACCGAGCTGCTCGCGGATCCCGCGCTCGCGCAGCTCGCCGGCCTCGAGCTCGACGACACGATGCGCTACGACATCACCGGCGATACCGAGTGGCACCACCATTCGCAGTCGCGCGCGGACGACGTGCTCGAGGCGATCGCGCCCCGCCTGCCCGCACTGCGCGCGTTCTCGGTACAGCGCGAGACCACGCCGCGCGGTATCGCCGCCCTGCTCGACTCGCCGGTGCTCGGATCGCTCGAGCAGCTCGGGCTGCACCTCGCGAAGCCCACACCCGAGCAGACCCGCGCGCTGTTCGGCAAGCTGCCACGGCTGCGCGCACTCGACCTGCTCTACTCCGACATCGACCCGCAGACGTTCGCGGCTCTTCCCGCGTCGGTCGTCGAGCTGCAGCTCCCGTTCGGCGACGCGACGCTGGCCGCGCTCGCGGCGAGCCCGATCGCGCCGACGCTCGAGCGCTTGCACCTGTCCGGCGCCAGCCAGCCGCGCGATCTCGCGCCGCTATCGGCGTTTCCACGGTTGCGTGCGCTCGACCTGACCGGTGTCACGCCCGACTCGGTCGTGACGCTCGCGCGACTGTCGCTGCCGGCGCTGCGCGAGCTCTGCCTGCTCGACACGATCGATGCCGCGTACGCGCTCGAGCTCGCCCGCGCGCTCGGCGGCCAGCTCGCGTGCCTCGACGTGATCGGGCAGAAGGACCAGGCGTGGCCGGAGGACGTGCGCGCCGCGATCGCCGGCCACGTCCGGACCGGGCCCTATCGCAACCGCGACACGCTGCTCGACACCGCGACGAACACACGTGCGCCGTGGCTTCGCTATGGGTTCGTCGAGCTGTACTGGTGGGGTTGATCGGGTAGCGCCCGGGTACCGCCGCGCGAATCCGTGATCACGCGTCGCCGCGCACGCCATCACGGGATGTGGGTGATGCTGTCGCTGGGGGATCGCGCGATGCCGTCGATCTGGGCTGGCTGCGTGGTCGTCACGTGCTGGTGACGGGCGCGGGAGGATTCCTCGGCGCCGCGACCGTGCGGCGGCTCGTCGCGCTCGGTGCGCGGGTCCGCGCGTGGCTCGCGCCCGCGCCATCGGAGTGCTTGTGCGCACCGCCGTCCGAGGTCGACGTGATCTACGGCGACGTTGCCGATCCGCACGCCGCGCGGGGCGCATTGCGGGGCATCGACTGCGTGATCCACGCGGCCGGTCCGCGGTCGACCTCGCAGTCGTTCGCGTTGCCCGCGCTGTACCTGCGCGCGCATGCGGTCGGCACGGCGACGATCGTCGAGCAATGCCTCGCACTCGGCGTCGCGCGACTCGTCTATGTCTCGACCGCGCGCGTCTACGATCGCGCGACCGCGCCGATCGCGGAGGACCATCCACGCGTGCCGAGCTCGCCGCTTGGCGCCGCGGCGCTCGCAGCCGAGCACGTGCTCGAGAGCATCGCGACGGAGAGCGGCCTGCACGCGACGATCGTGCGGCCGTTCTCCGCCTATGGCGCGGGCGCGTCGCGCGAGACGCTGATCGCGAGCGTGCTCGCCACGATCGATCGCAACGCGATCCCGCAGCTCGCCGACCTGCGTCCGGTGCGCGACTTCTGCGACGTCGACGATCTCGCCGACGGCATCGTCCGCGCCGCGTGCCGGACGACCCGCGCGATCCGCGCGTACAACCTGTGCACCGGCCGCGGGCTCGCCGTGCTCGACGCGGTCTGCACGATCCTCGCAGCGGCACGCCGGCCCGACGATGCGATCCGGCAGCGCGGCGCCCACCGACCGGGTGCCGAGGTGCTGTATCTCGTCGGCGATCCGGCGCGCGCCGAGGCCGAGCTCGGGTTTCGCGCCCGCACGACGTTCGAGGCCGGGGTGCGCCGGCTGCTCGACGAGCGCGCCGTCTGAGCGTGGTGTACCTTCGCGTCGCGATGACGATCCAGAACAGTCAGGCGATCTTCGAGCGCGCGAAACAGCTGATTCCCGGCGGCGTCAACTCGCCGGTGCGAGCGTGCCGCTCGGTCGGCGCCGATCCGGTGTTCGTCGCGCAGGGCGACGGCGCGTCGATCACCGACGTCGACGGCAATCGCTACATCGATCTGATCGGCAGCTGGGGACCGCTGATCCTCGGCCACACGCATCCCGAGATCCTCGACACGATCCGCGAGACGATGTCGTCTGGCACGACGTTCGGCGCGCCGACCGAGATCGAGGTCAGCTTCGCCGCGGCGCTCTCGGCGGCGGTGCCATCGATGGAGATGATCCGCTGCGTGTCGTCGGGCACCGAGGCGACGATGTCCGCGCTGCGGCTCGCACGCGGCTTCACGAAGCGCGCGAAGATCATCAAGGCCGACGGCGGCTATCACGGCCACGCCGACTGCCTGCTCGTCGCGGCCGGCTCGGGGGCGGCGACGCTCGGCATCCCGGGCTCCGCCGGCGTCCCCGAGGGTGCCGCCCGCGACACGATCGTCGTGCCGTACAACGATCTCGCGGCGGTCGAGCAGGTGCTCGCGGCCGGCGACGTCGCCGCGATCATCATCGAGCCGGTCGCCGGCAACATGGGGCTCGTCGTGCCGAAGCCCGGCTACCTCGAGGGCCTGCGCACGCTGACGGCGAAGCACGGCACCGTGCTGATCTTCGACGAGGTGATGACCGGGTTCCGCGTCGCCTACGGCGGCGCCCAGGCCCGCTACGGCGTGACGCCCGACCTGACGACGATCGGCAAGGTGATCGGTGGCGGCCTCCCGGCGGCGGCGTTCGGCGGCCGCGCCGAGATCATGCAGCAGCTCGCCCCGCTCGGGCCCGTCTATCAGGCGGGCACGCTGAGCGGCAACCCGCTCGCGATGGCCGCCGGCCTCAAGGCCATGGAGATCCTCGGCCGGCCCGGCACGTACGAGCGGCTCGAGCAGCTCGGCGCGCGGCTCGGCGACGGCCTGCTCGCCGCCGCTCAGGCCGCGGGCGTCCCCGCGTGCATGAACCGGGTCGGCTCGATGCTGACCCTGTTCTTCTGCAAGGGGCCGGTCGTCGACTACGAGACGGCGAAGACCGCCGACACGAAGCGCTTCGGGTCGTTCTTCCGATCCATGCGAGATCGTGGGGTGTTCCTGCCGCCGTCGCAGTTCGAGGCGATGTTCGTGTCGCTCGCGCACACCGACGAGGACATCGGGCAGATCCTCGATGCTGCACGAGCCGCGCTGGTCGATTGACCCCAGAAAACCGGGGTGCTATGAGGGCCGCGCCAGATGCAGCCCGTGACCACTGACGGCGGCGATTTGTCGCAGGATTCCAACCGGAAGCCTGCGCATCGAACGCCCGTGACGGTCGACCCGGCAGGACGGCGCGGCAAGCAGCTCTACAGCGCGCTGTCGGCATCGTCGGTCGGGCTCGAGCTCGGCATCTCGGTGGTGCTCGGCCTGCTGTTCGGCATGTTCCTCGACAAGACGTTCGGGACCGAGCCGTGGCTGATGCTGGTGTTCCTCGGCTTTGGCCTGGTCGCTGGCTTCCGCGGCGTGCTCCGCTATGTCCGCGCGTCGGACAAGGCGGCCGCGCGCGAGGCTGCCGAGGCCGCGCAGAAGGGATCGCGTGGGTAGCCCGAGCATCCATCGCATCGAGCGCCTGAACTACGCGATCAGCGCGATCGCGATCGTCGCGTCGCTCGTCACCCAGAGCCGGTCGATCACGCTCGGCCTCGCGGTCGGCGCGGCGCTGACCTGCCTGAACTTCTACGTGCTGCGTCGCCTGATCGTGAAGTGGACGACCGACGCGGCACAGGGCAAGAGCGGCAACAGCGCACTGCTCATGCTGCCGAAGATGATCGGCATGATGGGCGCGGTCGCGGTCGCGGTGCTGTTCCTGCCGATCAACGTGATCGCGTTCGCGGCGGGGTATTCGATCTTCATCGTCTCGATCATCGTCGAGACGTTGTACAGCGCGTTCCGTCCGGCCCCGGAGTCCGACGACAACGCGGACACGCGCAAGCAGAACGGTAATAGCCATGGGTGAACACGGCACCTGGTTCGACTACCTCAATCGCTTCGACTGGTGGGTCAACTTCGACCACTGGGCGAAGGGCAAGCTCGGCCGCGGCTGGGAGTGGCAGATGTTCGGCCCCTCGGGCTGGAGCCTCAGCCACGTGCTCATCACGCTGTGCGTCGTGCTCATCACGATGATGGGCGCGATGTCGTTCCTGCGCGGGCTGCGCTCGCCGGACAAGGGCATCGTCCCGCCGCGCTCGATGAACTTTCGCAACTTCTTCGAGTACCTCGCCGAGAGCCTGTACGGCTTCGTCGAGGGCGCGATGGGAGAGAACGCGCGCCGGTTCTACCCGCTGATCGGCTCGCTGTTCATCTTCATCCTGTTCAACAACCTGTTCGCGCTGATCCCCGGCTTCTCGGCGCCGACGGACACGCTGAAGACGAACGTCGGCATCGCGCTGTTCGTGTTCCTGCTGACGCACATCTACGGCGTCAAGGAGCACGGCCTCGCGTACTTCAAGCACTTCCTCGGCCCGAGCCCCGCGCTGATCCCGCTGATGCTGCCGATCGAGCTCGTCAGCCACATCGCGCGGCCGATCTCGCTCGCCGTCCGCCTCATGGGCAACATGATGGCCGACCACAAGGTCGTCATGTCGTTCTTCGCGCTGGTGCCGATCCTGGTGCCGCTGCCGTTCATGCTCCTCGGCCTGCTCGTCTGTCTGATCCAGGCCGTCGTGTTCTGCACCCTGGCGATGGTCTACATCGGCATGGCCGTCGAGCACGAAGAGCACTGACGCGCACGAATCCCATCCACCTCTTTACGATTCATACAAACCGGGTTAACTAACGGCGCCTCGCGCGACCGTCGAACAAGGAAAACACCATGAAGCGCACCCTCAAGATTCTGTCCTCGCTCGCCACCTTCTTCGTCATCCTCACCATCTCGGGCCTCGCGTTCGCCGGTGACGTCGCCACGGGCGACGCCGCCACGATGAAGGCCGAGGGCCTCGCCGAGAACTACGGCTGGATCGCGCTCGCGGCCGGCCTGGGCATCGGCATCGCCGCGCTCGGTGGTGGCATCGGCCAGGGCCGCGCCGCTGCGGCCGCGCTCGACGGCATCGCGCGCAACCCGGGCGCCGCGGGTCAGATCCGCGGCCCGATGATTCTCGGCCTCGCGCTCATCGAGTCGCTGGTCATCTACGCCCTCATCATCGCGCTCCTCCTGACCCTGAAGGTCGGCTGAGTCCCAGCCCTCCGCAGACACAGTCGCGCGAGAAAGCGGTCCGCTCCGGCGGGCCGTTTTGCGTTTTCGGGGGCCCTATGGGACCCTTGAGAGGGATGGCCGAAGGCGAGGCAAAACCAGCCGAGCTCGATCTCAAGGGCAAGACGACCCTCGAGATCCTCGCCCAGATCGACCTGTTCAGCGGCCTGCCCGCCACGCACCTCCGCCGCGTCGTCGACATCGGCGTCGAGGAGCAGTACCGCGCCTCCGCCACGATCTTCGCGGAGGGCACCCCGGGCGACAAGTTCTACCTGATCGTCGACGGTGCCGTGCGCATCAGCCGGATCGTGCCGGGCATGGGCGAGGAGGCACTCGCCGTGCTCCGCCCCGGCAACTACTTCGGCGAGATGTCGCTGATCGACGACGCGCCCCGCTCGGCGACCGCGGTCTGCCACGAGAAGTGCCGGCTGTTCGTCGTCAACCGCAAGGACCTCGAGGACCTGCTGTTCGTCGATCGCGACCTCGCGTACGAGCTGCTGTGGAACTGGGTCCGCACCCTGTCGCGTCGCCTGCGCGCCACGAACGACAAGATGACGTTCCTGGCCACGACGTCGAAGTTCTAGCGATGCGCGCCACGTTCGTCGCCGGGGCTGTCCTCGTCGCGCTCGCACCGGCGCCGGCGCATGCCGAGCCGCTGCCGTCGGGGTCGATGGGCCTCGTGTTCGGCGCGGTCGCCGGCACCGGCGCGGACGCGAGCCGCCTCGGCTACGGCTACCTCGAGCCGCTGAGCTTCCAGGCCGCGTGGCAACCGATGACGACCGAGCGCCGGATCGGCTGGACCGCGCGGTGGACCACGATCTTCACGTCGAGCTACGACGCGACCGCCGCGCAGGTCGCCGACCTCGAGACCATGCAGATGGACCTGACGCTCGGGCTGCGCGTCCGGCCCGGCGACAACCCGCGCCGCTACATCACCGGCCGCGTCGGCGCCGCGCTGCTGCGCGCGAACCAGACGATCCCGCCGAAGATGCAGCGCGCGTTCATCGGTCCGGTCGCGAGCGTCGGCTTCCAGCACTACCTCGTCGGCACGCTGCTGCTGCTCGACCTCGACGTCCGCTACGGCCTGATCGCGAACGGGCCGACGCAGATCGCGTTCACCGCCGGCCTCTCGATCAACGGACCCTGACGATGCCGTCTCTCGTCACCGAGCGCTTGCGATTGGTGCCGGTCACCCTCGAGGCGATCGAGGCGGTGCTCGATCACGACAAGGAGCGCGCCGAGGCTCTCGTCGGGGCGAAGTTCCCGCCGCAGTGGCCGAATGACGATCTCGTCGCGCTCGGGTTTCCGTACTCGCGCGAGGCGCTGCGCGCCGATCCCGAGCGCCGGCTGTGGGGCGACTCGCTCGCGCTGCTCCGCGACGAGCCGCGTGTCGTCGGCAGCGTCGTGTTCCACGGGTATCCCGGCGACGGCATCGCCGAGGTCGCGTACTCGGTCGAGGAGTGCTCGCGCCGCCAGGGCCTCGCGATCGAGGCGACGCGCGCGTGCGTCGAGTGGGCGCTCCAGCAGGACGGCATCCACGCGGTCCAGGCCACGACGTTTCCGTGGCACGTCGCGTCGCTCGGCGTGATCAAGCGGCTCGGCATGGTGCACGTCGACACGCGCGAGCACGACACGCTCGGCGAGCTGCTCGTGTTCGAGCGCCGGCGCGGGACCTAGAGTCGTTCGCGCCAGAACCCTGGTTCTCGCTTCGAATGCGCGATCGCGAGCACGCGAATCTCGTCCGCGAATTCGGCAAAGATGATCGCGTACGGAAACCGTCGGAGCACAAAGCGACGCACGCCGAGGCGTTCCGGGACGTTAGGAACGAGCGGCCAGATCTGCGGCTCGGAGGAGATTCTTCGAAGCGCTTCACGAACTTCGCGGACGAAGTCGATACCAAGATCGCGACGACGCGCTTCGTACCACTGTGCCGCAGACTCGAGCTCCTCGACGGCCTCGTCGTCGACGGTCACAGACTTGGTCATCGCTCGCGCAGCTTCGATTCCACCGAGCTCAGCACTTCGTCCGCATCGCGTCCGACCGACTCGCGACGCGCTGCCCGTTCAGCGCGTCGCGTGATCTCTGCGGCCCATCGACGTTCGACCTCTTCTTGTGAAACACCTTCGACAGCTTCGTCGAGGCTGCGAAGAAGCTCGGCCGCGACGTCAGCCCGTTCATCGAGCGGCAGTCGAAGTGCCTCTTCGAGGATTTGACGCGCCTGATTTCCCACGACTGCAGGATACCAGAAGGGTCGTCTATCGCATCGCGTGTGCTCAGTGGCGGCGTTAGCGGCGGCGGCGCAGCACGAGCGCGACGAGCCCGAGCCCGAGCAGCGCGGTCGGCCCGCCGTGGCCGCTCGAGTCACAGCAACCGCCGCCGTCGCCGGCGTCCTCGGGCCAGCACGCGCCCTGCGTGCCGTTGCTCGACACGAGGCACTCGAAGCCCTCGGGGCACGCGTTCGGATCACCGGCGGTGCACAGGTCCGAGCACAGCATGCCGCCCTCGCCCGCCGCGCACACGCCGGAGTCGCACTCGGTGCCGGTCGTGCACGCGGAGCCGAGGCCACCGTCCGAGAACGGCTCCGCGATGCACTCCTTGTTGAAGCAGATCTCGTTCATTCCGCAGTCGGCCACCGATTCGCAGCCCTCGAGCTGCGGCACGTGCGTCAGCAGGAAGTCGCGCTCGGCATCGGTGCGCGTGTCGGCACCGAACTGCTGGCAGAACTGATCGCCAAACGACGTCACACCGACGAGCGTCTGCTTGCCATCGATCATCGCGAACGACGGACCGCCGGAGTCGCCCTGGCACTTGCCCGCGTTGTCGGTCTGGTTGAAGCACAGCAGGTTCGCGTCCTGGACGCCGAAGCCCGAGCAGCTCGTCGACGACCGGTTCGCGAGCGCGAACTCGACGCCGACCTGGCCACCGCCGCCGCCCGCGGTCGCGCCGTAGCCGACCTGCGTGACCGTGATGCCGATCGGTGCTTTCGTCGCGTCGAGGTTCACCGGCGTGGGCTCGATGTCCGTCACGGGCTCGGCGAGCTTGATGAGGCCGATGTCGTTGCTGCCGAGCGCCTGCACGTTGAACGACGCCTTCGGGATCGTCATCGCCGCATGGACCTCGCGCCCCTTGTCGGTGAACACGTTGACCGTGTTGAAGTGGATCACGATCGACCGCGTCAGCTCGTCCTGCGACGACACGCCGACGACTTCCGGCGTCAGGCAGTGCGCCGCCGTGATCACCCACTCCTTGTCGACGAGCGTGCCGGTGCAGAGGCCGCCGCCGATCGTCAGCACCACGACAGACGGATACTGGCCGACTGTCGTGCTCGTGCCGCCGATGATGTTGGAGTCACCGCCGCTGTTGGCCACGGCGACCGACGGAACGAGCGAACAGACGAGCCCCAGAAGGATGCGATTCCCGCGCATGCCGCGGAGAGTCCGCCGAGTCGCCCGCGGCGCGGCGATCCGGCCGCTAACGGCTCTTGTCATCGATTGCGCAATTCGCGCATCGACTCAGCTCGCGTACTTGATCGCGAGCAGCTCGAGCACCTGCTCGGCGGTCCCGAGGTCGATGCCGAGCGTCGAGCGCAGCTCCTCGAGCAGCTCGTCCTCGGTCGCGTCGATCGCGCCGCTCGCGAGCGCGATGTCCATCGCGAGGATGAACGTCTTCTTCTTGAGCACGTCCGAGGACATCCGCGCGAGCTCGGCGATCGAGTCCTTCGCCGACGGGTAGCGCGCGCGGATCGCCCGCACCTTCGCCTTGAGGTCGTCGGTGTCCTCGAGCCGGAACTCCGGCAGCGTCTGGAGGAACAGATCGAGCATCGCGGCCTCGGGAGCCGACTGGAAGTCGGACATCACCATCATCCCGTGCAGGAGCAGGATCGTGTCCTCGGGCGTCGTGACGATCTGGTTGCGTCGCACCGCGCGACGATCGCCGTGCCGTGAGACGAATGCAATGCTCGGGGCACGCGCTGGGCGCTCCCGCCGTGCGCGGTAGCCTTCTGCATGCGCTACGAGCTCTACTACTGGCCAGGCATCCAGGGCCGCGGCGAGATCCCGCGGCTGATCCTCGAGGACACGGGCGCGGACTACGTCGATGTCGCGCGCGAGCCCGGCGGTATGGCGCGGCTCAAGCGCGTGCTCGCCGGCGACGAGCCGGGGCTGCTGCCGTTCGCGCCGCCGTTCCTGCGCGCCGGGGACACGTGGCTCGCGCAGTCCGCGCTGATCGCATCGTATCTCGGCGAGGAGCTCGGGCTCGCGCCGCGCGGAACCAACGCGCGGCTCGTCGCACGCACGATCATGTTGACGATCGCGGATCTCGTCGACGAGGTGCACGACACGCATCACCCGGTCGCGGTCGACCAGTACTACGACGACCAGCGGGACGCCGCCGCGCTGCGCGCGAAGTCGTTCCGCACGGCACGCCTGCCGAAGTTCCTGCGCTACCTCGAGCGCAACATCGAGCGCAGCGGCGCCGGCGTGCTCGTCGGCGACGACATCACGTACGTCGATCTCGCGGCGTTCCAGATGGTCGAAGGGCTGACGTACGCGTTTCCGCGCGCGTTCGGTCACCACAAGCGCGAGGCAAAGCAGCTGCTCGCGCTCCACGACCGCGTCGCCGAGCGACCGCGGATCGCGGCCTACCTCGCGTCGGATCGGCGGCTGCCGTTCAACGAGCAGGGCATCTTCCGCCACTACCCGGAGCTCGACGGCTAAGCCGATTGCACGCCGGGGTGCGGGTTGATCGACGTGCCCGGCGTCGCGCCGGGGTTCGACAGCGACGGCGCGTTCACCTTCTCGTCCTTGCGGCACGGCACGGTCGGGTGCGTGGTCGCGGGCCCGCCGATCGTCGGTAGGATCGCGGGCGCGTTCTGCCAGGTCGACTTCGGGTCCTTGCTCGTGACGCCGTTCGGGCCGTTCGACGGGCACTTGTTCTGGGGCCCGGCGCCGCCGGACACCTTCGCGAGCAGATCGATGGGGATGATGTGCATGGCGATCGCCGCTCGAGCATCGGACATGCCACGGCGCGGCGTCGCGATCCTGCACGGTTCGCGCACCGGCGCGTTGCCGGCGGGCAGCAGGATGCGTCCCGCGGGCGTCAGCGCTTCCAGGTGCCGGACTTGCCGCCGCGCTTCTCGTCGAGCCGGACGTCGGAGATCACCATGCCGCGGTCGATCGCCTTGCACATGTCATAGACGGTGAGCGCCGCCGCGGTAACCGCCGCGAGCGCCTCCATCTCGACGCCGCTGCGATCGAACGCGCGCACGGTCGCCGTGATCGCGACCGCGTTGCCGGCGACGCGCAGCTCGACGTCGACGCCGGTCAGCCGCAGCGGATGACACAGCGGGATCCAGTCCGCCGCCTGCTTCGCCGCCTGGATGCCGGCGATCCGCGCGATACCGAGCACGTCGCCCTTGCCGATCTTGCCGGCGCGCACCGCCTTCGCGGTCGCAGCGGCCATCGCGATCCGGCCCGACGCGACCGCGACGCGCGCCGTCTCGGGCTTCGCGCCGACGTCGACCATGTGGGCGGCGCCGGCCTCGTTGAAGTGCGTCAGCTTCGCCTTCGGCACTACTCGACGGTAACCGACTTCGCGAGATTGCGCGGCTGATCGATGTCGGTGCCTTTGAAGTCGGCGACGTAATACGACAGCATCTGGAGCGGCAGCACGGTCAGGATCGGCTGCAGCTCGAGCGCGGTGTCGGGGACGAGGATCACGTCGTCGGCGTGGCCGCCGATCTCGCCATCGCCGCGCGTCGCGACCGCGAGCACCTTGCCCTGTCGCGCGCGGACCTCGGCGAGGTTCGAGACCGTCTTCTCGTACGACGGCCCGCGCGGCACGAGCACGATCACCGGCAGATGCTCGTCGATCAGCGCGATCGGGCCGTGCTTCATCTCGCCGGCGGCATAGCCCTCGGCGTGGATGTACGAGATCTCCTTGAGCTTGAGCGCGCCCTCGAGCGCGATCGGGTACTGCGCGCCGCGGCCGAGGAACAGGAACCCGTTCGCGGCACCGTAGCGGCGGGCGATCGCCTGGATCTGCGCGCCGCTCTCGACGACATCGCGCATCTTGTTCGGCAGCTGGACGAGCTCGGCGAGCAGCTCGCGCGCGCGCTCCTTCGTCAGCGTGCCGGTGCGGCGGCCGAGGTAAATCGCGAGCAGCGCGATGCCGACGAGCTGCGTGGTGAACGCCTTCGTCGACGCGACGCCGATCTCGGGACCGGCGTGCGTGTAGAACGAGTAGTCGGCGAGCCGCGGGATCGACGACTCGACGACGTTCGAGATCGCGAGCACCTGCGCGCCCTTCTTCTTCGCCTCGCGGATCGCCTCCATCGTGTCGAGCGTCTCGCCCGACTGGCTGACCGCGACGACGAGGTCGCCCGGCCCGAGGATCGGATCGCGGTAGCGGAACTCGGACGCGAGGTCGACCTCGACCGGGATCCGGGCCATCGACTCGACGAGGAACTCGCCGACCATCGACGCGTGGTACGACGTGCCGCAGGCGATGAAGATGATGCGCTTGACCTGCTTGACGTCGAGGTCGAGGCCATCGAGCGACACGTCGTCGCGCTCGAGATCGACGCGACCGACCAGCGTGTCGGCGACCGCGCGCGGCTGCTCGTGGATCTCCTTGAGCATGTAGTGCTTGAAGCCGCCCTTCTCCGCCTGGACCGCCGACCACGTGATCGTCTTCGGCTCGCGGTTGTGCGGCTTGCCCTCGAAGTCGGTGATCGCCACGCCCGAGCGCGTGACCGTCACCATCTCGCCCTCGTCGATGAAGATCACCTTGCGGGTCTCCGACAGGATCGCGGTGACGTCGGACGCGACGTAGTTCTCGCCATCGCCGAGCCCGACGACGAGCGGCGAGCTGTTCTTCGCGGCGACGAGCGTGCCCGGCTCCTTGTCGGACATCACGACGAACGCGAAGCTGCCGCGCACCTTCGCGAGCGACTGGCGGACCGCGGTCGTCAGATCCGGCGCGCCCCCGACGAGCGCGCGCTCGACGAGGTGGGCAAAGATCTCGGTGTCGGTCTCCGACGAGAACTTCGCGCCCTGCGCCGATAGCTCCGAGCGCAGCGCGAGGTGGTTCTCGATGATGCCGTTGTGGATGACGCTGACCGGGCCGACCTTGTGCGGGTGGCTGTTCTCGTCGCTCGGCCGGCCGTGCGTCGCCCACCGCGTGTGGCCGATGCCGACGGTGCCCTGCACGGGCTCCTTCGCGAGCTTCTCCTCGAGCGCGCTCAGCTTGCCGCGGCAGCGCACGACGCGCGATGCGCCGTCATTCCAGACCGAGACGCCGGCCGAGTCGTAGCCGCGATATTCCAGCTTGCGCAGCCCGCCGATCAGGATGGGCGTCGCTTGCCGGTTGCCGATGTAGCCGATGATGCCGCACATGGTGGTCTGTCTAGGCCTCTACTTCTTGGGTGTTGGCGCAGGTGCAGGTGCAGGCGGCGTGCCCTTCGCGGGCTCCTTCGCCGGCTCCTCCTTCACCTCGGCCTCGTCTTCCGAGTCGATGCCACTGATCTCGTCGATATCCGGCGCTTGATACGGCATCGCCGGGGAATCGACCGGCAACTTGCCGCCGGGTCCGTGACCACACGCACCGAGGAATCCGAGCACGAGAGCGAGAAGCGAAGCACGCAGCATCATCGGCCGACGCTAACACTGCCAATTGGTTAACGCCATGGCCGAGCCCGCGCGCAAAACTGCCGCGCTGTGCGCGCCTGAACCGCCGGTGCGTCGCGCGGGTCATTGTGCCTCTTCCACCACCTGCCCCATCGTCTCGACCGGCATCCCACTCGCCCGTACGTGCTCGACGAGCTTCGCGAAATCGCCGGCCGCCCACTCGGTGCGCTGCACCGGCGGGCCCGCGACGAGGCGGTGGAAAACGAACACGATCCACTCGTGATGCTCGGCCGCGAGGTCGACCGCGGCGAGCGCCTCGGCGAGCGGCGTGACGTCCGTGACGTAGAACACGCGCAGCTTCTCGGGATCCGACGGTGGCCACACCTCGCGGCTGCGCACGATCGTGCGGGCGGTCGCGAAGTATTTGCGCACGATCGCGAGCACGTCGGTATCGGTGCCCGCGAACCCGCCGTGCGGATACGCGAGGTGATCGTAGCCGTGAAAGTCGTGGTCGCGGAGCCAGTCCCGGATCGCGACGAGATCGGCCTCGACATCGGCCGGCGCCAGCGACTGGAGCTCGGCCGCGTGGGTCGCGGCGGCGTACGCGTGCGCCGCGATCTCCCAGCCGGCGTCCTGCAGCTGGTGCAGCTCGTCGAGCGTGGCGCGGCCGGGCTGATCGACCGACTCGGCGATGACGTAGGCGGTCGCGCCGAACCCGTACGCGGCGAGCACCGGCGCGGCGTCGAGGTAGATGCTCTCGAGGTTGTCGTCGAACGTGAACGACACGATGCCGTGCGCCGGCTCGGACACGAGGCCCAGGCCGTTGACGTGCAGCCGTACCGGCCCGGTCGCGTCGTCGGCGATCCGCCACGCGACGTCGGTGATCGCGGTCGGATCCGGCGCGCCGACCGTGCGCACGAGCGACCACGGTAGCGTGAACGCGACCCAGTCGCCCTCGGTCGTCCAGCGCTGGGCCTGGCGCGACGTGAACGGGAACACGAACGCGTTCGCGAGCCGGTCGCTGCCGAGCCAGAGCTCGAGCGTCGTCGCGCGCTGGACGTCGTCGAGCTTGATCCAGATCTTCGGCACACCGCCGGTGACGTCGATCGCGGGCAGCCCGAGCGCGAACAGCGTCGCGGGCGCGCCGCGTCCGGCGGTCTGCAGCCACACCGACTGCTCGCCGAGCACGAAGTCACTGCGGTCGTGCAGCTCGGCGTCGCCGCCGGTCACGCCGAAGCCGTGGTCGCCTTGCAGCGTCGTGATCCAGCGCGCGACCTGCTGCTCGGGAAACCGCTGCGCCGCGGGCGGGACGTCGGCGTCCGGCGCGCTGCACGCGGCGACGGCGATCAGTGCGGTGACCGCGCGCATCAGATCCGGACGCGCAGGACCTCGTAGACCTCCGCGAAGCGATGACCGCTGATCCGGCCCATCGCGCGGGCGAGGTCGCGGCTCGAGTCGAGGTCGAGCTTCGAGAGCTGAGACTTGTGCGCGGCGATCGCGGCGAGCTTGGTCTCGATCGACCTGCTGACGTCGGCGAAGCACTGGCCGATCGCGCGCGACTGCGCGTTGTTCTCCGGCGACGACAGGAACGCGAGCAGATCGCACGGCGAGCGGCGCAGCGCCGAGACCGTCGCGCGGTGGACGAGCCCGTGATCCCAGTGCAGATCGTTCGCCGAGTGCGTGATCACGAGATCGGGCCGCGTGTCGGCGACGAGCTGGTCGTAGCGCCGCACGAGCTCGTGCATCGGGATGTCCTCGACGCGGCACGACTTGTCCTCGTAGACGAACCGCAGCTGCGCGCCGATGATCCGCGCACCTTCGCGCGCCTCTTCCTTGCGGCGCTCGATGTCGTACGGGACGCAGGTGACCGCCATCGTCACCGCGGCTCCCTCCTCGACGAGCCGCGCGAGTAAGCCGCCGGCACCGACCTCGAGGTCATCGGGATGGGCGCCGAATGCGAGGACACGACCACTGTCTTCGAAGAGCCGATTCATCCTGATGCTCCTGCTGCCCGGTCGGGCCACAACATCGCGGCGCTCGCAGGGCCGCAGTTGAGGACGAGGTCCACGAATCCCAGGTGCGAGCAGAACCCGAGGTGCGGATAACGTTGCGGATACGTCGGGTGCGCGAAGTGCTGCCACATCACGCTGACGCCGCGCGCCGCGAGTAGCTGCGTATCGAGATAGCCGCGCGAGCCGCCCGCGCCGGTCAGGTAGACCTTCGCGCCGACGCGCTCGCACAGGCTCGCGATGCGCTCGGTCTTCTGGCCGGTCAGGCCGAGCCCGGACGCGCGCACGATCGGCACGTCGAGTCCGAGCCAGCTGCGCGCGAGCTCGAGCATGTGGAGATCGAGGTCGACGAGCCAGTCCCACCGGCGCGCGAACACGATCTCGAGGTCCTGCGCGTGGCGCGCGAAGTGCGGCGAGCGGCCGTAGTGCGTGAGCAGCGTGCGCCACGTGCGGCGCTGCCAGTGGTGGCGACCGCCGAGGCCCGTGTTGTCGATCTTCTTGTCGACGATGCGATCGCTCTGCGCACCGCTGACGAGCGGGACGCTGATCCAGTGCGGACCGTCGTTGAGCTTGAGCCGGTTGCGATTCTGGAAGTTCTGCGCCTCGTACTGCAGATCATCCATCACCACGAACAGATCGGCCTTGCCGAGCTTGTCGAGATAGCCGAGCCACGGCAGGTAGTGCGGCTGGTGAGCGGCGACGATCATTTCGGGCCTCCCGCGGAGGCAGGCGACCCCTGGTGACCACGCGTCTCCCAGCTCGAGCTGTCGAGCGTGAACAGGCCGAGCGGCGTCAGCAGCAGGTACGCGACCGGCATCAGCACGGCCATCGGCAAGAACGCGATCGGATGGACGCGCAGCCACGGCGGCAGCCGCCGCACGCTCGGCGCGAAGTAGTAGATCATCGAGAACGCGCCGATCACCGCGACGTGGAACATCGCGAGATCGAAGAAGTCACCGCGCGCGACGTGCGTCGCGATCACGAACGGATACACGAGCAGCAGCAGCAACATCGACAGGTACTGCAGGCACAGCAGCGGATGGAGCTCCCACGCGTGCGTGATGCCGACGAGGAAGTCGACGATGTTCGAGCGCTTCCACCGCAGCTGCTGGTTGAAGTACGCGCGCAGCGACGTCGGTGCCTTCGTGAAGCACATCGCGTCCATCGTCATCATCGTGCGATAGCCGTGCTTGACGATCTGGTGCGTCAGGTAGCGATCCTCGCCGTACTTGATCGGGATGCCGAGGATGTTGCGCTCCTCGAGCAGCGGCTCGAGCTGGATCAGCACGTGTCGGCGATAGGCAGTCAGACAGCCCGACAGACACATGACCGACTTCAGGCCACGCTCGAGATTCTTCAGGTGCTCCTGACCGAAGTAGTACTTGATCGTCTGTAGCTTCGTGAGCCAGTTCGCGTTCGGGTTCGAGACGTGGATGCGTCCACCGACCGCCGCGATGTCGGGGCTCGTGAAGTGCTTCAGCAGCTCGCGCAGCGCGGCGGGATGCACGATCACGTCGGAGTCGATGCTGACGATGATCTCGGCATCGGTCGCCTCGCGCACCGCGCGGTTGATGCCCTTGCGCTTGCCCATGTTGTGGGGATTGCGCATCGCGCGAACGTTCGGGAAATCCTGCGCGGCCTTCTGGGCCCAGTCGAAGCTGTCGTCGGTCGAGCAGTCATCGACGACGGTGACCGAGAGCTTGTCGGTCGGATAGTCCATCCGCGTGATGCTCTGGATCGTGTCGTAGATCGATCGCCCTTCATTGAAGAGCGGCACCACGACGGTCACGCGCGGCTCGTAGCCGACGATGATCTTCTTCTCCGGTCGCTTGACCAGACGGATGTAGAGCCCGAACACGTAGCGGTTCAGGAACACGAGAAAGATGAAGAGATAGACGGGAAGCATGGCGAGGGTGCTTCTCTGAGCAGCGAGCACGTCACGTGCCACACAGTTCCGGTGTGCGCCCACGCGACAGTAGAGACTCGGATGCTGCGCACGCTGACGGATCACCCTCGCTTGTCAGCTGGCGAACACATTGCAGAGGTCGCATCTCGATATGCGGACTAGTCAACGCCTGAAGGCGCTCAACCGTGAGCTGTTCCCGACTCAGCTCGGCAGCGTGGTGCAGTTTCCCTCGCCGGCTTCAGGGGATGCTGCGGAAGAGTCGAAGCCAAACGACGCCGACGTGCCCGTGATCTTGCGCAAGCGCAAGTCGGCCGCGCCGCAGATGACGCTCATCGGACCGGGCGTTGCCGCACGTGGTCCCAACCGTGCCGCTGCGGCGCCGGTCTCACCGCCGGCGCGTGATGCCGCAGGTGACGTCGCCGCAGCCGCGCGTGTCGAGCGTGTCACGGACACAACTGCCACGACCGAGGCTCCAGCGCCCGTTGGTACCCCGACGCTGAAGGTCGTGCCGATGCCGGTCGACGACGAAGACGAGCTGCCGGCGAAGGACCGTCGGTGGAAGGTCTTCGAAGATCTCGGACTCGTCCGCGAGAAGGCGAAGACGAAGGTCGCCAAGGGTATCGTTTCGATCTATCGCCTGCTCGGCTTCGCGATCCTGACGATCATCGTCGTGGTGCTCGTCAGCTACATCGTCACGAGCGTGTTCTATTACATGAACAAGTCGTGGGTGGCGCCGGTCGCGGTGTCGCCGACCGACGAGAAGGTGATGGCGGCGAAGTCACAGCTGCTGTCGATGCAGGACCAGCGCGACCGCACGGCCGCCGAACTCGGGCAAGCCGAGCGCGTGATCGCCGCGCACCAGTCGTTCCAGAGCGAGTTCGGCAAGGCGATCCAGGGCGACCGTAGCGACCGGCTCGCCGCACTCGCGCGCCTCAAGGCGCTCGCCGCGACCGCCGCGCACACGCGCTCGCAGATCGCGTCGACGACGAACGAGTTCGCCTCGAAGACCGAGAGCAAGATGCAGAAGGAGTTCGAGGCCGGCCTGATCGATCAGAACACCGCGCTCGCCGGCAAGTACCAGGTCGCGCAGATGGCCGGTGCGAACCTGTCGATCGCCGAGCGTCAGGCGGAGTACGAGTCGCGCGCGACCGAGCTCGAGAACCAGGCGCGCGCCCTCGAGGCGATCGTCTCGGGCAAGGGCGCCAATGGCGCACTCAGCTACGAGGTGCTGAAGATCAAGCGCGAGTACCAGGCGTCGCAGCTCGAGATGGCGAAGGCGAAAGCCGATCGCGACGTGCTGAAGACCAGCCTCGCGCGTCAGGATCAGCAGATCGCCGACATCAAGAACGGCGCGTACCTGCGCGCGGTCGAGAACGGCGCGACGGTCGCCCTCGTGCCGTACGCGAACCTCGACGGCGTCGGTCCCGGCACGAAGCTCTACGGCTGCCGGCTCGGCTTCCTCGTGTGTCGCGAGGTCGGCGAGGTCCGCGAGGTGCTGCGCGGCGAGGTGACGTTCAAGCACCCGCGGCGCGACGCGATGCTGCGTGGCCAGATGGTCGAGCTCAAGCTCGACGATCAGACCGCGGCCCAGGACGACGTCCTGTTCCTCGGTGACAAGCCGCTCGGCCTGTAACGCTTCCGGCTCGCGGCGCCGCCGTCTTCGCAGTGCGCGAGGCGGCGGTTGTCATTTTCGGACGATGCGCGCCGCCGGTACGCGCTCGGCGTCGAGCTCGCGAAGCCGAGCGAACGAGGTGCGGCGCTTGTAGATCGAGCGCGCGAGCACCGCGATGCCGAGCGAGATCAAGATGCAGCCGATGCCGCCGACGAACACGCTCGCGAGGCCGATGATCGCCTGGGTGACGAACCACAGGAGGCCGGCGCCGAGCACCACGAGCACCGGGCCGCCGACCAGGCCCGCGCGCGCCGAGCTCGCGTCGTCGATCAGCGCCTTGCGCCGTGCCTCGGCGATCATGCGATCGCGCGATTCGAGTGCGTCGCCCGCGTCCGGTGGTGCCGACCCCATGCCGCCGAGGGTTGTATCAGATCCGCACGCGCAGCGCCTCGTAGGCCTCGGCGTAGGAGCAGCCGCTGATCCGCCCCATCGCGCGCGCGAGGTCGCGGCTCGACTCGAGATCGAGCTTCGGTACCTGCGAGGCGTGCGCCTTGATCGCGTCGATCTTGATGTCGATCGTGAACGAGATGTCGGCGAAGCACTGGCCGATCGCGCGCGATTGCGCGTTCATCTCCGGCGACGACAGGAACGCGAGCAGATCGCACGGCGTGCGGCGCAGCGCGGACACCGTCGCGCGGTTGACGAGGCCGTGGTCCCAGTGGAGGTCGTACGCCGAGTGCGTGATCACCAGATCCGGCCGGACATCGCCGACGACCTGATCCATGCGGCGCACGAGCTCGTGCATCGGGATGTCCTCGACGCGGCACGGCTTCTCGTCGAACAGGATGAACAGATCGGCATCGAGGATGTCGGCACCCTTCCTCGCCTCGGCGCGCCGCTGCTCGGTCTGGCTCGGGATCGAGACGACCGCCATCGTGACCTCGGCGCCTTCCTGCGACAGCCGCGCGAGCAGCCCGCCGGCCCCGACCTCGAGATCGTCGGGGTGCGCCCCGAACGCGAGCACGCGGCCGTTCTCCTTCAGCAGGCGATTCATGACGACGGTCCTTTCGTGGCCTGCGGCGACCACGTGTGCAGCGCGGCCGCATCCGGTCCGCAGTTGAACAGCAGGTCGAGGAACGCGAGGTGCGAGACGAACCCGACTCCGGGATAGCGCTGCGGGTACACCGGGTGCTGGAACTGCTGCCACACCGTCGAGATCCCGGCGCGCGACAGCGCCTCGACGTCGAGGTACCCGATCGAGCCGCCGCGCCCCGACAGGTACACGCTCGCGTGCAGCCGCGTACACAGATCGATGATGCGAGCGGTCTTCGCGCCGCGCAGGCCGAGCGACGACGCGCGCACGATCGGCCGCGTGATCCCGAGCCACGTGCGCGCGAGATCGAGCAGGTGGAGGTCGAGCTCGACGAGCGCGTCCCACCGCCGGCGATAGACGTCCTCGAGCTCGGGCGCGTAGCGCGTGAAGTACGGCGCGCGGCCGTAGTGGGTGACGAGCGTCCGCCAGGTCCGCGACTGCCAGTGATGGCGGCCGCCGAATCCGGTGTTGTCGATCCGCTTGTCGAGCACGCGATCGGACTGCGAGCCGCGCAGCAGCGGGACGGTCAGCCAGTGCGGACCGTGATTGACCTTGATGCGATTGCGATTCTGGAAGTTCTGCGCCTCGTACTGCAGATCATCCATCACGACGAACACGTCGGCCTTCGCGAGCTTGTCGAGATAGCCGAGCCACGGCAGGTACGACGGCTGGTGCGCCGCGACGATCACGGCGTGCCTCCCGCGGGCGGCGCCGCCGGAGCACCGCCATGGCCGCGGGTCTCCCAGCTCGAGCTGTCGAGCGTGAACAGCCCGAGCGGCGTCAGCAGCAGGTACGCGACGGGCATCAGCACCGCCATCGGCAGGAACGCGAACGGATGGACGCGCAGCCACGGCGGCAACGCGCGCACGCTCGGCGCGAAGTAGTAGACGAGCCCGAACAGCGCGATCACCGCGACGTGGAACATCGCGAGATCGAAGAAGTCACCGCGCGCGACGTGGGTGACGATCACGAACGGATAGACGAGCAGCAGCAGCAGCATCGACAGGTACTGCAGGCACAGCAGCGGATGCAGCTGCCACGCGTGGCCGATTCCGACGATGAAGTCGACGATGTTCGAGCGCTTCCAGCGCAGCTGCTGGTTGAAGTAGCCGCGCAGCGTCGGCGCCGCCTTCGTGAAGCACATCGCCTTCATCGTCATCACGGTGCGATAGCCGTGCTTGACGATCTGGTGGGTCAGGAACCTGTCCTCGCCGTACTTGATCGGGATGCCGAGGATGTTGCGGTGCTCGAGGATCGGCTCGAGCTCGATCAGCACGTGGCGGCGATACGCGGTCAGACAGCCCGACAGACACAGCACCGAGCGCAGCCCGCGCTCGAGGTTCTTCAGGTGCTCCTGGCCGAAGTAGTACTTGATCGTCTGCAGCTTCGTGAGCCAGTTCTCGTTCGGATTCGAGACGTGGACGCGGCCGCCGACCGCCGCGATCTCGGGGCTCACGAACCGCGCGACGAGCTCGCGCAGCGCGGTCGGAAAGATGATCACGTCGGAGTCGACACTGACGATGATCTCCGCGCGTGACTCGCGCACGGCGTGATTGATGCCCTTGCGCTTGCCCATGTTGAACGGATTGCGCAACACCCGTACACGGACGCTGTCCGATCCTTGCCCAGCGTCCGCGGCGGCCTTGCAGGCCCACTCGTAGCTGTCGTCGGTCGAGCAGTCGTCGACGACGGTGATCTCGAGCTTGTCCTTTGGATAGTCAAGCCGCGCGAGCGCGATGATCGTGTCGTAGATCGACCGGCCTTCATTGAACAGCGGCACGACCACCGTCACCGTCGGCTCGTAGCCGCTGATCGTCTCGTCGATGCGGCGCTTGCGCACCAGCGTCAGGTAGAAGCCAAAGACGTAGCGATTGAGGAAGACGATGAAGATGAACAGATAGATCGGGAAGGCATCCACGACGCGCGCACTCGCCGCAGCAAGAGCAGTGCCGCGCACGGCGAACCAGCATGCGCTCGCGAATCACGTGGTTGGCGATGCGCGCGCAGGTGATCGGGGAGAACTTCCGTACCCATGTGGAGTCCGCGCATCCCGATCCGATCGTGCACGCGCGTGCACTAACAGCTGCGTGCTCGTCGTCAGTCAGTTGTGATCGCGCGCTGTGATCTGATGGCGAATTTGTTGCAGCGGCCGGATGCGCGGTCCTCATGAGCTCCAACAAACGTCACGGCACCGCGGAGTCACGCGCGCTCCGCTCGATCCCGAAGCTGCCTCGTCTCGATCGTCGCCTCGACGACGTGGGAGACAACACGCTCGTCGACGTGCGCGCGATCGCGCCGAAGCCAGCGCGGCGCGTGGGCTCGATCCCGTCGATCGTCGGCAAGCCCTCGACGACGACGCCGCCGCCGAACGTCATCCCGTTCACGAAGCCGCGCGCGATCGCCGCGCTCGCCGCGCAGCAGCCAGACGCGGTCGTGATCGAGCCGCCGAAGGCGCCGCTGACGCTCGATGGACCGTCGACGCATGCGCCGCTCACGCACGCGCCGCTCGATCGCCACGCACCGTCGAAGAAGCCGCCGACGCAGGCACCGGTGTTCGATCTGCCGACCTCGGTCGTGCCCGCGATCGCACCACCACCGGCAAGTCGAGTCGCCACGGGGTGGACGCCCCCCGGTGCGGTGCCCGTCGTGAAGCCTCGGGCCCCAGTCGTGCCGCCGATCGCGACGCTGTATCCGGCGCCGAGTGCGCAGGCGATCGCACCCGCGGTGCCAGCGCCTGTCATCCCGCTCCCCGCGCTGCCAGCGCCCGTGATCGCGCCGCCCGCACCAGCATCGCAACCGCCGCCACCACCGGCTGTCGCGTCGGCCCCGACGCTCAAGCGGCCCGCGCTCCAGCTCGACCTCGAGCCGCCGCCGGCCGATCCGAAGTGGTCGGTCTACGAGTCGATCGGCCTCGGTCGCCCGAAGCTGCCGAACGCGCAGCAGGCGGCGAAGCTCGTCGTCAACGCGTATCGCCTGCTCGGCTTCACGATCCTGACGCTGATCGTGATCGTGCTCGTCGGCTACATCGCGCAGACCGTGTTCTTCTACTTCAGCGATAGCTGGGTCGAGCCGATCGCGATCTCGGCGAGCGACGAGAAGGTCGTCTCGCTCGAGGCGCAGCTCGCCGAACAGCAGAACACGCGCGACCGGATCGCGGACGAGCTGACGCAGACCGAGCGCACGATCGAGGCGCAGCAGGCGTTCCAGCTCCAGTTCGCGAAGGCGATCAAGAGCGACCTCGACGGTCGCAAGGCCGCGCTGTCGCGGATCCGCGCGCTCGCGAGCTCGGCGGCGTCGACGCGGCGTGCGATCAAGAACGAGAACTCGGCGTACGCGAGTGCGTCGCGCCGCAAGATGGCCGAGGAGTACAAGGCCGGCCTGATCGATCGCGCGGCGATGCTGTCCGGCAAGTACCAGATCGCGCAGATCTCGAGCTCCAACCTCTCGCTCGCCGAGCGCCAGGCCGAGTTCGAGACGCGCGCCGCCGAGCTCGAAGCGCAGACGCGGTCACTCGACGCGATCCTCGCGAACACCGCCGCGACCGACACCACGCTCAGCTACGAGGTGCTGCGCATCAAGCAGGAGTACGAGGCGTCGCGACTCGATCTCGCGAAGTCGATCGAGGCGCGCGACACGCTGCGCGCGAACCTCGAGCGCCAGGATCGGATCGTCAAATCACTCCAGCAGACATCGTATCTGCGCGCGGTGCACGACCACGCGAGTGTCGCGTTCGTTCCTTACGGTAATCTCTCGAACGTCAAACCAGGCAACGCACTCTATGCGTGTCGCGCAGGAATGATCATCTGCCGCAAGGTGGGCGAGATTCTGGAGGTTCTGCCCGGTGAGGTTCAGTTCAAGCATCCTCACCGTGACAAGGTGCTGCGCGGACAGATGGTCGAGATCAAGCTCGATGCCAATGACTCCGACGCAGCAGCAGACGACGTATTGTTTGCCGGTGGCAAGCCTTTCCTCTTCTAGCCCCGTGCATCGCTTCCTGATCACGCTCGCCGTGCTCGCCGTGGCGGTGCCCACCTCCCGCGCCTACGCGCAATCGGCACCGGCCTCCGACGACGACGGCTTCTGCGACTTCGTCGAGGGCACCGCCGCCGCCGAGAACGCGCTGTCGGTCTCGCCGCAGGTGTTCGGCGAGTTCGGTCGCATCGAGCAACCGTCGAACTCGACGATGGCGGGCTTCGAGCCCGGCACGCTGCGCGTGATCGCCGGCGTGCGCTACCGGATCTCCGGCCTCTACGAGGCGAGCGCGAACAGCGGCCGCGCGCGCGCGGAGTGCCGGCGTCACAACGCGCTGTCGCAGCTACGCGGCCAGACCACCGCCGCCGCGCTCGCCGCGCGCGTCAAGGTGCTCGACGACGCGCTCCCCGAGGCCGAGAAGATCCTCGCCCAGGTCGGCGCCGATCTCGACGCGCGGCGCACGACCGCGCAGGAAGCGACCGCGACGCGGCTGCGCGTCGAGGAGCTGCGCCGGCTGTCGAGTGACGCACATGCCTCGCTCGCGGAGCTGCCCAAGCCGTCGAGCGGCGGCTCGATCAGCGCGTTCTACGCCGCCGACGACGACGTCGAGAAGTACACCGCGAAGCTGCGCCGCTCGCGCGCGTTCGACTTCAGCGTGCGCGCCGGCCTCGACGACTTCCTCGACGACAGCGGCAACACCGCATCGCCGTTCTTCGCGGCGGTCTCGCTCAACGTCAACCTCGGGCTGCTGTTCCAGGGCGGCGGCAACTCGCGGTCGGCCGATGGGCGCCGCCGCTACGTGAGGAGTGGGCGAGATCCACTGTCCGCAGATGCCACAGTGGATCGTTTGCGCGCACTGGTCGAGGCCGCAACCCGGCGAGCTTCCGAGACCGCGACGCTGGAGGCGGACCTCACGCGCCAGATCGAGGCATTGGACCGCGTGGGCGGAGAGGAAGCCAAACGCTATCGTCAAACGGTATGGTTCGAGCTCATCAAGGTCCGTGCGGAGCGCGCGTTTCACGAGGCCCACGCCGCGGCGCTGAAACAGGTGCTCGCCGGGGCATGACGAGCGTGACGGGCATGACACGCTCGCTCCTCGCCCTCGTACTGCTCGCTGCCTGCAACGGCAGCGTGCAGGTCGACACCGCGCCGCCCCCGAGCCCGCCCGCGCCGACCGCGCCGCCGTCCGGCCCGTCCGAGACCCGCCCGGCGACGAACGCGACCGGCAACGATCAGCTGCCGGCCGAGCGTCGCGTCGAGCAGCAAACGCAGAGCGACCGCGAGGTGCTCGCGCGTCACGATCCGAAGGACACGTCCAAGCGCGGCCGCGGCCACGACAAGGACAAGGACTCAGACAAGGACAAGGACAAGGACGCCGATGCGCCGAACCTCCCGCCACCGCCGTGGGAAGAGCCGGCGCCGCCGACCTCCGAGCCGAGCCGAGGCGACAAGCACGTGAAGACGAAGCTCGACGTGATCAAGGGTCCGCTGTGCGTCACCAAGGGCGCGGCGCAGCTCGGCCGCAAGGTCGTCGATCCGACGATGCGCGCGGTCGCGCTCGGCACGCGCGGTGATGCCGCCGCGATGTCGTTCACGTTCCAGGGCGACAGCGAATCGGTGCGCGCACTCGCGTCCGGTCAGAAGCGCCGCCAGCTCGGCCTCAAGCTGCGCGCCGAGAACGGCTGCAACCTCGTCTACGTGATGTGGCGCCTCGATCCGAAGCCGTTCGTCGAGGTCTCGATCAAGGTCAATCCGGGCAAGCGCACGCACGAGGAGTGCGGCGCGGGCGGCTACACGAAGATCAAGAAGGCGGAGACCTCGCCGCCGCCTTCGCTCGTCGTCGGCAAGACCTACGCGCTCGCGGCCGAGATCGTCGGCGACGAGCTCGCGGTCATGATCGACGATCAGGTCGTGTGGCGCGGCACGCTCCCCGACAGCGCGCGCTCGCTCTCCGGCCCGGCGGGCATCCGCTCGGACAACGTGCAGTTCGATCTGCTCGGGTTCAGCGCGCCGACCGGCGGCTCCGCCGCGGCGAAGCCGAAGTGCATCGCCTCCGAGGGCGACTGATCAGTCGAGCACGACCTCGCCCTCGAACACGACCTGCTTGCCCGCGGACAGCACGACCGCGTGCGTCCCGGGCTCGAGGAGCCGGCGCGGCATCCCGACGTGGATCACGAGCGAGCCGATCGGGCTCGTCCATCGCGGATACAGGTCCTTGTCCTCGACCGGCGCGACGCCGCCGATCCGTACGCTCAGCTTCTGCGACGGAGGATCGGGCACCACGATCACGAAGCTCCAGCCCTCCTCGCTCGCCGGCGTCGTCGGGCTCGGCGCCTTGCACGTCTGGCTGATCGTCCCGCACCACACGACCGAGCGCGGAAACGTCGTCCGGTGCTTGTACACCGGGTGCGTGCCGGCGACGAGCTTGCGCCACTCCGCGCGATGCCCCGCGACGCACCGCGGCTCGGGCGGCCGCGCGTCGCACGGGTTACGCGGCGTATCGACGATGAAGAACGCCGTCACCTTGACCGGCTTCGCCTCGGCGGAGCGAGCCGTCATCACCACCAGCCAGACGATCCAGAGTGCGCGCCACATACCTCGTCATGTCGGCGAGGCCGCGCGAGGTGTCGCTCAGCGCGTCAGCGTCAGGCTGAAGATGAACGAGCGGCCGTTCTGCGGCATCGTCGGCGCGGCGTACGGCACGGCGGGCAGCGCGTACTGCCAGTTGAACAGGTTGTACACGCCCGCCGCGTAGCGCAGCCCGTGGCGGTTGATCAGGCCCGAGATCACGGCGTCCGCGACGACCGCGCGGTCGCTCTTGTCGGTCACCGACAGATCGAGCCGCCGGCGATCCTCGAGCGCGGCCCGGAACGCGCCGGTCATCGAGCTCTGCACGATCGGAAACATCAGCTTCACGCCGGCGTAGTTCGTCGGCGCGTTCGGCTGTAGCCGGCTCGACGGCAAGCCCGCGTCCATCTCCGGCGCCTGCGCGTAGCGGCCGTGCAGATAGCCATACTGCAGCGACGCCATGATCCCGGCGCGGAACTCGCGGCGCAGCTCGAGGTCGACGCCGAGGATCCGCTGATCGACGTCGCTGTTCTTGTAGTACAGCGCCTCGGGATCCGCGCCGATCTCGGCCGCGCACGTGTCGCCGACGCGCACGGTCTCGATGATGTTGCGCGCGAGCGTGCCGTGCACCGAGGCGAGCGCCGACCAGTCGAGGTTGAACCGGTGCGTGCCCTCGAGCTCGGCCGAATACACGTGCTCGGGCGACAGCGGGTTATCGCCGCACGCGGTCGACGCGACCTGCGTGAACCCACCGTCGTCGTAGTAGAACTCGTACGCCGACGGCGCGCGGAACGCCGAGCCCGCCATCAGCTTGAGGATGTCGCGGCTCGTCGGCTTGCCGATCACCGCGACGCGCGGCGAGAACGCGGGGAACGTCGTCGCGCCCCGCTCCTCGGCGGTCGCGGCGAAGTCATTGCCCTGCAGGTTCCAGTAGTCGAACCGCGCGCCCGCCTGCACGCGCAGCCGCTTCGCCGGTCGCCAGTCGAGCAGCGCGCCGGCCGCGAGCACCTGGTACGGCGTGTTCGTGTGCAGCGACGGCTCGATGTTGACGTGCTCGACGTCGAAGCTACCGCCCTCCATGTTCGCCTTCTCGTGGATCACGGCCTCGCCGCCGACCGTCAGCCGGGCCGTGTCGCCGAGCGGCAGCGAGAACCGCGCCTCTGCCCCGCCCCACCAGCTCTTGTACGTCTCGAAGTAGTTGTACGTGTCCGCCGTGCCCGGACTCGGCATCTCGGGATCGACGTCGTACCAGTAATCGAGATGATAAAACGCATAGTTCGCGTGCATGCGCACGAACAGCTCGCTGCCATTGTCGAGCTCGTGCTTGTACTTTCCCTCGACGAGAAACCGCCGATCATCGGAGAAGCTGCGCGTGTCGCCAAACCGTGACGAGTAATTGCCCGTCGGAATCGTGTTCTCGCGTGCGGTCCAGAACGCCTGCACCCCGAAGTCCTTCCACCACGCCTTGCTCGTCACCGTGTACGCGTCGAACTTGTCGAACCCGGCCGTCTGCGCCGGCTGCGGCCCGGTGCCATCGCCCGGATCGATCATCAGTCGCACGTCGCGGCCTTGCGACGTCGCGCCCGCCACGCTCGCCCACACGCCACCGTCCCCGCTCGGCAGCTTCTCGGTGAACCCCGCGCGCACGCGTGCCGTCGAGTTGTCGTAGCTCGAGATCGACGCGTGCACGCCCTCGGGCTCCTGGCGATCCTTCAGCACGAGGTTGACGACGCCCGACACCGCGCCGGTGCCGTACAGCACGGACGATGGCCCGCGCACGATCTCGATACTCTGCATGTCTCCGAGATCGACGCGCCCGTCATAATGAATGAACGGCTGATACAGAATGTTCTCGTTCAGCACCGCGCCGTCGGACAGCACGAGCAAGCGATTCGAGAAGTCATTCGCCTGGCCGAGCCCGCGGACCGCCGCATTGCCGTACGTGCTGTCGAAGTTCACCGCATACCCGCGCACGCCGCGCAGCGCCTCGAGCACGGTCGGATACGCGAACGCCTCGAGCTCCTGCGACGTGATCACCGTGACCGACGCCGGCGCGTCGTCGATGCTCTCTGCCTCGCGCGACGCCGCGGACACCGAGCGCTCCGGCGTCAGCACGAGCTCTCGCAGATCGGTCTGCGCGTTCGTCGCGATCATCACGTCGCGCTCGACCGGTAGATACCCGCGCAGTGTCACCCGCACCTTGCGCTTGCCGATCGGCACGTTCGGGATCACCGCGGGCGTGAAGCCGAGCGCCTTGCCGTCGACCTCGATCAGCGCGTTCGGCTCGTCCGCGGACACCAGCAGCGACCCGACCACGGCGACCGAGCTCGCGTTCGCCTTCACGGTCTGCTTCGCGACCACGGTGAACGCCTGCGGTGACACCGTGAACCCGGGCCGCTCGAAGTACCCGATGTGCGGCCCCGGAGGAAGGTCCAGCGTGCACGGCAGCACGCACGCGACCGCGCCCTGCTCGTCGTCGATCCGCACCGACGTGCCGGGCGGTCCCGACAGCTCGACCTTGCCGAGGATGCGCTCGAGCGCGATCTTCACCGGCCGCACCTCGCCGATCGCGACCTTGATGTCACGCACCTCCGCCGGCTCGTAGCCCGGCAGCTCGACGCCGCGTACGTCCCGCCCTTGAGCCCGAGCTGCGCCGGCGAGCTGCCGACGGATCCGAGGTCCTTGCGGTCGAGATACACCGTGCCGCCCGGCGGCGACGTCTCGACCTCGATCACCGCGACCTTCGGCGCGATCCGCGCGAGTGCTGCGGTCACGTCGCCCTTCAGCCGACCGTCGCCATCGCCGCGACTCGCATCGACGTAATACCGGTACGCGTCCGCGAACCGCCCGAGCTGCTCGTATGCGCGCGCGATGTTGAACATCACGTTGCGATTCGGCACCAGCCGGTTCGACGCGAGGAAGTGCTGCAGCGCGAGTCGAAAGTCGCCCTTCGTGTACGCCTCGGCACCGATCGAGAACTGCAGATCCGCCTCGTCGGCCACGCCATCCGCGAATGCGGGCTGCGCGATCGACAACAGCGCGCAGGACAGCCCTGCCATGACAAACCTACGGGTTCGCATCGTACTCGTTCCCCCACAATGGCAATGGCACTGAGTGACTGACGACAACGAATACCGCTGACGTTCAGCGGCTCAGTCGAATATCCAGATCTGGACTTCCCTTGTTCGGAGTCTTCGTCCCCGCGGGACGCTTGCCGTCGTTGCGCACGACCGGCTTCTTCACCACGGGCGTCGCCGCCGGCTTCACGTGCACGAGCGGCAGCTCGAGCGTCACGTCCCTGTCGAGCGTCACCCGCTGCTCGATCACGACATAGCCCGGCTTCGTCACGACGAGCGACACCGCCCCGCTGCCCTCGACCTCGAGCTCGACGTCGACCGGCGTCTCGCCGAGCGACTTGCCGTCGAGCGTCACCGCCGCACCCGCGGGCTCGCTCGCGACGCGCACACGCCGCGTCACCGCCGCCGCCGGCTTCGTACCACGCGCATCGAGCTCCGGTGGCACGGCCATGCCCGGCGCGCTCGCCGACGCTGACGCATGCCGCTCGCGCGATGCACTCGCCGTCGACCCGCCGCCACCACCGCGCATCGCGAGCCAGATCGCGACCGCGCCGACGACGAGCGTCGCCGCCGCTGCCACGCCGATCACGGCGCGATTGCGCTGCTTCGGCGCCGCCGGCACCACGACCGGCGCCGACCCCGTCGCGATCATCGGCGTCGCCGGTGTCATCGCGACGACGCTCGCGATCGCTCCGCTCTGCGGCGTGAACCCGGCCGGCGTCGGTGACACCGCGGCCATCGGCTGCGACTGGTTCGGAAACGGCGTCGCCCGGAACGCCGACGCGCCGCCGCTCTGCTGCTCGATCAACAACCGGTCCGCGCCCGCCGGAATCGCGGCCTGCAGCTCGAGCAACAGCTCGTCCATCGACGCGAACCGCGCCTCGGGCGCCTTCGCCATCGCACGCTCGATCACCGCTCCGATCGCCGCCGGCAATGCCGGGTTCACCTCGCACGGCGGCGTCAGCGCCTGCAGCACGTGCAGCTGCAGCACCTTCAGCAGATTCGCGTCGTCAAACGGCAGCCGCCCACACGTCATCAGATACAGCAGCACGCCGAACGAATAGATGTCCGCGCGATGATCCACCTCGTCGCCGCGGCACGCCTCCGGCGACATGAAGTGCGGGCTGCCGAGCGCCTGCCCGACCTTTGTCAGGTGATCGCTGTGCGGCGTCTTCGCGATCCCGAAGTCGACGACCTTCACGGCCCACCGCCCGCGGCTGCGCTGCACGAGGAAGATGTTCTCGGGCTTGATGTCCCGATGCACGATGCCCTCGGCGTGCGCGAACGCGAGTGCCTTGCCGACCGGCACGCTCACGGCGACGATCTCCTCGAGCGACATCGCGCCCGCCGCGAGCCGCTTGTCGAGCGTCTGCCCGCGCAGCAGCTCCATCACGAAGAACGGTCGCTGATCCGGCGTCACCCCGAAGTCGGAGATGTTGACGATGTTCTCGTGATCGAGCTGCGACGCCGAGTGTGCCTCCTGCGTGAACCGCGCCCGCGCCTCGAAGTTGCGTGCGAGCTCCACGCTCAGCACCTTCGCGGCGAACCGCTTCATCAGCGTCTGGTGCTCGACCAGGTACACGACGGCCATGCCGCCGAACCCGATCGGCTCGATCACCCGGTAGTCCTTGCCCAGCATCCCGCCGACAAGCGGATCCGCTCGTTCCGTCAGCACGAACGACCACCCATTGCGCCCATCCTAGTGACCTCACGTCAAACCTCCGGGGCATGCGCCGGGTAGCCACCAGGTATGGCTCGGGTCCAGGCCACAACACGCAGGTCTGCGCGCAGCAGCCTTGACAGATCGACCGCCGGCGCATAGAACTTGCCTCGCCGCTGCGGGAGTAACTCAGTGGTAGAGTGCAACCTTGCCAAGGTTGACGTCGCGGGTTCGAATCCCGTCTCCCGCTCCACCTCGCTTCGCTCGGCCGAGCGGCTGACGTGGTTTCTCCGTCCCGCAGCCTTCGCTGACGCTCGGCTTACCGGGAAACGAATCCCGTCTCCCGCTCCACCTCGCTTCGCTCGGCCGAGCGGCTGACGTGGTTCTCCGTCCCGCAGCCCTCGCCGATCAACGCTGAGCTACCGTCGGGCATGCTTGTGTTGCCGAGCGGTAGCCCGATGCCGGTGCCCTACCGTTGGATCCGCGTCCACGGCGTGCGCGAGCTGCCGCCGTGGGAATTCCTTGACGACCAGGCGAGAGCGCTCGCGCTGCGCGACGAGTTTCTGCTCGAGGTCCAGGAACCCAATCCATCGAAGGTGCGCGACTGGTTTCCGTTCGCAGCGCATCGTGCGCGGGACGAATTCGCGGGCTTCGAGCTGGTCGCGGGGAAAGCGACGGGTGCGGTCTGCGTGGTGCACCTGACGTGGCGCCGTCGGGCGGAACAGCCAGGTTGGCCATCGCTCACGCGTCACGATTCGTTCTGGGCATGGTTCCGCGGCGACATGCTCGACGAGGCGATCGAGTGGGCCGACCTCAACGCCGAGGCCGACGTCCTCGATCTCGAGGCGGAACGTTCCTGACGTTGTCCACCAGCGCTCGATCGTCATCCGCATGAAGCAAGGACGGGACCCGGCTGAAGGGTACCGATCGCCATATACTCGACGGTCATGTGGGCACGTACGGATGCAGCCACCGTTGCGTCGTTCGACGGACTCGACGACGGCGTAGACGTCCTGCAGCGTCGCTTGCGGCGGCTGCTCGGGGTTTTCGGGGCGGGCAACTGGATCGGGCTGCTCACGCACATCGTCCTGGTCTGGCTCGTCCCCGGTAGCGAGACGGGTCATCCGTGGTTCATCCTGTCGTGCTTCATTGCGGGTGCGGTCGTGGTCACGGTGGGGTTCTGGATCGTGAGGCCGCAGCGCAGATGCTCGATGCGCCTGCTGCTGGTGGTCGACGCCGGACTGGCGCTGTTCATCACGTGGATGCTCGCGAGCGTCATCGTCGTCGGCACAGGACGCGTCGACGAAGCGTTCATGTGCATGGTGATCGTGGACTTCATCATCCTCGGTCACACGCTGGCGGTGCCCCGGACGTGGCAACACACGCTGGCGCTGTCGCTCGGATGCGTGTTGCCGACGTACGGCGCCGTGATCATCGTCGCGATCGCATTCCCCGAGCGGCTCAACCTGCCGCCCAGTGCGTGGATCGCGAATGCGACGTTCGTGCTTGGAATCCCTGTCGCGCTCGCGACGATCAGCTCTCGCGTGATGACGAGGCTTCGTCAGCAGGTGCGCGAGGCGCAGCGGCTCGGGCAGTACACCCTCGGCGAGAAGATCGCGGAGGGTGGCATTGGCAGCGTGTACCGCGCGCACCACGCGATGTTGCGGCGTCCGACGGCGATCAAGCTGCTGCGCGATCAGCTTGCGAGCGAAGACGCGATCCGGCAGTTCGAGCGCGAGGTTCAGATCACGGCCGAGCTCACCGACCCGCATGTCGTGGCCGTCTACGACTACGGGCGCAGCCGCGATGGCACGTTCTATTATGCGATGGAGTACCTCGATGGGATCGACCTCGAGCGGCTCGTGCGCGACTACGGCGCCCAGCCCGTCGGGCGTGTGGTCTCGATTCTTCGCCAGGTCTGCGACGCACTCGCGGAGGCGCACGGCCGAGGCTTGATTCACCGGGACATCAAGCCGGCAAACATCCTGCTGTGCGAGCGCGGCATGCAGCGCGATGTCGCGAAGGTCGTCGACTTCGGTCTGGTCCAGCGCTTCGATATCGACGGCGCGTCGACGGGGATCGCTGGCACGCCGGGCTACCTGGCGCCCGAAGCGATCGCGGAGCAGACGATCGGCGCCGCGAGCGACCTCTACTCGCTGGGCGCAGTCGCGTACTACCTGTTGACCGGGCAGACCGTGTTCGAAGCAGACTCGTTCGTCTCGCTCTGCGCGCAACATCTGACCGAGGAAGCGCCGCCACCATCGGCACGAGCGCAGCGCGAGATTCCCGCTTCGCTCGACGCGCTCGTGATGTCATGCCTCGCGAAGGATCCGGCCGCTCGTCCGAGCTCTGCGATGGCACTCGCTGTGGCGCTCGACGCGTTGAGCGTGCCGCCCTGGCGCCCCGAAGACGTTCGCGCGTGGTGGTCGGCGTTTCGTGCGCGTCCGGCGCGCGCGTCCCGTGCGCCGATCGATCCGAGGGCGCGTACGCTTGCCGTCGCAGGAAGCTAGCGCGAGTCAGGCGCTCAGGTCCGCGGCGTGATCTCGAGCGCGGCGAGCGTGTAGAGCAGCGCTTCGAAGCCGCCGTTGCCGAAGAAGCCGTACTCGTCGAACGCGGTCTCGTGGATCAGGGTGGCCGCGGCCTTCGTGCGGATCACCCAGCGATGCGGCAGCAGCTCGGGCATCAGGTGCGGCGCGAGCGAGACCGGCTCGTCGTCGAAGCCGATCCAGCCGCCGCCATCGTCACCGCTGCACTGGTCCTGTGGCACGAACGCGTGCACCGGGCCGAGGCTGTCGAGGAGCTCGCGCGTGAGGCCGTCACGAAGTCGCGCCACGGCGAAGTCGTCTCCCCATGGATTCGGGGCAAGCCGCGGGCGTTCACTGCCGTCGCTGCTCGTCGCCGCCAGACAGCTGCGAACCGTGACCTTGTAGCCGGCCTGGACGAAGAGCTGCGCGACCTCGCGATCGATGCCGCGCAGCGAGCCGATCGTCGGCGGGGTCTTGCCCGTGATCACGTGGCGCGCGCACGCGACCATGATCGGCTCGCCGCCGAGCTCGAGGCGCGCGATCGCGGCCTGCACGGTCGCGAGCTTCGCGCGGATGCGGGGGTCATCGCGCGGCACGTAGGTCGAATCGAGCGAATAGACCAGCGTGACGCGCGCACCGGAGACGACCTCGGCGACCTCGTGGTCGACGTCTGCGAACAGCGCGACCCAGCGCACCGTCCGATCGTCGACGGGGGTACCCCAGTCGTAGGACTTCTTGCCCGCGCCGTCGTCGACGATGAACGCGCCCCCGGTGTGCGCGATCGGCAGCCCGACGACGAGCGTCCCGACGAGGTCGCGCGTGTACGGCGTGTCGCGATGACGGACGAACTTGCCGCCCGGGTTGTAGACGAGGACGTCGGTCAGCGACGCGGTGAGATGCGCGGTCGGGGATAGCGCCTCCTCGATCGCGGGCAGGATCGCGGTGACGTCGAAGCCCGAGACATCGATCGCGCCGCGCCCGATCACGCGTTGCACGTTGCGAACGCCCGGATCGACGCGCGTCACGAAGCCGTCGCCGAACGGCGCGAGCTCGGAGTGCGCGAGCAGCCACTCGACGAACGCCGGGTCGCCGAGCGCGCCGACGTCGCCATCGGGAAGCATCAGTGCGAGCGGCTCGTCAAGCCGATGCGTGCCTTCGCAGGAGGTCGGCTCGTCGAGCGCGTCGAGCGCGTGTCGGAGTGCCTCGAGGCTCATGTCGCCGCCGTCATCCGGGGTGCCAGCTTACCGCCGGCGTCCCGGCATGCCGTAGGATGCGCAGCCATGATCGCGGTCGGCCAGCGCGTACGGCATCGCAAGCAAGCAGCGTGGGGTCGCGGCGTGGTCACGCAGGTGACGAAGGTGGGCGCGCTCGTCGAGCTCGCGATCGACTTCGAGGGCGGCGAGCGCCGGCTGAAGCTCAAGCCCGAGCTGGTGGAGACGATGATCGAGGTGCTGTCCGCCGAGGAGAACGCCGCGATCGATGCGGAGCTCGCCGCCGAGGCACGTGCCGCGGACGCTGCGGCGCGCGCGCGCAGGAAGGACATGAAGGCGTCGAAGCACGCCCCGCGCGCGAAGCTCCCGCTCAACTGCCTGGCGCTCCTCGCGACCGGCGACGGGCACGTGGTGCTATCGGTCAACGACGGCGAGCGGAGCCTTCGCGTGGTCGCGCGCGACGGGGCCGTCGTCGAGGAGCGTGGGAGCTCGTCGTTCGTCGCGACCGACCTCATCACGGACGGGCATGGACTCTACGTCGGCACGCGCACGCACGAGTGGGGCGTGCTCGAGCTGTTCCGGCGGGGGCAAGACGTGCGGATGTGGCGCGCACCGATGAACCTCGGCGTTCCTCGCGTCACCGCGCGGCCCGACGGTGTCGTCATCCACGATCTGGAGCGCGTGGTGCTCGCACGCGAGGATGGCAGTGCACACGAGGTCCCGGTGGCGCTCGACGGTCGCACGGTGGGAGAAGCCGTGATCTGGGGCGACGGCGTGCTCGTCGGGACGCACGGCAAGAACGACGAGGACTACTTCCGCTACCGGTATCTCGGGCTCGACGGCTCGCTCCGCCACGAAGGCACGGGTGGCTACCCGTGGCCCCTGGGCGACGATCAGATGATCACGATCGATCCGCGCGGCGTGTTCGGGCGCGATCGCGCCGGCACGGTCACGGGTCGACTCGACCGCTCCGTCTATAGCGGGAGCCTCGATCGAAAGCTGATCTCGTTTCTCGAGCTCGACGACGAGCTGGTGTTCTCGACCCGGGACGACACCAGCGGCCTCGTGCGCTGGCACCCGCGCGTCGACGAGCCACGCTGGCACACGGTGCTCTCGCACGACGCGAGCCTCACCGCTCCGGTGCGGGTCGGTCCCTACGTCGCGGTCTCGATATCGGAGTACTCGGATCATCCGGCGCCGAAGGTCTGGATCGTCGACGCCGAGACGGGCGCGGTCGTCCACGTGCTCGACCTCAAAAAACCACCGACGGCGCTCGTGCCGGTCGGCGACGACGCGCTCGTCGCGGTGTCGTACAGCAAGCAGCCGGTCGCGTTTCGCCGGCTGTCGAGCGCGAAGCCCGAGCGGCTGCTCCTGACCCACGCGACCGAGTGCTTCTCGGCGGCGTCGCCCGCGCCGGGCGTGGTCATCACCACGGATCACGACAGCATCAGCTTCTTCGAGCTGTGAGCGTCGCTCTCATTCCGCGGGGTTAGCCCGAACGATCTTTTTTGCGGCGTTAGTCGATCGCCGGTCACGCGGTTCGTCGCCCGGGGGAAAGGACACATCATGCGCTCGCTCATCCAGCTCGCTCACGTCTCTCTCGATGGCTACCTCGCCGGCCCCGGCGGCGAGATGGACTTCATCACCTTCGACCCGGAAGTCGCCGAGTACGTCTACCCGCTCATGCGCACGGTCGACACCGGCATCTACGGCCGCACCACGTCCCAGATGATGGAAGGCTACTGGCCCGCCGTGCTCGACAACGCGAGCGCGAGCGCCGGCGAGCAGTCGCACGCGCGGTGGTACGCCGAGGCCAAGAAGATCGTCGCGTCGCGCACGCTGCCGCCGCGGACCGGACAGGTGACGATCGCCGGCGACGACATCGTCTCGGTGATCGCCGCGGCGAAGCAGCAGCCTGGCGGCGAGATGATGATCTTCGCGAGCCCGACGCTGTCGCACGCACTGTCGGCGGCAGGCCTGATCGACGAGTGGCGGCTGACCTGGCAGCCGGTGATCCTCGGCGGTGGGCTGCCGCTGTTCGGCGGCAAGGAACCGCGCAGCAAGCTCGAGCTGCGGTCGTCGCGGACGTTTCGATGCGGCGTCGTCGCGACCCACCACGTCGTGAAGGGCTGACATGATGCGCGGCATGAGGCTCATGATGACGCTCCAGGGCGATGCACAGATCGACGCATCGATCGACGAGATCGACGCGTATCTCGCGGCCCAGGGCGCGACGGTGCTCGGCTTCGAGCGACTCGACCCGACCGAGGTCGCCACGATCTCGGCGTCCGGCGACGAGCCGGCGATCATCGAGCGCGCGGGCTCGCTGCTGCGCGCGGTGTGGATCCTCGACGTCGCTTCGCGCGCGGCGGCCGTCGAGCTCGCACGCGGGGCGCCCGGCGACGAGGGCACGCTCGAGATCCGCGAGTCGTTCACACCGCAGGATTTCGGCGCACCCGCCGATGCGCCACCACCACCGCCACCACCGCCGGTGAAGCCGGGGCACGCGCGCTACATCGCGCTGATCCGCCAGGACGCCGTGGCCGAGTCGTCGGCGCATCCGAAGCCGGAGTCGATGGCGATGATGGACGAGTACATGGCACCGCTCGCCGCCGCCGGCACGATCCTCGGCGGCGAGGGCCTGAAGCCGAGCGCGAAGGGCACGCGCGTCCGGCGGATGGCGAAGCAGCGCTTCATCCTCGACGGGCCGTTCACCGAGACCAAGGAGCTGGTCGGCGGGTACCTGATCGTGCAGGCGCGATCGCTCGACGAGGCCGTCGACCTCATCCGACCGTGGCTGCGGATCCACCGGGTCGGCCAAGGCGTGCCGTCGTCCGCGATCGAGGTGCGGCGCCTGGTGTAGCGCTCGGGACGCGGCAGTGCGCGACCTGCCGGCGTAGTTATCGCCGATCGATCGCGATCCAGTTCACTTCCCAGGTCTTGCCCTCGTCGATCGAGAACGCCTGCTCGAACCGGCACGACGTCGCGGTGATGTCGGAGATGACGAAGCGAACGCGGACGTCGCGGCCGTCGATCAGCTCGCGCGAGAAGAACTCGCCGGGCCCGTTCGTGAAGCCTCCAATGACCGGCGGACTCAGCTCGCCGGACCGGCTGCTTCCGACGTACAGGGCCCATTGGTGCGTACGCGGGTTGTAGAGCCGCAGACTCAATAGCTCGAGCTTGCCGCTCGGCCCACTCGCGGTCAGCTCCACCAGGTTCGCACGACCGTCCCAGACCTTGCGAACGATCGTCGTCCCCGTGTAGTCGGCCCATTCCGTCGAGCCGCTCAGCGGAGCCACGCGGCGCCGGATCGTGGTCTGCCAGGTTCCGGTGTGGAAGTCGAAGTCGCCACGCACGGCAGGTCTGGCGGTAGACGTGCATGCGGCAGCGACGAGCAGGATCAACAGGAAGCGGGGCACGCGGTCATCGTGTGCAATTCTGGTATGGTCTGAAAGGCCAGTTGCGCGCGGTTCGGCCATACCAGTCTGACATCGCGTCGCTGCTCATCCGGCTCGATCCGCGCAGCGACGCGCCGCTGTACGCGCAGATCTTCGACGGAGTGCGCGCACGCATCCTCGCCGGCGAGCTCGCACGCGGGGCGCGCCTGCCGTCATCGCGCCAGCTCGCCGCTGATCTCCGCGTGTCGCGCGCCACCGTGCTGCAAGCATTCGACGCGCTCGCGGCGGAGGGCTACATCACCGCGCTCGCGCAGTCATCGACACGCGTCGCGCTCGATATCCCCGACGATCTTGTCGTCAAGGGCGGCGGTCAGCGCGACGCGCGTGCGTCCAACCGTACGTTGCGCCTCTCCAGGATCGCGCGATCGCTCCGCGCGCTGCCGACCGGCGCCCCTCGCCTCGCCGCCGCGCCCCGCGCGTTCCGCCCCGGGATTCCTGCGCTCGACATGTTCCCGATCGGGACCTGGTCGCGCGTGGTCGCGCGATGTCACGCGCGTGCGAGTGTTGCCGCGCTCGACGGCGGGGATCCCGCAGGTGACGCGCTGCTGCGCGAGTCGATCGCGGCCCACGTCACGGCGGCGCGTGGCGTTCGCTGCGAAGGCGCGCAGGTGTTCGTCACCGGCGGCACGCAGCTCGCCATCGACGAGATCTTGCGGCTCGTCATCGATCCTGGCGACGCGGTGTGGGTCGAGAACCCGGGCTACCTCGGCACGCGGCGCGCGGTCATCACCGCCGGCGGGCGACTCGCGCCAATTCCCGTCGACGCCGACGGGCTCGATGTCGACGCTGGGATCGCGCGCGCTCCTCGGGCACGCGCGGTCATCCTGTCGCCGTCGCATCACTATCCGCTCGGCGTCACGCTAAGCCTGCCGCGGCGCATGGCGCTCTTGCGCTGGGCTCGCCGCGCACGCGCCATCGTGTTTGAAGACGACTACGACAGCGAATTCCGTCACCGCGGTCGGCCGCTCATGGCACTGCAAGGCCTCGACGATACGGGCCACACGGTCTACGTCGGGACGTTCAGCAAGACGCTGTTCCCAGGTCTCCGCATCGGCTTTGCCGTCGTGCCGCCCGGTCTCGTCGATGTCGTTGCCGCTGCACGAGCCTCAGCGGCTGCGCCGGCATCGGCGCTCGATCAGGCCGCGGTCGCGACGTTCATCGCAGACGGTCACTTCGCACGCCACGTTCGCCGCATGCGCCGTGTCTACGAAGAGCGCAGCCAGGCGCTCGTCGACGCGGTCGCATCCGAGTGCGGCGGCATGCTCGAACCGCGTCCGAGCGACTCGGGGATGCAGCTGTGGGCTGCGCTTCGTGTCGCGTGCTCCGACGTTGCCGTCCGCGATGCCGCCGCGCAACGCGGGATCGAGGTCGCCGCGCTGTCGAGCTACTTCGTCGGGCGCGCACGTATGCGCGGGCTCGTGTTCGGGTTCGGCGCGCTTCGCCCGACCGCGCTTCGCGCCGGCGTGCAGCGACTCGCGCGCGCGATCGAAGACGCGGATCGCACACGGGCTAAGCCACGTCGCGGGTGATTCGTCAGCGCGGCGTCCGTGTACCGAGCAGATCATCGAGTGCGATCCGCGCCCCGGCCGTGAACGACAGGAAGTTCGCCCAGTTGTCGATCTGCTGATCGTCGACGTCCGCGCCACCACCGAGCAGCCGCGCGCCGAGGAAGATCTCGACGCCGCGACCGACCGGGTGGCCGAGCGTCAGCTGGACGTCGTAGAGGCCACCCGACGTTCCGTCGAGAAGCCCGAACGTCGACGAGCCGTCGGCCTCGAGTGCCGCCCATAGCGACGATGCTTGCGGCTGCCAGCGTAGGCGGGCCTTGAGCGCCGGTACGACGCCGATGTCGTCCTGCTCGGCGCGAAGCGAGCCATCCGTCGCGGTGAACGCGACCTCCGCGCTGCGGATCTGCAGCGAGCCACCGAGCTCGAGTGCGAGCCTGCCCTCGAGCACGCGGTACAGGTACGAGGCGCGATAGCCGTCGAACAGGTAGCGGTGATCGACGACGGTGCCTGACGCGAAGAGCGCGTCGCGGAACTGGAGCTCGCGGTCGAGCGTGACCTGCGTGCGCAGCTCGAACGGCGCGTACAGCAGGAGCAGCACGTGGCGGCCATTCGCGAGCTCGAGACTCGTGCGCGACGTACGAACCAGGTTGTCCTGCTGGCCGACGGTGCCGGCATCGAAGCGCGTGCCGATCGCGCCGTACTGGCCGTCATTCTGCAGCACGTACGACGGGCCGGTTTCGTACACCAGCGTCGGACGCCAGTCATCTGCGGAGGCGTCGGAGGCCACGAGCGTCAGCAAGAACAGGACGAGGGCAGCGCGCACGACACTGAGATGGTCGTCGTCGGCGGTGGGTTACCGCGCCGCGCGATTCAGCGGGGGTATTGCTGGAGCTCGATCTCGATGGCCAGCGGCGTGATCGTGATGTGCGCCGACGAGCTGGTCCACACCGGCGTCGTGGCAGCGGTGGCGTGCGGTGATCGGAAATCGATCGTGACCGTGTTGCTCTGCTCGAGAAACAGGCGCGTCGCACCCTCGGCGACTGCGCGCACCAGCGGTTCGAGCTCCGCAACGAAGCCGCTCTCCACCGGCGTGATGTGCGGAGGAACGGAGTCCTCGAAGGGATCGTACGGTCCGTGCATGGCATGCGTGACCGCGATGGGTCGAGCGACGCCGTCGACTTCGATGCGCCACGTCGCGCCCTCGTCGTGCACGAAGACGAGCTCGTGCCCGACGAGATCGAGCGGTACCCGGCGCGGCATGTCGAGCTCGATCCGGACGCCGGGGAGCGTATCGGTCAGCGTGCGCGCCGCATCGGCTCCGAGGTCACAGCCGAGCACGTGGAGCTCGCGCAGCGCCGGTAGCTGTGCGAGACGGGCCGCGAGCGAGGACGCACCGTCGGAGCCGATCGGATTGCCCGACAGCTTCAACACGCGCAACGCGTCGAGACCTTCGACGAGCGGATTCACCATGAGTGCGTCGATGCCGCAGCGCCGCACGTCGAGGAGCTCGAGTGCAGGCCAGTGATTCCACGAGTGGAGCTCGATGAGATGGGCGCGAAGCCGGAGGTTGCCGGCGAGCGACAGCGATCGACAGCGCGAGAGATGGTCGCCGAGCGCGGGCAGCTCAGACATGTCCGCGTCGGCGAGGTCGAGCGCTTCGAGCTGGTGATCGAGCGTCGAAAACGTGAGCGAACGCAGCGCGACTCCGTCGAAGTAGCTGCGGATCGCAAGCTGGCGGATTCGCCGCTGCCACGCTTCACGCTGGAAATAGTTGGTGGGAGACACGAGCTCTGCGCGTTCGATCGGCTCGGTCTCGAACATCGGTGTGGCGGCCACGAGCTCGGCTCGTGTGCCGACCACGCGCTCGACGAAGCCGCGGCGGATCTCGAGCCGCTCGATGGGAATCGCCGGCCACCACCGCTGCGCATGCTCGGCGAGCAGTGCCGCTCTGCGCGCGACAAGCTCGCTCGTGCGGCTGCGCGCTAGCTCGAGATCGATCGCGATCAGCTCTCCGCGCGGATCGCCGTTCGCCTGAAGCTCGTCTGCGTAGACCGCGCGAAGTTGATCGTCGGTGGGATTGTCCAAGATCTGCTGAAGCAGCGGACCCATTCGCGACGAATCTAACGCCGCGCTGGCGCACATTGGCAATCCGTACGACGTCGCGGAGGACCGCTGTTCAATGCCCACTCATCCGGTGCCAGGACCACCGGCTTCTCCGCGGGCCGCGAGTACCTTGCGTACCACCTCGACGACCGCGGGTTTCGTGTCGGGATCCTCGAGCACGCGACGCAACCACGGCACCGCGTCGGGACGGTTCAACGCGATGCCTGTGACGAACCACCGCGTGTCCGCCGAGACCGAGGCGTACTTCTCGACGATCTCGCCGAACCGTCCGTGCGGGAGCGTGGCGCCATACGCCACGAGCCAATCGGAATCCTCGGCGACACGCGCTGCGAGCTCCTCGAGCGACGTGCGACTCGAGAACAGGCGCATCAGAATGCCGGCGGCATCGAGCGGGACGTCGCGCGGAACCGGCGGCGCATCGGGGAGCTCGCTCGCGAGGAGCTCGTGACCGGCTTCGTCGAGGTGTGGCTCGTAATCGACCTGGACGACGAACACAGCGGACTCGCCGCTGGTCCGCCATCGCTCGACCGAGACGAGCGAACGCGAGTACTTCGTCCGCTGTTGCGTCAGCCAAGCGCCGTTGGCGGTGGCTTGCAGGCCGAATTCGGTAGCGAACAGCGAGTTCAGCGTGATCGCGTTCTCGATCATGACCATCGTCTCGTCGAAGTCGCCGTTACCGATGTGGTACCGGACCGAGCGCGCGTTCGGCGACGACAGCTCGTCCGCACGTCGGCTCGGTGCCGCAGCGACATTCGCGAGGAGCTCGACGCCAAACGGCATCGGTTTGGAATCCACCATCGGCGCGATGTATGCCGCATGAAACGCGGCGCGCGCTTCGACTGTCGGCCCGACGGGCACGAAGACGGCCTCGTCGTCGTAGCCGAGGACGATGCCGGAGCCACGCTCGTCTTCGATGATCTCGAAGGTCGTGCCGTCCGGACCGGTGCATCGCAGCTTGCCTTCGACCTCGTGAAAGTGCTCGGCGGTCACGACGCGACGTTATCGCATGCAGCGATCCGCATCCATGAATCGCTGCGACGTCGAACGGCTCGCCTGACGATGACGAACGGTTTCCGTCATCGCACGACGGTGCACTGCCGGATCACGAAGATGGCGCCCGACGTGCCCTGACTCACCAGCCCACCGTCGTCGTGGCTCCGAAACTCCTCGGTACGCTCGAGCGTGCCCTCGACGATCGTGGACGTGCCGACCCGCGCTTCCGGCCACGCCTGTATGTCGAGGCAATAGACCGCAAGTTGCCCAGTGTCGACGACGGCGGACAGCTTGTCGTTGGTGGCTTTGCCCTCCACGCGGACGCGAGCACCGAGCGCGGCGGTCGCGCCCGCGGGGTCGACGATGAGAGCGGCTTGCACGGGTGTGTCTGCCTTGTTCGTTGGAGGTTGCGACGAGCGGCTCGCACACGCTGCGAGCACGACGACAAGCGGCAGGCGGATGAACACGTGCACTCGTCGAGGATGAAGTGTTGCCACGGTGACGCAGGATCTTCCATGAGAAGCGCCGAGGCTGATGAAGTAGTCTGGATCGTCGATGTCGAGCAAGCGTGCGAACAAGATCGTGTTCACCGCCCTGGCGAGCGGGCTCGCGTTCCTCGTGGTCGGCGGGCTCCTGATGATCATCGGTAGCCGACGCTGGCAGATGGTTCATACGCCATTCGTCCCGAGCCTCGTCGGCGGCGGGATTGTCGTGGTCGCGCTCGCGCTGCTCGTGGTGTCGAAGATGGCCCCCGGTGGGCGCGTCAGAGTGTTCTTGCTCCTGATGGTGTATGGCGAGGTGGCGATCACCATCGGCGTCTTCGGATACCTCAAGACGATCAACGCCGTGTTCGATGGCAGCGAGGCGCAGTGGCATCGCGCGAACGTGATCGAGATCTGGAAGCCATCCCGCGGCCCGAGGAGAATCATGCTCGAGTCATGGCGGGCTCCTGGCGACGTGGACCACCTGGAGGCGCCGGATGATCTGGACGCTTCGGTCAAGGAGGTATTGGTCAACACGCGCGACGGTGCGCTGGGTTTCGAGTGGGTCGTTAGCATCAAGGCAGTGGAACCATGAGCAACGCCGATGTGCGTGCAGGCGAAACCGAGGTTCTCGGCGGTCAGTCCGAGTGCGAGAGACGAAGCTGATACGCTGAGCCTCGCGTGGAAGCGACCAGGCCAGGCGACGGCATGCGCGAGCAGGTCTTCCTGCCAGAAGACGTGCTGGCAACGGAGACGATCGCTGCCATCGCAGACGTCGGCTTCACGCCGGAGACTTTCTACGAGACCGAAGGGATGCCGTTTGAAATCGAATTTCACTCGCGGCAGAGCCCGGGCACACGGGTCAACTACGTCCAGAACAATCAGATCAATATCCAGTACATCAACATCGATGGGCCAGACGCCGTCGCTGTCCGTCAAGCGCTCGCGAAGACGCTACGCCATTACGATCGGAGCACGAGCTACGACCGCGCCACGAGCGATCCGGATATCGACGAGCGCGTATCGGCGTTGTTCCATCTGGCTCTCGCCCGCGCTCCGGTCCCAGAACACCATGTGCTGCGACTGCTGGACGCGTTTCTCCACGAGGATCGCGACAACGTACGGCACGCAGCGGTGCTGTCGATCGCGTACTTCGAATGGCCAGCTGCAGCGGCGATGCTCGATGATCTGATTCGTCGCGAGACCAACCCCGAGATTCTTGCCGACACGAGACTGTTGCGTAGCCGACTGCAGTTGCCTCCGGATCGTGCCCCGATCACCGGGTTCGAACGCATCGTCGTCGACGCGTCGCCACAACCCGAGATGGTCTGGGCGCGCCGGTGGCGAGACGGCAACTGGGCGATCTCGTCCATTCCGCAAGCGGCCGTCAATCTCTCGATCGGCGATGTTGTCGAAGCCGAGTGGCGCGACGACGTCTGGCGGATGACACGCGTGCACGCGAAATCCGGGCATCGCACGCTCCGCATCGACGTCGGCACGGACCCGAAACGTGCGGAAGAACTCGAGGCCGTGTGTCGGCAGCTTGGCATCCGGTTAGAAACGCAGCAGCCGCGACGTGTCGGGGTCGACGTGCCGCCCCATGTCGACATTTGCGATCTGGTACAGGACCTCGATCGCCGCGGTCTGACGTGGGAACAGACCGATCCTCGACCGATCCAGTAACGCAGCGGACGATGCGATCGCGCCTGCGCATGAACACCGGGCTCAGGTGTCAGCGGTTCACGTAACCAACGATCGCCGGATGTGCGCTGAGCGTGTTGTCGATATTGAAGCCCTGCATCTCGAAGACGCCAGTGAGCAGCACGTCCCACGGCTCGCCCGACCTCGTGTGCTTCGCCTGCACTGCCGCGCCATACGGGATGTGCAACGTGAGCTCGCGACGGGGTTGAAACACCGTGAGCAACTCGAGCAGATCCGCTTCGACGACGCCGGTCACGTCGAGCTCCTCGAGCCGTGCGACGGCGACGCGATCGGCACGTGCGACATCGCTGGCGTCGATCGTCACGGCCGCGACGAAGCCACGCCGGATCTCGAACGCCCGTGCGATCGCAGAGAACGATCCGAGCAACGCATCGCGATGCTGCTCGATCAACGTGCGAATGCGCGGCTCGTCGTGCACCGGCGCGAGCTGCAGGTGGATGAGCTCGCCGCGCGAATCGCCCTGGTCGAGCAACCAGTCGGCGTAGACGCGGCGCGCCGCATCGTCGTCCGGGTCGGCGTCGATGGCCGAGAGCAGCTCGTCGCCGGTACTACGCACGATCGTCAATCACGTCGGACGAGAAGCCAGCCTTATGGCTTCGCCTGGACGGTCCTGCAGATCTCGAGCATCTCGTCGAGCGTCGGCTTGCTATCGCCTTCGACGGAGCGCTGCGCCCAGCAGTCGAGCTGCCTGGTCTTGCTGTGCTGCACCGACTTCGTCGCGCGCTGCTTGCTCGGCGCCATGTCGACGACGACCCACTTGCCATCATCGCCGAGCTTGCCCTCCTGGGTCACCTTGCCACCGACACCCTCGAGGCCCGCCCCCAGATCCTTGATCTGGTTCTCCCACGACGTGTCCTTGTAGGCTCCGGTCCTGATCACGACGTAGGTCCACGCGTCGGCGCCCTTCAAGGTCACACCCTTCGTGTCCTTCCCGGGCTTGTAGGTGGGATCCGGCTTGAGGCCGTCCGGGATCTTTGCGCACACACCGATGTTGTTCGGATCGGTGAAGCCGGGAGAGCACTTGCCGTCTGCGGTGAGTGCCGGCGGTCCGGCGGGAGGCGGCATGGCCGCCGGCGCTGCCGAGGCAGCGGCAGGATCGGCCGGCTTCGCGGGATCCGCCGGCTTCGCGGGGTCAGCCGGCTTCGCGGGATCCGTTGCCGGCGCGACCGGTTCCTCTGTCTTCTTCGCGGCAGGCTCCGGGGGCGGCGCCGCCGGTTCGTCTTTCTTCTTCTTGCATGCGGCCAGGCTGAACGTCGTGGCCAGTGCGAGCGTTGCGAACACCGTCGTGAGCTTCTTCATGAACCATCCCTCCACCTCGAACGCTACGAGACAACGCACGCGGAAACCAAGCTGCAATCACGTCATCGACGTACTCAATCGTCGCGCTTTGTATCGAGATGACGACGGCGGGTGTCGCGACGAAGTGTCCAGACAAACCACTCGAGCATGCGATGAGGCTGGCACGTCGAGCTCACTCGCAGCCGTCGCCGTAGACGGTGAGCGCCTTCGCGAGCTCCCTGCACTTCGTCTCGAGGTCCTGTGCATTCGTGATCGCGCGGAGCGCTCGGACCTGCGTCGTGGCGTGCTGGCTCAGGCCGTACACCTGGAGCGCGTCGGGCCGCGCGCACTTCGCGAGGATGCCGCGCGCCGTCTGCAGCGCCGTCGTGATCTCGGCACACGCCGGGGCGCGCGCGACCAGGTCGTCGAGGCGGAGCGCCGCGATGTCGCGGTCGAGCTTGCCGAGCACGTCGCGTTGCTGCGCGCGGTCGAGGTCCGCGGCGATCGGCTCGAATGCCTTCTTCAGGCTCGCCTGCTGCGCCGGCGTCAGCGCTTTGAAGCACGGCTCCTGGGCTTTGGCATCCGAGCCGGCGCGCGCGAAGCAGTCGGTGGCGTCCTTCGACCAGTGATCCGCCGTGCAGCGTGCCACGACGATCTTTGCCTCTTCCTGCGCGGCCGGATCGGTTCCGGCGAGTCGTTCGACCGTCGGACAATTCGAATCTGCGCCACAGCCTGCGAGCAGCACGATCGCGAACGCTCTCATGCGCAGACACTACCGCGTCGGAGGCGACTCAGACCAGATCGATGAACCTGCCATCCATGTGTGCGTGCACCCCGGCCAGCGCGGGAGCCATGATGACCGAGACCTCGATCCCCGGAGCGGGATAGTAGGTGTGGATCTCCTTCTCCGTTGCCGAGAAGCGGGCCGGCTCGCCGACGACACCGACCATCTCTTCGTAGGTCATCCCGTGTTGCAGCTTGCGGAACGGGCTCAGCGAGTCAGCTGCGGTCATGACGTGCACTCTACCCGCGAGGCCGCTGCTCCAGCAGCTCCTTGATCTCGCCGCTTGCGAGATCGAGTGCGGTCTCGCCATTCCAGTCCTTGATCGTCGGATCGGCGCCATACGCGAGCAGCAGCTGCACGAGCTCCTTGTCGCGATGTTTCACCGCGACATGCAGCGAGGTCTCGTCGTGGCCGGTCGAGCGCTGCATGTCCGCATCGACCCACGCGCCGTGCTCGAGCAGAAACCGCGCCAGCTCGTGATCGCGCATGTCGCACGCACGCTGCAGCCCCGTACAGCCCGAGATGCCAGTGTCGTCGACGTCGAGACCGCGCGCGAACATCAGCTCGATCAGCGGGAAGCGGATCTCGTCGGGCGCACTCGAGACGAGGTGGATCGCTCCGTCGGGACGGCAGCCGGGGTCTTCCATGCGAACGCCGGCCTCCAGCATGGCGCGAGCGTCCGCCCAGCGTTTTCCAGCGAGCGCGAGCAGCACGTCCTTGGGTGTCGGCGCCGGCAGGTCGGTCGGCGCGATGCCGGCGGCCTTCAGCGTGGCCAGCAGCTGGGCCCGTGCGTTCGTGGTCGCCATCGCAGCCCACGTGCTTGCGAGCGTCGCCGTCTCCTCGGCGATCCTCGGCTGGGTCGCAAGAAACGCGGACAGGGCGAGCAGCTGCTTGTCGGCGAGCGGCCTCGCCCGGGCAAGCGAGATCAGCTGCTGCTTCGCCGGCGCCTGCTTCTCGAACTGCTCGATCGCGTCGGTCGTCACGGCGCGTGCGATCTCCGGATCGTCGCTAGACAGCCCCGCCTCGAGGAGCGCGAACATGTATTCGAGGTCGAGGTCATTGAACTGATCGATCTTCGGGACCTGCTTCACCTTCGCCGGCAATCCGCGCGCGGTCGGCACCTTCGCGACCAGCTTCATGCAGAAGTCCCACAGATCCTCTCGCGGCGCGGAGAGCGTGAGCGTCATCGCCAGGCGCTCGTAGATCACATCCGTCGTCGAGACACCGCCGGACGTTCGAACTGGAATCGGCTCGCCCTCGATCTCCACGGTGTGGAAGTAGAAGAACGTGCACGCGACCAGGCTGCGGGCCAGCGCAGCATCGTCGGTCAGCGCTGTGTTGATCGTCTCGAGCATCCGTTTGGCCACCGGCAGCAACGCGGGCGCCTGCTTCACGATGTGGTCGAGCATGTCGTCGAGGTGGCCGTATACGAGCCCGAAGATCGCGACGAGCATGCGAGCCTCGGTCTCCATCGTCTTCCATGCCGCCAGGAACCACCGCGCGATCGCGTCCGCCTCGTCGAGCGTGACGTGGCCGGAGATCACGGCCTGCGCGACCGCGGCCGTCAGCGGGTCCGCGGTCTTCGGCGTCAGCGCCTGCTTGGCTTGCGTGAGCGCGGCCAGCAGCTCGGGGCCACGGGCTTGGCGGATCGCGGCGATCAGCTCGTTCATCTCGGGAGATGGTAACCACGCGGCGCCGCGGAACGTGCGCGTCAGTCGATCGACAGCTCGCGCACGATGTCCGCCGCCGCCTCGAGACGCATGATGTCGCGCGCGCACGTGCCGGCGTACAGCGGCGACACCTCGACGAGCCGATCGTCGTCACCTTCGAGCGGCGGGACCGGCGTGTAGAGCGGAATGCCGAGTCGTTGCGCACGATGCAGCGCGCCTGGATCGCCCGGCACGATGCGATGCAGGCGTGTCGTGAGCGCGCTCAGGCCGCGTACCCACCGCGGTCCGCGTGGATCGTCGCGACACCAGCGCTCCGTCGCGGCGTTCGGCAGCACGCGATGGCGCATCGGCCAGCCGAGCCCGAACAGCATGGTCTCGAGCGTGCGCTGCGCACCTAGCGCGCGCGCCTTGTACGCGTGGTGTGCGCGCGATTCGTGCGTCAGCAGAAACCGGGTGCCGCACAGCACGCCGTCGGCACCGGCGGCGCGCGTCGCACGCACGTGGTCGGCCGTGACGATGCCGCCGGCCGCGATCAGCGGCAGCGACGGCAATGCGTCGCGCACCGCCGCGACGGCCGCGAGCACGGGCTCGGTCGCGAGCAGGTGGCCGCCGGCTTCGTTGCCCTGGACGACGAGGACCTGCGCACCCTCGGCATGGGCGCGCCGCGCCTGTTCGACGGTGCCGATCTGGTGGATCACGACGATGCCGGCCTCGCGGAGCCGTCGCGCGAGCTGCGGTGCGTGGCCGCCGAACAGCACGACCGCACGGACGCCGCGCGCGATGCACAGCTCGACGTGCGCCGCGCGCGCGAACGGGACCAGCAAGTTCACCGCGACGCTGCGGTCCGGGGCGAGCGTGCGGAAGTGCGTCAGCTCGCGGTCGAGTGCGTCGACCGGGACGAACCCGATCGTGCCGAGGCCACCGGCATTCGCGACCGCCGCCGCGAGTTCGGCCCCGGAGATGCCGCCGCCCATGCCCGCCTGACAGACGGCCGCTTCGAGCGACAGCAGATCCCGTAGGTCCGTGGTCATGGTGGATCGAGCTTCGCGATCGCGTCGCGGCAGTGCTGCTCGAGGTTTGCGGCCTTGTCACGAAGCTCCGGAGGCAAGCTCGTCGTCGCTGCGAGGACCTCGCGCGCGTAGCTCGGGGTGTCGTCGACGAGCGAGCGCAGCACAAGCCCGGTGCTGTGCGATCTCGTCGCGTACGCGTGGACGAGTCGCGGGATGAACAGCGCGACGAAGTCGCGATCCTTGCGATACGCGGCGTGCAGGATCTCGTCGAATGCGAGCGCCGGCAGCGCGAACCACCCGTCCTCGATCGTCGCCGGGTCCGCCCGGCAACTCAGCATCGCGTGCACCACGTCCGACTGTTCGCGGGTCAGGCGATCGAGCGTCTCGTCCCCGTCGTTACCCCACATGTACTCGTCGAGGCCAATGTGCTCGGTCCAGAGGTACCAGCGTCCGCACTCGAGGCACTCCCTGAGGTCGACCATCGTGCACGGCCCGGTGAGCGGCTCGGCGGGGTTCAGCCCCGCTTTCAGCTGCGACGCTGCGACCGGGAGCTTCGTGCGGTGATCGCTGCGCGACGACGGCGGAATCTGGTCGCAGATCGAGCAGCTCATGGGTCGGGCTGGCTCGATCAGCGTCTTCTGCATGCCTGTACGATAGCGAAGGTCGCGCCCAGCGGTACGATCGTGCGATGCCGACGTGGGCCGTGCTCTCGGACATTCACGGCAACCTCGAGGCTCTCGAGGCCGTGCTCGCCGACGCCGAGGCGCGTGGCGCGGACAAGCTCGCGGTGCTCGGCGACACGATCGACTACGGCCCCGATCCGGTCGCGTGCCTCGAGCGCGTCGCGGCCGACGCGGACGTCTGGCTCGTCGGCAATCACGAGGAGGAGACCGTCGCGCCGAGCGAGGGCGCCGAGCCGAGCTCCGTGCTCGACTGGAGCGTGCCGCGGCTCGCGGAGTCGGCGGTGTGGCGCGAGCTGCATGCGCGGATGGTCGCCGATGGCGCGGCCGCCCACGCGTCGCGCGTCGTCGACGAGATGCATTTCGTCCACGCGTCCGCAGGCAAGCCGACGACGACGTACGTGTGGCCCGGGCACGAGGTGCAGTACGTCGTGTTCAATCACCACATCGACGCGCGCCTCGTGAAGTTTCTCGGCGAGCTGCGCGCGGTCCACGGGTTCAATGGACACACGCACGTCCCGGCGGTACTGACGACGTATGCGCATCGCGGCGTGTTCGATCCGTACCAGGGTGTGCGCCGGCACCACGTCCACACGTTCGTCGGGCCGAACGCGATCTTCTTCGTGCCCGACGGACCGTGCACGCTGCGCGACGTCGCGCTGACGCGCATGTTCGTCAATGTCGGCAGCGTCGGGCAGCCGCGTCGGCTGCGCGACAACCGCGCATCGTACGTGCTCTACGACGGCGACACGCTCGAGTTTCGCCGCGTCGAGTACGACTGGCGTCGGACCGCGCAGAAGCTCGCCGCGCTACCGCTCGATGCCGAGCAGCAGCAGGAGCTGATCGAGCAGCTCGAGACCGGCAGCTGAGCGCGCGATCTCGACATCGTGGCGGCCGAACGCGCTAAGGTCGCCGCCCGCAAGTGACGCGGGGCTGACAGATGAGGAGCGCGATGAGAATTCAGATCATCCTGGTGGCCGGCTGGGCCGCACTGGCGAGCTGTGCGATCGAGGACGCAACCGAGTCGACGAACGCGGATCTCGATACGCCGGTGACGATCATGGGCGCTGGAGACATCGCCGATTCGGGCTCGATCCTCACGAATGCGACGGCGACCGGAAACCTGATCCGCAACGCGAACCCCGCGTTCGCGTTCACGGTCGGCGACAACGCGTATCCCGACGGTACGGACAGCGACTACGCGACGAAGTACGACCCGGCGTGGGGATCGTTCAAGGCGAAGACGCTGCCGGTGCCCGGCAATCACGACTACCACTCGAACGCGGTCGGATACGTCAATTACTTTGGACTCGCGAACGTGTCGTATGACGGCACGAGCGCGCATCTCTGGTATGCAAAGGATCTCGGCAACGGCTGGCGGTACTACAGCCTGAACACCGAGGTGCCGACGGCGACGGGGTCCGAGCAGGAGCTCTGGCTCCGGAACGACCTGGCCGCGCATCCGGGCATGCACTACATCGCGGCATCGCATCACCCGCGTTACGTGTCCGGAACGAGCCATACCGACAGCACCGCGCTGTGTCCGCTGTGGAATGACCTGCAGGCGGCCGGTGCGGACCTCGTGCTCGTCGGGCACGAGCACCACTACGAGCGGTTCGCGAAGATGGACTGCAACGGTGCGCTCGCGAGCGCAGGGCTTCGCGAGTTCGTGCTCGGAACCGGTGGCAACAGCCAGTACGCGCTCGCCTCGCCGGCGCACTTCGGCCAGGAGGCGGGCTTCAGCACCGACTTCGGCGTGCTCAAGCTCGTGCTGCACACCGACTCGTATGACTGGGAGTTCGTGGCATCGGGCCGCTGCTGGAACGGCACCTCGAGCGGCGATTGCGCGAGCCGCACCGGCATGGTGCTCGACTCCGGCAGCGCCGCGACGAACAACACGACCTCGGGCAATGCTGCGCCGAGCGTCTCCGCGGGCGCGGATCAGACGATCACGCTGCCGAGCGCGGCGAACCTCGACGGCACGATCACCGACGACGGGCTGCCCGATCCGCCCGGCGCCGTCACCTCGAGCTGGTCGAAGGTATCCGGACCGGGGACGGTCACATTCGGTAATGCCGCCGCGGTGGACACGACCGCGACGTTCTCGGTGGCCGGCGTGTACGTGCTGCGCCTGACCGCCTCGGACTCGGCGATCTCGTCTAGTGATGACGTGCAGGTCACGGTGAACACCGTCGGCGGCGCGACCGTGATCGACCGAGCGGTGGCTGCGGGCAGTGACGATGCCGAGGAGAACACCGCAACCGGCGCCGTGAACCTGACCTCGACGGACCTCGAGCTCGTGACGGACGGCGCGAACAACCAGCGCGTCGGGATGCGGTTCGTCAACCTGGCGATCCCGCGGAACGCGACGATCACGCGGGCGTACGTGCAGTTCACCGTCGACGAGACCGTGGGTACGACCGGCCTGAGCCTCACGATCAAGGGGTTCGCGCAGGACAACACGGCGACGTTCACGACCGCGACGAACGACATCAGCGCGCGTCCGGTCACGACCGCCGCCGTGACCGGCTGGAGCCCACCGCTGTGGACCACGATCGGCGCCGCGGGCGTCGATCAGCGGACGCCCGAGCTCGCGACGATCGTCCAGGAGATCGTGAACCGGACCGGCTGGGTGTCGGGCAACGCGCTCGGGATCGTGGTCACCGGTCCCGGTGGCGTGCGCACCGCCGGCTCGTTCAACAACGGCATCGGCTCGCAACCCGTGCTGCACGTCGAGTTCACGACGGGAAGCGCGAACACCGCGCCGACGGTCTCTGCGGGACCGGATCAGACGATCACGCTGCCGGCGTCCGCGAGCCTCGATGGCACCGTCGGTGATGATGGACTGCCGAATCCGCCGGGCGCCGTGACGTCGTCGTGGACGCAGGTCTCCGGACCGGGCACCGTGACGTTCGGCAACGCGGCGGCGGTGGACACGACCGCGACGTTCTCGGCGGCCGGCGTGTACGTCCTGCGCCTGACCGCGTCGGACTCCGCGCTGTCGACCAGCGACGACGTGCAGATCACGGTCAACAGCACGACCACACCGACGATCATCGACCTTGCGGTGGCGACCGGTAGCGATGACGCCGAGGAGAACGCCTCGACGGGCGCGGTGAACCTGACGTCCACCGACCTCGAGCTTGTGAACGATGGCACGGTCAACCAGCGCGTGGGGATACGGTTCGCCAACCTCGCGATCCCGCGCAACGCGACGATCACGCGGGCGTACGTCCAGTTCACCGTCGACGAGACCGTCGGCAGCACCGGCCTCAGCCTGACGATCAAGGGATTCGCTCAGGACAACACGGCGACGTTCACGACCGCGACGAACAACATCAGCGCGCGTGCGGTCACGGCGGCGAGCGTGACGGGGTGGAATCCTCCACTCTGGACGACGATCGGCACCGCCGGCGTCGATCAGCGAACGCCGGAGCTGAAGGCGATCGTGCAGGAGATCGTGAACCGAGCGGGGTGGTCGTCCGGAAACGCGCTCGGCATCGTGGTCACGGGTCCAGGCGGCGTACGCACGGCCGGCTCGTTCAACAAGGGAAACGGAACCCAGCCGGTGCTGCACGTCGAGTACACCGTGCCGTGATCGGCGCGATGCTGCGACGTCAGCGCGCCGTCTCCGCGATCGTGGCCAGCGCGCCGCGCCCCAGTGCGCGATAGGCAGCCACCAGTAGCTCGGTACCGGCGGTATCGCCGCGCACATGCAGCGCGTGACCGACGACGAGTGCCCAGCCCGGCTCGGTGGCGAGCTTGTCACGTGCGGCGGCGACCAGCTCGCCGGTGACGCCAGGTGCGGCAAGACGCCCGAGCGCGGTGACGAGCGCATCGGCAGGCTCCCAGCCGTCGATCCATGGCTCCATCGGGTCGCCCGGCACGAGATCGGGAGCGGGCGCGATCGCCTCGGCCTGGTACGCGTCGTGCTCGAGCGCGATCACTTCGTCGCGCCAGTCGAGCACCGCCTGGAGCACCGGATCGGCTTCCACGGTCTCCACCCACGCGACGCCGCCGTCCTGGCCGTCGTAGCGGCCAAGGATGTCGTCGGAGATCGTCCCGAGCAGCGTCGGTGCGCACGCCGAGAGCTCGCCATCGCGCGCTGCGCTGACGAGCATGCGCGGCAGCTCTGCGGGATCGTTGTACCAGAGCGCCCACCGCGCCTCGTCCTGCGGTGGCGTCGCGAACACGCACACGAGCTCCGGTGGATCGACGGGCTCGCGCGCGAGGATCGGTACTCGGTCGTATCGGCCTTCGCACAGCCACGCGCCGATCCCGATCGGGCCGCCACCGAGCAGGCCGGCGTAGTCGGTGCGCTCGGCCTCCGACAGTCCCTGCCACCATCCGAGCCCGTACGCCAGGTGCCGGGGCAAGCGCAGCCCGTACTGCTCGAGGATCCGATCGTACGCGACGGTGAATCCGTCGAGCATGTTCGCGAGCGCTGCGCGACGCTGTTCGATACTCATTGGCTCGGATTGTTCACCGCTCGCAGCGCAAACGGGTGTCACGCCGCTACGCATTCGAACGATGACGATGATCGAATCGCTCGATGCGTTTCGCACGCAGTCGGCGAACCGACGATACCCACGTGCGCCGCGAGGACGTCGTGATCGCCGAGAACCTGCCGATGCAATGACGGCGCGCTCGTCACGGGCCGTGCGCGAGCGACAGCCCGGCGGCCACGGTGTCGCCACCGAGCGCACCGCCGAGCGGCACGAGCAGCGTCGCGCCGAGCCGCAAGCTGCCGTGAATGTGCCACGCCAGGTCCGCCTGCATGCTCGTCTGCACGCGCGAAGCTGGATCGACCCATACGAGTGGGCGGACGAGGTCGAACGCGGCATGGATGCCGGCCGTCAGCTGGAGTCGCGAGGTGATCGCGGCGCCTGCGCCGACGCCGAGCACCGGTGCGAGGCCGACGGCGTTCGAGGCGCCCTCGCCGCTCGCCTGCGACGACACGCGCACGAGCACCGGAAGCTTCGCGATCGCGCGCACGCTCCAGCGCCCGAACGGCAGCGCGAGCTCGCCGGCTGGCGTGATCGGTACGACGCCGGGGACGAACAGCTCGCGGTCGCGCCACGCGAGCATCGCATCGGCGATCGCGAGCGCGCGATTCTCCAGGAGACCGGGCGAGCCGTGCTCCGCGAGCGGTGCGCCGATCGCGAGCCGGGCGCGCACGAACACCGGCCGCCCGAGCTCGGTCGCGAACGACTCCTCGACGAACAGCTCCGGGTTGCCCCATGCGGCCTGTCCGACGTACGAGCCGGCGGGCTGGCCGACGTCGACGAGCGCGAGCGGGATGCGCGCCCCGACCGCGACCTCGCCGCGCACGTGCGCGCGGGCCGCGAGCACGAACGCCGCGGCGCTGCCGTCGACGTGTGGGAAGTCCATCGCGACGAACGGTGCCGAGGCGACACCGCCGACGATCGCGAAGCTGACCTCGGGCGCAACATCGTCGTTCGGCGGTGCCGCCGTGACGCCCTGAGCGTCTGCGGACGTCGACATCGCGAGTAGCGCAGCGCACGCGAGGCCGGCCGCGTTCGTTGCACGGGCGTTCATGGCTCGACCTCCAGGTTCGTGATCCACCGGCGCAGCTGCGCGACGGCAGCGTCGTCGATCTGCTCGGTCGCGAGCGGCGGCATCTGGCGGACGAGGCCACGCCGTGACATCAGGCGGATCACGGCGCTGTCGTCGGGGTGACCGGGCTCGATGACCTCGCCGATCGCGGTGCGATAGACCGCGGTGTCAGCGGGCGTCGCGAGGTCACCGACCTCGAGCGAGAAGTCGAACGAGCGATCGGGATCGAAGCACGGCGCCGACGCCGGCCGCGTCTGGTTGTGACAGTGCGAGCAGTTCGCGTGGAGGTAGCCCAGTGCGGCGCGCTCGTCGGCGGTGCCGGGGACCACGAGCTTGCCGGCCGGTGGGGCGGACAGCCGCTGTGCCGCGATCAGGCCGTCGAGATCGATCATGCCGGCGACCGCCGGCCCGGAGAGCTGGATCGCGGAGAAGCCGAGCACGAAGCTCCGTCGGCCGCCGTGACATGCGGCGCACTCGCCGGCGGCCGGGATGTCGTGCGTGGTGCCGTTCGCGTCGACGACACCGAACGGCACGGCGACGGCGTCTCGCTGATCGGCGGTCCAGCGATACGCGACGGCGAGCCAGTCATCGTCGCCGCGCTTGACGAGCAGCCGCGTCTCGATGCGCACGCCGTCGCGGCGGAACTCCTTCCAGAACCGCGTGCCCGCCGGAAACTCCCACGCGTCCATGTCGGTGGTGTCGATCCGCGTGTCCGGTGGCAGCCATACCCAGCGAGACTTCTCGGCGCCGTCACTCCACAGCGGGAACTGAGGCTCGAACGCCAGTACGTCGTCGCCGAGCGTGCCGGTGGTGATGTCTGCATAGAGGCCGGTGGCCGACAGCGTGGTCGGCACCTCGTCGGTGCGCGACTCATCGGTCATCTCGCAGACGCGTGCGCCACACGCAGCGAGCGCCGTGCCGGCCACGATCATGAGGAGACCCGGATGCATGGTGCGGCCTCCGGATCAGTAGTTGCGACGTGCGCGCGACAGTGCGAGGCCGGCGAGCGCGGTGGCGATCAGGCCGACGGTGATCGCGACATAGCCGCCGCCATAGCCGTGGCCGGTGCCGAGCCCGCCGTCGGCGGTGGCGACGACCACGCTACCGAGGACGAGGCCGATCGGCGCGAGCACGAGCGCGATGATCGCGCCGCGCCGGCCATCGCTCGGTGCGGTGCCACGCGCGCGCGACAGCGCTCGCCCCGCGAGGATCGCCCCGGTCACCGCGATCACGATCCCGAGCAGGGCGCCGATGCGGCCGGCGCTCATCGTGTAGATACTCGGCGCAGCGAGCACGAAGGAAACAGGTACGTTCAGCATGCGCACGAGACGACGCGGTCGTCGCGGTCTGTGACACGACGTGCGTATCCGGCCGGGATCGCGTCGAAAATACCTGATGTCACACGAACCGCCGCCACCTCGTCCCAAGGCCATGATCGACGCGTTCGAGCCCCATCGTGAATTCCTCGTCCGACTCGCGTACCGCATGCTCGGTTCTGTCGCGGAGGCCGAGGACATCGTCCAGGACGCGTTTCTGCGCTGGAGCAACGTCGAGCAGAGCGCGGTCGAGCACCCGCGGGCCTACCTCGCGCGCGTGGTCTCGCGGCTGTGTCTCGACCGCATGAAGTCGGCGGTCGCGCGACGCGAGACCTATGTCGGCACGTGGCTGCCCGAGCCGATGGTGACGCCGGTGGGCGAGACGCTCGCCGACGATCTGTCGGTCGCGCTGTTGCTCACGCTCGAGCGGTTATCGCCGCTGGAGCGCGCCGCGTTCTTGCTCCACGACGTGTTCGACATGGACTACGCGCAGATCGCCGAGACGCTCGAACGCAGCGAGGTCGCGTGCCGCCAGCTCGTCGCCCGCGCACGCGAGCACGTCCGCACCGAGCGGCCGCGGTTCGCCGCGAACGACGCCGCGCGTGACAAGCTCGTCGACGCGTTCAAGCACGCAGCGGCGACCGGCAACGTCGAGGTGCTCGCGCAGATCCTCGCCGACGATGCGGTGTTCTACCAGGACGGTGGCGGCAAGCGACGGGCCGTGCCGAAACCGATCCACGGCAAGGCCAAGATCGTGCGGTTCTTCGAGGGTGCGCTGCGCCATCGCGCCGAGAAGCGCGGCGACGCGCCCGAGTCGATCGAGCTCGAGCGCGTGCAGATCAACGGCCTGCCGGGCTTCGTCGTCCACACCGAGGATGGCCCGGAGACGCTCGCGCTCGAGATCGCCGGCGACCACATCGTCGCGGTGTACGCGATCCGCAATCCCGAGAAGCTCCGTCATCTGTCGTGACGCGAGCGCCTATCCCCACGCTTCGCGAAACGCACGGACCGACGGAAACCGCCGGTCCGGATCGAGCTCGCACGCGGTGCGCGCGGCCGCGAGCTGTGCCGGCGTCCCACGAAACGCATCGCGCTCGCCGAGGAAGACGAACGCCGCGCGGCCGAGGTTGAACACGGTCGTGCGTTCGTCGATCAGCGCGCCGCGCTCGTGCTCCTCCGGCGCCATGAACCGCGTCGAGCCGAACAGCCGGCCGACCTCGTTGCGAAACGGCCCGCGATGGTAGTGATCGAGGTCGATCACGCGGAGCTCGCTCGCGGCGAAGTCGTACATCAGGCAGCCGTCGTAGAAGTCGTTCGCGATCCAGCCCGCGTCGGCGAGCACGACATGCAGATCGAAGATCGCGGCGAGCTCGCGGTCGACCATCGGCAGCGCGCGAAACCGCTGAAACGCGGACGTCGGATCGGCACGCTGATCCCTCGGGACGCCGACGAGCTCGCCATCGAACCAGTCGTAGACGAGCAGCGGACCGTCGGCGGACTCGATCACCTCGCGCAACGGCACGAGCAGCCGATGCGAGCAGCTGCGTGCCAGCTCGACGGCGTTACGCAGGAGCGCGATGCGCTGATCGCGACCGATCGCCGCCGGCGAGCCCTCGACACCCGCCGTCTTCACGAAGTAGCGCGTGTCGCCGCTGCGCACGCCATACGAGACGTTGCCGGAGTCCTGGCAGTCGAATCGTACGAAAACCTCGCCCGGAATCGCCATCTTGCCTAGGTATATGCCGACTCGTTCCCGAGCGCGGTCCCGTGACATAGTGCGCTCGGTCGTGGCGATGCGAAGGTTGGTGCCGCTGGATCAGATGCGCGGGTTGGTGATGGTGCTGATGACCATCGATCACGCGTCCGGTGCGTTCAACGCGGGCCGGCTCATGACCGATAGCGCGGCCCGCTTCAAGCCGGGCACATCGATCGATACCGCCCAGTTCTTCACCCGGTGGATCACGCACCTGTGCGCGCCGACGTTCGTGTTCCTCGCAGGCGCTGCGCTCGCGCTGTCGGTCGCGCGACGCCAGGCGGCCGGGATGGCGCCGTCGAGAATCGATCGCGACATCGCGATCCGCGGCGTGCTGCTGGTCGCGCTCGAGCTCGTGTGGATGTCGTGGATCTGGAGGTTCGGCAAGGTCGCGCCGTTTCACTGGTACCTGCTGCAGGTGCTCTACGCGATCGGTGGCTCGATGCTGTGCATGATCGCGCTGCGCCGACTGTCGACGCGCGCCCTGCTCGTGACCGCCATCGCGATCCTCGTCGGCTTCGAAGCACTCGCGCGTGCGCTTCCCGGTGGTCTCGGCAAGGGGCTCCTCGTCTGGACCTGGTCGACGCCAAGGCTCGAGATCTCGTATCCGCTCGTGCCGTGGCTCGCGATCATGATGCTCGGGTGGGCGTTCGGCCGTCACCCGCCGTCGCCACGGCAACTGGCACTTTGTGGACTCGGAGCACTCGCGTTGTTCTGCATCGTGCGCGGACTCGATGGCTACGGCAACGCGCTGCTGTATCGAGACGACTCGTCGCTCGTGCAATGGCTGCACGTCAGCAAGTATCCGCCGTCGCTCGCGTACACCGCGCTCGAGCTCGGCCTCATGGCGCTCGTGCTCGCGGCGCTGATGCAGCTCGATCGGCCGGGACCGCGCTGGCTCGTCGTGCTCGGCCAGACGGCACTGTTCTTCTACGTGCTTCACGTCCACGTGCTGAAGCTCGCCGCGTACGCGCTCGGTCGACTTCGGTCCGAGGGCCTGGCCGCGACGTATCTGTCGGCTGCGCTCGCGATCGTGGTGTTGCTGCCGCTCTGCTCCGCGTATCGCCGCTACAAGTCGGCGCACCCGGAGACCTGGGTTCGGTTCTTGTGAAAGGACTGCGATTGTCTGCGGTACATTCCATCGTTGCGTGATGGCGGAGCTCGGCAAGTACATCAATCTGCGCGCGGACGATCGCTTCGTCCCGACCGAGCTGCTCCGCCGCGCGTACCTGCGCTACGGCGAGTCGCGCAATCCGTCCGCGCCGCCGTACGTCCCGCTCGACCATGACGGCGGCGAGCTCGAGCTCGGCATCGTGTCGAGCGAGGTGCCGGAGATCGCGCGCGCGATCTCGTCGCTGCTCAGCCGGTCGCTCGAGGACGCGAAGGACGCCCACGGCGGACATCTGCCGGGCGCGATCGTCGAGCGCGTGCAGCTCGAGGTGATCTCGCCCCAGCGCGTCGCGCAGCTGTGGGGCCCGCATGGTCATCGCTTCGCGCTGTCGCGGCGGGACGGCGACACCAGCGAGATCATCGGCACGATCCTCGTCGCGCGTCGCAAGGGGACGATCTTCTTCTTCACCGGCCGCTACAACAACCTGCGGCACTCGGCGATGGAACGCGACATCGACTTCGATCAGCCGGCTGGCTCGCGACCGGATCAGAAGTGGTTCTCGCTGTTCGCGTTCCCGCCGGTGCCGGTGTTCAAGCCCGCTGGCTACCACCACATCGCGAACTTCGTCGTCGCGAAGGAGCATCGTCGCCGCGGCCTGGCGCGGTTCTTCCTCGGCGCGCTGCTGACGAAGTACGCGCGCGATCACATCGAAGCACGCGGGGCCTCGATCGAGCACTCGCAGTTCCTGCTCTGCGGCAAGGGCTTCTGGCAGATCGGCGATCCGCCATGGCTCGAGCGCATGGAGCGGCTCGGGTTCTCGCTGCGGTGGGGCGCCGAGAGCTTCTTCATCGAGCACGACTGGGCACCGCTCCCGCCAATCTATGCCGGCGACAAGCAGATCTCGAACGTCGAGTACAATCGATCGTTCGGATTGCCGGACCGCTATCTCGATCATCGTCCGCCGCCGCGTCCGGGGATGCACCTCGTCGGTCGGATTCCGGACGTAATACGGCTATCGCAGGATCCACGGGCGAAGCTGCAGTACTTTCAGACCTACTTCGACTTCGTATGAGATCCGCTGATAGCCAGAAGGTCGTTCCGTTCACCGGCGAAGGTGCCTATCACGGCTCGACGAAGCCGCGACCCGCCGTGGCATCCGCACCGCCGGCGGTCCCCCCGCCGCCCGTCGACGAGATGCGCCCGACGACGCTCGAGGACTATGCCGCGCGGGGCGTGACTGCGATCGAGACGTTCGATGCCACGTTTCCAGATCGCTACGAGATCGTGAGTCGACTGCCGGTCCCCACGCAGGACGAGATCCGCAGTGACGGCGTCACGTTCGTGTGGGCGCCATTCGAACAGGCACTGGCCGAAGCAGGGCCACTCACGCGTCGCGTGCTCGAGGCGATGCAGACGCACCTCGTCGGCACGAAGCGCCACATCTATATCGATTCCAAGATCCAGTACTTCGAAGCCGGTGACGTCCCGGTCGACAGCCGGCACTGGCACGTCGATGGCTCGATCACGACGCGCGGTCCGGCGGTCAGCGCACTCGGGTTCGGCCTGCTCCACGACATGCGGGCGCGCGTCGCGTCCCCGGCGCTCGCGCCTCAGCTGCTGTCGTATCAGTCGTCGGATCACTGCGCGACCGAGTACGCGACCGAGCCGGTGACGGTTCGGCTGCCGGAGCTGATCGCGAACTTCGACGAGCTCGACGCGCTCGTGCGCGCGCGCGGCCCCGCCACGATCGCGCAACCGGCGTCGTCAATCCTCCGGTTCGACGGCCTGTCCCTGCATCGTGCGGTCGCGGCTCGTGCGGCGGGGTGGCGACTGTGGGTCCGCTGCATGGAGACCGATCGCGAGGTCCACCTCAATCCGGCGATCGTCGAGTGCTACGGCACCGTGTTTCGGCTCGGCGCGGCCTCGTAAGCACGCGGACTGCGCCCGGCATGTCACAGCCGCGGGTGCTGGCTCGTCCTGTCTTCGAACTGCCCTGGAGTCGAAGATGCAACCGAGAATCAAGTCCCCCGCCCTGCTGCTCCCGACCGCGATGGAGGCCATCCAGGCGCTGTCGAAGGCGGCCGAAGCGGCAGGCCTGCCCCGCAAGCTCGCAGAGCTCCTGCACCTGCGGGCGTCGCAGATCAATGGCTGCGCCGTATGCGTCGACATGCACTCGCGCGCCCTCGTGAAGCTCGGCGACACGAGCGAGCGGATCGCGTGCGTCGCCGCGTGGCGCGAGGCGCCTTACTACAGCGATGCCGAACGCGCCGCGCTCGCGCTGACCGAGGCACTGACGCGGATCAGTGACCGCAGCGATCCGGTGCCGGACGAGGTCTGGCGCGACGCCGCCCGTCATTACAACGAGACGATGCTCGCAGCGCTCGTGCTGTCGATCGCGACGATCAACGTGTGGAACCGGCTCAACGTCGCCACGCGCCAGGTCACCGGACCTTGGGTCGCGCAGCTGATCTGAGCGAGCGCGCTGGGTTCCGCTCGCATGAGCGGCGTTCTTGCACGATCGCGAAAGAATCCTGCGACCAACGGCGAGCTGCGTGTCTTACAGAGAACCCACCCGGAGTCTCGACATGCATCGCATCGCGTACTGCGTTCCGTGTTTCCTCGCGCTCGCCACGACTGCTGCGTCCGCACAGCCCCAGAGCGTGTACGGCCAGGCCGCCGACACCGAGAATCATCAAGGCCTGTTCGTCCGCGTCACCCCGGGGATCGCCGGCAATGCAGCGGTCGCGAACGTCGATGGCAACGATCTGACGCTGTCCGGAGGCGGCGGACGACTCGGCATCGCGGTCGGGTACTCGGTGAGGCCGCGGCTGATCATCGGCGGCGAGCTGCTCGGCCACGCCGTCCTCGGGCCCGAGCTCGAGAGCAAGGGCACCGTGACCACGACCGACGAGGATGTCGTGTGGGGCGTGTCGTATCTCGGCGCGGCGATCAATTACTATCTGCCGAACAATCTCTATCTCTCGGGCTCGATCGGCACACTGATGATGTCACTCGAGACCGATACGCAGATGGCAGAGACCGAGCTCGGCTTCGGCATGAAGCTCGGCGCGGGTTACGAATGGTTCGTGTCGCGCGATGTCGGGCTCGGCGTCGGGCTGGAGGTGCTCGGCGGCTCCGTCGACGACGGCGGTACGCGGTGGTCGGTCGCGACCGTCGGCCTCGCGTTCAGCGCGACGTACAACTGAGCGCGCCGATGCGACGTGACCGCTGGAGCAGCGGCTCGAGCACATATTTCGTACGTTACCGTCCCGGTGTGCTGTCGGATCCAAGATCCCAGAGCTCCACCGTGGACGACCGCGCCACGACGAGCAGCGCACCGCCGCGCGCGAAGCGAATCCCGGCGATCTGGGTCGGCGGAAAGTCTTCGTCTTCGTGTCGAGGGTCGGGGTCGGCAGGCTCGCGCGTCGTCACGAGCGCGCCGGTGATCGTATCCCACACGGAGATGCGTCCTCGCGAGCCCGTCACGAGCTCCCGCCCGGTCGGGTGAAACGCAGCGGTCATCACTTCGTCCTCGCCGCTGGAAAGTCTGTGCCGGGGCCGGAGCTGGTCCGGCGCGAAGTCGAAGACCAGAACATCTCCGTTGCCGCAACCGACCGCCACGAGTGCGCCATCCGACGAGAACGCCGGCTCGTAGTACATCCGATTGTCGTCCGTGGCGTATGCCGACACGGGTGTCACCATCGCGCCATGCGGAGTGGCCTGGAGCTTCGCGACGGACCACAGCCGAACGCCGTCGCCTTGCGAGGTCGTCACGAGCCAGTCTCCACTCGGATGCCACGCGATGCCGACGATCTGCTGCTTCCATGGCGAGGTCTGGACGGTCGCGAGGAGCTGCCTGGTGTCGAGTGCCCAGATCCACAGAGCTCCGTCGCCACCTCCTCCCGCAAGCAAGACGTCGCCGAAGCCGGCGAGGCACTGGCCCTCGACCTCGTCGGGAAGCGCGTCGATGAGCGCTCCGGCGACCGTGCGCACCGAGACGCCCGCAGACTGCGTGAACGTGGCGACCGCCTTGCCACCGTGCAGGAGCGCGGCGTTTCCGAAGAGGCGGATGTCTTCGAGGTAGTGGATGTCGGCGGACGTGCCGTCGAGCGGGAACGTCATGCCCCATCCTTCGGAGTTCTGCCCGTCTGCCGTGTCTCCGATGATGATCGCGTGGTCGTCATCCACCGCGAGGAACACGGCGCCGTTGATGCCGCCGTCGCCGTCTTCGAACAGATCGATCGTGCGCGATGGTGGATGGGCGAGTGCTTCGAACCACACGCGCGGACGTTAGCCGATCGTGTTCCTACGAGCAGACGCGCGCCGCGCCCGCCCAGGGATCGTCACTTGCCGCAGGACAATCGAACCACAACCGCGCGCTCGCGACATCGCACATGTGTGCCAGCGCGGCGAGCGGTCCCATCATGCGGCGCTTGTTCGTGTAGTCGGCGAGCTCGCCCTCTGCGTACTTGAGCCCGTTCTCGTGCTCGGCACTCAGCACGATGCCGTACTTCGCGAGTAGCTCCATGCGGAACTTCTGATGAGTCGCCTTGCCCTGCATGTCGGCCTTGTGGTGCAGCTGCCCGTCCGCGCCGAGCTCGTACTTCCATGGCTTCTCGATGTCGTGCAGGAACATCACGAGCAAGATGTCCGACAGCGAGAATGGCAGTGGTCGCTTCGCCGAGAGTTGCTCGTAGAGCACGACCGCGATGTTCATGACCTCCGTCACGTGGTCGAGGTATCCGCCACGCCACGCCTGATGGTTGTGCGTCGAGCCCTGGATCGTCGCGAACAGCTCGCGATGTTCGGCGAGGAGGCGAGCACATGCCGCGCCGTTCGGGTCGTCGATTCTGGCGACGAGATCGTCGACGCTCGCATAGCTCATCCGGTGATCATAACCGCGATCGGAGATGCGCGTTCTCACCGCTCGGGTCGAGCCCGGGAATCATCGCGGCGAGGCGCTGCTGCCACGCCGGCCAGCTCGCCGGGAAGCAACGCGCGATCACCTCGAGCATGATCGAGACGGCGGTCGACGCGCCTGGCGATGCGCCGAGCAGCGCGGCGACCGTGCCGTCCGCGCTCGTCACGACCTCGGTGCCGAACTTGAGCTCGCCGCCGCCGTGACCGTCGCTCTTGATGATCTGGACGCGCAGCCCCGCGATCTGGAGCTCCCAGTCCTCGGCGCGCGCTTCCGGGCAATAGCGGCGAAGCAACTCGACGCGATCGTCCTCGGACAGCAGCGCCTGGCCGACGAGATATCGCGTCAGGTTCATGTTGTCCCACCCCGCGGCGAGCACCGGGCGGATGTTGTGGATGCCGATCGAGCCGAGCAGATCGAGCCACGATCCTTCCTTCAGGAACTTCGTCGTGATGCCGGCGTACGGCCCGAACAGCAGCTCGCGCTTGCCGTCGATCCAGCGCGTGTCGAGGTGGGGCACCGACATCGGCGGCGCGCCCACCTCGGCCTTGCCGTAGACCTTCGCGTGATGGCGATCGATCACGTCGCGGTTCGTGCAGCGCAGCCACTGCCCGGTCACCGGGAAGCAGCCGTAGCCGCGCGCCTCCGGGATGTCGGTCTTCTCGAGCAGCTTCAGCGAGTAGCCGCCGGCGCCGATGAACACGAACTTCGCGTGCACGGTGCGATCGTCGCCGGTGGTCAGGTTCTTGATGTCGATCAGCCAGCCGCCGTCGGCGCGCCGGATGTCACGGACCTCGCGCGCGAGCTCGATCGCGAACCCCGAGACCTCGTCGATCCACGTGATCAGCGACCGCGTGAGCGCGCCGAAGTTGACGTCGGTCCCGCGCAGCACGCGCGTCGCGGCGACGGGGACGTCCGGCGGGCGGCCGTCCATGACCAGCGGGATCCACTCCGCGATCTGCGCGCGATCCTCGGTGTACTCGAGATCGCGAAACAGCGGCGATTGCCGGAGCGTCTCGGCGCGCCTGCGCAGATACGGCACGTCGTCGCCGGTGACGAACGAGATGTGCGGCACCTCGCGCAGAAACGTCGATTCCGCCGGGAGCTCGCCGGCCGCGACGAGCGCGCGCCACAACGCGCGGCTCTGCTGGAACTGCGCCGCGATCTTGAGCGCCTTGCTGCAGTCGACGCTGCCGTCCGCGGTCTCGGGCGTGTAGTTGAGCTCGCAGAACCCGGAGTGACCGGTGCCGGCGTTGTTCCACGCATCCGAGCTCTCGGCGGCGACGCGATCGAGACGCTCGTAGGCGACCATCCGCAGGCCAGGATCGAGCTTGCGCAACAGCGTCGCGAGCGTCGCGCTCATGATGCCGCCGCCGATCAACGCGACATCGATATGTGCATCCGCGGTGGCCATGGCGACACCCAGTATCGCAGAGCCCCGAGGCTGCGCGTCACTCCGGCGCGTTGATCCCGAGTCCCGGGTCGTACACGAACATCACGCGGTAGATGTCACTGAGGACCGCGTCGGAGTCCTTGTCTGGCAGCTCGGCCTTGAAGTACGCCGACAGCAAGTCGAGCTTCGCGGACACGTTCAGCTCCGCGGACCGCGCGCGAAACTCGTCGCGCTGTCGCTCGTCGAGCGCATCCGCCTTCAGCACGCATCCGGATCGACCGGGATAGCCGTGATAGACGCGCAGCGTGCCATTGCTCTCGATGCGCACGACCATGCCCCCGGCGATCCACGATCGCCAGCCGCGCTTCGGGTTTCGCCGCCACGCCGCGTCGGCGTACACGCCCTGATAGCCACCGCCCTCGAGGATCATCGGCTTGCGACACACGTCGCACAGCAGCGGCCCGCCGTCCTTGCCCATCGTGGCGAGCGGTTCGACGGGGGTCTGCCCGGCACCGGCGGTCGCCTTGAGGACCTCGGTCGCATAGCGACGATGGCGCTCGAGCACCGCGGCGCGCGCGACGTACTCCTGATAGAGGGCTCTCGCCGTGGCGTGCGTGTCCGTCACGGCGTTTCGTCGACCCTCACCTGCGCTGCGCTCACCGCTCGAAGGTACCACGCGCTCGCCAGCGACGATCGACGCCTCAATGCGCCTGCCACTGGATCCGAGCGCGGAACAGCTTGTTCGCCGCGAGATCCTCGCGCCGGATCATCACGAACAGCCGCCCGAGGTCACCCCACGTGAGACCGAGCGCCTCGTCCGTATCGATCTGCCACAGCAGGCGCCAGCCATCACACTCCGCCGCGAAGCCACGAGCCGCGTCGGTCTGCATCCAGAGCTGCCACAGCGCGACGAGGTCGTCGTCGCGGACCTGCCCGGCGTCGTCGAACGCGAGCAGCGTGCGATGGTCGGCGTACCACGTGGTCCACGCCGCGAGCAGGTCAGCGTGACCGTGCAGCCACGCCATCGAGAACCGTGGATCGTACTGGATCGCGCCGGCGCGGCCGAACAGCTGATGCGAGCCGAGATAGCGGGTGCGATCCGCGTAGGCGCGGCGGGCCTCGAATTCGGCTTCGGGCAGCCGCCGATCGATCCCGCGCTCGGCGTAGTCGAGGAGCCAGTGTTCGGGCAGCAGCGCCGAGAGGTCGGGCGCGCTCCACGTCGGACGAAACCGCATCGCGGCGCGAACCCCCGCCGGCTGTGGCGCTCGCTGCGCGCGATGGCGAGCGTCGTCGGGTCGCGGATGCCAGACGAGCCGCATCCCGGCATCGGGTGCAGGGCCCGGCGTGTAGAACGCCGCGCAGAACAGCTGGAGCAATCCGGCGCGCGGCACGATCAGCTCGGGCGACGCGTACGGGCTGGCCTCCGCGAAGTTCACTTGCGCGATGAACGCCATCGCGCGGCCGTCGGGCGCGACCGGCCACACGAAGTCCTCGGGCGTGTACGGCTCGCCGCCGAACGCGCTCTCGATCGGCGATGCCGCGGGCGTCACGACGGCCTCGATCGCGACCGCTTGCTCGATCGACGCCTCGCACGCGCGCAGCCTCGACGATGCCGGTGCCTCGGACAGCAGATGATCGAGCAGCGCCCGCTTCGTCCCGAGCGTGAAGTTGCCGACGAACAGCCACGATCCCTGCATGCGGTCGCGGACGTCGTGGACGAGGCTGGGCGCGTCGGCCGCGCTCCACGCGGTATAAGGCCCGAGGCGCTCGAACCGCGACATCGCATTGGCGGGCACGATCGCGACGCTCGTGTCCTCGAAGCGCGCGACCACGAGATCGTCGATCAGCGGCGGATGATGGATCAGCAGCACGCGATCGGGCGCGCACGTCGGCGGTGGCGGCGTGCGGTCCGGCATCGTGCGGTACTGCAGGTCGCGCGCAGCGACGACGAGCGCCCACGGGTCACCCGTGGCGAGCACCGGATCGAGCTCGACGAGGTCCTCGGGCGTGAGCCGCAGCAAGCACCCGACGCCGCGCGCGCCGCCACGCCGCAGATCCAGGAGCTGGGTCAGCCAGCTCTCGAACGTCCCGAGGTCCAGCAGATCCTCGTCGGTCCAGCACGGATGATCCCCGAACCTCGAGCTCGCGACGCGCCCGAACAGCGGGCTGTCGCGATCGACGCACAGGTAGCGCTGATGCGCGGGCGCAGCGTCGAGCAGCGCGATCCACAGTGCACTGCCACGCCTCGCCTGTCCGTGGTGCGCGGCGGTCGCGGCCTCGGCGCGTTCCGCGACCGCACGCGGTGCGAGGAGGACGCAGTCGGGGTCGATCTGGTGGCCGTACCACGTCGTCGCACCGAGCACGTCGAAGTAGTCGCGCGCGAGCGGGGGCAGCTCGCAGCGAGCGGCGGGTGAGATCGACGCACAGGCCGCGCGGATCCGCGCTTCGAGCTCCGCGATCGCGATCGGCTCGTGAACCTCGAGCGGTGCGCACCGGGTCCGCATGCTTCGCCACCACGCCGCGAGGTCGATCGTGAGTGTCATCGGCTCGCGCTCGCCGGTCAGGCGCGCATCCCGATGATACGCTGAGCGCGTGTCGATCCGGCGGGCACGCGAGCGGCGCGAGCTCGCGATCACACCACAGGGGCTGAGCTGGGCGGGACCGACGGATCCCGAGCCCGACGCGCCGCTCGTCGCGTGCGAGCTGCCGGTCGCGCTCGAGCCGCGCGCGATCGCCGAGCTCGTCGCACGCACACCGATCCCGAGCACGCTGCTCCACGAGCTCGCCGCGCGGTGCCCGCCGGGCGACGACGACGGTGACGATCCCAGGTGGCGACGCGCGCGCGCCCATGCCGCGATCGCGCGCGGCGACGCGATCGGCGACGTTCGCGACGAGACCGGAACGTTCATCGCTCGCGGTGTCGAAGCGGTCCGCGGGTTGCCGGACGGCACGCTCGTGCGGCTGCGCGTCGGCGAGCTCGTGATCGGCGACGCGCCGCCGATCGCGCTGCCCGTCGTCGAACGCGCGAGCTACTGGTTGCCGGCTCCGCTCGCGCCGGACGCGATCGATCCATCGCAGATCGTGGTCGCGATCCGGTCGTATCAGCCCGACCACCTCATCCTCCTCGTGTTCGATCCGCGTGGCCGCGAGCTCGCACGCATCGAGACCACGACCCCGATGTGCCGACCCGAGCAGGTCTCGCACGGGGCCGCCGGCTACTGGATGCATGACGACGGTCGCCATCAGCGCGTCGGCGAGCCGGCCGCGATCGGGAAGCGACCATACATGCGCGAAGGCGTGCCGCTCTCGCGGCGGTGGCTGCTCGCGATCGAGCGCGAGCTCGTGTGGGTCTCGCTCGACACCGCCGAGCGGCGCGTGTTTCCGTGGTCACACGAGCTGCGCGCGACCGTCCGCGTCGCCGACACGCTGTGGGCGACAACGCAGGAAGGCGTCTGGCGACTGCGCGGCGGCGAGGCGCCGGTGCGGATCTGGTCCGGCGATGCGTACGGCGTGGCCGTGGACGCCGCGCACGCGTGGATCTCGCTGTCCGGACAATCAACCGTGATCGCGATCGAGCACGAGACCGGTCGCGAGGTCTGGCGCACGAAGCTGCCGCACGACGCGTACGCGCTGCAGCGGTTCGACGCAGGCATCGTCGCGATCCAGATCTGGCGCTTCACGTGGCTCGCCAACGACGGCCGGATCCTCGCGACCACCGACGAGCGCCGCGATGTCGGCGTCGCGCGGCTCGCCGATGGGACGGTCGCGGCGTCGTGTGGCGAACAGGTCGTGATCGTCGACCCGCTCGGCACCGTGCGCCGCGCCTTGCCGATGCCGTACGACGGTCAGATCGTCGGCGCGACGGCGGACCGGTTCCTGTTCGGACCGGTGTCGGGCGGCGAAGACCGGATCTCGCCGACCGCGCTCGTCGCGTTCGACCGCACGGGCCGCATCACCGCGCGGCTCGTCCCCGCTCGCCGCCCGGTGCTCGTCGACGAAGCGCGTGTCTACGTGATCGAGAATCATGGCGAGCTCCGCGCGTGGGATCCGCGCGGCACCGCGCTCGGCATCGTGCCGCCGCCGCCGCGCCTGCCGACCGAGCGCGGCGTGACGCATGTCGGAGCCGAGGTGACGAACCCGCGCGATGATCGTCCGCAGGTCGGCATCGAGGTCCACGCGGATTTCCTCGCGCTCGACGGCACGTACGGAGGAAGCGCCGGCTACCTCGGCGAGGTCGCGCTGCGCGTCGGCGACGGCGCGATCGCGACGTTCGTGCGCTGCGACCTGACAAGCGGACGCGGCGGCTCGATCGCGGAGCGTGGCTCGACCGTGTTCCTGATCGACTGCAAGCTGCCTCACGGCGAGTGGTCGATCGGCAGCGCGTGCCACCTCGTCGTGCTCGGCGGCGAGCTCGCGGGCCGGCTCTACATCGACGCGGCGCCGACCGCGAGCGTCTCCGTCGAAGGCGTGATCGCGCGGCGCGCCGGCAACCTCTGGCTGCTCACGAGCGCGCCGACCGGCATCCCGATCGAGCTGGGCGGCGTGACCTACGCATGGGAAGAGGATTCGCGATCGAAGTTCACCTTCATCACGGCTGCCGACGGGACCTCGATCGCGTTCGAGCCGCGGTACGTCGGCGTTCAGCTCGAGGGATGGTGGCGAGGCCCCGAGCGCGTGACGCCCGATGTGATCGAGCGCGTACTGAGGATCGTCGCTGGCCGAGGCGTGTTGCCACCGCACACGCTGACCCGCGACGAGGTCGTCGACGCGTTCGACGGAGGCGTCACGGTCCAGGACGCGCTGGCCGCGGCGCGCCCCGCGCTCGACGGGCTGTCGCGACCCCAGGGTGCCGACACGCGCGCGGCGTTCGTGCGCTGCATGCTGGCCGCGGGATGTCGTGACACCGTCACGAACGGCGCCGCGAGGGACGCGATCGCCGACTGGGTGGCGTCGCACGCGGACGCGTTGCTCGCGGCGCGCCCCGGGCTCCAGCTGCTCGTCGACGAGATCCGGACCGAGTCGAGGCTGGACAAGCGCTCCGCGATCGCATTCCTGATCGAGATGTGCGCACGCGTCAACGTCGACCTCGGGCTCGATACGAGCCGCGAAGATACGTCGCTCGCTCACTACCAGCTGAAGGGCCCGATGCCGTGGGGCATCCCGGCCACGCACTGGTGGTGGGGCAAAGCAGACCCCGAGGCCGCACGCAGCGCCGACGAGGCAGCCGAAGAAGATCACGACTTCGTCAAGAAGTTCGGCTGAGCCAGCGACAGCGTCAGACGCTTCTAAGCCTCGGCTCGGATGCGATGCCGCATGCCAAGGTTTGCAGAACATGGCGAACAAGCCCGGCATCTTCCCCACGTTCTTTCTGTCGGGGTTCGAATGCTCGACGTTCGTGTGGAAGGACCAGGGACGGCGCAACCTGATCCAGGAGACGCGTCATCACGAGCACGCCGCCGAGGACTACGCGATGTTGCGCAAGCTCGGCATTGCCGTCGCGCGCGAGGGGATTCCATGGCCGGCGGTCGATCGCGACGGCACGTATGACTTCTCGTGCATCGATCCGATGATCGATGCGATGAACCGCTGCCAGATCCTCCCGATCTGGGAGCTCTGTCATTACGGCTACCCGGATGATCTCGATCCGTTCGCCGAGACGTTTGTCGAACGGTTCGCTCGTTACGCGCGTGCGGCCGCCGAGTACGTCGTGCCTCGTGTACGCGGGCCGCACTTCTTCGCCCCGATGAACGAGATCACGTTCTTCGCGTTCATCGGCGGCGAATGGGGCTGGGCCGCGCCCTACCGGAAGACGAGGGGCGACCGGTTCGAGCTGCGACGCATGCTGTGCAAGGCCGACATCGCCGCGGTGCGTGCGATTCGCGAGGTCGATCGTGACGCGCGGATCATCCATTTCGATCCACTGGTGCAGGTCGTCGCGCCGCGCGATCGCCCGGACCTCGAGGAGGCCGCGCGCAAGGAGACCGAGGAGGACACGTACCTCGCGTGGGACATCGTCGCCGGCAAGCAGCATCCCGAGCTCGGCGGTTCGCTGGAGATCCTCGATATCGTCGGCGCGAACTGCTACTCGTTCGGCCAGATGGAATATCGCGAGCACGGCCCGCACGCGGCGCTGTCGCCCGACGACGATCGCATCAGGCCGCTATGCGAGCTGTTGATGATTCCATGGCAACGCTACGGACGGCCGATGTTGATCGGCGAGACTAGCGGCCTCGCGGATGGACGCGCCGCGTGGCTCAAGGACGTGATGGAGGAGTCGCTCGCCGCCGTGGACCGCGGCATCGATCTGCACGGCATCTGCCTGTTTCCGGGGGTCGACATGCCGGACTGGCACACCGGGGAGTGGCTGCACAACGGCATCTGCGATCTCGTCGCAGAGCAGGACGATCTGCGTCGCGTCCTCGATAGCGAGTACGTCCAGGAGCTGCGTCGCTGGCAACGGCTGCTGAACCGGGTGACCGAGCTCGACGAGGATCCGTTCAGCGATCCGGTCGAGCTTGCCGACGTGATCGCGGCAGCGAAGCAGATGAAGGTCCAGCCCGACAAGAACTGGAGTTGATCGCGCACGACGCCGTGGTGACTACTCGCCGCCGAACGCGGTGTTCACGCCGTCGTTGAGCAGCTGCATGCCGACGCCCATCGCGCAGCCCATGCCCGCGGCGCTCGCCGCCGACCCGACGCCGCGAACGCCACCCATCATGCCCATCATCATCAGGTTCTCGCCGGCGCCCTGGATGCACGCGCGCGCGTAGCCCTTCGCGACGCCCTTCCATGTCCGCGGCTGGTCGCCTCCGTCGGGTGCGTCGTTGCCGGCGCGCGAGCCGGGGATCATCTGTCCGCCGGTGATGACGTGTAGCTCGCAGGAATCGATCGTCTCGAAGTTCGTCATGGCAGATGCGGAGTGCAGCGCGGATGCCATGCGCATCTCTGCGGAACGACGGAGCGGCGCATGGCTCGTCGAGCTGCGTGGAAACTGGGGCTCTTGCCGTCACCCACGGTAGGCGAACGGATCATTGCGACATCACCTTCACGATGCAGTCCGTCAGCTGCTTACTGACTGCCGTCATCGCATTGGCGTGCGCGTCGCCGAGCGGGCTGACCGTCGGGTTCAGCGCCTGCTGGTTCGAGAACTTGTTCATGTCATCCCGCACCGCCGACAAGCACGCCTCGTCCTTGCAGGCGCACGCACGGTCGCGGAACTTCATCATCGCGGCGAGCACCGGATCGTTCGCCGGCGCGGTCGCGGGCACCGCCGCAGGCTCGGGCTTGGTCTCGGTGCGTTTCGCCGCCGGTTCGTCCTGTGCCGGCTTGCTGCACGCAACGAGTGCGATCCAGAGAGCTGCGAGCCATGCGAGCTTCATGATGATCCTCAGTTCGCGAAGAACGTGCAGGCTTCGATCGTGAGGTCGTTGATCGAGCCTGCGCGGTCGGTGGTGCCGGCGTAGTAGATCGCGCCGACCGACGTGTCGCCCGCGCCGTACTCGACGACGGTGAGCTCGCGGCCCGACGTGTGGCGGAACGTGTGGACGCCGAGCTGGCCCTGATCGATGCGCGACAGCCCATCGTCGACGGACGTGACGTCGTCGTACGAGTCGCGGAACGCACCGAGCGCTTGCTGCGCCTCGAGCGCGGTGAGCTGGCTCGCGGCGGTCACGATCCAGCTCGCGGTGCGCGTGAACGCAGGATCGTTGCGCATCGCCGACCAGTCCTCGGGCAGCAGGCAGGTCTCGCGCTCGACGGTGCACGCCTCGAGATCGCCGTCGTGGATCGCGGAGACCATCGCGTCGCCGCGGCGCTCGAAGATCGCGCCGTACGAGTTGTCACCGGCGCCGTACTCGAACGCGATGAACGCGCGGCGCGCCGCCGGCTCGGCGATGAACGTGACGTTGATCGTGTTCTGGTCGACGCGCGACAGCGCCTCGGCCGGCGTCATCACGTCGGTGTGCGACGATTGCTGGACTGCGCGCACGAGCTTCGCCTGGTCGGCGGCCGACAGCGTGTCGACGTTCGCGGCCGTGACCTCGAGCGTGTTGATGATCTGGAGCGCGGGATTGCCGGCGATGTCGCCGTACGTGCTTCCGAACAGGCAGCTCGCGGCGGGCGCGCAGCCGGCCCCGCCGCAGCCGACGACGATCGAGAACTTGCCGCGCGTGTCGGCCGCGTAACCCTTGACGAGCACGCGGTAGTGACCCGCGCCGAGGTCCTTGCCGATCTGGGAGTACGTCGTCGTGCCGTAGTCGTCGTTGCGCGCGATGTACGAGCCCCAGCCGGTCGGGCCTTCCTTGTAGAGGTAGAGCACGGTGTCAGTGCGGCGCTGGCCGAGCAGCGCGTAGCTCGTGGTCGCGGTGATGTGCGCGTCGCCCGAGAGCTCGAACGTCCACGCGTGGAACTTCTCGGCATCGGTGATCGCCGATGCGGCCTTGCTGTCGAACGCGAGCGCACCGTGATCGGTCGGATGGCGCTGCGAGTCGGCCTTCGCATCGTCGAGGATGTCGAGATCGTCCTCGGGGCCCTTGCCGTCGCCGAGGCAACCGATCAGCAGCAGCGCGCACAGATACTTCTTCATCGCGCGCGGGCACGAGCAAGATGCATTCCGTCCCGATGCGTGGACGGACGCGGACTTGCGGTGCCCGCGCGGTGGCGGATCGAGTTGCCAGGCTGGTCGGCTGACGCGTCGCGATCGATACTTCGTGCATCCAAGCGCTGTGACGCGATTCGGGGTGATCTCCAGGCTGACCGGGACTGCGACGCTGCTCGTCGTCGTCGCGGTCGCGGTGCTGCGTGCGCTCGATCGCGTGTCGTGGCAGGGCGTGCTCGCCGCGGTGCTCGGCGTGCTCGGCGTGCGCATCGCGGTGATCGCGTGGGGCGCCGCGCGCCGCGAGCTGCCGTGGACGCGCCTGCTGCTGCCGACGATCATCCTCGTCGAGGCGGTCGGGGTGTCGTGGCAGGGCTCGGCCGCGCTGTGGCAGGTGCGGCTTGGCACCGCGCTCGCGCTCGAGCTCGCGTTCATCGTCGTCGCGATCCGCGAGCTGCGCCGCAGCACCGCCGGCGACGCGCCGCTCGAGACGCGGATCGCGAGCGCGTTCGAGGCGCTGCTGCCCGCGCGCGCGGCACGGCTGATCGCGTTCGAGCTCGTGATCATGGGCTCGGCGCTGCGCTTCGTCGCCGGCGGCTGGCGGCGCGCGGTGCCCGCCGGCTTCACGTACCACCGCGAGAGCGGGCTGCGCTCGTTCCTGCCGATCCTGCCGCTGCTCGTCGTCGGCGATGTGCTGCTGCTCGAGCTCGTGATCCTGCCGCACGCGTCGGCATGGGTGCGCGTCGTCGTCCACGGCGTCGCGATCTACGGTGTGATCTGGATGATCGGGCTCTACGCGTCGCTGCGCGCGCGCCCGCACCGGCTGGTCGACGGCCGGCTCACGCTGCACCGCGGGATGCTGCGCAGCCTCGTCGTGCCGGTCGATCAGATCGCCGCGATCGACAAGCCGCCGAGCTTCTCCGACGACTGGAAGAAGCGCGCGTACTGCAAGGGCGCGATCCGCGTCGACATCGCCGGCCCGACGGTGCTCGAGCTCACGCTGCGCGACGCCGCCCGGCCGCTCGGCGTGCTCGGCGAGGGCGCTCCGAGCACGCGGGTGCTGGTCGCGGTCGACGATCCGACGGCGTTCACCGCCGAGCTGACGCGGGCGATTCCGCTATCGCTCGCGTGACCCGGTGGATAGAGTCCGCCGCCATGAAGCTGCTCGTCGCGCTCGTCCTGGTCTGCGCCCCCGCGCTCGTCGTCGCCGACACGCCGGCTCCACCGGCGATCAAGCTCGTCACCGCCGGCAAGGACCCGCGCACCCAGCTGCGGTTCGCGCCGAAGAAGGGCACCAAGCGCACGGTCGTCGTCACCTCGCAGGAAGCGAAGGCGCGCGGGGTCAAGGGCAAGCTGCCACCGCTCGCGACCGCGCCAGCGATCCGGATGACGATGGACCTCGAGATCACCGACGTCACGGCCGACGGCGACATCCACTACCAGTTCGTCTATCGCGGTGCCGAGCTCGCCGACGCCAAGGGGTTGACGCCGGAGCTCGATCGCCAGGTCAAGAAGGCGCTTGCCGTGTTCAACGGGCTCAAGGGCCACGGTATCGCGACGAGCCGGGGCATCTCGAAGCTGCTCGAGCTCGAGACGCCGGCGAATGCGCAGCCCGAGGCGCGCGCGGCGATCGAGATGTCGCGCGGCGTCGTCAGCCAGATCGTGGAGCCACTGCCAGAAGACGCGGTCGGGCTCGGCGCGAAGTGGCAGACGACGTCGACCGTGACCACCGGCGAGATCACCGCCAACACCACGGTCTCGCACGAGCTGCTCGAGCTCTCCGGCACGCGCGCGAAGATCAAGCTGACGATGACGGTGCACGGCAAGGGCAGCGGCCCGGGCAACCTGACGAGCGAGACCACCGCGACCGGCGAGACGGTCCTCGATCTGACGGCGATCGTCCCGAGCCAGGCCAAGCTCGACATGCGGACCGAGGTCGGCCTCGACATGGACGGCAAGCGGCTCGCGCAACTTGGCACGACGAAGGTCACGCTCGTCGCCCGCTGACGTTGACAGCCCGCACTGGCAACGCGGGTTCACGATCGGCTGCGGCGGCTCGGTGCGCCGCGTGCTTACGGGCGGCACGTCGGTTGCTCGACGCCGGCGCGTGCTCCGGACGCTCGCCCTGCTCGTTGCCGTCGCCCTGCCTGCCCGCGCCCACGCCCAGCCGTGCGACCCGTACTCGAGCGAGGTCGAGATCCCGATCCCGCCCGCGCTCCAGCTCCGCAAGACCTGCGGCAACGGCCACATCGATAGCTACGCGACCTCGTGCGTGAAGTACGAGTCCGGCGGCTGCGGCCACCCGACGCGGTCGTCGCAGCGCTGCACGAAGACGCAGGAAGTCTGCGACGGCAAGGCGTTTGGCGAGTCGAGCTGCAAGGCGTTCGGCTTCGCGGGCGGCACGCTGCGCTGCGCGTCGACCTGCGATCGCGTCGAGCTCGATCGCTGCGCCGCATGCCTGTCGCCCGCGACCTGTCACGAGCAGGTCGTCGGTGCGCTCGACTTCCAGGACATCACGGTGATCGCACAGGGCCCGACGATCCGCGCGTTCTGGTACGACGACCAGCAGTACTACGTCGCCGACGTCGACGCGAAGGGCAACCTCGGCGCGCGCCGCACGCTCGCCGCGATGGGCTCGTTCCGGCTGGTCCCGATGCAGATCGGCACGAGCGCGCTCACGATCGTCGGCCCGATGGAGACACCGCAGCTCTCGGTCGTGCCGGCGAAGGGCGCCGCGACGCTCGTCCCGCTGCCGGGCCGCAGCGGCACGCTGTTCCTGCCGCTGCTGCCGGTCGTGGGCAAGGACCTCGGGCTCGCGATCGTCGGTGAGCCATACGAGGCGAAGATCCTGCTCGTCGATCCCGCCGGCAAGTCGCAGCCGCTGACCGCGGTCTACGCGCAGAACGCGTACCGCCGGTCCGCGCTCGTGCCGCTGGCACCCGGCAAGCACGTCATCCGGTGGTCGAAGTACGAGGCCGACGTGGTCACCGAGAAGGGCGACGTGCTGTGGCTGATGTTCGACTACCGGCTGTTCGCGTACGTCGTGCACAACGGCAGCGTCGTCCAGCTCACCGCGCCGCGCGAGCTCGCCGGACCCGAGCAGCCGACCGTCGCGATCGACGGCGCGTCGGTCGCGTCGTTCGGCACCACCGAGGACGTGATCGGCGGCGTCAAGCACGCGCTGCCGACGAAGACGCCCGCGGTCAAGCTGCTCGCGCCGCGCGCCTACGACGGTGGCGTCTCGATCGCGCGCACCGCGACGCGCGAGGTCCACGCCGCACACATCGCGCACGGCGACGCGGACCCCGACACCGCGCGGGCGACGCTCGCGATCGCGGTCCGCGCGCTCGCGCCGTAGCTATCGGCCCGCGCCGAGCGACGCGGCGGCCGCCGCGAACTGCGGCCACATCCCGCCGAACGTCGACGTATCGAACGCGAGCTCGAGCACGTTGCCCTTTCGCGTCATCCGCGCGCGCTGCAGCGCCGTCGCGAGCTGGTCGTACAGCGCGACCGCGTCTGCGGGACCTGCGATCTTGCGCGGAAACCGGCCGCGACCGATCCAGTCCCTCATGTAGCGCTCGCCGGTCTCGGCATCCGGCGCGCTCGCGTAGGTCACGACGAATCGTCCGGCGAGCTCGGAACGCGGCGGGCCCTCGAGCTTGTCGATCACGAGCTGGTAGCTCGTCGTCGGTGCGCCGAGCAGATCCGCGAACGATGCGTCGGTGCGCAGCATCCACACCGGCGCGGCCCCCGGTTCGGCGACATGCGCGCGCCACCCCGCCACGACCGCCGGATCGTGCACGCGCACGGCCGCCGTCACCTGGTCGCGGTTGCCGAGCACGACGTACGCTCCGCGCCACGCGGCGTACACCGTGCCGCTCGGCGTCGAGAACGCGACCAGATCGCCTTCGTGCGCCGGCGTGACGAGCCTGTTCGTCGCGCTGCGCACGCAGTCCTCGACCTCGGCCTGCGGCAGCTCGCCTTCGAGCAGGAAGTACGAGCTCACCGGCAGCGAGACCTGGTATCCGGCCTTGACCCGATGCTCGAGGCTCGACCAGCACGCGGGCACCTTGCCGCCGACCGTCGCGATCTCGCGCGCGTAGAGCAGCACCGCGAACTGATCCGCGGGCTGGCGGACGACCCCGACCGCATCCGGCGTGATCAAGCTGGCGAGCTCGACGGGCGGCGATGGCGGCGCAGACTTCGAGGCGCAGCACACGAGGAGCAGCAGCGGAAGTGATCGCACCGCCGCTGACTACCACTACGTGCGTCCCCGCAGGGATGATTTCGCATCGTGAATCTCGCGGACCGCGCGGCGTTCTCGCAGCGCCGCGAGGAGATCCCGGTTGCCCATACCGTGACGTCCGGCACGCGCTAACATCACGCCGCGTGGTGGCGGACGACGACTTGATCCTGCTGGATCAGTGGCGCGCGGGAGACAGCGCCGCCGGCAACGCGCTGTTCAGTCGCCACTTCCCGTCGATCTACCGGTTCTTCGAGCACAAGACCGAGGGCGACATCGACGACCTGGTCCAGGAGACGTTCCTGCAGTGCCTGTCGAGCCGCGACACGTTCAAGCAGCAGAGCTCGTTCCGCACGTACCTGTTCGCGATCGCGCGCCACGTCCTGTTCCACCACTGGCGCAAGCGCGCGACCAACCGCCCGACGATCGACTTCGAGGATGTCTCGATCGCCTCGCTCAGCACGAGCATCGCGACGCGGATGTCCAAGAACCAGGACCGCGCGCGCCTGCTCGCCGCGCTGCGCTCGCTGCCGGTCGAGCAGCAGCTCCTGCTCGAGTTGTTCTACTGGGAAGGCTTCGATCGCGATCAGCTCGCCGAGGTGTTCAACGTCGAGAGCGCCACGATCGGCAGCCGGCTGTTTCGCGCGCGCCAGACGTTGCAGCACAACCTCGAGACCGAGACGCCGCTCTCGCTCGATAGCGGCTTCGACACCTGGGCGCGCGGTCTCGCGAAGGACTGACTACAGCTGCTCGCCGAAGCCGGCGACCGTGGCCGCGGTCTCGCGCAGCACGCGCGCGTTGTCGCACTGCGCGTCATTGCCGAGGTCCGGCGGCGCCGACCACCGCACGACGAGCGGGCACGTCTCCGGATCGCCGCACGGCGTCGCCATGATCGTGCGGCTCGTCGGACCGATGAAGCCGTGCCCGTATGGAAACGGCACCTCGGTCGCATCGTCCGCCGGATCGTGCAGCCCGCCCATGATGTGGCCGATCTCGTGCGCGATCGTCAGGTACCAGACCGAGTCGCGCTGATCGACGACCGCGACCGCGGTGTCCTTCTCGCCCATGATCGTCGCGAGCCCGAGCGGCCCCTTCTCGTTGTCGACGAGCAGCACGAGGATGTCCGCGTGCAGCTGCTTGCGAAGCGCGTGCGCGTCGTCGAAGTCGGTGCGATGCAGCAGGTCGTAGTAGAGCTGCCTCATGTCGCGGCCGCCCTCGCTGCTCGTCGTCTGGCCGAGCCCGGCGATGCGAAACCGGACGTCGAGACCAGCTGCTTCCGACGCCTCGTTTAGCTCGGCGATCGCGGTCGTCGCGAGCCCGCGGATGCCGTCGAACGTGCGCTTGTCGACGACGCGCTTCGTGTACGCAAACGCGACGTCGACGACGATCGGGGCCGTCGATGCGGGCAGCGCCGGCGGCCGTGGCCCGCGATGCGCCGCGAGCTCGTCCCAGCCGGGGCCATGCAGCGGTCGCGCGATCTGCCACGAACGCGGCACGAGGCGATGTCCGCCGTGCGATGGCACGATCTCGTAGACCGCGCGGCCGTCGCGGATCACGCCGGTCACGGTGTGGCCGACGCGCGCGAGCACGATCGACCCGCCGCCATCGACGCTGCCACGCAACAGCACGCCATTCGCGAGCGGTGCGCGCACGACGTGGGTCGGCACGACGTCGCGATCACCGAACTGGAGGCGAAACGGTCCCCGATCGATCGCATCGAGCCGCACGCGGACATCGATGCCGTCGGTCGCGTCGCCCCTCGTCGCCTCGAACAGCGACGGAACGTGTGATGAGTCGCTGCACGCGCCGAGCAGCGCGCACATCACGACGAGCTTCACGGCTCGCTCTTGACGTTTCGCGATTCGAGCGGGCACCCGGGTCCCGAGCACGGGTCGCACGGCTGCAGGTAAGTCTCGACGGTCGTGCCGTCTTCCTTGTGGCAAGTCGTCGCGGCCTTCATCCAGTCCGCGACCGTCGTGCAGCCCTTGCACAGATCCTTGAGCCGCTTCGTCACGGTGGTCGGCAGGGTCTCGACGCCGTTCGTGCGCAGGATGCGCGGCGCGGTCACGCACGCGGCGCCCTGTTCGGTCCATTGTGCCTCGACCTCGAGATCGCTCGCGTTCGCCCACGCGATCCACTTGCCGCGCACCGTGAACGGAAGCCCGCCGCAGTAGTCCGCGGTCCACATGCGGAGCGCCGCGCGGCTGCGCGACAGGTCGCTCGTCTGCTGGTGAAACACGCTGCGCTTCGCGAGCGCATCGTCGACGCATGCGAGGTGCATCCACTCGCGCTTCTGCAGCTTCCACTGCGGGCGGATCGGGATCGCGTTGCCCTGCTCGTCGTAGAGCTCGCTCTGGATGGGGATGACGAGGTTCGCGCCCGGCTCGGCGAGGTCGTCGGTGAACTTCATCGCCTTGAGGTTCAGCGCGAGCCGGAGCTTCTGCCCTTCCTTCGCGCACAGCCCCTGACGCTTGCCGTTCGGGTCCTTGTCCGGCTGTTTCGTCCACTCCATGCGGTAGGCGGGACGCGTCACGCCATTGGGTGCGTTGTACTCGGTGACCTCGGTGATCTCGATCCGCTCGCTGCCCTTCCAGCTGCGGACCTCGAACGACGTGCCCTTCAGCGCGCTGCCCTGGCACTTGATCGTGCCGTCTTCCATGCGGCCGACGAGCCTGTTGCCCTGCATGTCGAGCGTGGCACCATCGCAGGCACCGTCGAGCGAGCCGGGCACGAGCTGGATCTGCTCGTCGGAGCATTCACCGTCGGGCCGCAGGCCGTGGACGGGGAAGGCGTTGATGAGTGCGGAGTTGCCGCCGCACATCACTGTGTTGCACGAACCGCCGGGCGGTGGATCACATGTCTTGATGTTGGCGAGTGGCTTCTTGCTCGATTTCGAGCATGCAAACGCCGTCGCGATAATCCCAACGCCCAACAACCACGCCTTCATGATCTTGATAGTGACTTTACACTGCCCTGCGTTCCGCCCTAGAGCGAAAGTTCCTTGAGCACCCACGCGTACCCCAAGGGGCCGCGCTCGTAGAAGTTGCGAGCGTCGCGCTCATAAGCCTCAGCACGCGCCTCTTCGTGCCTAGCGCGATGCGCTTGTGCGAGGAGTCGTTCGGCTCGTGCCAGCAGACGACGTGGGAGAAGGTATTCGTTCACCCTAATGACCTCCGGAAGGCCATTTATTGCTGCCTCCAGGCGAGCGATGGCTTGCGGCTGGTCTCCGAGCGCGAGCGCAGCCGCTCCAAGACCCAACTCAGCTCGCAGGACTTCAAGCCGGTTCCACCACGCGGTGCTCTGCGCTCTCGCCGCAAGCACCTTGAGAAATTCAGCCCGTGCCGCTTCGGGATGCCCTTCCATCAGCGCGAGTTCGCCTGACACGAGGCTCCGAAGTGTTACGAAATCAGAATCACCGCTCTCGTCGATACGGGCGATCGCAAGCGTGTAGTCCTTGCGTGCGCGTGTCCGGTCGCTGAGCTCGCTCGCGAGATACGCACGCCCTGCCTCAGCCAAAGCCGACACGTGGACGAGTGTGGGGTGAAACTTTCGAAGCGCCTCCGTTGCGGTTTGCGCAAGCTCGTAAGCCTTCGCCGGGTCTACCTCGTACTCCGCGGCGTTCCAAATCGCTTCGAGTGTTGTGGGATGGACTGCGCCGAGAGCGTCCCGAAATCGTCGCACGACGCTCGCCGAAATCTCAGTCCGCTGAATGTCGTCGGACGTCAGCATCGCAAGGTTGCGATCGATGATGGTGAGCTCGAGATCTGGATGTGTGGCGTCCTCGAATGCGCTGCGCGCATCCTTGAAGTAAGCGAATGCTTTCGCTCGGTCACCTGCCGACAAGAACGCGACTCCGAGATTGTTGAGCAGCAACGGTCGCGCAAAGTCGGCACAGCTCTGCCGCTTGCTGAGTGGTTCGAGGAACGCCGCGTCTCGTTGAGCGTTTGTTCGCGACGCCTCGAGCATGCTTTCGGCGTACACAAGGCGAGCCCCGGCTTCGACAGCGGCGGGGATCATGGCCTGCTCCAGCGCCGTCGTGCGCGCGAGCATCAGCGGCTCCATGGCCGCTTGAACCTCGCCGAACGCCATGAGCGTGCGGCTCTTCGCGAGCGCAGCTTCCACGTGCACAGGCTTGTACGGCGTCTGGATCGCCGCAGCGAGGGCGTCGTCTGCAGCCTCGCGGGCGGCCTCGGACTGTCCCGATCGCGCGAGCGCCTCCGCCTTTGCGATCTTGCTGCGCACCACGCGCACCTGCTCGCGCAGGATCTCGCCCTCGGGCGGCTCGACGTCGAGACGTAGCCGCTCCAGATCCGAGCAGCGCTCGACGGGCGGAACGCGTACGACGACGTCCATCACGTTCGCGAGCGAGTTGCGATCCGTCTGCTCGATGACGGTCGCGGCCGCGCGCAGATCCGCGAGCCGCTCGTCGAGACACGTCATGCGTCGGTCGAGCAGCGTCGCCGACGTGGCGCCCTTGCGGTGATCGCGACACGCGGCGAGGTGAGAGGCGCTCCACTTCGACGCGTACTGATCGAGGTCACCGATCGCGCGATCTCGGATCTCTCGAGCGTACGGCGTCCCGATCGCGTCGAGCACCTTCAGCAGGTTCGCGCGGACGCTCGGGTTCCACGCGGTCGCGAGCTGCGCACGCCCGCCATCGCATTCCTCGTCGGTGCTCGCGCCGCGCAGCGCGAGCGTCGCGGCGACGCCGAGCCCGAGCGTGCCCGCGACGAGCAGCGGCGTGCGGAACCGGCGGATGCCGCGCGGCCGTACGAGCTCGTGAACCAGCGCCGCCATGTCCGGGAACCGGTCGGCCGCGCGCGGCGACAGTCCACGTGCGATCACGGCGCGCAGCCAGGCAGGCACATCGCGCGCGCTGTCGCCGAGGATGATCGCGCCGGCCTCGATGTTTTTGCGGCGCTCCTCGAAGCTCGCCGCGGCAAACGGCGCGACGCCTTCGACGGCGTGGTGCAGCGACACGCAGAGGCTGAACTGATCCGACGCCGGCGTCGCCGGCTCGCCGCGCAGCTGCTCGGGGGAGGCGTACGCGATCGTGCCGAGCACGTCGCCGGTCGCGGTCAGGCCCGCGCTCACCGGGGCGCCGCTGCCGCGCGCGTCGTCGCCGGTCGCCTCGGCCGACCGCGCGAGCCCGAAGTCGAGCACGCGGACGCGGCCGTCGGTGCCGATCACCGCGTTGCTCGGCTTGAAGTCGCGGTGCACGACCTTGACGCCGTGGGCCGCCTCGAGGCCGCGTGCCGCCTGCTGGTAGACGTGCACGGCATCGCGCCACGTGTGCGGCTTGTCGGCCCACGCGGCGAGGGTCTCGCCGACGACAAGCTCCATCACGATGACGATGCTGCCGTCGTTGGTGACGACGTCGTGCACCTTGACGACGTTCGGATGGTCGAGCTTCGCGAGCGCGCGCGCCTCGAGCACGAGCCGCGCCTGCGCCTCGCCGTCGTGCGTCCGCCGCGGGTGCACGACCTTGAGCGCCACGCGCCGGTCGAGCTCGGGGTCGTACGCGCTGTAGACGACGCCCATCCCACCGCCGGCGATCCGGTCGATGATGTGGTAGCGGCCGAGCTTGGGAGGCGCTGCGCGGCCGAACAGCGCGAGCTCGGCGCGCGCGCGCACCGTCTCCATCTCGATCGGGTTCGCGGCCGGTCGGGGGTCCTCGACCGGCTCGTCGAACGGCAACGTGTCGTCCCCCCGCTGCATCCCCGCAGAACCTAACCTCGCATGACGACGGCGCGGAAAAAAAGTCGCCAGCGTCCGGAACGCGGCCGGGGGATGCGGCACTACCGCTCTGGAACGGTTCCTAGGGTGAACACGTGACTGGTGCGGCCTGCATCGAGTGCGGGAGGCGAAGGGCGTGGTGCAGGCAACGGTCGCAGGGTCAGGTGTGGCTGGTCAGTTCACCCTGGGACTCCGTTCTCCGTACGTTCGTGCCCGTAGGTGAGCTACCGGCGAAACACGAGTGACTGGTGCGCCGAGGCGCCGGCCCGCGTGCCGTCGGCGACCGCGAACGCCACGGTACCCATCGGCTGGCCGACGTCGCCGCATGCGAAGACGCCGGACACCGAGGTCTCCTTCATGGGATCGGTCTTGTAGTACGGGCCGAGCGGGCCGGCCTCGAGCGCGAGGCCGAGCTGGGCCGCGAAGCCGTCGCGGATCTCGGTGTGCGGCAGGACGAACACGCCGTCGAGCACGAACCGATCGCCGCCCTCGACGTGGAGCTCGATCGCGCCGGGGCCGCCGGTCGCGTGCGTGATGCGCCGGCGCTCGAGCGTGATGCCGCGCGCGGCGAGCTCGGCGAGCTGCTCGGCGTCGGGGTCGAAGGCGTCGTTCAGGAACAGCCGCGTCTCGCGGCCCCACTCGGTCGCGAGCACGGCCTGGTGCATCGACAGCGCGCTCGTCGCGATCACGCCGAGCCGACCGCGGTCGAGCTCGTAGCCGTGGCAGTAGGGGCAGTGAAACACCGTGTTGCCCCAGCGCTCGCGCAGGCCGGGAATCGGCGGCGGCTGATCGACGACGCCGGTCGCGAGGATGATCCGGCGCGCGTGGTGGACGTCGCGATCGGTCGTGACGCGGAAGTCGCCCTGGGTCCCGGTGATCGCGGTCGCGACCTCGGCGCGGATCGAGGCGGTGGGGTACGCGAGCACGTCGGCGCGGCCGCGCTCGCGGATCGCGTCGGGGGCCTCGCCGTCGTGGCCGAGGAAGCCGTGCGCGGCGCGCGCGAACCGGTTGCGCGGCTGGGCGGCGTCGAGGACGAGGACGGTGCGGCGGGCGCGGGCGAGCTGGAGCGCCGCGGCGAGGCCGGCGTAGCTGCCGCCGATGATGAGGACGTCATGCATGGTGCGGGATCTCCTTCTGGCGATGGGGCCGGCGGTGACCGCGGCCACCGGCGACGAGCTTCGCGACCGGAATCGCGCGAAGCTCGCGGTGGATCTGGCGCTCGGCGTCGGCGAGGACGGTCGTGATCGCGTGATCGACGGCCTGCTCGACGGGACAGCGCGTGCGGTCATCGCGCGGGCCGATCGCGAACAGCGTCGAGCTGCCGATCGCGTCGAGCACATCGGCGAGCGAGACCGCCGCGAGGTCGCGCGCGAGCGCCCAGCCGCCGCCGTGGCCCTTGTTGCCGCGCACGATGCCGGCGGTGCGGAGGGCGGACAGCGTCCGGCGCAGCACGACCGCGTTCATCTGCAGGCTCGCCGCGAGCTCCTCGGAGGTGAGCGTGCGATCGGCCTCGGACATGTGCAGCAGCACGTGGAGCGCGACCGACAGCCGGCTGTCTCGTCTCATGATACTTTCAATGTGGCATGAGATCGCGCGGCGTCAAGGGGCTGCGTGCGCGCGGGCGGCTCAGCCGACGCCGGCGATCGCGTGCATCAGCTCCTCGTACGTGAACGGCTTCTCGAGCTTGGCGTTCGAGACCGAGGCGAGGAAGCTGCGCGCGGTCGGCGTGAACGCGCCGCCGGTCATGAAGATGATGCGGGGCTCGAGCTCGGGGCGGTCGCGGCGCACGGCCTGCAGGACGTCGATGCCGGAGACCGCCGGCATCATCACGTCGCACAGCACGACGTCGAACTCGGCGTCGCGGATGTGCGCGATCGCCTCGGCGCCGGAGGCGACGCACGTCACCTCGTGATCCTGGCCGAGCTCGTCACCGAGCGTGCGCAGCAGGACCGGCTCGTCGTCGACGACGAGGACGCGCAGCCGGGCGCGCGCCGCGGGTGTGGGCTGCGCCGTCTGTGCGGCGGGCTCGGCGGTGGCGGCGCGCGCGAGTGCCGGCAGCGTGACCCGGCATGTGGTGCCGCGGCCGAGCTCGCTCTGGATCTCGATCGTGCCGCCGAGCGCGTTCACGATGCTGCGGCAGATCGGCAGGCCGAGGCCGGTGCCGACGCCGGGTGGCTTCGTCGTGAAGAACGGCTCGAACACGCGGCCGAGCATCTCGGCGGCGATGCCGCGGCCGGTGTCGGTGATCTCGATGCATGCCGCGCCGTCGGCGGCGGTCGCGGTGCGCACGCGGATCTCCGCGGGGCGATCGGTCGGCGGCTCGTCGTCGAACGCCTGCAGCGCGTTGATGAGGAGGTTCAGGAACAGCTGGCCGAGGCGCGGCTCGTCGGCGGCGACGAGCGGGACCGGCTCGTACTCGCGGACGAGCTGGGCGCGGTGGCGGATGCTGTTGAGCGCGAGCTGGATCGTGGAGTCGAGCACGAGCGGCAGCGCGACCGGTGCGCGGGTGTCGCCGCTGCCGCGCGCGAACACGCGGACGTCGTGGACGATGCGCTGGACGCGGTCGGCACCATCGCGCGTGATCGCGAGCAGGTCCTCGAGCTCGCGCGACAGCGCGGCGGCGCGCGCGAGATCGCGACCGTCGTGGGCGGTGCGCAGCGCGTCGAGCTTGCGCGCCATGACGCCGAGGTTCAGCGTGACGTAGGCGAGCGGGTTGTTGATCTCGTGCGCGATGCCGGCCGCGAGCATGCCGATCGAGGACAGCAGGTTCGTCTGCACGAGCCGCGCTTCCATCTGCTGGCGCTCGGTGATGTCGCGTGCGAGCACGACGTTCGCGGGTCCACCGTCGAATGCGTCGAGCGATGCGGTCGCGAGCTCGACGGTGCCGATCGAGCCGTCGCGACGGACGATGCGCGCGGTGATGCGGGCCGACGGCAGGGCCTCGCGTGCCTCGCGCAGCCGGGCGAGCACGCTCGCGCGATCGCCGGGATGGACAAAGTCGATCGCCTTCATCCCGGCGACCTCACCGACGTTCGCGTAGCCGACATATTGCAGTGCCGCCGCGTTCGCGAACACGATCGAGCCCTCGCGCTCGACGACGATCGCGTCACGGATGCGCTCGATCAGCAGGCGGAGCTGCGCTTCGGACCGCCGCAACGCCTGCTCCGCGAGCTTGCGCTCGGTGATGACCCGGATCGCGCTGATCCGGACCGGCAGGTTCTCGTACGTGCCGGTGTGCGCGCAGATCTCGACCTCGATCCGCGAGCCGTCGCGCCGCATGCCGACCGCCTCGTAGCGCGTCATTTCCGGGCGCGACATGTGCGCGAACACGAGCGCGCGGGATTCGGGGGCGACGAACTCGACCATGCTCATGCCGACGAGCTCGTGCGCGGGTGCTCCGTACAGCTCCGCGAACGAGCGGTTCGCGAACACGACGTTGCCCGCGTGCGTGATGACGAGCGCGTCGAACGCCGCATCGACCAGATCACGCAGCGCCGCCTCTCCGAGCCCGGGCGGCGCGACCTTGTCCTGACGGTCCATGCCCTCGGTATTGTGCCCAATCTCGTCGGGCCGTGCAGACGGCACTACACCGAAGTGAAGTACATCAGCAGCGCGATCGCGAGCACCGCGACAACGGGCGCGACCACCACGACCAGCGCGAGGCGCGGCGATCCGGAACGAGGATCTCGCATGACGACACCGTACTGCATCCGAGGGCGTGCGGCATCGCCTTGGCCGCGGCACGATGGCGCGCTCGGACAAGCCTCTGACACCGGCGGTCAAGACCTGCGCGCGGGGCATGGCTACGGTGGCCATATGAAGCGACGGGTCTGGCTCGGGCTGGTGGCGGTGCTGTCGATCGGTGTCGGGCTCGTCGCGCCGCTGCCGTGGCTGCTCGGGCTCGTCGAGCCGACGCCGGGTGGCATGCCGCTCGGCGCGCACCTGTTCGAGCGGTTCACCGCGGCGCAGCTCGTGTTCGTCGCGCACGTCGGTGGCGGCGGGCTCGCGCTCGTCGTCGGGCCGTGGCAGCTGATGAAGCGGATGCGGCGGCGGTGGCCCCGGCTGCATCGCGCGACCGGCTACGTGTACGTCGCCGCGGTCGCGGTCGGCGGGACCGCCGGGCTCGTGCTCGGGCCGACGGCGTGGGCGGGGCCGATCGCGCAGGCCGGGTTCACCGCGCTCGCGATCGCGTGGCTCGCGACGACGGCGCTCGGGGTGCAGCGCATCCTGTCCGGCGACCGGACCGGGCATCGCGCGTGGATGACGCGCAGCTTCGCGCTCGCGTTCGCCGCGGTCAGCCTGCGGATCCAGTTTCCACTGTTCGCCGCGATCGGGTTGCCCGCCGCGGTCGGCTACACGATCGTCGCGTGGTCGAGCTGGCTGCCGAACCTCGTCGTCGCTCACGTCGTGCTGGCGCGCCGGAACTCGGCGGGCGAGACGCCGGTCCATCGCCGGAACGCGCGCGTGAACGAGCTCTGCTCGGAGAACCCGAGCAGGTAGCCGACCTCGGCGATCGAGAGCGCGCGCTCCGCGAGGTAGGCGCGCGCGAGCGTCGACCGCACGTCGTCGAGCAGCTGCGCGTAGGTCAGCTGCTCGGCCGCGAGCCGGCGCTGCAGCGATCGCCGGCTCGTGCCGAGCGTGCGCGCGACGTTCGCGAGGCTCGGATCGCCGCCCGCGAGCTGGGCCTGGATCGTGGCGCGGATGCGCGCGATCTCGTCGGACACGCGCGGCAGCTGCGCGATCAGCATCTGCGCGTGGCGCTCGAGCACGGCCGCGAGCCCGGAATCACCGCGCGCGAGCGCCGTGTCCCAGACGTCACGCGCGATCACGATCGCGGTGCGCTCGGTGCCGAACCGCACCGGGCAGCCGAAGATCCGGACGTGCTCGCGCGTGTCCGCCAGAGCCTCGTACGCGAGCTCGACGGCGACGAGCGAGAACGCGACGCCGGCCGCGATCCGGGTGCGCAGCACGATCGCCGCGAGCGTGTACTCGGCGTAGCCGCGCGGCAGCTTGCCGGGGCCGCGGCGATCGCGCATCTCGACGCGCACGTGATCGCCCGCGACCTCGATCGGCAGCTCGACGGCGCTGTTGATCAGCGGGAAGTACCGCGAGATCCGCTCGAACGCGGCGCCGATCGTCGTGCTCGTGCGCGCGAGGAAGTCGATCACCGCATAGGCGCCGAACGGCAGCGCCTCGGCCGCGTGGAGCGCGAGATCCGGATCGGCCGCGCGCGCGTGGGCCTCGCGCCACAGCGCCGCCATCTTGTCGACGGCGATCCGGCCGTCCGGATCACCGACCTCGGCCCGCGTCAGCCCGGCCGCGGCGAGCAGCGCGTCGGTGTCGAGGCCGAGCGCGGCGCACGCGTCGACGAGCGCGCGGCTCGACACCGTCAGGACCGTCGCACCCGTCATCGACGCAGCATCCTCGCAGCATCATAGCCGCGGCGCCTGCGGTTCGCGCCGCCACGTGCGGCCGCCCGCGTGCTGGACGCTGAGCCCGAACGACGCGACGAACCCGGTCGTCGTCGGCTGCGCGTTGTCGAGCGCGGTGTAGAACGTGCGGCCGAGCTCGAGGCCGACGTTGCTCGTCCAGCCGTCGCGGGCGTACGACGCGTCGAGCTCGACGCCGGCGGTGCTGTCGTGGACGAGCGCGCCGTCGACGAGGCGCTTCGTGCGCGCGTAGAACGTCTTCGCGACGAGGCCGAGCGCACGCGGGATGTAGAATTCGGCACCGACGCGATCCTCGAGCGCGAGCTCGCCGGTCATCGTGACGTATGGATCGCGCCGGTACTGCATGCCGAAGCCGCCCCAGCCGCGATCGGTGAACCAGCCGGCGCCGCCGATCGAGAGCTGGCCCTTCTCGGGATCGACCGCGTACGCGAAGTCGTCGAACGCCTCGGGCACGACGACCTCGCCCCACCCCATCATGTACGCCGTGCCGGTGTGCGGATCGACGCCGTCCATCTTCAGCATCCAGATCGTCGTCAGGCCCGCGGGCGCCATCGTCGACAGATCGATCCGGCGGTACTCGACGCCGAGCAGGTCCATCTTCGCGCCCATCGAGTGATCGACGACGCCGAGCAGCGCGCCGCCGGCGGTGGTCTCGAGCCGGGTCGCGTCCTGCATCGCGACGTCGACGCCGGCGTGCAGCGGCAGCAGGTCGACCGCCCACGCGGACGGCTTGCTCGGCGGCGTGTCACCCGGTGCCGCGGTCGACGCCTTGAGGCCCGCGCCCTCGATCCGCAGCACGCGCGTCGCGAGCTCGACCCGCTCGCGGCCGTACAGCGCACGCGCGAGCTCGGGCCGCGCGCTGATCCGCGGGCGCGCCGCGAGCTCGCCGGTGTGCGCGAGCTCGAGCGTCATCGGGAACGCGGCGAGGTTGCCGCGGCCCTCGTCGACGATCGCCTCGGCCATGCGCGCCGGTCCGAGCCGGAGCGCGGCGTGGGTGACGAGGCCGTTCGCGTCGATCGCGCCCGCGAACCGCTGCGCCGCGACGCCGGTCACGAGCTCGACCTCGTAGCTCGGCTGCGCCGGATCGCTGCCGAACTGCAGCCCGTACGCGAGCTCGAGCGCCGCGAACGCATTCGCCGCGCTGCCGATCCCGCTGCGCGTCGTGCCGCCCGCGCCGACGACGTAGCGCAGCTCGAGCTGGCGGCGGACGCTGTGCCAGTCGACGTTCGCGAGGCAGGTCGACGTCGTCGCCGGCGCCTCGCTCGTCGATACATCTGTAGCCAGGCTCGCCATGGTTTCGTCCGGGCAGGCGGTCGCCCGCGCGACGGTTCCGACGAGGACGAGCACGATCGTGGTCGCAACGCGCATCGGCGCCGCCATCGTGCAATGCCGGCTCCACGCGCCAGCGCCCCGTCAACATCGCGAGATCGCGAGGCCGCGGCTGTCGGGATTCAACCACCCTGCCGGACGCTGCCAAGCGCTCGACAGGCGCGTACGCTGCCGCTGTCATGCCGATGTCGCCTCATATCAAGCGTCTGCGCGAGCACGTCGGGACCGATCTGCTGATGCTGCCCGGCGTCGCCGCGGTCGTCCGCGATGCCGACGGCCGCGTGCTGCTGCACCGCCGCGCCGACGACGGCCACTGGAGCCTGCCGGCGGGGGCGATCGATCCCGGCGAGACGCCGGCGACCGCGGTCGTGCGCGAGGTCCACGAGGAGACCGGGCTCGTCGTCCGTCCGGAGCGCGTGCTCGGCGTGTTCGGCTGGCCGCGGCTGCGCCATCGCTATCCGAACGGCGACCTCGTCGAGTACCTCGTCGTCGTGTTTCGCTGCGAGATCGCCGGCGGCACGCTCGAGGCGCGCGATGGCGAGTCGACCGGGTTCCGGTGGTGCACGCGCGACGAGCTCGCCGCGCTGCCGCTGCCCTACCCGCCCGCGCTGTTCGCACCCGAGGCCGAGCTCACGCCCGTGTTCGATCCACCAGCGTCGTAGCCGCGGCTGTGGCGTGCTCGCACCAGTGCTCGAACCGCGCGACGAGCTCGAGGAACGTGCGCGGCTTGATCGGGAGCGCGGCGAAGAAGTCCTCGATGCCAGGAAACTCCTGATCGGCCTGGGTCAGCTCGCTCTCCGTGATGAAGCCCTGCATCGCCGTCTTGCTCCTTCCATTGAGACGACGATCGGGGTCGATCCATTTCGACCGCCGGTGCATCGCTGTTTTCCAGCGCACACCGACCGCGCCGGAGGCTGTCAGCCGCCGGACGAGGGCCACTCGTTCGCGTTCGACTTGTCGGCGAGGGCGCCGCGCTGCGGGTTGACGACGCAGAACACCTGGCCGGTCGGCGCGCGCATCAGCCACCAGCGCTTGAAGAACTTGATGCGCGTGGCCCCGAGCGTCTCGAGCCGGGCGACCTCGGCCTCGAGGTCGTCGGCCTCGATGTCGAGGTGGATCCGGCTGTCGTGGTCGACGCGCTGGAGCAGCAGCATCGGCTCGCCGTCGTCGGTCGTGAGCTCGCGATACGCGGGCTCGTTCGGTTCCGCGGGCTTGACGGTGCGACCGAGTGCCGCGCCCCAGAACGCGGCGGCGGCATCGAGATCCTCGACCTTGCAGTCGATGACGAATGTGCTGAGGCGGCTGCGGTGCATGCCCGTAGCGTAGCGCTACGTCGCACGCGTGTAGTGCAGCCCGACCACGCCGGTCGGGTACGGCGTCGCCGTCACGAGCGTGAACCGGCGATCGACTCCGGATGCCGGGAACACGCGCTTGCCGCCGCCGAGCGCGAGCGGATAGACGTGCAGGTACAGCTCGTCGACGAGATCGTGGTCGAGCAGCGTGTGCACGAGCACGCTGCTGCCGTCGGTGACGATCGTCTTGCCCGGCTTCGACTTGAGCGCGCGCACCGCGGCGACGACATCGTCGCGGATGATCGTCGTGCCGCGCCAGATCGGCTGCTCGAGCGTCTTCGAGACGACGTACTTCGCGGGTGCGTTCATCATGTCGCCGAACATGTCGCCGGCCGGCATCGGCTCGAACGCCTGCGCGTGGGTGACGTAGGTCTTGCGGCCGAGCAGGAACGCGTCGACATCCTGCATCAGGGCGCCGAACGTCGCGCCGATCGCGTCGTGCCAGTACGGCAGCGTCCAGCCGCCGTGGGTGAACCCGCCATCGCGGTCCTCGTCCTTGCCGCCGGGGGCCTGCATGACGCCATCGAGGGTGACGAACTCGTGTACGAGCAACTTGCGCATCGTGATCTCCTTGTCGTGAGGGTGTCTTGCCCGGACGACGAACGAGCCTGGCCACGATCGACACGCGACGTGCGATTTATTTTGCGCGGCCTACGATCGGCGCGCGGCCGCGATCGCGTCGATCAGCGGCGCGAGCACCTCGCGATCGGTGCGCGCCTGATGCGCGGCGGTGAAGCGCTGCATCTCGGCGTTGAGCGCGGCGAGCCGGGCCTCGATCGCGTCGAGCTCGCCGCGGTCGTGGAGCTCGCGCCGGAGCTGATCGCACAGGTAATGCACGCAGCGCGCGGGGCGGTGCGCGACGTCGAGCGAGCAGCCGGTGGCGCCACGAAACGCGCAGCCCGCGTGGTCGTCGCGCGGCGGTACCAGATCGCGCGGCCGCGTGCCGGCGTGGGCGAGCGCGGCAAGCTCGTGGTCGTCGAACAGGTCCGCGGTCGTCCCGGCGCAGCAGTCACCACCATCGTAGTGGCCGCGCGGCCACGGCGCGCCCGTCGCACACGACGCGCACGACCGGACGTCGCGCAGCGCGGCGGACACCGCGAGCTTGCGCGCGTGCACGGCCTCGGCGAGCGCGCGCTCGTCGGCGTCGATGGTGGCCGCACGCTCGGCGCGCAGCCGGCGGCGCAGCTCGATCAGCTCGTCGGCGCGCGACCGCGGCTGGCGGATCTTGATCAGCAGTCGCTCGACCGCGATCAGCATCCGCGAACCGTAGCACCCGGGGCTACTTGAACCAGAACCGAATGCCCGCGGACAGGTCGATGCCGAAGTGCTCGCGATCGCGGAACCGGTCGTAGTAGTCGCCGCGGATGAAGTCGAGCACCGGCACGAGCTGGATGAAGATGTCGAGCGGCACGTTGTTGAAGTCGAACGAGACGCCGACCGGGACGCGGATCCCGATCGCGGAACCGCCGTAGCAGAAGTCGCGATCGCAGTAGTCGAAGTCCCAGAACCGCACGCCGGGCCCGACGTACAGCGGCAGCTCGAACGCGTCCGCGTGGACGAGCGTCACCGGGTGAAACAGGTAGTCGGCGTAGATGTGCAGGCCATCGCCGTAATAGTAGTGGCGATAGACCCAGCCGATCCCGAAGTCGAGCGCGTGCGAGTCGGACAGGAAGTACTTGCCGGTGAGGCCGGTCGGCTCGCCGATCTCGAGGCCAAGCCCGAACGTCTTGTTCGCCTCGAAGCCGCCACCGCCGCCACCGCCGCCGCTGCGGCCACCGCCGCCACCACCGCCGCCACGGCGCCCCCGCCGCCGCCGCGAGCCGCGATCGTCGTCGCGGTCGTCATCGTCGGCGCGTCCGCGGTCGCCGCGGTCGCCGCGGTCACCACGATCCCCGCGATCCTGATCGCGACGGTTGTCGGCATCGTCGCGGCCCTGATCGCGGCCCTGGTCGCGGCCCTGATCGCGCCCCTGGTCGCCCTGGTTGCCGTTCCCCTGGTTGCCCGATGCCGCGCGCTTCTCGCAGTCGCCGAGCGACTCGCCGGGAATGCACTTGAGCAGCCGCTTCTGGCAGGCCTCGACGTCCTCGTCGGCCTTGCACTTCAGCCGCGCGTGACACTCGGCCTGCGTCTCGGTCGGCTTGCACTGCACCGCGGCCGGCTTGGGTTGCGCCTCGGCGAGCGAGGCACAGACGACCAGCGCGAACGCGCCGCTCACCACTGCAATCGTGATCTTGGCCAAGCGAGCTCCTCCTATTTCCCGGTGCACGCGCTGAGCGCGGTGCGCTCGGCGACACATTGTTTCTGGCGATCGGCGAGCACGCGCAGATCGTCGAGCGCCCACACCTTGTCGGCCTTGCCGCAGAGCTGCTTCTCGTAGCAGTCGTAGACGGCGACGGCCTTGTCGGTGCAACCCTTCTCGACCTGCTGCTTCGCCGCTGCCTTGCAGTCGGCGGTGATCTTCTCGACGTGCTTGTCCTTGTCTCCGCACGCGACGGCGACGTGCTGACACTTGCTATCGAGGTCCGTGGCGCCAGCGGTCTTCGCGGCGTCTGTCTTGTCCTTGTCCTTGCAGCCCGTCCACGAGCACGCGGCGAGCGCCGCCACTGCAAGGCATTCGAGAAGTCTTCGACGTGCCATATCCGCGAGCGTAACCCAGATGCCACGCGCCGTGCCGCGATGGCCACGTAGTCGACACCGCGACACGATCGTGTATTCGCGCGCACGCGTTCGCGGTACGCTCGTGCTTCACGATCGGGGGCGGCGGGTATGCAGTATCAGGAGATCGTCTTCCATCAGGCCGGGCAAGCGTTCCGGTTCGACCCTCCCGACGGGAGGCCCGCGAGCGATCCACCACCGGTCGTTCGCGTGTTTCGCGACGACCGTGAGGTCCGCGCGACCGCGGGGCCGTGCACGATCGATCCGGTCGACACCCGGCTGCACGGCGATGCGATGGCGGGCCATCGCGCGCTGCGCGTCGCGTGCGTCGACGGCATCGTCGTCGGCGGTCGCTATGCGATGACGCGACCCGATGGCGCGCGCGAATGGATCGAGGTCGTCGCGATCGATGGCGCGCGGCTCGTCGTGAAGCACCCGCTGATCCATCGCTACGCGGGCAACGCGACGATCGTCGGCTGCCGGCTCTCGGCCGCCGTCGATCCCGGGTGGGTCGCGCGCGCCGATCATCTGACCGATCTGCCCGAGCGCGCGCACGGCCTCGCCGGCTACGTGCTGCGCTGGACGTACACCGCCGGATCGTTCGAGGTCGAGGGCATCAGCTACGCCGATCTCGTGAGCTGCCCCGCGGCCGAGCTCGTGACCGCGCGCGATGTCGAGCAGCGGTTTCCGGGCTGGCTCGACGACGTCCCGCGCGAGCAGCGTGCGACGCGCGGCGCCGACTTCATCGCCGAGGCGTTTCGCGTCGTCCGCACCGAGGCGATCGGCGATGCCCACGCGCAGCGCAAGATCCGCGATACCGAGGTGCTGCGCGAGCTCGTGAACCTGCGCGCGCACGTGATCCGGCTCGAGGACGACGTGCTGCACGGCCGGGGCGGAGCCCCGGAGCTCGCGCGCGCCGAGGATCAGTATCGGTCGTCGTACGCGCGGCTGATGCAGCACCGCCAGCACCAGCGCCGGCGCGTCATCACCGAGGCGCCGCCGGTCGTCGAGGCCCCGGCGCGGCGGCCCGCGCGCCGAGAGCCCGGCATGCCGCGCAAGATCCCGAAGCTGACGAAGCTGTGATCGCGGCAGCGATGTCGCGGTGACCGTGCGTCGGGTCGAGTCGCGCTCGCTACGGCCGCGAGATCACACACGCGGCCCGGGCATGTCGCCTGCTCGAGCGCCGCGCATGCGAGTCGTCCTCGGTGCGGTCCTGGTCCTCGTCGCCGCCCGCGATGCGCGGGGCGAATGCGTCTATCACAACGGCTACTACGATCCCGGCGTGAGCGGCGCGTGCGGCGTCGAGACCATGGTCCCGCAGGGCTGCCCACTCCATGTCGCGACGCCGACCGGGACCCCGGCGAGCTTCGCGGTGTTCCGCGACGCGCAGGAGCTGACGCTCGAGGCGACGGACACCGTGGTCGATGCGCTCGGCGTGCCGATGGACCGCATCGATCCGATCGATTGCGAGTGCACGCGCGTCCCGGGGATCACGAGCTTCGATCGTCACGCGATCACGCTGACCGGCGCACGCGCCGGCGATGTCGTCGCGTTCGAGCAAGGTCACCTCGATCTGCCGACCCAGATCTCGATCGGCCCGGCGGGTCCGTGTCCCGCCGCGACGTGGCCGACCGAGTTCAGCATCCTGACGCAGTGCGATCGCTGCCCGGTCGACGATGCCGGTCCACTTCCGGGCGACGACGACGGCGTCGCCGGCTGCACGACCGGCGGTGGCGTCGGGCTGCTCGCGGGTCTCGCGGTCGTCGGGCTCGTCGTGCGGCGGCGCGTCAGCCGGCCGGACGCAGCGTGATCGCGGCGATCTCGCAGCGCGTGCCGACCCGCAGCGGCGGGCCCCAGAACCCGGTGCCGTCGCTGACGTAGAGCCAGGTCGCGCCGAACCGCGCGAGCCCGGACACCTTCGGATCCCACAGCCGCGCGAGGTAGCCAAACGGCAGCAGCTGGCCGCCGTGCGTGTGACCCGACAGCTGGAGATCGACGCCCGCGGTCATCGCGCGCGCGATCGTTCGCGGATGATGCGCGAGCAGTACGAGCGGCAGCTGCGGATCGCGCCCGGCGACCGCGCGCGGGACGTCCTCGCCGAAGCTCGCGTCGTCGGCGCCGGCGAGCACGAGCGTGTCCGCGATCGTGACGTGCTCGTTGCGCAGCACGCGCATCCCGAGCGAGCGCAGGTGCGCGAGCCACGGCTCCACGTTCCAGTAGTACTCGTGGTTGCCGGTGACGACGAACACGCCATCGCGTGCGCGCAGCTGGCGCAGCGGCTCGATGTGAGGGCGCAGCTCGGTGAGGCTGCCGTCGACGAGATCGCCGGTGATCACGATCAGATCCGGTCGCAGCGCGTTGACCCGCTGCACGAGCTGCTCGGCGAACTCGCGCCCGATCACCGCGCCGATGTGGACGTCGGTGAGGTGCGCGATCGTGTACGACGCGACCGGCAAGCGCGCGAGCGGAACGCGCACGCGACGGACGCGTGGCCCGAGCGCGACGTTGACGATGCCCGCGACCACGACCGCCACGGCGCCCGCCGCACAGATCTGCGCCGCGGTGCGCGCGTCGACGCCGAACGCGACCGCGACGTGGCTCGCGAACGCACCGAGCAGGAAGTACGTCGCGAACCCGAACCACAGATAGCCGGTGACGAGCCACGGCCGCGCTGCGTCTCGCTTCCAGCGGCTGCGGATCCGGAGGATCAACGGAAAGCTCGGCGCGAACACCGCGACGAGCGCGGTCCCGAGCTGCCAGCTCGGCGACGGCAGCGGCAGCACGAGCCGCCACCAGATGTAGAGGTGCGAGGCGATGTAGATCGCGAGCGCGATCTGGAATCGTCGACGCACCTACGCGATCTAGCACGCCGCGCGCTGGCGAGGTTTCCTAGCGGCATCTCGCAGCCTGGTCGGAACGCGCGCTGCATCACATGCAGGTATGTCATTCCTCAGCAATCTATTTGGACGTCGTCGCTCGCGGTTCGGCTTCGGCCGCCGTCAGAGCCCCCTCTCGAACATGTTCGCCAACCGCCGCGGAGGCATCACGCTCGGCTCGGTCGCCGCGCTCGCCGCGCCGTTCATCTGGCGCAAGCTGCGCGATCGCCGCGCACAACGCGCGGCCGTCGCGAACACGTACTGACGATCGCGCGTCAGCGACGCTTCTTGCGCGCCTGCACGTAGGCGTCGCCGACCGCGTACGCGTGCGTCGCGATGTGCGCGACTCCGATCAGGCCACCGATCAACGGCAGCCCGGTCATGAACGCAGCACCGGTTGCGATCGCGACGCCGAACACGCCGATCGCCTTCGTGCCCTGGCCGTTGATCAGCTGACCGACGCCGGGAACGACGAGGCTGGCCGTCGCCGGCACGACGCCCGTTGCCTTGCTGCGCTTCGCGAGAGAAGTCGTCATGTGCAGACCCTGACATATGGCGCGTTGTCGTCGAGCCGAGCACGCGATCCGCGATCGTTTCGCGCGCTACGAGCACACGTGCGCGCACGCCGCAGTGTCGTCGCGGCCATGAATCCAACAGCTCACGCGTCGCGTGTGCGTGACATGACCGGCGCGATCGATGCGTGACCGGATCGAAGTGTCGGTCGCAGCGGGTTGCCCGATCACGCAATCGATTGCGTGGTCGCTCGCGCGTATCACCGCGAAATTCCGGCGCCAGACAGCGGAACCGAAATTGCCTTAGCCTGGGCGCCATGGCGCGGAAGCAGAAGGATCCAGACCAGGCGGCACGCGAGGCGATCGCGGACGCGAAGGCAGAGGGCAAGACCGAGCTGTCGATCACCGTCTCGCAGTACGGCGCGAAGCCGGAGACGCTCGTGCTCGCGTGCGAGGTGACGACGCTCGAGGAGCTGCGCATCTCCGGCGACCTCGCCGCGCTGCCGCCGCAGATCGGCAACCTCGTGAACCTCGTGCGGCTCAACCTCGAGTCGAACCAGCTGAAGACGTTCCCGCCGGAGATCGGCAAGCTCGAGCGGCTGAAGACCCTGTACTCGTACTCGAACCAGATCGAGACGCTGCCGGACGAGATCGGCGACCTGGTGAACCTCGAGAAGTGGGTGGTGTGGTCGAACAAGCTCAAGACGCTGCCGCGCGCGATCGGCCGGCTGCGCAAGCTGCAGGAGCTCGAGGTCAAGTGGAACGAGCTCGTCGAGCTGCCGGACGAGATCGCGCAGCTCGCGGAGCTGCAGACGCTCGACGCCGAGTCGAATGCACTGACCACGCTGCCGCGCGATCTGTCGGGGATGACGAAGCTGACCGAGCTCAAGCTCGGCACGAACGCGTTCGCGACGTTTCCCCTCGGTGTGTGCACGCTGCCGGCACTCGAGCGGCTCGAGCTCCAGGACAACGTGATCGCCGAGCTGCCGCCCGAGATCGCCCGGCTCACGCAGCTGCGCGAGCTCGCGCTCGGCAACAACAAGCTGACGCGCGTGTCCGAGGCGCTGTTCGGGCTGCCGATCGCGACGCTGTCCCTCGACGGCAACGCGATCACCGAGATCCCGGCAGGGATCGGCGCGATGAGGAAGCTCGTCGCGGTCGGCTTCACCGAGAACCCGATCGAGAACGTGCCCGACGAGATCGTCGAGCTCGGCAAGGTCGCGATCTTCGAGCACCTCGGGCTGTCGAAGCCGCGCGTCGTCGACGGTGACCTGCCGGACCCGAAGACCGTGGCTGCGATCGTCAAGGCGCGCAAGGAGGCGCTCGACCAGTTCGTGCGTGACACGCGCCGCAAGATGACCGACGAGAAGATGCGCGATGCGATCCTCGCGTTCCTCACCGGCAAGACGAACAAGGTGCCACCGGCGCGGCTGTCGGATCACTACTCGTTCGGTCACCTCAGCGAGGTGCTCGTGCCGTACCCCGAGTGGACGTTCGTCGATCGCAGGATCCTCGCGTTCATCACGCAGGAGGCGTGGGACTTCAAGCAGCCGGGCCACGACTACGACACCGGGTATCACGACGAGTTCTTTCGCTGGCTCGGTGCGCAGGTCGAGGCGGAGTCCGACGACCGGACATTCGGCAACGTCGCCCGCGAGCTCGTCGCGGCGGGCCTCGACGCGCGCGACCTCGCACGCCGCGCGCTGATCGAGATGGCGGACAAGCTCGTCCACGAGAACGGCCGCGTCAGCTCGTTCGGACGCTGGGTGATCGACGAGGTCGATCCCGCGCAGCTGCGCGAGCTCGCCGGCAAGCGGACGAGCATTCGCGAGAACCTCGTCAAGCTGACGATGAAGCATGCGCCGGCGCTGTTCGAGCAGCTCGCCGGAGACCTGCTCGCGCTCGCGCCCGACAAGGACGGCGAGATCCACCTGCCGGACGAGGCGCTGATGGCGCTGTGCAAGCAGGATCCGGCGCGGTGGGACGCGCTGCTGCAGGAAGGCCTGACGAAGATCGGCGACTGCATGCCGTGCCGCGCGAACGCGACGCGGATCCTCGGCGACTGCTACCCGGGTCGCGTCGAGCAGGCACGGACGCTCGCGGTGACGCTGCTCGCCGAGGTCTCCGAGCGCAAGAACAAGGAGGACCGGTTCGAGCTGCACTGGACGCCGGACGGCTGGAACGATGCGACCGCGAACTTCATCGGCTGGATGCTCGAGCGCTTCGGCGACGCCGTCGTACCGGCGGTGATGAAGTACGCCGAGGACACGAAGATCTTCCAGCTCGACGTCGCCGAGGCGGTCGCGAAGCGGCTGGGCCAGGCCGGCGTCGAGATCGTCGCCGAGGGCTTGAAGATGAAGCTCGAGAGCGACGACCTCGCGCCGCACTTCCGTCGCGTGTTCGCGCTGCTCGCGCCGCTCGACTGGTCGAAGTATCACGACCTCGCGTGGGAGCTCGCGCAGTCCGAGTACAAGAAGGTCCGGGAGGCGGCGTGCCTCGCGCTCGCGCGGTTGCCCGCCGACGTCGTGCGCGCGAAGGCCGAGGCGCTGCTCGCCGCGAAGAAGAGCTGCCAGCGCGAAGGCGGCGCGATGATCCTCGGGCTCGCGGGAGAGCCCGCGACGCACGGCCCGTTGCGGCAGGTCCTCGACGACGAGCGCAGCGACGACGTCCGCGATGTCGTGGTCGCATCGGTCTACCGCACGCCGGCGACGATCGATCGCGCGGAGATCCAGCGCCGCGTCGCGTCCGCGAAGGCGCGCGGCAAGCTCGCGGCGCCCGTCGCGAAGTGGCTCGACGAGAAGAAGCTACCGCCGCTGACGTGGGCCGGCGGCAAGGCGAAGGTCGACGTCGAGACCGTGCGGTTCTTGCTGCAGCGCCAGACGCGGCTCGCCGACATCGCGCCGGAGCCGGAGGCGCGCGACGTCTATCCGCGGATCGCGCGCAACGCCGCATTCGGCGACAAGCTGCTCGCGCTGATCGTAAAGAACGGCGGCGCGAACGCGAAGAACCGGTTCGCGCTGACCGTGCTCGGCATGCTCGCCGGCGATTCGGTGATCGAGACGCTCGAGGAGCTCGCGGTCGACGGTCGCAACGTCAACGCCGTCGCGACGCTCGCGCTGCTGCGCTCGACGGAGGCCGCACGCGCCCTCGATCGGATCGCGCGCGTGTTCCGCACGAAGTACCCGAATGTCCGCGACGCGGCGCAGGAGGGGTTCGCGGCGATCGCGGACTCGATGGACATGACGACGTTCGAGCTCGCGGACGCGATGCTGCCGGACTTCGGATTCGTCGCGCACGCGCGCAAGCTCGTTGTCGGCAAGCGCAAGCTCGAGCTCGCGATCGGACCGGATCTCAAGCTCGCGATCACCGAGCAGGGCAAGCTCCTGAAGACGCGACCGAAGGAGCTGACGGCGAAGCAGAAGACCGAGCTCGACACGCTCGCCGCCGATCTCAAGGAAGCCGCACGCCAGCTGCGCTCGAGCCTCGAGCACTACCTGATCGTGCAGCGGCGATGGCCGGTCGCGGACTGGAAGGCGTTCTTCGTCGAGCATCCGCTCGCACGTGCCTTCGCGCAGCGCCTCGTGTGGGGTGTCTACGACGGCACACGGCGCACGCACACGTTCCGGCTCGACGAGGCGGCGCCGATCGACGTCGACGGTCAGCCGGTGACGCTATCCGGATCGATCGGGCTCGTGCATCCGTTCGACATGGCGCCCGCCGAGCGCGACGCGTGGCAGGCGCGCTTGCCCGAGCAGCCGCTGCCGCAGCTCGCGCGTCCCGTGTACACGCCGGCTGCCGACGAGCTGGCCAAGACGCTGTCGTTCAGCTTCGAGGGCAAGACGGTGAACGCCGGCACGTTCAAGTCACGCGCGGAGCGGCTCGGCTGGCGGCGTGGCTCGGTGATCGACTCCGGCGCGATCTCGGCGTATCGCAAGCGCTACCCGAGCGATCAGATCGAGGTGTTCGTGCGCGTCGACAACCTCGGCGTCGGCATGGATGCCTACGACAGCGAGGCGACGCTGCAGGAGTTCTTCTTCGTCAAGGCGGGCTCGGTCGTGACCGGCAGCTACACGTACGACGAGCCGCGCGACGCGACCGATCCGCGCCTGCTGAAGCTCGGCGAGGTGCCCGCGATCGTGCTGTCCGAGACGTTCGGCGACCTCGGCGCGATCGTGAAGCAACGAGCCACCGAGGCCGCGGCCGAGGCGGAGTGAAGACGAGCGAGCTCGCGCTCGAGCTGCGCGCGCGGGCGCTCGTCGGCGAGACGATCGCCGACGTCGCGTACCAGCACCTGCGCTGGCGCGACGGTGCACGCGGCGCGCATGACGACGTCGAGCTCGCCGTCCAGCTCCGCATGGCGTCGCAGCGCCGGTTCCGGATCGGCTGGGCCGACGAATTCGGGTTGCATCACGGCCACGGCATCACGGTGTCCGAGGTCCGGCGCGTCGATCGCGACGCCGGCCCGCTCGAGCCGGCAGCGTGGCCGCGCGCGCGGATCCGCGCGGCGACGATCCACTGGAAGTCGATCGACGATGCGCTGCGCAACAGCCTGTCGATCATGGTCGCGATCGGCGGCGATCACCTCCGGCGCGCAGACTACCCGCAGACGCTGCAGCTCGACCTCGACGACGGCTCTCAGGTGTTCGCGAGCGCCGCGCGCGTCGTCGACGGCCAGGCGCGCGGGTTCACGAACCACCTCGTCGTCGTGTTCTCGCGCGCCGAGCTCGATCGGCTCGGCCTGTGACTAGCTCGCGCGCAGCCGCAGGATCGTGGCGCGCACGAGGACCTGCCGCGCGGCGCGCTCGCCGCTCGCGAGTGCGCCGGCGACGGTACCTTCGTAGTCGACGTGCGTCGCCTCGCCGGCGAAGAACACCGTGTCGCCGAGCGGACGCGCGAGCTGCGCGACGGCATCGCGCGCACCGGCGCGCACGTAGCTGTACGCGCCACGCGTGAACGGATCGGCCGCGTAGTCGTGGCAGTAGTGTGCCGACACCGCGGCCGCGAGCTGGTGGCGATCGAGCCCGGTCGCGGTCGCGAAGCCGACGACCGCGCGCTCGATCCATTGGTCGACCGATTCCCCGGCGAGCGCACGCGCGTGACGGCCGCCGGCCCACGCGGTGAGCAGGTGGGTATCGCCGCGCGACCGCATCCAGTACGTCGGGAAGCCGCCATCGCAGCCGTGCACGAAGTCGAGCCGATCCGGCGCGTGGTCGTGCCACAGCGGCTCGCGCAGCCGGAGCACGAGCTTCGCGACCTGCCCCATCGCGAGCCGCGCGATCGCGGTCTGGTGATCGCCGAGCGCCGGATAGAACCGGATCGCGCGGGCCTGCAGCACGCCGAGCGGGACCGTGACGATCACGCGATCGGCGAGCACCTCGTCGAGCACGCCGTCGCGGCGAACCGTGATCCGCACCGGTCGCACGCGCCAGTCGATCGCCTCGACGACACAGCCGAGGTGCAGCGGCGCCGCCGCGACCTGCAGCCCGAGCGCATCGACGATCCGGCCATAGCCATCGCGGACGCGATACCCGGCCGGCGATTCGTCGCCGCCAGCGCCGCCGCCATCCTCGGCGACGCTCGCCATGCTGATGTCGTTCAGATCCGCGCCGTAGAACCCTTCGACGAACCCGGCGAACAGCTCGGCATCGTCGCCCGTCATGCCGATCCGCTGCATGTACGCGCGCGCCGATTCATCGCGCGAAGCGTCGACGCGCGACACCAGCTTGCCGAACCGCTCCCAGACGTCGCGTGCCGGCACCAGCTCCCCGGCGCGCCACAGGTGATGGCGTTCCTCGACCTCGTCGATCGTGATCGACGGATCGCGCGCGAGCTTCTCGGTGAGCTCGGGATCGCCGTGGACGAACTCCGGGCCGAGCTCGACCGGCAAGCTCGAATTGGGTGGGTACACGGTGCGCGCGCGCCCGCCGATGCGCTCGCTCGCCTCGTAGAGCTCGACGTCGACGTCGTGGTCGAGCAGTGTGCGCGCCGCGCTCAGTCCGGCCATTCCAGCTCCGATGATCGCGACCTTCTCCATGCTTCGAGATCCATGCAAAGCGTGGCCCGATCGGGTGATACGCTCGATGCATGACCTCCCTCGTCGATCGTCTTGCCTCGTATGCGGAGTACCATCGCGACAAGCGCAACATCGCGACGCACTTCGTCGGAATTCCGATGATCCTCGTCGGTGCGCAGGCCGCACTCGCGCGGATCGGCATCGGCCCGCTCAACGCGGCGGTCGGGGCCACCGCGCTCGCGACGCGGTATTATCGCAAGATCGATCCCGACTACGGCTCGATGATGGGCACCGTGCTCGGGGCGACGTGCGCGGCGGGCACGGCGATCGCCGCGATGCCGATGCCACTGTGGGCTGGCACGACGGCCGGCCTGCTCGCCGGTGGCTGGGCGATGCAGTTCCTCGGGCATTACTTCGAGGGCAAGAAGCCGGCGTTCCTCGACGACATGCGCAGCCTGATGGACGGTCCGCTGTTCCTCGTCGCGGAGGTCGCGTTCGCGCTCGGCCGCTCGCCGGAGCTGCGAGCCGAGGTCGAGCGCCGCGCGGGCCCGACGCGCTGGGGCAAGGTCGCCGCGAGCGATCTCGCACCGGCCGCCGCCGCGTCGTGATCTGATGCCGACCCGCCGCGATGCGCTCGGCGTGTTCTTGCTGCCGTTCGCGTGCGCGCCTCACGCGGCGCCGAAGGCCGCGCTGCCGCCGCCACCGCCGAAGGGCCGCAGCCTCGACGAGCTCGCACGCGACGAGGATTACTGGGCCGAGGTCGGGCGCGCGTTCACGATCGACCGCGCCGCGATCAACCTGAACAACGCGGCGGTCAGCCCGTCGCCCGCGGTCGTGCAGCAAGCGCTCGCCCGCCACCTCGCATACGCGAATTCGATGCCGACCGCGCACGCGCTGTGGACCGAGGCACCGGCGCTGCGCGAGGCCGTGCGCCGTCAACTCGCGACGCAGTGGGGCGTCGACGCCGAGGAGATCGCGATCACGCGCAGCGCGTCCGAGGGATTGCAGATCTGCCAGATGGGGATCGATCTGCAGCGCGGCGACGAGGTGCTCGCGACGACCCAGGACTATCCGCGCATGCTGACCACGTTCAAGCAGCGCGAGCGCCGCGAAGGGATCGTGCTGCGTCAGTTCAAGATCAACGTGCCGCTCGACGACCCATCGAAGCTCGTCGCACTCTACGAGTCGAACATCACGCCGCGCACGAAGCTGATCCTCGTCACGCACGTGATGAACCTGACCGGCATCATCACGCCGGTGCGCGAGCTCGTCGCGATGGCGCGCCGCCGCGGCATCCCGGTGATCGTCGATGGCGCGCATTCGTTCGCGCACCTCGACTTCAAGCTCTCGGATCTCGACTGCGACTACTTCGCGACCAGCCTCCACAAGTGGTTGTTCGCGCCGCTCGGGACCGGCCTGCTGTACGTGCGGCGCAGCAAGATCCGCGGGCTGTGGCCGCTGACCGCCGCGACCGAAGACCTGACCGACAACATCCGCAAGTTCGAGGAGGTCGGCACGCGTCCCGAGGCGAACGCGCTCGCGATCGCCGAGGCCGTGACGTTTCATCAGGCGCTCGGCGGTGCCCGCAAGCAGGCGCGCCTGCTCTACCTGCGTGACACGTGGGCGCACCGGCTGCGCGCCGCGGACCCACGGGTGCGGCTGTACACGAGCCTCGCACCCCGCGCCGCCGGCAACATCGTGCTGATCGACATCGATGGCGTCGATCCGATGAAGCTGTGGGCATATCTCTGGGACAAGCACCGCATTCAGACCGGCGCAGTCGTGCGCGACGAGTTTCGCGGGCTGAGGGTTGCCCCGAACGTGTACACGACCCTTCCAGAGCTCGATCGGTTTTGCAGCGTCATGGAAACGGTCGTACGTCAGGGTCTGCCCGCGTAGACGGTGCGACCGCGGCGCACACGGCGGTCGCGAAAAAAACATTCGTCACGCCGTCACATCCGGCCGCCTCGACCACGCAACCCGATCGAGGTGGCGGTGACGGGCCGGGGCCACGGTGAGGCGTTGTGGCGGTGACGGTGGAAGACGAGGCGGATGACGAGCTCTCGTTCGTCACCCGCCTCGATGGGTGTGTTTGGCGGCAAGCACGCGCAGCCGTTCCTTGACGCGTTCGAACTGCTTGCGCAGGGTCGCGGCCCGCCGCTCGACCTCCTCGGTCGTCGCGTGCTCGCCGCACAGCACGACCGCGATCTCGCGCCACGACAGGTTCTTGTCGACGCGCAGCACGAGCAGCGTCTGATCATCCTCGTCGAGCTCGGCGCGGATCGTGCCGTAGACGTCCTTGACCTCGGCGGCGGCGAGCTTCGTCGTGTTCCAGATATCGGTCGTCGCGCCGAGCACCGACGGCACGCTCGACACGAGGACCTCGCGCGCGTGACGAGGCTGCGACCGCACGTACGCGACCGCGTGGCGCGCGAGCACGTAGCACCAGGTCCGGATCGAGCAGCGACCGTCGAAGCGCTGGAGGCTGCGCCACAGCTCCTCGGCCAACCGCGAGAATGCATCCTGCGCGTCGGCGTCGTTGCGAAGGATCGCGCACAGCCAGCCGACGAGCTCGGGGCCATAGGTGCGGATCGCGAGCTCGGTCGCACGATCGATCTGCCCTGCCTCGAGGGCCGCGCGCACCTCGCGCTCGCGATCGTCCGGGGAGGGCGTCGACGACAACTCAGTGACCGGGGCACCCCTGGTGGTGCTGCAGGCGACGCTCGAGCGTGTACGACGGCGGCGTCTCGAGCGACACCCCGTAGAAGTTGTCCTGCCACGCGGCGGCGCGGCCATCGCCGTACGTCCACAGCCCCTCGACGAGGATCCGGTTCTCGCCGCGCACGAAGTGCAGCGTCACCTGCCCCGCGTCGTCGGGTCCCTGGCGCGATGGCTCCTGACACCACCAGCCGGTGAACCGGTTGTTCGCGTAGTGGCCGACGAGCACGCCGTTGCCCTGATCGTAGACGCCGTAGAACGTGCCGTCGTCGTCGACGTGCAGCCGCATCTCGCCGTAGTTGACGTGCCACGCGCGCGCGTTCAGCTCCGCCGCGGTGATCGACCGGCGAGTCGCCGGTTCCGTGCGCGTGACGAGGTACGTGGTGCCGGCGGCGAGCGCGGCGGTCGCGAGCACCGCGCCGACGAGCACGCGGCGTGCGCGCTTGCCGATCCGCGCGGTCGCGGGTGCTGTGGCGGCCGCGAGCTCCTGGCGCAGCTCGCTCGCGGTGGCCGGGCGATTCGCGGGCTCCGGCGACAGCGCGCGCTCGAGCACCGCACGCACCGTCGGCGCCGCCTCGATCTCGCGTAGCGCTGCGGGCAGCTCCGCCTCGGTGGCGCGCCGGCCGAGCACGCACTCGAGCAGCAGCAACGCCGCGGCCCAGACGTCGGTGCGAACGTCCTGATCCTCGCCCTGGCGCTGCTCCGGTGCCATGTAGCCGGGCGTGCCGGCGACGCGCGTCACTGGCCCGGGCGACGTATCGACCGCGAGCGCGACGCCGAAGTCGAGCACCTTGACGCGCTCGTCGACGGTGATGAACACGTTACTCGGCTTGAGATCGCGATGCAGCACGCCGCGCTCGTGCGCGAACGCGATCGCCGCGAGCACCGCATCGAGGATCGCGAGCGCGTCCGACACCGGCAGCTTGCGACGGCGCGCGAGCCGGGACGCGAGCGTCTCGCCGGTCAGCAGCTCGAGCACGAGGTACGGCTGGCCTTCGTGCTCGCCGACGTGGTGCAGCGTGACGATGTTCGGATGCAGCAGCTGCGCCGTCGCACGCGCCTCGCGATCGAACAGCCGGCGCAGGTCGCCGTCCTTGCTGCTCGGCTTGAGCGTCTTGACCGCGACGTCGCGGCCGAGCTTGCGATCGCGCGCGCGATACACGATGCCCATGCCGCCGGCACCGATGCGATCGATCAGCTCGTACGTATCGGCGAGGATCTGCCCGGCAGCGAGTGCGGGGACGATCGGGCCGACGCGAGCCACGGCTCGCACCATGCTATCGAACGTCGTGGGCCCCTCATCCACGCCCTCATCATAGTGCATCCGCTGCACGACGGACCGAGCACGCGCGGGTTCGGTGGTCGTGCAAAAATGGCGTCTCACCGTATCGGGCAGCGAGCGTTCCTCGCATGCCGATCGTTCAGAGCCGGAGGCGGTCCGACCGGGATGCCCGGTTCATGAGGACGGGTCGCGAGCACGTACCGCCGCCTGGACCTCGGCAACGCTACGACCGCGCCAGTGCTTCTCGTGGTTGTCGATCGTCGCGAGCGTGCGCGACTGCATGCGATCGCAACACACCACCCCACGCAGGTGATCGACTTCATGCTGGAGGATGCGCGCGTACCAGCCGGTCGCGACCCGGACGAGCTTCTCGCCGTGCTCGTCGAGGGCCTCGACGCGGACCTTGCGGACGCGCGGTACGACCATCGTGAACCCGGCGAAGCTGAGGCAGCCTTCGAACGCCTCGACCACCTCGTCGGTGCGCACGGTCAGCGTCGGGTTGACGAGGACGTGAAATGGCACCGTGTCGCGCTCGCGCGCGGCGAGCTCCTCGGCGGTCAGCTTGCCTTGCAGCGCCGGCGGATCCTCGATCACGACGAGCTGGATCGATTCGCCGATCTGCGGTGCCGCGAGCCCGACTCCGGGCGCCGCGCGCATGGTGTCGCGCATGTCGGCGATCAGCTGCTGGATGCGCGGCGTCGCGAGCTCGGCCGGATCGAGCGGACGCGCGACCTGACGCAGCACAGGATCACCGACCTGCACGATGGGGAGGATCGCCATGCGCGAAACCTAGCGCGTTCACACGCCGGCAGCTGCGAGCGCCTCGATCGTGCGATCGATCTCGGCGACCGTGTTGTAGTGCACGGCGGACACCCGGACCACGCCGCCGCGGTCGGCGAGCCCGAGCGCAGCGACCACGCCCTTCGAGTAGAAGTCGCCGTGCCGGATGCCGACCGCGTGGCGATCGACCTCGCGGACGATCGATTCGGGCGTGCGGCCATCGACGGTGAAGCTGATCGTCGGCACGCGGCGCGCGCGGTCGGCGGATGAATCACCGTAGATCCGGACGTGGGCGCGCGATCGCAGGTACGCGAGCAAGCGGTCGGCGAGCTGTTCCTCGTGGGCGGCGATCGCGTCGAACGCGGCGCGCGGACCGCCGAGCGTCGCGAGGTAATCGTGGATGCCGAGCGTGCCGTACGCGAGCTCGAAGTTGAGGTTGCCGGGCTGCAGCTTGTACGGGATCGACGTGATGAACTCGTGGTTGATGCCGGCGAGCCCGTCGAGCAGCGCGCGCTTACCGAACAGCACGGCGGCGTGCGGGCCGTACACCTTGTAGAAGCTGAACACGTAGAAGTCGACGTCCCACGCGGTGACGTCGATCGCGCGGTGCGGGGCATACGCGACGCCGTCGACGCAGACGCGTGCGCCGTGCGCGTGGACGAGCTGCGTGATCGCGGCGACGTCGTGGATCGATCCGAGCACGTTGGAGACGTGCGCGAACGCGACCAGCCGCGTGCGCGGCGACAGCAGCGGCTCGAGCCCGGCGCATTCGAGGCGCCAGGTCTGGCGATCGAGCGGCCACCGCCGCACCACGAGCCCACGACGCGCGGCGAGCCGCTGCCAGGGCCCGACGTTCGCGTGGTGGTCGGCCTCGCTGATCACGATCTCGTCACCGGGTGACAGCGTCGGTTCGATCGCGAGCGCGAGGTTCGCGAGCAGCTGGGTCGTCGAGCTGCCGAACACCGCCTCGTCGTGCTCGCGGCCGCCGAGATACGCGGCGGTCGCCGCCACGGCGCCATGCACGCGCTCGCCGGCGAGCTCGGACACCGCGTACGACGCGCCGAGCTGCACGCTCGTCGAGCACAGGTACTCGCGGACGCGATCGGCGACCAGCGCGAGCGTCTGCGATCCGCCGGCGTTGTCGAGGAACGTGAAGCCGGACGCGAGCGCGGGGAACGCAGCTCGGATGCGATCGAGATCGAGAGCCGGGTCGGGCACGTCAGATCCTCCTCAGCGCGACGCTCGCGATCCGGTGATCCGCGGCCTTCTCGAGGATCAGCGTCGCGCGCTCGCGCGTCGGCGCGATGTTGTCGCGCAGGTTGACCGCGTTGATCGTCTCCCAGATCTGCTCGGCGAACGCGTGCGCCTCCGCCTCGGTCAGCGCCGCGTAGCGATGGAAGTAGCTCGCGGGATCGCGAAACGCGGTCGTGCGCAGGCGATGGAACCGCTCGAGGAACCACGCGCGCACGAGCGGCTCGGGCGCATCGACGTAGATCGAGAAGTCGAAGAAGTCGGACACGAACGGCCGGCCCGGCGCGCCCGCCGCGAGCACGTTGACGCCCTCGATCACGAGGATGTCCGGACGGTCGATCACGATCGTCTCGCCGGTGACGTCGTACGCGAGGTGCGAGTACACCGGCGCGCTCGCCGGCTCGCCGGACTTGATCGTGTCGAGGAAGCCGAGCAACGCCTTCGTGTCGTAGCTCTCGGGGAAGCCCTTGCGGTGCATGATGCCGCGCGCCGCGAGCTCGCGATTCGGCAGCAGGAACCCATCGGTCGTGACGAGCGCGACCTTGGGATGCTCGCTCCACTGCCGGAGCAGCGCGGTCAGCACGCGCGCCGTGGTGCTCTTGCCGACCGCGACCGAGCCCGCGATCCCGATCACGTACGGCACGCGTCCGCCGTCGCGCTCGAGGAATCGAGCCGTGACCGAGGCGAGCGTCTGCTGCGCGTGGACGTGCAGGTTCAGCAGGCGCGAGAGCGGCAAGTAGCCATGCTCGACCTCGTCGAGCGACAGCGGATCGCCGATCGCGCGCAGCGCCGCGAGATCCGACTCGCGCAGCGTCAGCGGCGTGTTCGCGCGCAGCCTCGACCACGCGTCGCGGTCGAAGCGCAGGTACGGATCGATCGCCATGCCGCGTAGTCGAGCATGCGGGCGCGGCGAGCGGGTACCGCGGGCGCGAAGATTGCTATCGTCGCGCGATGCCGACCCCGGTGGACCGCGACCCGAGCTGGTTCGACCGCGCGGTGCCCGGATGGCGCAGCGTCTCGTTCGACCCCGATCAGCTGCGCGCCGAGCACGCGGCCGCGGCGATCGCGTTCGGCGGCCCGCTCGTGCTGCCGACGACCGAGCCCGCGACCTACAAGCCCGGCCGCCCCGCCGAGATCGCGTTTCCCGCGATGCTCGCCGCGCTCGATACCGGCCGCGGTAGCCAGCTCGTCGACGAGGTCGACGCGGTGCTCGAAGCGATCTCGACGCCGGACGTGCACTGGCGGCTCCGGCTGTGGGGTGCCTACGAGCTGCTCGCGCGCGGCGATCGCGTCCGTGCGGAGCGCTGGGTCCGGTGGATCCCCGACGTCCGCTATCGCGACGAGTACCTCGGGCACGAGCTCGCGCGGCGAGCGCAGCACGGGGATGTGCGCGGCGCGCTCGACGCGATCGATCGCCTGCCCGCCGAGTGGGCCCTGATGTCGGACATGGAGTACTGGGCCGGCTATCCGCGCTGGCTCGGCAGCGTGGCAGCCGCCGCGTGCGCGGCGCTCGCGTATCGCGGCGTCTCGGCGGACGCCGGCCGCGCGCTCGTCGAGCGGGCCGAGCAGCGGACGCTCGAGCACGACGGCGAGGACTGGCGTGCGAATCGCGAGCAACGCGCGCTCGCGTTCGCGTGGGCACGGCTCGGTGACCTCGAGCGCGCGTGGACCGCGATCGGGCGCATGCCGGGCAGCGAGCGCTCGAAGGCGATCTCCGACCTGCTCGACGAGGTCGCCACGTCGACGACCACCGACCTCGCGCAGCTTCGCGACCTCGCGCGCCGCGCGCTCGGCACGCCGGAACCCGACGCCGCCGAGGGCGACCGCTCGGAGGACATCCACGACTTCATCGAGACCGCGATGGCGGGCGACGTCAACTTCGCGCTCGTGCGCGCGTACCTCCGCCGCGGCGACGTCGCGGCGGCCGAGGCGACGTTCGACACGATCCCGTCGAACCTGTCGGTCTGCTACGAGGCGGCGCTCGTCCTCGAATGCGCGCGGCTCGCACGCGGCGAGACCACGCTCGACGAGGTGCTGGGCGTCGTGCCCGGCGAGCACTATCGCGCGAACCTCGTCGGTGCGGCGATGCATGCCGGCTGCGCGCCCGTGATCGCGCCGCTGCTGCGCGGCGTGCGCTATCCCGAGCGCATCGCGGCAAATCATCTGAACGCGATGCTCGCCGCCTGGCAGCTCGGTCCGGCGCTCACGATGGTGCAGGCACTGCGCGACGTGCTGAGCTCCGGCGATCGCGGAGAGCTCCAGCTCCGGCTCGTCCGCGCGCTCGTCGCAGCGGGACAGCCGCTCGCCGCGCTCGACGTGATGCGGCAGTTGCCGCCGATCGAGTACCCGTATCCCGAGCGCATGGCGGTGTGCGCCGGCTTCACGGCCGTCGTCGCGCTCGTCGCGGCGGGCCACATCGCGGAGGCGCACGCGCTCCACGCGGACGTCGCGGCCCGGCTCGCGCGCGTCGGGTTCGAGGATCCGTGACCGGTGACTTTGCATGCGCGGGCTCGCGATCGACAATCCGTCGCGAGCATGCGCACCTTCTTCGTCTCGCTCGCGCTCGCCGCCTGTAGCTCGGCGCCGCCATCGCCGCGGCCCCCCGCGACCGCACAGCCCGCCCCCGCCGACGCCGCGCTCGATGCCGCACCCGACGCCGGCGTCCCCGAGGCCGTCGCGAATGCACCGGCCTGGGTGTTTCGCTACAGCACCGCGCAGCGCACCGAGACGTGGACGCTGCGCTATCACGAGCACGAGGCGCTACTCGTCGTCGAGACCGCGCAGGGCACGCAGCGCTATCGCGGCTCGGCGACCGAAGGCACCGCACTCGTGCTCGACGTCTCGACCGGGACTGCGAAGCTCGCGCTCGAGTGCAAGCACGCGCGCCGCCCGCTGAGCACGAAGTGCAACGACAAGAAGGCCAAGCCGATCGAGGTGCTCGACTGCTACCACCCCGACTTCAAGGAGCCGATGCCGTTTGGACCGGCGCCGGGGGTCGAGTACGTCGCGAGCAGCAGCTGCACGGGCTACCGCCTGGTCGCGCCGTGATGCGCACGCTCGTCGCGCTCGCCGTGATCGCCCGGCTCGCCCGCCCGGCTGCGGCCGAGCCGCCGACGATCGCGGTGCGCGTTTCGGCAGCGTTCGGCACGATGAAGCAGCTGACCTGGGAAGCGCCCGAGGTCGATCTCGTCGCGACGTTCCCGCTCGGCGCGCGTGGCTTCGTCGCGGTCGCCGGCGGCTACGCGATCATCGACAACCACACGTACTTCGCCGACGGCCGCACCGGCCGGCTCGCCGTCGCCGCGGGCGGCACGCTCGGGGCCGTGCGCATCGGTGGCGAGCTCGGGCTCGAGCTCGTCGGTTACCACGCCGATCCGGATCTCGCCGCCGAGCAACCCGACGTCGATCAGCTCGCGTTGCAGGGCGGGCTACTGCCGACCGTCGGTGCGACCGCCTCGCACCGGATCACCGACACGACCGCGATCGGCGTGTTCGTCCGCGTCGGACTGCGCGAGCTCACGCTCTACGAGACCACCGCCGGCGATCGCGAGCGTGCGCGGCTCGTGCTCGGCGGCGCGTACCTCGAGCTCGCGATCCGCTGATCAGCACTTGTAGGCGATCACCGTGCACACGTGTGCGCGGCACTTGGGAATCCGCTCGCTGTCCTTGCACGGCTTCAGCTTCTTGCCCCGCTCGGACGTCGGCCGCGCGATCGGCGTCACGCCGTCGAGCCAGCAGTCGTCGTCGGTCTTGCACGCGATCGGCGCGGGGGCCGCATCCGGCGGCGCCGCCGCGTCTAGGGTCGGCGCATCGGGCTCCGGCGCGTCGGGCGTCGCGACGATCGCGGGCGCCGGGGCCGGCGGCGACGGCGCGGGCGTCGGTGCCGCGCCACTGCCACATGCGGTCACGAGGATCGCGCCGAACCAGAACGCCGCCTTCATCGCCCGACTATCGCAGAGCCGCGCGGATTTCGCCCGCGCTCCCGGATCGTCACGCGACGGCTGCGATACCGTGGAGGTCATGCCGCGTTACGAATTCTCGCAGGGGACCTCGAACAAGTTCTGGGAGATCAACCTCGCCAGCAAGTCGTTCACCACGACGTACGGCAAGATCGGCGCGAACGGTCAGACGACGATCAAGAAGTTCTCGTCGGACGCCGACGCGAAGAAGGAACACGACAAGCTCGTCGCCGAGAAGGTGAAGAAGGGCTACGTGCTCGTCGGTGCCAAGCCGGCGAAGCCCGCGAAGACGGCGAAGGGCACGCCCGCGAAGGGCACGCCGGTCGAGTCATTCGTGCGCGACGCGCGCAATCCCGCGCTCGAGGCCGCGATCGTCGCGAACCCGACCGATCGCGACGCCTACGCGGTGTTCGGCGACTGGCTGCAGGAGCAAGGCGATCCGCGCGGCGAGCTGATCTCGCTGCAGCTCGCGTACAAGGACAAGCAGGCCAAGGCGCTGATCGAGAAGCACGCCGACTACTTCCTCGGCCCGCTCGCCGAGAACCAGCAGGTCCACGACGAGGGCTGGAACAATAGCCGCTCGCACCTGCGCACGCCGGCACAGGAGAAGGAGTGGCAGAAGGTCCACCGCGAGGCGTTCCTGTGGCGCAACGGCTTCATCCATCGCGTGCGGCTCAGCCACGACGAGTACTCCGACGAGAGCTTCGAAGGCGAGACCGTCGACATCCTCGAGCAGGTGCTGAGTCATCCGTCCGGGCGCTACGTCGTCGAATTCGCGTTCATGTCGAACGGCGATCCGAACGAGAACGATCTCCAGGACCTGATCGATCTGCTCGGCAAGAAGGCACCGCCGACGGTGCGCAAGCTGACGTTCGGCGACAACGTCGATCAGATCAGCTGGCACCACACCGGCAACCTCGGCAAGCTGTGGAAGGGCGTGCCGAAGCTGCGCGTGCTCGAGCTCGAGACCGGCGAGTTCGAGGTCGGCAAGATGGTCGCGCCGGAGCTCGAGCGCGCCGTGTTCATCACCGGCGGCCTGTCGAAGTCGTGCGGCAAGAACATCGCGACCGCGACGATGCCGAAGATCAAGCACCTCGAGATCTACTACGGCACGAATCGCTACGGCGGGCAGTGCTCGATCAAGGAGGTCAAGCCGCTGCTCGACCGCAGCGACCTCAAGCAGCTCGAGTATCTCGGGCTCAAGAACTCCGAATTCGCGAACGACATCGCGCGCGCGCTCGCCGGTGCGAAGGTGCTGAAGACGGTCAACACGCTCGACCTCTCGCTCGGCACGATGACCGACGAGGGTGCGAAGGCGCTCGTCGCCGCGAAGGACTCCCTCGCGCACCTCGAGTGCCTCGATCTGACGCGCAACTACCTGTCGAAGGACGGCGTCAAGCTCGTCAAGAACCTGTGCAAGAAGGTCATCACCGACAAGCAGCAGACCGCGGACGTGTACGGCGACGAGACGTACTACTACGTCGCGATCTCGGAGTGACCGGCGTACGGTCGCGCGATGGCGATCACGATCCGCGAGCTCGTCCGCGCCACCGATCGCAAGGGCGTCGAGGCGATCGACACCAGCTTCGAGACGTCGACGGTGTTCGACGTCGTCACGCGCGCCCGCTCGATCGAGCTCGTCGAACGCACGCTCGACGAGCCGCTCGTGAAGCGCTACTCGATCGGCGAGGTGTTCGCCCCGTGGGCGCGCTGGAACGCGGGCTGGGTCGCCGTCGACGACGGCATCCGCGGGTTCGCGACCGCGCAGTACGAGCCGTGGCACGAGCGCCTCGTGCTGTGGTTCCTCTACATCGCTCCGACGTGGCGGCGACGCGGCGTCGGGCGCGCGCTGCTCGAGCGCGTCGAGGATCACGGGCGCTCGGTCGGCGCGACCCACGTCTGGCTCGAGACGAGCAGCGTCAACGTGCCGGGCGTCACCGCGTACGAGCGACTCGGCTACGCGCTCGTCGGCGCGGACCGGCTGTTCTACGGCTCGTACATGCCGGGCGAGGCCGCGATCTACATGGCGAAGCTGTTGTGATCGACGCCGGCGGTCAGCGCGACACCTCGAGCGCGGCGAGCGTGTAGATGCATGCCTCGTACGCCTCGTTGCCGAAGTACCCGGTATCCGAGAAGCACGACGCCTCGTGGACGAGCGTCGCGGCCGCATGGTCGCGGATCACCCACTGATCGATCTGGACCTCGTCGAGGATGTAGGGCGACAGCGAGTACTCGCTGAGGTCTTCGTCCTCGTCACTCTCGGGCTCGGCAGCAAACGTCAAGACTTCGTCCATGCTCTCGATCGCCTTCGGCGTCAGCGGGCGTGCGAGCCGCGCGACGCTGTAGAGCTCCGCGGAGGCCAGCCGGTCCGCGGCAGCTTCGCTCGGCGTCGCGCAGATGCACGACCGTACGGTGACCCGGTAGCCTGCGTCGACGAGCGCGTCCGCGAGATCGCGGTCGAAGCCGCGCAATGTCTGGATGCTGTGGGTCGCGGTCTTGGCGACGTCGGTGATCACCTGTCGCGTGCACGCGATCATCACCGGCCATGCGTGCTGGTTCGCGAGCAGCGAGAACGCCTGGCGCAGCTGCGCGCGTCGCGCGTCCCACGTCGGATCGGGCCTGGGCCGGTCGGTCTGGAACAGCGCGTAGACGAGCGTGACGCGCGCGCCGCTCGTGACCGGCTTGATCTCGTGGTCGACGTCGGAGAACAGCGCGACCCACGGTAGCGTCGTCGGATCGGACGTGCCGCTCCAGTCGAACACCTGGGCGCCGCGGCCGTCGTCGATCTCGAACGCACCGCCGGTGTGCGCGATCGGCAGGCCGACGATCAGCGTGCCGACGAGCTCCGGCGTGCGCGGCGTGTCCTTGTGGCGCCCGAACTTGCCGTCGACGGGATAGACGAGCACGTCGGTGAGCTGGGCCTGGAGGTGGAACCTGGGCGACAGCACCGCCTCGATCTCGTCGAGGATCGCCGCGGGATCGAAGCCAGCGACAGACGCCTGTCCCCGCGCGGCGAGCCGGTGCGCATCGCGGACGTCCCGATCGACCTTCGTCTGCCCGCCGTGGCCGTACGGTGCACGCTCGCCGTGCGCGAGCAGCCACTCGACGAACTTCGGATCGTCGACCGCGCCGACGTCGCCATCAGGCAGCGCGATCGCGAGCCGCTCGGTGAGGCGGTACGTGCCGGTGCAGTATGACTTCTCGTCGAGCGTGTCGAGGGCTTGCTTGAGGGCGGGCAGGCTCATCGCCCCGACTATCTAGTATTCCAGCGTCGAGCGGAACGACTGATATGCCGGCTTCGGCTGGTACTCGCGATCCAGAATCAGGGGCTCGGAGCACAGCCCGGTCGAGCCCGACGTCTTGCAGACCTCGGGGCCGAGCTCGTCCCAGGCGTGCTTGTCGCTGAATCCGAACAGCGTGATCGTCTTGCACGCCGGCACCGCGAGGCAGGTCTGCGCGACCGCGGCGAACAGATCGGCCTGCTTCTTCAGCCGCTCGTCGTGGGTGCCGGGCAGGTTCGCGAGGTTGACGTCGAGCTCCGTGATGAGGACGTCGAGCCCGAGCGCGCCGAGCCGCTCCATGTTGCGCTTGACCGAGGCCATGTCGGGCGGCGACGCGGCGTCGATGTGGAACTGCAAGCCGACCGCGTCGATCGGCACCCCGCCCTGCTTGAGCTCGGCCATCCGCGCGTACAGGAAGTCCGACTTCGGGCCCTCGGCCTCGGCGCCGGTCTCGTTGTAGATCAGCGTCGCGGTCGGATCGAACTGGTCCGCGACGCGGAATGCGCGCGCGATGTAGTCGGGCCCGAGCGTGCCGTACCAGACGTTATCGGCGTAGTCGGCGCTGGCCGTGCCGTTCTCGTCGGGACCAAGGAACGACTCGTTCGCGACGATCCACGACTTCACGCGGCCGCGGTAGCGCGTCACGATCGTCTCGATGTGCTTGTCGAGCATCGCGCCGAGACCGGCCGCGCCTTCGGACTCGGCGAGCTGACCGACCCACTCCGGCAGCTCCTCGTCCCAGACGAGGAAGTAGCCATTGATCGTCTGACCGCGCACGGTCGCATAGTTGACCATCATGTCGGCGGGCAGGAAGTAGAAGTCGGGGTCCTCGCCGCGCGTCGTCGTCCAGTAGAAGTCGAGGATGCCCGCGGTGTCGAACTGGCCGGCGTACATCGACTCGAACGCGAGATCGTGGCGCGGTGGCCACTCGCCGGTCTCGCTCGTCGAGCCGAGCGAGCGTCCGCGCGCGTTCGCGAGCGCCTTGAGCGGCGTGCCGAGCTCGGGCGCGCCGGGCATCGGCTGCGTGATCGCGAGGTCGTCGATCGCGAGCTGCGCGCCGGGCTCGAGCTGGACGTAGATGCCCATCGGCCCCTCGGGCGCGGCGGCTTCTTTCGACGTCAGCGAGCCGCGCAGCCGGCCACCGCTGCGCACCTTGATCGTGCGGCCGGTGTTGCTGACCTCGACGACGATCGGCGACGCGAGCGTCTTGCCGAGCGAGACCTGCTGGAGCGGCGCGCCGCCACCGACGGTCTCGGCGAGCTTCCACTCGGTCCCGGTGTACTGCATCTCGAACGCGCGCCGCTCCTCGGGATCCCCGGGCAGCGCGAACACGAGGCCGGCCTGGCCGGTCGGCGCGAGCGCGATCCGCGCCTTGACGGTCTCGTCGATGTCGAACGCGCTACCCCACACGGGCCACGTGACGCGCTCCTGCTGCGGATTGCTGAGCGCGAGCGGGTTCTTCGGCGTGACGATGCCGCGGGCAAACTCGCCCTGGCCATCGCACTTGCCGCCTTCGCAGTCTGCGTCTTCCTGGCTATCGAAGTTGCCGCAACCGATCACGCATTGTGCGAGGGTTACAGCCGTGATCGCAGTGGTGATCCGCATGGTCCGGCCACGGCTGCAGCATCCGCGCCGCCAGCACCGAGCGCATGCGCGCACCCCGGTGGCGCCATGACCGATCCTCGCGCCGACGTGCTGCGCCGCGGCTATGCGCCGGTCGCGCGCGCGTATCGCGAGCACCTGATCGACGAGCTCGCCGGCAAGCCACTCGATCGCGGGTTCCTCGACGCGGTCGTCGCGCACGCCGGTGACGGCCTGATCGTCGATGTCGGCTGCGGGCCCGGCCAGATCGCGCGATACCTCGCGGCGCGCGGCGCTCGCGTCGAGGGCATCGATCTGTCGCCGGAGATGATCGCCGAGGCGCGCGCGTGTCACCCGGCGCTCGCGTTTCGCGAGGCCGACATGTTCGCGCTGCCGTACGCCGACGGCGCGCTCGCCGGCGTCGTCGCGTTCTACGCGATCGTCCACGTGCGCGACGACGAGCTCGCCGCGCCGCTGCGCGAGTTTCATCGCGTGCTCGCGCCGGGCAAGATCGTCGCGCTCGCGTTCCACGTCGGCACCGACACCGTGCACGTCGAGGAGCTGTTCGGCTGCGCGACGTCGCTCGACTTCATGCTGCACCGGCCCGACGCCGTGATCGCCGCCGTCGACGGCGCCGGGTTCGCGCTCGTCGCACGCCTCGACCGCGAGCCGTACGCGGACGTCGAGTATCCGAGCCAGCGCTGCTACCTGCTCGCACGCAAGCGGTAGCGCGCTACACTCGAGCGGTGCGCGTGGTGGCTGGTCTCGTGATCCTCGGGGCGACGGCGGTCGCGCACGCGGCGCCACGCACGTGGGTCGGTGACGTCAGCTATGACTTCGTCGACCAGAACGGCGTCGGCTGGGTGACGGTCCGCGGCACGATCACCGTGACGATCGTGATCGACGGCAAGCACGACATGCTGCACGTTCGCGGCAAGCGCAGCTCGGTCGACGGCCAGCTCGTCGCCGGCAAGACGCCGAATGGGGCGCCGGACATGAAGACGCGCGAGTGGAGCGGCGACGTCGACGAGAGCTACCCGCTGCATGACGTGGTGACGACCGGCAAGACGATCACGTTCAAGCTCGATCCGATCCACGAGCACCTCGACGGCACGTGCGCGCCGACGAAGCTGCCGAAGATCAAGCAGGCGACGCTGTACGAGTGCACGATCTCCGGCTTCGCGTGGCATCCGGTCGCGACGCTGCCCGAGCTGCATCACCCGTTCGTCGTCGACGTCCCGAGCACGCAGACCCGCGTCGCGAACGCGGTCCACGGCAACTCGAAGCCCGGCTTCGGGCAGCGCACGGTCACGCTCGCGAAGCTGCCCCGCAAGCCCTAGCCGCCGGTGTATCATCGAGGCTCGAGCTTCGAGGGAGGGCGTATGCGGACAGGGGTGGGAGCGATGATCGCGATGTGCGGACTGACCGTCGTGCTCGCGGGATGTCTCGTCATGGGCGGCGGCACGTTCGGCAGCGGCAAGACGGCGAAGCAAGCGCAGCACGACACGCTGAGCGAGATGACGCCGACGCGCCTCGTGACCGACGAGAAATGGCACGGCGAGGTCACGACGAAGCGGGTCCGCGTGTGGGCGGATCAGCAGTACCGCGCGCAGAACGTTCGCTGGCAGCGCACGTTCGAGGAGCCGCTCGAGCTCGCGAACCTCGTGTTGACGCCGTGGTTCGGGATCCGGCTCGTCGCCGAGTACAACGTGTGGGACCGCCACACGCCGGGCTCGACGCTCGCTGACGATCTGCTGGCGCTCGCGGAGCTCGACCCCGGCCGCGACGTCTTCGCGGTGATCGGGCTGACGTCGTCGCTGCCGCTCGTGTCGTCGACGTTCGAGGACCTGGGGATCGCGAGCCTCGGCGGCAAGCACGTCGTGCTGCGCGGCTACGCCGATCTGAAGGAGCGCGCGCTGTACGCCGAGGCATTCGCCGACCTGCGCGCCGAGGAGCGCGAGCTCGCGCTCGAGGCGAAGCGCCACCACAAGACGGCGATCGTGCTGATCCACGAGCTCGGTCACACCCTCGGCGTGGAGCACGATGGTGCCGAGGACACGATCATGAACGCGACGTACTCGCATCGCGCGACCCGGCTCAGCCCGCACGCGCGGGAGATCATGCTGCGCGCGATCGATCAGCGGCTCGGGCGCGCCGCGCCGGATGTCACGCTCGCCGTCGCGCCCGCGCCGCCGATCGCACCCCCGGCCGTGCAGCCACCGAAGCGGGCCGTGCACCACGCGCCGATCACGATCCGGGTCACGAAGACCGGCGCCGCGCTCGTCGCCGGCAAGCGGCTGGACGACGCCGCGCTGGGCAAGCTGCTGCAGGACGCCTACGACCAGGATCCGGAGACCGAGCTCGTGATCCAGGAGGAGCGCAAGGTGCCGGTCGGCGCCGTGAGCCGCGTGATCGATCGCGCGAAGGCGATCGGGCTGTCCCACTTCACGCTCGGCTGGGCGGCGGAGATGCCGGCGCCGTGAAAACTGCGCGTTGCGGCCGCACCACAGGTCGTGAACGCCGCATCTCGAATTGCCACCGGTTGCCGGCAAACCGGGTGGTCCTCGGCTTGCTGAGGCGATCGGCATGCGTTTGCTCGCGTTGCTCGTCGCCGTGGTCGTCAGCGGTTGTGTCGTCCAGTCGGGTGGATATGTCGGAGTCGCACCGCTCGCGCCACGGCCGTCGCCGCCGGTCGGCATGGTCGGCGGCGGCGGGGTCCAGGCCCAGGTCAGCGTCCGGATCAGCTTCTTCGGCGTCCCGCTCGACGGCGCGCAGGACGTCGTGTTCGTGCTCGATCGCTCTGGCTCGATGAGCGGCGTCGCGGCGGGGTTCGCCGGATCGTCGGTCGGGATGAGCAAGACCGGCGCGGTGCTCGCCGGGCTCGGCGCGCAGGTCGCGAACAGCGCGACCGGCAATCATCTGCCGACGAAGCTCGAGGCGGCGAAGGCCGAGCTCGTGCGCACGCTGCGCATGATGCCGGACGGCACGCGGATCAACGTGATCTGGTTCGACGACGACATCGCGACGCTGTCGCGATCGATGCTCGTGCTGCAGCCGTCCAGTCGCGCCGCGATCGAGCAGTTCATCGCCGGCATCAAGCCGGGCGGCTCGACGGCGGCGGTGCCCGCGCTCGAGCTCGCGTACGCGATGGGCGCGGCGCGCGTCGTGCTGCTGTCCGACGGCCTCGCGAACACCGGCGGCGGCGGCAACGAGCTGCTCGCGCGCGCACGCGACGAGATGCGGCGTGGCGTGCGGTTCGACACCGTCGGGCTCGGCATCGATCAGGACGGCGCGCTGATGCAGTCGCTCGCGCGCGAGAGCGGCGGCGTCGCGATGATGCGATAGCTCAGAACACCGAGCCAAGCACGAGCGTCGCGCTCGGGCCGTAGCGCCGCGCCTCGACGGTCTCCGCCATCGCGATGCCGCCCATCAGGGTGACGCCGATCCGGCCGTACGTGACGGTCCCGGTCGCGCCGGCGAAGCCATCCCGGCGGATCGGCTCGACGGCAGTGCCGAGCGCATCGCGATAGCGCGCGGTCACGCCGGCGAACATGCCGCGCACCGGCTCGACGTGCGCCGCGAGCGCGAGCTCGGCATCGCGCTCGCGCGCCTCCCAGTCCTGGCCGTACGCGACGTTCGCGGTCGCGTGCAGCGCGCCGAGCTGATGGCCGATCGCGAACACCGCCTCGAGCTCGCCTTCGGGCTCCGAGAAGCCTTCGAGCTTGTACTGCAGGTACACGAGCGCGCGCGTGCGGTCGCGTCGCAGCACCTCGAGGCCGACGCCGGCGCCGGGCTTCGCGTCACCGGCGCTCGCGATGTCGGCGACGCGCAGCACGAGGTGCACGCGATCGAACAGCGGCACGTCGCCGAGCGCGTCGATCCGGATCTGAACGCGCGCGCCGTCGAGCTCGGTCGCGAGCGACGCGTACGGCTGCGGCTCGCCGCCGGCCTGCAGCACACCGGCGGTGAACGCCTCGCGCGCCGCGAGCTCGCGCGCCTCGCCGGCACGTGCGGTCGCGGCCATCGCGACGACGAGGCCAACGCCTGACATGCACGCGATCCGCACGCGCGCAGCATACTCCGCGTGCGTCGAAAACCCGCCCGAATGGCGTGATTGATCCCACCCCGGCCTCGCCGTACGCTGGATCGGTGGTGGATGACCCGACCGAGGTAGGGTCCGAGGGCGCGCATCCGAGTCGCGCGCAGCTCGCGTCGTTCGCGTGGGGCGGGACCGCGGTCGGCGTCGATCTGTCGGACCACCTGGCGGCATGCGCGCGGTGCCGGGAGATCGTCGCGCAGATGCGGCCGGTCGGCACGTACTCGACGGATCTCGCGCAAGGCACGCCGGCACACACACTCGATCGCGTCAGCGGGCTCGCGCTCGGCACGATGATCGGTCGCTACCGGATCCTCGATCAGCTCGGCCAGGGCGGCATGGGTGTCGTGTATCGCGCGCACGACTGCGAGCTCGACCGGCCCGTCGCGCTCAAGCTCGTGCACGCGCGTGCCGGGACCTCGATCGAGGAGCTGACCGAGCGATTGCGCCGCGAGTCGCGACTGCAGGCACGCGCGAGCCATCCCGCGGTGATCACCGTCCACGACATCGGCCGCGATGGCGATCGCGTGTACGTCGCGATGGAGCTCGCGCAGGGCGGCACGCTGCGATCGTGGATCTCCGACGCGCCTCGATCGTGGCGCGACATCCTCGACGTGTTCGTGCGCGCCGGCGAAGGGCTCGCGGCCGCGCACGATGCCGGGCTCGTCCATCGCGACTTCAAGCCGGACAACGTCCTCGTCGAGGAGCGCGGCGGTCGCGTCGCGCGCGTGCTCGTCACCGACTTCGGCGTCGCGCGCACCGTCGAGGCGGTCGAGCAGGCGTCGAGTGTCCCGCCGGCGGATCTCGATCTGACGACGACCGGCGCGCTGATCGGCACGCCCGCGTACATGGCGCCGGAGCAGCTGCATGCCGGCACGCTCGACGCGCGCACCGACGTGTTCGCGTTCGGCGTCAGCCTGTGGGAGGCGCTGTACGGCGAGCGGCCGTATCGCGGCCAGACGATCGGCGAGCTCGTCGCCGCGATGGAGGAACCGCTGCGCGCGCCCGGCAAGCGAGGCGCGGCGCCGCGCTGGATCGAGCGCGTGCTGCGCCGCGCGATCGCGATCACGCCCGCGCACCGGTTCGCGTCGATGACCGAGCTGCTGCGCGCCCTCGATTGGCGCCGGCGCCGGCGCACGCTGCAGCTCGTCGTCGCGGCCGTGACCGCGGCCGGCGTGCTCGCTGCGGTCGCGGTGGTCGCGCTCGGCACCGGCTCGCGCACGCGCGCGGCCGCGTCGGTGTGCGATCGAGATCCCGCGGTCGCGCTGCAGCTCGCCGACGTCCGGCGCCGCCTCCAGGACGCACCGCTCGCGCCGGCGCTCGAGCCGTTCCGCAGGCGCTGGGTCACGGAGCTCGAGCGGTTCGAGCGCGAGGTCCCCGCGGCCCGCGCCGCCGAGTGCGCGCGATATCCGGCGCCGGCGAACCGCGACGACCGCGCGGAGTGCTTCGATCGTGCGGCCGCCCACGTCGCGGCGTCGATCGACAAGCTGCTGCGCGGCGACCACGCGCGGTTCGAGCGTCTGGTACAGGCGAGCCCGGTCAACATCCCGTACGAGTGCGCGTCCGACGCCGCCGCTGCGAACGCGGCGCTGTACCCGACCGAGCCGCAGCGCGCCGCCGTCGTCGAGGCGCGGCTCCTGATCGGTGATGCGGTGCGCATGGCGCCGGGCGATCCGAAGCAGGCCCGGGAGCTGATCGACGACGCGGCGGCGAAGACGGCCGCGATCGGGTTCCGCCCGCTCGTGCACGAGGTCGCGCTCGCCCGCAAGAGCCTCGAGTGGGTCGATCTCGGCGCCGGCGACGAGATTCGCGAGATCGCGGTCGCCGCCGAGCGCGATGGCCACGTCGCCGTCGCCGAGCGTGCGTGGCTGCGGCTCGCCGTCAAGCAGGCGGAGACCGATGGCAAGCGCGCGCTCGATCTGCTCGCGCAGGCCGACGTGGCGCTCGATCGCGCCGGCAACCCGCCTCGCGATCGCGCGTCGTGGCTCGTCACGAAGGCGTACGTCCTCGCGCAGTCGCAGCCGGACGAGACGTCGCGGCTCGTCGACCAGGCGCAGCAGCTGCTCGCGCGCACGCCGTTCGATCCGGTGATCGTCGCGTGGATGGGATCGGTTGAGATCCGCGCCGCGCACTTCGATCGCGCGATGACGCTGCACGCGCGCGCGTACGACTTCATCGTCGCGCTCGGCAGCGACGACGCCGAGGCGCGCTTCGTCCGATCGTCGTACGCCGCGTCGCTCAACAGCACCGGCAAGCCCGACGCAGGGCGCGAGGTGTTGCAGCCGATCGTCGATCGGGTGACCGCCGCGCCCGGTATGCTCGGGCTCGCGACGACGCTCGCCGATTCGTACAACCAGCTCGGCCGCTACGAGGACACGCTGCGGCTCGTCGACAAGTACCGGCCGGCGCTCGACGCGCTGCTCGGCAAGGCGTACGTCGCGCCGCGCATGAAGATGCACGAGGCGACCGCCGCATACTGCCTCAAGCGCTACGCGCAAGCGCATCAGGCGTGCGCCGTCGCGCTCGAGCACCACATCCAGCTGTTCGGCCCCGACGCGTACGACACCGGCGATGTCCGCGTGCTGTGCGGCCAGATCCAGCTCGAGCTCGGTCAGATCGCGGATGGCCGGCGCGCGATCGAGCAGGGGTTCCAGGCGCTCGTGAAGACCGGCGGCGAGCGCGATCCGCTCGCGATCCAGGCGCGCGTCGGGCTCGCGGATGCCCTGCTGCGCGACGGGCATCCCGCGCAGGCGCTCGCGCAGATCGAGCCCGGCCTCGAGGCGTACCGCAAGCTCGAGCCCGATCCGGCGGGCGTCGCGGGCGCCGAGCTGATCCTCGCGAAGGCACTCGTCGGCGTCGGACGCGACCGCGCGCGGGCCCGCCAGCTCGTCGAGCACGCGATCACGGCCTGGTCGGCGGATCCCGCCGCGTTCGAGCACGAGCTCGCGGACGCACGTGCCGTGCTGCAGCGCGTGCGCCGCTGATGAACGGGCGCGCAATCCGTGCGAGGTCGGCGGACGCTACGTGTGACGCGTGATCAGCGACGCGAGCACGACGGTCACGATGATTGTTCCGATCATCATCCAAGCGAGCATCATGGGCACACCTCGATCCGGTGCCCTGCATACGGCCTGCCGGATCACAGCGAGTCCCAGAAGTCGCACTGCGCCGCCTTCGCATCCGGGCGCGCCGCGATCGGAAGATCGAGCACGAGCAGCGGATCGGTCGCGTCGTAGCGCGGCCACGCCGGCGCGTCGGCGCCGTTCGGATCGCCGGTCGCCGCAAACCGCGTCCAGTAACCTTGCACCGCGTCGGCCAGCGGCGCGCCGCTGCCGAGCTTGCCGAGCGGGAAGTCATCGAGGCCGAACACGAACGGGATCTCGCCGGAATGAAACACGCCGAGGTCGGCGATCAGCGGCTGCTCGAGCGCGCGCTCGAACGAGTAGCGATACACCGTTGCGACTTGCGACACCGCACGCGCATTGCGGCGCGCCGGACACACGAAGAACGCGTCGCCCGACACCTCCGCGAGTGCGGCATTTGCCGATCCGAACGCGGACACCGGGTAGCGCGAGACGATCGCGTCGGCGGTGGTCGCGCCGAACCGGCGGGCGAGCGCGGCGCGGTACTCGGTCTCGTCCGCGATCGGGTTCGACAGGATCGTCGAGTGAAACAGCGTGCCCTCGTCGCGGTTCGTGCCGATCACGAGCGGCCGCGGCGGGTACGCGCCGCCGGCGAGCCGGGCCTCGATCGATGCCGGCAGCACGACCCCGTCGAGGTTCGGCAGCGTGTTGCCCGGCACCTCGCCGTAGAAGAAGCCGCCCGGCAGCTGCTGGGTCACCGGCGGCAGCGCGGTCGCGTCGAGGATCTCGAGATCGCTCTTGCCGCGCAGGCACGCGAGTGCGTCCGCGCCGGTGCCCGGACAGCCGAGCTTGTCACCGAGCGCGAGGCCATCGGCTTCGGCCTGCTCGCGCGTCTGCTCGAGCCCGGCCGACGAGCACGCGCCACTCTCGACGACCGCGGACTGGAACAGCTCGGCGGTCTCGGCGGAGGCGTAGTGGACGCACGTCGAGAACCCGCCGGCCGATTCGCCGAACAGCGTGACGCGCGCCGGATCGCCGCCGAACGCGGCGATGTTGCGGTGCACCCACGCGAGCGCGGCGAGCTGATCGAGCAGGCCGTAGTTGCCCGAGCTCGGGCGCGCGGGATCCTCGCCCGCGAGCGCGGGATGTGCGAGGAAGCCGAGCCCGCCGAGCCGGTAGTTGATCGTCACGACGACGACGCCGCGCAGGCGCGCGAGCTCGCTGCCGGCGTAGAACGCATCGCCGCCGCTACCGAACACGAACGCGCCGCCGTGGATCCAGACCATGACCGGCGCGTCGTGCGGTGCCGGCGACGGCGTCCAGACGTTGAGATACAGGCAATCCTCGGCACCGCCGCCAGGCGTGATCACCGTGTTCTGCGGGCACTTCGCGCCGAGCTTCGTCGCGTCGCGCGCGCCGTCCCAGCTCGCCGCCGGGGACGGCGGTCGCCAGCGCAGCTCGTCGATCGGCGGTGCCGCGTAGGGAATGCCGAGCCAGCTGCGCACGCCCTGCCCGTCGTCGCTGCCGCGCACGACGCCGGTGTCGAGCTCGACGTCGAGCGGACCGAGGTCGCTACCGCACGCGGCGGCGAGCACGAGCAGCAGCGCGAGACGCATTCGCAGAGCGTACACGCACGGGCGTCCATTGCGCGGCGGCGCGCATGCCGAGCGGACCGTCTACGAGCCGCGCCGGGCGCGCGAGTCGAGTATGCTGATCGCGGTATGTGGACGGGTCGTGCCGCCGGGGTCAGCGACGGGATCGAAGCCGACGAGCTTCGCGCGATGCTCGACGATGCGCCGGTCGGCCTGCTCGTGATCGACGATGCCGCGCGCGTCGTGGCCGCGACGGCGACCGCGTGCGACCTGCTGGCGCAATCGCGCGAGGCGGTGATCGGCAGCGACCTCGCGCGCTGGCTCGCGACCGACGATCGCGGCACGTTCGACCGCGCGCGCACCGGCGTCGCGGGCGGCGGTGGCGAGGAGCGTGTCGACCTCACGCTCGCGGCGTCACAGGTCCGCACACGATGGACGCTGCGCCGCACCGGCGAGCATGCGATCGCGGTGTGGATCGAGCCGCCATCGACCCGCGAGCACGCCGACGTCAGCGCGCTGCGAGCGAGCGAGGCGGCACTCGCGAGTCGCACCGCCGAGCTGCGCGCGATCATCGACGCGTTTCCGGATCTGTACTTCTGGCTCGACAGCAATTCGCGCATCGTCCATTACGACGCACCGACGCTCGCCCACCTCGCGATGCCGCCCGACCAGTTTCTTGGCAAGCGTCCGAGCGAGGTGTTCCCGCCGCTGCTCGGCGAGCAGCTGGAGCAGGCCGGCCGCGATGCGCTGCGCACCGGCAAGCACGTCGCGATCGAGTACAGCCTCGATGGCGCGGCCGGCGTCCAGTGGTTCGAGGCACGTTATGCGCCGGTCGCCGGCGAGCGCGTGATCGTCATTGTCCGCAACATCACCGAGCGCCGGCATTCCGCGGAGGCGGCGCGCCAGGTCGACGAGCAGTACCGGCTCGTCACCGACGGCGTGCCGGTGCTGATCAGCTATGTCGATCGCGACGAGCGCTACCGGCTCGTCAACCGCGCCTACGAGAAGATGTTCCAGCTCGATCGCTCGAACATCATCGGCCGCAAGATCGCCGACATCCTGCCGCGCGCGACGTACGAGGCCGCCGTGCCGCAACTGCGCCGCGTGCTCGCCGGCGAGCATGTCGAGTTCGAGGCCACGCTGCCGTTCCCCTCGGGCCATCGCGAGGTGACGGTGTCGTACGTCCCACATCGCGATCCATCTGGAGCGGTGCTCGGGTTCTTCGCGCTCGTCGCCGATGTCACCGAGCATCGCCTGCTCGAGCAGCAGCTCCGCCACTCGCAGAAGATGGAGGCGATCGGCCGTCTCGCCGGTGGCATCGCGCACGACTTCAACAACCTGCTGATGGTGATCACGACGTCGCTCGATCTCGCGCGCCGTGGGTTGCGCCGCGGTCGCGACCCCGGGCCCGAGCTCGACGACATCTCGAATGCAGCGAGCCGCGCCGCGACACTCACGCGCCAGCTGCTCGCGTTCAGCCGGCGCGACGCACCGCAGGCGCAGCTGCTCGACTTCGACATCAGCATCCAGCAGACCGAGACGATGCTGCGCCGACTGATCGGCGAGGACATCACGCTGTCGGTGACGCTGCACAGCCGCGGCGCGAGCGTGCGGATCGACCCCGGCCATCTCGAGCAGGTGCTGATGAACCTCGCGGTCAACGCGCGCGACGCGATGCCGAGCGGCGGCACGCTGTCGCTCGAGACCTCGCGCGAGCAACTCGGCGATGGCGAGCACGATCTCGCCGCCGGGGCCTACGTCAAGCTGTCGGTCGAGGACACCGGCGTCGGCATGGACGCGGCGACCCGCGCGCGGATCTTCGAGCCGTTCTTCACGACGAAGGAGCTCGACAAGGGCACCGGCCTCGGGCTCGCGACCGTCTACGGCATCGTCGCGCAGAGCCACGGCGCGATCGCGGTCGACACCGCGCGCGGCCGCGGTACCCGATTCGACGTCTACCTGCCGATCGTCGACGGCGCGCAACCGCAAGAGAGTCATTCCGCCGCGACCCGCCCGCCGCTGCGCAACGGCCGCGTGCTGCTCGTCGAGGACGAGCAACTGGTTCGCACGGTCGTGCGGCGCGCGCTCGAGGAAGCGCACTACGTCGTGGTCGAGGCCGCGAGCGGCAGCGAGGCACTCTCGCTCGTCGGCCGCAGCCGGTTCGACATCATCGTGACCGACATGATCATGCCGCGCAGCACGGGCCGGCAGGTCGTCGAGCGCATCCGCGCCCGCCACCCGAACCTCCCCGCCCTGTTCATCTCGGGCTACCCGGAGCAGCACATGACGGGGATCCGCCTCGATCATCAGTCGATCGACGCGTACCTCGCGAAGCCATTCCGCATCGAGGACCTGCTCGCGACCATGACGCGGCTGCTCGAGCGAGCGGCGCTCGAGCGCGTCGCACCCGAATCGTGAACAAGCCGCCGTTCTACACGACCCTGTACTTCCGCGTGCTGGTCGCGATCGCGCTCGGCGTGATCGTCGGCGTGGTCGATCCAGACTTCGCGGCCAAGCTCGCGCCGCTCGGCGATGCGTTCATCAAGCTGATCAAGATGACGATCGCGCCGCTGATCTTTTGCACGATCGTCGTCGGCATCGCGAGCATGAAGAGCATGAAGTCCGTCGGCAAGGCGGGCGGGCTGGCGCTGCTCTACTTCGAGGTCGCGAGCACCGTCGCGCTCGTGATCGGCCTCGTGATCGTCAATGTCGTGAAGCCGGGCGCCGGGATGAACATCGATCCGAGCCGGATCGACCCGGCTTCGATCGCGAAGTACGCCGGCCCCGGCAAGCTCAAGTCGACGCTCGACTTCTTCCTCGACATCATCCCGGACACGTTCGTCGGTGCGTTCGTGCACGGCGAGCTCCTGCAGGTGCTGCTCGTCGCGATCCTGTTCGGCTTCGCGCTCCACGCGGTCGGCGAGCGTGGCCAGCCCGTGCTCGATCTCGTCGACCGGCTGTCGCACGTGATCTTCAAGATCGTCGGCATCATCATGCACGCGGCACCGATCGGCGCGTTCGGTGCGATGGCGTACACCGTCGGCGCGCACGGCCTGCACGCGCTCGTCTCGCTCGGCGAGCTGATGGCGTGCTTCTATGGCACCTGCCTGCTGTTCATCTTCGGCGTGCTCGGTACGGTCGCCCGCGTCCACGGCTTCAGCATCGTCCGGTTCCTGCGCTACATCCGCGAGGAGCTGTTCATCGTGCTCGGCACGTCGTCGTCGGAATCGGTGCTGCCGCGCATGATCGACAAGCTCGAGCGGCTCGGCGCCGGCCAGGGCACGGTGGGGCTCGTCGTCCCGGCCGGCTATTCGTTCAACCTCGACGGCACGTCGATCTACCTGACGATGGCGTCGATGTTCGTCGCGCAGGCCACGAACACGCACCTCGATCTCGGCGATCAGCTCGCGCTGCTCGGCGTGCTGCTGCTGACGTCGAAGGGCGCCGCCGGCGTCACCGGCAGCGGCCTGGTCGTGCTCGCGGCCACGCTCGCCGCGGTCGGCGACGTGCCGGTGGCCGGGATCGCGGTGATCGTCGGCATCGATCGCTTCATGTCGGAGGCGCGCGCGCTCACGAACGTGATCGGCAACGGTGTCGCCACGCTGGTTGTTGCGCGGTGGTGCGACGACCTCGACACACAGCGGCTCGACGCCGAGCTCGCGGCTGGCCCTCCGACATCGAGCGGCTGATACGCTCACCGCATGAAGATCGACACGCTCATATTGCTCCCGATCGCCGCGGTGGTGTCCTCGATCCTGCTGCTGATGGCCGGCAAGAAGCGCATCTTCGAGCTGATCGCCGTGATCGCGAGCGCGGTGTGGCTGACGGTCCAGCTCGGCGTGATCCGGTGGCCGATCAAGCAGGCGTCGGAGGGCCTCGTGATCGGCGCGACGCTGCTGATCTGCGGCCTCGTCGTCTATCTCGCGACGAACAACAAGCGCGAGGTCACCGCGTCGACCGTGCTGTCGATCCTCGGCGGCGTCCTGCTGCTGACCGCGCTCAAGGCGCTGGGCTGAACGCGGCCGCGTGATCGCGCGCCCACTCCGCGAACGGGCGCGCCGGCCGGCCGAGTAGCCGCGGCACGTCGTCGGTCACGGCCGCCAGCTTGCCGTCGGCGACGAGCTGCATGTAGTCCGCGACCGGTCCGATGAACGCCGCCGGCATGAACTTCGCGAGCTGCTCGCGAAACGCGCTGTTCGGGATCGCGACGTAGCGCAGCGGCTTGCCGATCACGGACGCGAGCGTCTCGACCATCTCGGTGCGCGTGACCGCGGCCGGCCCGGTCAGCGTGTAGATCTTGCCGTCGTGCCCCGGGGTCGTGAGCACCTTCGCCGCGACCGCCGCGATGTCGCGCGGATCGATCACCGGCGTCGCGCCGTCACCGCACGGGTCGAAGATCGCGCCGCCGCCGATCATGCCGAGCCACTGCAGCGTGTTGCTCGAGAACTCCCACGGCCGCAGGATCGTCCACGCGAGCCCGGAGTCCTGGAGGATCCGCTCGCCGGCCGCGTGCTGGACACCGCCCGCGACGTTGTACGGCACGCCGCCCGACGACAGCTGGACGACGTGACGCACCCCGGCCTGCTTCGCCGCGGCGATGAACGCGCCCTCCTGCTCGACGTTGTTGCCGAGCAGGAACGCGGCCGTGACCCCGTCGAGCGCGGCGCGCACGGTGGCGGGCTGATCGAGATCGCCGCTCGCGACCTCGACCGCATCGCCGAGCGCCGCGACCTTCGCGGGATCGCGGACGAGCATGCGCGGCCGCACGCCGCCGGCGATCAGCTCCTGGACCAGATGACGACCGATGGTGCCGGTGGCACCGGTGATGAGGATCTTCATATGCGCTCAACGTGCGTCGTCGCCTCAGAGTCCACAATCCGCATCCAGAGCAAGCTATGGTTTCCAGAATGGAAACGATCGACGCGTTCGCGGGCCTCGTGCCGTTCCTCGCCACCGCGGAGGCGCGCAGCTTCAGCCAGGCGGCGCGGACGCTCGGCGTCACGGTCTCCGCCGTCAGCAAGATGGTCGCGAAGCTCGAGGCCGAGCTCGGCGTCCGCCTGCTCCATCGCACGTCGCGGCGGGTGACGTTGACCACCGAGGGCGAGGCGTTCCTGCCGCTGTGCCGCGAGGCCGTCGAGCGCGCCCGCGCTGCCCGCAACACCGTCGCGACGAGCCACCGCGCCCCGCGCGGGCTGCTGCGCGTGTCGATGCCACTGCCGCTCGGCCCGGTCGTGCTGCCAGCACTGCCGCGCCTGCTCGCGCCGCATCCCGGGCTCGCGGTGCACGCGATCGTCACCGATCGCAGCGTGCGACTCGCCGACGAGAACATCGATCTCGCGATCCGGATCGGCGACGTCGCCGACTCGCGACTGATCCGGTGGGCGCTGCGCACGCCGCGCCACCTCACCGCCGCGGCGCCGAGCTACCTCGCGCGACGTGGTACCCCGGCACGGCCCGACGAGCTCGCGGATCACGCGCTGCTCGCGTTCGTGACGCCCGCCGGTCGCACGCAGCCGTACGTGTTTCGCGATCGCAAGCTCGCGCCGACCGGTGCGCTCGCGGCCGATCACGGCGAGTCGCTCGTCGCCGCGGCGATCGCGGGCGCCGGCATCGTCCAGGCGATGGACTTCATGCTGCAGCCGGCGATCGCGCGCGGTCAGCTCGTCGAGATCCTCGCCGACCACGCAGCCGCGGGGCCACCGATGGCGCTACTGTGCGCGCCGGGCCGGCACAGCGCGCCGCGCGTCCGCGCGTTCGTCACGTTCGCGACCGAGCTGCTCGGGCGCGCGACCTGATCAGCGGACGCCGGTGTCGACGCGCAGCTCGACCTTCGCGAGCGCGTCGCGCGACACCGTGACGTCCTGGCGCGCGCGGTCGGTGTCCTTGATGCCGGCCTGCGTGAAGATGACGTACGTGCCGGCCGGCAGGTCGAGCGAGAACGTGCCGTCGGCGCCGGTCTTCGCCTTGCCCGCGACCGTCGTGCCGTCCGCGGCATAGACCACGACCTCGTAGTTCGGCATCGCGCCGTCGCACGGCGGGCCTTTCGGCTCCTCGCACGGCGTGCCGACAAAGCTGACCGTGCCGGTCAGCGTGCCGGTCGCCGCACCACCCGGCGGCGTGGTGTGCATGGGTTTCGAGGACGACGAACAGGCGACGAGGGTAACGAGGAACAGTACACGCAACATGGCAGATCAACGCTGGACCCCGCCGCCGACTTACGCGTCGCAAGCGGCCGAGATCAATCGATCGCCGGCGGCGGACACGGCGAGCCGTCGGGTTGCCTGTCCGAATACCGCGGGACGTCGACGTGCTCCTCGTAGGGCACCTCGACGATGCCGCCGAACGTCTCGCCGGGCGGCAGCCGGTAGCGCACCTCCTCGAACCACGCGCGTCCGCCGGCAAACGTGCGGCAGCCGGCAGCGACCTCGTGCACGATCTTGCGCGGACGCGGCGCGATCATGACGATCGCTCCGTCGGACTCGCGGCGCGCGAACATCGCGGGCTCGCTCTGCCAGCCGGCGGTCTCGACGAGCACCAGCTCGCCGCCGATCACGCGCGGCCGCTGCGGAAATGCCGACGTCATCTCGCGCTTCACGCGCTCGAGCTGGATCGGCGTCAGTTGCTGCGCCTTCATGCCCGCGGCGAGGCCCTGCGCGTGCGGGTCGGGTTTGCCCTGTGGCGGAGGTGCGTGATTGCGGATCGTCGTCGAGGAGCCGCCACACGCGGCGAGCACGATCATCAAGGCGAGTCGTTTCATCATGCGCATGCAGACGCACGACATGCGCGAACGCGACATCGATGGCAGAAACTGTCGCGCGCTTCTCGCTACAGCCCGAGCTTCTCGCGCAGGTACGGCACGACCGCGGTCAGCGCGACGCGCGCCTGCTGGCCGGTATCGCGATCGCGCACGGTCACGGTCTGATCCTGGAGCGTCTGGCCATCGATCGTGAAGCAGTACGGACAGCCGGCCTCGTCCATGCGCGCGTAGCGCTTGCCGATCGTCGCCTTGACGTCGTGCTCGACGAAGCCGTGCCGCCACAGCTCGCGCGACACCTCGCGGTGCAGCCGCTCGCTGACCTCGGGCATGCCCTCCTTCGCGACGAGCGGGAAGATCGCGGCCTTGATCGGCGCGAGCTTCGGGTCGAGCTTCAGCAGCTCCGGGCTCGGCCGCGACGGATCCTCGGTGAACGCCTCGCAGAGCACGGCGAGCACGCCGCGATCAAGACCGGCGGACGGCTCGATCACGTGCGGCAGGTAGCGCTCGCCCTTCTTGCCGCCATTCGGTAGCAGCTCGCCGCGATCGGCATCGAAGTACTCGAGCTTCGCCTTGCTGTGCTTCTGGTGCGTCGCGAGATCGAAGTCGGCGCGATGCGCGACGCCCTCGATCTCGCCGAAGTCGGGCGCGGTGAACGGGAACCGGTACTCGATGTCACTCGTGCCCGCGCCGTCCTTCGCGTAGTGCGCGAGCTCGTCCCGGCTCTGCTCGCGGATCCGCAGGTTCTCGCCGGCGAGGCCGATCGACTTCCACCACGCGAGCCGCGCCGTGCGCCAGAACTCGTACCAGGCGCGCGCCTCCGATGGATGGCAGAAGAACTCGATCTCCATCTGCTCGAACTCGCGCGAGCGGAACGTGAAGTTGCGCGGCGTGACCTCGTTGCGAAATGCCTTGCCGGTCTGCGCGATCCCGAACGGCACCTTGACGCGCGTCGAATCGACGACGTTCTTGAAGTGAATGAAGATGCCCTGCGCGGTCTCTGGACGCAGGTACGCGACGTCGTCCTCGGTCGCGGTCGCGCCGACGTACGTCTTGAACATCAGGTTGAACGCACGCGGCTCGGTGAGCGAGCCCGTCTTCTCGGCCTCGGGCGCGAGCACGCGCGTCCACGTGTCCTGCGGGATCGCGGACAGCGGGACGGTCTTGACCGTGCCGTACGCCTTCTCGGCCTTCTTCAGCTGCTTGCCCTCGCTCGGCGTGCCGGCGATGAACGCGAAGAACGGCTTGTTGCTCTCGACCTCGGTCGCCGGCACGTAGACGCTGACGTGATCGAAGCGATAGCGCGCCTTCGTCTCGCGGCAGTCGACCATCGGATCGTGGAACGTCTCGGTGTGGCCGCTCGCGACCCACACCTTCGGGTGCTGGATGATGCAGCTGTCGAGACCGACGATCTCGACCGGCTTGCCGTCGGGGCCGGCCGCGCCGCCGCACGGATTCATCACGACGTCCTGCCACCACAGATCGCGCAGGTTCTTCTTCAGCTGCGCGCCGAGCGGCCCGTAGTCCCAGAAGCCGTTGATGCCACCGTAGATGTCGGACGCTTGATAGATGAAGCCGCGGCGCTTGCAGAGCGCCATGATCTTGTCCATCGACTTCGGGTCGGCCATTGCCGCGCGACCCTAGCACGCGGTCAGTGCGCGACGATGGTGCCGAGCACGTAGAGCGCGCTCAGGATCGGAAGCGCGCCGACGCGCACACCGACGTTCGCGGATGCCGCGTGATCACCCTCGGCCTCGAACCGCTGCGCACCCGCTGTCAGGGCGAACAGATCGCCGTATCCGATCGCAACCTCGCCGACCCCACCGCGCTGGCTGCCACCGACCGACACGTCGAACGCGAGGCCACCATCGCCGGCGAGCCACCTGCGATAGCGCAGCTTGACGACGCCGCTGCCGATCGCGTGCTCGGTCTCGTCACGTGACGTCATCACGAGCCCACCGATCGTCGCGCCGACCGCATCGTCGCGCGTGACGTTCGCGAGGATGCCGATGTCGAACGTCGAGGTCACGTCGGTGCCGGCGCGGTATCCGGCCTCGATCACGAACACCGATCCGCAGTGCGGTTGCGGGCGACCGAACAGACATGTCGACTTGTGATCGATCGGCTCGGCGGGACGCGGCAGCGGGGCGAGCACGATCGGCGGCGGTGGTGGAGTCGCCGGGACCATGCCGGGTGCCTCGAGATCGAGCACCTGCTCGGCCGGTGGTGCAGCGTCATCTGCGCGGGCGAGCGGTGCGGCAGCGAGCACGATCATCGCGACGAGCACGGGCTTGAACATGCAGCCAGTCTCGACGTCCGTCGGGTGAGCGCTCCATGGCGGCCGCGTGAAGCACGCGTGATCCGCGACGGGATACAATGTCGTCATGCGTGCACTCCGCGTCGGCGACGACGGGACCCACCTCGTCGATGTCCCGGCGCCCGAGGCGGCGGGCGAGGCGACCGTCCGCGTCGTGATGTCGGGGCTCTGCAACACCGATCTCGAGATCGCGCGCGGCTATGCCGGATTTCGCGGCACGATCGGCCACGAGTTCGTCGGGGTCATCGAGGATCCGAGCGGCGGCACGCTGCCGAGGGGCACGCGCGTCGTCGGCGAGATCAACGCAGGCTGCGGCACGTGCGAGCGCTGCGCGGCGGGCGATCCGCGGCACTGCAGCACGCGCACCGTGCTCGGGATCGTCGGCCGCGACGGTGCGCATGCCGATCACCTCCGGCTGCCCGCACGCAACCTGCTGCGCGTTCCCGACGCGGTGTCCGACGCGCATGCCGTGTTCGTCGAGCCGCTCGCCGCGGCCTGTGGCGTGCTCGAGCGCTGCCCGATCGCGCCCGGTGCGCGCGTCGCGGTGATCGGCGACGGCAAGCTCGGGCTGCTGTGCGCGTTCGTGCTCGCGGCCGCCGGACACGCACCGCTCGTCGTCGGCAAGCACGCGGACAAGCTCGCGCTCGCACGCGGCCTCGAGACGGAGCTCGTCGACGATGCGAGGCGGCGCGGCCGCGTGTTCGACGTCGTCGTCGAGGCGTCCGGCAGCGCGGCGGGCTTCGAGCTCGCGCTCGACCTGCTGCGCCCGCAAGGCACGCTCGTCCTCAAGTCGACGTTCCACGGCGCGACACCGATCGAGGCGGCGCGCGTCGTCGTCGAGGAGATCACCGTGATCGGCTCGCGGTGCGGCCGGTTCGCACCCGCGCTCGAGCTGCTCGCGCGCGGCGCGATCGACCTCGATCCGCTGATCAGCGAGGTCGTGTCGCTCGATCGTGGCGAGCAGGCGATGCAGACCGCGGCGCGACCGGGCGTGCTGAAGGTGCTGCTGACGCGCTGAGCAGGCGGAGCACGCGCGGCTCAGCGGACGACGACGGTGCCCTTCATCATGTCCATCCCGCACGCGAAGCCGAGCTTGCCGGGCTTCGGGAACGTCGCCGCGAGCTCGACGGGCGTGTTGAGCGGCAGGTCCTTCAAGACCTTCTTGCCGTCGTCCATCGTCAGCACGACCTGCTTGATGCACGTGTCGTCGGTCTTGCGCGTGAACACGAGCGTCACCGGCTTGCCCGCCGAGACCTCGACGTTGTCGGGCTCGAAGCCCTTGTCGGTGACCGCGATGTCGAGCTTCGACGGATCGGCGGCCTTCGGCGCGGCCGAACCGGCCGCGGCAGAGCCGGATGCGGGCGCGGCGTCTTGCTTCTTGCTGCACGCCACGGCGAGCGAGGCGACGGCGACGATGGCGAGCACGTTCTTCATGCCTCGCCGTTACCACGTTTCGATCGGGCTTGCAGCGGGCCCCGGATTGTCGTTTGTTCGCCGCGATGCGCCTCGCCCTCGCCGTGATCACGTGCACCCTGGCCGGCTGCGGCGGCGGCGACGATGCCCCGCCCGCCGATGCCACGCCCCCGCCGCGCCAGGTGAGCGCCGACCTCGCGATCGACGCGACCGGGTTCAGCGAGCCGTTCACGTTCGTCGTGCCCGAGACCACGCGCTCGATGACGATCGTCGCGACCGGTGCGGACGACGCGCTGTACGCGCTCGGTGCGCTGCAGACCGCGGATGGCGTCGAGCGCGTCGGGCTCGATCTCGCGACGCCGCCGGGCACCGCGATGCGCGCGAGCTACGACGTCGAGCAGGTCGGCCAGATGGCGGGCGGGCTGTACCAGACGATCCGGCTCGGCACGTTCACGCACGTCTATCCGTACCGCCCCGATCAGGCGGCGACGCCGGGTGAAGCCACGCTGCGGATCGCGTCGGATCGCCCGGGCCCGGTGCACGTCGAGGTGCTGATGCCCGAGGACGACGGCGGCAAGACGTTGCACCTGAACCTGATCGCGGTGTCCGAGACGCTGACGATCCCGTCGCCACCGAGCTTTCTCGACGAGCTGCAGGGCATCTTCGGCCAGGTCGGGATCACGGTCGTGATCGACAGCAGCGTCGAGCTGCGCGGCACCGGGCTGTCGACGATCACCGAGTCGACCGAGCCGCAAGAAGCCCCGGCGAGCATGTCGGCGAAGCTGCCAGCGCTCGTCGGGAGCAACGTGTCTGCGGCCGCGCTCGACGTGTTCGTCGTCGACGCGCTGCCGTTCGGGATCGCCGGGCTGTCGCTCGGCACGCCGGGCCCGCCGGTGCGCGGCAGCTACTACTACGGCGTGCTGGTCCGCCCGAACGCCGCCGACGGCACGCTCGCGGTCGTGATCGCGCACGAGGTCAGTCACTTCCTCGCGCTCCAGCACGTCACGAACGTCGGCGTGTCGGGCAAGATCTATCCCGATCCGCTCGACGACACCGGGCCGAACCAGAGCAACCTGATGCAGACCGGGTCGACGCTCACGCCGGATCAGGGGTTCTCGCTGTCGCGGAGCGCGCTGCTGCAGGCGCAGTGATCACTTCTTGAAGTCCTCCGAGCGCACGCCGTGCTTCTTGAGCAGGCGGTGCATGCTCTCGCGCTCGATCCCGGCGCGCTCCGCCGCCTGCGTGACGTTGCCGCCGACGTCCTTCATCAGCGCGACGAGGTACTCGCGGGTCGCTCGCTCGCGCGTGGCCTCGAGCATCTCGCGATACGTCAGGGTCTCGGGATGCGGCAGGCTCGTGGCGCGACCGGTGAGCGGCGCGAACGCGTCCACCGTCAGCTTTGGACCATCGCTGACCGCGAGCGCGCGCTGCACGAGGTTCTCGAGCTCGCGGACGTTGCCGGGCCAGTCATGCTCGAGCAGCACGGCGAGCGCGTCGGGCGTGAAGCCGTCGGCCTGGTGCGACTTGCGATGGCGGTCGACGAACAGCGCGGCGAGCAGCGGGATGTCCTGCTTGCGCTCGCGCAGCGGCGGCACGCGGATCGGAAACACGTCGAGCCGGTAGAACAGATCCTCGCGGAAGCGTCCCGCGCTGACGGCGGCCTTCAGATCGACGTTCGTCGCCGCGATCACGCGGACGTCGACCGGGCGCTCGGCGGTCTCGCCGACCCGCCGGATCGTGCGCTGCTGCAACGCGCGGTTGAGCTTGACCTGCATCGCGAGCGGCAGCTCGCCGATCTCGTCGAGGAACAGCGTGCCGCCATCCGCCTGCTCGAACAGCCCCCGGTGCTCGCCCTGCGCGCCGGTGAACGCGCCCTTGCCGTAGCCGAACAGCTCGGCCTCGAACAGTGGCTCGGGCATCGCGCCGCAGTTGATCGCGACGAACCGCTGCGCACCGCGCGGGCTCGCGCCGTGGATCGCGTGCGCGATCACCTCCTTGCCGACGCCGCTCTCGCCCGTGATCAGCACGGTGACGTCGCTCGCGGCCGCACGCTCGACGAGCTCGAGCACGCGCCGCATCGACGGGCTCTCGGCGATCACGTTCTCGAACCGGTGCGCGTTCGCGAGCGCCGCCGCGAGATCGCGCGCCTGGGCACGCAGCTGCTTGCGCTCGGCCGCGCGACGCGCGAGCAGCAACGCCTCGTCGGGCTCGAACGGCTTCTGGAGATAGTCGTACGCGCCCTGCTTCATCGCCTCGACCGCGGCCTGCACGGTCGCGAACGCGGTCATCAGGATCACCTCGGCATCGGGCTGCAGCCGCTTCGTCTCCTGCAGCACGGCCATGCCGTCGGCGCCTGGCATGCGGATGTCGCTCAGCACGACGTCGAACGGCTGGGCCGCGATCAGCGCGAGTGCGCGCGTGCCGTCGCTTGCCGTCGCGACCTCGAACTCGGGCGCGAGGATGCGCGCGAGCAGCTTGACGATGTTGTCCTTGTCGTCGACGACGAGCGCGCGCGGCTTCATGCGAGCTGCCCCTCAGGCCGCGGCAGCTGCAGTGACACGCGCGTGCCAGCCTCGGCCGACGACGCGATCGTGATCCGGCCGCCGTGCGCGTCGACGATCGCCTGCGCGATCGCGAGCCCGAGCCCGGTGCCGTGCGGCTTCGTCGTCACGAACGGGTCGAAGATCTGGGCGAGCAGCTCCGGCGGGATCCCCGGCCCGTCGTCGGCGATCGTGAGGATCGCGCGATCGGCCTCGGCGCGCGCGTCGATCGTGATCTTGCCGGTCGGCGCGGTCGCCTCCGCCGCGTTGACGACGACGTTCGCGATCACCTGGCGCAGCCGCCCGGCATCGGCCGGCACGATCACCGGCTCGGTCGCGAGCACCTCGACCGCGCGATCGCGGACCGCGCCGGACTCCTCGAGCCGCTCGACCGCCTCGCGCGCGAGCGTCGTCAGATCGACCGGCTGGACCTCGAGCCGGTGCGGGCGCGCGAGATCGAGCAGCTCGGCGACGATGCGCTGACACTGCCGCGCCTCGTCGTCGATGATCGCGAGCTCCTCGGCCTGGCTTCCAGGCTCCTGGCGCAGCAGCTTCGTGTAGCCGAGGATCACCGACAGCGGGTTGTTGAGCTCGTGCGCGACGCCCGCGGCGACCTGGCCGATCGACGCGAGCTTCTGCGACCGCACGAGCGCGGCCTGCTCGCGCGCCAGGCTCTCGGCCATCTGGTTGAACGACGTCGCGAGCTCGCTCAGCTCGTCGTTGCCGGGCAGCTCGATCCGCGCCGCGAGATCGCCGGCGCCGATCCGGCGCGCACCCTGGCGCAGGCTCTCGACGCGGCGGACGATCGTGCGCGTCAGCCACCACCCGAGGCCGGCCGCGAGCACGATCGCGAGCGCGAAGCAGGCGATCGTCGCGCCGCGCGCCTGCGCTCGCAGATCGTCGGCGCGATCGCGGGCCGCGATGCTGCGCGCCTCGAGGCTCGTGTTGAGCTGCGCGTTGAGCTCGACGACGCGATCGACGACCGCCTCGAGCTGCTCGCCGAGCTGCGCGATCGCGACGCGGTCGCCACCGCGGATCGCAGGCACCACGCGCGCGCGGAAGTCGCGGTCGTTCTGCTCGGCGAGCGCGGCCATCTGCGCGACGAGCCCGCGATCCGCCGGCGTCTCGGCGACCGCCTGCAGGTGCGCGATCGTCTGGCGCGTCGCCTCGACGACCTTGCCGTAGTGCTCGAGGTGACCTTCGCCGAGCTCGATCAGCGTGTGCGCCTGGTGGATGTACTGCTCGCGCACCTGCGCCGCCGCCATGTGGCCGGCGTGCTTCGCGTGATCGAAGCGCGCGACCTCCGCCTCGGCGTCGGCGATCCGGCGCAGCGCGATCAGCTCGACGCCGAGCGCCGCGGCGAACAGCACCAGCACGCCGGCGAATGCCGCCAGGATGCGGCGGCCGGTGGTGCTGCGCAGTCGTCGCGTCTCGTCGGTCACTTGTGGCTGTGCTCGTGATCCCCGTGGTCGTGGTGCGCCGCGCCCGCCGCCGCGCCGGGCGTGCCGCCCGGAACATCGAGCGTGAAGCTGACGCGGAGCGGCTCGCCGCGCGGCCGGAACTCGGCCCACAGCTTGTACGTGCCGGGCTTCGGCACGATCGTGTGGAACCGCACCTTGCCGTCGGGCGTGCCCATCGGATGGCTGTGCAGGTACGCCGCGCGATCCGCGCTGAGGATCACGCAGTGGCCCTTCGCGCCGAGGTAGTCGCGCAGATCGGTGACGACGCCGTTCGCGTCGCGGATCTCGAAGTCGAGCAGCGTGTCACCGCCGGCGGCGAGCGGCTTCTCGGTGCGCAGCGCGACCGTGAACGCGCCCTGCTTCGCCTCGGCCGGTAGCTTGACCGGAGCGAGCTTGACCGCCGGCGGTGCCTTGCCGGGGATCGCGAGCTCGGCGGACACGACCGCGTTCTTGCCGCCGGTCGGCGTGAAGTCCGCGTACACCGTGTAGCCGCCCGCGCTCGGCAGCGTGAGCGTCTGATCGAGCAGCCCGTCGTCGCGGCGCGTCGGGTGCTCGTGCGTGAAGAACCCGAGGTCGTTCGAGACGACGATCAGGTGCACCAGCTTCTCGTGCACGACGTCGAGCGCGCGCACGCGCTGGCCGGCACCATCGCGCAGCTCGAGCTCGAGCTGCAGCGGCTTGCCCGCGGCGAGCTCGGTCTTCGGCGTGATCGCGAGCGAGTACGGTCCCGTGCTCTTCGGCGTTGCGGGCTCGGGCGCCGGCGGCGGCTCGGGCTTCACGACCGGCGCGGACTCGACCTGCTCGTGCTTCGTCGACGACTCCGACTTGCCGCACGCCGCGACGAGCGCGAGCAGCAGCGCCGCGCGCCTCACGACTTCGCCTTCGCGGGGTGTGCGCCACCCTTCTCGGCCGCTTCCCACGCGTCCGTCCATGCCTTGATCGCGGCGAGGTCGTCGCCCTTCACGGTGCCCGGATGATCGTACGGCATCGTCGCCTTCTTGCCGCTGATCCCGAGGACGTCGCGGATCGTGAACCCGATCGTCGCGGTGTGGTGACCGCCCGGCGGATAGCTGTCCATGTCGAAGTGGTCGAGCTTCTTCTTCGCCGACTTCTTGCCGGCCTTCGTGTGGCAGCTCGCGCAGTACTTCTCGAACACCGGCTTCGCCTTGTCCCACGCGGTCGTCTCGGCGGCGAGCAGCTCGGCCTTCGGATCCTTCGCCGGCTCGGCAGGCGCGGGCTCGGTCGGTGGCTCGGCCGGCGGCGTCGGCGCGGTCGCGGATCCGGTGGCGACCGGCTCGCTCGGTGGCGTGGTCGGCTCGACCGGTGTCGTCTTCGGTGCCGGCTTCGATCCACCGCACGCGGCGAGCACGAAGCTGAGCAGAATCGGGAATGCACGTGTCATCTGGTTCTCCTTAGATCTTGATCCCGTCGCGTGCGAGGTCGGCGTCGGAGGCGACGTCGGCCACGGTGCCTGCGGGGTGCTCGTACCAACCCGCGGCGTTGTCCGCGGTGAGCTGCTTGCGGACCTTCACGATCGTGAACATGCCGCCCATGTCGATCTGATCGAACGGGCCCTTGCCGCCCATCATCGAGATCGAGTTGCGCGGCTGCTTCATCGTCATCATGTCGCCCATGCCGGTCTCGCCCATCGTCATGTAGCCGGGGACGAGCTTGCCGACCTTGTCGTCGATGCCCTTGACGTCGGTGCCGATCAGGTTCGGCGCGTCGTGCCCCATCTGGTTCATCACGTGATGGGTCATGTGGCAGTGCAACGCCCAGTCGCCCGGCGTGTCGGCGACGAACTCGATCACGCGCACGCTGCCGACCGGCACGAGCACCGTCGTCTCCGGCCACCGCGCTCCCGGCGGCACGCGGCCACCGTCGGTCTCGACGACATGAAACGCGTAGCCGTGGAGATGGATCGGGTGGTGATCCATCGGCCCGAGGTTGCCGAGCCGGATCCGTACGAGGTCGCCGACCTCGACGGCGAGCGGCGCGGTGCCCGGGAACGCCTTGCTGTTGAACGTCAGCACGTTGAAGTCGTTCATCGCGAGCGGATCGGGACGCGCGGCGCCGATCGGCACCTTCCACTCGTGCGCCATCAGCGAGAAGTCGCGCACGCGCCGGCCTTCAGGCTGCTTCGGATGGACGACGAACATGCCGACCATGCCGAGCGCGATCTGCGTCATCTCGTCGAAGTGCGGGTGGTACATGAACGTGCCCGGCTTCTCGAGCGTGAACTCGTACTTGAACGTCGTGCCCGGCTTGATGTTGTCCTGGGTCAGGCCGCCGACGCCGTCCATGCCGTTCGGCACGAACATGCCGTGCCAGTGCACGGTCGTCGGCTCGGGCAGCTTGTTCGTGACGTAGATCCGGACGCGATCGCCGACAACCGCCTCGATCAGCGGACCCGGCGTCGTGCCGTTGTAGCCCCACGCCTCGACCTCGAGCCCGGGCGCGAACTGGTGCTTCACCGGGCCCGCGACGAGGTGGAACACCTTGACGCCACCCTGCTTCTTGAACGGCAGCGTGTGACCGTTCGGGACGATCACCGGCGTGTAGCGCTCGCCCGCGGGCGGCTTCGGGATCGCGACCACCGGCGCGGACGCGACCGGCGGCGCGGGAATGATCTTGCCGGCCGGCGTCGCTGGTGGCGCCGGCTTCGCGGGCGCGCCGTGCTGATGTTCGTGCGGCTGCGCACCGGCGCGGCGAGCGACCGCGATCGCGCCGGCGGCGAGGCCGGTGCCGAGCAGAGAGCGTCGCGTGATCGTCATGGCGATTCCTCGGTGCGAACGCGTCCGCCGCGCTCGAGCGCCCTCGCCTCGGCGACCGCGCGCCAGTACCGGCGCTGCGCGTCGACCAGCTCGCGCGAGATGTCGACCATGTCGCGGCGGGCGATCAGGAGCTCGAACGGGGTGGCGTTCATCGCGTTGTAGTGCAGCACGGTCTCGTCGAGCACGCGCTTGCGGAGCGGTAGCACGACGTCGCCGAGCTGGCGGGCCTCGGCAAACGCTTTCGTGACGCGCGACCGAGCGGCCGCGACCTCGGCGCCGAGCTCGAGCTCGGTCGCCGCGAGCTCGCGCGTGGCGCGTCGCTGCTCGGCGCGGGCACGCGCGCGCGCTCCTTGCTGGCGATCGAACAGCGGAATGCCGATCCGGATCGCCGGCCCGACTTCCCACTCGCCGTCGTCGCGCCGCGCCGCCGCGACGCCCGCACCGAGCGTCGGCACGAACGCGCGGACGACCGCGGTGCGATGGCGCGCGGCCGCTGCATCGGCCTCGGCGCGGAGCGCGGCCGCGTCGAGGTTCGCCGACGCCGCGCGGTCGAGCCCGTCGAGCTTCGGCGCATTCGCCGGCACCGGCGGCAGCGTCGCGACCGTCGACCACGACGACTTCGCATCGAGCCCGAGGATCGCCGCGAGCGCCGCGCGCGTGTCGGCGACGCGCTGCTCGGCGCGACTGACCTCGACGCGCAGCCGCTCGCGTTGCTCCTGCTCGCGAGCGAGCGCGAGATCGGTGACGTTGCCGGCCGCGTGCTGGCGCTCCGTCAGCTCGGCCGACGCGACGGCGGTCTCGAATGCCGTGCGATCGAGCGCGAGCTCCTGCTGCGCAGCGACGTGATCGTAGAATCGCAGCTCGACCTGCATCGCGAGCTCGACCGTCGCCTCGACCGCACGCGCGCGCGCCGCGTCGAGCTCGGCGGTCGCCGACGCGCGGCGCTGTCCGATCTGCAGCAAAGCGAGGACGTCCTGGATGACGCTGATCTCGGTCTCGCTCCCCGCGCCGTCGAGCGCGCGCTTGTAGTCGAAGTCGACCTCGGTCGGCGGCAGCACCGTGGCCTCGGCGACCTCGCTCGCGGCGATCCCGAGCTGTTCGTAGCGCGCCTGCAGGCGCTGGTTGCGCGCGAGCGCGATCCGCACCGCGGTGTCGCGGTCGATCGGCTGCGCGAGCAGCTTGCCGATCGCGGCATCGAGCTTCGGATCGATCGCGCCCCACGCGACCTCGGCGCCGAGCCGCGCGCGGACCTCGTGATCGACCGGCGAGAACACGGCCGACCGAGACGGCATGCAGGCAGTCAGCAGAACGCTCGCGATCCAGACCCGGTGCACGGGGTGGGGGTACAGCACGCCGCGCGCCAGCTTCGAGCGCAGTGATCTCGATGGGATAGAGCTCGTCGCGGACATGATCTGTGACCCGGCCGGTTACAGGGTTACCGGCATCATCACGGGTCGTCCAGCAGACGCCGCGATCGGCGAGCCATTACATGCCGTGCGACGTCATCTCGGGCGGTCGCAGCCGGACGAACACCATGCCACCCCAAGGCACGCGCGTGCCATAGAACGGCTCGAGGTCGCTGCCGATCGCGTCGACCGTCGCGACGAAGCCGAGGCCCGGCACGACGTCGCCGAGCTGCTTCACGTCGTAGACGTAGCCTGCCGAGAAGCTCGCCATGCCGAACGTCGTCTCGTCGAGCTCCATCGGCAATGCGAGATCGTGGCCCGACTTCTCGAGTAGCTCGGCGCGCGTGAACACCGTGTGCTCGCCGCGCCACATCAGCGCCGCCTCCGCGAGCCCGGCATTCGTCGCAGGCCCCTCCGACGGATCGTTGCGACCGACGAGCCCGGTCACGGCGAGATCGCGATCGCCCGCGCGCAGGTTCCAGATCAGCGATGCCGTCGCGCGCTGCACGCTGACGTCGGGCTCGAGCTGCTCGGGGCTATCGAGTCGCGCCCACGACACATGCGCACTCGTGTCGGTCGTCGGGTTCACGGTCAGCCGCGCCGCGAACGAATCGGGCGTCCGCAGATCGAAGTCGTAGCGCTCGTCGTCGGGCTCGCGGCCGTTGAACCACGAGCCTTCGAGCTTGAACCTGCGCGTGAACACGCCCGCGGTGACGACGCCGAACGAGATGTGCGTCGAGTCGTGCCAGTGGTGACCGAGCGGCGCGAGCGGATCGGCCATCGCGGTGAAGCGATGCGGAAACGCCGGCGGTCCGATCGCCGGCTCGCCGGACGGCGCGACGTAGAGCTCGACGCCGACCGTCTCGCCGATCGGCTGCCGCAGCCGCGCCGCGACCTCCATGAACAGATCGTGCGGGTGCTGGCGATCGTGCAGCGGCATGCCATCGACCGCCTCGCCGGTCTGCAGCAGCAACGGATAGCCGGTCTTGCCGACGGTGAACGGCTCGAGGCTGAGCATCGCGCGCAGCTGGACATCGCCATCGCCGACCGCGTGGCGCGCCATCGCCATCACCCAGTTGATGCTGACGAGCTTGTCGTCGCCGCGATCGCTCGCCTTGCTGTCGTAGCCGGCGAACACGTTCGTGTGCAGCCCGACCGACCACCCGGCCGTCTTCCAGTGCCACATGAACATCGGTGTCGAGTCCGGCTGCCAGCTCGTGCCCGAGGCATCGCGCATCTCGGAGATCCCGAGCGGCGTGTCGGGCATCTCGCCCATCGGCATCTCGTGCTCCGCGACGTCGCCGCCCTGCTCCTCTGTTTGCTGAGCTGGCATGTGGTGGTGCTGCGCGTGGGCGCTCGGGGTTCCGACAGCGAGCACGAGCGAGACAGCGAACCGGCGCAGGCACGACATCGAAGCGCTCCAGGTGAGTTTCCGTCGAGCGCTGCAAGCGGGGTGCCCCGCGGCTCACTGCGGTGACTTGCGCCAGGCGGCGAGGAGCTCTGCCTCGCGCTCGGGCTTGGGGCCAGCGCGCAAGACCGTCGGATCCGGTGGCGGCGGAGCGCCCTTTGCCTTCGCGATCTCGGCGAGCTCGCGCGTGACGCGCACGCGGCGCTCGACCTCGCCCGGATACCACGCGAGGATCGCGTCGACCGTGTCGCGGATCGGACGAAACGTCAGGCCGGCGGCCTTCGCGCGTGCGTTCTGCCAGCGATGAAACCCGGCGTTCTTGCCGACCGGCGCGTTCCAGATCGGAAACGAATCCTCGCCGCCCATGTCGTGCTGCTCGAGCCAGCGCTGTGGGATCCACACGAGCTTGACGTTCGTCTTCGCGGCATCGACGCACGCTTGCAGCACGTCGCCCCAGCGCGCCGGCCGATCCGGGCCGACCGCGTTGAACGTGCCGGTGGTCTCGTGCTCGGCGAGCGCGACGAGCCAGTCCGCGAGATCGCGGACGTCGATCCACTGCAGCGGATCGTCGGGCGAGCCCGGTGCGAGCACCTCGCCACCGCGCGCGATCCGCACCGGCCAGTACGTGAAGCGATCGGTCGGATCGCCGGGCCCGACGATGTAGCCCGGGCGGACGATCGCCGCGCGACCGGGGAACGCGGCCTCGACCGCGCGCTCGCACAGCACCTTGAGCCCGCCGTAGTTCTCGAACTCCTTGCCCATCGTCTCGACGGTCGGATCGGCGAGCGTCGCGAGCTTCGTCGACTCGTCACCGCCGGCCGCCGGGTTCTCGGCGTACGCGGAGATGCTGGAGATGAAGATGTAGCGCGACGCGTGCTTCGACAGCATCTCGGCCGAGGCCTTCACCATGCGCGGGAAGAAGCCGGAGTTGTCGATCACGACGTCCCACGTCCGGCCCGCGAGTTGCTCGAGTCCCTTCGGGCTCGCGTCGGGATGCAGCAGCTTGCCGTCGGGGCCCTTCTCGTCGTCGGCGGGCAAGTCCGGATCGCGGTTGCCGTAGAGATGCTCGACCTTCGCCTCGAGCGGCAGATACTTCTCGCGCTTGCCGCGATTGAAGATCGTGACCGTGTGGCCGCGCGCGATCGCGGCCGCGATCGTCTTCGGCCCGAGGAAGCCGGTGCCGCCGAGGATCAGGATCTTCTTCGACGGCCGCGCGGCCGGCGTCGGCGCCGGCGCCGGCTGACCACCGGGAGCCGAGCGCCCGCCACTGCACGCGTGCACGAGACCGAGTGTGGTGGCAGCGAGCCCACCGCGCAGAACACCGCGACGAGTGATCGACATCGCGGCGACCCTAACGTGTGGCGATCGTCGCTGCGAACGGAAATCCGCCTGCGGCAGACCGCGACACGCGCGACAGTCGCGGCGCGAGCGTCCTCGAAAATCTGAAAGTGCGTGACAGCGTTTCCGCGCGTTGCGCTGGCGAACGCCGTGCATGTGTACCGGGCATGCACCGCCCCGGCCTCGTCGTCGCCATCGCGCTCGTCGTGCCCGCGCTCGCCCACGCCGAACCGTCGGTCACGGAGTCGGCGCCCGAGCATCGCGCCGCGATCGCGGTCAATCCGCCGTTCCGCTGGCTCGATGGCAATGCGTTCGCGGTCTCGGCGTACGGCGCCGTCACGGATCACCTCGTCGTGCGCGGCAACGTGAGTCGCTACGATTACGATCTGAACGCGGTCGCCGCGCTGATCGAGATCGCGGGCCAGGCCGAGGACGAGGGCTCGTATCGCGGGCACGTCACCGACCTCGGTGCCGGCGTGATGTGGTTTCCGCGCGCGCTGTGGAGCGGGCCGACGCTCGAAGGCGGGCTGCTCGTGCGCGCACGCGACCTCGGCTACCAGGACGCCTTCGCATCGCCGCCGGATCTCGAGACGCACACGACCGTCGTCGCCGGGCGCGCGCTCGCGGGCTGGAGCTGGCTACTCGGCGATCGCGCGTTCGTGTCGTTCGCGGTCGGGCTGTCGGTCGGTCGCGAATGGGGCAAGGAGATCGCGATGCCCGATGAGCTCGATCCGCGCATGGTCGAGGCGAACGTCGACCGGCGCTACCTCTCGGCCGAGGGCTTCGGCCGGATCGGCGTCGCGTTCGGCCTGTAGGCCTTCGCGTGATCGCTCACTCGTTCTGCGACGCCGGCATCTGCATCCGGCGATCGGCGCATGCTCCGGCGTCCGGCCACTCGGCGAACGCGATCGCCGTGCTCGGATAGGTCGCGCTCACCCAGAAGTTGCTCCACGTGACGGTGTTCGGGTTGCAGGCGTTGCCGTCCGCGCCGCACTCGCAGGTCGCGGCCCCGTCGTGGACGCCGCTGACCTGGAAGTGGAGGTGGATGCCGGTCGACCACCCCGTCGTGCCGGCGCGTGCGAGCGCCTGACCGCGCGACACCGTGGCGCCGCATGCGATGCCCGGCGCGAGCGAGCCTCCCTCGAGGTGGAGGTACGTCGACTGCGTGCCGTCGCCGTGATCGATCACGAGGTAGTTCGCCTGATTCACGCACGCGCTGCTGCCACAGCCGCTCGTGCTGTTGATCTTGAGGTGCGAGATCGTGCCGCCGCGCGCGGCGACGATCGTGAACGCGCCACCGTTTGCCCAGTCGTACGCGTACGCGTCGGTGCCGACATGATCGGCGCAGCACGAGTCGTTGCAGTCCTGCGTCAGCCGCATCGTGACGCCCGGTTGCCACGGCAAGCGATACTCGCCGTCGGAGACCGGGACGCGACAGTGATCGGCTACGCCGGGATCCTCGACGACGCAGCCGTCGCTGCACGCCATCGCCGACGTCGGTGGCTGTCCGGGGCCCGGACAGTCGTACAGCACGGAGGGATCGCCGTGATCGACCTGATCACCGCCGCAGTACGCGCCCGCCTGCGCGCCGGTGCACACGACGTCCTCGGGAATCGGCGTGGAATCCGCGGGGCCATCCGAGGTCGGCGTCACCTCGCTTCCACCGCCGCCACCGCACGCTGCCACGAGCACGAGCCAGAGGGCGGGGAACCGTCGCATGGTCGCGAGCGTGCCACACCCGGATCGGTGCTCGACCGCGATCGCGCGATCGCCGTGACGAGCCCGCATCACTTCCAGGCGCGCACTCCAGGTTGCACACGGCCGTCCGCGGTCCCCTTGTGTCATCTACGACGCTCGTCGTAGACTGACGTCATGGCGCCGCCACCGCTCCCGGGAGGCGATCTCGAACGCGCGGTGCTCGAGGCGGTGTGGGAGCTCGCAGAGGCCACCGCGCGCGACGTTCACGATCGGGTCGGCGCGCCGACCGGGCTCGCCTACACCACGATCGCGAAGGTGCTGGATCGGCTCGTCGCGAAGAAGCTGTGCAAGCGCCAGCGCGCGGGCCGGATCTACGTCTACGCCCCGGCGATCGCGCGCGAGAAGGTCGAGCAGGCGACCGCGCGGTCGACGGTCGGTCGCTTGCTCGGCGACTCGCCGCGGCCCGCGATCGCGACGCTCGTCGACGCGGTCGCCTCCGTCGATCCGGATCTACTCGACGAGCTCGCGCGCGTGGTCGCGGCGCGCCGGAGGGCTCGCCGTGGATCGTGACGTGTTGCTCGTCGGGCTCGTCGCGCTCGTCTGCGGAACGCTCGCGTGGTCGCTGGCAGGGCTGCGCGCTGGACGCGGCGACGGACCGGCGTGGCTGCGCGAGCGGCGCGCGTGGCGAACCGTGATCGCGCCGCTCGCGGTCGTCGCCTGCGGCTCGACGCTGCTGGTCGGGTGGGCGCTGCAGGAGCCGGCGACGAGCGACGAACATCTGGCGCCGCTCGCGTGGGTCTGTGCGCTGCTGGTGATCGTGTTGTGGCTGCGCGCCGGCGTGCGGTTCGTGCAGGCGATCGTCGCACGACCGGCGGCCCCGCTCGCCGTCGTCGGGATCCTCCGGCCACGGGTCGTCCTCGATCCGCGCCTCGAACGAGTGCTCGATCCCGCGGTGCTCGTCGCCGGGCTCGCGCACGAGGCGGCGCACGTGCGTCATCGCGATCCGCTGCGGATCGCGCTCGGCGGCCTCGCGACCGATCTGCAGTGGCCGTGGCGACGTCCCGAGACACGGCTCGCCGCGTGGCGGGTCGCGCTCGAGGAGGCGCGTGATGACGAGGCGATCGCCGGTGGCATCGCAGCCGAAGATCTCGCGCTCGCGATCGTCGGCGCGGCCCGGTTCGCGACGGGCCATGGCGGAGCCGCGCTCGCGGGCGATCACGCGATCGTTCGCCGGATCGAGCGTCTGCTCGACGGTGCGCCCCGCGGGCTGCCGCCACGCCGGCGCGGCGGTCTCGTGCTGCTCGCGATGATCCTCGTCGCATCGCTGATGATCGGGTTGACGCTCGGTGACGATCTCGTGCGGCTCCTGCCAGGCGTCCTCGGATGAAGCGGCTCGCGGTGGTCGTCGCCGTGATCTCGCTCGCGTGCCGCGGCGGCGACGGCGATGACGACGAGGCGCGCGTCCCATCGCGCGTGCACGGCCGCGCGGTCATCCTCGACGACCAGGCGCGGGCCACGCTCGAGCTTGCGGTCGCTCCGGTCCGCGAAGCCGAGCTGCCGGACATCCGCGTCCGCTACGGCCGCGTGGCTGCACGACCGGGTGACGAGCTCGTGATCGCGGCGCCACTCGTCGGTCAGGTGACCGCGGTCGCGGCCGTCGCGATCGGCGATCGCGTGACCGCCGGTCAGGAGCTGGTGCGCGTGGGCCCGGTGCTCGGCGCGTCCGAGCGTGCGGCGCTCGGCGTGCAGACCGCCGAGATCGGCGCGCAGGTCGCGCAGGCCGAGCAGGAGGTCCGGCTACGCGAAGCCGAGCTGACGCGCACGCGCGATCTCGCGAAGGACGGCATCGCGAGCCAGGCGAAGCTCCAGGAGGCGGAGGCCGCCGTGACGAGTGCGCGGGCCCGGCTCGCCGCCGCACGCCAGGGGCGACAGGCCCAGGCCGGTGCGCTCGGTCGCGCGGTCTCGCTCAAGTCGCCGGCAGATGGCACGTTGATCGCGCTCGATGCGGTCGTCGGCGGCGGCGTCGAGACCGGGCGTCCGCTCGCACGCGTGCTCCGCGGAGGCGCGCGCCGGATCGATCTCTCCGTCGGCGCGTCGGATCCGATCGCCACCGCGTACGAGGTCCACGTCGACGAGCGCTGGCTCCCGGCGCGGCTCGTGGCCCGCGGCACCACGATCGCAGAGGACGGCAACCGTCACGATCTGATCGAGCTCGAGCCCGGTGCAGAGCCACTCCTCGGCTCGACCGTCGAGGTCCGGCTCGCGACGGCGCAGACGCGCGGCCTCGTGGTCCCGGAATCCGCGGTCCTGTCAGCGGCGGGCGGCGACATCGTCTACGTCGAGGGTCCGCACGGCACGTTCGAGCCACACCTCGTCCAGATCACCGCGCGCTTCGGCGGCCGCGTGCGCGTCGCGCGTGGCCTCGCTGCCGGCGACGCGGTCGTGGTCCGTGGCGTCGCAGCGCTGCGCGGCGAGGCCGTGCGCGCGGCCCTCGGCAACGACGAGGACTGAGCGATGGCGTCCCCACTCGACGCACTGATCGGCTGGTCGATCCGCCAGCGCGTGATCGTGCTCGTGCTCGCCGCGGCGGCGACCGCGGCCGGGCTGTACGTCACGAGCCGGGCGCCGCTCGACGTGCTGCCAGACTTCACGCCGCCGCGCGTGGTGATCCAGACCGAGGCGCCGGGCATGAGCACGACGGATGTCGAGGAGCGCATCACGGCGGTGCTCGAGCGCGTGCTGCTCGGCACGCCGCGGATGACGACGATCCGGTCGTCGACGATCGCCGGGCTGTCCGTGATCACGATGACGTTCGACGACGACTCGGACCTGTTCCGGACGCGCCAGCTGGTCACCGAGCGGATCCAGCTGGTCGCCGCGTTGCTGCCGTCGACCGCCGAGCCACCACGGCTCGAGCCGATCGCGCCGCCGATCGGATCCCTGCTGAAGCTGTGTGTGACGAGTGACGACCCGAACGCGCAGGCCACGCTGTACACGCTCGCCGAGTGGACGATCCGCCCTCGCCTCGCCGGCATTCCAGGGATCGCGCAGGTGATCCTCCACGGCGGGCTCGCGGAGCGCTTCGAGGTCCGGCCGGATCCGAGGCGACTGCGCGAGCATGCCGTGTCGCTCGAGGACGTCGAGCGGGCGGCGACCCGAAGCCAGGCGTCGATCGGCGCCGGTGCCAGCGATCGCGGCGAGCTCCGGGCGGACGTCTCGACCGATGCGCGGATGACGCTCGCGACCGCCGGCGATCGGCTCGGCGCGACCGTCGTTGCCGTCCGCCACGGCGCACCGGTGCGGCTCGGAGATGTTGCGGACTTCGCGCTCGGTGCCGCCCAACCCGTCGGCGCGACCGAGTGCGATGGCCGCAACGGGGTCTACGTCCAGGTGATGAAGCTGCCGTGGGCCGACACGCTCGACACGACGGTCGCGATCGAGGACGAGCTCGCCGCGATCACGCGCACGCTGCCGCGCGGCGTCCGGATCGAGGCGCCGTTGTTCCGGCAGGCATCGTTCGTCGAGACCTCGGTCACGAGTGTCGGGCGCGCGATGGCGATCGGCGCGGTGCTCGTGCTGATCGTGCTCGTCGCGATCCTGCGGTCCGCGCGCCTCGCGGCGATCAGCCTGACCGCGATCCCGCTCTCGATCATCGCCGCCGCCGGCGTGCTCGTGTGGCGCGGCGCCTCGATCAACGGCATGGTGCTCGGCGGGCTCGCGATCGCGGTCGGCGAGGTCGTCGACGATGCGATCGTCGACGTCGAGAACGTGTGGCGTCGGCTGCGCGAGAACGCGCGCGCTCCCGCGCCGCGGCCCGCGCTCGATGTCGTACGCGATGCCTCTCACGAGATCCGCGGCTCGGTCGTCTATGCGACCGCGATCGTCTGCCTCGTCCTCGTGCCGGTGCTGCTGCTCGGCGGCGTCGCCGGACGGATCTTCTCGCCGCTCGCCGAGACCTACATCCTCGCGATCGCCGCATCGCTCGTCGTCGCGCTGACCGTGACGCCGGCGATGTGCGCGGTGCTGTTGCCGTCGATCGCGACCGCCGATGCGCGGCCGAGCCGGCTCGCGCTCGCGATGACCGAGCGCTACCGCCGCCTGCTCCGGCGCGTCGTCAAGTATCCCAAGCTCGTCGTCGGCGCGGCAATCGCGTTCGCGGTCGCAGCGGCAGCCGCGATCGGTCTGCTCGGTGGAGCGTTTCTGCCCGACTTCCACGAGCAGTCGGTGATCGTGCACGTCAACGCGGCCCCCGGAACATCGCTGTCCGAGACCATGCGACTCGCGCGGCGGTTCGATGCGCTCGTCCGCCCCGCGGTCGCGCCGCACGTCGCGATCCGCGCCGGGCGCGCCGCGCTCGGAGAGGATCCGTTTCCGGTCAACCGGATCGAGGTCGATGCCGTGACCGGCAGCGAGGATCTCGGCGACAAGGTCGAGGCACTCGAGGCGGCGCTCGCGAGCATTCCCGGGATCACGACCTCGGTCGAAGGCTTCCTAGGCGAGCGCATCCACGAGATCGTCGGCGGGGAGGCCGCGCCGATCGTCGTCGAGGTGATCGGGCCCGAGCTCGAGCCGCTCCGGCAGATCGCCGGCGGGCTCGCGGATCAGATCGGCCGCGCCGAGGGCGTGCGCGACGTCGTCGTCGAGGCACAGGTCGACGTCACCGAGACCCGCGTCCGGCCCGATCCGATCGCACTCGCGGCCTATGGCCTGACTCCCGCCGACGTCGCCGAGCAGGTGCGCACCTGGCGGATCGGCGAGCGCGTCTCGGACCTGCTCGAGCCCGATGGTCGCGTGGTCGGCGTCGTGGTCTCGGGTCCACCGTCGGCGCGCGAGCGCGCGGCGCTCCCCGACTTGCTGATCACCGCGGCCGACGGTCGCGCCGTCGAGCTTTCGGCACTCGCGAAGCTCGAGGACGTTGCCGTTCCGGCGGCGATCAGCCATGTCGGTGGCGCGCGCCGGATCGCGATCTCGATCGACGCAGCGCCGGCCGACGTCGCGGACGCGAGCGCGGCGATCGAACACCTCGCACACGACGTCACCCTGCCGACCGGCTACCGGATCGCGGTCGGCGGCGAGGCGATCGCACGTTCGCATGCGGCACGCCAGCTCGTGCTGATCGGCACGCTCGTGCTCGTCGGCATCATCGTGCTGCTCGTCGCCGCGTTCGGCCATGCGCGCGACGCCCTGATCGTGCTCGTCAACTTCCCGCTCGGGTTGATCGGCGGCGTCGCGGGTGCGTTCCTGCTGCCGGAGGGGCTGTCGGTCGCGGGCTTCGTCGGCTTCGTCACGCTGTTCGGGATCATCGCGCGCAACGGCATCATGCTCGTGTCACACGCGCACCACCTCGAACGCGAGGCGCCCGAGCAGTCGCCGGTCGATCGGATCCTGCGTGCCGCCGAGGAGCGCCTGCTGCCGATCGTGATGACCGCGGCGACCGCGGGTCTCGGGCTGTTGCCGCTCGCGCTCTCGCTCGGATCCGCGGGCAGCGAGCTCGAGGCGCCGATGGCGGTGATCGTCTGTGGCGGGCTCGTGACGTCGACCGTACTCAACATGATCGTGCTGCCGACGATCTACGTCTGGCTCGCGCGCCGGCGCACTCGCAAGGAGGTTGGATGAGAGCGCTCGTGCTGTCATTCGTGATCGCGATCTCGTCGAGGGCTCACGCCGAGCCGCTCTCGCTCGCGCGTGCGCAGGCGGAAGCGCGTGCGGCCGCACCGTCGCGCGTGGTCGCCGATGTCGTGGCTGCCGCCGCACGCGATCGCGCGGATGCTGCGGGCCGCCGCGTCCACGATCCCGTCGCGAGCACGCGCTACCAGCAGGCCGGCACGGCGAGCGATGACCGTGCGTGGTCGTTCGGCCTCGAGTGGACGCTCGAGCTGACCGGCGCACCGCGTGCACGGCAGGCGGCCGCACGCGCGTCGGTCGACGCGGCCGATGCCGAGCGCGCGGCGGTGCTCGCCGAGCTCGACGCCACGGTCGCGCTCGCACATGCCGAGCTCGCGGGCGCGCAGCGTCGACTCGCGCGCCTGAGCCGCATGGTCGAGCTGCGCGAGCTCGCCGTCCGGGTCGCCGAGCGCATCCGTGGAAGCGGCAGCGGCACGGTCCTCGAGGTCGATGCGGCAACGCTCGATCTGCGCGCCACGCAGATCCAGGTCGCGACGGCACGCGGCGATCTCGCGGCCGCACGCGAACAGCTCGCGATCTTGATCGGGCGCCGCGATGGCAGCGACCTCGTCGCGACCGACGAGCTCGACACGACACCGCCCGGGCCGTTCGACGAAGCCGTGGTCGACCGCGATCCGCGGGTGCGCGCCGTCGCGGCACAGCTCGTCGAGGCACGCCGCATCGCCGACGCCGAGCGGCTCGCCGTCCGACCGCCGATCACGATCGCCGTCGAGCTCGGGCGCGCACGCCACGACATCCCGGCGGGCAGCTTTGCCGCGCAGCCGGACCTCACCGGCGCGTGGACCGAGTGGGAGCTCGGATTCCAGCTCGCGATACCGCTGCCGGTGTTCGATCGCAACCGGCTCGCACGCGCGACCGCGCGCGGCGACGTCCGGATCCGCGAGGCGCGGCTCGCACAGGTCAAGGCCGAGGTCCGCCTCGAGTACGCCACCGCGCGCGACCGACTGCTCGCCGCCCTCGACGCCGTGAAGGCCGCCGCGGACATCCCGCCGATCCTCGACCGCGAGGTCTCGCTGCTCGACAAGGCGCTGCGCGCGTCGGCGATCGAGCTCGAGGCATGGGCGCAACAAGCGCGCAGGCTGGTCGAAGCCGGTCAGACCTACGACGAAGCCGTGCTCGCCGTGCATCGTGCCCGCGCCGCGTGGCTCCGACTCACAAACAAATGAACGTCCTGATATCGTGAGGGCACAAACCGCGGTCGCCCCCGCTTCGACGTCGTCGCAGTCGAGGTCGATCCTGTCATGACGCTGGGGGCCTCATGTCCGTCGTCTCGCGCTCGCTCTGTCTCGGCCTGCTCGTCGCGCCTGCCCTGGCGCTCGCGCAAACTCCGCCGCCGCCCGCAAACCCTGCGCCGCCGCCGCCACCTGCGGTCGAGCCGCCGCCACCGAGCGAACCGGCGCCGGCCGTCGACCAGGACTCGGTGAACGACGAGGACGACACCGACAAGTCGGACGACACGAACGCGCCGGTCACGTACCAGGCGCGGCGCGGGATCTCGATCCACAGCGGCAAGACGCGGCTGCGGTTCTTCCTCGGCGCCGAGACCGTCCTGCTATACGGCCACTGCAGCGGTGACAACTGCGAGGCATCGGACCTCGCGACGCTGCACGTCCGCCGCGCGCGGTTCGCGATGGAGGCCAAGCTCAAGCATCACCTCTCGATCGATCTCGCGCTGCAGGTCAAGAACGAGGTGATCGTGCTGAAGAACGCGAACTTCTCGTGGAAGCATCATCACCTGACGCTGAAGGCAGGTTTCTTCAAGCCGCCGGGCGGGCTCGAGCGCGACACGTCGACGTGGGTCAAGCCGTTCCCCGAGCGCAGCGTCGTCGCGAACTTCAAGCAGGATCGGATCATCGGCCTCATGGCGAGCAAGTGGGTCGCGGGTCACACGCTGCGGCTGCAGGGCGCGGCCGGCCGCCCGCCGACCGGCAACTTCGACGCGTTCGAGCCCGAGGATGTCGTCGTGCCGCCGGAGAGCGTCGAGCCCGAGGATCTGACGACCGATCCCGGCAACTGGGATCTGTTCGCGACCGCGGCGTACGCGCCGAGCGACACGTTCGAGATCGGCGTCAACACGACCGCGCACATCGCGCCGGACGCCGGCCAGGGCCCGAACTTCTCGGAGCCGTACGAGACGCGGATCATCCAGCCACGGTTCATCAAGGGCGCGTTCCTCGCCGGTGGGCTCGACGTGTCATGGCACAGCCCGCACCTGCGCGCGTCGGCCGAGGTCGTCGCGTTCAAGAGCGGCGACACGATCCCGCACCTCGATGCGATGGGGAATCCGCTCGAGCCATCGCGCGCCGAGCGTGGCATCGCGGGCTACGCGGTGATCGGCTACACGCCGAACGGCGCGTACGGGCCGGCGATCGAGAACTCGCCGCTGCTGAAGGGCTGGCAGTGGATCACGCGCGGCGAGTTTCTGTCGGCTTCGCCCGGTGGGATCGCGGATCCCGATGCGACCGCGGGCTTTGGCAGCGTGACGACCGGGATCGAGTGGCAGGTCGAGAAGCAGCTGCGGCTGCAGGTCGACGTCGCGGTCCAGCACTACAACGAGGCGGTCGATCCCTCGAACTACAACGCGTGGCGCGTGTACTCCGAGCTCTGGGGTCAGGTCCTGCTCTGAGGCTCACGCGCCTCGACGCGCGCGACGTGCTCGACGATCGCGGCGTTGACGATCGCGGCGTGGGTGATCGGCGCCATGTGACCGAGCTCCGGGAACACGCGCAACGTCGCCGCGGGCAGCGTGCGCGCGAGCTTGTCGAGTACGCGACGTTCTGCCAGCGGTGAGCGACCGCCGCCGAGCACGAGCGTCGGGACGGTGATCTGCGCGTAGCCGGCGCGATCCGTGCGATCGGTGACGAGCGACGCGACCTCCTGCGAGACCTTCCAGCCGACGTCGCGAAACGCCTGCCGCGTCGGCTCGGCGAGCGCGTCCCAGGCGCCGGGCCCGTTCCACCAGGTCACGAACGCCGCGAGCCAGGCCTCGTCGACGCCGTGGGCGTCGGGTGTGTAGGTCGGGAGCTGCGCGAGCTGGGCGCGCGCGTCGGCGTCGCTGTCCTCGTCGAGGATCCCGAACGCGACCGGCTCGTAGACCGCGAGCGAGCGCACGTGCGCCGGATGCGCGAGCGCGAGCTGCAGCGCGAGGAACCCGCCGTAGGAGTGACCGACGACGTGCGCCGGCTCGTCGAGCAGCTGCGCGAGGTGCGCGAGGTCGTCGCGAAAATGAAACGGCTGCCCGACCGGCCACCGCGACGAGCCGTAGCCGATCAGATCCGGCGCGACCACGCGATGCTGCGGCGCGAGCGCGTCCGCGAGCTTGCGCCACTGCCGCGACGTGAAGCCGCCGCTGTGGACGAGCAGGACCGCGCTCACGTCAGCACGAGCCGGCGGGCAGACCGACGAGCTCGCGGATGTCGTCGCATTCGAGCGCGAGCTCTTGCGACATCAGGCGCGCCGCGTTCATCAGATAATCCGTACGCTGGTCGGGCTCGGCGGCGAACGCGGCCCGCAGGGCGCCGCGGACGTCGGCGGAGAGGTCGGGGCTGTGCATCAGCAGGGGCGCCATGGAGAACGAGCTCATCGTGACCTGTCCCTTCTGGTAGGTACTCCCGCAATGGGAGTTACTTCCCTTAGGAAAGCAACTTGGATCGCTGCTCCCCTTTGTCAAGGTACTTTCCTTTCGATAGTGCCAGCCTTATGCTCGAGGCGTGGCTCGCCAGGTCGATTCTCGGTGCCGTGCCTTCCAGTGCGCGATCGACGTACTGGGCCGCCCGTGGACCGCGCTGATCCTGACCGTGCTGCAGGACGGCCCGCTGCGCTACTGCGAGCTCGCCGACCGCGCGCAGGGGCCCGGTGACAAGGTGCTGTCGGCGCGGCTCAAGGAGCTCGAGGCGCGCGGGCTGATCGAGCGCCACGTCGATCCGGGACCGCCGGTGAAGGTCACGTACGAGCTGACCGAGTGCGGCCGCGGCTTCGATCAGGTCGCGGTCGCGATCCAGAGCTGGGGCCACGAGATCGTCGATCAGCCGCGCAAGCGCAAGCGCGGTTAGATCGCCTCGAGCGCGTCGAGCATCGCATGCGCGACCGCCGGCGGCGGGACCCCGAGCGTGGCGAGCTCGGGCTCGTGCACCGAGACCGCGGCGCGCAGCTCGGCACGGGCGCCTGCGACGGCGTGCGCGATCGCGCTGCGATCGGCGGCGTCCAGCTGCGGCGCGAGCCAGCGCTGGAGCTGCCACGCGAGCTCGGCATGGCGCGCCTCGTCGCGCGCGATCGTGGCCATCGCGGAGCGAACCGCCGGGTCGGCCGCCGCGCGCGCCTGGTAGCCGGAGACGACGGCGCCGTAGGTCTCGCGGACGCAGCCCTCGACCGCGTTGTCGAGCGCGAGCGCGCGGACGCCACGGCGGGGCGCGACGCGCACGGTGACCGGCGGCAGCCGCGCGCCATACCGCCGCGCGAGCTGCGCGCACGTCGCGGTGTGGCGCACCTCGTCGGCGGCGGCGCGGATCGCCGCGTGCTGCAGCAATCGCGGCGCCTCGAGCGCGCGCAGATCCGCGTGCAGGTCGGCGAACGCGCGGATCGACGCGGCCTCGAGCGCCGCCTGGTCCGCGAGGTAGGCACCGGCCCGTGACGGCGCGCGCGCCGGACCTCGCTGGTAGCTGCCGGGGCGCCGCCCGGCGACACAGTACTCGAGCCCTTCGTACGACAGCACGCGGTGGCCGATCGCATCGATCGCGAGCTCGCAGTCGCGGACCTCGCTCTCGTAGTCGGCGTAGTGGTTCGGCGCGTAGTCGTTCCAGTCGTACAGGCACAGCGGCTCGCAGTCCTGCGCCTCCTCGCACGCCTGGATCAGCGTCGCGAGCTGCTCGTCGGGTGCGACCGGCAGGATCACGCGCCGGTCGTGCCAGATCTCGTCGCGCACGCAGCATGCGGTGAGCGGTGCCGCGAGCGAGATCGAGGCGAGCACATGACGGAGGCGCATGATGGCTCCGGCTGCAGACCGCGTGCCGCGCGCGATCGCCGTGCGGTCGCGCGACCACCGCGGATCGTCGCGAGATTCCGAGGCCGGCGTGACATCGCGGTCGCGGTCGCGGCGCGATGTAACGCGATCGACGCAGCCGTGCACTGTGTGGCCATGCGGACTGCCTTGTGGCTCGCGTGCATCGCGTGCTCGACGACGCGACCGTCGACAACCATCGTCCCGCGCACCGATCCGGTCGCGGTGCCGCTGACCGCCGCGACCGCGTCGACGACGCCGGCGGTGACGACGCGCGCGGATCTGACCGCGCCGTGGAGCCTGACCGCGAGCGACGGCAGCGGCCTCGTCGTGACGCGGATCGACGCGCACGCGGTCGTCGAGGGACCGCTCGCATTCACCGAGCTGCACCTGTACTTCCGCAACCCCGAGCCGCGCACGCGCGAGGGTACGTTCCAGATCACGCTGCCGCCGGACGCCGCGGTCGCGCGGTTCGCGATGGAGAACGCCGGCGCGTGGATGGAGGCCGAGGTCGTGCCGAAGCTCGTCGCGCGCCGCGCGTACGACGACTTCCTGCATCGCCGGCAGGATCCCGCGCTGCTCGAGAAGGCGGCCGGCAACCAGTTCACCGCGAAGGTGTTCCCGATCGCGGCGCGCTCTGACAAGCATCTCGTGATCAGCTACAGCGAGCCGCTCGTCGGGCGGCCCTACACGCTGCCGCTGCGCGGATCGCCGAAGGCGGAGCGCGTCGACGTCGAGCTGTCCGCGATCGATCGCGACGGCGTGCGCCGCACCGAGCGACTCGCCGAGCGCAACTGGCAGCCCGACCGCGACTTCGTCGCGACGCCCGGCACCGCGCCGGCCGTCGGCGCCGGAGGCATGATCGCGGCGCGCGTCGAGCTCGCTCCGACGACCGCGCCGGAGCCGCCGCGCGGCCTCACGCTGCTCGTCGACACGAGCGCCTCGCGCGGGCTGCACTACGACGCGTACGTCGCGCGCGTCCGCCGGCTCGTCGACGATCTCCGCGCGCGATGGGGCGACGCGCTGCCGCTCGACGTGATCGCGTTCGACCAGGACACCGAGCGCGTGTTCTCCGGGCGCGCCGGCGACGTCGGCGATGCCGCGTTCGGCGCGCTCCGCGACCGCGGCGCCGCCGGTGCGTCGGATCTCGGCCAGGCGATCGCGTGGCTCGCGAAGCACCCGGCGCAGCCGCGGATCGTGGTCGTCACCGACGGCACGATCACGGCCGGCCTGCAGGGCCGCGCGCTCGCGGCGACGCTCGGGGCGACGAAGGCCGAGCGGCTCGACGTCGTGCTCGTCGGCGGGCTGCGCGACGAGCGCGCGATGGCCGAGCTCGTGCGCGCGTTGCCGCATGCGGGCGCGGTGCTCGATCTCGAGCGCGATCCGGTCGCGCGCGCGCTCGGCGACGCGGTCGCGGTCGACATCCCGATCGCGGTCGCCGGCGCGACGTGGGTGTCTCCGACGACGATCCGCAGCGCGCGTGCGGGGACCCAGGTGATGGTCTACGCGCGGCTGCCGGCGGGCGCGACGAGCGTCGACATCGCGGCCGGCGCCGTCCGCCGGCGCGTGCCGATCGTCGCGGGCACGCCAGCGCTCGTCGAGCGCGCGATCGCCGGTGCCGAGCTCGCCGAGCTCGAGACGCGGGTCACCGGCGCGACCGGACCGAACGCGATCGCGGTGCGCACGGCGATCGCGGACCGGTCGATCGCGATGCGGATTCTCTCGAGCGAAACGTCGATGCTCGTGCTCGAGACCGACGCCGACTACGCGCGCTACGGCATCGATCGCAAGGCGCTCGCCGACGTGCTCGTCGTCGGGCCGCGCGGCCTCGACCACGTGCACCGCACCGCGGTCGCCCTGCCCGCCCACGCGTCGTCGTCGTCGTCGTCGTCGGTGACCGACGAGCCGACCACCGACAGCCGCGAACCGCTGCCGCGCAAGATCGTTCGCGATCCGGCGCCCGCAAGCGCCGCCACCGCGGTCGATCACGACGGCGACGGCATCCTCGACGCGCTCGACAAGTGCCCGTCGGAGGCCGAGTCGTTCAACGGCGACGATGACGACGACGGCTGTCCGGATCGCGGACGCGTGATCGTCAGCAGCAGCTCGATCGAGATCCTGCAGCCGGTCCACTTCCAGGCCAATCGCGCGACGCTGATGCCGACCGCGTACCCGGTGCTCGATGCGGTCGCGACGACGCTGCGCAACCACCCCGACATCGTCCTCGTCGAGATCCAGGGCCACACCGACGAGCTCGGCGACGACGCGGTCAACCTCGCGCTGTCCGAGCGCCGCGCCCGCGAAGTCGTGCGCTACCTCGTCGCGAAGGGCGTCGACGCGAGCCGGCTGACCGCGGCCGGCTACGGCGAGACCCAGCCGCTCGATCGCGCGCACGTCCCGTCGGCGTGGGCGAAGAACCGCCGCGTCGAGTTCGTGATCCTGCGCCGCGATAGCGATCCGATGGCGACCGTCCCGCAGCCCGCGAAGGCCGCGCCGCCGCCACCACCGGTCACCGGCGAGCTCGCGACGATCCAGCGCGCGATCACCGCCGGCCAGCTCGACACCGCGCTCGCGCACGCACGCGACTGGCACGCGCGCGAGCCCGGCAACGTGCTCGCGCTGATCGGGCTCGGCGAGGCGCTCGAGGCGCGCGGCGCCCGCCCGACCGCCGCGCGGATCTACGGCTCGATCATCGATCTGTTCCCCGGCCGCGCCGACCTGCGCCGGTTCGCCGGCGAGCGGCTCGGCCGGCTCGCGAATCCGCTCGCGATCGACACGCTGCGCCGCGCGGTCGCCGATCGCCCGGATCACCTGACCGGGCATCGCTTGCTCGCGTATGCGCTGGTCCGTGACGGCAAGCCGGCGGACGCGTTCGCCGCGATCTTCGCCGGCCTCGATGCGAAGGCGCGCGACGACAGCTACGCCGGTGCGCGGCGCGTGCTCGGCGACGACGCGGCGATGATCGGCGCGGTGTACGCGATGCAGTCGCCCGGCAAGCGCGCCGAGATCACGCGCCAGCTCGCCGCGCGCAAGCTCGCGCTCGCGACCGAGCCGTCGACGCGGTTCGTGCTGTACTGGGAGACCGACGCGAACGACGTCGACCTCCACATCACCGACGGCAAGGGCCGCCACGCGTTCTACGGCCAGCCGAAGCTCGCGTCCGGCGGCGAGCTCTACGCCGACGTCACGACCGGCTACGGCCCCGAGTGCTTCGCGATCCCGGGCACGCCGTCCGGCGGTCCGTTCCGGCTCGCGGTCGATTACTACGCGCAGGGCCCGATGGGCTTCGGGATGGGCCTCCTGCAGATCCAGCGCTTCGATCCGGCACGCGGGATCACGCTCGAGGATCGGCCGTACGTGATCATGGTCGATCACGCGAAGCTCGAGCTCGGCAGCGTGCCCTGATCAGTGGACGTCGAACGTCGTGATCATCATCCGGTGATCCGACAGGCTGCCCTCGTCGAGGATCTGCGCGCTCTTCACCGACAGCGTCGTCGCTGCCTGATCGAAGAAGATGTAGTCCATCCGCGTGTTGCGCGTCGGCGTCTGCGTCGTCGGGTTGTTGTCGAACGAGATCGCCGTCTTCTGGGCCACCGCGAGCGCCCACGAGTCGGTCGTCGGATACGGCGTGCCGAGCATCAGCTGGTACTCGGCCTCGTTCGAGTACGGCTGCATGTTGAAGTCGCCGCCGTAGATCCGCGTGCCCGAGAAGCTCGTGTTCGCCCACTGCTTCAGCTTCGCGTTCTCCTCCTCGCGCGCGCACCCGCGATCGCCCTCGGACGTCGTGCGCACGGCGAAGATCGCGAGCGTCCGGCCGTTGACCGTGACGTTCGCGCCGAGCGCCGCGCGGCCGGCCCAGAACACGGCGGAGCTCGAGTAGCACGGCAGCACGTACGTGCCCGGCTTGCGCAGGATCAGAGGCTGGACGTTCGACAGCGGATACTTCGACACGATCGCGACGTAGCTCGAGCTCGTGTCGGTGCCGCGCGAGATCACCTGCTTCTCCCACATGCCGCCGTACACGCTCTGCAGCTTGACGCGCAGGTTCTCGACGAGCGTCGGACTGTCGACCTCCTCGAGGAACACGACCTGCGGCTGCTGATCCGAGATCAGCTGGATCGCGCTCGAGCCGAGCGGCCCGCTCGTGTTCCATTGCAGGATCTTCAGCGAGCTGCCGGTCGGCGCGGTGCCGGCGAGCGTCGCGACCTCGGCGGCCGTCAGCGCGTGGCCGTAGACCTTGACGTCGTCGATCGTGCCCTTGAAGTCATGCGCCGTGCCGCCGTTGCCGTGGCGGCCGAGCACGAAGCTCGTGCCGCGGTTGTAGGTCATCGCCCCGGTGATCGCGAGCTCGCCGCGCAGCACGCCGTCGACGTAGACCTGGACGCGCGCGCCGGTGTACTGGCCGACGAGGTGGTGCCACGCACCGTCCTTCACGTTGACGCCGCTCGTCGTCGCCATGCGGTACGTCGACGGGTCCCAGAACCAGCTCTTGACGTTGCCGTCCGCGGCGATCCGCAGCCCGTAGTTGTCGCCCATCGACGCGACCTCCGCGCCGCTCGTGTCGGTCGCGGTCGGCTTGACCCATGCCGAGATCGCGTATCCGGACGTCGGCCGCAACACGCTCGTCGGCGTCGTGCGCACCGCGTAGTCGTCGACGCCGTCGAGCACGAGCGCACCGCCGAGCTTGCCGGACGTCGTGAACGTGGCGCCATTCGCGAGCGTCAGCGCGTTGCCATTCGGCGTGCTGTCGGCGCCCGAGCCGTCGAGCTTCCAGTACGCCACGTAGTCGGTGATCGAGTAGATCGAGTCGTCATCCGACGGCGACGGCTCGTCGATCCCGGCATCGGGACCCGCTTCGATCGGATCGCTACACGCCGGCGAGAGTGCGACGCACGCGAGGACGAACACGAGGGAGCGTTGAGACTGCATCCCCACTGACTCGCCTCGATCCCGGGTTCGAGTCGAGAGTCGACATCGCGCTGTTACCGCGAGCCGGGCATTGTTACGTCGATGTCGCCGAGGGTTTACGCGGGCGTAGGACGGCACGAGTTATCGCCGCGCCGCTCGGCGGAGCGCGGTACCATGACGTATGCGTGTGCACTGGCTGGCGGTGAGCCTGTGCGCGATCTGCGGCTGCGGGCGGGTCGGCTTTGTCGAGCGCGCGCTCGAGGACGGCGCCGTGCCACCGGGCGATGGCTCGAACCTGCCGCCGGGCGACGGCGCCACCACCGACGCGGGCACCAGCGATGCGCTCGCCGCATGCACGGGCGCGAATCGCTGCACGATCGATGCGACGAAGAACGGCACGTACTGTGGCGGCGCGTTCCAGATCGTCAACGGCGAAGGCGCCGGCACGATCGACATGGCCGCGAGCACCGAGCTCGTCCTGTCGGCGACGCTCTGCAACCCGACCGGTTACACCATCCATCTCGCAGACTCGCCGAGCTGCAATGGCGGCGGCGGCGATGCCGCCCAGTTCTCCAACGATGCCGAGGTCTACCTCCAGGACACGGCAATCTTTGCGTTCTCGAACGACCTCGCCCCGATGGCGCCCGCGCTGCTCGGCGACGATCCGGGGATGCTCAGCCTGACCGGCTGCCAGCTGTTCACGATGCGCGTCGCCGACAAGGAGATTCACGTCAGCTCGCCCAAACCGTTCGACCTCGTCTCGGACTTCGCGCTGCGGCTGAATCCGCCTTCGGATGCCGAGGGCCCGCCGGACGCGCTCTGGTACCTGGGCATCGATCGCACCACGGGGTCCGCTGCGCGCAATGGCACGGGAGTCACGACCGTCGATCTGTGCTGGTGACGGACACATTGTCGCGACGTCGCGAGTCGTTGCCGAGCGTCGGCCCGTGCTAGGTTGGGTCGATGTTGTCCCGAGGCTCCGGCGGACGTGTCGTGCTTCGACCCGGTGTGCCGTTCACCGGGATCAAGATCTTCTCCGCGACGATGGTCGCGGAGCGCGAGGCGCTCGGGACCCGCATCACCGAGTGGATGGCGAAGAACCCGAATCTCGAGGTCACCGAGATCTGCGTGACCCAGTCGAGCGACAGCTCGTTCCACTGCGTGACGTTCACGGTCTTCTATCGCGAGCGTCCCTGAGCCGCTCGTGACCCCCGACGCGATCCGGCATGCACTCGAGCGAGGGCTGCCGATCGCCGATGCGAGCTTCGACGCGATCTATCCGCACGAGCTGCGCGGCCACTCCGAGCTGCACTGGACGCCGATCGCGATCGCACGCCGCGCGGCTGCGCTGTTCGAGCTCGGTCCGGGTCATCGCGTGCTCGACGTCGGATGCAGCGTCGGCAAGGCATGCCTCGTCGGTGCGCTCGCGAGCGGCGCGACGTGGTGGGGCGTCGATCGCGACCCGGCGCTGATCGAGGTCGCGACCGAGACCGCGCGCACGCTCGGCGTCTACGCGACGCGATTTCTGTGCGGCGACGCGAACACGCTCGACTGGTCCCAGTTCGATGGCCTCTACTTCTACAACCCGTTCCCGCCGCGGCCCGAGAGCCATCCGAACGCGTTCGTGCGCTACAGCCAGTTCGTGCAGGGCGTCGAGGGCGCCGAGCTCCAGCTACCGACGCTGCGGCCGGGCGCGCGCGTCGTCACGTATCACGGCTTCGGTGGCGACATGCCGGCAGGGTTCGAGCTGTGCGCGCGCGAGCCCGCGGGCAATGATGAGCTCCAGCTGTGGGTGCGGACCTAAGCGGCGCAGAACTGCGCGACGGTCTGCAGCAGCGTCTCGAGCTTGACCGGCTTCTTGAGGAAGCCATCGACCTGGAGGTCCGAGGCCGCCTCGGGCAGGCTCGTGTACGCGGACAGCAGCACGACCGGGATCGACGCCGTGTGCGCGTCCTGGCGCTGGCGCGAGCGGAACTCCCAGCCATCCATGACCGGCATCATCATGTCGAGCAGGATCAGGCACGTGTCGGGGCCGGCCTCGGCGAGTCGTTCGAGCGCCTCCTGACCGTTGGCCGCCGCGACCGGGATGTACTCGTTGTCCTGCAGGATCTCGACGAGCGAATCCCGGACATCGGGGTCGTCCTCGACGACGAGCACGGTCTTCTTGCATTCAGACTTCGACATTTACTTCTCGGAAATTCTGGGGAGCTCGATGTGAAAGACGGACCCCTGCCCTGCCTGGCTGGACACCCGGATCGTACCCCCAAGTGCCTCGACGATGAAGCGGCTGATATACAGCCCGAGCCCCAGGCCCCCGTAATTGCGGAGCGGCGCCGCGCGCTCGAAGCGACCGAAGATCCGGTCGAGATCCGCGGCATCGATCCCGATCCCGTGATCCTCGATCGTGAGCGACACGCGATCGCCGTCGCCGCGCGCGTGCACGCAGACCGGACGACCCGCGCCGTACTTGATCGCGTTCGCGAGCACGTTGACGAGCACCTGCGAGATCCGGCCGCGATCCCAGCGCCCGCGCAGGTCACCCTCGACGTCGGCCGACAGCTCGACGTTCGCGCGCCGCGCGGTGTCGCGGTAGTCCTCGACGGTCTCGGTCACGAGCACGCCGAGATCGAAGTCCTCGAACACGAGCTGCAGCTCCTCGCGTGACGCGCGCGACACGTCGAGCAGCCGCTCGATCAGCTCGCCAAGCCGCGACGCCTGGCGCAGCGCCCCCTCGAGCCGCCCGCTGATCGCGTCCGGCTTGACCTCGGGCTTGCGCAGCATCTGATCGAAGCCCTCGAGCTTGAGCTGCAGCGCCATCAGCGGCGTGCGGAGCTCGTGCGCCGCGACCGAGATGAACTCGTCGCGCTCGCGCAGCTGCTTCTTCGCGAGCGCGGTCGTCGCCTTCGCGAGCTCGGCATCGCGCTCGGCACGCGCGCCCCGCACCTCGGCCTCGCGGCGGGCGAGGAACGTCGCGATCACGTTGCTGATCGCGCGCGCGAAGTGGACCTCGTCGGTCTCGAGCGCGCGCTCGGTCCGCGCGTAGATCGCGAGCGCGCCGAACGGATGCTCGGCATCGCGCGAGTGGATCGTGACGACGAGCCGCGTCGCCATGTCCGGGATCGAGTCCGGATCGACATCGGGCGCGATCGGGCCGCCGAAGCTCGCGCGCGGCACCATGCCCGCCTCGGTGCGCGCGAAGATCACGACGAGATCGACCCCGAGCATCGCGTGGACCGCGGCGACGACGCGCTCGAGCAGCGGCTGGAGGTCGCGCGATTGCAGCGCGAACAGCCCGAGCTCGCCGACGAGCGCCTGCTGGCGAGCGCGCCGCGCGAGCTCCTCCTCCATCCGCTTGCGCTCGGTGATGTCGCGCGTGACCTTCGTGAACCCGACGAGCCGGTCGTGGCTGTCGCGGACCGCGCTCAGCACGACGTTCGCCCAGAACCGCGTGCCGTCCTTGCGGACGCGCCAGCCTTCTTCCTCGAACCGCCCGGTCGCGGTCGCGACCCGGAGCTCGTGCGCCGCCTTGCCGCGCTCGACGTCCTCGTGCGGATAGAACCGCTCGAACGAATAGCCGACGATCTCGTCGGCGCGATAGCCCTTGAGCCGCTCGGCGCCCGCGTTCCAGCTCGCGACCCGGCCGTCCGGATCGAGCATGAAGATCGCGTAGTCCTTGACCGCCTGGATCATCATCCGCAGCCGCTCTTCGCTCTGACGTAGCGCCTCTCGATCTTCGGGACGAGCCAGATCGCGCACGTGAACCGAGTATCCGGCATGATTGCCGCTCGTATCGACGACGCGCGCTGCGGTCATTTCCGAGCGGAAGCGCGAGTGGTTCGCATGCACGCACCAGATCTCGGCGCTCGCAGAGCCCTCCGCGATCGCGCGCTCGAGGAGCTTCGCGAGCCGCTCCTTGTCGATCGCTTCGGGCACGACGAGCAGCTCGACGTGACGCCCGATCACGTCCTTCGCGACGTACCCGGTCGCGTGTTGCGCCCCGGTGCTCCACGACGTGATCACGCCGCTGCGATCGAGCATGAACGTCGCGGGTTCGCGACCGAGCTCGCGGCCCGAGGCCGTCAACTGCGCGAGCTGCCCCACCCGCAAATTATGCGCCTGTCGACGGCGTTCGCCTACTCCCGCGGACCGTGCGCTGGCGCTCGGTCACCGTCAGGGCGGCTGTGAGGACGGTGCGTACTTGCCGAGGACCGTCGTCGATCGAATCGGCTCGGGCAGCACGTCGTCGAGCCGGCCGACGTACCACGTGCCGAGCAGGATCAGCAGCAACGCGAGCGCGACGTAGCGTCGCCACGGCGTGCGCTTCTCGGCGAACGGATCGTCGAAGCTGCGCTGGCTGCCCGGCGGTAGTCGCGCGAGCTCGGTCATCGCGGCGCCGAACGGCACGTTGATCCGCGCGCGTCCGTTGATCGCCCAGCCGTTCGCGTCGAGGATCGGCCCGAGGTTGCGGCGGTGGAGCTTGAGCCACGCGAGGATCATCGACGGGCCGGAGATCAGCAGCAGCAGCGCGAGGATCCCGAACGGCAGCCAGACCCCGAGCCCGAACATCACGCCGAGCATCGTGCCGACGAGCGTGCCGATGCCGCCGATCGCGACACCGATCGCCGCGACCGTCCCGAGGTCGACCTTGCGCACCGGGTGCGGAGGCGCCGGTGTCGCGGCCTTGTCGGCGGTCGAGACCGTCTTGCCGACCGCGTCGAGCTTCGCGGTCGCATCGGCATCCGCGGCCGACACGCGGCGCGTGACGTTGTCCTCGATCGTCTTGACCAGCTTCTTGTACGGCGTCCAGAACGCCTCGCGGATGCTGATCGGGTTCGCGACGACTTTCGTCACCGTCGCGTCCCAGTCGTTGCCGGCGCGGTCGTAGAAGATGCCGTTGCGGCCGATGAAGATGTTGTCGGCATCGCCGTTCGTCAGCGCGGCGGCGATCTGCTTCGTCACGCCCTGCCGCGAGATATCGCAGTACACGAGGTGCGAGTCCGACGACGTCGCGAGCGCGGCGTGCTTCGCGGCATCCGCCACGGGGACGCAGAGGTGGAGCGCGCGCGCGTCGAGGTACAGCGTGCCGGCCTGGAACACGCCGTCCTGCTTCGAGTAGAAGTCGGAGAAGTTGACGAAGTTGCGTAGCAGCCGGCCGAAGTCGCGCTGCAATCGCACGACCTTCGCGACGCTCGTGATCTGATCGTACTCGCCGGCGAGCGCCGCATCGGAGCGGATCAGCACACGCATCCGGATCCGTAGATCCGAGCTCGCGAGCTTCTCGATCCACGCCGGGTCGAGCGCGTCGACGATCGTCTTCGGCTCCGCGCGGCGCCACTTGTCGAACGCCGCGAGCTTCGCCGAGACCTGCGCGACGTCGTCGGGGACGAGCGCCTTGCGCGCGCCGACGATCGGCGTGACCGCGGCCTGGACGAACGTCGCGATCCGGTCCGCCCATGCCGGGTTGAGGCCGCCGGCGAGGCCGAGCTTGCCGGCCGCATCGATCTTCGCGAGCGGCAGCCGCGCGAGCTCCTCGTCCGACGCCGACAGGCTGCGCGACGCGAGCTTCACGAGCTCGTCGTCCTGACCACCGAGCGCGGTCGCGCCGCGCGGATCGAACGCGGCGACGCGGCAGCGCGTGAAGTAGTCGTCGAGCTTGTCGCGCACCGCCGCGTACGCCTCGGCGGCGGTCGCGGTCGCATCGCCGAGCGGGGCGAGCGCGCTGCTGCGGCCCTCGCGGATCCACGCGGCGCGCTGGTCGACGGCGGCGAAGAACGCGTCGGCATGCAGCTGGTCGATGCCGTCCTTGCCGCTGCGATCGAGCGTCGCGCCCGCGCACTTGATCGCGTCGACGATCGCGCGCGCGAGCTCGGCGTCGTCGGTCGATTCCGGGATCACGACGCCGTCGCCGTTGAGCTTCGTTGCCGAGAACGCCCGCGTGATCGCGTTCGTGTCGGTGACGCTGATCGCCGTCGCGTCCGGCTTCCCGAGATCCGACAGCATGCGCTTCGCGGCCGCGAGCACCTTGTCGTCCTTGATCGCGGACAGCTTGACCTCGTCGCTCGAGCGCAGCAGCTCCTCGAGCTTGACGAACGTCGCGTCCGCCCACGTCACCGCATCGATCACGTCGGTGACGCGGATCCGGCCGTCGTGGTGGAGGTCGACGAGCGCGAGCGTCTCCGGATCGAGATCGACACCGGTCGTCGGCATCGCGAGCGCGACCCACAGCTTCTGATCGAGCTGTCCGAGCGAGCGCAGATCGTCGGCGGTGCGCAGGCTGACCTGATCGACGCCGCCGGCGCGGAAGAAGTGCCAGGGATGGGTCGTTGCCATCTACGGACCGCAGTCGGGACCGAGGTGATCGATCGCCGCGTAAGAATCGGGATGCGGCCGCAGCCACACGAGGTGATGACCGACCGTCGCCTTGCCGGCGGCGAGGTCGTACGAGGTGTACTCGCCGGGGCCTTCGGCGACGACGACCTTCGAGCCGGTCTTGTCGGCGAGCACGGCCGTCATCGCGAGCGGATGATCCTGGCCCTCGGTGACACGGACCGGCGCGCCGTCCGGCCCGGCGATGAAGAAGCCGCTGAACGTCTCCGCCTTCCAGTCACACGGCGCGTTCGACGTCGCCGCGAGCCAGTTCACCGCGCCGGCCCACGCGATCGGCTTGCCGGCGAGCTCGACCTGGCCGATCGACCACAGCTTCTCGCAGCTGCCTGCCGGACACGGCTTGTCCGGGATCACGCCCGCGAGCGCCGCCGGGATCGGTGTCTCGGCGGTCGGCTTCTGCCACTGGTTCGACTTGTCGACCTGACCGAGCCGCTGGGCGACCGGCTTCGGCGCGAGGATCTGACACTCGCTCGGCGACGCGTCGGACACGACGACGAGTGCGGACGCATTTGCCGGATCCTGCGGGGCGGCGCAGCCGGTGAGCTCGACGCCGTACGTGACGTTCGGCGTCGGCGCATCGATCGCGGCCGCGTAGTAGCTACCGACGGTGAGCTTGCACGGCGTCGGGCCGAGCAGCCACAGGTTCGCCGGCGGCGCGGGCACGCCGGCCGCGCTCGCTGCCGCGGCATCGATCGTCGCGTAGTCAGCCACGCCGTCGAGCGACGCGACGACCCGATCGTGCAGCGGCAGCACCCAGCCGGTGTGGCCGGACTTCGCCGCCGAGCCCTGCGCTTCCTCGGTCGTCAGGTACGACGCGATGTAGACGCCGCTCGCCGCCGGGCAGCCGACGCCGAGCTGGGCGACCGGGCCGGTGCCTCCGCCGCGCTTCGGACAGCCGGCGAGGAGCAAGACACATGCGATCGGAATCCGCATGGCGCGAACAATGAACCCAAGCGCGGGGATCCATCAACCGTCCGCGACGCCGAGATAGCGGCTGACGAGCGCGCACGCTTCATCGACGAGGCGGGGATCACGCAGCCGCTCGGGCGAGAACAGCGCCGCGCGATGCGCGATCGATTCGATCGCGGCGACGAGCACGAACGCGGACAGCTCGGGATCGCGGATCGCGAGCTCGGCCCGGCGCGCGCCGAGGATCCCGGCGACCATGCGATGGCAGATCGCGTCGAGCTCGCGCAGCTTCGCCATCCGGCCGACGCGCGGCACCTGCTCGGTCAGCACCTGGTGGAGCTCGGAGTCGACCGAGTGCGCGCGGATCGTCAGCTCGATCACGGCGCGGATCGCCTCGATCATCGGCAGCTGCGCGACGCGCGTCAGCTCGGACATCAGCGCCGCGTTCATGTCCTCGATGTGACGCTCGATCAGCGCGGCGACCAGCGCCTCCTTGTTCGGGAAGTACTGGTAGAGCGAGCCGATCGACACGCCGGCCGCCTCGGCGACCTCGTTCGTGGTGAACGCGTCGAACCCGCGCTTCACCAGAACCCGAGCACTCGCCGCGAGGATCGTGTCGACCGTGGCCTTGCTGCGCGCCTGGCGCGGCCGTTTCCGTGGCGTCGTCTTGACTTGGCGGTGCATCGAGGCCTCGTGCGACAGCTTCGCATAACGCGAGTTGATAATGTGAGCAAAAGCTCGCATTTTAGTTTTCACATGGCGACTCCTCACGCGTCCCCGCCCCGCTCCGCGATGCCCGATGCCCTGCGCTCGCCGCCTGCGGTCGCGGCGTCGGTCCCCGCCGTCCCCGGCCTGCCCGTGATCGGCAACCTGCTCGACTTCCGCAGCGACCGGCTCGGCCTCATGGATCGCGCCGCCGCGGTCGGCCCGATCGCGCGGCTGTCGGTCGTGCACGTGCCGGTCTACGTGGTCACCGACGCCGACATCGCGCATCGCGTGCTCGTCGACGACGCCGCGCTGTACAAGAAGTCGGCCGGCCTGCAGTTCCTGATGCCGCTGCTCGGCGAGGGCCTGCTGACCGCCGAGGGCGCGACCCACAAGCAGCATCGCAAGCTGCTCGCGCCGGCGTTCGCACCGAAGCGGCTCGCGGCGTACGGCGAGGTCATGGTCGAGGAGACCCGGCGTCAGCTCGCACGCTGGCAGGCCGGCCAGCGGCTCGACCTCGCGGCCGAGATGATGGAGATGACGCTCGCGATCGCGGGCCGCACGATGTTCCGCGCGAACGTCCGCGACGACGCGCATGTCGTCGCCGAGGGCCTCGAGCTCGGCATGCGATCGATGGTCGCGAACCTGACCTCGCCGATCCGGCTCGGCTACGACTGGCCGCTACCGCGCCACCTGCGGATGAAGCGCGCGGTCGCGATGCTCGACGAGGTCGTGTATCGCCTGATCGCCGAGGGCCGCCGGCTCGGCACCGATCGCGGGGACGTGCTGTCGATCCTGCTGCTCGCGCGCGACGACGACGGCACGATGCTGACCGATCGCCAGGTCCGCGACGAGGTGATGACGCTGCTGCTCGCCGGTCACGAGACCACGGCGAACGCGCTGACCTGGACGTGGTACGAGCTCGGCCGCAATCCCGGCGTGCTCGCGCGGCTCACCGACGAGATCGACCGCGTGATCGGCAAGCGGCCAGTCACGACCGACGATCTGCCCGCGCTGCCGTGGACGCTCGCGGTCGTCGAGGAAGCGATGCGCCTCCACCCGCCCGCGTACATGACCGGCCGCGAGGCGCTCGCGGACGTCGACGTCGGCGGCCACACGCTGCCGAAGCGCTCGCTCGTCATGGCGTACATCCGTGGCATCCACCGCCGCGCCGACTACTTCCCGGCGCCGCTCGCGTTCCGCCCCGAGCGCATGCTGTCCGACGCGAAGAAGGCGCGGCCGCGCCACCACTACGTGCCGTTCGGCGCCGGTCCACGCGTCTGCATCGGTTCGCACTTCGCGCTGCTCGAGGCGCAGCTCGCGCTCGCGACGATGGTGCAGCACGCGCGACTGCGCACGGTGAAGCAGTTCATCCGCCCCGAGCCGCTCGTGACGCTGCGCCCGCGCGGCGGCATGCCGGTGATCGTCGAGGCCGCGTCCTGAGCGCGTCAGGGCAGGAACCGCGCGCGGTTCTCCGGCGACGGCAGCTCGCAGGCGTCGACGCGGCCGAACAGCCGGTAGCGGAGCGCGGCGATCACTCGATAGCCGAGATCCGCGATCACCGCGGGGAACCAGCGCACGTGATAGCCCCACCGCCACGGCGCGCGCAGGTGCTTCGCGACGTGGAAGAACGCCTTGCTGCGGATGAACGCGCGATCGCCGTCGATGAACACGACCGATTCGAGCGTCGTCGGGATGTTCGGGAAGCGGGCGCGCAGCGCGTCGGTGGTCTCGCCCTGCAGCGGCGCGAACCGGATCTCGTGATCGGCCTCGTGGCGCAGGATCCAGCGCACCGAGCGCGCGCACAGCCCGCACGTCCCGTCGTAGAGCACGAGTGGCCCCTGCGCGGTGGCCGGTGCCGACTCCGGTCGGACCGCGTGGCTGACGCTGGCAAGGCTCACCCCTCGATCATGCCCGGTCTCGTCCGCCTGGCAATGGCTGCTATCGTGGGAAGCACTCGTGGACGTGCTGCTGCTGATCGGCCGGATCCTGCTGTCATCGGCGATCTCGTTCGGCATCCACTTCTACGTCTGGCTGCGCCTGGTCAAGCGTGCGCGCCTGCCACGGCCCTGGCACGTCGGCATCACGGCCGCGATGGCGGTGCTGTTCGTGTCGATCCCGGTGACGACGTGGACGCGCAACGTCGCGCCCGGGCTGTCGAACGCGCTGGTCTGGATCTCGATGCCCTGGATGGCGCTCACCGGCCTGACGTTCGTCGCGCTCGTCGTGCTCGACGTGATCGGGCTGTTCGTGCACGTCGGCCGGCGGGTCGCGCGGCGACCGGCACAGGTCTCGATGTCGCGCCGCACGTTCCTCGCGCGGCTCACCGGTGGCACTGCGCTCGCGGTCGGAGGCACTAGCATGGCGCGCGGCATGATCGAGGCACGCGGAACGCACGAGGTCGTCGACGTCGAGGTCCGACTCGCGAAGCTGCCGGCCGCGCTCGACGGGTTCACGATCGTGCAGCTCACCGATCTCCACGTCGGGATGACGATCGATCGCGCGTTCGTCCAGAAGGTCGTCGACCACGCGAACTCGCTCGCGCCCGACCTGATCGCACTGACCGGTGACTTCGTCGACGGCAAGGTCGACGATCTGCGCCACGAGATCGCCCCGCTGCGCGAGCTGCGCGCGAAGCACGGCGTGTTCGCGGTCACCGGCAACCACGAGTACTACTCCGGCGCGGATCCGTGGATCGCCGCGATCTCCGAGCTCGGGCCGCGCTACCTGCGCAACGAGCGCGTCACGATCGGCGAGGGCGAGCATCGCTTCGTGCTCGCCGGCGTCGACGACTACGGCGCGCACGGCTACGCCGGGCACGGCGAGGATCTCGATCGCGCGCTCTCGGGCCGCGATCCGGACCACGCGGTCGTGCTGCTCGCGCACCAGCCGCGCCAGGTCCACAACGCGAAGCGCCACGGCGTCGACCTCCAGCTCTCCGGCCACACGCACGGCGGCCAGATCTGGCCGTGGCACTACATCGTCAAGCTCCAGCAAGGCGGCCTGCTCGCCGGGCGCTACGAGATCGACGGCACGACGCTCTATGTCTCGCGCGGCTGCGGCTACTGGGGCCCGCCGGTGCGCGTGCTCGCGCCGCTCGAGATCACGCGCATCATCTTGCGTAGCGTCTGAGGTACAACGCGGGCCATGCGCCCGAGTGCCGTGCTGGCTCTGTCTCTGTTCGCTGCGGGGCTCGCCCTCGCCCCGCCCGCGCACGCCGGACCGAAGCTGACGCTCGATCAGGTGATGGCGAAGGCGCTCGCGAGCCCGAAGGTCCAGATGGCCCAGGGCGACGCCGGCGCGGCGGAGGCGCGGCTCGACGAGGCGAACGCGGCGCGGCTGCCGAAGATCAAGGCGACGCTGTTCGGCACGATCAGCCCGAACATCGAGTGCGTCGATCCTCCGCAGTGCGCGATGACCGAGCCGCAGAACTTCGCGTTCGACTTCTCCGGCCTGTTCGGCAGCGCGCAGATCGAGGTCACGCAGCCGCTGTACACGTTCGGCAAGATCACGCACGCGCGCAACGCGGCACGCGCGGGGGTCGATGCCCAGCGCGCGCTCGCCGACGAGGCGGCCGGCGACGTCGCGGTCGATGCCGCGCGCGCGTACTGGGGCGTCAAGCTCGCGCGCGAGATGGGCTACATGCTCGACGACGGCATCGAGGAGATCGGCAAGGCGGTCGCGCGGATGGAGGAGCGCAAGGGCAAGGACGCGCCGTCGGTGCAGGATCGCCAGCGCGTCGCGGTGCTGCTCGCCGAGGCGAAGGTCCAGCGCGCCGACGCCGCGGCCGGCGAGCGCCAGGCTCTCGCGGGGCTGCGCGCGCTCACCGGGATCGCGGACGCCGATGTCGACGACGAGCCGCTCGTCGCGGTCGAGCACAAGCTGCCGGCGGTCGCGCGTGGCGAGACCCGGCCACAGGCGCTCGCGGCACGTCAGGGCGCGACCGCCGCCGACGAGCTCGCGGCGATGCAGGCGAGCTACTACTTCCCGGACCTCGCGATCGTCGGCAGCGCGGCGTTCGCGCGCGCGCAGGGCGTCGACGATCCGCCGAGCGCGTTCGCGAACGATCCGTTCAACCGCCAGACCGGCGCGGTCGTGCTCGCGGTGCAGTGGAACATCGAGCCGTGGAACGTCGCCGCGCGGGTCGCGAAGGCGCGCGCCGAGGCGAAGAAGGCCCGCGCGCAGAGCGAGCTCGCGCTGCTCGGGGCCGCGTACGACGCCGAGCAGGCGCTCGCGGACGCGACCGGCGCGAAGACGAAGCTCGAGGCGTCGACCGATGGCGAGAAGGCCGCGCGCGCCTGGGTCGCCTCGGTGCTCCAGGCGGACGCGATCGGCACCGCGGAGGCCAAGGATCTTGCCGACGCTTACCTGGCCTGGTTCCAGATGCGTGCGCGGTGGGCGCAGTCCGCGTTCCAGTGGAACGTCGCCGTGGTACGCCTCGGACGAGCCGGCGGTGAATTCCGGGCCGCGGGCCATCGTCCATGAGGAACAACATGCTGCGTCGAGTCATCTTCGTTCTGATCTCGTCGATTGCCGTGGCCGCGACGGCCCCGGTGCTCGCCGCTCCGACCGCCGCCGCCCAGCCTGCCAAGCAGCCGGGCACCGCCGCGGTGAAGCAGGCGAACGACACGATCTCCAACCTCCTCAAGCAGAAGGTCGCGGCAGGCTCCAAGGAGGAGAAGGAGCTCGCCGCGAAGGTCACGACGAGCGTCCGCAACTTCCTCGACATCGACGAGCTCGGCAAGGCGGCGATGGTCGACCACTGGGCGAAGCTGTCGAAGGCGCAGCAGGACGAGTATCTGAAGACGTTGCGCGCGCTGATCGAGGCAAACTACATCAACGGCCTGCGCGCGAACCTCGCGTACAAGGTCGACTACGTCGGCGAGGCCGCGAAGGACGGCAAGACCGTCGTCAACACGAAGGTCACCGCACAGCGCAAGGGCCGGCCGCTGACGATCGCGATCGACTACGTGCTCGTGCCGAGCGGCGGCTCGCTGCGCGCGATGGACGTCGTCACCGACGGGGTCGGCCTCGTCGACAACTACCGCACGATGTTCAACAAGATCATGAACGAGAAGGGCTTCGGCGTGCTGATCCAGAAGATGAAAGACAAGCTCGCGCAGATCAACGCGCAGGCGGCCGCGAACGCGAACGGTGGCGCCGCGGGCTCGGGCTCGGCGGCACCGGCGCCGGCTCCCAAGAAGAGCTGAGCTGAGCCGACTTCCTCACGTTCGCGTGACCATCGCGCGTTCGGCGCGCGGCTATAGTCGGCCGCGATGTCACTGCACTTGCCGCACCGCGAGCGAGCCGCCGCCTGGCTCGAAGAAGATCCGGACCCGGTCACCGCCGAAGAGCTGCGCAAGCTGATCGAGGCCGCCGATCGCGGCGACGACGCGGCGCTGCGCGACATCGACGAGCGGTTCGAGGGCGCGCTCGAGTTCGGCACCGCCGGCCTGCGCGGCATCCTCGGCGCGGGCCCACAGCGGATGAACCGCGTGCTCGTCCGCAAGGTGACCGCGGGCCTCGCCGCGTACCTGCTCGCGAACGTGCCGGAAGCGAAGCAGCGCGGCGTCCTGATCGGCCACGACGCGCGCCGCAACTCGCGCGTGTTCTCCGAAGACACCGCGCGCGTGCTCGGCGGCGTCGGCATCAAGGTGTTCCTCGCGCACCGGCCGTGGCCGACCCCGACCACGGCGTGGGCCGTCGTCGAGAAGCGGGCGTGCGCCGGCGTGATGGTGACCGCGAGCCACAACCCGCCCGCGTACAACGGCTACAAGGTCTACTGGGGCAACGGCGCGCAGATCATCCCGCCGCACGACACCGGCATCGCGGCCGCGATCGCGAAGATCGGCCGCAGCGACGAGCTGCCGATGCCCGAGCTCGACGAGCTCCGCCGCAACGGCCTGCTGATCGATCTCGACGAGTCGCTGCACGACGAGTACCTGCGCAAGGTCGTCGAGCTGCGCGCGAACCCGGACATCGACGGCCGCGCGCTCGTGATCGCGTACACCCCGCTGCACGGCGTCGGCGCGGCGTCCGTCGAGCCGGCGCTGAGGCTCGCCGGGTTTCCTCAGGTCCACAGCGAGCCGTCGCAGCGCGAGCCGGATCCGGAATTTCCGACCGTGGCGTTCCCGAATCCCGAGGAGAAGGGCGCCATGGATCGCGTGCTCGCGCTCGCGGCCGAGAAGTCCGCCGACCTCGTGCTCGCGAACGATCCGGACGCCGACCGGCTGTGCGTCGCCCTGCCCGGCTTCGGCGGCGGTGCCGGCTACACGCCGCTGACCGGCGATCAGGTCGGCGTGCTGCTCGCGGACTACCTGCTCACCGTCGGTCCGAAGGACAAGCGCATGGTCGCGACGACGATCGTGTCGTCCCAGCTGCTCGGCTTCCTCGCGCAGCAGGCCGGCGCCGACTATCGCGAGACGCTGACCGGCTTCAAGTGGATCGGCAACGCCGCGATGGACTACGAGCGCGAGCACCACGGCCGGTTCGTGATGGGCTACGAGGAGGCGCTCGGCTACTCGGTCGGCCCGCTCGTCCGCGACAAGGACGGCGTGTCGGCGGCGGTGCTGTTCGCCGAGCTGACCGCGTGGAACCGCGCGCGCGGCAAGTCGGTGCACGAGCACCTCGACGAGATCTATCGCAAGGTCGGCCTGTTCGTGACCGAGCAGGTATCGCTGACGAAGCCCGGCTCCGAGGGCCTCGCCGAGATCCGCGCCGCGATGAAGCGATTCCGCAGAGCACCGCCGAGCTCGCTCGCGGGCCACGCGATCGAGCAGGTCGTCGATCTCGCGAAGGGCGAAGGTGGGCTGCCGCCGTCGGACGTCCTCGTGTTCAAGCTCGCCGGGGGCCGCCGCGTGATCATGCGGCCGTCCGGCACCGAGCCGAAGCTCAAGAGCTACTACGAGGTGCGCGTCGAGGTCGGCGGCGACGAGCCGATCGCGACCGCGCGCGCCCGCGGCCTCGCCGAGCTCGGCCAGCTGCGCGACGCCCACCAGAGCCTGCTCGCATGACGACGCTCAATCCCGTCGAGCTCGCGATGATGCAGAGCCCGGTGCGCGCGTGGTCGCAGCGCCACCTCGAGATGCGGCTGTTCCGCCGCCTGCTGCGGCAAGCGGGCCGCGATCTCACCGGCGCGCGCCTGCTCGACGCGGGCTGCGGCAACGGGCACGGCCTGCAGCTGATCCAGGAGACGTTCCAGCCACGCCGGCTCGTCGGCTTCGATCTGATGCCGGCACAGATCGAGCGCGCGCAGCAGCGCGGCCTCGCCGCCGAGATCCGGGTCGGCGACATCACGCAGATCGACGAGCCGGACGGATCGTTCGACGGCGTGTTCGTGTTCGGCATCCTCCACCACGTGCCGGCGTGGCGGCAGGCGCTGCGCGAGCTCGCGCGCGTGCTCGTCCCCGGCGGCGTGCTGCTCGTCGAGGAGCTGCACGGCCGCTACATCGCGATCCAGGACCGCGTGCTGCGCACGTCGCACCCGAAGCAGGCGCGGTTCGACTGGCCGCAGTTTCGCGAGGGCCTCGCGGACGCCGGGTTCACCGTGCGCGCCGACGCATCGCTCGGGTTCGTCCGCAGCTTCTGCGCCACGCGCGCGTGACCGCGGCGGTCAGCTCTGCATGTTGAGGCGCGCCTGCTCGATCAGGCCCTGGCGCTGGTGATACTCGGCGAGCGCGACGAGGATCTCGTTCGCGTAGCCGGCGACGATCGCCTGGTACCACGGGATCGGTGACTCGGCGTGCCACGCGTCGAGCAGCTCCTCGCGGATCGCGTGCAGCAGGTCGGTCGGCAACAGCTCGGGCGGTGCGCCGAGCCCGGTCGCGCGGCGCAGCAGCCGGCGGCGCTCGTGCTCGGCCGGCGACAGCTTGCCGGCGACGAGCGTCAGCAGCACCGATGCGACGATGCACGCGAGCGCGACCACCGCGAGCACCGGATGCCGGAGCCCGACGGCGGCGGCCGCGAGCACGGCACCGGCGAGCCCGAAATGGACGCGCAGGTAGCCGAGCACGACGCTGCGGCGCTGGCGCGGGATCTGGATGTACTGGCGCTCGCCGGTCGGCGCGGTCGACTCGTAGATCGAGTAGCTCGGCCACAGCGGCACGACGAAGCAGAAGAACCGCGTCGAGATCGACTCGCTCTCGAGCCGATCGACGTGCCCGAGGTAGTCCCAGCCGATCCAGCCCATGCCGGGCGGCAGCTCGTCGGCGACCTGGTCGAGGCTCACGCGCCGAGCATCCCGAAGAACGTGTCCATCTGCGCGCGCTGCTTCGGCGGCATGTACTCGAAGTTACGGCCGCGGTCGATGATCTCCCAGAACTCCTTCGACTCGACCTTGCTCAGCTGATCGTGGATCGCGTCCAGGCGCTCGCGATCCTCGCCCGCCATGTCGGCGGCGATCTTCTTCGCGCGGTCCTGCGCGCCGACCGCGAGGTAGTAGCAGGCGAGCTTGATCTGCGCCTTGCGGATGCCCTGCAGCCCGGTCTCCTGGCGCTTCAGCCGCAGCGGCTGATCGAGCTCGAGGAACATCGTCAGCATCTTGTCGTCGAGGTCGCCGGTCTTCTCGTGCGCGTGCGCGAACTCGCACAGCGCGGACACGTCGTACGCGACGGTCTCGGTGACAAAGCCGAGCTGCATGTCGTAGCTCGTGCGGCCGTAATAGATCATGTGGCGGACGCCGTCGACGGCGAGGTCGTGCGCGCCGCCGCGGATCATGCTCTCGACGAGCAGCCGGTACTGATTCAGCACGTTGTACGCGGTGCGCACCGCGCGTGCGTTGAGCGCCGCCCGCAGGTAGCTGTTCATGAACCGGAACGCGAGCTCGACGACCGCGCGATCGTTGCGGGCGAGCGCGGCCTCGCCGACGTAACGCGTGTCGATCGCGATCAGGTAGTTGATGTCGGGCATGTCCGCCTGCGCCTCGGCGTAGATGCCGAGGTACTGGCGCAGCGCCTTCCACTCGAGCCACGTCCGGTCCGCCTCGAGCTCGCGCAGCGACTCGGGATCCATCGCGACGAAGTCCGGGTTGCCGCGGATGCCCTCGCCGATCTGGAACCACGCCGGCTGCGCGCGGTTCTTGACCTCGAGGTAACGGACGACGAAGTCCTTGATCGCATCGACCGCGCGGCTCGCGATGATCTTGTCCTTGCCCGAGATCGAGTTCGAGGTGATGTCGGTCAGCTCCTCGAGCGCCGTGATCGCGGGGGCCTGGCCGTCGATGATCTCGTCCGGGGCCTGCTCGGTCGCCGCGGCGACGACGTCCTCGGTCGCCTGGCGCTCGATCCGCGCGACGAGGTTTGTCGGCGCGAGGAACCGGAACACGTACGCGAAGTACGGCAGCATGAGCACGAGGCCAAATGCGGTCGCGACCATCACGGCGAGCACGGTCGCGCGCGGCACGAAGTGATCGTGGAGCGACAGCGACGTCGCGACGCCGACGACGCACGTCACGACGTAGTACGCCATCACGACGACGTTCGTGCGATCGCGCAAGAACATCTGCGCGACGCCGGTGTAGCGCTCCGACGTCAGCTGCACGAGGAGCGAGACGACGGTGATGACGATGCCGAGCACCGCGGCGGTCATGCCGGCGAGCCCGGTCAGCGCGTCGGGGATCTTGTCGGCGTCGAACCGCACGTACGTGCCGACCGGGCCGTTCGTGTGCGGATCCGCGGCGGTGCCGCCGGTCGCCTTGAAGTCGAGGACGTAGAACGCGACGAACCCGAGCAGCGCGATGCCGCCGAGGATCAAGACCGGCACGAGCCAGAGCCGAAGCCCGCTGCGATGCGCGCGGCGTCGACGTCTGCGTCGGCGTGACTGCATGATCCCGCCGACCTTACCTCAGCTGCTGTTCGATCTCAGAACAGGCCGGCCGGAACCGCGCCCGGCGTCGGCGCGGTGTACGTGGTGTCCCACGTCGCCGACGTCTGCTCCGACGTCTCGTCGTCGCCGGTGATCCCGTTGCCACCGCCGGCCTGCGTCTCGTGACCGGTCTCGAGCGCGATCCGCTTCGTCGACTTGCCGGCGCCCGGTGCGGTCGGCTGCGCGGTGATCGTGCGCGCGTCCGCGCTGTACGCGCTCGGCGTCGCGTCGGCATCGGGGCCGTCGAGTGACACCGCGCTCTTGTCGACGATCCCGTTCGCGACGCTCGGCACGCCCGCGAGCACGAGGTCGACGTCGGACACCAGGTCCGACTGCCCCGCCCACTGGAACAGCACGACGAGCTCGCCCGCGTTGGTCAGCGTCGCGAGCCCGTTCGCGGCGACGCTCGTGATCGTGCCGTCGGCGAGCGAGTACGTCGGCGCGACGCCGTACACGGTCTGAAAATTCGCCGCGGTGTCGAGCGCGATCGTCGCGACCGCGCCCGGCGCGAGCGTGGCGCCGGCCGGGAACTTCGCGATGAAGTCGTTGGAATCGACGGTCGGTGCGCCGGCGGGCAGCCGGAAGTACGAGCCCGCATCCGAGACGTAGTACGTCGACAGATCGACGGTCTGGGCGGTCGGGTTCGCGATCTCGATGTACTCGCCGGTCGAGGGCGTCAGCACGACCTCGGTCAGCAGGAGCTGGGTCCCCGCGGGCGGCGGCGGCGATGCATCGATCGGCGGCGAAGACGCGTCAGCGGTCGCTGCATCGGTCGGCTCGCCACCGGCGTCCTTGCCACCACCGGGCTTCGCGTCCGGTGTGCCGTCGACGCCCGGCGTACCGGTCGCGCACGCCGCCAGGAACACGAAGCCGACTGCCGATCGCACGGCGGCTTGGTATCAAGTGCATCTGAGCGTCGCAAGCGCAAACGACCATGCAGACTTCAAAGTCAGACGTTGTTTCGGTAGGTTTGCGCGGTCATCAAAGGAGCATGCCGTGAGTGAAAACACCCTCGAAGAGCGCGGACGCGCGCTCGAGAACCAGTTCTTCGACAAAGAGAACAAGCAAAAGCTCGCGGCGATGAAGGAGAAGCTCGACACCCAGCGCACGCGCGAGGAGCTGCGCAAGGCGTCGGGCATGTCCGACGATGCCGTGCTCGAGCGTCTCGTCGCGCTCGGCCTCAAGGCGAACACGATCGCAGCGCTGTCGCTCGTGCCGCTGATCGCGGTCGCGTGGGCCGATGGCTCGATCCAGGAGAACGAGCGCACCGCGATCCTGCAGGGCGCGCACGGCAAGGGTCTCGAGCAGGGCACCGACGGCTACGAGCTGCTGCAGACCTGGCTCGCGAAGAAGCCGACCGAGGAGCTGTTCACCGCGTGGGAGTCCTACATCAAGGCGCTCGCGGTCCAGCTCAACGACGAGCAGAACCGCCTGCTCAAGAACCAGATCGTCGGGTTCGCGAAGATGGTCGCGGCCGCCGCGGGTGGCATCCTCGGGTTCGGCAAGGTCTCGGGCTCCGAGGAGAAGGTCCTCGAGCGCATCGAGGCCGCGTTCGCCCGCTGATCATCCCATGCTGCGCCCGCTCGGCCGGACCGGCGTCAAGATCTCGCGCGTCGGCCTCGGCGCGATGGCGTTCGGCGGCGATGCCGACGAGGCGAGCGCCGGCCTGATCTGGCGCGCCGCGCGCGATGCCGGCGTCAACCTGATCGACACCGCCGACGTCTACAACGAAGGCCGGTCCGAGGAGATCGTCGGCCGCCTCATGCGCGGCGAGCGCGACCAGATCGTGCTCGCGACGAAGGCGTACTTCCCGACCTCGCCGGATGCGAACGCGCGGGGCAGCTCGCGCTATCACCTCGTCCGCGCCGTCGAGGCGAGCCTGCGCCGGCTCGCCACCGATCGGATCGATCTCTACTACCTGCACCGGTTCGACGACATCACCGACGTCGACGACACGCTGCGCACGCTCGACGATCTCGTGCGCGCCGGCAAGATCCTCTACCCCGCCTGCTCGAACTTCGCGGCGTGGCAGATCGCGCACGCGCTCGGCCGCCAGCGCGCGATGGGCTGGGCACCATTCGCCGCCGTCCAGCCGATGTACAACCTCGTCAAGCGCCAGGCCGAGGTCGAGATCCTGCCGATGGCGCACGCACTCGGCATCGGCGTGATCGCCTACAGCCCGACCGGCGGCGGCCTGCTCACCGGCAAGTACGGCCCCACCCGCATGCCCGATCGCGGCCGCTTCCGCGACAATAAGATGTACCAGGTCCGCTACGGCAATCCGGCCTTCCTCGAGATTGCCGACCGGTTCACCGCGATCGCCGGCGAGCTCGGCCACCACCCGGTCACCCTCGCGGTCGCGTGGGCCGCCTCCCATCCCGCGATGACGAGCGTCCTGGTCGGTGGCCGCGACGCCTCCCAGATCGCCCCCGCCCTCGCCGCGATGCACGTCGTCCTCGACGACACGACGCGCGCGCGGATCAGCGCCCTCTCCCCCGAGCCGCCCCCGGCCACCGACCGCAACGAAGAGACCTCGTCGCACAACTACGGCTCGCGCTGAACGGGGTCAGGCTACACTTCGTCAACCTGGCGACGCGCAAGCCCGCGAGATCGCGTCCCTGAACGGGGACAGGCTACACTTGCTCAACCAGGCGACGCAGCCACGCGGGCTGCTGTCCGATATCCGGACAGCATCGCGAAGGATGCACATCGCGACGCGCGACCTCAGGTTGACGAAGTGTAGCCTGTCCCCGATCGGACACGCGGTTTCGGGGACTTCGGCGTCACCAGGTTGACGAAGTGTAGCCTGACCCCGTTTCGGCGACGCGCTCGCGGCAGGGTGCGCGGGAGATCGCGGTCAGTTCATGCCGACGACGCTCGCGAGCTTCACGAGGCCGAGCGTGTAGAGGAGGCCGACGAGGCCGGCGCCGAGCGCCACGATGCCGACGATCGCCTGATAGGGGGCGACCTTCTGCGAGATCTCCATCGCCTTCTGCTCGGCCGGCGAGTCGCCGGGGATCCACTTCGCGATCTGCGGCATGCCGAAGAACATGCCGAGGATGATCGCGGAGAACACCATCGCGAGGCCGACCATGCCGTAGAACGCGTTGACCTTGATCATGCGGAACATCGCGACCGGGCCGGCGTAGAGGAACAGCACGACGCCGAGCACGAGCAGCCCGACGCCGATCAGCGCCTGGAACGGCACGAGCTTGTCGATGTACTTCTTCGCATCTGGCTTCTGCGCCACGATCAAGCCGGACAGCGCGAGCACACCACCGAGGATCAGCAACAGCTCGAGCACGAGCGAGATGGCCTTCATGAGTTCCTCCCTTGGCGCGGTGATCGTAAGCGCCGAGGCTTGGCGGAACAAGCAATCATCACGCCGCGGCGGATGCGCGTGGGTTCGCGGGCTTGGCGCGGCATCGGTGATCGCGTGATCGCGTGACGCGCGCGAACGATCAGGTCGCGTCGACCATCATGAGATTGGTGCGCAGCCGGTGCGCCGGGCGATCGATGCTCGCACGCAGCTCGTCGAGGCCATCGCCCGGCAGCCGCGCGAGGTCGTCGCGCCAGCGTCGTGCCTGATCGGGCTCGGTCGTCGCGGCCGCGCGGATGCCGGCGGCGAGCAGCTGGCCGCGGCGGTAGCGCTCGGTCTCGAGCACGAGCCCGGCGTGGACGTGGACGACCGCGCGGTCGACCGCGCCGCCCTCGATCGCGAGCCATGCCGCCGCGAGCCGCAGCGACGGGTCGTCGGGGTCGATGCCGATCGCGCGCTCGATCGATGCGCGCGCGGCGGCGACGTCGTGCGAGCGCTCGAACGCGCGCACCGCCTCGTGGACGTGGCGGGTCGCCGGATCGTGCGGCGCGACGAAGTCGTCGACGAGCGTGGTCGCGATGCCCGGGCCCTGCTGGTCCCAGCCACCGGTCGGGCCGTCCCACTGCCACGCGAGCTCCGCCCACGCGCCCTCGCAGACCGGCGCGTGATCGACGCCGACCCAGGCGCGCCGCGCCGCCGGCTGGACGACGACGCAATGCACGTTCGTCGGCTGCGCGAGGATGCCGCCGAGCCGGCGCTTCGTACCCGGCGCCTCGGGATCGTGGCGGTCGCCGAGGAAGCGGGCGACGTCGCGCGGCGCGAGCGGCCGATCGCGACCCTCGGCGAGCGTGCGCAGCCGGTGCTCGCGGCGATTCGCGTGGATCGCCCATGCCGGCGAGCCCGCGACCTCGCCGGCCTGCAGCGCGGGCGTGCGATAGCGGTTCGTGCACGTCAGGTACTCGGCGCCGGGCCGCGGCCGCACGACGTCGACCAGCGCGCCCGCGAGCTCGAGCACGATCGCGGACTTCTCGCGCGCGCTGCCGACCGCGATGCCCCAGCTCGACGACGCCGGCCGCTCGCGCGCGATCCGGATCGCGTCGTCGAGCGACTCGGCGCGGCGCGCGATCTCGTGCACGACGTCGACGATCATCGCGCCGCCCCACGTCACGCCGCGATGCCAGCGCGTGTGCGGCGCGAGCACGAGGCCGGCCTCGTTGACGACCGTGACGACCGGCGCATCGGCACCGCGCGTCGTGAAGAACGCGTAGCGCTGGCCGCGATCCGGCGCGCACACGAGGAACGCCGGCGCGGCATCCCACACGCCGACGCCCGGGAAGTCGAAGTTGCGGCCGAACACGAGCTCGCCGTCCTCGGTCGCGCTGCCCCACGCGATCAGCGTCGAGCACGCCGGTGCGGCGGCGACGCGCGCGCGCGCCTGCGCCGTCTGGCCGAACGGTCCGAGCCCCGCGCGTGCGGCGAGCGCGACGCAGTTCTGGAGCGAGTCCATCGTCGCGAGCGTGAGCCGCGCGATCCGCGGATCGTGGCGCGCGTCCGGCGAGTGCGCGAGCACCGCGTCGACGAACGCGCGCGTGCGCGCCGCGAGCTCGGGCGGCCGCTGCGCCGCGAGCCGCGCCTGCCACGCGGTCGCGACCGAGCGCACGACGAACCGGCTCGCGCGGCCCATGTCCCCGGCGAGCGCGCGCTCGGGCATCGTGCGATAGAACTCGAACAGTCGCACGGCATCGGCCGCGGCGAGCGCGCCGTGCTGCGTACCCATCTCGGACTGCGAGCCGGCGAGGCGCGCGACGAACAGTGGCTTCGGAGTCATCGGTCCTGCTTTCTGCGCCGCTTCTTGATAGCTCGCGGGCGGAGTGGCTCGATCACGCGGTCGGCGAGCTCCTCGATCACGGCGTCGGCGCGCGCGATGCCGAGCACGTGGTGCACGAGCACGCCGTCGACGACCGCGAGCACGAGCTCGACGATCCGCTCGGGGTCGCACGGCTTGACCTCGCGCCGCGCGATGCCGGCGCGCAGATCGGCGACGAGCGCGTCGCGCGCGGTCAGCACGATCCGGCGCTCGCGATCGAGCACCGACGCGAAGTCGCGGCCGCCGACCGCCCACAGCTGGAACAACCCGCCGATCAGCTGCGGCCGCTCGCGGTGAAACGCGATCGTGGCGTCGACGACCGCACGCAGCCGGTCGAGCGGATGATCGACCGCGCGCGTCTTCGCGATCACGTCCTCGGCGAGCGCGCGATACGTCTGCTCGAGCACGGTCTCGAACACCGTGCCGAGATCGGGGAAGTAGAAGTACAGCGTCGGGCGCTTGATCCCGAGCGCGTCCGCGAGCTCGCGCATCGACGTCTGCATGCCGCGCGTGCGCAGCACGTCGAACGCGGCGCGCGCAAGCTCGGCGCGTCGGGCAAGGTCGGGGCGGCGCGGCATACCTGACACTCTGTCAGTACAAGAACCCTGACACTGTGTCAATCATCGGAGCTTCGCAGCGCGGACCGCGGGAAGACGCCCCTCCGGACGCGCGTAACAAGCTCGTGCTCACGGGCTGGATCCGAGCGCTGTCAGGGGAAATTGCGGGCGAGTCGCGGCGCCACGCCGGGGCGCTCGTGTACGCTGGCGCTACATCGTGGAGCTGACTTCCGTGAGCCGCGACGACGTCGTCCTGCAACGACCGGAAGACGTCCGCTTCCTCGTCCCGGTGTTTCACACGCCGACGGCGTGCCCGGGCGCGGCGACCGCGTACCTGCTGCGCCGGATCGCGTATCGCGCGGGCGCCTACGCTCCCGGCATCCAGGAGCACATCTTCCACGAGCTCAACACGTCGCGCGAAGGCGGCACGATCGAGAAGGTCCAGCGCTGGTTCGGCGCGCATGTCTCGACGCTTCACCAGCTCGGCTATCGGCTGCAGTGCCGCCGCGTCGCGACGCCGACCGCCGCGATCCTCGACTGGGTCAAGGCCGGCCGCGGCTATCGCGGCGCGATGCTGCCGACGAGCTACAAGAAGCTGCACCCGACGCCGGGCTCCGCCGGCAAGGACGTGCTCGACGACGCCGTCGCGCATGCGGTCGGCATCACGATCGATCGGCTCGACGCCGCGAGCGACGAGGAGCTCGTGATGATCGATCCGTGGCCCGGCGTCAAAGGCGACGCGCGCGATCGCGGTCAGATCGCGACGTCGATCGAGGCCGCGCACAAGGAGCGCAACTTCCACGCGCTCGTCTACTTCTGGGTCGGCTGGTCGTAACGCGTCAAAAGCGCGGAGTGCGTCGTCGGCCGATTCGGCTAGGATGTCCGCGTGACGTTCGTTCGTGTTGCCCTCGTACTGGCGCTCGGGGTCTCGACCGCGGCCGCTGACTCGCTGCCCCCCAAGCCCGCGACCGCGCCCGCCGATCGGATCGAGCTGACATTCACCGGCGACATCATGATGGGCGGCACGTTCAAGGATCACTGGTGCCCGCAGGAGGCGCCGGCGGACTTCGATCCGCTGTCCGCGATCAAGAACCAGCTCGCCGCCGACCTCACCGTCGCGAACCTCGAGACCACGGTCGTCAGCAAGATCCCGGTCGACAAGCTCGTCGGCAACCTGCGGTTTGCCGCGCGCCCGGATCAGGTCGCGACGCTGCCGCGCAACGGCATCAAGGTCGTCACGATCGCGAACAACCACGCCGCCGACCTCGACGCCGACGGCATCCGCGAGACGCCGGGCCACCTCAAGGATCTCGGGATCACCGCGATCGGCGCGCCGCGCGCCGACGGCCCGCTGCTCCGCATCGAGACGATCGACGTCAAGGGCTGGAAGGTCGCGTTCATCGCGGCGACCACGCGCCTCAACCGGCCGCAGAAGAAGACCGTGCCGCGCGTGCCGATGATCGATCCGAAGGATCTCGCGGCCGAGGTCGTGCCGCTCGTCAAGCAGGCGCGCGCCGACCACGATCTCGTGTTCGTCGTGCTGCACTGGGGCGTCCAGTACGCCGACAACCCGGAGAAGTGGCAGGTCGATGCCGCGCGCGCGTTCATCGATGCCGGTGCGAACGGCGTGATCGGTCACCACCCTCACCTGCTGCAGCGGATCGAGCGCTACAAGGACGGCGTCATCGCGTACTCGCTCGGCAACTTCATGTTCAACAACGCGCTACCGCTGCAGCGCAACACCGGCGTGCTCCGGCTCGGCTTCCAGCACCAGAAGAAGTGCCTCGACACCGTCGTGCTGCATCCCGCCGCGATCTATCCGTCGCCGGTCCACCATCCCAAGCCGCTCAAGGACGGCCAGATGTTCGAGGAGATCCGCGACCGCATGGTGAAGCTGTCGGCGCCGATGAAGATCACCGTCGAGGGCGACCGGCTCGTCGCGCCGGCCGCGTGCACGAAGTAGCGCTAGAACGTCCCGAGATCGACGTACGCGTGGTCGTTCATGATGATGTACGGCCGATCCTCGAACGCGAGCTTGCCCTTGCCGTCGTGCTTGACGATCTGCAACAGGCCCATGCCGTAGCCCATCGGGCCCTGCGCGTAGTAGCTGATCGACAGCTTGTACGGGCCGGCCTTCGGCGTGCCCTTGATCGCGAAGCACTCCGGGCCGTAGCCCGTCGTGACGTCGTCGAACAGCTCGCCGCCCGAGCGCAGCTGCTTCGCGCCGTAGAACGCGTGGCCGCCGCGCGCGTCCTGGATGTGGAAGTCGACGTCGTTCGCGTCGGTCTCCCAGTACAGGACGAACCGCGTCGACGGTGACGTCGCGAGCTTCGCGTCGAGCTTCGCGAGCCGCGCCTCGATCTCGGCGCGCTTGTTCGGCGCGACCGCCGCGTACGCCGCGCCGATCAGGCCAGCGTCCTCGCGCAGCACGCGCTCGCCGCCGCGGAATCGTCCGTCGGGATACCGCTGCTCGAGCCCCGCGACGATCGCGGCGAACGCCTCGGCGTGCTTGCCGGCACGCAGCAGCGCATAGGCGAGCAGACGGTGCCCCGTCATGTGATCCGGACGATCCGCGACGGCGCGCTGGTAGGTATCGATCGCGAGCGACCGGGACGCCTCGAGCCGCTCGAGCCGCTCGCCGGCGAACCGCCGCAGGTCGGCGCGGCCCGGGAACAGATCGATGATCGAGCCGTACGCGCGCGCCGCCGCCGCGTAGTCCTGGCGCGCCTCGAGCGCCTCGCCGAGCCCGATCCAGGCGAGCACGTTGCCGGGCTCGCGCTCGTGCCACTGCTGCGCGGTGCGCAGCGCAGCGTTCGTGTCGTGCTTGCGGATCGCGCGATCGATCGCGGCGAGCTCGCCGGTCAGCGCGGCCGGTGCATCCTTCGGCGGCCACGCCTCGCGGCTGTCCGACACCGCCATCGTCGACTCGGTCACCGGCGGGCGCATGTGAACGTCACCCGCAACGCGCAGGGACTCCGAGCGCGACGGCGGCGGTGGTGGCGGCGGCGGCGGTTCGGTCTTCGGCGCCTCGATCGGCTCGGGCTCGGGCGGCGCGCGATCGACGGCGAGCTTCTTGCGCTCCTTGCCGTCGTCGTCGGCCTCCTCGTCGTCGGCGCCGTCGAAGTCCGCGCGGCCGTCGACATCCTTGTCCGCCGTCTTCGCCGGCGCATTCCGCGGCTTCTGGTCTGCCTTCGGTTTCGTGACCGGCGGCGAGGTCGCGATCACCGCGGTCTGCGTGCGATGGCGCTGGACGATCGCGCCGTCGGGCCCGACCTCGAGGATGTCGGCGAGCGACGTCCGGTCGATCCCGTAGCGCGCGTAGTCGGCATCGCTCTCGAGCACGAGCATCGAGGTCTGACTCGAGATCACGCGCGCCGCGACCGAGCGCTTCGCGATGTCCGCGCGCAGCCCGGGTGCCGCCTGCGGCGATGCGGTCACGAGCTTGCCCTCGAGCTCCTCGATCTCGGCGGCGGCCATCGCGCGCTGGACGAGCGCCGGTGCCGCCGGGACGATGCCGAACGACTGCCAGTGGCGGTCGACCGCGAGCTCGAGCTTCGGCTTCGCGGCGGTCATCCGCGCGTACACCATCACGCGATCGCTCGGGCGCGCCGACGCGATCGTGCGCGGATACACCCAGCTCGCGCCCTTGACCGCGATCGCGACGTTCGTCAGCACGCGCTCGCCGAGCCCGGCCGCGACGTCGTCGACGCCGGCATCGAGATCGAGCACCGCACCGGCGCGCTTGCCGGCGCGCACGAGCTGCGAGGCGAGCGCGCTGTCGCGAATCCCACCCGCGAGCACGACGTCGACGCGCTCGACGCCGGCGAGCTGCTTGACGCTCGCCGCGAGCGCCTCGGGCTTCGCGCCGGCGGTGATCACCGCATCGCCGAGCACGACGAGCCGCGCGTGCGGCGCGTGGCTCTGCAGGTACGCGAGCGCCTGCCCGAGATCCGACGCACCGGCGGGCCCGCGCTCGAGCAGCGCCGCCTTGTGAGACTGGCTCCAGTCCGCGGCGCGCCCGGCGAAGATCGGCCGGGTCTCCTGATCGTAGGCGATCACCTGCAGCGCGAGCTCGCCGCCGTGTCGCTTCGCGAGCGCGCGGATCAGCTGGTCGAGCTTGTCGATCGACTTCGCGAACCCGAGCGTGCGCGACGCGCTCGTGTCGACGAGGATCGTCACCGTCGCCGGCACGTCGAGCGTCGTCGCGACCGCGCCCGCCGCGCTGACCGGCACCTGCACCGCGACGAGCGAGCCCGCGCCGATCGCCGCCGCCGCGCCGGGCGCGCTCGACACGAAGTCGCGATCCGGCAGCCACTGCTTCTGCGCGAGCACCTGCTCGGTCTTGTGGCCGTCCGCGCCGAGCGTCGCGAGCCGGACATCGACGCGATCGACCTTCGGCAGCCCGCGCAGCGGCAGCACGTAGCGCTCGCCCGGCAGCTCCTGGCTGAAGCTCAGCACGAGGTGCTTGTCGCCCTTCGCCGGGATCGGAAACACGCGCGCGGTGAACTGGTTGCCATCCGCCTTCTCGAGCAGCGCCGGATCCTGCTTGCGGTGCAGGAAGTCCTCGTACGCGCGGCGCGCGAGCTGCTTCTCGACGACCTCGGCCTCCATCCACTGGCCGTTGTTCTCCATCGCGAACCGCGACACCGCGGCGTGCGCCGGCAGCGTGATCGCGAACGTGCCCTCGCGGACGCGGTCCTCGGGGTTGTGGAAGTACAGGTGCAGCTCGGTGAACGCGAGCGGCCCCTCGAACACCGCGCGCGCGTCGACCCGCGTCAGCACGAGCCCGCTGCCATCGGACGCGGTCAGCGACCACGGCGGCGCGGTCTGCTCGACCGCGTACTGCGACGACACCCCGAACGCGGGCAGCGGCACCGTGCCCACACTCTCGGGGCCGCGCGCACCGGAGCACGCGACGGCGAACACGCACAACGCAACGGGCTTGGAGCTCATCTCGACGTACGAACGCACGACCCCGCGCGGTGAGCTGTCTTTATTCACCGCGATCGCGAGGAATGATTCCGCGGCCCTGGGCGTACGGGCTCACCGCGGCACGAGCGAGACCCCGAGCGGCGAGCGCACGTCCCCGACGAGCGCGAGCGAGCCGCCGAGCCAGTCGACCCACAGCTTGCCGATCACCTCGTGGCGCCAGGTCGCGAGCGCGGGCAGCCCACGCGCCGCCTCGATGCCACCCTCGTCGACCGCGCGCGCGAACTCCTCGGCGTCCGCGCGGGTCGCGAGCAGGCGCGCCGCGACGCCGGTCTGCTCGGCGACGAGCTGCACGATCGCGAGCAGCGCCTCCGACCACCGCTGCGCCCGCGAGCTCGGCGCGCGCGACAGCGCGACCGGCACGACGCTGTCGTCGGGCTTCGCCGCCTGCAGTGCCGCGAGCACCTCGCTCGCCCGCTGGCGCACGAGCTGCGAGATGCCCTTCGTCCCGCGGATCGCCTCGACGCTGCCCGGCCGCTGGCGCGCGAGCTCGACGAGCGACTTCTCGCTCACCACCCAGCCGAGCGGTCGATCGAGCTCGATCGCGACGCGATGCCGCCACGCCGCGAGCTCGCGCAGCGCCGCGAGCTGCGCCGCGTCCATCCCGCGCGTGCCGCCGATCGTGCGCCACGCGGTCTCGGGCGTCACGCTCGCCGCCGCGACCGCATCCGCCGCGACGAGGCTACTCTCCGCGCGTGCCCACGGCAGTCGATTGCCGAGCCGCGCGGCGAGCTTCGCGTAGATCGCGGGCAGGTGCCGGACGTCGGCGTCGGCGTACGCGAGCTGTGCGTCGCTGAGCGGCCGCTGCGACCAGTCCGTCCACTGGTGCTCCTTGCCGAGCACGAGCCCGAGCAGCTCGTTCGCGAGCGTCGCGAGCCCGACCTGGTCCCCCGCGCCCGCGAACGCCGCCATCACCTGGGTGTCGGTGATCGCCGGCATCGCGATGCCGAACCGCGACGCGATGATCCCGAGATCCTGGCGCGCCGCATGCGCGACGACGTTCGGATGGTGCGCGAGCGCCTCGATCACGGGCCGGACGTCGCCGGCGAGCGGATCGAGCAGCGCGACCTCCGGCGGCGTCGCGACGATCGCCTGTGCCGGGACATCTAACCGCATGTGCGCCGGCAGCCACGACACCTGGACGAGGCACAACGTCGGAACGAGCCGATCCTGCGCGAGGAACTCGAGATCGAACGTCGCGAGCGGCGCGGTCGCGAGCGCGTCGGCAATCTCCTCGATCGGACCTGGCTCGGCGACGAGCGCGGACACGACCCACGATACCACTCACCGAGCCAATTGCTGAGCTCGCTCCTTTGCTAGATTCCGCCACGAGGATTCCCATGACAAACAGCTTCGGTAGCCGTGCGCAGATCGCGGTCGGCGCTAACAAAGTCGACCTCTACCGCCTCGACGCACTCGTGAAAGCGAAGGTCGGCGACGTCGAGACCCTCCCGTACTCGCTGCGCATCCTGCTCGAGAACCTGCTGCGCTACGAGGATGACAAGACCGTCGACGCCGACGACATCCAGGCGGTCGCCGCGTGGAATCCCAAGCAGCGCGTCGAGCACGAGGTCCAGCTCCGTCCCGCGCGCGTCCTCATGCAGGACTTCACCGGCGTCCCCGCCGTGTGCGACCTCGCCGCGATGCGCGATGCGTTCGTCGCGCTCGGTCTGCCCGGCAACGCGATCAACCCGCTGCGCGCCGCCGACCTCGTGATCGACCACTCGGTGCAGGTCGACGAGTACGGCACGCTCACCGCGTTCAAGCACAACGTCGAGCTCGAGTACCAGCGCAACCGCGAGCGCTACCTGTTCCTGCGCTGGGGCCAGCAGGCGTTCGCGAACATGAAGGTCGTGCCGCCCGGCACCGGCATCTGCCACCAGGTCAACCTCGAGTACCTCGCGAAGGTCGTGTGGACCGACACCTCGACGGGCACCTGCCTCGCGTTCCCCGACTCGCTCGTCGGCACCGACTCCCACACGACGATGATCAACGGCCTCGGCGTGTTCGGCTGGGGCGTCGGCGGCATCGAGGCCGAGGCCGTCATGCTCGGCCAGCCGATGGCGATGCTGATCCCCGAGGTCGTCGGCGTCGAGCTCACGGGCTTTTTGCCCGCCGGCGCGACCGCGACCGACCTCGTCCTCACGATCACGCAGATGCTGCGCAAGAAGGGCGTCGTCGACAAGTTCATCGAGTTCTACGGCGCGGGCATCGGCTCGCTCGCGCTGCCCGACCGCGCGACGATCGCGAACATGGCGCCCGAGTACGGCGCGACGATGGGCTTCTTCCCCGTCGACGACGAGACCCTCGCGTACCTCCGGTTCACCGGCCGGTCCGACGACCACGTCCAGCTCGTCGAGCGCTACTGCAAGGAGAACCTCCTCTGGCGCGACGACCGCGCCAAGCTTCGCTTCACCGACAGCCTCTCGCTCGACCTCGGCACCGTCGAGCCGTCGCTCGCCGGCCCCGCCCGCCCGCAGGATCGCGTGCCGCTCAAGACCTCGCGCCGCTCCTGGCGCCGCGCCGTCAGCGGCATCCTCGGTGACAAGTGCGGCGCCGACACCGCCGCGATCGATCAGTGGTCGAACGAAGGCGGCCACGCCGCGCCCGGCAACCTCGCCACCACCGCGCAGGTCACGACCGACCACGGCACGTTCACGCTCGGCCACGGCTCGGTCGTGATCGCCGCGATCACCTCGTGCACGAACACCTCGAACCCCTCCGTCCTGATGGCCGCCGGCCTGCTCGCGCAGAAGGCCGTCGCGAAGGGCCTCACCACGAAGCCGTGGGTCAAGACCTCGCTCGCGCCCGGCTCGCAGGTCGTCACCGACTACCTCACCGAGGCCGGCGTGATGGCGCCGCTCGAGCAACTCGGCTTCTACCTCGCGGGCTACGGCTGCACGACCTGCATCGGCAACTCCGGCCCGGTCGACGACGCCGTCGCCGCCGCGGTCAAGGACCACAACCTCGTCGTGTGCTCCGTCCTCTCGGGCAACCGCAACTTCGAAGGCCGCGTGAACCCGGTCGTGCGCGCGAACTACCTCGCGTCGCCGCCGCTCGTCGTCGCCTACGCCCTCGCCGGCACGATGAACATCGACCTCGACAACGAGCCGATCGGCACCGGCACCGCCGGCCCGGTCTTCCTGCGCGACATCTGGCCCACGCCCGCCGAGGTCGCCGAGGCGATGCGCCGCGGCGTCAAGCGCGAGCAGTTCCAGAGCCGCTACGCCCACGTCCTCGAGGGCGACGCCGAGTGGCGCAACCTCCAGGTCCCCGCCGGCGACACCTTCGCGTGGGACGACAAGTCCACGTACATCCGCAAGCCGTCGTTCTTCGACGACCTCGGCCCGACGCCGAAGCCGCTCACCGACATCACGTCCGCGCGCGTCCTCGCGATCCTCGGTGACTCCGTCACCACCGATCACATCTCGCCCGCCGGCAACATCGCGAAGAACAGCCCCGCCGCGCGCTACCTCGACGAGCACGGCGTCCCGCCGCGCGAGTACAACCAGTACGGCGCACGCCGCGGCAACCACGAGGTCATGGTGCGCGGCACGTTCGCGAACATCCGGCTCAAGAACCTGATGCTCTCGGGCGTCGAGGGCGGCTACACGAAGTACATCTCGACGCACGGCGCGACCGAGCAGCTCTCGATCTACGACGCCTCCGTCAAGTACCAGGCCGACGGCGTCCCGCTCGTCGTGGTCGCCGGCGAGCAATACGGCACCGGCAGCTCGCGCGACTGGGCCGCGAAGGGCACCCTCCTCCTCGGCATCCGCGCGGTGATCGCGAAGTCGTTCGAGCGCATCCACCGCTCGAACCTGATCGGCATGGGCGTCCTGCCGCTCCAGTTCCAGCCCGGCGAGGATGCGAAGACCCTCGGCCTCACCGGCGACGAGCTGATCACGATCGAAGGCATCGCCGGCGGCGTCGCGCCCAAGAAGCAGCTGACCGTGCGCGCGATCGCGCCGGGCCGCGAGCAGACGTTCACGGTCACCGCGCGCATCGACAGCCCGCAGGAGGTCGAGTACATCGCGCACGGCGGCATCCTGTCGTACGTGCTGCGCCAGCGCGCCGCCGCGCTGAAGCCCTGATCACGGGCAAGGATGTGCGCGCACGGCCTCGCCGCTCTTCACGATATCGAGGAGCGGTTGGTCCGCCGCACACCGCACGATCCTGAACTGCAGGTTCGGCGTGAACCCTTTGGAGACGCCGAAGCGATCGATCTGCCTGATCTGGCCACCGGGAAAGTACCTGATCCAGGTGCCGACCATCTGCCCACGTTCGTTCTGCCCCTCGAGGAGCAGCGCGCCGTCTTCGGACCACTCGCGCGTCGGGCCGTCGAGCTGCCCGTGCACGTACCAGCGTTCACTGCGCACGCGCCCGCTCGGCCACAGCGTCCGGCTCGGACCCTCGAAACCACCGTTCATTCCGACGCGCGCTTCGGCGCGACCTTGGCCGTCGTACACGGTGAGCTGACCCTGCAAACGGTCGCCGTGCACTTCCGTGATCGCATCGAGAGTGCCGTCCCGATTCCACGCCAGCATCGCGACCTCGAGCCTGCCGTCGATCACCGTTCGCATCTGACGGAGCTCGCCGTTCGAGCCGTACTCGAACGCGTGTTGATTCGCACCGTCGCAGGTTCCGATCGAGAGCTCACGGACAGTCGCCCCTTCGCGGGTCTCGAATGCACAGATCCCTGCTTCCTGCACCGAACCGCAGGCCGCCGCGAGCAGGACGATGCTCAGCGCCCTCACGACGCGTCGGTTCCCGTCATGGTCGACGCACTAGGCAGGACCAGCGTGGACAGGCGCTGCTTGAACTCGTCCATGCGATGGCGAACGTTGTCGTTCGCTCGCAACTCGACCAGCTTGCCATCGGCGGAGAACTCGGCTTCGAGCCGCGCCCCGAGTTGAGTCATTCCTACGATGCCCTGCAGCCGCTCCCCGAGCTTGACGGCCGGCATCCACTGCACCACCCGCCGGCATTTCAGATACGGCAACTCCACTGGTCCCTCACGCGTCATCTCTTCCGCGAGTCGCTGTCCGCGAGGAGCTTCGACATGGACGCCGATCAGGCTCCAGTCCTTGTCGTAACGAACTCGGATGTAGCCCCCGTGCTCGGCACCAGGCGGCCGCGACGCGTCGATCCAGCCAGCTGCGATCTGCAGAAACCGGGCCCTCACATCGCCCTCGCCCGAAGCGACCGCCTGATCGAGCGCGGCATTCTGAAACTTCAGCGTGTTCATCAGCGAGCGCTGCTCGGGCTCGGGCCGGCCAAGGAAGTCCGCGCGCGCGTCGGCGAGAAACTTGTCGTGCTTGAGGCTGAGCTTCGTCAATTCACGAGCGATCCACTCGCGAGTGATAACGATGTACCGCGAGATCGCATTCGACTCCTTCGCACCCCTCGCACGCGCCTTCTCTGCCTGAATCGCCGAGTTAATCGAACCAGCCATGAACAGCTCGCCAAGCTCCGAGCCACAAGGCAATTGCCGCAACGAGTACGCGACCAGGTGGTCGGTCAGATGTTGTGTGAGCTGACCGATCGCGATCGCGGCACTACTCGCCGCGACGGTTTCGCTCACGGAAGCGTGCTCGACGACAGTCTCGAAGTTCGCGAGCGCAGCCATGTAGTTCTGCATCGCGGCATCGATCGCACGAAACCGATGATTGACGAGATCGTCGAATGTCATGTTGTGCTGGTCCGACACATCCACGAGCTCGACTTCGCTCGGTGTCTGTGGTTTCGGGGCCTGATGATCTTCGCGCTTCGCCGGGGAGCTCGTCGATTTCGTCACAGTCTTGGCCGGCTGCGCGACCGCTCTTCGGCCACCCACCAGCGGCCAGGTCATTCGCTGACATGGATCTGCATCGATCACGAGCGTTGCGTTCTGCTCGGTCACCACGTCCGGTTGAAACTTGATGACGACCGACGCGCCGCCGGCCGGTGGCAACGATTTCGGATGGGGCTCGAGCACGGTGAACGCGGTCGAGCCTTCGATCGTGAACGCAGCGAGTCTGCGCTCGACGTCATCATCATTCCAGATGTAGACCTTGAACGTTCGCGACTGTCCCGGAGTGATCTCGCCAGCGTCGAGGTGTGTCGACGAGCGTACGAGTGGCGATGTGCTCACGTGCAGCGGCTGGGATGCGCGCGCCGTCAGGCGTTTGCTCGGCTTCGGCAAGGCATCGCCGCCCTCGCCTCGCGGCTTGTCTGCTCGCTCACCTGCGAGCTTGGGCTTCGAATCGTCACTTTCCGGTCGCAACCGACGACCGAGTAGCTTCTCGAGCTCCGTTTCTTGGTAGTCGCTCATTGCTCCCCCACTCTGCTGGAATCTGGTATCGCGGACCGTGGTCTCTCGACGGCAACGAAGCCCGGCTTGGCAAACTGCGCGATTGTAACGAGGCGGGCTAGGTGATCGCGGTGGAGGCGACCGAACTGATCGCACTGGGGGCGGCCGAAGTGATCGCCGAGGAGGCGGCCGAACTGATCGCTCCGATTGGCCGGACCATGCGCAGCTCGAACGCCAGGGGGCGG
>DASTLB010000092.1:0-31228 GCA_035715365.1 Kofleriaceae bacterium | reverse complement strand
GGTCGGCGAGGAGCTCCTCGGTCGTGTCGTCAACGCGATCGGCATCCCGGTCGACGGTGGCAAGCCGATCGTCGGCGCCACGAAGCGCCAGGTCGAGATCAAGGAACCGGGCATCATCTCGCGCAAGTCGGTCCACGAGCCGATGCAGACCGGCATGAAGGCGATCGACTCGATGATTCCGATCGGCCGCGGCCAGCGCGAGCTGATCATCGGCGACCGCGGCACCGGTAAGACGGCGATCGCGATCGACACGATCATCAATCAGAAGGGCCAGAACATGTACTGCTTCTACGTGGCCATCGGCCAGAAGCAGTCCACGGTCGCGACCGTCGTCGATCGCCTGCAGAAGGCGGGCGCGATGGAGTACACGACGGTGGTCGTCGCCGGCGCGTCGGAGCCGGCTCCGCTGCAGTTCATCGCGCCGTACACCGGCGTCACGATGGCCGAGTACTTCCGCGACTCCGGCCGCCACGCGCTGATCATCTACGATGATCTCTCGAAGCAGGCCGTCGCGTACCGCCAGCTGTCGCTGCTGCTCCGCCGCCCGCCGGGCCGCGAGGCGTACCCGGGCGACGTGTTCTACATCCACAGCCGCCTGCTCGAGCGTGCGGCGAAGATGTCGGACAAGGAAGGCGGCGGCTCGCTCACCGCGCTGCCGATCATCGAGACCCAGGCCGGTGACGTTTCGGCGTACATCCCGACGAACGTCATCTCGATCACCGACGGCCAGATCTTCCTCGAGGCCGACCTGTTCTACTCCGGCGTCCGCCCGGCGGTGAACGTCGGCATCTCGGTGTCGCGCGTCGGTGGCGCCGCGCAGACCAAGGCGATGAAGAAGATCGCCGGTCGCCTCCGCCTCGAGCTCGCGAGCTACCGCGAGAAGGCGGCGTTCGCGCAGTTCGGCTCCGACCTCGACAAGGCGACGCTCGCGCAGCTCAACCGCGGCGAGCGCATGGTCGAGCTGCTCAAGCAGGGCCAGTACACGCCGATGCCGATGGAGGAGCAGGTCGTCGTGATCTACGCCGGCACGAACGGCTTCGTCGACGACTACCCGGTCTCGGTGCTCGGCCGCTACGAGCGCGAGCTGCTGTCGTTCATGAAGTCGCGCAAGCAGGACGTGCTGACCGAGCTCAAGTCGAGCGGCAAGCTCGAGGGCGACATCGAGAAGCGGCTGCGCGATGCGCTGACCGAGTTCGCGAAGCAGTTCTCCGTCGAGGAAAAGAAGGCGTAAATGCCGAGCCTGAAGGCGATCCGCAAGCGGATCACGAGCGTCAAGAACACGCGCAAGATCACGCGCGCGATGAAGCTCGTCTCGACGGCGAAGCTGCGCCGCGCGCAGGATGCGCTGATCGCCGCCCGGCCGTACTCGGCCGCGATCACGCGCGTCGTCAGCGAGCTGTCGGCGGTCGCCGGGGCGGACGCCCACAAGCTGTTCGAGGAGCGCCCGCTGTCGAAGGCGATGATCGTCGTCGTCACGAGCGATCGCGGTCAGGCCGGCGCGTTCAACGCGAACGTCGTCAAGGCGGTCGAGCGCTACGCGGCGAATGAGCTGTCCGGCGCGACCGAGGTCTCGCTGCGGATCATCGGCCGCAAGGGCAACCAGTACTTCTCGCGCCGCCGTGCGACGATCACGAGCTTCGATGCCGCGCCGACCGGCGCGAACGCGCTCGAGGTCGCGCGCGAGACCGCGAACCGGACCATCGACGACTTCACGAGCGGCAAGGTCGATCGCGTGTTCGTCGTCTACAACGAGTTCAAGAGCGCGATCAGCCAGATCACGCGCATCAAGCAGGTGCTGCCGGTCGTCCCCGAGAAGGTCGACGCGACCCAGGCGATGGTGAAGTCGGACAAGGCGCCCGAGGCGCACAGCGACTTCATCTACGAGCCCGGCAAGCAGGAGCTGCTGAACCGGCTCGTCCCGCTGTACGTCCAGATCCAGCTCTATCGCGCCGCGCTCGAGTCGATCGCCGCGTTCTTCGCCGCCCAGATGACGGCGATGGAGAACGCGACGAAGAACGCCGGCGAGATGATTGCCAAGCTCACGCTTTCCTATAACCGCGCACGTCAGGCCGCGATCACCAAGGAGCTGCTCGAGATCATCGGCGGCGCCGAGGCTCTCAAGGGCTAGAAAGACTCCCCATGGCTACTACCGACTATTCCCCGAACTCGATGGGCCGCGTGGTCCAGGTCATCGGCCCCGTCGTCGACGTCGCGTTCGACTCGGCCGAGCTGCCGGAGATCACGACCGCGCTGCTCGTCACGAACCCGGCGATCGACAAGCGCGACGACAACCTGACGATCGAGGTCGCCCAGCACCTCGGCGAGCACATGGTCCGCTGCGTCGCGATGGACACGACCGACGGTCTCGTGCGCGGCCAGCCGGTCAAGAACACGAACGCCCCGATCTCGGTGCCGGTCGGCGTCGAGGTGCTCGGCCGGATCATGAACGTCGTCGGCGAGCCGGTCGACGAGGCCGGCCCGGTCAAGTCGACGAAGCGCTCGCCGATCCATCGCTCGGCGCCGAAGTTCACCGACCAGGCGGTCAACGTCGAGATGTTCGAGACTGGCATCAAGGTCATCGACCTGCTCGCGCCGTATCGCCGCGGCGGCAAGATCGGCCTGTTCGGTGGTGCCGGCGTCGGCAAGACCGTGCTGATCCAGGAGCTGATCAACAACGTCGCGAAGAAGTCGGGTAGCTACTCGGTGTTCGCCGGCGTCGGCGAGCGCACGCGCGAGGGCAACGACCTGTTCCACGAGCTCGCGGGCGCTACGCTGTTCGACGGTAGCTCGGTGCTCTCGAAGACAGCGCTCGTGTTCGGCCAGATGAACGAGCCGCCCGGCGCTCGCCAGCGTGTCGCGCTGTCGGCGTTGACGGTCGCCGAGTACTTCCGCGATCAGATGAAGCAGGACCTGCTGCTGTTCATCGACAACATCTTCCGGTTCACGCAGGCGGGTTCCGAAGTCTCGGCACTGCTGGGCCGCATCCCGAGCGCCGTCGGTTACCAGCCGACGCTGTCGACCGAGATGGGTGGTCTGCAGGAGCGCATCACGTCGACGAAGGACGGCTCGATCACCTCGGTGCAGGCGATCTACGTCCCCGCCGACGACCTCACCGACCCGGCGCCCGCGACCGCGTTCGCCCACCTCGACGCGACGACGGTGCTCAACCGCGCGATCACCGAGAAGGGCATCTACCCGGCGGTCGATCCGCTCGACTCGACGTCGACGATCTTGACGCCCGCCGTCGTCGGCGACCGCCACTACGCGGTCGCCCGCGAGGTCCAGCGCATCCTCCAGCGCTACAAGGATCTGCAGGACATCATCGCGATCCTCGGCATGGACGAGCTGTCGGAAGACGACAAGCTCACGGTCTCGCGCGCGCGCAAGATCGAGAAGTTCATGGGCCAGCCGTTCCACGTCGCCGAGACGTTCACCGGCATCAAGGGCATCTTCGTCTCGCGCGAGGACACCGTGCGGTCGTTCGAGGAAGTGCTGCAGGGCAAGTGCGATGACCTGCCCGAGCAGGCGTTCGAGATGACCGGCACGATCGACGACGTGCGCACGAAGGCCGCCGAGCTCGCGAGGCGCGCGTAGTCATGGCCGCGGGACTGCCGACGATCCTCGGGGTGAACCTGGTGACGCCGCGTGGCGTCGTCGCGCACACCGACGCGGACAGCGTGCAGGCGCCCGGCGAGCTCGGCGAGTTCGAGCTGCTGCCGGGACACGTCCCGCTGCTGACCGCGCTGCGTCCGGGCGTCCTGACGATCGGCACGAAAGCGCGTGCGCGGTACGCCGTGTCGTCGGGCTACCTGCGGGTCGACCCGAGCGGCGCGGTCGAGATCCTCGTCGAGCAGGCGATGCCGGCGAAGGAGATCGATGCCGAAGCGGCGAAGAAGGAGCTCGCGGCCGCCGAGGCCGAGCTGTCGAAGTGGGGCGACAAGCCGCTCGATGGCGACTACGTGAATCTGCAAGCGCGTGCCGGCTGGGCGCGCGCCCGCATCGACGCCGTCGCGCACTGAGCGCGTGGATCTCGAGCGCCAGATCGCGCGACTGGTCCGGGTGCTCGGTCGCAAGATCGAGCTGGTCAAGCGCGACGCGCTGCCGAACGCGCCCGGCGATCTGTGCCGGATCGAGCAGACGTGTCCGCTGTGCGACGTCGCGCTCGGGATCATGTTCGTGCTGCGCGACGATACGACCGCGCGCTGGCTGCATCGCGAGCTGTTCGCCGTCTACGACGATCATCACTGCGCGACGTCGGCGATCTCCGCGGAGCAGGCGTACGAGCGCGCCGAGCGCGAGAGCGTGCGCTGCGGCGAGCGCGTGATCGCACTGCAGGCGACCGCCACGGCGGACGACGCGCTGCTCGTCGAGCGCGCAGAGCGCGAGTCGATCAAGATGGCCGAGCGCGCACAGGCGCTGCGGCGCCAGCTGTGATCACGGCGTGCAGCCGGGCTTCGCTTGCTTGATCGGCTCGAGGATGTAGCCGCGGATCGTGCCGGTGTTGCACTCGACCGCGTCGACGATGATCTCGCCGCGATCGTTGATGTCCTTCGCATCGATCCAGAAGAAGCACGGCGCATCGACGAGCAGCGTGTCGAGCGCGACGAGGTCGCCGGGTCGCCCGATCCACGCGCGCACCGGGAACCGCCCGAGGTCGACGTCGGTGCCGACGATCTCGCCGCGGTTGTTGATCGCGTTCGCCCAGCCGCCCTCGCTGCCGCTCAGGTTGCCGAGCCGGATCACCTGCGTGCCGTCGTAGTAGAACGGCTGGTAATTGAACTGCGCGTCGAACATCCGGCCGACGACCTCGTCGTGCTGGTTGACCGATGAACCCTCGGCACGCGGTCCACCGAACGAGCCGAGATCGGTGAACGTGCCGTTCCAGAAGAACGCGCGCTCGGCGTACGGCGGCACCGGGAAAAGCCCGGCGACGTGGTCCGCGTTGTTGAGCGCGCGGCCGCCGACGACGGCGTCGCCAGCGATCGCGATCCGCCGGCCGTCGACGAACAGCGCCTCGCCGGCCATGTGGTTGCGATCGTTGATCGCCCAGATTTCGCCGGGCTGCGGCAGGATGGTGTTGCCGCGATACATGACCCACTGGCCGGGCGCGGCGTCCGTCCAGCCGACGGCGATGCCGGCATCGTTGAGATCGAGCGCGTGCGCCTGGTAGAGCGGCGGGTTCGTGGCCGCGAGATCGACGAGCAGCGTGACCGGGCTCTCCCACAAGAATGGATGGATGTCGTGGCCATCGCCGCGCCACTCGACGATCGCCTGGCCGCGATTGTTGAGTGCGGTCGCGCGCGACTCGGTCGGATCGGGATGCAGCGCGTACACCCGATAGCCGGTCACCGCGTAGTCGTCGTCGACGCTGAGCACGTCGAGCGCGGGTAGCGGGAAGTCGGCGTAGCGCGGGTCGGAGCTCGTGACCGACGGCAGGACGTACACGTTGACGTCGCCATCGAACCGATCGTCGTCGATCGACTGGACCTCCACCGACTGCGGCGTGCTCCACGAATTCGGCGTGAACACCAGGAACGACGGCGAGACCCGCGCCTCGGTCGCATCGCTGAGCCCGAGCGAGATCACGACGGGGCCCTGGGGCTTGTCGGTCAGCGCGAACTCGAAGTACGCCTGGTCGCCAGCTTCGCTGCTCGCGGACTCGTACGACGAGAACGTGATCCGGGCTGCGCCGCTGCCGGATCCCGAGGCGACGACCGGCTCGTCACCGGTGCCGGGCGCGGCGTGCTCCTCGAGATCATCGAGCGCGCAACTCGCGAGCGAAAGCGAACACACACCCACGACGCCAGCGAGCGCGGCGCCGCGACACGAGGACGGTACGGACATGACAACCTCCGAGGCGGGGCCTCGCAACGCCCGTACCCAACAGGCCGGCATCAAACTGGCTGGATTTCGTGATCTCGCATCCAGTGCGGCACTGCAGAATTGTCTCGACGTGACGGCACCGCGCTCCGTTCGAGGCGTCTACCGCTCGACACGCTTCACGTCCGCAGGAACACCGAGAGCTGCAGCATCGGCATCACGTCGTCCTGACCGGAGATCGGGGCGCCCGCGCCGCCGAGCAGCTCGATGCCGCCGCTGCGCGACAGGTACGTCACACCGAGCATGCCGCCCGCGTACCAGCCGTTCTCCTCGAACGGATCGTCGACCTCGTACCAGCCGATGATCGCGGGCATCGCGAGCACGCGCAGGCGCTCGCTGCCGGTGCTCGCGACGAGGCCGGCGCTGCCGATCGCGGTGCGATCGCCGGTGACCGAGACGTTGCCGTGCGCGCGGACGCCGAGCCGCAGCGAGTCGGTGCGCGCGAGCTCGGCCTGCGCGCCGCCGCCGAGCAGCACGAGCGCCGGATCGCAGCCGCCACCGAGATCGCCGAGGTCGATGCAGTACTGCGGCAGGAACCCGACGCTCGCGGCGAGATCGACGCCGCCGAGCCCGACCACCGCGTAGCCGCCGAACCCGAACAGCTTGTCGCCGAGCCCGGCGCCGAACCCGAGCGCGACGTCGCCGCGGCCGAGCGAGCCGGGCTCGAGCGGCGAGCGCCGGGACTCCGGCGCGGGCGCGATCACGTCGGTCGAGCCGATCGGCGGAGCGGGCGGGGCGGGGGCGGGAGCTGCGCTCGCGAGCGAACGAGCGAGCAGCAGCAGCACGACGACGGCGGCGAGGCGCTTCATGGCGTCACCGTGCCGCGCGCGACCCGCCGGGCCCAGGGCAAGCGCTGGCAGCTGCGGGACGTTGTCGGCGATCGCGGACCCGCGACGCGTTGCCGCGCGGCGATCGCCACGGTTTGCCGCATCCCAGGCACATGGACGTCCTCGTACTCGGTGCGCGCGGTGGGCTCGGCAGGCTCGTCTGCGCGGAGCTCGCGAGCCGCGGTCATGCGGTCCGCTCGGTGCCGCGATCCTCGACGCGCGATGCCGACGCGCTCGTCGCGGCCGGGCACGGCGTCGGCGCGATCGTCGACTGTGCCGGTGCGAGCGTCGGCTTCGGTCCCGGCTGGCGCGGCTACGGTGCGATCGACACACCGATCGGGCTCGCCGCGGCCGCCGCCGCACGCCGGCTCGACGCGCGCATGGTGTACGTCAGCGTGCATCACCCGCCGGCGCTCGCCACCACGGCGTACGTCGCCGCGCACGAGCGCGTGGTCGCGGCGATGCGCGACGTCGATGGCGTCGTCGTGCGGCCGACCGGGTTCTTCTCCGCGTTTGGCTCGCTGCTCGCGATGGCGCGTCGCGGCTGGCTCGTCGATATCGGCAGCGGCACCGCACGCACGAATCCGATCGACGAGCGCGACCTCGCGGCGATCGTCGCGGAGTGCACGATCGGCGACGGTCCGCGCGAGCTGTCGGCCGGCGGCCCCGAGGTGCTGACGCGCGGCGAGCTCTTCGACCTCGTCGCTGACTTCGCAGGACGGCGCGTCCGCACGCTGCGCGTGCCGGTGTGGCTCGGCGGTGCGATGGCGAGCGCGTTGCGCGTCGTGCATCCACGGATGGGGCAGTTCGCGAAGTTCGCGGCCGGCCTCGGTCGCCACGACGTGATCGCACCCGCGCTCGGTACGCGGACGCTGCGCGACTACTTCGAGGGCGGTGCCGGCGGATCGACCGCGACGTTGAGGTTGTACTTCGCGGGATCCGGCGCGAACGTGTCGCACTCGCAGAGGTAGAGCATGCCCTGCGTCTCGTCGAAGTCGTCGAGCGAGCGGGGCGGGGTGCCAACCTCGCCGATGTAGCGCACGCCATCTTCGTCGCCGTTGTCGTCGGGCTCGTTGTTGCCCCACGGCGGCGTGCTGTTGCTCGGCGTGGTGTCCTGCGGATACTGCAGCGGCTCGGTGCTGACGGTCTGGAACGTGCCTTCGAGCTGGCGATCGGTCAGGCCGATCCACAGCGCGTCGTGATCGCTGCCGAACCCGGTGTCGATCGCGGTGTACTCCGCGGCATCGGACAGCACGACGAGGTGCGTGAACCGGTTGAGCGCACCGCTCTGATCGGCGACGCAGTCGTTCGCGGCGTCGATCCAGTTGATCGTCTGGGTCCCGAGGCGATAGCGCGACCCGGTGCCGAGATCGAGAATGTACGCTGGCGGGCAGCTGCCGCTCAGGAGCGCGTCGCTGTCACCGGCTTCGGGCGAGCCGTCGTTCGGCTGGATGCCTGTCTTCGGGCCGTCGAGCGGAAATACGAGCTGACATCCCGAAGCGACGAGCAGCGCGAGCGTCGCCGGCGTTCGCATCCCCACCATCGTACTGCACGTGGCTCACAGCGGCCGGCGCGATCGACGTGCGAATTCCTCGAGCTGCTCGTAGGTGCCGGCGAACACGTCGAGATCGACGTTGCCCGTGATGCCCGGCACCTTGCCGGTATCGGTGTGCTGCCAGAACGTCCATGCGGTCCAGGGCGGCGGCACGGTCGGACAGCGGTCGATGTAGTGCGCGACCCACAGCGGCTGCGTGGTGAGATCCGCCGCACCGACCTTGTTTCTCCAGAAGTCGGGGCCGGTGTAGATGATCGGCTCGACGCCGAGCTTGTCGCGCACGCGCTCGACCCAGGCCTGGACGGCGCGCGCGATCTTCTGCGGCGACTTGCCGCCGTCGGTCTCGACGTCGATCACCGGCGGCAGCTCGCCCGGATCGCTCGCGAGCGCAGCGATCATCACGTCGGCCTGCGCGGTCGCGCTCTCGTCGGGTCGGAAGTACTGGTACGCGCCGCGCAGCACGCCGGCCTTGCGTGCCTCGAGCCAGTTCTTCGTGAAGTACGGATCGTTGATCGTGCTGCCGTCCGAGACCCGGACAAACGCGAACAGCACGCCGGCGCGCCGCACGCGCTTCCACTGGATCGATTCCTGGTAGTACGAGACGTCGATGCCGCGCGTCACCGGACCTTGCTGACACGCGGGCGGCTGCCACTCGACGCCCTCGTCGTCACGGCTGTAGTACAGCGCGATCGCACCGAGCACGGCGCCGCAGATGGCAAATGCCACCACGACCACGGGCCAGCGCCGGCGTCTTGCCACCCGGTATGAACTCGCATATCGCGGGGACAATTTCCCGGAATTTTATGTGCGCGGTCAGCGCTCGGCGATGTGCTGCACGAGCTTCTGGACGTCGACGGGCTTGACCATGTGGACGTCGATCCCGGCTTCCTTGCTGCGTGCGTGATCGACCTGCCGGCCGTAGCCGGTGACCGCGATCAGCCGGATCGAGTTGCCGTAGCGCTCGCGGATCTCCTTGGCGAGCTCGAAGCCATCCATGCCGGGCAGGCCGATATCGAGCAGCACCACGTCGGGGCGCTGGTCCTCGATCATCGCGAGCGCGGCCGGGCCATCGCCGGCGGTCGTGACGGCGTGGCCGAGCGCGCCGAGCACGTCGGCGAGCAGCCAGCGTGCGTCCTCGTTGTCGTCGACGAGCAGGATCCGGCGCTTCAGCGCGGGCGCGTGATACGCGTGGGACAGCGAGCGATCGGGCTCGCGCGGCGCGTCGACCGTACCGTCGCTGATCGAGGGCAGCCGGATCGTCATCGTCGTGCCCCGATTGACGCCTTCGCTGTGTGCCTGCGCGTCGCCGCCGTGGAGCTCGACGAGCGACCGCACGAGCGTGAGCCCGATCCCGAGCCCACCCTCGGCGCGGTCGGCCTCCTGGTAGCCCTGGACGAACAGATCGAAGACGCGCGGCAGCAGCGCCGGATCGATGCCGCGACCGCTGTCCTGCACGATCACGGACACGGTCCGTGGATCGTGGCGGACCGCGAGCTCGATCCGGCCGCCGACCGGCGTGTACTTCGACGCGTTGTTGAGCAGGTTCGCGAACACCTGGACGAGCCGTGCCTCGTCACCCTCGACGAGGATCGGCACCATCGGCACATCGACCTCGAAGCGCTGGCGCTTGGAGTCGATCGACGGGATCGAGATCTCGGCGGCCTTCGCGAGCACGTCGCGCAGATCGATCCGCTTGCGGACGAGCACGATCTTGCCGCGCGCGATTCGCGAGACATCGAGCAGATCGTCGACGAGGCGAGTCATCTGGTTGACCTGGCGCTCGATGATCTGGATCTCGCGCATCGACCGCGTGTCGCCGCGGATCTTGAGCAGCTGGATCGCGGTGACGATCGGCGCGAGCGGGTTGCGCAGCTCGTGGCCGAGCATCGCGAGGAACTCGTCCTTCGTGCGATTCGCTTGCTCGGCGGCGATGCGCGCGGCGCGCTCCTCCTCGACGCGCCTGCGCTCGGTGAGATCGCGCGTGACCTTCGAGTAGCCGACGACGGCGCCGGTCTCGTCGCGCACGGCACTGATCACGACGTTCGCCCAGAACTGCGTGCCGTCCTTGCGAACGCGCCAGCCCTCGGTCTCGAAGCGACCGATCCGCGCCGCGACCTCGAGCCCGTGCTCGCACTTGCCGGCCTGGACGTCCGCCTCGGGATAGAACGTCGAGAAGTGGCGGCCGATGATCTCGTCGGCGCGATAGCCCTTGATGCGCTCGGCGCCCGGGTTCCACGTCGCGACGTTGCCATTGGCGTCGAGCGCGAAGATCGCGTAGTCCTGCACGCTCTCGATCAGCAGCCGCAGCCGGCGCTCGGCCTCGAGGTGCGTGCGCTCCGCGAGCATGCGCTCGGTCAGATCGCGCGTGACCTTGCCGAAGCCGATCAGGCGACCCTCGCCATCACGCAGCGCCGTGATCACGACGTTGGCCCAGAACTGCGAGCCGTCCTTGCGGACGCGCCAGCCCTCGTCCTCGAACCGACCATCGCGCGCAGCGAGCTCGAGCTCGCGCTCGCACTTGCCCGCCTTGACGTCGATCTCGGGATAGAACGTCGAGAAGTGGCGGCCGATGATCTCGTCGGCCTGGTAGCCCTTGAAGCGCTCGGCGCCGGGATTCCACGTCGCGACGTAGCCGCGCGGATCGAGGACGAAGATCGCGTAGTCCTTGACGGTGTCGACCAGCAACCGGAACAGATCGTCGGATTGCGTGTGGGTCGCGACGATGGCGATCTCGGGGTCGCTCTTCGCCGAGTTTTCGTTCGAGGCCATCGCGTTTCGCGAATAGCATATGCCGGCGGGCGGATGCAGTAGGCCGTAAACACTGTCGGTCGTTCGTGCGGAGCTGTCACACCGCGCGTACACGCACTCCGGTAGATTCACGCCATGGCGCTGCGACTGGGCGGTCTGGGTGACCTCGATCCGACCGCGGTTCCGCTGCCCGCTGGGACCGAGATCACGACACGGGTCGATCGCACCGTCGACGGCGAGCTGCGGCCGCAAGGCGCGAGCGCGCGAGTCGTCAAGGTCGACGGCGAGCGCGTCGAGGTCGTGTTCCTCGACGGCCGCAAGGCGACGTACCTGCGCGCCGAGGTCGTGCCGCGCAAGCTCGGGGTCCAGCGCTACGCGCAGCGTCGCGCCGCGGCGTGGGACAGCTTGCGGCCGTGCGTCGTGATCGACACGCTCGTCGGCTCGCGCGCGTGGGGCGTCGCGAGCGAGGGCTCGGACGAGGATCGGCGCGGCGTGTTCGTGCTGCCGCTGCCGTGGATCACCGGGCTCGTCGAGCCGCCGCACGATCTGGTGTCGGTCGACGGCTCGAGCTCGTACTGGGAGATCGGCAAGGCGGTGCGCCAGGCGCTGCGCTGCGATCCGAACACGCTCGAGATGCTGTTCGCCGAGCCCGCGGTGCTCGACGCGATGGGCGCGGAGCTCGTCGCGATGCGGACCGCGTTCCTGTCGCACGAGATCTACGGCAGCTTCGGCCGCTACGCGCTGTCGCAGCTCGACCGCCTCGAGCACAACCAGCGGCTCGCCGAGCACCGCACCGCGATCATCGAGTGGCTGCGCGCCGACCCCGCGCTCGAGCTCGACGCCGCGGCCGAGCGGCTCGCCGACACCGCACGCGTCCGCGCCCCGACGCGAGACGACGCGGTCGCGCGCGCCCGCGATTACATCAAGCAGCTGTATCGCTCGCTCTACGATCAGGGCGTGATCGCCGCGAACGACTGGTCGGCGCTGCGCGCGGCCGCGAAGCTCGAGCTCGAGCTACCGCGCGATCTGCGGCCGAAGAACGCGTACAACCTGATCCGGCTGCTCGATCTCGCGATCCGCTGGCTGGCGGGCGAGCCACCGAGTGTCCGGGTATCGGACGAGCTGCGGCCGACGCTGCTCGCGATCAAGCAGGGCGAGGTGCCGATGGCCGACGTGATGGCGCTCGCGCGCGAGCTGACCCCGAAGCTCGAGGCGGCGCGTCAGACCAGCCCGCTGCCGCGCCATCCCGACGTCGGCCGCGCCGAACGCGTGCTGCGCGCGGTGCGTGCGGAGGCCGCGCGCCGGTGGGTGCTCGACGAGGCCGGGCCGTGGGGTGTCGATGCGCCGGTCGCGCCGGAGGCTCGCTATGACGACTGACCCCTGGCAGGTGCTGACCGACAAGCAGCAGACCGTCGCGCGTGCGTTCCTCACCGAGCGCGAGCGCGAGCGCAAGCACCTCGTGATCTACCTCTCGGGTGCGCACGCGTACGGGTTTCCGTCGCCCGACTCGGATCTCGATCTCAAGTGCGTCCACATCGCGCCGACCGAGCAGCTCGTCGGGCTGGGGCCGGTCGACGATCCGCCGGATCGGATCGAGATCGTCGACGGCGTCGAGCTCGACTACGGCAGCAACGAGCTCGCGCCGGTGCTGCGCGGTGCGATCAAGGGCAACGGCAACTACCTCGAGCGCATCCTCGGCGAGCTCGCGCTGGGCGGCGACCTCGAGCTGCTCGCGAGCGCGCGCGAGGTCGTGCGGCCGCTGCTGTCGCGCCGGGTCGGTCGCCACTACGGCGGGTTCGCGACGAGCCAGCTGCGCGCGTTCGACGACAAGCCGACCGCGAAGCGCGCGCTCTACGTGCTGCGCACCGCCGCGACCGGTCGCTGGTTGCTGCTGCGCGGCGAGCTCCACACCGACGTCCAGCGGCTCGCCGAGATGCTGCCGCGCGAGCTCGACGAGCTGCTCGCGATCAAGCGCCAGGGCGAGCGCCAGACGCTCGAGCCCGCGCACGCGGCGGAGTGGCGCGTCCGCCTGGTGTCCGCGATCGACGCGATCGACGACGCGTGGCCGAAGTCGGTGCTACCGACGGATGCGCCGCTCGACGCGATCGCCGCGGTCGATCGCTGGCTGCGCGAGGTCCGGCGCAACGCGTGGTCGGCGTGATCAGGCGGCGCGACGCGCGAGCCAGTCGCGGATGCAGCCGTCGATCTCGTCGCTCGTGAACGGCTTCGTGACGACGCGATCGAACACGTGCTCGGACAGATCGTGCACCGCATCGCTCGCCATGCCGATCACGATCGGGGTGTCGCCACAGCGTGCGCGGAGCTGATGCACCCAGCGCTGCAGCGGGTCGCCGGCGAGTGCGTTCATGTCGAACAGCACGACGTCCGGGAACACATCGTCGGCGACGTCGTGGGCTTCCTCGGGCCCCGCGGTCGCGTGGACGACGTAGCCATGGACGCGCAGCATCTCGCCGAGCGTGTCTCGAAGATCCCCATGCTGCTCGACGAGCAGGACTTGCCAGGACGCCGCCACGGTGTCCGAAGATCAAGCAAGCGAAGCTCCAGGGGCGGACGCGCCCAAGCTCGCGATCTCTCGTTCGCGGCCGAGCGCCGGCGCACGGTCGGGGTGCGAGCGGGCGCGATCGCGCGCCGATGACGCAGAACGCTGACCCACGGGGCCCGAGGTTTGCGACAATCGCGATGATGAGGTGGGCTGTCCTCGCGGTCGGCGTCGTGGCGTGTTACGCGCCCGCGGCCCCCGAGGGTGCGCCGTGCACGACGTCCGTGGAGTGTCCCGGCGACCAGGTCTGCACGGGCGGCCGGTGCTCGACCGACCCTGGCACCGACGGTGGTGTCGATGCCGGTACCGACAGCCCGCCGGGTGGCGCGTTCACGCCGAGCAACGGCGTCGATGCGACCGCGGTCCAGATGGTGTCGGCGCCGATCGTCATCGGCGGCGACGCGACGTTCAACACCGAGACCGGCCGGATCACCGGCGGCTTCAAGCGTGCGGCCGGCGAGGGCGTGATCGCCGGCATCGGGTTCCAGCGCGTCGGCGCGCTCGGCGTGTTCGTGTTCGAGTCGGTCGTCGTCGCCGGCGCGATCCACTTCGACGGCGCGAGCCCGGTCGCGTTCCTCGTCCACGGCGAGATCGTGATCGACGGCGAGATCGATGGCTCCGGCGGCTGCAACGGCAGCCGGCTGTGCGCGGGCCCCGGCGGCGGCACCGGCGCGCGGTTCGGTGCGGTCGCCGGCGGCTGCGGACCGGGCGGCGCGGGCGAGAGCGACACCGTGACCGCGAACAGCGATGCTGGCGGCGGTGGCGGCGGTGGTGGCGAGCCGGGTGCCGCGGGCGGCGATGCCGGCACGTTCGTCGGCGGCGCCGGTGGGATCGCGTGCCTCGCGCCGACGCTCGAGCCGCTCGTCGGCGGCAGCGGCGGTGGCGGCGGCGGCAAGGGCGAGCTCGCGGGTGCCGGCGGCGGTGGTGGCGGTGGCGCGCTGCAGATCACCGCGCTCGGCTCGATCACCGTGCGCGGCGCGATCGCGATGAACGGCGCGGGTGGCGAGGGCGGCCCCGGTGGCGCGGTCAGCGATGGACCGGGCGGTGCGGGCGGCGGCGCCGGTGGGGCGATCCTGCTCGAGGCGCCGTCGGTGATCTTGACGGACACCGCGATCGTCGTCGCGAACGGCGGCGGCGGCGGCGGTGCCGCGAACTCGGCGACCCCGGGCTCGCCCGGCGAGTCCGGACGGCGCGACGCGACGCCCGCGCTCGGCGGTGCCGGGGCGTCGGCGCCCGTGGGCAACGGCGGCAACGGCGGCGCGGGGCTCGTGCCCTCGGCGCCGGCGGGCTCGACCGCGGACAACCAGAACTCGGGCGGCGGCGGTGGCGGGGTCGGCCGGATCTTCGTGCGCGGCGATGCGATCGTCGGCGGCACGATCAGCCCGGCCGCCGGCACCGGTCCGCTCAAGCCGTGACGCGCGCGCTCAGATGATGACGCTCATCATCGAGTGCTTCGCGGCCGCGGCCTGCTTGTAGAGCGCGACGAGCTGCGCGTACGCCTCGGACAGCTTCGCGATCTCGGCCTTCTGGTTCTGGACGATCTTGTCCTTCATCCACTGCTTGTCGCCGGGCGCGATCAGCTCCTGACCGAAGCCGCCGTGCACCGTCTTACCGTACAGCGTCGCGTAGCGCTCGGTGACGAGGTTCGCGGGCAGCGCCGCGAGCGCCTTCGCGATCTCGGCGACGCGCGCCGCGCTGATCATCCGCGCGTTGCCATGCTTCGCGCCGGCCTTGAGCTTCTTGCCGCTGCGCGCGACGAGCGCGTCCGCGAGCACCTCGTCCTTGCCGTCGCCGAGCATGATGTCGAGCGCGTGCCAGGTCTGGCCGAGATCGACGAGCCCCGGGATCTCCTGCTCGTGGCGAGCTTCGATCAGCTCGGTCAGGACGTCGGGATCCTCCTCGATGAGCGCGAGCCGCTTCGGCGAGAGCGAGCAGAGCAGGGCATCCATGCGGGCTACCTTCAGGGCGACTTGTAAATGATCCGTGCGGGCACGACGGCCTTCGCGCCGCTGCCGATCTTCACGGTGAGCGTCTTCGTGCCGAGCGTCGGGTGCCACGCCTCGAGCGTGTACGTCCCGGGCGCGAGGCCCTTGATCTCGAACTGGCCGTTCTCGCCGGTCACCGCGAAGAACGGATGATCCTGGACGACCGCGTACGCGTGCATCCAGGGATGAATGTCGCAGACCACGTCGACGACGTCGCCCGGCTTCGCCGTGGTGTCGAGCGCGAGGTCCGGATCCTTGGCCGCCTGCGGCTTGTTCCACAGCAGCTTGCCCGACAGCGAGCCGTGCACGTTGTGGAACGTGCCGTCGCTGTTCCGGATCTGCAGCTTCTGGCCCGCGATCATGCCGACGACGCGCGGCGCGTACATGCACTCGTGCTGATCGATCACGACCGGCGCGGCGGGCGCGGCGTGCTTGCCAGCGCTGCCGTTCTTGACGCGCACGAGCACGTCCTTGAGCTTGCCGGCCGTGACGACGACGTCCTCGGACAGCTTCTCGGTCTTCGCGCAGTACGGGTCGACGTCGCGCTGCAGCTTCTTGCGCTCGGGCGGTTCGCCCTCGAACGTCACCATGCCCTTGACGCCACCGCTGGCAGCGGGCGCCGGGGCCGGCTTCTTCGCGGGATCGGCATGGCTCGGGCTCGCGAGCAGCAGGGTCACCAGGGGCAGGGCGGGGACGAGTCGCATCATGGGCCGTTCGACGGCAGAGGCCGCACGCTTGTTCAGGCGGCAACCATGCCACGCCGGCACCCCGGCTTGTAGATGTCCTATGCTCAGATCGATGGTCGAGCTCCCGGTGAGGCTCGGGGAGATGGGGGCGATTCCGCCCGCCGTCCGCTATCGGCTCGCCGACGCGCTCGGCCGGTTGCCGGCGACCGGTGCTCCGCTCGAAGGCCTGCCCGCGGAGCGGCTCGCGCGCGTGCTCGTCGACGGCGAGCCGTGGCTCGGCGCGGATCCGGCGCTCGCGGATGTCGGATACTGGATGCTCGAATCGCGGCACTCGGTCGAGCTGCGCCGCCAGGGCTGCGTGTGGCTGTCGATGTTTCCGTCGCCGGACACCGCGCGCCGGCTCGCCGCGGTCGCGCGCGATGCGACGACGCCCGAGCCGGTGCGCGAGCAGGCGATCTGGGCGCTGGGCGATCGCGAGCTGCGCGGCCGCCACCGCTCGACGCTGTGGACGTCGGAGGCGATCGAGATCGCGGACGAGGCGCTGTGGATGATCGCCGAGGACACCGCGAAGACCGGCAAGCTCGCGAGCATGCAGCTGCCGCACGCGCTGCGCCACGTCCAGGCGACCGCGCTCGCCGCGGTGTTCGCGCGCTCGCCGGGCCTGTGGGCCGACGCGCTCGAGTGCTTCGCGACGCCGCCGCTCGCGCGCGTGCTGCTCGTCTCGCTCGACGACGTGCCGCCGCAGCATCGCATCCGCACGCTACGCCTCGTCGCCGCGACGCTCGGTGCCGAGGCGCTGCCGCTGCTCGTCTCGCGTCCGACCGGCTCGCTCGAGGAGCGGATCGAGATCGCGCTGCTCGCCGTCGCGATCGGCGGCGAGCCGCAGCTGCCGGTGCTCGAGAGCGTGCTGCGCGAGCTGAGGCTCGTCGATCTGTATCGCGCACGCGCGAAGTGGCACCTCGCGAATCCCGGCGTGATCCCGACGGTGCGCGGGCTGCGCGTCGCGCGCACGACGGCGACGATCGCGCCGGCCGAGCGCGCCGCGGCGTGTGGTCGCGCCGCCGACGATCTCGGCGTGCTGTCGCGGTTCGCGCGCCACGACGAGGCGTACCTCTACACGCTGTGGGGCTGGATGGTGCGCGGCGCCGGCGATCCGGCACGTGCGCGCGAGCTGGTCGCGGCGCATCCCGAGTCGCAGCGCCTCGTCGGCGAGCTCTACCTCCAGGATCTCGCGCGCCGCGGTCGGATCCAGCAGCTCGCGATCGCCGCGCAGGCACTCGCGGCCGCCGATGTCGGGGCGCTGCAGCTCGCGATCTGGGGCCGGCCGTTCGCGGCGCTCGAGCTCGCCGCATCCGCGCGGCTGCACACCGCCGAGCTCGTGTGTGCGCGCGCGCTCGCGTGCTATCGCGCGGGCCGGGCGGATCTGACCGAGCGCGTGCTCGTCGAGGATCTGCCGCCCGCCGAGGTCGCCGGCGACGAGCCGGCACGGTTTCCGGGCCCGCACGAGCAGTGGCTGATCGATCACGCGGCAGACACGGCCCCGGCCGCGGTCGCGCTCGCGCGTGGCAAGGCCGGCGTGCTCGCGCTCGCACAGCCCGCGCCGCACGACGCCGAGGCCGACACGCCGTCGCTCGCGCCGATCGCGGCCGTCGAGCGCCGGCTCGGTCGCGCGCTGCGGGGCGCGACCGTGTACCTCGCGGGCGAGTTCACGACGCTCGACGCGCGCTCGATCCGGATCGCGCTCGAGAAGGCCGGCGCGCGGCTCGTCGGCGGGCCGTTCCCGGGCACCGACTACTACGTCCACGGCGACACGTGCGCGGTGCAGACGATCGCGCAGCTCGAGCGTCAGGGCACGCGCCGGTTGCGGCCCGAGGAGATCGAGGCTCGCTGATGCCGGCGCTCCGCAAGCCGCACCGCGTGGCGTTCCTGCTGCCCGAGCTCTCGATCACGAGTGCCGGCACCGACGCGGCGTACGCCGCCGAGGCGGCCGTGCTCGTGTGGAGCGCGTGCATCGAGACGTGCCGCCGGCATCCCGGGCTCGCGGTCTACGACGCCGAATCGACCCCGCTCGAGCCGAGCGATGGCCACTTCGCGCCGCGCTACGCGGTCGTCGGTGCGACCCCGACCGACGCGTTCTTCTCGAGCACGCGGCGCGACGAGCTCGTGTGGCTCGAGCTCGCGCTGCCCGCCGGTGCGGTCCGGCTGCACGCGCTCGGTCGCGGCGGCAAGCGCGAGGCGTTCGATGCGATCGGCCGCAGCGTCGGCGAGCAGATCGGCCACGTGCTCGACAGCTGGGCGAAGGCGCGCGGGCTCGGCGCGCTGCCGAAGCGGTTCGATCCGATCACCGCCGACGAGCTGTTCGCGACGGTGCGCGTGCTCGGCCCGGTCCTCGTCGAGCAGGCGCGCAAGTGGACGCGGCCGGCGCCGCCGCCATCGGGCTCGCTCGAGGGCGGCGAGGAGCCGGAGCCCGAGCCGGCGCCGGTCGCTGATGCGCCGGCGGTCGAGCGCGCCGTGATCGCCGAGCCCGACGAGATCGACGCCGCGATCGACGCGCTCGTCACGCTCGACACCGGCATCTCGTCGCCCGGTGAGATCGAGACCACGATGCGCGAGCCGGCGACGCCGATGGCGACGCGGACGCTGACCGCGGTCAAGCCGGTCGCGGCGAAGCCGATCGGCTCGGTCGTCGCACGGACGACCGCGAACCGGTTACCGGCGGCGCTCAAGGTGCCGGCGCTGCGCGTGCTCGAGCTCGTGCTGCGCGAAAACCTCGGCGAGCTGATCCTCGCGGTCGACCCCGAGCATCCGCAGGCGCTGTTCGCGCGGTTCGTCGACGAGCGCGCACACCGCACCGGCGGCACCGACGTCGCGCTGCTGCGCCGGGTGATCGCGGCCGCACCGGGGTGGGCGCTGCCGTACGGCGAGCTCGTCGGTCGTGGCGAGCCCGAGGCGCCGAGCTCGCTCGAGACCGTCGCCGGCGCCGGGATCGCGGCGCTGTGCCGGCCGGCGCAGCTCGACGTGATCGCGACCGCCGCGCGCCACCTCCAGGACGATGGCCGGATCGACGAGGCGGTCCGGCTGATGGCGCGTGCGGTCGGGCTGCACGATCACGACTCGCGCGCACACAGCTCGCTGCTCCAGCTCCACGCGTCGACCGATCGCGTCGGTGCGTGGCTCGATCAGGCCGAGCGGTCGGCCGCGCAGCACGGCTGTCCGCTCGATCCGCAGCTGCCGTGGTACCCGGATCAGATCCAGATCGATCTCCACGTCGCCGATGCGCTGATGGCAGCGGGCCGCGTCGACGAGGCGATCGCGCTGCGCGCGAACCGGCTCGCGGGGCGCGACGCGACGTGGCCACGCCACACGAAGCTGCTGACGACGTGGCGCAAGGATCCGCGCTACGTCGCGTGGGCGTTCGCGCGCGAGGGCTGGTTTCGCGGCGACGTCGCGCGCGCGGTCGACGGGTTCGCGCGCATGCCACCGAACGACTCGCTCGACGTCGCGATCTTCCTCGACGCGCTCGTCGCGATGGGACGCGACGACGAGGTCGCGCTCGCGTGGGGGCACTTCGGCCTCGGCCGCGGGCTCGATGGCTCGGTCGCCCGGCTCGCCGCGGCGCGCTGCCTGATGATCGCGGGCGAGTGGCGGCGCGGGCTCGAGGAGCTGTGGCGCGTCGAGCTCGGCGATCCGTGCCGTGACGAGCACGTCGCGATCGCGCGCTGCGGCCTGCTGATGTCGATCATGCCGCTCGAGATCGCCGAGCAGGCGCTCGCGGAGCGCGTCGCGATCGGCGCGAGCACGCTCGCTCGCCGGATGGCGCGCGACGTCGCCGACTTCGTGCCGGGCGCGGCGAAGAGCTCGATCGTGCTGCGCGCGCTCGGTCAGGTCGCGAAGACCGCGATGATCGAGCTCGACCCGTCGAGCCTCGCCGGATTCGCGCGCGACACCGCGGGCAAGGCTGCGATCGACGCGCTGTTCGCCGAGATCCCGGTCGAGACCGAGGGCAACGAGCGGCACGCGCTCGCGGCAGAGCGGCGCGCAGCGCGGCGGGGCACGCGCGTCGAATCGCGATCGACGCAATCGAACATCGTCCTCGACTGGCTGCCGATCGCGGACCGGCTCGTCAACCGCTGGCTCGACGTCGTGTTCGCCGCCGCGCCCGACGGCGATCCGCGTGCGCTCGCGCAGGCCGGCGCGTACGTCGCGGCGAACGCGCTCGGCCGCTACCTCGCGGCGACGACGCAGGCCCCGAGCCCGTTTGCCGGCGCGTTGCGCACGGTCGCCGGCGAGGCGCTCGCGCTCGTCCGCGCTCACCAGCACGCGCTCGGTGATCGCGACGCGCGCGCGCTGCTCGCGACGCTCGATCCGCTGCTCCGCCGCGTCGATCGCTGGGTCGGCACGTCCTGGCTCGCGACCGTCGAGCGCAGCTGCGGGATCGACGAGCGCGCCGACGGCGATGTCGCCGGGTTCGCGCGCGAGTGCGCCACGGTCGGCGCGCGCATCCTCGGTCCCGAGGAAGCCGCGGTGCTCTCGACCTCGGTCGCGCGGCTGCACCGCGAGCGTCCCGACGGCTGGGAAGGCGCATGCGCGGCGCAGGCAGCGCGGCTCGTCCAGCACACCGGTCACGTCGGCGTCGACGAGTGGGCCGACGCGACCGCGGCCCAGCTCGCCGCGCGCGCGATCGATCCCGACGACGCGATCGATGCGCTGCACACCGCGTGCTACCTCGCCGAGGGCAAGACCGCGGCGCCGTGCGTCCAGGCGGCGCGCGTGCTGTTCGACGCCGGCCGAGCGCCCGCCGCGCTCGCGGTGCTGAGCACCGGGCTCGCGGCCGCGACGCCCGCGTGGCGCGCGCGTCAGCTGCAGACGCTCGCCGAGCCGTGGAAGCGCTCGAAGCTCGACACGCCGATCGCGTTCGACAAGGTCGCGTCCGCGATGTTCGAGGCGCTGCAGAAGGGCGAGCACGCGCGCGCCGAGAAGCTCGGGCGGTGGGCGGTCGCGCTCGAGCCCGACAACACCGAGGCGCACCGCAACCTCGGCCTCGCGCTCGCGCACCAGGGCAAGCTCGTCGACGCGCTCCATCACCTCGTGCGCGGCACGCACGAGCAGGCGACGCAGATCCTGTCCGGCGTGCTCTATCAGGCCGGCAAGCTCGTCGAGGCGCTCGCGATCCTCGACTACATCTCGCGGTGGTACGTGCGCGCCGAGCAGTGGCTGAGCTACGCCGCGATCACGTACGCGGCGATGGACAACCCGCGCACCGCGCGCGCGTACGGCCTCGCGTACCAGCTCGATCCCGACGCGTTCGATGCGACCCAGCTCAACGCGTACGCCGGCGTGCTCGACGAGATCGGCGACCACGCTCAGTGCGAGATCGTCGCGGCCCAGCTGCTGCGGATCGCCGGCGACGACCTGATGTGGAAGACGAACGCGTGGAATCACCTGGCGTGCGCGTACATCGGCCTCGGCAAGTTCGACGCGGCGGTCGAGCTCGCGCAGCAGGCCGTCGAGCACAACCCGCTGCCGGATCAGCAGCCGGGCTTCGCCGCGACCCTCGACCGAGCGCGCAAGAAGCAGCGACCGCTCAAGTCGATCGTGAAGCCGTCCGCGAAGGACGAGAGCGCGAAGCTCGACCGGTCCGCGCGCGAGCCGGTGTTCGCGCTGCTCGAGGCCGGTGACTTCGCGACCGCAGCGGCGCTCGCGGCCGATCCGAGCACCGAGAGCTGGCGCACCCGGCGCGCCGCGATCCAGGCGACGCGGTTCCGGTTCGCCGCCGAGAACGCGGTCGCGGTCACGCCGCGCGCACGCGCTGCCGCGGCGGCCGCGCTCGTCGACACGGTCGGGCTCGTCGAGCGCGACGCCGTGCTGTGCCGGATGCTCGCGCTCGAGATTCGCGAGCAGGCGTACTTCGCCCGCGATCCGGTGCCGCGGCTCGGCGACCGGATGACGCGCGAGGCGTTCGCGCGCGAGCTGCGCGCCCGCGGTGGCGTGGTGTTCGGCGAGCCGGCACCGCCGCCGACACCGTTCGTCGATCGCGTCGTCGTCGCGGGTGCGAAGATCGAGCGCGCGAGCGACTACATCGCGCTGCTGCGCGATCTCGCGGCGCTGACCCCGGCCGACGCGCTCGCGCAGTTCGACCTCGACGACGCGAGCTACCTCGACGTCGCACGCGCGTGGGCCGACGCGATCGCCGCGGATCCCGCGGTCGCGCGGCTGATCGAGGCCGGGCTCGCGAAAGCTTAGGCCGCAGCTTGCGAGGCCGATCCGTATAGGCGAGCGCCGCGCGAGCCGATCTTGAAGGAGACTGCAGCCATAGGCCGCAGGGCTATGGCCTACAGGCTCCTAAGTCTGGACGATCGACGCCGCGGTCTTCACCTGCTCGTCGGTCGTCACCTCGCGGCGCGGCGGAATCGCCAGCCCCTTCTGCACCGCGGGCCGCGCGGCCATCGCATCGAGCCAGCGCTGCAGGTGCGCGAGCCCCTCGACCGAGACGCCGCTCCACTCGTAGGTCTTCGCCCACGGATACGTCGCGATGTCCGCGATCGAGTACTCGTCGCCGGCGATCCACGGCGCGCGCGCGAGCTGACCGTCGAGGATCGCGAGCAGCCGCCGGCTCTCGTTCTGGTAGCGCTGGATCGCGGGCTCGAGCTTCACCGGGAAGTAGCGATAGAACACGTTCGCCTGGCCCATCATCGGCCCGATGCCGGCCATCTGGAACATCAGCCACTGCAGCACGCGGGACCGCCGCTTCGGCTCGGTCGGCAGCAGCTGGCCGGTCTGCTCCGCGAGGTAGATCAGGATCGCCCCGGACTCGAACACGACGAAGTCGTCGTGCGCGCGGTCGACGATCACCGGGATCCGACCGTTCGGGTTCATCGCGAGGAATTCGGGACGCTTCTGCTCCTGCTTGCCGAGATCGATCGCGTGCACCGTGTAAGGCAGCGCGAGCTCCTCGAGCGCGATCGAGACCTTGTGGCCGTTCGGCGTCGCGGCCGTGTACAGATCGATCATCCGCGCAGCGTAGCGCCCGCCGCGATCACACGCTCGTCAGACCGCCATCAACAACCATCACCGATCCGGTCGTGAACGACGCCGCGTCCGACAGCAGATACACCGCCGCTCCCGCGATCTCCGACGGCTGGGCGTGCCGCGCGAGCGGCGTGCGATTGACGACGTGGTCGCGCAGCATCGGGTTGCCGACGATCGCGGCCGCGAACTTCGTCTCGACGAGTCCGGGCGCGATCGCGTTGACCCGGATCTTCTGGCCGCCGAGCTCGAACGCGAGCGTCTGCGTCATCGAGATCACGGCGGCCTTCGTGGCGCCGTAGATGCCCTGCATCGGCGCCGCGCGCAGCCCGGCGACGCTCGCGATGTTGACGATGCTGCCGCCGCCGTCACGCGTCCGCGCATGCTTGACGAACGCGCGCGCGACGTAGAGATAGCCGCGCACGTTGACCTCGATCGTCTTGTCGATCGCGGGATCCGGCGTGTCGATCAGCGGCCCGAAGTACGGGTTCGTCGCGGCGTTGTTGACCACGCCGTCGACGCGGCCGAACCGCTCGACCGCCTTGCCGATCAGCGCGTCGACGTCGTCGGCCTTGCCGGTGTGACACGCGACCGCGATCGCGCGGTCCGCCGGCAAGCTGCCGCACACGCGATCGAGATCGGCCTGCTTGCGCGACGCGAGCACGACCCTGGCGCCGGCGTCGATGGCGGCGCGCACGATCGCCTCGCCGATGCCGCGGCTCGCTCCGGTGACGACGATGACCTTGTCCTGCAACATGCGCCGACGCTACCCCGAGTTGTTCGCGCTGTGGCCCGTGACGCCGTATCATGCGGCTGCGTGGCTCGCGTTCCGATCCAGGTGCTCGTCGTCCCGTATCGCCGCGGCAACACCGGCCTGCAGGTGCTGCTGCTCCGACGCGCCGACTTCGACATCTGGCAGTTCGTCGCCGGCGGTGGCGAGACCGCCGAGTCGATCGAGCAGACCGCGCGCCGCGAGGGCTTCGAGGAGGCAGGCATCCCGATGTCGGCGAGCTACCTGAAGCTCGACGCGACCGCGACGATCCCGGCGTGCTGGTTCAGCGCGTGGCGCAACTGGCCGGCGACGACACTTCTCGTCCCCGAGCACGCGTTCGCGGTCGATGCGACCGGCTACGATCCGGTGATCTCCGAGGAGCACGTCGAGTGGCGATGGGCGTCGATGGACGAGGCGATCGCGCTCCTGCGCTTCGACTCGAACCGGGTCGCGCTGTGGGAGCTCCACGAGCGGCTGTACCCCGGCCCGCGCACGAAGCGCCCCGCGTTCGACGTCCGTCACGATGGCTGCCCGTGCTCGCAGCCGCCGCGCCGCGGTTAGATCGCCGCGGCGTGCCGTGCGTCTAGGCCTGCGTGCGCTCGGCGGCGATCGTGATCGTGCTCCTGCTCGCTGCGGCGTCGACGGCGCGCGCCGACGTCGAGATCGCGGTCGATCCGCCGCCGCCGCCGCCGCCGCCGCCCTCGCCGCCGGCACCACCGACGATCGCCACCGCGACGCCTACCAGGCACGCGCCCGACTGGCTCCCGCTACGATCGATCGGCGCGCGCATGGTGATCAGTGACGTCCTGCTGCGCGGCCGCGATCGCACCGTGCTCGGGTTCCAGCTGCCGATCTCGGTCGCGCTGACCCGTCGCGTCCGCGTGCTCGCCGAGTACGAGCTGATGGGGATCCTGCATCGCGACGAGATGCAGCCCGCCGAGGCCGGTGGCGTCGGCCACGTCGCGCGTGCGGGCGTGCGCGTGCTCGTCGCAGACAAGCAGGTCCGGCACGATGGCCGGTTCTACGCCGACCTGCAGGCGACCGCCGGCATCGCGCGGATCCACGACGGCGAGCTCGGATCGCTGTGGCAACGTGACGCGATCGTCGCAGGCCGGCTCGGGGTCGAGATGTGGCTCGGCAAGCCGCAGCCCGCGTCACGCGCGCTCGACGGCTACGTGCTGCTCGGAGCCCGCATCGACGACGACGTCGGCGTCACGTTTGCGAGCGGCCTCGAGTGGGGCTTCTGAGCGGCGCGGGTTCGCGCTATGACCGGGCGCATGCGCGTACGGCATCTGCTGGTCCTCGGTCTCGTCGCTTCGGTCGGCTGTCCCGGTGATCGTGCCGCGCCCTCGCGGCCGGTCGTGCCGACCGCGAGCGCGCCGGTCGATGCGAGCCCGCCGGTCGTCCAGCCGTCCGCGACGCCGCCGGCGGCACCGGCGGCACCCGCCGCCGATCGCGTCGCCGCATCGGTGATCGCGGACGCGAAGGCAAAGCTCGTTGCGAAGTACGGCGCCGCACAGCGCGACCGGATCGAGCGCGGGGTCGATCAGGTCGCGACGCTGTGGCGTGCGCAGGATGGTGATCTGGTCGCGTTCTGTCTCGAGCAGTTCGTCGCCGAGCCGAAGGCGCGAGACGCGCTGTTCGAGCGCATGCAGGGCATGATCGAGCAGATCAACGGTCACTTCCTCGAGGTCGGTCGCGCGGCGCGTTGGGGCAGCGAGGTCGAGGCCGGGCCGATGCTGCCGGTCGACGGCCTGCTCGCCGCCTACGATCCGAGCGCGCACGTCACCGAGGATCTGTTCGCGTCGAAGGTCGCGTTCGCGGCGCTGCTGAACTTTCCGCTGACGAAGCTCGCGGACCGCATGCGCGACAGCGCGAGCTACACGCGCCGGCAGTGGGCCGAGGTCCGGCTCACCGGTCACTTCGACACCCGGATCCCCGGCCAGCTCGCCGCCGCCGCGAGCGCCGCCGAGGCCGCCGCGGATCAGTACATCGCCGGCTACAACCTGTGGATGCACCACGTCCTCGGCGAGGACGGCAAGCGACGGTTCCCGGCGAAGAAGCGGCTGATCAGCCACTGGAACCTGCGCGACGAGCTCAAGGCGAACTACGCCGACGGTGCCGAGGGCGTCGCGAAGCAGCGCACGATCGCCAAGCTCATGGAGCGGATCGTCACGCAGACGATCCCGCGCGCGGTGATCGACAACCCGAACCTCGACTGGAATCCGTTCACGAACAAGGTCGTGGTCGCGGAGGCCGGCACGATCGAGGCCGACGCGCCGAAGGACCGCGCGAAGACGCCGTCCGACGAGCGCGAGCCCGACACCCGGTTCTCGTACGTCCGCAACCACTTCCTCGCGGCGCGCGCGATCGATCCGTACTCGCCGATCGCACCGACGCGGATCGAGCGCGCGTTCGAGGCCGCCGAGATCCCCGAGGACCGCGTGCGCAAGATGCTCGTCGAGATCCTCGACTCGCCGCTCGCGACCGACGCCGCGAAGGAGATCGAGCAGAAGCTCGGCCGCAAGCTCGAGCCGCAGGACATCTGGTACGAGTTCGGCGGCGGCGCGACGCCCGAGGCGAAGCTCGACGCGCTGACGCGCAAGCGCTACCCGACCGCCGCCGCGTTCGCGAAGGATCTGCCGCGGATCTTTCGCGGCCTCGGCTTCACGGACGCGCGCGCGAAGTACCTGACCGGCAAGATCGAGGTCGATCCGTCGCGCGGTGCCGGCCACGCGATGGGCGCCGAGCGACGCGGCGACAAGGCGCACCTGCGCACGCGCGTCGAGCCCGGCGGCATGGACTACAAGGGCTACAACATCGCGATCCACGAGCTCGGCCACAACGTCGAGCAGACGTTTTCGCTCTACGACGTCGACTACACGCTGCTGTCCGGCGTCCCGAACACCGCGTTCACCGAAGCGCTCGCGTTCCTGTTCCAGGCGCGCGACCTCGAGCTGCTCGGCCAGCCGAAGCCGGGCGGTGAGGCCGAGCGGATGCGCGTGCTCGATGCATACTGGAACACGCGCGAGATCGCCGGCTCGGCGCTCGTCGAGCTCGACGTCTGGCACTGGCTGTACGCGCACCCGAACGCGAGCGCCGGCGAGCTGCGCGAGGCGACCGTCAAGATCGCGCGCGACGTGTGGAACCGCTACTACGCGCCGACGCTCGGCGGCAAGGACAGCGCGCTGCTCGGTATCTATAGCCACACGATCGCATCGCCGCTCTACCTGTTCAACTACGTGCTCGGCCACCTGATCGCGTTCCAGGTCGAGGAGCACCTCGCCGGCAAGCCGAACGCGGTGTTCGCCAAGGAGTTCGAGCGGATCTGCCGGATCGGCGCGATCTTGCCGGACGCGTGGATGCAGCAGGCGACCGGCAAGCCGGTGACGACGCAGCCACTGCTCGATGCGGCCGCACGCGCGCTGAAGAAGAAGTAGTACGCTCGGTCGCGGTGACCGACGAGCCTGCACCCGACGGCACGCTCGATCTGCCCGAGACCGATCGAGTCGCCGACGACGATCCGCTCGCGCCCGGCAAGCTCGTCGGCCGGTTCGTGATCCGCCGCGTACTCGGCGAGGGCGGCATGGGCATCGTCGTCGCCGGCGAGGACCCGGATCTCGCGCGGCCGGTCGCGATCAAGCTCGTCAAGCCCGACGTCGATCACCCCGCGTACCGCGCCCGCCTGCTGCGCGAGGCGCAGGCGATGGCGCGGATCGAGCATCCGCACGTCCTTCGCGTCTACGAGGTCGGCAGTGACCATGGCCGGCTGTTCGTCGCGATGGAGCTCGTCGACGGCGTCACCCTCACCGCGTGGCTGCGCACACGCCGGCGCAGCTGGCGCGACGTCATCGCGCTGTTCGAGCAGATCGGCGAGGGCCTCGCCGTCGTCCATCGCACCGGCCTCGTGCACCGCGACTTCAAACCGGACAACGTGCTCGTCGATCGCGACGGCCGCGCGCGCGTCGCCGACTTCGGCCTCGCCCGCCTCGATCCCGAGCGCGCCGCGACGACGACCGCCTCGCCGCAGCTCGCCGCCTCGCTGACGCGCACCGGCGTCATGATGGGCACGCCGGGCTACATGGCTCCCGAGCAGCAGTTCGGCGGCGACGTCGACGCGCGCGCCGACCAGTACGCGTACTGCGTCGCGCTGCGCGAGGCGTTGCTCGGCGGCCGCAAGGGCGACGTCGCCGACATCGCGGGGCTGCCGCGCCGCGTCCGCGCGATCATCGCGCGCGGCCTCTCCTACGATCCATCGGAGCGCTTCGCGGCGATGGACGAGCTGCTCGCTGCCCTGCGCAAGGCGACGCGCCGCCGCGGCCCGGTCGTGCTCGCGATCCTCGGCGGCACCGCGATCGCGACGACGACCGCGGTGATCGCGATCGCCATGACGAGCGCGTCGCGCGAGCCCGAGATCGCTGCTGCCGCACCGCCGATCGTCGATGCCCCGGTGCAGCTCGCGCACGATGCCGCGGTCGTCGCCGTCGTCGAGCCGCCGTCGCCGATCGATGCGGCCGTGCCGGTCGTCGTCGACGACGCGCCGAAGCCGAAGCGCGCAGGCTCGGCCGCGGTCACGCTGAAGCCGCCGCCCGCGTTCGCGACGCCCGACAAGTCGACGCCAGCGCCGCCGCCGAGCAAGCCGGAGCTGCACGAGATGGTCGCGGCCCACCGCCCGGCCGTGCGCGATGCGATCGCCGCGCTCGGCTACGGCGGGCTGACGTTCACCGGCGACGATCGCGACGCCGACCTGAAGGATCTGCGCGACAAGCTGGCCGCCGCGACCACCGATCTCGAGCGCGGCGTGCTGCTCTACGGCATCGGTGCCGTCGAGCGCAAGCGCGCGAACTGTGGCGCCGCCGAGCAGGCGTGGCTCGACGCGCGCAAGGCGCTCGTCGCGGCGACGAAGGTCGGTCCGCTCACCGTCGAGAACCAGCGCCAGCGCGACGCCGCGTTCCGCCACCTCGCGCGGACGTGGATCGGCAGCGGTCTGTGCGAGCTCGCGTACGGCAGCTCGATCAAGGCGCAGGAGCTACTCGAGCGCGCGAGCCGCCAGCTGTGGGGCGTGCCCGAGGCCGAGCGCGCCGAGCTCTGGCTCGCGATCGGCATCGCGCAGTGGGAGAACGGCGACGTCGATCACGGCAAGCAGCTCGCGCTGCAGGGTGCGCGTCACGGCACCGAGCCGCTGCGCCGATCGTTCGAGGCGTGGGCGAAGGCGGTCGGCCTGACGCTGCCATGATCGACGACGTGAATGCGGGTGCGCGGCTGACCGATTAACCTGTTCGGGTGAGTCCGATCGCCGAGCGGCCCGACCTGGAGCGCGTGCTCCAATGCGCCAAGCACATCGCCAGCCGCGTCGGCGATCACGGCCTGACGGATCGCGACCTGCTGGACAAGATCGAGGAGATCCTCTTCTGGCGCAAACACGGTTGGGAGTGTCTGCGACTGCAAATCATCACGCGCGAAGAGCTCGCGAACCTCGTGCTCGCGCATCTCGATACGCTCGTCGAAAGGGCGTGCGGGCGCGGCTTTCATACGGCGGAAACCGCAGCCGGAGATGCGTCGGCGATGTGCCATGCCTTGTTCGGCGACGCGGATCAGCGCGGACGTTGATCGCTGGTCACACGCGGCGTGCGAACGGCGACGTGTCCGCGCGCCCGGTTCGCGCAATCGATTTCGCCGAGATTCCAATCGGCAACCAACGAGGTCGTCGGCCATCAAACTGCCATTCGATTTCGCCGAGATTTTGAATGCCGACGAACGCGCGAATGTCGTCGACTGCGGAGCTCGGGGAACGCGTCACCGAATGACGCATGCGAGTATCAATGTGATTGTCAGACATGCGTGTTATGCGTCGAGTCTTGATCTTGGAGATCGTGTATGGCGCGTGCACGCAAGGTTCACCTCCAACTCGTGATCGCATTCAAGAAGCGCGGCGGTCGCCGCAAGGGCGCCGGTCGCCCACCGAAAGGACCGCGGTCGAGCGAGCGCCACAAGAAGCGACCGTTCCACCACGCGCGATACCCGCTGCACGTCACGATCCGGGTAGCCGACGACATTCCCTACCTGCGGCAGCCGAAGCTCTGGAAGGCGGTGCGCGAAGCGACCCGGACGCAGCTCGCACGCGATCAGTTCCGGATCGTGCACATGAGCGTGCAGGGAAACCATATCCACCTGATCGTGGAGACCGCGAGCAAGGAGCTACTCGCAAGGGGCATGCAAGGATTCCAGATCTCGGCTGCGAAGCACATCAATCGTGTGATCGGTGAGCTCACGGGCACGTACCGCAAGGGCACGGTGTTCCCCGACCGGTATCACGCACGCGAGCTGACGACGCCGCGCGAGGTGCACCACGCGATCAACTACGTGCTGAACAACTTCCGTCGCCACGACGAGGATCGCGTGGCGCCGGCGCGGACGTGGCTCCTCGACAGGTACTCGAGCGCGATCGCGTTCGCGGGCTGGAAGGAGCTCGGCGCCCCGGGATCGCGCTTCGTCGCGCCCGCGGACTACGAGGCGTTGTTCACGCGGTTGCCGGAGACGTGGCTGCTGCGCGTCGGCTGGCAGAAGTATCCGCCGATCTCGGTGTACGACCGGCCCGGTCGTGCACCGAGCTACGAACGCCGCGGCTTCTGACGGCTCTCACGGAAACGAATCGCGGCGACGGTGCACGGGGAGTCGCGCGCCGCCGCAGCCGCGCAGAGCCTGTGGACAGCGCCGCTCGTGTGACCAGCGAACCCGTGACACGCGCGGTGCCGGATTCGCTGCTCACACTCGCTTGGATTGCCGCGCTCGGACGCGCGCGCTTCCAGATACGCGGCAATCCACGCTGCCGCACAGGCCTGCCGCTACCAGCAGAGTTTTTTTGAAAATGGCAGAGCCCGCGCGCGGGGGTTGGTGCAGAGCGCGCGCGTAGTGGCAGATGGGGGAGCGCGATGCGAGCGTGGGCCCCGACGAAGTCGCCCGCTCGGCGTGAAATCTCGGCGAAATCAATCCGACCTGTTCGTAAAACGAATTGCCACACGACGAACCAGGGACTGTGCGCAGCGAGTTCGTCGCCGCCGAGTGCAATGCTGTCGTTGGCCTATGGGTACGACCGACCTGTTCGCGCGCGAGCCAGGAACGCCGCGGCTTCTGACGGCGATCTGGCTCATGGACACGCATCGCGCGCGCGACGGCGCACGGGGCGTCG
>DASTLB010000091.1:0-71836 GCA_035715365.1 Kofleriaceae bacterium | reverse complement strand
CGCAGAGCCCGGGGAGCGGGGGCGGCGGCGAAAAGCGCCGCTCGGTGCACACCGGCGACGTGCTCGGCCGTTACGAGCTCGTCGAGGAAATCGGCGAAGGCGGCATGGCGACGGTGTATCGCGCGCGCGATCGCGAGCTGCGCCGCGAGGTCGCGATCAAGGTGTTGTTCCCGCACCTCGCGCGGCGCACCGATGTCGTGCGGCGGTTTCATCGCGAGGCGCGCGCGGCGGCGGGGCTCGAGCACGCGAACATCCTGCGCGTCTACGACGTCGGCGGTGCGGAGGGCACCGATCCGCCGTACATCGTGATGGAGTTGATCCGCGGGCACTCGTTGCTCGGCGAAGTCGAGCGACGCGGCGCGATGCTCGCCGAGCTCGCGGCGTGTGTCGGCGCGCTGCTCGCCGATGCGCTCGCGGTCGCGCACGAGGCGGGCATCATCCATCGCGATGTCAAACCGGCGAACGTGATGATCGCGCCGGGCGGCCGCGTGCTGCTGACGGATTTCGGCGTCGCGCGCCTCGAGACCGAGGACACGTCGCTCGTGACGAAGACCGGCTCGGTGCTCGGCACGCCGGCGTACATGAGCCCCGAGCAGGCGAGCGGCGACACCGCGACGGCGAAGAGCGACCTGTACTCGCTCGGCGCGACGCTGTACCAGCTCTCGACCGGCCTGCTGCCGTACAGCGGCAGCCCGGCGAAGGTGATGTCGGCGATCGCGAGCGGTCACTTCGTCGCGCCGGTGCGACGGAGCGCGGCGGTCGGTCCGGATCTGTCCCGCGTCATCGAGCGGCTGATGGAGAGCGAGCCGTCGGCGCGGCCGGCGAGTGCGCGCGCGATCGCGACCGAGCTGCGCGAGCTCGCCGCGACCGCGGGGTTCGGCGAGCCGAGCGACGAGCTCGCCGCGTACTTCGAAGATCCGGACGCCTTCGTCCAGACGAAGCGACCCGCGGTGCTGACCGCGCTCGTCGCCGCCGGCAAGCGGGCGCTCGCCGAGTCGAAGCTGCCGCGCGCGATGGCGCTCGCGGATCGCGCGAGCTCGATCGCGCCCGACGATCCGGCCGTCAAGACGCTCGTCGAGGCGGTGACCGCCGGAGGACGCGCCTCGCAGCGTCGCAAGGTCGCGCTCGCCGCGGCCGCGGTCATCGTGCTCGGCGGCGGTGGCACGCTCGCGATGACGCTCGCCGCGGGCGGCTCGCACGAGGCGCCGCGCGACGCCGCGCTCGCCGCGGATGCCACGGTCGCCGATGCGATCGCGATCGTCGAGCCGGATGCACCGCGCGTGACGTACGTCGATGCCGCGCTCGCGGCGGACGCGGCGGAGCGGGTCGACGCCGGGCGGCCGCGTCGCGTCGATGCCGCGGTCGCGATCGACGCGCCACCGATCGACGCGGCGCCGTCGCTGTTCGCGCCGGACGCGAGCGTCGCGATCGACGCCGCCGCGACCGTGGGCGACGGCACGCTCATCGTCCAGAACGACACGTGGTGCGAGGTCAGCGTCGATGGCCTGCCCCAGGGCCGGATGACGAAGCGCAAGGTGCTGCGGCTGCCCGAGGGCCACCACACGATCAGCTGCGCGCAGCCGGGGATCAATCCGGGGTGGACCCGCGAGGTCGACGTCGTCGCGGCGAAGACGTTCGCGGTCAGCGGCACGATGCTGCAGACGGTGGCGGTCACGGTCGCGATCCGCGGCACCGAGGTCCAGATCAACGAGACCCACTACCCGCGCGGCTCGGTGATCCAGCTGCGGCCGGGTCGCTACCGAGCGGTCGTCAAGGACGGTGCGGGTGGGTGGCTCGATATCCCGAACGTCGGGCGCTGCACGCTGCACGAGGCCGGCGCGGGACTCGTGTGTGACCCGTGACTTGCGCGGCGTCGACCAAACCCTGACAGCGCTGTCGCGATCGAGCCGCGCCGCCGGATCACGACGTTGATGATTCCCGCACTTGGGGGTGGCAAGATGGTTGCACGAGGGTTCGGGAGCTCGTGAAGGCCATCGCGTTCATCTCGAGCCTCGTGCTCGCCGGGTGCTTCTACATCGACCCGATCAACCAGCGGCCATCGCTGCAGATCAAGCAGCAGACCGACGACGCGGTGTTCCGGGGCGACAAGGACCTGGTGCTCGAGGCCGAGGTCGACGATCCCGAGGACAACACCGTCACCTACCGGTGGCGCGTGCTCGCGTGCAGCGATGCGACCGACGAGTCGACGTGCGACGAGCAGACGGTCGACACCAGCATCGACAAGCAGATCAAGTTCGACGTGCCGGCGTACCGCAGCGATCCCGACGGGGCAGGGCCGCTGCCCGCGCCGCCCGTGCAGTCGCTGCTCGTGCAGCTCGATGGCGAGGATGACCTCGGCGCGGTCGCGAAGCCGCGCGCGGAGCTCGTGATCGCGGTGCTCGATCGCGAGCCGGTCGTGCTCGTCAGCGACAACCCGATCTACGGCGGCGTCACGAACACCCCGATCGACGTGTTCGCGGTCTACGGCGACGAGGACGACACCGCGGACAACGTCGCGATCGAGTGGAAGGCGTTCTCGCCCGAGCAGGTCGAGATCCAGCTGACCGACATCGCCGTGCCGCAGCCCGAGGATCCGGCGTACCGCCAGGTCGGCAAGCGCCTCGTCCCGACGGTGACCGGCAACTGGACGATCCGCGTGATCGCGACCGATCCGCTCGGCAAGACGGTCACCGTCGATCACACGGTCGGCGTCGTCGACGATCGGCCGCTGTGTCTCGGCAGCTGGTCGCCGATCGCGCCGACCGGCACCACGAAGCTGCCGCTCGCCGAGCCGACGCTGTTCCAGGTCCCGGTCGTCACCGACGATCTCGATCGGTATCCGACCGTGCCCGGCGATGTCGTGCTCGGCGAGACCACGTTCGTGTGGTCGCTGAAGAACGGCGCGGCACCGCGCGAGACGCTCGTCGGCGCGACCGGCAACAGCGTCGCGGTCGATCCGGCGAGCTACCCGCCGGGTACCGTGCTCGAGCTGCGCGTCGAGGTGTTCGATCGCCGCGCGATCGCGATCCCGTGCGCGGATGACGTCCAGGAATGCTCGGTGATCTCGGATCCGAGCTGCATCCAGCGCGAGACCTGGCGCATGGAGGTGCGATGAGCCCGATGAAGCACCTCGTGATCCTCGCGTTCGTCGCCGCGTGCGGTGCCGGCGATTACGGCGGCCCGATCGGCGACGGCGGCAGCGTCGACAGCCCCTCGGGCGGCGATGCGCAAGAGGGCTGCAACGTCCAGATCCAGCTCTCGCCCGCGGATCCGGTCGCCGGTCCGGACAGCGTCGTGCGCGCGGCGTCGGCGATCGTCAATGCACCCGGCGTCCCGGCGTACACGTGGCACGTGTTCCTCGGCACCACGACGACCGAGGTGCCGTTCGAATTCGCGGCGCCCGACGGCTCGCAGATCGTGTTCCCGACCGCGACCGCGAACACGTATCGCGCGTTCCTCGACGTCGACGTGCCCGGGTTCTTCTGCCCGCAGGGCCAGGCGTCGATCACCGCACTCGCGCCGGGCGCGAACCAGACCTCGATGCGCGTCCACGTGGTGCCGCCCGCGTCCGAGCAGCGTCCACCGCTGGACAAGCTCGTGATCGTCAACGGCGGCGGTCCGACGACGCTCGCGGACATCGTGTTGCCGCCGGGCAAGCACGTCGTCGGCACCGTGACCGGCGGCGCTGCGTACCTGCGGTTCACGCCGACCGTCGGCAAGGAGGCGTACGTCGAGGCGTACGCCGGCGTCGATGGCAGCTACGACGTCTACGTCCAGGACGCGCCGCACGACGTGCTCGTGATCCCGAGTGACCCCGCGTACGCGCCGCGCCTGATCGTGGGCTGGATGCCGTCCGAGACGCAGCTCGCGGTCGACGGCGGCACGGCGATCGCCGGCGTCGTTCGCGATCCGGCGGGCGCCAGCATCGTCGGCGCGAAGGTCCAGCTGACGGTCGATGGCGTGCCGTCGACACTCGCGACGACGAACACGCTCGGTCAGTTCACGGTGCGCGCGGTGACGAAGGCCGGCGCGGTCGTCAAGGTCGATGTCACACCGCCGGCGGCGTCTGGTCTGCCACGCCTGCTCGCGTCGTCGACGACGTTCAACCTCGCGCAGCAGCTGACCGTGCAGTACGCGTCCTCGCTCGTCACGCGCTCGCTCGCGACCGCGACGGTGCGGCGCGGCGGCAACGCCTTGCCGAACGTGCAGGTCTCGGTCGTCGGCACGATCGGCGCCGGTGTCGGCTCGGTCACCGCCGGCACCGCGAAGGCGGCGACCGGCGAGGTCCGGATCGTCGGCACGACCGACGCGACCGGCAAGCTCGGGCTGCGCGCGCCGGCCGCGATGCTGTTCGCGGTGACCGAGGTCGCGCCCGGCGACCTGTCGGTCGGCGGGCTCGACCTGACCGCGAGCGTGCCGACGACGATCGACGCGCCCGCGATGCAGGTCGCGACGACGGCGGTGCAGACCGCGACCGGAAGCGCATTGCCCGGCGTCGATCTCGACCTCGTGCCCGTCGGGCCGTTGCAGCTCGCCGGCGCACCGGCGGTGCGCGTCAGCTCGGGCCTCGGCGGCGCGATCACCGCGAGCTTCGTCACCGGCGGCAAGTACGACCTGCGGTTCAGCGATCCCGACAACCGCGGCGCGATGCTCGTCGTGCCGGGCGTGACGCGCTCGACGGTGCTCGCGACGTACAAGCTCGAGCCGGCGGTCACCGTGTCGGCGCTCGTCAAGGGCGACCAGATCATCCGCGGTGCGTCGGTACAGATGCTGTGCGCGACGTGCACCGGCGTCGACCGCGCGCGCCCGATCGCGGAAGGCGTCACCGGCTTCGACGGGAAGTTCCACCTCGCCGTGCCCGACCCGGGGACGAATTGACTATCATCGGACGGTGATCGGCGTGCGAACGGTGCTCGTGCTCGCGCTCGTGGTGCTCGGCGGGATCGCCGGGCCCGCGCGCGCCGACGACACCGCGACGATCGCGCTGCTGCCGCTCGACGCCGACGCGAAGCTCGAGATCTACGGCCAGCCGGTCGCGAGCGAGGTCGCGCGTGCGATGGTCGCCGGCGGGCTCGACGTGATCGTCGTCGGCCCGAAGATGGCGGTGCCCGAGCGCGCGCGACTGATCGTCGACGGCTCGGTCAAGCGGCACGGCGACGCGGTCGTGCTCGGGCTGCGGCTGCGCAACCCGGTCGATGGCACGGTGCTGCAGACGCTCGAGGAGAAAGCCACGACGCTCGCGAACATCGACCAGGCCGCGGCGCGGCTGTCCGCGCGCGTGCTGCCGATCGTCCGCGAGCAGCTGGTCGCGCTCGCGCGCAGCTCGCAGCACGGCACGGTCACCGACGTCGGACCGCGCCCGATGCCGACCCCGGCGCCGCGGCAAGTGCTCGTCGGGATCGGCGTCGGACGCAAGGCCACGCGCGCGGTCGAGCCGCTGCGCGCCGCGATGACGTCGGCGATCGACAGCTGGACGAAGGCCGCGCAGCGCGTCGCGGTGCCGGTCGATGCGAGCACGCTCGTGCCGTCGCTCGCCACGCAGACGCTCGCGTCGCGGCACGTCGATCGCGCGATCGCGTTCGAGGTCCTCGCGCTGTCGATCACGCGCACCGACGACAAGACGCCGATCCCGCTCGCGCGGGCGCGCGTTCGCGTCCGGATCGCGGGCCCCGGCGGCGTCGCGTTCGATCGCGTGATCGTGACCGACACCGTGGTCGGCGAGCGCGGCATGACCGACGACGCGCTCGCCGAGCGCGCGGCACGCGAGGTGCTCGCGATCTTGCGGCCGCATCTGCGGCGCGTGGAGCCGTCGTGGCGGTAGCGCGCGTGCTCGCGGTGCTCGCACTGCTCGTGGCCACGGCGCACGCGCAGCCGACGCCCGATCGCCTGCGCGACGGCAACGCGGCCGCGGCCGCCGGCGAGTGGAGCAAGGTCGACGAGATCGTCGGGCCGCTGCTGCGCGCGAGTCTCGCGCCGCCGGATCTCGCCGAGGCGCACCGGCTCGCCGGGCTCGCCGCGTACTTCCAGGGCCGCACGGCCGATGCCGACGCGCACTTCTTCGCGTACCTGAAGATCGATCTCGATGGCCGGCTCGATCCCGCGCTGTATCCGCCGGACGTCGTCACGTTCTTCGCGAACGTGCAGACGCGGCACGCGGCCGAGCTGCGCGCGCTGCGGCCCAAGCCGCGCCGGTGGTGGGCGCTGAACCTGCTGCCGCCCGCGGGCCAGCTGCAGAACGGCGAGCGGACGAAGGCGATCGTCGTCGGCGGCGCACTGCTCGGGTTTGCATCGACGAACCTGACGACGTACTTCCTGCTGCGGTCGTGGTGCACGCGGGTCAGCGGCACGAGCGGCTCGAGCGTCACGTGCTCCGCCGGTGGCAAGGATCGCTCGCAAGCCGCGACCTCGCTGCGCGCGGTGAACATCCTGTCGGGCATCGGCCTGATCGGCACGTACGTGTACGGCGTGTACGACGGTATGCGCGGATATCGTCGACGATCGCGCGCGCTCGAGCTGCAGCCGTATCTCGGGCCCACCGAGCAGGGCAACGTGCTCGGCGTTGCAGGCTCGTTCTGAGCGCACACCGACGCGCACCTACATCGCGATCGGGGGCGGCAAACCCTGGGCTCGTCACCACGCGACACGTCGATTTCACACGTGTTGTGGTGATGTGACCGAGGCATATAAGCCCCTTCCTCGTTGTGATCGACAGGTCTGCCCGTTACGATTTGGGTCGAGTGAGGCAGCCCGTTCCTTTCGGGAAGTACCTGCTGCTCGACCGGATCTCGGTCGGTGGCATGGCCGAGGTCTTCAAAGCCAAGAGCTACGGCGTCGAGGGCTTCGAGAAGATCATCGCGATCAAGCGCATCTTGCCGACGATGGGCGAGGACCGCGACTTCATCAAGATGTTCATCGATGAAGCGAAGATCGCCGGCCAGCTGGCGCACGCGAACATCTGCCAGATCTTCGAGCTCGGCCGCATCGACGGTTCGCACTTCATCGCGATGGAGTACATCTGGGGCAAGGATCTGCTCCAGATCCAGAACCGGCTCCGCAAGATCAAGCAACCGATGCCGGTGCCGATGGCGTGCTTCGTCATCGCGAAGGTCCTCGAAGGACTCGACTACGCGCACCGCAAGCGCGACCCGCTCGGCCGCCCGCTCGAGATCGTGCATCGCGACTGCTCGCCGCAGAACGTGCTCGTGTCGTACGAGGGCGAGGTCAAGATCATCGACTTCGGCATCGCGAAGGCGACGTCGCGCAACTCGCGGACGATGGCCGGCGTGCTCAAGGGCAAGTTCGGGTACATGTCACCCGAGCAGGTGCGCGGCCTGCCGCTCGACCGCCGCAGCGACATCTTCGCGCTCGGCACGATGCTCTACGAGTGCCTGACGAGCGATCGGCTGTTCCAGGGCGAGACCGATTTCTCGACGCTCGAGAAGGTCCGCAACGTCGACGTCGCGCCGCCGCGCCAGGTCAACCCGAACATCCCCGAGGCGGTCGAGCGCGTGATCCTGAAGGCGCTCGCGAAGGACGTCGAGGATCGCTACCAGTGGTGCAGCGAGATGCTCGCCGACCTCCAGGCGTACCTGATGAGCCAGGAGGTCGTGTTCACGGCGAAGTCGCTGTCGAGCTGGCTCAAGGACGTGTTCCAGCAGGAGATCGAGCGCGAGCGCCAGCAGCTCGAGCACTACAAGCGCGTCGGTCGCGATGGCCTGATCGCGGGCGTGCCCGCCGCCGAGGCCAAGCTCGACGTCGTCGCGACGCTCGGCGAGGCGCCTCCGGTCGAGGGCGATCCGACGACGCTCGGCGGCCCGAGCTTCGACGACATCGAGCACGCGATGGCCGCGAACGCCGAGGTCGGCCCGGCGCCGGGATCCCCGGCAGCCCGCGGACCGAACGAGCCGCCGCGCGCCGCATCGCAGGGCGAGGACGACTTCGGCGAGGAAGCGCCGACCGAGATCTTCGGCGAGATCGATGACCAGGGCCTGCCGGTGGTGCCGCCGGGCAAGCAGCCGGTCGCCGCCGGACGCACGCCGGCGCCGCAGCGCACGACGCCGCCGCCGATGCGCACGCCGTCGCGTCCGCCGAGCATCGGTCAGCCAGGCAACCCGTACTCGCAGCCGATGGCAGCGCAACCCGCGGTCGGCCCGCGCGGCAGCATGCCGCCGCCGACCGAGCCGCACCCGCCCGCGATGAACGGGTTCGTGCCCGCGGCCGCGACGCCGTCGCCCGGGTATCCCGCGCAGGGCTACGCGCAGCCGTACGGCTCCCAGATGCCGGCGGCGCAGCCGCTCAACGCGCTCGCGCCTCCGGGTGGCGCGCAGGGCCGGACGCTGATGGGCGCTGCGGCACCGCCGGGCCTGCCGAACTATGGCTCGTATCCGCCGTCGACGATGAACCCGATGGCGTCGCAGATGCCGACGCAGATGCAGGGCTATCCGCTCGCGCAGCCGTCGCAGCCACCGATGGCCGGCTATCCGAGCGCGCAGAGCTACCAGAGCCATCTGCCGCCGCACATGCAGCAGGGCCAGCCGATGCAGGGCTATGGCAACCCGTACGACAGCGCGCCGTCGGTGCCGGTCGATCACGCGGTGTCGCGGTCCGAGCCGCGCAAGAAGTCGTCGATCGTTCGCGACATCGCGATCGGCGTCGCGATCGCGGCGGTCGTGCTCGGCGGTTTCCTCGCAGTGAAGTTCTTCATCCTCGACTCCGACGACTCGTCGTCGACGAGCGCGAGCACCACGACCACGACCAGCTCGTCGATCGCGACGCTGCAGATCGACATGCCGCCGAACATCACCGCGGATCTGTTCCTCGACGATGCGAAGGAAAAGACCGCGACCGTGAAGAACGGCGACACGATCCCGGTCACCGCGGGACAGCGCAAGATCAAGCTGCTCGCCGCGAACGGTCAGCGTTGCGAGGAAGAGAAGAAGCTGCCCGCGGGCGAGACCACACCGTTCCAGTGCACGATGCACGTCGGCTCGGCGGCCTCGACGCCGGACGCGACGAAACACGACGGCAGCGCGGCTGGTAGTGGCAGCGCCACGGCGACGGGCAGCTCGGCCGGTGCAGGCAGCGGCTCGGCGACGAAGGTGGCGGACGCGACGAAGCCGCCGGACAAGACGCCGGACAAGACGGCCGACAAGACGCCGGACAAGACGGCCGACAAGACGCCGGACAAGACGCCGGACAAGACGGCCGACAAGACGCCGGACAAGGACAAGACGAAGCTACCGGACACGACGAAGACGCCGGACAAGACCAAGACGCCGGACAAGACGAAGCTGCCGCCCGAGGACAACCCGGCGGACAAGGCCGCGGCGATGAGCGGCAAGGGCTTCCTCGTCATCACGAGCTCGCCGTCGGCGAAGGTCTCGATCGATGGCGCCGAGATCGGGATGTCCGGCGCGCTCGACAAGCAGGTGTTGGCGCCCGGCCGCCACAAGGTCACCTACCAGCTCGGCGGCGACAAGTTCACGTTCACCGTGACCATCAAGGCCGGCGAGACGACGAAGCTGCACAAGGATCTGTCGAGCAGCTTCTGAGCGGCGATCGCCGCGGTGTGGTCAGCGCTCGGGCGTCGGCACCGACGCGGACGCCGGGCGCTCTTCGTGCGCCTCGAGCTCGCGCAGCTTCGCTTCGAGATCCGCGATCCGGTCGGCGAGCGCGCGGACATCGCGATTGACGCCCGCGAACGGCGAGATGCCTTCGATCGCGGTGCGGATCTTCGAGTCGACCTGCTTCTGCCACTCGTCGAGCCGGTGCTTCGAGTGGTCGACCCACTCGCGCAGTGACGCGAGGCTGCGCTTCTTGACGATCGCCTCGTCGACCGGATGGCCGTCGTCGTCGTGCGCGTTCATCGGGTCCGTGTCGTGACCTTCATCCTCCTTGCGCTTGCCGCCGGGGAGGATGCTCTGCACGCGGCGCTGCGCCTCGGCGAACCACTCGCCGCCGGACTGGATGATGTTGCGCATCGCGCCAAGCGGCAGGAAGCTGCGCTGCTTCTTCTCTTCCTCGAAGATGATCTGCGCGAGCGTGACCGTCGTCAGGTCCTCTTTGGTCTTGTTGTCGACGATCTTCACGTCGTCGCCGTTCCGGATCATCTCGCTGATCTGGTCGAGCGTGACGTACCGGCTATGCTCGGTGTCGTAGAGCTTGCGATTGGCGTATCGCTTGATGATCCGAGTCTCCGGCATCGCGCCTCCTCCAAGATCGTTGGCAGATGGTTGGGCCCGGTCGCGCCCGACTACGCAAAGACAAGAACGATTCCGAATGTATCACGCACCGCGCCATGACCTCAACGTGCCATCATGAATGACGTGGGTCCCGACCACATTATCGCGCGACTCAAGGCGATCCGGGACGCACGAATGCGTGTGTTGAGCCTCATCGAAGCGCTGGGTGAGGGATCACCTACAGCGTGGGTGGAGGCGCTCGAGGCGATCGTCGCGCGTGCGCAGGTGATGAACGACGTCGACACCGTGCTCGCGCTCGAATGCATCACGCACGCGGCCGCGGATCCGGCGCTGATGTACGAGCGGCGTCAGGCGCTGTACGAGGCCGCGATCGATCGCGGGATGCCGGCGATCGCGCGGCTGTTCCTGACGACCTCGCCCACGGTCGCCATGCCGCCGCAGCTCGTGAAGCAGCTCGGCCCCGAGCGGCCGCTGCGCCCGGCCGGTCGTCCGCTGACGCTCGGCGAGCGCAAGGCGCTGGCGCGCACGCACTCGCGCGAACAGATCCTGCTGATGATCCGCGATCCGCACCCGCAGGTCGTCGCGATCTTGCTCGGCAACCCGCACGTCACCGAGAGTGACATCGTGAAGATGGCCGCTGCGCGCCCCGGCGTGCCCGCGTCGCTCGCGAAGATCGCCGCGCATCCGCGCTGGTCCGTGCGTCACGCGGTCAAGCGCGCGCTCGTCCAGAACCCGGCGACGCCGCTCGCCGATGCGATCCGGATCGTCACCACGCTGCGCGCTGCGGAGCTCGCCGAGCTCGCCGCCGATCCAGCACTGCCGGAAGCGTTGCGCACGCACGCCGCCGAGATCCGCGCCGCGATGCAGCGCCGACCTCAGGCTTGAATCGACTCAGGTCTCCGACGAAGACGCCGACTTCTTGCGCCGGCGCACGACAACCTCTTCCCACTCGCCGTCGTCGTCGTCGCTGCCCTTGTCGAGCTGCTTCGCCGGCTTGGCGCTCGCCAGCTGCTTGGCCGGAACCTTGTCGTCGTCCTCGTCGCTGTCGTCTTCGACCTTGGACGCACGCTTGAAGTTCTTGATGCTCCGACCCAGCGCGTCGCCAATGCCCGGCAGCTTGTTGGCTCCGAACACGACGAGAACGATGAGCAGGATGATGATCAACTCGCCCATTCCGGGCATGTGCGACTCCTTACGTGAGTGCCTCGGAATCTAGCACTCTTGAATGTTCGGGTTGAGCGCTGGGTCGAAAAGCGCTCGAAAAGTTGGTCGCTCGTGACATCCCCGCCTATGTTCGCAGCGATGCGACGCTTCGCCGCAGCTTTCGCGCTGTTGTGGATGTCCGGGCATTTTGAGGCGAGCGCCCGGGCCGATCCGAATGCGAGCTCGGCCGCGCCCACGGTGCAGGCCGGCGCCCAGCCCGCGCCCCCAGTGCAAGCCGGCGAGCCCGTGCTGCCGCAGCAGCTCGACGGTCGCCGCCACGTCCGCGGCTGTAGCGTCGACGACAGCTGCGCCCGCCCGCAGGACATCCTGCGCGAGTTCGAAGCCGAGCGCATCCCACCGCCCGGCCGCGATCCCTGGATGACCGAGCGTGCGGCACCGAGTCAGCTCGAGGCCGCACCCGCGCGCATCGTCAAGAAGCCGAGCGAGCTGCGCCCCGATGCGCCGTGGCTCGACAACCTCGCGCTGCCCGATCTGCCGGTGCGGTGGAGCCAGCGGCTCGTCGACTACCTCGTGTTCTACCGCGACGACCCGCGCGGCCGCGCGATCATGCAGGGCTGGCTGTTCCAGCAGGGCAAGTATCGCGATCTGATCGTGCACTACCTCCGCAAGGCGAAGCTGCCCGAGGACCTGCTGTACGTCGCGATGATCGAGTCGTCGTACGACAACGCGACGCTGTCGCGCGCGGGCGCGCTCGGCCTCTGGCAGTGGATGCCGGAGGGCGCGAAGATCTACGGCCTGCGCCGCGATCGCTGGGTCGACGAGCGTCGCGATCCGTACCGCTCGACGATCGCGCAGATGGATTACTTCCGCGATCTGTACGCGCGGTTCGGCGACTGGCACGTCGCGCTCGCCGCGTTCAACGTCGGCTACGGCGCGATGCTGCGGTCGATCGCTCGCTACAACACGAACGACTACTACCAGCTCTGCGAGTACGAGAACGCGCTGCCGTGGGAGAACTGCTGGTACACGCCGAAGGTCCTCGCGACCGCGATCGTCGGCAAGAACCGCGCGGCGTTCGGCTTCGACAAGGTCAAGCCCGCCGCCCCCGAAGTCTGGGACGACGTTGCCGTGCCGACCTCGGTCTCGCTCGCCGTCGTCGCGAAGGCCGCCGGCGTGAGCGAGTACGAGATCAAGCGACTCAACCCGCACCTGCGTCACGGCCGCACGCCGCCCGGCGAGACCGGCTACATCGTCCGTGTCCCGGTCGGCAAGAAGGCCGAAGCGCAGCGCCGGCTCGCCGAGCTGCAGTCCGACTGGGACGGCTACGACGCCTACGTCGTCGCGCACGGCGAGCGCTTCGAGGACGTCGCGATGACGTTCGGCGTCTCGACCTACCAGCTGAAGAAGCTGAACGACATCGCGAACGAGTCCGAGATCGAAGGCGGCAGCGTCCTCGTCGTGCCGCGGATCTCCGAGGCCCAGCGCGAGAAGAACCGCGCGAAGGCCAAGTCGAAGCTGCACGCTTCGGGCGTCGATCAGCGCGAGGGCGAGCCGCTCGTCGTGCCGGTCCCCGACAAGGACTTCGCGATCCCCGGCAAGAAGCGCGTCTTCTACCGCGTCGTCGCCGGGGACAGCATCCGCGACGTCGCGAAGGCGTTCGGAATCACCGACACCGAGCTCGTCACGTGGAACGAGCTCGTCCCCGGCGCGAACCTCCATCCGAAGATGGTGCTCGTCGCGTACGTCCCGCCGACATTCGACGCCGACAAGCGCAAGGTCGCGCTGCTCGACGAATCGCAGCTCGTCGTCGTCACCCGCGGGTCTGCCGAGCACCTCGACCTCGCAGCCCAGCGCACCGGCCGCGTTCGCACCGAGTACATCGCGAAGGGCAAGGAGAAGCTCGAGGACATCGCGAAGAAGTTCGGCATGCGCAAGTACGACCTCGCGCGCATCAACCGGATCAACTACGACACCGTGCTCCAGAAGGGCGACAAGATCATCGTCTACCAGGTCTCGGATCCCACGCGCTCGACGCGCGCCGAGGAGCAGTGGAAGAAGACGCCACGCTCGCAGCGCGGCAAGGTCGCCGGCCCACGCGCGATCGACACCGCGAGCGCGCCGGATCCGGACGATGACGTCGACGACGACGAATCTCGCCGCGAGGACCACGAACCCAGATCGGGCGATCTGAAGCCGGACAGCAAGCGCGCCTCCAAGCCGGACACCCGGTCGGACAGGAAGTCGGACACGAAGCTGGACGTGAAGTCGGACGCACAACCGGACGCCAAGTCGGACGCGAAACCGGACGCGAAACCGGACGCGAAACCAGACGCGAAACCAGACGCGAAGTCGGACACGAAGTCGGACAAGAAGCCGGACGGCAAGTCGGACCGACGTCGCTCGGAGGACACGCCGAAGCGGCGCAAGTCGGTCGCGGACGCAAGTGACGATCCGATGCCCGAGGAAGATCCGACCTCGCCGCCAGCGACGGGCGAGCATCGCGCGACCGCAATGTCGGACGCGAAGCCGGACAAGAAGCTGGATGCGAAATCGGACGCGAAGTCGGGCGTGAAAGCGGACGCGAAGTCGGACGTGAAAGCGGACGCGAAGTCGGACGTGAAGGCGGACGCGAAGTCGGACGTGAAAGCAGACGCGAAGCCGGACGTGAAAGCGGACGCGAAGTCGGACGCGAAGGCAGACGTGAAGCGGGACAAGAAGTCGGACGCGAACTCGGACGTGAGGTCGGACGCGAAGTCGGGGGCGAGGTCGGACGCGAAGTCGGGGGCGAGGTCGGACGCGAGGTCGGACGCGAGGGCAGACGCGAAGTCGGAAGAAAGGCCCGACGCAAAGTCGGACAAGAGGTCGGACGCAAAGTCGGACAAGAGGTCGGACAAGAGGTCGGACGCAACGTTGGACACAACGTCGGACGCGAGGTCGGACAAGAGGAAGTCGGAAGCGAAGTCAGACGCGAGATCGGATCAGAAGTCCGAGCAGAAGCAGGACCACGCAACGGACAAGAAGGCGCGTGCGGAGTCGGGCACGAAGCGGGACGGCACGGCGAACGCGAAGTCCAAGCCGGCGACCTCGACCGACGAGCCGGCGTCGGGTGCGCCGGTCACGAAGCCAGATCAAGTCGACTGAGGTTGTCCCCACTTCGCGTGGCGGACGCGGTATCGTCGACGACTCTCGCTAAACCCCGAGGAGATTCGATGAACCCACGAGCTTCGTTTGTGATGTGCGTCGCGCTGGCGGCCTGCGGTGGCGATGATGGCGGTGGCGGCGGTGGAAATCCGGACGCACCCGGGAGCGGCAGCGCGGATGCACCCGCTGCCACGGTGGTCGAGGTCAACCCGTGCCCCGCCACGCCGGACGCGACCGTGATCACACAAAATTTCGATTACTCCCCGAAGATGACGACGATCAGTCAGGGGCAGGTTGTGCAGTTCATGCTCGAGTCCAGTCACGACGTCGCGCCGCTCCCTCCGATGACCGATAGCGGGCTCCGCGTCGGCTTCGGTCAGACCAAGTGCCTTCGGTTCACGCAGGCCGGCACGTTCAATTTCAAGTGCACGCCGCACAGCTTCACGGGTTCGATCATCGTTAATTGATCTTGCCTCCCAGGGCACTCGGCCTGCGAACCCGAAGAAAGTACGCAACTACTTCTCCCGGTGGCGAAAGACGAATCATGCGGAGCCTTCAAGTACCGATGTTCGTCATTTTGCACGGATGTACCAAGCCTAACCCGGCCGCGATCTGCCCGACCGGTGTCTGTCAGGACCCGGGTCTCTACTGCGATGTGAATGGTGCCGTCGGCGGCGAACCAGGGCGATGTTTGCGCATTGACTGTTCGCCCGGAGAGTTCACTGCTTGCGATGGCGACGTTGCGCTAGCGTGCTCTTCAGACGGGCACTCGTTCGAAACGACGGATTGCGGAGCAGGCTGCGACCCTGCCGCTGGATGCCGACCATTCTGTACCGCAGGTGCCTCCGTTCAATGCACGAACAATGAGCTGACACGCTGCAATGCAGCTGGACAGCGTTCGAAGTCGAAACCTGTGCGCTCGGGTGTTCGAGTGTTGAGACGCGATGTCTTGCGTTTCAGCCATCGAATGGCCTGGAAACATCACTCGAGGCGGCGGCTTCAGAACCAGACATCACACTCCCTCCGGGCACGCGGATCGACACAACCCTGGGGTTGGTGCAAGACGCGAATGGAACACCTATCGATGTCTCTTCGTCGCGGGTGGATCAGACGGGAGGACCTTCTATCTTCGTTCTTCACGGACGACGAGTGTCGACCACGGATGTCACCGTCTCCGGGCAGAGTGCACTCGCCCTGGTTGGCTATGAATCGATCACGGTGCGAGGGAGGGTGTCTGCCCGTGCCCAAGGAAAGAACGCCGGGCCAGGCGCCGTGTCATCGCCCTCTTGCGACGGTCAGGACGCCACGCAATTCGATTGCATGTGTACGCCAAACGCGTGTTCGATCGGAACCGGTGGCGGCGGGAACGCACAAGCAGGAGGGAGGGGAGGAGCAGCTATGCAGAACGGCGGCGCCCCACTCACGGCGTTCAGTCCCCTCGGCGGTGGCTGCGCGGGCGGACGTCAGTTTGGGTTGGGTGGCACGAACGTGGTCGCAACCGGCGGTGGTGGCGGCGGTGCGATTCAGTTTGTCTCACTTGGAAGGGTCATCCTCACAGAGCAGGGTTTGATCGACGTCGGTGGTGGCGGAGGACAGTCAACTACAGGTGGCGGCGCGGGCGGTCTCGTGATCATCGAGGCTCCGAGCGTGTCGTTGATTGGCCCCACCGCAGGTGTCGTTGCGAATGGGGGCGCGGGTGGTGGATGTGGTTCGTCAGGGGCGGATGCTACGAGCAGTACCTCGCCAGCGGCCGGGCTCCAGTGCCCAAACTACTTCTCGGGCGGCGGCGGTACCGGAACCAAGCCAGCAGGCAATGGCTGCGTCGTCGGCGTAGATTCGTGCAATTCGGTTTGCCCCGTCGTGTACGGAGGAGGCGGCGGATCAGTCGGACGCATGCGAATTGCCACGAAGGATGGAACCTTCGTAACAACCGGTAGTCCGACGCTCAGCGTGAAAATTTCAGCCGCTACACTCTCGCCAAAATAAATTACCCGCGCGATCCAGAGTGCGTCGCCGCGCGTAGCACCAGGTATGACGCGCAGCGAGTTTCTCAGGGCGTACGCGAAGCTGATGTCCGGCGAGCGTTCGACCGAAGGCGAGCCACGGCGCACGAGCGGGCTCAGCGATCCACCGCGCACGAGCGGGTTCGTCGAGCCACCGCGCACGAGCGGACAGCCCGCCTCACCGCGCACGAGCGGACAGGGCGAGCCACCGCGCGCGAACGGACAGGGCGAGCCACCGCGCGCGAACGACCTCGTCGAGCCGACGCGAGCGATGGCCGAGCCGAGTGACCACGAATCGAGTGATCACGACGTTCGCAAACGCTGACTCGGTGTGTGCGTTGCAGGCGATCAAGGCTGCGTGCTCCAGCGCTGGAACGCGACGTGGACGTCGCTGCCGGCACCGAACGCGTACGCCGCCGCGAGCGAGTTGCCCGCGATCGCGAGACCGTCGTAGTCGCCGAGAAACCCGGTCTCGCCCCACTGCTGGTTGAACAGGAGCGGACCGTCGAGCGGGCGGCTGGGCTCGAACGCGGCCGCGCCGGCGGCAAGCCGCGTCGAGCGCAGCTGCCCGGCCGGATCGTCGTCGCGTGCGCCTGCGTGATAGACGACGTGGATCGCGCCGCTCGGATCGCTGGTCAGGTTCGGGTGCATCGCGAATCCGCTCGCGTCGTCGAGCGCCTCGAACCGCGCGATGCCTGCCGACGAGATCCGCAGGACCTGGATCGAGGTGAGCTTCGGGAACACCCCGGGCTCGACGGCGTCGTCGCTGAGCCCGTACGCGAGCCACAGGTCGTCGCCCTGCATCGTGCACGCGATCGGATCGCACGCGACGTGCTGTCCCGGGCTCGAGACGATCTGCAGCGAGCTCGCCGGAAACGACTTCCCATCGTCGTCGCTGTGCCGGAGCTCGACGCGGAGATTGCCCGCGGACGGGTCGCCGGCCACGTTCGCGAGCCAGATGCGCGTGCTCGACTCGCTCGCGCAGATCGCGTTCAGGTTGCGCACGGGCATCGCGGCCTCGCACCGTCCGGCGATCGTGCGGGTCCAGTCGCGCCCGTTGTCGCTGCGCGCGACCTCGGTCGACATGCAGCTCGCGTGATAGACGGTGTACGCCGCGAGCGCGGTCCCGCGGTGGGTCGCGATCGCCGGCAAGTCGTAGCCTTCGTTCGCTGCCGACGGGTTCGTGACCTCGACCGGCGCTTCGAACGCGGCCGTGCCGGGCAGCGCGCGCGCGACCACGATCGCGTCATGCACCGTGATCGAACGACCGAGCCAGACAGCCCAGAACCCGCCGCGTGCATCGCCGCTCACCTTGACGTTGTACGGCGTCTCGCGACCCTCGAATGCCAGCGTACCCGGCGCTTGCCACGTCTCGCCGTCGTCGGCCGAGAATGCATAGCCGATCGGACCTTCGCCAAACCACTCGCCGAGCGTCGTGCGGCCGGTCCAGGCAGCGAGCAGCTCGTGACCCGAGCTGGCGAGCGAGGACTCCGATTCCCAGGTGCTCGCCGACGACCGCGAGATGATCGCGCGCGTGGCGGCAGCAGCGTCGGGTGGCGACGCGTCCTCGGCCGAGGGGCCGGGATCGGACCCACAGCCGAACAGACACGCGAGCGATGCGGTACGAGCGAACGATAAGAAAGCCATACCGTTCGTGGCAGCAGCGTGCGTGCCACGACCCGCACGCTGTCGATGGATCCGACACGGTTCGCGCTGAGCCCGCGTCGTGTCTCGATTCACGGCACCGCGTGGTCGTACGCACGTGATCGGCGTCGTGAAGCTTGTCCATCCCGCGTCGAATCGCGCGACACGCGGAACGATCCGTCACGCCGTGGCTGAGGCGTGATCGCGACGCCGTCGACGCCTCGCGACGCTCCTGTGATTGCACCCGTCGACGTCAGCGTTCGATGCCGCTCGACGTCACCGGTCGACGGCGGTCGACGTCACCGGTCGACGCCGGCGTCGCGACGCCTCGCTCACTCGATCAGAAGTCGACGCCAGCCGACAGCGACAACGTCCGCTGCGATCCCGCGGTGTCCTTGGCGTCGCAGAACGTCGTCATCGAGCTCGGCATGCACGGATCCGTGACGCCGCGCCGGTCATCGACCGAGCTGCCGGCGAGCGCGAACACGGCCTCGACCGTGACCTGAAACACGTAGTACTGGACCTTCGCGCCCACGACGATCCGCTGCCGGATGATGTTGTCCTGCTCGGAGAACACGAAGTTCTGGAGGCTGTCGGCCTCGTTGCCCGGCGCGAGCGGATCGATCTCGGGCGTCGGATCGATGACCTCGGACCGCGGAATGATGACGAGCATGTTCCAGCCCGCGAACGGATCGAGCCGCCACGTCCCGCCGACGCCGATGTGCTTGGACAGCATCGCGTCGAGCGAGACTACGGTCAGGTCGAGCTCGCGCTGGTTCATCATTCGGGACACCGCGCCCCGCGCCGAGATGCTCGGTAGCGGCAGCTGGTGATAGCCCTCGTGCAGACCGAGCTTGGCGTAGACCTGGCCCGTCCAGATCCGCGACTCGGTCAGATGCACGGCACCCGCGCCGAGCTCGATCGCAGGGACCGGAAACCACATCCCCTTGCGTGCGAAGAACCCGACCGTCGTCAGCGAGCTCGGGCCGTGCGCGACACCGCCGGCACCCGACGGATCCGGACTGCCCTCGCGTGCACGCCAGTAAGCGGCGTCCGCATCGATCGTGGTCGTCGCGTAGTCGACGGTGAGCTGGAAGCCGCCGAAGCCGAGCGTGTCCGCTGGCGTCAGCAGGTGGGGCGCGAGCACGACGCCGAGCTCCGACGACAGTGCGCGCAGATCCGCGTTCTGCGGCACGAACGAGGGATTGCCCATCACGTCCTCGCTGCGCAGCGCGAGCCGGCTCAGCACGAGATCATTCGCGTCGGCTGCCGCCGTGCCGGGCGCTGCGGCCGCGATCACGAGACCAAGCCAGAGTACTCGCACTGTCTGGCAGCGTAGGCCCCACCGCCGGAAGGTGTCAACGGACGTACGCCGGACAGCTGACCGGACGCCCTGCCGGACAGCGCACCGGACGCTTCACCGGATGGGGTGGCGGAACGAGGGCGGGCTGGGATGGCGCCGACATCGGATGGTGCGCAACGCATCGACCGCGCGGCGCATCGTGGTAGGAAGCGCCATGTCCGACGAACCGTCGATCTACACCTCGATCCTCGTCGAAGAGCAGGGCGCGATCGGGCGCATCACGCTGAACCGTCCGGAGAAGCGCAATCCGATCGGGCCGGCCACGTGCGGAGAGCTCGTGCACGCGCTCGCGCGCATCAAGGCCAATCGCGAGCTGCGCGTGGTGGTGCTGACGGGTGCGGGTCCGGCGTTCTCGGCCGGCGGCGATCTGTCGGCGATGCGGCAGCCGCCCGGGGAGGGGTTGCCGCCGGCGTCGCTCGTCGAGCTGTTCGTGGCGATGCACGAGCTCGGCAAGCCGATCCTCGCGATGGTGAACGGCATGGCCCTCGCGGGTGGGCTCGGCCTGATGGTCGCGTGCGATCTCGTGGTCGCGGCGGACACGGCGGTGTTCGGCACGACGGAGATCGCGGTCGGGCTGTGGCCGATGATGATCACGGCCGAGATCACGCGCAGCGTCGGTCGCAAGAAGACGCTCGAGATGATGCTGACGGGGCGCAAGCTGTCCGCCGCCGAGGCGCTCGAGCACGGGCTCGTCAACCGCGTGGTGCCGGCAGCCGAGCTCGAGGGCGAGACGCTGAAGCTCGCGCTGTCGATCGCCGAGAAGAGCCCGGCGGCGATCGCGCTCGGGCTCAAGGCGTTCTACCGCTCGCAGGACATGGAGTTCGAGCCGCAGCTGCGCTACCTGCAGGCGGAGCTGTCGCGCGTGCTCGCGCTCGAGGATGCGGCGGAGGGAATCGCGGCGTTTCTGCAGAAGCGGCCGCCGGTGTGGAAAGGCAAATGACCACGTGATCGGCGGAGACGGCAGCGCGCGGACGCAAATCAGCAGCGGAGGCGGCTGCGTGCGATGAAGGTGCTCGCGATCGATCACGTGCAGCTCGCGATTCCGCCCGGCGGCGAGGCCGACGCGCGGCGGTTCTATGGCGAGGTGCTCGGGCTCGTCGAGGTGCCGAAGCCCGAGCCGATGCGGGCGCGCGGTGGGCTGTGGTTCCAGGCCGGGCCGGTGCAGATCCATCTCGGCATCGAGCCCGAGATGCGGCCGTCGGTGAAGGCGCACCCGGCGCTCGTCGTCGACGATCTCGATGCGTATCGCGCGCGGCTCGGCGCCAACTGGACCGACGCCGACGATCTGCCGGGGACGCGACGCGGGCACACGCGCGATCCGTTCGGAAATCGCATCGAGCTCGTGCAGCGCTGAGCGCTCACGAGCGCACCGCCGCCGCCAGCACGAGGATGTCCGACGGGCGCTACGCCGGCGATGCCGCGACGAGGGCGGCGATCGCGCGCGCGGCGTCGTCGGGCGCTTCTTGCATCACCCAGTGTCCGGACTCGGCAAAGTGCTGGACCGGCGCGCCGAACCGCTCGGCGGTCGCGACGGGAATGAACGGATCGCGATCGCCCCACAGCACCTGCGCGCGTGTCTTGCCGATCGCGGCGAGCAGGCGGACGTCCCAGCCGCGATACATGTCCGGATCCATCGCGCGGTACCAGCGCAGCACGTTGCGGCGCGTCCGCCACGTGAACTGCGACCACGCGTGGCGCGCGTACTCGACGGGAACGTGCGGGCCGCCGCGGCGCATCTCGCGCACGAACAGCGGGCGGTTCGCGATCGCCATCGCGGCTTCGCCAAGGCCGGGCGTCCGCCACACGCGCGCCCAGAAGTGCCAGCGGTAGTCGGGGAAGAACGTGCCGTTGAAGATCGTGAGCGACGCGAGCCGGTCGGCGTGGAGCGAGGCGAACGCCATGCCGTACGTCGCGCCGACGTCGTGAATCGCGAGATGGACACGGTCGAGTGCGAGACCGTCGACGAGCTGCAGCACCCAGGCGGCGTGGCCATCGAGCGAGCAGTCGAAGTCGCGCGGGGCGGCGGACCCGCCAAAGCCGGGGAGATCCGGCGCGAGGCAGTGATGGCGGTCGGCGAGCCGGGCGACGAGGGGCTCCCAGACGTCGTGGGTGTCGGGGTTGCCGTGGAGCAGGAGGAGGGGCGGGCCCTCGCCGGCCTCGAACACCGGCGTCGCGAACGTGCCGGTCTGGATGCTACGGCTGCGCGCGAACACCTGAGTCATGACCGGAACGTATCGGATCGGGCGTGCGCTATCATCGGGTCGTGCATCGGGTGATCGCGCTGGCGCTGGTCGCGGCCTGTGGTGGGCGAGCGGGCGAGGCGGACGGCCCGACGCAGCCGGCTGCGCTGCGCGTCGTGGCGTGCGCGCCGACGACGCCGTTTCCGGCGATCGTCGCCGCCCAGGACGGTCCGCCCGAGGAGGATCCGGACGACTACTCCCCGCCGTCGAGGCTGCGGCTCGCGCGCGGCACGATCGGCAAGCGGGCGCAGGTGTCGATCGGCTTGCCGAGCTCGACCGCCGGGATCGAGGGCGACAAGATCGCGGCGGTCGTGCGCGGCAAGCTCGGCGAGCTGACGAAGTGCTACGCGAAGGATCTCGAGCACGCGTCGCCGGAGAAGGCCTCGGTCGTGTACCGGTTCTCGATCACGCCGAGCGGGACCGTCGATGCGCCGCAGGCGAGCTCGATGGTCCTGAGCCGCGCGCTCGATCTGTGCGTGCGCCACGTGCTGCGCAGCATGGTGTTTCCGCCGTCGACGACGCGTGCGCCGGTGCAGGTCAGCTACCCGCTCGTGTTCGACTCGACGGCGAAGCTGCCGCCGGACGCCGAGGTCCGGATCCCGCCGATCGAGCCGTGGACACCATTCTCGCGCGACCCGTCGCCTTCGTTGCCGTCGGCGGCGGGTGCGGCGCGGGCGACCGAGGCGGTGCTGCGGACGCGCCTCGATACGTTCGCGAAGTGCTTCGCGGGCTCGCGGACGACCGGCTCGCTGCGCGTGATGCTCGAGCTCGACGTCATGGGAGAGCTCGATCGCGTCCGCGTCGGCGGGCTCGGCGATGCCGAGGCCGAAGGCTGCATCGCGAAGGCACTCGCCGGACTGCGCGTCGTCGCGCCGAAGCCGGAGAGCGTCGAGGTCGCGTGTGATCTCGCGCGGGGCGATGCGCAGCCCTGGCGGGTGACGCCGTCGCGCTACGGCGTGATCACCGTCGAGAAAGCGCGGGTTCGCTATCGCACCGATACGCTCGTCGCCGGCGCGCTCGATCCGGCGCCGCTGCCGACGACGACGTACCTGATCGATCTGCAGCGCGATGCGACCGGCGCGATGTTCCACCTCGCGCTCGCGTGGGCGAGCCAGGCCGACGCCGCGCTCGTCGCGCTCGACGACGGCGCGCGTCCGCCGCTGTTCCTCGGCATCGCGCACACGTCGAGCACGGATGACTCGAACGACGACGGCACGACCGCGCGCGCGGCGATCCGGATCGGCGGCAAGTCGATGGCCGCATGCATCCGGCACACGTTGCAGAAGGCGAAGCTCGGCGATCCGGCTGCGATCGAGAGCCTCGTCCAGCGGATGGCGGCCAAGTGCAAGCCGATGCATTGCTCGCCGACGCTGCTCGTCGCGCTGGACGCCGACGCGGTCGCGCGCGATCTCGTCGAGGTCACCGGCGCGGCGCGGCGCGCCGGCTTCGATCGCGTGCTGATCGGCGGCACCGAGCTCGGCTGTGGCGACGTCGGGCCCGCGCGGCCGCCGGCTCCCGAGCCCGCGTCCGGCGGAGAAGACGAGCTCGAATGAGGGCGCGATCGTTGGCGTGGCTGCTCGTCCTCGCGATCACGGCGTGCGGGCGCGAGCCACCGACGCAGCCGGCACCGGCGGGCTCGAGCTCGGGCTCGGGTTCGCCGCCGATCGAGGGGCCCGCGCCGACCGTCGTGCTCGTCGGCTGTGCGCCGGCCGCGCCGGTCCCGGGCGCGACCGAGGGTGCCGCGAAGGGCTGGTATCCGTATGCGATCGATCCGGTCGCGCCGGAGCCGGTCGCGACGCCGGTCGCGCGCGATGTCCGCGGTGCGCTGCTCGAGCGGCTCGGCAAGATCGATGCGTGTTTTCGCGGCACCGCCGGATCGCTCGTCGCGATGGTGCGCGTCGGCGGCGACGGCAAGGCGATCGCGCGCGTCGGCGGGCTCGGCAAGCGCGACATCGAGGACTGCGTGGCGGGCGTGCTCGCGGGGATGACAGCCGGCGCGCCGTCGCAGCCCGTCGAGCTCGAGTGCGGGTTCGCGAGCGAAGGGGGCGGTCCGCTGCGGATCACGCTCGGCAGCGACTACGACGCGCTCGCGGTCGCCGCGAACCAGCTGCGCTACGCCGGCAAGACGTACGCGCCGACCGATCCTGCGCCGAAGCTCGACGGCACGCGATCGATCGTCGTGCTCGCCGATCCCGACGCGGCGGTGCCCGCGCTGCGCGGTGCGCTCGCGTGGGCCGCGCCGTATCCGACGACGCTCGTCGGGGTCACGTCCGAGGCAGGCTCGCCGGTGTTCGCGGCGATCGCGACCGCGCGACCGCCCGCGGGCACGCGCGCGATCGAGCTGCACGTGCAGGACGGCGCACTGGTCGCGTGCGTCGCTGGCAAGCGGCTGCCGACGACCGCGCCGCTCGTCCAGGCCAAGGCGGTCGACGAGCTGCTCGTGAGCGCGCATTCGACGTGCGGGTCCGCGTGCGACGAGCTCGTCGCGGTCGTCGTCGACGGCACGCTCGTCGGCAAGGATCTGATCGCGGCGACGTCGGCCGCGCGGCGCGCCGGTCACGATCCGGTGATCACGAGCGCGTCGAGCTGCCGATGAGATCGCTCGGCTACGCGTTCACGCGCCGGATCGCGCGGACCGCGTGGATGGAGCTCGTCCCGGAGTCGGTGATCACGCTCGCGCCCTGCCTCGCGCCGTTCGTGCCGGATGGCTGGGCGATCCGTCACCCGTGGTCTGGATCCGAGGTGCGCGGTGCGCGCTAGTCGATCCAGGGCGTTACAGCTCGCCTGGTTGATCAAGTGTAGCCTGACCCCCGCGTGTTCGGACGCCACGCCCGATCGTGGGCCACGCACGATCGAGGTGCTCGGGCTCGCGGTCGACGTGCCGGGACCGGTGAGCGTCGGCGGCGCGATCGGTGGCGACGGCGCGCGGATCGTCGGCGCGAGCGTCGGCGCATTCTCGATCGAACGCGCGCAGCCACGCACGCTCGACGAGGCGAAGGCGGACAGCGCGATGCTGACGCCGACGAACGTGCAGACGACGCCGCTGCCCGACGGCTGGGCGCTGACGTTCGAGAGCGCGGGCGGCACGGCGACGAGCTACTTCGTCGAGGTCCGGCGCACGATCGCCGGCACCTCGGTGCGCTGCCGGAGCATCGGGAGCGATCGCGGCCAGGCGGAGTCCGTCTTGGCCGCGTGCAAGAGCTTGCGAGCGAAGCGTTAGTCGCGGCGATACCCCGCGAGCGCAGCGAGCACTCCGTATAGCCGAGCGCTTCGCGAGGCGATCGAACGATGGAGCGCTCGCGACTTCAGTCGCGACGGTACATCGTCACGACGCAGGCACCGCCGAGGCCGAGGTTGTGCTGCAGCGCGATCTTCGCGCCCTCGACCTGCCGCTGCTCCGCCTGGCCCCGCAGGTGCCACACGAGCTCGGTGCACTGCGCGAGGCCAGTCGCGCCGAGCGGGTGACCCTTCGACAGCAAGCCGCCCGACGGGTTCGTGACGAACTTGCCGCCGTAGGTGTTGTCGCCGTCCCAGATGAACTTCTCCGCCTCGCCTTCCTTGCACAGGCCGAGCGCCTCGTAGGTGAGAAGCTCGTTCGCGGTGAAGCAGTCGTGGAGCTCGACGACGTCGACGTCCTCGGGCCCGACGCCCGCCTGGTCGTAGACCTTCTTCGCGGCGGCCTTCGCCATGTCGTAGCCGACCATCTTGATCATCGAGTGCTCCTCGAACGTCGAGGGGTAGTCGGTGGTCATGGCCTGCGCCGCGATGTAGACGGGCTTGCTGATGTTGTGCTTCGCCGCGAACTCGTCGCTTGCGAGCACCGCCGCGGCGGCGCCGCAGGTCGGCGGGCAGCACTGGTAGCGGGTCAGCGGATCGAACACCTCGGGCGAGGCGAGGATCTCGTCGACCGACAGCACCTCCTTGAAGAGGGCGTACGGGTTCTTCGCGGCGTGCTGGCGCGCCTTCGCGCTGATCTTCGCGAAGGTCTCCTTCTTCGTGCCGTACTTCCAGCGGTACTCGCGGCCGGCACCGCCGAACATCTGGGCGGCGGGTGGAGCCGAGTTGAAGCCCTGCTCCTCGTTCATCACGTTGACGAACTTGTCGAGCGGGTTCGCGCGATCGGTCCACTTCGCGGACAGCGCGCCGGCTTCCATCTGCTCGAAGCCGACGACGAGCACGCACTCGGCCATGCCGCCGGCGATCGCCTGCGCGCCGAGCATCAGCGCGGAGCTGCCGGTCGAGCAGTTGTTGTTGACGTTGAACACCGGGATACCGGTCTGGCCGAGCTGGTAGATCGCGCGCTGGCCGCACGTCGAGTCACCGAACACGTAGCCGGCGTACGCCTGCTGGACGTCGGTGAACGGAACCTTCGCGTCGGCGAGTGCGGCCTCTCCGGCCTTCTTCGCCATCACGTGGTACTCCTCGCTCTTGCCGGGCTTGGCGAAGGGAACCATCCCGACGCCGATGACGTTTACTTTGCGTGGCATGTCAGTGGTCTCCTTTAGATCAAACCCTTGAGGAACCCGAGGCGGTGCGCGACGGAGACATCTCCGTCGACCTTGAGCTTGCCGTGCTGATAGAGGCTCTTCGCGTTCGCCTTGCCGCTGACGAGTGACACGAAGTCCTCGTCGGTCATGCTGATCGTCGCGTCGACCTTCTTCGGATCGCTACCACCGAGATCGAGCGTGCGCGAGGTCTGCTCGATGTCGAACTTCACCGTCGCGCGGACCTCTTGCTTGAGGCCCGGGTTCTCGGCGAGCCGCTTGTCGAGCGCTGCGAAGATCGCCGGCGCGCGCTGTTCCTTCGCCGCCGCCGCCGCCGGCGCCGGAGCCGATGCCGCCGGCGCTGCACCACCGGCACCGCGCCGCTTCGCGACGACCTCGACCGCCTTGCTCGGATCGAGCTTGCTCAGGAACTGCAGCTTCTGCGACGCCATCACGTTGCCGGAGATCTTGAGCTTGCCGGTCGTGAACAGCTTCATCGCATCGGCCTTGCCCTGCGTCAGCGCGAGGAAGTCATCCTGCGACAGCTCGAGCGTGCACTCGCCGGAGTCGCCGCCTGGCTTCACGCTGCCGGCGCCCTTGAGGTCGAGCGTCCACTTCTGGTCGCCGATCTTCCACAGGTACGTCGTGTTCACCTTGCCGGCGAGGTCGGGGTTCTGCTTGAGGTACTCCTCGATCACCGCGAACACGTCGTCGACGCTCGGCACGTAGTCCGCCGGCAGGCCGGCCTGGCCCGCGGTCGGCGGCGTGCCCGCGCCGGCGCCACCGGTGCGCTTCTTCGTCTCGGCGAGCACCATCTCCGGCGTCAGCTTCTTCAGGAAGCCGAGCTTCTGCGACGCCATGACGTCGCCGGAGATCTTGAGCTTGCCGGTCGAGAACAGCTTCATCGCGTCCGCCTGACCGGTCGCCATCGCCATGAAGTCGGCGTCGCTCATCTCGAGCGTGCACACCGCCTTGCCGACGACGCCCTCGTGGACCGCGCCCGGCGGCGTCGACAGATCGATCGTCCACGCGCTGTCCGGGCCCGCGAGCTTGAACAGGAACGTCGTCTTGACCTTCTCGGCGGTCGCCGGATTGCCCTGCACGAACGTGCCGATCGCGCGGAAGATGTCGGCGCTGTTCGGGACCGCCGCCGCGGTGGTCGCGCCCGCGGCCGCCGGAGCCTTCTTCTCCTTCGGCTTCGGCAGCTCCTTCCACAGCTCGATCGCGGCGTTCGAGATGCAGACCTCGCCGCGCTCCTTGACCTTGCTGCGGAAGATGATCTTCTGATCGTTCTCCTTCCACATCTCGGTCACGATCGTCTCGCCGGGCAGCACCGTCGACGCGAACCGCACCTTGATCGCCTTGACGTAGCGCGGGTCGCCCTCGGGAGCGAACGCGCTGATCACGTGGCGGGTCGCGACGCCAAACGTGCACATGCCGTGGAGGATCGGCTTCTGGAAGCCGAACGCCTTCGCCATGCCCGGGTCCGCGTGCAGCGGGTTCCAGTCGCCGGACAGGCGATAGAGCAGGGCCTGGTTCTCGCTCGTCTTGTCCTCGAGCATCTTGTCCGGTGCGCGATCCGGCGGCACGTTGACGTCCGCGCTCGGGCCGCGATCGCCGCCCCAGCCACCGGCGCCGCGCACGAACGTCGCGACCTCGTTCTTGACGATCTCGTCGCCGCCCTCGTCGTAGGTGACGAACTCGGTGACGACGACGGCGCCTTTGCCCTTGTCGTAGATGTTCTTGACCGTCGCCTTCGTCGTCAGCTTGCCGTGCGTCGGCAGCGGACGCTTGAGCTCGGTGTACTGCTCGCCGTGCAGCACGCGGTCGATGCCGAAGTTGAGGCCCGGCGCGGTCACGCCGTTCTTGCCCATGGTCAGCACCATGTTGATCGCCGGCACCGCGCCGAAGCTCGGCAGCACCTTCATGCCCTTGCCGCTCATCTCGTAGACGAGCGCGAGGTCGGCCTCGTTCGTCGGATCCTTCGCCGCGCCGACGCCAAGCGCGTACAGCGCGACGTCACGCTCGTCGTAGCTCGACTGGAACTCGGGGTACTTGTAGCCGAGCGCCGCGTCGACATCGATGAACGAGTTGCCGCCCTTGCTCGGGCCGGCCTCGACGTTCGCCATGATCGGCTGCATCGACTCGGCGACCGACGCGGGGTGCTCGGCCTTGTCGAACTGCGTGATGTCCTTCCACGCGGTGTCGACATCCTCGGGCGTGATGTTGCGGCCGAGCCGGAACGTCTTGCCGGCAGAGCGCTCCCACCGCAGCTTCGCGAAGAAGCCGCCGCCGACCTCGTAGAGGCCGCCGGTCTCCTCGGTCGACTCGTGCGCGAGCTTCGCGACGAGCGCTGACACGTACTCGGGCTTGAGCGCGTCGAGCAGCTCCTTCGGCAGCACGGTCTCGGTCATGCGCGAGCCGGCGATCGGCGCGATCGTGTTGACGATGATGTTGCGCTTGCGGCCCTCGGCGGCGAGCGTCTGCGTGAAGCCGTGGATGCCGAGCTTCGCCATCGAGTAGTTCGCCTGGCCGAAGTTGCCGTAGATGCCGGCGGCCGACGACGTGTTGATGATGCGGCCATAGCCGGCGTCGCGCATGTACGGCCACGCGGCGTGCGTGACGCGGAACGCGCCGAGCACGTGGACCTTGTAGACGAGGTCCCAGTCCTGCTGGCTCATCTTCTGGAACGAGACGTCGCGCAGGATGCCGGCGTTGTTGATGACGATGTCGATCTTGCCGAACGCGTCGATCGCCGTCTTGATGATCTTGTCGCCGTCCTCGACCGAGTCGTAGTTCGCGACCGCGGTGCCGCCGGCGGCCTTGATCTCGTCGACGACCTTGTCTGCCGCGGACGCCGACTTGCCCTCGCCGGTGAAGCTACCGCCGAGATCGTTGACGACAACTTTCGCGCCGCGCGAGGCAAGCAGCAGCGCGTGCGAGCGACCGAGGCCACCACCGGCACCGGTCACGAGAGCTACTTTTCCGTCGAACCTGAGCTCTTTACTCATCGGGTCACCTTCGATCGTTTGGCAAGTTCGGGTTTCTTGGCTGCCGGGCTCGCCGTCGCTGCGGCGTGGGCGAGCACGGTGGGGAACAGCGCCTTCCAGTCATCGATCAGCACGTCGAGCCGGCGGTCTTCCTGGTGGAGCACCGCGGACATCGCCGCGCCGATCATCAATTGCAGTGTGAGGTCGAGCGCGCGCTCGAGCCCGGGATGCTCGGAGACGTCCTTGCCGAACAGCGTGCGCGCCTGCGCGAGGATGCGTTCGCGCAGCGCCTTCTCGGCGGCGGCGAGCACGGGTCGCAGCTCGGGATCGGTGCGCGCCGCGGTGCGCAGCTCCATCGCGACCTGGAAGAACGTGCCGGAGAAGCACTGCCACAATAGGCCGATCACGGCGTCGGTGCGCGCGCGGCCTTCTGGTAGCTGCGCCGAGAGCAGCTTGAGCTCGCGCGCACGCATCTCGGCGAGATGATCGACCGCGGCGACGAGCAGCTCGGCCTTCGACGGGAAATGATGGAGCAGCGCGCCGCGCGAGACATCGGCACGGCGCTGGACCTCGAGCGTCGTCGTGCGAGCGAACCCGACCTCGATCAGGCTCTCGACCGCAGCGTCGAGCAGCGCGCGGCGCGTCTCGTCGCGACGTTGCTGCTGCGTACGCGGTGCACGGACGGGCATCCAGGCCGCTGTGTACCGCCCAAGAAACAGTCAGTCAAGACTGTTTGTATGTTTCCTGCATGAATCCGGACGGATCGGCGACGGCATCACCGCGCGGTTTCCACATGAGCGCGCTCACGCATCACGAGTGAGGTCTTGCAGACGTTCGCTCGACGCTGGCGCGAACGGATCGAGGGCCCTAGAGTCGCGGCGATGGATGCAGACGAGTTTCGTCGGCTCGGCCACGCGCTGATCGACTGGATCGCCGGGTACCGCGAGGGCATCGAGGCGCGGCCGGTGCTCGCGCGCGTCGCACCCGGCGACATCCGCGCACGGCTGCCGCAGGAACCACCGGCCGAGGGCGGCGCACTCGATCCGGTCGCGCTGCTCGAGCGCGACGTGATGCCCGGGATCACGCACTGGAATCATCCTGGCTTCTTCGGCTACTTCCCGTCGAACACGAGCTACGCGTCGATCCTCGGCGATCTCGCCGCGGCTGGCATCGGTGCGCAGGGCATGAGCTGGCTGACGTCGCCGGCGGCGACCGAGATCGAGCAGGTGATGATGGACTGGCTGCGCCAGATGGTCGGGCTCGACGACGCGTTCACCGGCGTCATCCAGGACACCGCGAGCACCGCGACGCTCGGCGCGCTGATCTGCGCTCGCGAGCGCGCGAACGAATTCGAGCCGCGCGGACTGCAGAGCGCGGCGTCTCCGCTCGTCGTCTACGCGTCGAGCGAGGCGCACAGCTCGGTCGCGAAGGCCGCGGTGCTCGCCGGCTTCGGCAAGGCCTACCTCCGCCTGCTGCCGACCGACGACGAGTACGCGATGCGGATCGACGCGCTCGAGGCCGCGATCGACCGCGATCGCACCGCCGGGTTGCGGCCGTGCGCGATCGTCGCGACCGCGGGCACGACGAACACGACCGCGATCGATCCACTCGCGGAGCTCGCCGCGATCGCGCGCCGCGAGGAGCTGTGGCTGCACGTCGACGCCGCGCTCGCCGGCACCGCGATGGTGCTGCCCGAGCGCCGCGCGCTGTTCGCGGGCATCGAGCGCGCGGACTCGCTCGTGTTCAACCCGCACAAGTGGATGGGCCCGGGCTTCGATCTGTCGGCGTACTACTGCCGCGATCCGCAGCACCTGATCCGCGTGATGGGCACGAACCCCGCGTACCTGAGGACGTCGCAGGACGGCGAGGTCACGAACTTTCGCGACTGGCACATCCAGCTCGGCCGGCGGTTCCGCGCGCTCAAGCTGTGGTTCTTCTTGCTCGATGTCGGCGTCGACGGGCTGCGCGCCCGGCTGCGCCGCGACCTCGACAACGCGCGCTGGTTTTGCGAGCAGGTGACGCGGACCCCGGGCTGGACGGTGATCGCACCGGTGCGGCTACAGACCGTGTGCATCCGCCACACGCCGCCCGGGCTCGACGAGCCGGCGCTCGCCGCGCACAACCTCGCGATCGCGCGCGCGATCAACGACGGCGGACACGCGTACCTGACGCCGAGCGTCGTCGCCGGCAAGCAGATCCTGCGGGTCTCGATCGGCGCCGAGCGCACCGAGCAGCGCCACGTCGCGGCGCTGTGGAGCGCGCTGCAGGCCGCAGCGAGCGCGCAGTCCTCGACGAGCACCGCACGATCTGCGTGAATCCATCGCGCGCGGCAGGAACGGCCGATGCACGAGGGCAGCGTGGAGGTGTGTCATGGAAGTATTTCGACGTGAGGACGTCCCGCTGATCATCGACACCGGCAACGTCCAGATCCGGGCGCGCGAGGTGGGCGGGATGATGATGGTGTTCTACCGGTTCGCGAAGGGCGCGGACCTGCACCCGGCGCTGCACGGACTGCCCGGCGACGCCTGCACGTGTCCGCACTGGGGCTACGTGCTGTCCGGCAAGCTGCGGATCCACACGGTCGATGGCGCGCGCGAGGTCGCCGCGGGCCAGGCGTTCTACGTCGAGCCCGGCCACTATCCCGAGGCGCTCGCGGACACCGAGATGGTCGAGCTGTCGCCGAGCCAGGAGCTGCGCGTCGTCGGCGAGCACATCCTGCGTGCGGCCGCGGCCCACTACCGACCGGCGACGATGGCGTAGTCGAGCACGCGCGATCTCGCATCAGGTGGTGGCGAAGACCGCGCCGAAACGGCAAGCTGTCCCGTCCGTGCGGTACGAGATCAAGATCGGCTGGCGCTACCTCTACGGCGGCAAGAAGGACAAGCTCCTGCTCGCGCTCGCCGGGGTCGCGGCGCTGATCTCCGCGGGCGGGTTCATGCTGCTGCTCACCGAGACGACGAGCTCGCTCGGCGTGCTGATGTTCGAGCTCGGGCTGGTCGCGACCGCGGTGTTCACGCTGCTCAGCGTGTTCAGCGTGTTCACGAGCGTCTCGATCCTCGGTGTCGCGCTCGGCGTCGCGGCGCTGACGATCGTGCTCGCGGTGACCACCGGGTTCCAGCAGCAGTTTCGCGACAAGGTGCTCGGCGTCAACGCGCACGTGATCGTGCTGAAGAGTCAGGCGACGTTCGCCGAGTACCGCGACGTCATGAAGACGGCCGCGACGATCGACGACGACGTGATCGCGGTCCAGCCGTTCATCTTCGCCGAGATGCTCGTCACGCGTGGCAAGGGCGAGCTGTCCGGGGTCGCGATCAAGGGCGTCGATCCGAAGCTCGTGAAGAGCGTGCTCGACCTCGAGAAGCACATGGTCGAAGGCTCGGTCGACTCGCTCGGCCGCACGCCCGGCGCCGGCGTGCCGCCACCGATCATCATGGGCAAGGAGCTCGCGCACAAGCTCAAGGCCAAGGTCGGCGACGACGTCACGGTCGTCGTGCCGCTGTCGAACATCGACTTCGACACCTGGCGCGCAAAGTCGAGCGCCCCGCGCACGCGCAAGTTCCGCGTCACCGGCATCTTCTACAGCGGGTTCGACGAGTACGACCGCCGCCTGATGTACACGGCGCTGCAGGACACGCAGGAGCTCGTCGGGCGTGGCGATCAGGTGATGGGCGTCGAGCTCAAGGTCAAGAACGTCGACCGCGCGAAGGACATCGCCGAGGATCTCGAGAAGGCGCTCGGCGGTCCGCCATATCAGGTGCAGGACTGGTACGAGCTCAACCACAATCTGTTCACGGCGCTCAACGTCCAGAAGATCGTGCTCGTCGTGATCCTGACGCTGATCATCCTCGTCGCCGCCGTGAACATGGTGTCGGCGCTGATCATGATGGTGACCGACAAGACGCGCGAGATCGCGATCCTCAAGTCGATGGGCGCGACGTCGAGCGGGATCGCATGGGTGTTCCAGGTCGTCGGGGTCGCGATCGGTGGCGTCGGCATGATCATCGGCGTCGTGATCGGGCTCGCGACCTGCTACGTGGTCAGCGGCTACGGCTACCACCTCGATCCGAAGGTCTACCTGATCGATCGGCTACCGATCGACGTGAACTGGCTCGAGGTCGTGCTCGTGGCCGGCATCACGATGGCGGTCAGCGTCGTCGTGACGCTCGTGCCGGCGCTATCGGCGGCGGCGCTGCGGCCGGTCGAGGGATTGCGCTACGACTAGGAATTCGCCGCGGGGACTGGCAGGTTCCCGGTCAGCATGCGGTTCGAGCTGACGACGGGGTGGCGCTACCTCAGTGGCGAGCGGCGCGACCGCATCATGCGGCAGTTCGCGCTGATCTGCCTCGCGATCAGCATCGCGGGCGGCGTGATCATCGCCGCGACCGGCGGCAGCGCGCTCGGCGTCGCGATGCTCGTGCTCGGGCTGCTCGCGACCGCGCTGTTCGCGCTGCTCTCGATGTTCTCGATCTTCACGAGCATGTCGGTGTTCGGCGTCACGCTCGGCGTCGCGGCGCTGACCGTCGTGATCGGCGTGACGACCGGATTCCAGCAGGCATTTCGCGACAAGGTGCTCGGCGTCAACGCCCACGTGATCGTGCGCGACCAGGTGCCGATCGCCGATTACCGCACGGTGATCGATCACGCGCGCCGGATCGATCCCGACGTGATCGCGGTGCAGCCGTTCATCTATGCCGAGGTGCTCGTCACGCGCGGCAAGGGCGAGCTCTCGGGGATCGGGATCAAGGGAATCGATCCGGAGCTCGCGCACGACGTGCTCGATCTCGATCGCCACATCCAGTCCGGCAGCATCGACGATCTGCAGACGAAGCCCGGCGAGCTTCCCGGGCTCCTCGTCGGTAACGAGCTCGCGCACAAGCTGCACACGAAGGTCGGCGACACGCTGACGATCGTGATGCCGTTCTCGAACTTCGACAGCTCGACGCGCCGGTTCTCCGCGGCGCCGCGGACGCGGAAGTTCGTCGTCAAGGGCATCTTCCACTGCGGCTTCGACGAGTACGACCGCCGGCTGGTCTACGCGTCACTCGCCGAGACCCAGGCGCTGGTCGGCCAGGGCGACATCGCGTTCGGCGTCGAGCTCCGGCTCGCCGATGTCGAGCGCGCCGAGGAGATCGCGGACACCCTCGAGCGCGACCTCGGCGGCACGTACGAGGTGCTCGACTGGCACGAGCTCAACCAGTCGCTGTTCACCGCGGTCGCGCTGCAGAAGATCGTGCTGACCTTGATCCTGACGCTGATCATCGTGGTCGCCGCGGTGAACATGGTGTCGTCGCTGCAGATGATGGTGACCGACAAGACGCGCGAGATCGCGATCCTGAAGTCGATGGGCGCGAAGACCGGCAGCGTCGGTCGGATCTTCCAGCTGATGGGCCTCGTGATCGGCGGCATCGGCACGACGCTCGGCGTCGCGATCGGGCTCGTCACCTGCGAGGTCGTGCTCGCGTACGGCTATCCGCTCGATCCGCAGGTCTACATGATCGATCGACTCCCGATCGTGATCCGGCCGTTCGAGGTCCTCGCGATCATCGGCCTGACGCTGCTGATCAGCTTGCTGTCGACGCTCGTGCCGGCGCGCGCCGCCGCGAGCCTGTCGCCGGTCGACGGCCTCCGATACGACTGAGCAATTCTCGTTGCATTTGTGCAACTAGAGTTGCTGTTGTGCAATCAAGCCGGGATCTGTCCCGCGTGATTTCAGCGGGTTACCTGCACCTACACTGGCCCACCCTTTGTATTTGTGCGCGGCCATCATGCGGATCGCTCCTCTGTTCACGGCTCTCGTTCTTAGCTTCTCCTCCCTCGCGGCCGTCGGCTGCGCCACGACCGGCTCCGACGAGTACGGCGACGCCGATGCCGAGGCGGCCGGCGCCGGCAAGCTCACGTTCTGGCAGTCGACCGACGGCCAGTGGCGCTTCAACCTCAAGTCGGGCAATGGCTCGATCCTGCTGACGTCCGAGGCGTACTCGGCGCGCACCGGCGCGATCAACGGCGCGCTCTCGGTGCTCGAGAACGGTGTCGACCCGGCGCAGTACCGCGTCGTCCCGGCCACCCGCGGCTACATCGTGCATCTCGTCGCTGCAAACAACGAGATCATCAGCTTCTCGGAGGTCTACTCGACGAAGTCGAACGCGACGCGCGCCGTGACGTCGTGCGTCCGCGCCGTGACGAGCTACCTCGACAAGCGCGAGGCGCTGTCGACCGGCGCGCGCGCCGAGGTGGTCCAGGGCGAGAGCGGCCAGTTCCACTTCAACTTCTTCGCGCGCAACGGTCAGATCGTGCTGTCGTCCGAGGCGTACACGACCGAGGCCGCGGCGTACAACGGCGCGATGGCGGTCCAGGCCGACGGGCAGAGCGCGGCCGCGTACACGATCAACCAGAACGCGACCGGCGGGTTCTACTTCGTCGTCAAGGCGCAGAACGGCGAGATCATCGGCACGAGCCAGCAGTACACGACGAAGGACAGCGCGCAGAGCGCGGCCACGGCGGTCCAGGCGCTGCTGCCGTCGATCACCGTCCTGTGATTGTTTTGCGATTGACGTAAGCCAGGGGCACCGCGCACGTTCGTCGGAACATGCGCTGGTGCCTCTTGTCGTTTCTGATGGTCGCGTGCGGTGCCCCGGCACCCGCGGCCCACACGCCGCCTGCATCGCCGCCGGCGAATCACGTTCCCCAACCGGCTGCCACCGAAGCGAGCGTCGAGGACGTCGCGGTGCGGTTTGCGACCGCGGCGCTGTCCGGCGACCGGACGACCGCGCGCTCTCTGGTGATCAGCGGCGACGAGGCGGTCACGTTCTCGAACAAGGCAGACAAGGCCGAGTGGGATGCCGAGGTGGCCGATCTCGTCGACCGGCTCGGGGCCGAAGGCAGTCGAGCGAAGCAAGGTGGCAAGCAGCTGCGCGTCGAGTCGGCCGAAGTCGTCCAGCGCCGCACGCTCGATCCGGCGACCGACGAGAAGGTGCGGCAGCGGATCGACGTCGCGATCGTGAAGATCCGCGTGTCGACCGATGGCGGCCCCGCCGACGGCCCGCCGTTTCTGTTCATCAAGACCGCGAACGGCTGGAAGCTGTCACCGAAGCACTGACCGTCTCGGGGGCCTTCAGTTCGTGAAGAAGTGATGCAGCAGCGTGAAGTTCGCGCGTCGAGCGACGCCTGTCGCGTCGGCTGCCCGGTCGCGATTACACTGCGATCGTGCGTCTCGGCGACATCGTCGCGAATCGATTCCGGATCGAGGCCGTCGCCGGCGCCGGCGGGATGGGCGTGGTGTATCGCGCGACCGATCTGGCGGCCGGCGGCAGCGTCGCGCTGAAGACGCTCGGCGCGGTCGGCGAGCGCGATGCCGCACGGTTCGCCCGCGAGGCGGGTGTGCTCGCCGAGCTGAGTCACCCCGGTATCGTCCGCTACGTCGCCCACGGCTTCACCTCGCAGCACGAGCACTACATCGCGATGGAGTGGCTCGACGGCGAGACCGTGCACGACCGCATGCTGCGCGGCAGGCTCGCGATCGACGAGGCGATCGTGATGGTGCGGGCCGTTGCCGACGCGATCGCAGCGGCGCACCGGCGCGACGTGGTGCACCGCGATCTCAAACCCATGAACCTGTTCGTGCCCGGCCGTGACCTGGGTCGTACGAAGGTGCTCGACTTCGGGATCGCGCGTCACATCCACCACGCGGGCGTCCTGACCGCGACCGGCGCCGTGATCGGCACGCCGGGCTACATGGCACCGGAGCAGGTACGCGGCGAGACCGCGATCGGCCCTGCCGCCGACGTGTTCGCGCTTGGCTGCGTGCTGTATCGCGCGCTGACCGGGGTCTCGGCGTTCGGCGGCGATCGCTCGCTCGCCGTGTTCGCGAAGATCCTCGTCGAGGAGGTCGATCCTCCGAGCCGCCATCAACCGGCGATCCCGCCTGCGCTCGACGCGCTGGTGCTGCGGATGCTCGCGAAGTCTGCGAGGGACCGGTTTGCGGACGGCAGGGCGGTGGCCGACGCGCTCGCTCGCTTGATCGAGGTGACTCACCTCGGCGACGTCCACCCCGAGGCGACCGCGGACGGGCATGCCGCGACGGACGTGGCGGCTGCCGCGACGCGCGGAGACACTGCATCGACGCGCGCGGCGATCACGGGCACCGAGCAGCGGCTCGTCTCGGTCGTGATGGTCGGTGCCGGCGACGCCGATCTCGCCGAACAGCTCGCGCCGATCGCGACGGCATACGGTGGCCGGCTCGACCGCATCGCCGATGGCGGATACCTCGTGATGTTCACGAACCTGGAGGTCGTGACCGACCACGCCTCGCGGGCGGCACGTTGCGCGCTCGCGCTGCACGACCGTGCACCTCGCTTGCCGGTCGTCGTCGCGTCTGGACGGGCATCGCTCGATCGGCTCGTCGTCGGCGGCGTCATCGATCGGGCCGCCGAGCTGGTCGCAGGGATCGCGCCGGGCCAGGTCATCGTCGACGAGGCGACCGCGAACTTGCTCGACGAACGGTTCGCCGTGCACACGGTACGCGGCAGGCACAAGCTCGTGGGCATGCGCGGCGGTGACGTCCCGGCGTCGCAAGAGCCGGTGCGCACGCTGCTCGGCAAGGCCACGCCGATCGTCGGCCGCGATCGCGAGCTGGCAACACTCGAAGCGCTGTGGGCCGAGTGCACCGAAGATGCGGTCTCGCGCATCGTGCTCGTGACCGCTCCTCCCGGCGGCGGTAAGTCGCGGCTGCGCCAGGAGCTCGTGCGGCGCGTGATGCAGCGCGATCCCGAGGCGGAATTGCTGCTCGGTCGCGGTGACCTGCTGCGCGCGGGCTCTCCGTTCGCGATGCTCGCCGATCTGATCCGGCGCACGGCCGGCGTGCGCGAGGGCGATCCTCTCGAGGACCAGCGCGAGGCGCTCACCGCGCGGATCTCCCGTCATGTTGCCGCGAGCGATGCCGCCCGCGTCACGCATCTGCTCGGCGAGCTCACCGGCATCGCGTTTCCATCGGACGCGAGCGAGGCGTTGCGGGCCGCGCGCACCGAGCCGCTCGTGCGTGGCGATGCGATGCGTCGTGCGTGGATCGACTGGCTCGCCGCCGAGACCGCGGCGCATCCCGTGCTGCTCGTCCTCGAAGATCTGCACTGGGGCGATCGCCTCGTCGTCGAGCTCGTCGACGCGGCGCTGCGCGAGCTCGCGAATGCGCCGCTGCTCGTGCTCGCGCTCGCACGTCCGGAGGTCCACGACAGCTTCCCGAAGCTGTGGCACGCACGCGCGCTGCAGGAGATCCGGCTGCCGCAGCTGACGAAGAAGGCCTGCGGCCGGCTCGTGCGCGATCTGCTCGGGACCGACGTCGCGTCCGAGACGATCGCGCAGATCGTGGATCGCAGCGCCGGCAATGCATTCTTCCTCGAGGAGCTGATCCGCGCGGTCGCGGAGGGCCATGCGGAGCTACCGGATTCCGTGCTGTCGATGCTGCAGCTGCGACTCGACGCGTTGACGCCGAACGCGCGGCGCGCGCTCCGTGCTGCGAGCATCTTCGGCGAGGTGTTCTGGCACGGTGGCGTCGCGAAGCTGATCGATGGTGACCCGACCGCAGCACTTGCCGAGCTCGTCGAGCGCGAGCTCGTCGCGCCGGCGCCCGAATCGCAGCTGCCGGGCGAGCGCGAGTACGACTTCCGGCACGATCTCGTGCGCGAGGCTGCGTTCGCGATGCTCGATCCGGAGGATCGCGTGCTCGCGCACCGTCACGCCGCAGAGTGGCTCGTCGAGCACGGGTTCACCGACGCGCTCGCGCTCGCGAATCACTTCACTGCTGGTGGCGCGCCTGAGAAGGCCGCCGAGCATTACGCGCATGCCGCGGAGCAAGCGATCTCGGGCAATGACCTCGTCTCGGTGTACGTCCACGCCGAGCGCGGTCTCGCGTCGTCGCCGACGCCCGAAGTCGCAGCGCGCCTGCACATCGCGCTCGCCGAGGCGCACAACTGGCAGGGCGAGCACGCGGTGGCGCTCGAGATGGCGCAACGCGCGCGCGCGGAGCTCGAGGTCGGCAGCGTCGGATGGTTCCGCGCGACCGACGAGGCGTTCTACGCGGCCGGACGCAAGGGCGACCTCAAGGACGCCGTCGCGTTCGTGCACGATCTGACCGGGACGGTGCCCGTGCCGGAGGCCGCGGCGTATCAGCTGCGCAGCGTCGCTCGCGCGGCGATCGTGATGCTGCGGCTCGGCTCGCCGCCGGTCGCCGCTGCGTTGTTCGAGCGCGCCGCGCAGCTCGCAGAGCCGCTGACGATCGACCTCGCGACCGAGCAGCGACTGCAGTCGCTGTTCGCGATGGCCGCGCGCGCACGCGGCGACGCGATCGCCTGCATCGAGCATCACGAGGCCGGACAGCGTGCGTGCGAGGCGAGCCACAACCTGCGCGAGCTCGCGTTCAACTATCTGTCGTATGGCGGCGTGGTGAACGAGCTCGGCGACTCCGTGCGCGGTGCGGAGCTCGTGCGGTGTGGCATCGACGTCGCCGAGCGTGTCGGTGCGTCGACGATCACACCGCTGCTCCACTTCTCGCTCGCGATGTGCGAGCACGATCTCGGCCATCACGAGGTCGCGCGGCAGCACGCAGAGATCGCCGTCGCGCTCGCGGCGGACAACGATCGTCCATCGGCGGGGCTCGCGCACTGGATGGTCGGACGCGCGTCGCTCGCGATCGGCGATCTCGATCGCGCCGAGCGTGCGCTTGCCACCTCGCTCGATCTGCTGGGGCGTTACCCGCAGTACCGGCCGATCGTGCTCGCGACCGCGGTGCACCTCCAGCTGCGACGCGGCGATGTCGAGCTCGCGCGTCGCCTGGCGACCGAGGCGATGACGGCGATGCGACTCGGCGATGGCTTCGAAGAGGGCGAGTCGCTGATCAGGCTGTCCGAGATCGACGCACTCGAGGCCGCCGGCGAGCACGAGGCCGCACGCGCGGCCCTCGCGACAGCGATCCAGCGTCTCGAGACGCGCGCCGCACGGATCCAGGAGCCGTGGCGATCGAGCTATCTCGCGAAGACGGACAATGCCGAGCTGCGCCGGCGCGCTAGCTGCGCGGGCGCGTGATGCCGAACTGCTTGAGTCGAGACACCAGCGTGCCGCGCGAGATGCCGAGCTTCTGCGCGGCGCGCGTCTGATTGCCGCCGCACGCCTCGAGCGCTTCGATGATCCGGCGTCGCTCGAGTGACTCGATGTCGGCGTGGAGCGACCCGGCGGCGGGCGCGGCCTCGGCCGGCGCGAGCTGCAGGTGCTCGATGTCGATCTCGTCGTCGGGACAGATCAGCGCGGCGCGCTCGATCACGTTCTTGAGCTCGCGGATATTGCCGGGCCAGCTGTGCTGCTCGAGCTGCGAGAGTGCCGCACGCGAGAGCCGCAACGTTCGACCTTGCGCGACGCTCGCGTCCTCGAGAAATGTCCGCGCGAGCCCCGCGATCTCGCCGGCACGCTCGCGCAGCGGCGGGATCGCCAGCGTCACGCCGTTGAGCCGGTAGTAGAGGTCCTGACGGAAGCGCCCGGCCGAGACCTCGGCGACGAGGTCGCGATTGGTCGCGGACAAGAACCTCACGTCGATCGCGCGCGGCTCGAGCGCTCCGATCCGCTGCACCTTCTTGTCCTGCAGCACGCGCAGCAGGCGTGCCTGGAGCCCGAGTGGGAGCTCGCCGATCTCGTCGAGGAAGACGCTGCCGCCATCCGCGAGCTCGAGCAGGCCGGGCTTCGCCTTGTCGGCACCCGTGAATGCACCCTTCTCGTGACCGAACAGCTCGCTATCGAGTAGCGTCTCGGTGAAGCCGCCGCAGTTGAGCTTCAGCAGCGGACGCGCGGCGCGCCGGGACTTCGCGTGCAAGCGCTCGGCGAAGACTTCCTTGCCGACGCCGGTCTCGCCCTGGATCAAGACGGCGATATCGCCGGGCGCGACCCGCTCGAGCAGCCGTTCGACACGGCCCATCGCGCTGCCTTCGCGCTCGCGCTGCGCCGGCGGCTCGGCATCGCCGCGCATCACGATCAACATGACCGAGCCGAGATCGACGACGTCACCGATCGCGAGCTCGGCCCACTCGCCGGGTTCGAGCGTCACGTCGGCGAGCCGCGTGCCGTTCTGGCTGCCGAGATCCTTGATCTGGAGCTTCGGCGGCGCCCCGCTCGGCGACGCGATGATCGCGAGCAGCGCGTGCTTGCGCGAGATCGAGGCGTCATCGATCTTGATATCGGCATCGACGCCGCGGCCGATCACGAGATCGCCGGCGCGCGGCAGCGCGAACAGATCGACGAGGTTCTCGCCGACGACGCGCAGCGCGTAACCCTGTCCACCCTTGACCGGCCGCGCGAGCGTGATCGCGTCGGGCGGGATGCTGTCGGGCGGCACGGACCTATTAGAACCGATCACGCCGTCGGAATCACGCCGCGCGGCTCGACCGCCGCCTTGCCGTCGTGATCGAACCGGATCTCGAACACAGGAAGCTCGCCCGCGAGCCGGCCGAGCGTGACCCGCGCCTGCACGGCACCGAGCTGCTCGATCGCATCCACCACGTCTGCTTCGGGCGGCGGCGCCGCGCCGATCTCGCACAGGAACGCCGCGAGCTCGCGCCGCAGGAACGCGGTGACCTGCGGGTGGTTGACGAACATCTGCACGCCCGAGACGCTCGGCGAGACCAGCGGGATCCGCGTGTACGTGTGCAGGTTGCCGTCGACGACGACGTTCGCGACCGCACCCTCTTCGTGCGCACCGCCGAGCACGACCCACTCGAGCTCGGGCGAGCCCGTCCACCGCAAGCGATGGAACGCTCGCAGGAACGCGCGCGCGAGCGCAGGTCGGACCCCGTATTCGTCGAGCATCATCGCGAGCCGCAGATGCCCGCATCCCATGAGCTCGGGCTTCACGAGGTGCTCGAGCACGGCCTCGCGAATCTCGGGCGGTGGTCGCTTGTGGAAGTGACGCCAGTCCTCGGCGCTCGCGAGGTTCGCGACGTGCGGCGCGATCCGAGGATCCTTGTGGTAGCCCTCGACGATCAGCTGCGTCGTCGCGATCACGTCGGTGTGCATGTAGAAGCGCCCGAACGTGTCGATGTGACGAACCAGGATGCGCTCGACGTCCTCGTCGGAGAACGACTTGCGCGTGATGCGTTCGGTGACCGCGAGCGCGAGCAACAGCTCGCCGGCATCGCCGCCGGGCGTACCGATCACGCCTTGCTCGTCACGGCCATCGACGCAGCTGCGCTTGCCGTGCAGCAGAAACGCGCCGAGCTTCACCCATCGCACCGCGAGCGGATCGAGCACGTGCTCGGCGATCAGCTCGGCCGTCAGCTTCGCGCCGGGCGCCAGCTTGACGAGTGGCTTGCCGGAGCGACCGACGCCGGGCGCGAGTGCGACGAGCGTCTTGCGATACGACTCGTGATCGCGCAGCGTCGTGAAGCCGAGCTGCTTCCACGCCATCATGCCGCCGTCCATCGCGGCGACGTATTGCATGCCGAGCTCCTCGAGCAGCCGCGCCGCGATCCCCGCACGGGCGCCGCGCTTGGACACGATGACGACGCACGTCTCGCGATCGAGCACGCGACAGACCTCGGTGATCTTGTCGAGCGGCAGGTGCGTCACCGCCGGGATGTGACCGAGCGGCCCGCACAGGTCCGCCTCGTCGCGAACATCGAGGATGCGCACGAGCTGTCCCTGCTCGGCGACGAAGTCTGCAGCGACACGCGGCACGCCGGCTGCGTCGCGCCGCGTCGCGAGCTTGAAGCTCACCTTGACGAGACTCGAGGGCGAGGGTTGGTGCGGAGGGATCGTCATGACCGCCGGGGGCGCGTGACCTTCCTATGGGATTCCGGTGCCGGCAAGTCGTTCAGGGCATCGCTGAACGAATTGTTCAAGCCTTGAACGATCGCGGGCGCGCGCGAGCGCAACCCAGCGAAATGCGCCCGTTTCGGGCCTGGCGCGGCGGCTGCTCTAGCTCGCGGCACAAGGAGCATCCGCCTCATGAACATGTCCGCATTCGTCGATCTCGCCGGCACCGGAGCCACCTGGGTCCTCTACCTCCTGATCGGCCTGTCCGCGATCCAGCTCGCGCTGATCATCGAGCGCGCGATCGCATTCGTCCGCAGCCGCGCGGCGGCGTCGCAGCGGACCCGCATCCGCGACGCGCTCGCGAGCGGCAGCATGCGAGCCGTCGCGCTCGCCGTCTCCGGCGATCGGTCCCTCGAGGCCCGCGTGATCGCCGCGGGCGCAGCGACCGCCGATCGCGGCGTCGACGCGGTGGACGAGATCATGCACTCCGCGCTCGTCGAGGAGAAGCTGCAGCTCGAGCGCGGGCTCGCGTTTCTCGGAACCCTCGGCAACAACGCCCCGTTCCTCGGGCTGTTCGGCACCGTGCTCGGCATCATCCACGCGATGGCCGACATGTCGACCGCGGCAGGAGGCCAGGCCTCGCGCGCGGTGCTGAGCGGCATCTCCGAGGCGTTGATCTCGACGGCGGTCGGCCTGATCGTCGCGCTGCCCGCGGTCGCCGCGTTCAACTACTTCCAGCGCACGCTGAAGACGCGCTCGGTGTCAGCCGAGGCACTCGGCGGGGAGCTGATGGCGCAGCTGAAGAGCCCGGCGATCGCGCGCCACACCGGCCACACCGGAAAGGCGGCCTGAGATGGCGCACGCTGCAAGCCACGACGACGCCGAGATCACCGGCATCAACGTCACTCCGCTCGTCGACATCATGCTCGTGCTGCTGCTGATCTTCATGATCACCACGCACCTCGATCAACCCGGCGCGCTCGGCGTCGAGCTGCCGCGTGCGTCGACCGCGAGCGAGCCGCCGGTGTCGTCGCTCTCGATCGTGATCGCGAAGGACGGCGGCCTCCGGCTCGACGGTCGCGCGACGACGCTCGCCGCGATCGAGGCGCAGGCGCGGCGCGGCAACGACGACACGCAGGCCGTCGTGTCCGCGGACAAGGGCGTGCCGTACGAACGCGTCGTCGGTGTCGTCGATGCCGTGCGCCGCGGCGGCGTCCACAAGCTCGCGCTCGCGGCTGACCTCGAGGAGACGCGATGAGGTCGAGCACCGCCGCCTGGCTGGCCGGCGGTCTCGCGTCCGCGTGCGCGCACGTCGCGTTCGCGGCGTGGATCGAACGCCAGGACCCGCGCAAGCCACCGCTGCCGCCGGTCGAGATGCAGCTCGCGAAGCTACCGCCGAAGCTGCCGCCGGCGCCCGAGCCGCCGCCACCACCGCCGCCACCGCCGCCATCCCCGCCCAGGCTCGTGAAGAAGCTCGCGAAGATCAAACCTGCACCGCCGCCGCCGCCGCAGGCCCAGCGGGTCGGCGTCGCCGAAGAGGCGACGACATCGACCGGCGACGTCGCGGTCTCGACCGGCGTCACGACCGACGGCGTGCTCGGCACCGGCACCTCGATGGACAAGGAGTTGCCGCCGCCACCGCCGGCGCCGCCCGCGCCGCCACCACCGCCACCGCCGCCGCCGTCGAAGCAGAAGGTGTTCCCGAGCTACGAGGTCACCCAGTTGCCGAAGCCCAGGCGCGCGGTGCAGCCGGAGATCCCGGACGCGTTCCGCGACGCGCAGCGCGAGGCACTCGTCGTCGTCGAGGTCGAGATCGATGCGCGTGGTCACGTCGTCAGTGCGCGCGTCATCCGTCATGCCGACTTCGGCCTCGACGATGCCGCGCTCGCCGCCGCGAAGCAGACCGACTTCGAACCCGCGCTGATGGGCACGCAGCCCGTCGCTGTTCGCTACCAGATCCCGTACCGCTTCAAGGTCCGGGGCTAGGAGAACCATGCTGAAGACTCCCGTGCTCGCCGCGATCATCGCTGCATTCGCCGCCACGATGGTGTCGGCACCGCGCGCCGGCCACGCGCAAGAAGCCGCGACGATCCGCGGCAAGGTGATCGATTCGACGACGGGCAAGCCGGTGCCCGGTGCGTCGGTGTTCGACAAGTCGACCGGCGAGTCCGCGATCACCGACGACGACGGCAGCTTCGAATTCGCGCCCGGCGCTGCAACCGGCCCGACGAACCTCGTCGTCGTCGATCCGTCGTACAAGCGCGCCGAGGCGAGGTTCGACGGCAGCCACGACGTCGCGATCGAGCTCGAGCCGATCAGCGTGCGCGGTGAGGAGATCGTCGTCGAGGCCGAGCGCGAGCGCGCGACCTCCGGCGAGACCACGTTGAAGCGCGAGGAGATCGCGCACGTGCCGGGCGCGCGCGGCGATGCGCTGAACGCGATCAAGAACTTGCCCGGCGTCGCGAACGTGCAGGGCTTCGGCCCGACCGCCGGTCTCGTGATCCGCGGCAGCTCGCCCGCCGACTCGCGGATCTTCGTCGACGGCTTCGAGATCCCGATCCTGTATCACCTCGGCGGCGTCACGTCGGTGATGCCGACCGAGATGATCGACGACATCGTGTACTCCCCCGGCGCCTTCGGCGTCGAGGTCGGACGCGCGTCGGGCGGCAGCGTGCAGGTCGCGTCGCGGCGTGGCGCGAAGGAGCTCGCCGGCTTCGCGGATGTGTCGTTCATCCACGCCTCGACGATGCTGCAGGGGCCGCTCGGCAAGCGCGGCAGCTTCGCGGTGGCGGCACGCCGGTCGTACATCGACGCGCTGATCCCGCTCGTCGTCCAGGACTCGGCGTCGCTCTCGTTCACGGCGCTGCCGCGCTACTACGACTACCAGGGCCGGCTCGACTACGATCTGAGCGATCACCTCAAGCTGACCGCGTTGCTGTTCGGAAGCGACGACGTGTTCGCCGTCTCGACCGATGGTCAGGACCCCGCGCAGCCGAACAAGTTCGAGAACGACACGCGGTTCACGCGCGCAGTCGCGTCGCTGACCTATGACCGCCCGGGCGTCTACAACAAGCTCGCGGTGTCCGGGCTCACCCAGCGCGTCGGGCTCGAGCTCGGCGACGATCGGTTCCTCGAGATCACCCCGGTGTCGCTCGCGATCCGCGACGAGGCGAAGCTGCGCGTCGCGCCGGGTGTCAGCGCGCTCGTCGGCGCGGAAGGCGAGTCGCGCGAGACCGGCGTGCGCGTGAAGCTGCCGCGGCCGCCGAAGGAAGGCGATCCATCGCAGCCGGATCTCACCTACGACCCGCTGATCGACGTCGACCAGACGGCCACCGGCACCAACCTCGCGGTGTGGAGCGCGATCGAGCTGCAGCCGGCGAGCTGGTTCAAGAGCACCGCCGGCGTACGCGTCGACAACTTCCGCCGCAACGACGCGGTCGTCGTGCAGCCGCGCGTGCAGACCCGGTTCCGGGTCGCACCGTCGATGGCGCTGCTCGCCGCCGGCGGCCTGTACACCCGGCCGCCTGACAACCAGGACGAGAACCTCCAGACCTCGCTCGCGCCCGAGCGCGCGTGGCAGACCTCGCTCGGCGTCGAGAACAAGATCGCGAAGGGCCTGACGTTCACGACGACCGCGTATTACGTCGATCGCTCGGACCTGATCGTCGCGAACGGATCGCGCGGCACCGCGATGAGCAGCGATGGCAGCGATACGTACACGAACGACGGTGTCGGGCGCTCGTACGGCGCCGAGATGCTGCTGCAGGCGCGCAGCGATCGCTTCTTCGGCTGGGCCGCATACACGTACGCCCGCTCGGAGCGGCGAGATGATCCGATGGGGAGCTCGCGGCTGTTCGACTCCGACCAGACCCACAACCTCGTGCTCCTCGGATCGCTCAAGCTCGGCGCGGCGAGGCAATGGCAGGTCGGCGGGCGGTTCCAGCTGACGAGCGGCACGCCGTACACGCCCGTCACGGGTGCGGTGTTCGACAGCGATCGCAACGAATATCAGCCCGAGTACGGCGTCGTGAATTCGCAGCGCAACCCGGCGGAGCACCAGCTCGACCTGCGCGTCGATCGAACGTTCACGTTCGAGAGCTGGAAGCTGTCGGGCTACCTCGACGTCTCGAACGTCTACCTGAACGCGCCCGTCGTCGGCTACAGCTACAACGCAAACTACACGGAGCGGACCGAGACGAAGGGCCTGCCGATCCTGCCGTCGTTCGGTCTGCGAGGGGAGTTCTGATCATGCGCACGAGCTTGATGGCAGTCTTCGTCGCGGTGTTCGCGGTCGCGTGTGATTCCGAACCGGACGCCGCGCGTCTCGATCATGCCCAGATCCTTGCGGTCCGGCTGGAGCCGGCGCACGTCGCGCCCGGAGGTCGCGCTCGCGTCACGCTGCTCGCCGGTGACGATGCCGGCGCGGTGTTCGAGGCCGATCCGGATAGCCTGTCGGCGCTTGGCAACGCAGGCCCGATGCTCGTCGAGCACGCGACCGACGGCTGGTACGTCACGGCCGGCGCGCAGCCCGACATCGCGACGATCGGCGTGACGCTCACGATCGACGGTACAGAATGGCGCGCCGAGAAGGCGTTCGTGGTCTCGGAGCAGGCCGAGAATCCGCACGTCGCGACGATGCAAGTCGACGGCGCGCCGAGCACCGAGGTCGTCGCGGCCGTCGGCGCGAAGCCGGAGCTCACCGCCGTCGGAGAAGGGCAGGAGCCGCTGGCGTACGCGTGGTACTCGTCGATCGGCGATCTGCAGTACTACCGGCAGCAGACCGCGATCCTCGACGCGGCCGAACCCGCAGACGGTACCGTCGTGGTCGTCGTGCGCGACAGCGTGGGCGGCGTGGACTGGCAGATCGTGCCGGCGAGCGTGCGATGAGATCGATCGCAGGCAACCCGCGTCCGAAGATCTCGGTCGCACCGGGCATGCGGTGGATGCTGCTCGTGCTCGTCGTCGCCGGATGTCAGAAGCCACATCCCAACCAGTGCGCGAGCAACACGACCGGTGCATGCGTCAACGGCGAGGTGTGCAGCCTCGATCGCGCGCGCGGCTGCCAGGTCTGTCAGTGCCGGCCGTACGACCAGGTGCCGCAGGGCAACGATCCGGACGATCCGACGCCACCGTACCCAGTGCACGACTGACGATCAGGCCGCTGCAGCGGCGCGGTCGATGCGCGTCACGAAGCGCCGGATCGCATCGACGACGGCGTCCGGCACGTCGAGCTGCGGGAAGTGCCCGGTGCCCGCGAGCTCGACGACCTCGGCGGCCCCGGTCGACGCGAGGATCGGATCGGCGGCGCCGTGCACGATCAGCACCGGTACCTCGATCGCCGCGAGCATGCGCTGCAGCTCCGCGCGATGCGCGTGTGCGTCCGCGAGGTGGAGCCCGAACCGTGACTTCGCGCCGGGCCGCGCGAGATCCGAGGCCGGTCCCTCGACGGTGGCCGCGTGCGCCGGGCCGACGAGCGCGTCGAGGTGGCGGCGGCGCAGCCCGCGCGACGCGAGGCACGCGCTCGGCTTCCACCGCAGGATCGCGGGCGGCGGCTGCTGGAGGAAGAACGGCGAGATCAGGACGAGGCCACGCACGCGCCCGGGATGAGCGGCCGCGTACTCGAGCGCGTAGCGCGTGCCGAGCGAGTGGCCGACGAGCAGCATCGGGTGGCGCGCGTCGGCGAGCAGCGCCTCCATCCACGCGCGTGGCGTCGCGCCGACCGACGCCGAGCGGCCGAGCCCCGGCAGATCGACGCGGAGCTGCGTGCCGCCGAGCGAGCGCGCGACCGGCGTCCACGACTCGGCGTCGAGCGGCAGGCCATGCAGCAGCACGGTGTCGGCATCGACGCGATCGCCGACGACGAACGCCGGCGCGCCCGAGATCCGTTGCAGCCGGGCGCCGACCGGCGCCGTGGTCGCGCCGAACCGCGACGCGACGAGGAAGTCGATGCTGCGGTCGATCGCGGTGTCGATCGAGGGCCACGCGAGGCCGAGCGTCGCGGCGAGCTGGCGCGTCGGCGTGACGTCGTAGCGGCGGTCGGCGAGGAACGCGAGGCCCTCGGCCTGCTCGGCACCGCCGGGGACGAGCCGCGACCGCAGCAGCAGCTTCGCGATGCCGATCCGGATCCGTCGCTTCGGCGCCGCGACGCCGAGCCGGTGCGCGATCCGCGTCGTCAGCTCGAACAGCTGCGGGGTCGCCTCGTCGAGCACGGTGTACGAGCCGCCCGAGGTCTCGTCGAGCTCGGGGACGCGCGCGATCAGCGCGGCGAGGAAGTCGACGCTGACGAGCGGCAGCCAGTGGCGATCGCCGCCGGGGACGACCGGCATCTTGCCGCGGTACAGCTGCTCGACGAGCGGCGCGAAGCCGAAGAACTGCGTCGTCTCGCCGGTGCGCGAGTCGCCGATCACCGCGCCGGGATGGATGCGCGTGAGCGGCAGCCCGCGCGTCCGGGCGGCATCGCGCACGAGGTGATCGGCCTCCATCTTCGAGGCCTCGTAGCCGCCGAGCTTGCGGTACAGCCGATCGTAGGCGGTGCGCTCGTACGGCTGCTCGGGATCGAGGCCGAGGTCGTGGAACGCGACGTCGTCGCCGACCTTGAAGCCGGAGATGTGAACGAACCGGCGCAGCTGCGGCGAGGCGAGGGCGAGCTCGACGAGCGCGCGCGTGCCGTCGACATTCGCGGTGCGCGCGATCTGCTCGGACATCCGAAACTGCATCAGCGCACCGGCGTGGAACACGTCGCGCACCGCCGCGAGCTGCGCGCGCGCGTCGTCGGTGAGGCCGAGCTCGGGCGCTGCGAGGTCACCGTCGACGAGCGTCAGCCGCTCGGTCGAGCCGCCGTGCTGCGCGACCCAGGCGAGGTACTCGTCGCGGCGCTCGTCGGCACGGCGCACGATCGCGATGACGTGGCCGCGACGCGTGAGCTCGGGGACCAGCCAGCGGCCGATGAGTCCCGTGGCACCGGTGACGAGCGAGATCGCAGCGAGGTCGGTCATGGAGACGTCCTTTCGAGGATGCGGCGCAGCTCGCGTGCCGCCTGCCGCAGCGGTTCGGTGGTTCGATGCGCACGCGAGAGCAGCAGCGCACCTTCGATCGTCGAGACGAGGAACGCCGCGAGATCGACGGCGCGGTCGTGATCGTGGCCTTCGCGCTCGAGCCGGGCCGCGACGGCCGCTTGCCAGCGCGCGTACGTCGACGAGCACACGCGATGCAGCGGATCGGAGGTTGCCGATTGCTCGAGAGCGACGGTCGCGATCGGACAGCCCTTCGTGAACTGCGAGCGCTCGAGCTCGCCGGTGAAGTACGCGACGATCGCGTCGAGCGCCGCAGCGGGCGTCGGTGCCTGCGCGAGCAGCGCCTCGATCATCTGCGTCAGCGAGCTGCTCGCGGTCTCGAGTGCCTCGGCGACGAGCGCTTCCTTGCCGCCGGGGAAGTGGAAGTACAGCGAGCCCTTCGGCGCGGCGCTCTCGGCGAGGATCTGGTTGAGCCCGGTCGCGGTGTAGCCCTGGCGCTGCACGAGCTCGGCGGTCTTCTGCAGCATCCGCTGCCGCGTATCGGTTCGCTTGCCGGCCACGATTCATAGTATGTAGACTGGTCTAGTAATAGTCAATGGTCAAAATTCGGCCTGCAAACCGAAGGTTTAGGCACTGAACGTCTGCGCTCGGTCGAATATCGAGGTTTCCGTCGACGCGCTCGGTCCGGTAGATTCATCGGCTTGTCGTCGCCGTCTCGCTCTGTCCCGCGTCAGCTGTTCGCGCTCGCCCTGCCGATCATCGGTATCAACGTACTCGGCGTGCTCATGCTCGCCGTCGACTCGGCGCTGTGTGGGCGGCTGCCGAATGCCGAGGCGGTACTCGAGGCGCTCGGCTACGCGATCCAGATCATCTTCCTGCTGATGGTCGCCATGCTCGGCCTGATCGTCGGCACGGTCGCGCTCGTCGCGCGCGCGTATGGGGCGCGAGCGACCGGACGTGTCGAGGAGCTGCTGCTGCAATCGACGCAGCTGACCGTGCTGTTCGGGATCGTGGTCGGCGTCGCGGGCGCGCTGCTCGCAGGGCCGCTGTTCGGATTGCTCGGTGCGCGTCCGGAGGTCGCCGCGATCGGCGTCGAGTACCTGCGCCCGCTGATGCTCGGGACGCCGTGCTTCTATCTGACGTTGCTGTACGCGGGCCTGTTCCGCGCGGTCGGCAACACGCGCGTGCCGTTTCTGTGCGCGATCGTCGCGAACATCCTCAACGCGGTCCTGTGCTACGGCCTCGTGCTCGGCAAGCTCGGGCTGCCGGCGCTCGGCGTGCTCGGTGCCGCGATCGCGACGGTGATCGCGCAGACCGCGAACATGCTCGCGCTCGTCGCGGCGCTGCGCCGCGGGCTGACCGACCAGGCGCGGCTCATGCTGCGGCCCCAACCGATCGATCGCAAGCTCGCGATCGAGATGTTTCGCGTCGGCTGGCCGGCCGCGCTCGACATGCTGGTCCTCAACGCCGGGTTTCTGTCGGCCCTCGGCATGCTCGGTCGCATCGACGGCACTACAGTCGCGGCGCACGGCCTCGGGCTGCGCGTCCAGGCACTCGCGTTCGTGCCAGGTCTCGGCATCGCGCAGGCGACCGGCGCGCTCGTCGGCCAGGCGCTCGGCGCAGGTAACCCCGACCAGGCGCGGCGCGTGGCGCGAGCGGCGATGGTGCTGTGCGCGACGGTGATGACCGCGCTCGCGCTGATGATCGTGTTCGCGGCCGGGCCGCTCGTCCAGATCTTCGATGTCGATCCGGACACCCGGCTCGGCAGCTATGCGGTCGAGTGGATGCGGCTGCTCGGTGCGAGCATGCTGCCCGCGGCGTTCAACATCGCGCTGATCGGTGTGCTGCAAGGCGCCGGCGCGACGATGACGAGCCTGCGGATCAACTTCATGACGACGCTCGTCGTGCAGGTGCCGCTCGCCTGGCTGCTCGGCTTCCCGCTCGAGCTCGGCGCGCTCGGCGTGTGGCTGAGCTTTCCGCTCGCGTTCGTCGTCAAGTCGCTCGCGGTGTACGCGGTCTATCGCAGTGGCAGCTGGGCGACGACTGGCATCGCGGTCCGGCGCTGATCGTCACAACACGGCGTGGACGCCGAGCGCACCGACGACGCCGACGTTGACGCCGCCGTCGGTGTACTCGGTGAACACGGCATCGTGGACGCGCAGGCCGAGCGCGACCTCGAACGCGGCGTGGCGACCGAGCTGCAACCGGGCGACGCCGCGCAGCTCGCCGAACACGAGGCCGCGCTTCTCGGTCCAGCTCATCAGATCGGTGAGCGCGTCCTCGTAGTGAGTCCACTGGAAGTGATAGCCGGCGCTCGCGATCGCGCCGCTGCACCACAGCTCGCCGCAGCCGAGCCGCGCGATCCCGATCCGCACCTCGTACGCGCGCGAGCCATCGAACCCGCTGCCGGCCGGATCGATCGGCGCGGCACCACCGATCGACGCCGCACCGTCGAGCCAGTACGCGCCGCGCAGCCGGTGCGCCGCTTCGGCCGTGTACATCGCGGCGACGAACCGCTCGATCGCGAGCGTCGCGCCGACGCCGATCGACGTCGACGGCGTCGGTGGCGGTCCGACGGGCATCGGCTCTGCCGCCGCGATCCGCACCACGAGCCCGAGCCCCACGAGCGCACCGCCACCACTTCGCATGCGGCGAGCGGATTCCACTTTCGTACCAGCCGGCATCCGCGCAGAACCACATGCGGCGCACCCATGCACCAACGACATTCGCGTCGCGGTCGACTCGCTATTTCGACTGCACGGTGCGCCCGAGCATGAGCCCGCGCCGCTTGAGCAGCCGGTACAGCGTCACGGTGTTGACGCCCGCCGCTGCCGCCGCCTGCTTGACGTTGCCGCCGTGGCGCGCGAGCAGATCGGTCAGGTACTGGCGCTCGAGCGGCGCGAGCCAGGTCTCGCGAACCTCGTCGAGCGTCGGCTGCGCGGCGGGCTTGGTGCGCGGCGCCGGCGCGCTCGCGAGCAGCGGCCGCGGCAGATCCTCGACGCGCAGCTCGTCACCGGTGCACAGGATCACCGCGTGCTCGATCGTGTTCTTGAGCTCGCGAACGTTACCGGGAAAATCGTACGCCGCGAGCCGCGCGAGCACCGCCGTACCGAGGCGCGGCGCCGGCTTGCCGTGTGCGGCCGCGGACTGCTCGAGGAACACGTTCGCCAGCGTCTCGAGGTTGTCCTTGTAGCTGCGCAGTGGCGGTAGCTCGAGCGTCATCACGCTGAGCCGGTAGAACAGATCGTCGCGGAACGCGCCGGTCTTCGCCATCTCCTCGAGGTCGCGGTTCGTCGCGCAGATCAACCGGACGTCGACGCGATCCGGTGGCTCGTTCGAGCCGAGCGGCTGGACCTCGCCCTGCTCGACGGCGCGCAGCACCTTTGCCTGCAGCATGACCGGCAGCTCGCCGACCTCGTCGAGGAACAGCGTGCCGCCATCCGCCTTCTGGAACTCGCCGACCTTGTGAAAGCTCGCGCCGGTGAACGCGCCCTTGACGTGGCCGAACAGGATCGACTCGAGCAGCGTCTCCGGGATCGCGGCGCAGTTCACCGTCACGTACGGCTTGTCGGCGCGCCGGCTGTTCCAGTGGATCGCGCGCGCGACGAGATCCTTGCCGGTGCCGCTCTCGCCGCGGATCAAGATCGGCGCGTTCGTCGGCGCTGCAAGCTCGAGCTTGCGCTCGACCTCGTGCCACGCGGCCGACAGCCCCTTGATCATCAGCGGCCGCCCGGTCGCCGCGCGCGACAGCTTGTCGACCTGCGCACGCCGCAACAGCGGTGCCGCGACCTCCGCGATCGCGGTCAGCGCGCGCAGGCTCTTCGCGTCGAGCCCGCGCGGCTCGCGCGTCGACACCGTCAGCACGCCGATCGGCCGGCGCTGATAGCGCACCGGCGCCGCCGCGATCGCGCCGACATCGATCAGGTACCGCGTGTACCGCGGATCGCGCGACGTATCCGGCGACAGGTAGGGCTCGCCCTCGTCGAACACGTGCAGCGCGATGCCGGCCTTCGCACCGTCGTGCTTCACCACGCGCGGCAGCGTCACGGTCACCCCATTGACGACGTGATGCACGAGTGCGAGCCCGTTCGCCTCCTTGTCCCAGACGAACAGCGCGCCGTGCTCGGCCCCGGTCTCCTCGAGCGCGATCGCCACGAGCTCGGCCTCGATCGGCTTCGCCGCATGCAGCCGTGCCTCGATATCCACGGGGTCAGGCTACACGTAGTCAACCTGGCGCGCTGCATCCCCGCGAAATCGCTGCCGCGAACGGGGTCAGGCTACACTTGTTCAACCTGTGGTTGACGAAGTGTAGCCTGACCCCGTTCAGCGACGTGGTTTCGCGAGGTTCGACGCCACCAGGTTGATCAAGTGGAGCCTGACCCCAATCGCTGGGCGAGCTGCGCCGCGGCGGGGGTGTGCGGATCGATCGCGAGCGCCGTCGCGAGGTGCCAGCGCGCGGCAGCGGGATCGCCGGACGCGGCGCACAGCAGGGCGAGCGCGACGAGCGCGCGCGGCCATGGCTTGCACCCGACGAGCAGCGGCTCGATCGCGGCGCGCTCGGCGGCGGCACCGGCGAGGCGGTCGCGGCCGGACGCGACCTGGACGCGGTAGCGCGCCCACGCGAGGTTCGCTTCGTACTCCGGGTGGCCGGGGAAGTGGCGGCACGCCATCGCGAGATCGCTCATCGCCTTGTGGACATCACCGTCGGAGAGCGCGCGCTGGCCACGCGTGAACGCATCGGCGGCGGTCTGGATCGCGGACGGCTCGATCGCCCAGACCGTGCGCAGCTCGCCGCGCTTCTTGCGGAGCCAGTCATGGTAGCGGCCGCGCACGGCGTGATCGACGAGCACGGAGCGCGCCTTCTCGACGAGGTCCCAGCCCGGCTGGACGAGGCCGGCGAGCTCGGCCAGGTCGTGGCCCGCGAGCGCGCGCGGCGAGAACCGCAGCGCGACGCGCTGGTACGCGGCCTCGATGTCCTCGTACTCCGCGAGCGGCGTGACCTCGAGGACGTCGTAGTAGGTGCTCTTCTCGAGCCGCGCCGCGCGTGCGCGCAGATGTGTCCGGATCTCGGACAGCAGGCGGCGGGCCGGCGTCACGACGTCGCGGACCTCGGGCGTCAGCTCGAGCGCGCCGAGCGACACGAGTGTCCACAGGATGCGCGCGGTCTCGCGTGGCTCCTGCGGTCCGGCCTGGACGTGGGTCTGCACCGTGCGCGTGCCGTCGATGACGGCGACCGCCTCGAGCTCGGGGACGGTGAGCAGGCGCTCCTCGCGCAGCTCGTCGAGGCGCGGCGTCGGAGTGACGTAGTGCTGAACGTACCAGCGCAGCGCGGCGCGCGGGATCTCGATGTCGATCGCGCGCGCGGCGACGAGCGTCTGCTGCCACGCGGCCGGCGAGTCCGAGACCTGCGGCAGTCGACACGCCGCGCGCAGCACCGACCACCGCATGTCTGCGGCGAGCCGGAGCTTCGCGGTCTCGCGGATCGCGTCGATGATCGTCGTCGTGCGTGCCGTCGGCGCGACGAGCGTGACGCGCGCCTTCGGCGCCATCTCGCGCGCGGCGGACGAGTTGCCGATCGCGAGCACGCCCGGGACCACCGGACGCTCGCGCCACGCGGCCGCGATCGAGCCGAGCCGCGGGCCGAGGCGATCGGCATCGAGCACGACGACGGTCGGAGCCTCGGGCCCACGCGGGCCATCGGCCTGCGCCGCATCCCAGCGCGCGGGCAAGCCGGCGGCGACGAGCTGTTCCTCGAGCGGCATCGCCGATCCGATGTCGGCGAGGGCGATCAGCACGGTCACGCGACGAGGCTAGCAGCGCGGCCGCGACGCACGGGGATGCGACGGGTTAGCCGCCGAGCAGCTCGCGGATGTCGTCGCAGATCTGGTCGGTCGCCGCGCGCGCCGCGCGGACGCCACCGGCGAGGCCCAGAAACCCGTGGATCAGCGACGGGTGGTGGCGGTGGCGTACCGGCACACCTGCCCCCCGGAGCAGCTCGGCGTACGCGGCGCCCTCGTCGACGAGCGGGTCGTAGCCGGCGGTCACGATCAGCGCGGGCGCAGCACCGCGATGGCTCGGCCAGAACCGCGGTGACACGAGCTCGCGATCGTCGTCGACATTCAGGTAGTTGCTGCGGAACCACAGGATCATCGAGCGCGTCAGCAGGTAGCCATCGCCGAGCCGATCGATCGACGGTGACGCGAGCGTCATGTCGACGAGGGGATAGATCAGCACCTGCAGATCCGGCTTGCGCTGCGCCGCGCGGTCGACGTGCGCAGACAGGAACCCGCCGAAGCTATCGCCGGCGACGGCGACCCGCCCGGCCGGGCCGACGCGCGACATCAGCAGATCCCACGCACACACCGCATCCTCGATCGCGGCCGGGTGACGATCCTCGGGCCCGAGCCGGTAGCCGACCGACGCGACCGTGCACTTCGTCTGCGCCGCGAGCAGGCGGGTCACCGGCTCCGACGCGCGGATCGAGCCGATCACGCCGCCACCGCCGTGGAAGTAGACGATCCAGTGCGGCCCCGCGTCGTGCGGCACGAAGATCCGGATCGGCACGCGGTCCGCGTAGCCCGGCGCGGTCGTGTCGATCACTTCGGCCATCGCCGCCGGCGCGACATCGAGCGGGGACATGCCGTCCTCGGCGAACTGGCGCGCGCGCACCGGCTCCATCGACTCGAGCGCGGGCAGCCGCAGCAGGCGCTGGAGCTCGAGCACCGCGGCGAGCTGCGGATCGAGCTCGCGATCGAGCCCGTCGCGCCGGCGCCGCCCGATCACGGTCGCGAGCGGGCGCTTCATCGCGAGCAGCGCCGCCGCTCGCAGCAGCTGTTGAGGTGGCACGGCGCGACGATACTCGATCTACAGTCAGCGAGATGGCCGTGCTCGCGTTGCTCGCGCGCGATCGATCCGAGGAGATCGCATGACCGTTCGCAAGCCGCGCGAACGCTCGTATGCGGCGCGACTCGATCGCGTGCTCGATCACATCACGGAGCACCTCGACGAGGAGCTCTCGCTCGCGACGCTCGCACGGGTCGCCGGCTTCTCGCCGTTTCACTTTCACCGGCTGTTCCAGGGGCACGTCGGCGAGACCGTGCACGCACACGTCAAGCGCATGCGCGTCGAACGCGCGGCGTCGATCATGCGCGCGCAGCCGCGGCGATCGCTCACCGAGCTCGCGCTCGAGTGCGGGTTCCCGGCGCTGTCCGATCTGTCGCGTGCGTTCAAGGCGCGGTTCGGCATCGCGCCGAGCGCGTGGGATCGCGTCTCGCCGCTGCCCGCGAGCAAGCTCGAGCACGAGACGCTGCCGTCGCGCGCGGGGTTCCGCGCGAAGCTAGCGACGCTGCCGCGCAGCCTGTTCGTCTACACGCGCGTCGCGAACCCGTACGGCAACCAGCGGCTCGTCGAGGTGTACGAGTCGACGCGGCGCTGGCTCGACGCGATCGGCCGCACGCCCGACGATGTCGTGTTCGCCGGGATGTCGATCGACGATCCGGCGGTGACGCCGCTCGCGCAGTGTCGCTACGACCTCGGTATCGTGTTTCCGATGTCGGCGACCGGCGTCGTCGCGGACATCGCGCGTGCGCGGCGTGCGCCGCTGGTCCCCGCGCTGCCATCGCCCGTCGAGGTCGAGCGCGCGGGGCTGTCGGTACGGCGATTTGCCGAGCTCGATCTCGTGACCGTGCACTGCGACGGCACGCTCGACGTCGTCGCCGCGGCGTGGACCTGGCTCTACGGCACGTACTTGCCGCGGCAATCGCGACTGCCGGCGAATCACCCCGCGATGGAGCTCTTCGTCAGGCTTCCCGAGCACATCGGCTGGGAGCGCTTCGACCTGCTCGCGTGCGTGCCGCTGCGCTGATCGCAAGAATCGACAAGCACGATTTCGCCGCCTGCCTAGAGTGCGCGGCATGCATCGCCTTGCCGTTGTCCTCGGGCTCGCACTCGCGAGCTGTGCCTCCACGAAAGCTCCCACTCCCACCAAGGTGCCCATGTCCACCACGCCGTCGATCGCATTCTTCGAGATCGCAACTGCCGACCTGCCGCGCGCACGCGCATTCTACGGCGAGCTGTTCGCGTGGAAGTTCGCCGAGCCGGCGCTCCCCGACGCCGCGATGTTCGACACCGGCGGCGTGCCGGGCATGCTGAACGCGGTGCCCGATCACCGCGGCGGCGACTCGACGGTCGTCTACATCACGGTCGACCACGTACAGCCAACGTACGCGCGTGCGCTCGCGCTCGGCGCGACCGAGGTGATCGCGCCGCGGCCGATCCCGGGCAAGGGCACGTTCGCGGTGTTCCGCGATCGCGACGCGAACCGGATCGGGATCTTCTCGACCGAGCGCTAGCGCGCCGCGCGAGGAACTGTTCCAGCTCCTCGCGTCGATCGCCTCCTCTGTCTGCGCTGGCTCGCGAGGAATTGTTCCAGCTCCTCGCGTCGATCGCCTCCTCAGCGCTGGCTCGCGAGGAACTGTTCCAGCTCCTCGCAGCCACCGACGTACTTGCCGTCGACGAACACCTGCGGCGTCGAGGCCTTCGCGCTCACCGCGCGCAGCCGACGCGGCGATGCCGGCACCTCCTCGTACGCCCAGCCGCGCGCATCGAGCAGCTGCTTTGCCTTCGCGCAGAAGCTGCAACCCGGCTTCGTGAACATCAGGACGTCGTGCGGCGGCTGCGCCTTCGGATCGAGGTAGCGCAGCATCGTGTCGGCATCGGACACCTCGTACGGATCGCCTTCCTTCTCGGGCTCGATGAACATCTTCTTGATCACGCCGTCGTCGACGAACATCGAGTAGCGCCACGACCGCTTGCCGAAGCCGAGGTTCCGCTTGTCGACGAGCATGCCCATCTTCTCGGTGAATTCGGCGTTGCCGTCGGGGATGAACCGGATCTGGTCGGCGTGCTCGGTCTTCGCCCACTCGTCCATCACGAACGCGTCGTTGACCGAGATGCACAGGATCGAGTCGACGCCGCGCTTGCGGAGCTCGCCGGCGAGCTCGTTGAACCGGGGCACGTGCGAGGACGAGCAGGTCGGCGTGAACGCGCCGGGCAGGGCGAACACGACGACCTTCTTGCCCGCAAACAGCTCGTTCGTCGTGACGTCCCTCCAGGCACCGTCCACGCGGGTGCGAAACGTGACGTCAGGAATGCGCTGGCCTTCGCTGTTCTTCATCGCAGCTGCGTCTAGCACGCACCCGACGCGGCGCGGGCGAACGTCAGGCCGCGATCACGGAAACGCAGCGTTGCGCGCGATCAGCGACGGCGGCGGGTCACGAATGCGAAGCCGAGCAGCGCGAGCCCCGCGAACGCGAAGCCACTACCGCCGTTGCCGGTCTGGCAGCCGCCATCGTCGGGCTCGCCCGGCCAGCACGTGCCGTTCGCGCCGCCCGACTGCAGGCATACGAAGCCGGCGGGGCACACGTTGCCGGCATCGCACGCACCGGCGCACAGCGACTCGGTGCCGTCGGACGCGCATTGCCCGGTGATGCACTGGTCGTTCGTCGAGCACGTCGCGCCGAGCCCGCCGGCCTCGTTCGCGCCGGGCAGGCAGTAGCCGCCGAGGCAGTGGAAGTCCGCGGCGCACGGCGCGCTCGCGCTGCACGCGGCGGTGACGTGGACGGTCACGGAATCGGTCACCGTCCGGTTGCCCTGATCGGTCGCGGTCACCGTGACCGTGTGATCGCCGCCGGGCAGCGTCGTCGGCGCGTTGAACGCGAGTGGATCGGTGTCGATCGAGGACGTCTGCGAGCCGTCGATCGCGAGCGCGGCGGTCGCGACCGAGAGCTGCGAGTCGAGCTCGGCGTGGACCGGGAAGCCCGGCTTGACCCACTGGCCCTCGACCGGCGAGACGATCGACAGCGACGCCGGCGTCAGCATCGCCGGGCCGAACGCGTTGTTGAAGAACCGGACGCTGTTCTGCTGCGAGCCGCCGCAGAAGCACTGCCGCGGGTTCGACAGATCCTCGCCGCAGTCGCGATCGCGGTTCTGGAATCGCTTGAGGCTGCCGAGCTCGAGGTACGTCATCGGGTCGTCGGCATCGAGCACGTGGTCGAGCCCCCACACGTGCGTCGCTTCCTGCGCGACCGCGCCGCACAGGAATTCGAGGTCGTTGACCTCGTCGGAGAACACGAAGCTGATGACGTTGTTCGACGACGTCGAGCAGTCGATGAACGGCGCCACACCACCCGCGCCCTGGAGGTCCGGGTGCAGCTGCGTCGCGCGGCCACCGATCATGACCTCGAAGTGCTCGGCGGTGCCGGGATCCTGCGTGACGATCTGGACGTCAAACGGCGCGTACGTCTCCTTCACGCACTGCACGAGCCGGTTCCAGTAGTCGTCGCCGTAGCTGAACGGGCTCAGCACCACGGTGTTGACCGGGATGCTCGAGCGATCGCTGCGCGAGTCATCGCCGCCCGGCGACACCGTGCAGCCGTTCGGCCGGCAGTCGTTGAGGTACAGCACGTGCGAGACGCTCGTCAGCGGCTTGACCCCATCGGGCAGCTTCTTGACCGTGTTCTTCCAGACGCCGAGCTTCGGGTACGCGCGCGGCGCATCGGCCGCCGCGACGACAGGAAGACCGACGAGGAGCGCTGTGACGAGGGCTGCACGCATGGCCCGAAACGTAGGGCCTGGGCCTGCCCGGAACCTAGGGCTTCCTTCGTGCCGACCCTGGCAATCTCCCGCCAATCGCGTACGACGTGCATCAGCAGGTGGCGGCGAGTCGTCGGTTGGTGCGGTTGATCTCACAAGGATTTCGCGAGATCACCGCGCCCATGCTGCAGATCGATCTCACCGGGAAGCACGCGCTGGTCGCCGGCGTAGCCGACGATGGCGGCTTTGGCTGGGCGATTGCCAAGGCGTTCGCAGAGGCCGGCGCTCGGGTCTCGGTCGCCACCTGGCCGCCCGCGCTCGGCATCTTCAAGACGATGCTCGAGCGCGGCAAGCTCGACGCATCGCGCGTGCTGCGTGACGGCACGAAGCTCGAGTTCGCGAAGATCTACGCGCTCGACGCCGAGTTCGATCGCATGGAGGACGTGCCCGCCGAGCTACGCGACAACCGGCGGTATCGCGATCTCGGAGATTTCACGATCAGCGGGCTCGCGTCCGCGGTCGCGGCGGACGGCGGCGTCGACATCGTCGTCCACAGCCTCGCGAACGGTTCCGAGGTGAAGAAGCCGCTGATCGAGACGTCGCGCAAGGGCTATCTGTCCGCGGTCTCGGCGTCGGCGTACTCGAACGTGTCGCTCGTGCGCCACCTCGGGCCGGTCGCGCGTCGCGGCGCCGCGTTCCTGTCGCTGTCGTACATGGCCTCGGAGCGTGCGGTGCCGGGGTACGGCGGCGGGATGTCGTCGGCGAAGGCGGCACTCGAGTCCGACACGCGCGTGCTCGCGTACGAGGCGGGGCGCGCGTGGGGCCATCGCGTCAACGTGATCTCGGCCGGGCCGTTCGCGTCGCGCGCGGCGAGCGCGATCGGCTTCATCGATCAGATGATCGACTACGCGAAGCGCAACGCGCCGCTGACCGACGACCTCACCGCCGAGGAGGTCGGCGCGACCGCCGCGTTCCTGTGCAGCCCGCTCGCGAGCGGGATCACCGGCACGACGGTCTACGTCGACAAGGGCCTGCACTCGATGGGGCTTGCCGTCGATCGTGAAGGCGCGCTCTCGACGACGTAGTCAGCTCATGACGGAAGCTCGAGCACGACGGGCCGATGGCGCTCGCACGCGACCCGCAACCGTGCGGTGTATGGATCGTCGCGCACCGGAAACGCAGGCGTCCGCGCGATCCGGATCGCGCGCAGCGTGCCGGGCTCGAGCGCGTCGAGCTTGATCGCGAGGTTCAGCGTTGCGAAGCGTGCGCCGTGCGACAGGGTCTCGAACCGCGCGTCGAGCGCGAATCCGCCGTCGAGCGGCGACAGCGCGAGGCACCAGCCGCCCCACCGCGGGGGATACGTGCACTCGTCGATCAGGCGGAACCGGCGGAGCTGACGACCGTGCGCGGCGATCCACTCGACGCACGTCCGCGTCTGCCCGGCGAGATCCTTCGTCGGCACGAGCGTGATCTCCTCGAGCCGCGCCCACAGCGGACTGACGACGAGCAGGCCGAGATGGTCGAGCGAGAACACGTCGGTCAGCCACAGCGCGCGCACGTCGTTCAGGCCCGTTCCACCGAGCGTGCGGACGCTGTTGCGGGGCAGGAACACGCTCGCGAGCCCGAGCACGTGCAGCCGCGCGCCGAGCGGCGTCGACTCGATCGCGTGCGCGAGCTCCCACGGCAGGTTGTGGAGCGCGCGCAACGAGCGCATCGACGGATCGCCGAGCAGCGCGACGATCCGCTCGAGCATCGGCGTCGCCGTCGACGCGCTCTGCAGCACAGCGTGTGCACGGTCGCCCATTCGTCCGCACCGATCACCGGATCGACATCTCCCGGCTCCCGCCACTCGCGCGCCGCGCGGGCAATCGCGAGAAACCCGCGCTCGAATTGCAGACCATCGCGCGCGACGAACCCCGCGAGCGGACCACACCACGTGGCTGCATGCGCCACGAGCAGCGAGCGTTCGCGCTTCGTCGCCGGCGTGCCGGTGCGCGCGCGTGCGAGCTGCAGCGCGATCAGCTCGCCGCGCGGATCGCCATGCTCGAGCAGATGATCGGCGAGCACCGCGCGCGGCGTGTCGTCGTCGGGCGCGGTCATACACCGCGGCGAGTAGCTCCTGCGTGCGCGTCATGGCGGCGGTGGCAGCTCGAGGCGCACCGGGTGGTGGCGCTCGCACGCGGCGACGAGGCGGCGGTAGGGCTCCGCGTCGCGCGTGAACCGCGGGGTCGCGTGGATCCGCACCGCCCGGATCGTCCCGGCGTCGAGCTGATCGAGCGCGCGCGCGAGCCGGTCGCCGGTCCAGCCGTAGTTGCCCGAGACGAAGCGCGCCTCGAGCTCGTGGCCGGCGTCGGTGCGGGTCAGCACGGCCTGCCAGCCTTCGAGATCGGGGAAGAATGGCGACCCATCGCCGAGCCCGATCCTGCGCACCGCCGGCGCACGCTCGACGATCGCGAGGTAGTCGGTGATCCGCTCGAACACGTTGTGCTCGCTCGACGCGACCGTGATCTGCTCGAGCCGCGTCCACAGCGGCGAGCCCGCGATCGCATCGAGCGCCTGCGGCGAGCCGAGCTGCCGCAGCTCGAGGTGCCGCACGCGGGCCCAGCCGACGGCGCCGAGCTCGCGCGCGAGCGGGTTCGTCGGGTCGGTGAGGCCGAGCTCGACGAGCGGTGGCGGCGTCGCACTCCGCTCGAGCGCATGCGCGACGACGACCGGGACCTGGTGCAGCGCGCGCAGCGACCGCATCACCGGATCGCCGAGCATGCGGATCGCGGCGGGCACGATCGCCGCAGCCCACGACCGCGGCGCGTACATCGTCGTGACGGTCGTCCACTCGCTCGCGCCCGTCACCGCTTCGAGCTCGGCCGCAGCGCTCCAGTACGAGCTCGCGCGGCCACCGGCGAGCAAGCCGCGCTCGATCGTGCGGTGCTGCTTGTCGAAGAACCGGTCGAGCGGGCCACACCATTGCACGGCATGGCGCGCGACCAGCTCGCGCTCGCGCTCGATCGGCTCGCCGTCGCGCGGCCGTGCGAGCTGCAGCGCGATCAGCTCGCCGCGCTCGTCGCCGCGCTGGAGCAGATGATCCGCGAGCACCGAGCGCGGCCCGTCGTCGTCGGGTGCGGCGTGGATCGCGGCGAGCAGCTCGCGCACGCGCGGATCGTCGGCGGCGGGCACGGCCTCGAGCGCCTCGCGGCAGCGCTCGCGGACGCTCTGCATGAGGTGAGGCGTGCGCGTCGTCAGCTGCCGCGCCTCGGGCTCGACGATCGCCGCGAGCTCCGGATCGCGATCGACGATCGACAGCGCGAGGTCCTGCAGCCAGCGGGCGTCGATGCGCGCGAGCTCGCGGACGATCCGGCGCGCGTACGCGAGCGCGAGCGGCCGGTGGCGATGCACCGCCGCCGACAGCGCGAGGTCGAGCACGCTCCAGTCGAGCGCGAACACGACGTCCTCGTCGACGCGCTCGCCCGCGAGCAGCGCGTGCACCGTCGCGCTCGCGTCGCTCGACAGCCGGGTCAGCGTCTCCTCGTCGTTGTTGCCCGAGCCCGTGAACGCGACGTCCTCGGTCCACAGATACAGCGCGCCGCACTCGGGACATTGCCGCAGGTCGCTGCTCTTGCCGAGGTCGAGCGACTGCAGGCGATGCGTGCTCGACGGCAGCCGCTCGTCACGCCCGGTATTCGCCGTCTGTCCGCCGGGAATCGCGTCGCAGATCGAGCACGCCACCGCGCGACAGCTTAGCGCGGACGCTTCGCGGGCACGTCCTCGCGCGCGATGATCTCCTTGACGAGCTCGACGAACACGCGCGACTTGAGCGGCGGCGCGACGCCCGCGGTCTGCGCGTACACCGCCCACACCGGGACCCCACCGTCGATCGGATCGTCGAACGTCCAGTCGCGCATGATCTCGACGAGCTCGCCGCGGCGCAGCGGCTCGCGAATCACCCACTCGATCGCGCGCATGATCCCGGCACCGGACTGCGCGAGCTGCGCGGCGAGCGTCGGGCTCGTCGTGTGGACGATGCCGTCGATCTCGACGCGCTCGACCCGCCGGCGGCCGCGCGCGCGGTACAGCGCCCATTCGACCGGACCGGCGACTGCCCCGACGGTGATGCAGTCGTGGTCCGGCAGCTCGCGCGGGTGCGCCGGCGCGCCATGACGCGCGAGATACGCCGGACTCGCGACGAGGCGCACCGGCACCTTCGCGAGCAGCTGCGCACGCAGCGACGAATCCGCGAGCTTGCCGACGCGGATCGCGAGATCGAAGCCGCCCTGCACGAGCGGGACGTTGCGATCCGAGAGCTCGAGCTCGAGCCGCAATTCGGGATAGCGCCTGCGCAGCTCGGGCATGTACGGGCCGATCAATCGCTCGCCGACGCTGACCGGCATCGACACGCGCAGATGGCCTCGCGGCACGCCGCCGGTGAGCTCGGCGACCGCATCGCGTGCGGCGGTGCGCGCCGCGAGCAAGCCCTCGGCATGCGTCAAGTACAGCGTGCCGGCCTCGGTCAGGCTGAGCCGCCGCGTCGTGCGCGCGAGCACCTGCGCACCGAGCTGGCGCTCGAGCTCGGACACGATCCGCGACAGGCTCGACGTGCTCTTGCCGAGCGTCTTCGCCGCGATCGTGAAGCTCTTCGTCTTCGCGACCTGGAGAAACACCTCGGCCGCCGCGAGCTCGTCGAAGCCGCTGCGCACGCTGCGGTGCTCGGAAGGATTCGTGCGCGCCATGCAAGAGTCCCTTGCGAAGTTGCCCGTTTGTTGTAGCGCATGAAACAGCCACGATCGCGGTGATTCCACCCAGGAGCTCGCCGATGGCCGTCCTCGCTCGTTCCCGCACTGACGCCACGACCCCGCCGCTGTCCCCGGTCGACTCCGTCACCGTCGAGACCTACGACGGCACGCAGCTCGCCGCCCGCTACTTCGCGCCGCTCGGGCCCGCGCGCGGTGCCGCGCTGATCGTGCCGGCGATGGGCGTGCCGCAATCGTTCTACGGCGCGTTCGCGCGCTGGCTCGCGAGCCGCGGCTTCCACGCGGTCACGTTCGACTATCGCGGCATGGGGCTGTCGCGCACCGGCTCGCTGCGCGGCATGCGCACCGACATCGTGACGTGGGCCGAGCTCGACACCGCCGCGGTGCTGCGCGTGCTCGAGCGGCGCGCGCCGGGCGTGCCGGTGACGTGGATCGGCCACAGCCTCGGCGGTCAGATCATTCCGTTCGTGCGCGATCGCGGTCGGGTCGAGAAGATCGTCACGATCGCGACCGGCAGCGGCTACTGGCGCGAGAACGCGCGGCCGCTCCGCCACAAGGTCTGGCTGCTGTGGTGGCTCGCGGCGCCGGTCGCGACCGCGCTCGTCGGCTACTTCCCCGGGCGCGCGCTGCGCATGGTCGGCGATCTGCCGGCCGGCGTGATCCGGCAGTGGCGGCGGTGGTGTCTCGATCCCGAGTACGCGGTCGGCGCCGAGGGCCCGGAGGTGCGCGCGCTGTTCGCCCGCGTGACGACGCCGATCACGTCGCTCTCGTTCACCGACGACGAGATGATGTCGGCGGCGAACATCGAGTCGATCCACGGCATGTACGTCGGCGCGCATCGCGTGCTGCGCCGGATCGCGCCCGGCGATGTCGGGCTCGCGCGCATCGGTCACTTCGGGTTCTTTCGTGCCGAGCACGAGCCGCTGTGGAGCCGCGTCGTCGAGCACGAGCTCGCGGTCGCGCCTCACGCCGTCGCGAGCTGACGCAGGCCGTCGCGCGTACGTGCCCGGCCCGGCGTGATGCCGAAGCGCGCGCGAAACAGATTCGTCAGGTGCGACTGGTTCGCGAACCCGGTCACCGCCGCGATCTGGATCAGCGGCTCGTCACCATCGACGATCCGCGCGAGCGCGTGCCGCAGCCGGAGCTCGCGACGGAAGCCGTGCAGCGTCTGGCCCGTGGTCGCGCGGAACACGCGGCACGTGTGGAACAGCGAGTAGCCGGCGCGGTCCGCCAGCTCGCCGAGCGACAGCGGCTCGGCATACGCGAGCCGCAGCACGTGCTCGATCGCATCGGCGACCTCGCGATCGCGGTGCGCGGGCTCGTCGGCCGCGAGCTCGACCAGCAGCTCGCCAAGCGCGAGCTCGTCGCCTTCGCCGCGCGCGAATGCCGCGACGTGCGCCGCGAGTCGCGCGACGTGCCCGGGCGCGATCGCGGCGATCCGAGGGCCGCGCTCGGCGATCCGCTCGATCAGCGGACCGTGAAACGCGACGCACGTGTCCGGTCCGGCGGGGTGCCGGATCACGAACGGATGTCCCGCGGGCATGACGAGCGCGTGCATCGGATCGAGGACGTGGCGGCCGGAGGCGTCGCGCAGCTCGAACGCGCCGCGCGTCACCACCCACAGCGATGCACCACGCGCGTGCTCGTCGCACGGCCGCGCCGGATCGCAGCCATCGCACAGCGCGCGCACGCCGTGGATCTCGCGCGTCGAGAGCTCGTGGGTCACGGCGAACCGGGGCACGTACCGAGCATGGCGAGCGCGCGCCGGCGCAGCAAGTCCGAACCTCGCCGAGCGCCGATCCCCGACCGCAAGTACGTGCAAGACAGGCGGGCGCGCAAGCGGCTGCAAGACCGGCTCGCGGCTGCGCCGTAGAACCGCGGCATGCCTCCTCACAAGACCGCCGTCGTGCTGCGCGCTGCCGAGGTCGCGCGCGCAGAGCTCCCGCTCGTCCAGCGCCTCGATCCCGAGAGCCGGTTCTCCGCCAGCTTGCTCGCCCGCCTCGCCGGCCTGCAGCGCACCGGTGTGTCACGCGGCCGGATCCCGCCGGGCGGCACGTCGTACACCTATCACGCGCACCTCGCTGAGGAGGAATGGCTGTACATCCTCGACGGGCGCGCCCGCGCGCGGATCGACGATCGCGAGTACGAGCTCGCCGCCGGTGACTTCGCGGCATTCCCCGCACCGCAGGCCGCGCACGTGCTGACGAACCCGTACGACCGCGACTGCCTGTACCTGTTCGGCGGCGAGCGCCGCGCGGCGCCCGAGATCTGCAGCTATCCCGATCTCGGCAAGACGTTCGCGCTCGTGCGCGAGCCGACGCGCGTCGCGTTCCACGAGCTCGGGCCCGCGACGTTCCCGTTCGGCCGCGCCGACCAGCCTGCCACCGATGGCGCCGCGCGCTGGCGCGTGCTCGGATGTCGCGGCTGTGGCTCGACGATCGCCGAGGCCGCGCTCGTGCTCGCCGACATCCCGTACGATCGCGACGAGGTCGACTACACGCAGCCCGGTCCCGCGCGCGATCGGCTCGTCGCGCTGAATCCGCTCGCGCAGGTGCCGACGATGATCTTGCCCGACGGCGGCGTGATGACCGAGACGCTCGCGATCGTGCTCCACGTCGACGAGCTCGTGCCCGCCGCCGGGCTGCTACCGCCGATCGGCGATCCGCTTCGGCGCGAGGCACTGCGCTGGCTCGCGTTTGTCGTCGCGGCGATCTACCCGACGTTCACGTACGGCGACGATCCGAAGAAGTGGATCGGCGACGCCGGACCGGCGCTGCGCGAGGCGACCGATCAGCATCGCGCGCGGCTCTGGCAGCAGATGGAGGCCGCGGCCGTCGGGCCGTGGTTCCTCGGCGCGCGGTTCTCGGCGCTCGACCTCTACATCGCGGTCATGACGCAGTGGCGGCCGCAGCGTCCGTGGTTCGCGACGAACACGCCGAAGCTCGCCCAGATCGCGCGCGAGCTCGACGGCGATCCGCGGCTGCGCGCGCTGTGGGCCGCGAGCTTCGACTGACCTGGCAACCGCGGTAGCCGGACGTCGCTAACCTCGCGCAGCGGCGGGCCGCCGCGCTGGCCTCGGGTTTGCTCGTCCACCGCGCGATGCTCGATCGCCGGCTGCTCGCGTTGCTCCTCGCTGCCACGGCCTGCTCGGCCGACGCCGCCGACGATCTCGATGACGAGGACTGGCTCGACGGCAAGGGCGACGGCACGAGCGCGGTCGACATCGCGGCGACCCATCTCGACGTCGACCTCGCCACGAACACCGCGGTCGCGACGATCGAGCTCGAGAAGTACGGCAACGCCGAGCTCGAGGTCGGCGGCCTCGCGATCACCGACGTCACCGACGATCGCGGCCATCGCCGCTACCGGATCGTCGACGGCAAGCTGCGCGTCTCCCTCGTGCGCGGACCGCTCGTCGTCAGCTACGCCTTCACGCAGCACACGAATGCGGATGGCCTGTTGCCCGGCGGCTCGACGGTGATCTGGCCGTACTTCTGCGGCAATCTGTTTCCCTGCCACTCGCGCCCCGCCGACGGCACGCAGTTCACGCTCGCGATCGATGGCGTCCCGTCCGGCAAGTCCGCCGTGTTCCCCGAGGCGATCGAGCGCGACGCGCCGCCGTACATGCTCGCATGGGCGGTCGGCGCGTACACGCGGATCGATCTCGGTACGACCGCCGCGGGCACGCACGTCGCGACGTACGCGCTGCCCGGCGGCGAGACGACCGCACGCGCCGGCACGAAGCACCTTACCGCGGTGTTCGACTGGTACGAGCGCACGCTCGGGCCATACGCGTTCGGCCGCGACGTCGCATCGGTGTCCGTCGTGTGGGGCGAGGGCCTGTACGGCGGGATGGAGCACCATCCGTACTGGCACGTCGCGAAGGACGCGATGGGCGACGAGGTCACGCACGCGCACGAAGCTGCGCACGGCTGGTTCGGTGACGGCGTTCGCCTGCGCTGCTGGGAGGACTTCGTGCTGTCCGAGGGCACGGTCAGCTACCTCGCGGCGCGCGCGCTGTCGGTCGTCGATCCCGCGCAAGAGGCCCGCATCTGGGCCGACTACCAGTCCGAGCTCGACGCCGCGATCGCCGAGGGCGGCGCGCCGGCGTGGCCGCGCGGCTGCAACCAGATCGACATCCTGAAAGACCGGCTGTTCACGAACCTGCCGTACATGCAGGGTGCATTTTTTTACAAGGACGTCGCCACGGCGATCGGAGCCGACGCGCTCGATCGCGTGATCGGACGGTTCTACATCGCGCACCAGAACCAGCCCGCGTCGATGCAGGACATGCTCGATGCGATTCGCGCCGACACCGGCTTCGACGCGACTGCGATCGCCGAGGCTCGGCTGCGACGACAATTCTAGTCGCGGGACGTCCCACCTGCCCCGGGGACGGCCGAGCCCACCACGTCCACCCATTCCGCTCGGCCGTCCCCACCCGCCGCCACCCCAACGCCCACCCCTGCAGTGAAAACTGCGTGATCACCATGCCGTTCGGACCGCGACCCGGGCCATAGTCATTTTTGCGACGTCCGGCGTGATGGTTGGTGCCCGGCAGTCGTCCAGGATCGTCATGACCCGAACGCGGCAAGACCAGGCACGACCGGTGGTGCAGTCCGACAGTCCGCGCGGTCTCGAAGTCGAACGCTTCGAGCTCGAGGGCGACGAGTTCGCGGTGTTCGCGTGGGAGCTGCCGCGCGCGGAAGGCCTGACCGAAGCCGAGCAGCACGTGCTCGAGCTGCTCGTCGGTGGCGCGACGAACGCAGAGATCGCGCACGCGCGGGCCGCATCGGTCCGCACCGTCGCGAACCAGGTCGCGAGCGTGCTGCGCAAGCTCGGTGCATCGTCACGCTTCGATCTGATCCGTCGCTTCGCGGCCAGCCATGGGCGCAAGACGCCCTGATCCGCTGCGGCTCGTCGAAGCCGCGTACTGCTGGGAGCCCGACGAGCAGCGCTGGCTCGACGGCGTCGCCGAGGCGGCCGGCGGCTACGACGTCGGCGGTGGCGCACTCGCCTTCACCGTGCACGTCGGCGAGCGTACACATGTCCAGCACGTGGGCGACAACGGTGCGACCACGAGCGATCGCGAGGCCGTGCAGCGCGCGACCGAAAGTTTTCCACCGGCGCTCGCGAGACACGTCTACGCGCCGACCGAGTTCGTCGGCAACTGCGCGCACCGCCTGCTCCGGCTCGCGCGCATGTTCGACGGCAGCGCGCTCGCACAGGCCGCGGCCGCCGGCAGCCGCGCGATCCCGCCGCTGTGGGCGATCATCGCCGGCAACCCGGCGCGGCGGTCGCTGATGCTGTGCTTCCCGCGCGGCCGGCAACCGACCGACTCGCCGCACGATCCGTTTCCGCATGCCGACGCGCGCTCGCTCGGCCTCGTCGGCGCGCACCTCGGGGCCGCGTTGCGGCTACGCGGCGCGGTCCGGCCGAGTGCCGACGACGGCACGACCGAGGCCGTCCTCACGAGCAACGGCAAGCTGCTGCACGCGACCGGCGCGGCCGCGACCGAGCAGGCTCGCACGTCGTTGATCGATGCAGTCGTGTCGTCGGAGCGCGCGCGCGGCCGGATGCGGCGCGACTCTCCCGAAGAGGCGATGCTCGCGTGGACCTCGCTCGTGCAGGGCCGGTGGACGATCATCGACAGCATCGAGCGCGACGGCAAGCGGCTGCTGCTCGCGCGCCGCAACCCGGTGCACTCGGTCGGCCTCCTCGACCTCACGCCCGACGAGCGGGATGTCGCGTGGCTCGCAGCACTCGGGCACTCGTACAAGTACATCGCGTACGAGCTCGGACACCCACTGTCGACGGTCGCGAGCCGGTTGCGCCGCGCGATGCGCAAGCTCCGCGTCCGGTCGCGAACCGAGCTGTTGCAAAAGCTCGGCACGGCGGCCGTCGACGGCGTCTGAGTCTCGACGGTCCGTCGCGCGGCCGCGCTGCGCGTGACACGGTAGGCTGCCTACGTGTCCGAGCCACCCCGTCCATCGCCCGGTCGCGGCGATCCGAGCTGCCCGCATCGCGAGCGCATCGAGGGCGTGTGCATCTCCTGCGGGCACTGCGATCACGAGTTGATCCTCAACGGTGCGTGCTTCGCGTGTGGCACCACCGATCTCGATCCGATCGCACTTTCACCGAAGCGCCCCTCGGTGATTCCCGCGAGCATGCTCGTGCGCAAGAAGTGAACGGCGCGATCCGACGAAGATCGACGTCGTGCCCACGTGGGTCGTGCCCACGCTGGGTCGTGCCCACGCTGAGTCGTGCCCACGTGGGTCGAGTCGTGCCCACGGTGGGTCGTGCCCACGTGGGTCGTGCCCACGCTGGGTCGAGTCGTGCCCACGGTGGGTCGTGCCCACGTGGGTCGAGTCCTGCCCACGTGGGTCGGGCTCGTGCCCACGTGGGTCGTGCCCACACGTGAGTCGTGCCCACGTGGGTCGTGCCCACGCTGGGTCGAGTCGTGCCCACG
>DASTLB010000090.1:0-243813 GCA_035715365.1 Kofleriaceae bacterium | reverse complement strand
GGAGCCCGAAGCCCGAAGCCTGCAGCCCGGAGTCCGGAACCCCAAAATCAGCGGCGAAGCAGCTGCGTCGCCAGGCGTATGATTTCGCCGAGCGAACGCGCCGTCGGCGAGTGCGGGTTGAACCGCCGGCGCTCGCGCTGCGCGAGCTCGATCACCGTCGGCGCGCGCCGCGTGAGGAACGCGGTGTAGACGAGCGTCGCGAAGTACGACATCGCGAGCATCAGATGGCCGGTCGACACGAACCACGGCAGCTTGTACTGCACGGTGATCGCGCCGAGCGACGCCTGCACCGCGATCATGCCGAGCAGCAGCCACGCGAGCTTCTTCAGCTGCGGGCGGCGGCGGATCAGCAGGATCGTCAGCACGAGCTGGAGCAGCCCGACCGTCTCGGCGGCGAGCCGGTGACCGTGCTCGAACAGCACGCCGCCGGTCATCGGCGGGAACAGCTGACCGTGACAGACGAACGTCGGCTCGGGACAGGCGAGGCTGGATCCGGTCGCGTTGACCGTGCCTCCGATGACGAGCAGGACGAACGTCGCGAAGGCTACGAGCTTGGAAAAGCGATGCTCGAGCATGCTGGCCGTAGGGGTGGGTACCATATCCACGTGTTGTCCGAGGCGTTCCGAGCGTGAGTGCGACAAGAGACCGCCCGAATGGCCGGATCCAAGACATTTCAACGCGTTACCCCAAGACGCGAGTTGCTCCTCGAGGCTGCATGGGCGTACAGTGATCGCGGCGAGGGATGACCGACTCCTGGGTCGAAACGACGTCGATCGGCACGCTCCGATCGGACGACCTCGCGAAGCCGCATCAGGTCTTTCGCTACAACCGCTACGTCTACCGGACGAACGGCAAGCACCTGAGCAACGGCGGCATGGGCACCGTCTACGAGCTCGAGCGCCGCGACGACTCGACCGGCGCGATCGAGCGCACCGTCGGCAAGGTCTTTCACTCGAACTACCTCTACCAGCTGCGCACCGACGAGGTGACGCGCCGCGATCATCACAACAACCTCGCCGCGATGGCGCGGATCGCCGCGATCGAGCACCCGAACATCCTGCCGACGTACGTCTCGGCGCCGATCGCCGACAACTACCTGTTCGTCACGCCGCGCATGGGCATGACGCTGCTCGAGGCGATCACGAAGTGCAACCTCACGCCGCGCGCACGCTGCAAGCTGCTCGTCCAGGCGCTCGAGGGACTGTCGACGCTGCACGCGGCGCGGCTGATCCATCGCGACTTCACGCTGCGCAACATCCTCGTCGATGACGGCGCGAACGTCGCCTACCTGTTCGACTTCGACCTCGCGATGTCGCTCGACGACATCGGCCAGCAGACGTATCGCACGTACTACAAGGGCCGGATCTTCGGCTCGCCCGGCTGGTCGGTCGCGCCCGAGACGATCGATCAGGCGCTGATGGACAGCGCGATCGGCACGTCGCTCGATGTCTACGCGATCGGCGGCGCGCTGCACGGCCTGTTCACCGAGCAGCTGCTGTACGGCGCCGCCGACGATATGTGGGCGCTGCTGATCCGGATCGCGGAGGGCGTCGTCGTCGGTGGTCGCAGCAAGGTGCACTACCCCGACGGCTTCCCGATGGTGCTGCGCCCGGTGATCGAGGGCTGCCTCGAGCGCGATCCGAACCAGCGGTTTCCGTCCGTGCAGGCGGTGATCGGCGAGCTGCGCGGCATGCTGCGCGAGCTGCCCGACGAGCGGCCGCGCGAACCGAAGCGGCGCACCGTCGAGCCGGCGGTCGAGCGCGCGCGCCAGAGCGAGGCGGTGCTCAACGTCGGCGGCGATCCGAGCATCACGCGCGAGGTGATCGAGAAGGCGGAGCGCGCGGTCAACGACTGGGGCTACGCCGTCGAGCGCAGCCTCGGCCGCGTCAAGGGGCATCCGATCTTCCTCGCGGCGCCGCGACCGGACATGGTCGCCGCGGGCACGTTCCCCGACTCGAACGTGTTCCCGAAGCTCGTCACCGTGATCGACCTGACGAAGATCGCCGACCCGCGCCGGTTCGTCGAGAACTGGCAGCAGTACTTCTGGCCGATCCTGAAGCGCGTGCGGCAGGGCCTGCTGACCTCGCTGCACAAGGTGATCTACGACGCGAACACGTCGTCGCTGCTGCTGTTCACCGAGTACGTCGACGAGCCGAGGTTTGGCGATCGCGTCGCCGAGCTCGATCTGCACATCGACGGCGCGCTCGCGCTCGGCTTCCTCGTCGTCCGCCAGGTCGCCGCGCTGCACGAGCACGGGATGGCGCACGGCAACATCTCGCCCGGCGCGCTGCTGTTCAAGGGCGCCTCGGCAACGCGCACCGTGATGCCGGCGATGATCGGCCTCGTCGAGCCGGCGATGGGACCCGAGGCAATGGCCGAGGACTGCCGCGCGCTCGCCGGCATGGTGCTGCAGTGGCTGCGGCCGAACCGCGTCGCGTCGCTGCACGTGCGCGTCAAGCCGATGTTCGAGGCGATGCGCGGCAAGCTCAGCACGTGGGCGTTCGACAAGACGCGCACGCCCGGCGTCGACGAGCTGATGCAGCTGCTGTCCGACGCGCTCGCGCTCGTGGACTTCAACTTCTCGGTGCTGCGCGATTCCGGTGGCGACCTGCAGGAGTACACGCTGCTGCTGATCAGCCTGCGGCTGTATCACCTGCTGTGGCCGAGCGGCCCGGTACCGGCGGGGCGCACGTCGCGCCCCGAAGTCCGGCGCTGATTACTTGCCGTCCTTGTCGAAGTCGCCCGGCAGCGCGCGCTCGATCCGATCCCAGGCGTCGCGGCTCGCTTCCTTCGCGCGATCCCAGCCGATGCGCGACTTGCCCTTCGCGGTGTCCCACCGGCTCTCGAGCTCGGGCTCGACATCGCTGAACCGCTGGCTCGTCGGGTACTGCGCGCGCGTCTCCCAGCCGTAGCGATACGCGGGCTCGAGGTCGTCGTACGACGCGCCCTTCGCGTACGGCCGCGACGAGTAGTTCTGCTTCCAGTAGCGGTTCTCCTCGTCGGGATTGATCTTCGACGCGATCGCGTTGCCGGCCGCCGCGCCGGTCGCCATCCCGACCGCGCCACCGATCACCGCGCCGACGACGTTGCCGACACCTGGAATCGCGGTGCCGATCGCCGCGCCTGCCGCCGCGCCTGCCGCCGCGCCCGCGACCGTGCCTGCCGTGTGCTTGCCTTCGCCCTTGTTGTCCTTCTCGTTCATGTTGATTCCTCCGCGAAGCAGACTGCGATGCAGGCGCTGGCACGTCACCGCGCGCTCGCTCGTCTTACGCTTCCTCTCACCAGTGCGCTGGCGCAACACACGATCAACTTCGCCACGCTCCGGAGCTGCGTCCTCGAGATGACAGCGCGACCGCGATCCGTCAACTCGGCGCTGCAGCGATCGCTCTTAACTCTGCGTCAACACGCGCGGCATGCCTCATGCTCGACGACGATCGCATGAAGGACATCGATCTGCGCGATCTCGAGAACGTGAAGGGTGGGCTCGGATTCCTGGCGCGCGCCGGGGCAGGGCTGTTGCGCGCGGCGAACGGCGGCCAGCCGCTGTTCCCGAACCTCGCTGCGCGGCGCGCCGGCGTGGCGAGCGGCGGCGGCTGCGCGGGCGGCAGCTGCGGCGGAGGCGGCGAGCAGTAGCCGCTACTCGTCGACGAGCTGTCGCGGATCCTCGGGCCACGCATGCTTGGGGTAGCGCCGCATCAGCTGCTTGCGCAGCGCGGGGTAGTGCTTGACCCAGAACCCGGGCAGGTCCTGCGTGACCTGGACCGGGCGCTGGTTCGGCGCGAGCAGGTGGAGCACGAGCGGCACCTGGCCGTCGCCGACGGTCGGCGCGCGCGCGAGGCCGAAGAAGTCCTGCATGCGCGACGCGATCCACGGCGGCTGCTCGAGCTCGTAGTGGATCTGGACGCGACGGCGGCGCGGCAGCGCGAGGTGCGTCGGCGCGAGCCGGTCGACGAGCGCGCGGTGCTCGCCGAGCCCGGCGTCGAGCAGATCGAGCAGGCTCGCGGCGCGCAGCTCGGCGAACGAGATCGCGCCTTCGCACGCGCGGCCGATGATGTGGACGAGCGCGTCGTCGGTCGGCGCGGGGATCTGCGGCGCGAGCTTGGCCGCGAACGCGACGCGCGCCCGCCACTGCGCGAGCGCGTCGCGATCGACGAACCGCTCGATGCCGGCGGCGAGCGCCTGCTTCGCGAGCAGCTCGGACGCCGCGGCACCGGCGCGCCGCGCGCCGTCGACATCGCGCACATCGTCGATCGCGAGCCCGTCGTACGTCATCTGGACGACGCGCTCGACGCGATCCTTTTGCGCGTTCCACACGAGCTCGTCGCGCTCCTCGATCCGATCGAGGTAGAGATCGAGCAGCCACGACGGATCGATCGCGCTCGCGCGCCGGATCTGGACGCGGCTGCCCTGGCCGCGCGCCCCGGTCTCGGCGACGTCGACCGCGACGACCAGCTCGGCATCGATCACCGCCGAGCTCGGCGCGAGCGTGCCGCTGCCGCCGCCCGCGAACACGATCTCCGACGACCGCGGCGCGCGCCGCTTGCCGACGCGGTCGGGAAACCCGGTGAGGATCGCGATCTGCAATTCGCGATCGACGTCGGCGTCCGACCTCGGGGCGGCGGTCCGGTCGCGCGCGATCCGCGCGTACTGCTTCGCGGCGCGATCGGCGGCGTGCGCGGTCCCGATGTCGAGCCCGTCGCGGCGCAGTCGATCCGGGCGCAGGCCGTGCTCGCGTGCGTCGAGCAGCGCGTCGAGATCGTCGATCAGATCCGACGGCGATGAGACGCGCGCGGCGCCTTGCGGTCCGCGGCGCTCGAGCCGGAGCTCGCGGCCGCCGAGCAGCGCGGCGATCACGCACGCCTCGGCCGCGACGCCGCGCGCCTCGCCTTCGCAGATCATCCGCGCGAGCCGCGGGTGTGCCGGGAACGCGAGCATGCGGCGACCGAGCGCGGTGATCGCGCCGCCGTCGAGCGCACCGAGCCGCGCGAGCAGCGCCTCGGCGTTCGTCGCTGCGGTGGCCGGTGGCGGCTCGAACCAGCGCAGCGCGCCGAGCCCGGCAAGCCCGGCGCCGTGCAGCTCGAGCGCGGCGCCGGCGAGATCCGCGCGCGCGATCTCCGGGACCTCGAACGCGCGCCGCGTGTCGTGATCGTGCTTCGTGTACAGCCGGATCACGCGACCGGGTTGCGTGCGACCGGCGCGACCGGCGCGCTGCGCACAGCTCGCGCGGCTCACCGGCTCGATCTGCAGCGACGGTAGGCCGGTCCACGGCGAGTGGCGCGCGATCCGCGCGAGCCCGCTGTCGATCACACACGTCACGCCTTCGATCGTCACCGACGTCTCGGCGACGTTCGTCGCGAGGATCACCTTGCGCTGCTTCGTCGGCCTCACGGCACGATCCTGCTCGTCGGCGGTGAGGTCGCCGTGCAGTGGCAGCACCGCGAGCTGGAACACCGCCGCGGCCTCGGCGAGATCGTCGGCGACGCGCCGGATCTCGCCGGAGCCGGGCAGGAACACCAGCACGTCGCCGTCGAGCCCGGCCTGCGCGACGCGCCGCACGGCCGCCGACACCTGCTTGCCGAGCGGCCGATCGTCGGGCTCGGCCGCGTGCTCGATCGTCAGCGGGAACGTCCGGCCTTCGGACGTCACGACCGGCGCGTTGTCGAGATACGCCGCGACTGGCTCGGCGTCGAGCGTCGCGGACATCACGACGAGCGCGAGGTCCGGCCGCCGCTCGCGCAGCCGCGCGACGAGCGCGAGCGCCAGATCGCCGTCGAGGTGGCGCTCGTGAAACTCGTCGACGATCACGCAGCCGACGCCGCGCAGCTCGGGATCGGCGAGCAGCCGGCGCGTCAGCACGCCCTCGGTGACGAACTTGATCCGCGTCCGCGCGGTCGTCTTGCGATCGAACCGGATCTCGTAGCCGACCTCGCCGCCGAGCTCGCCGCCCCGCTCGCTCGCGACCCGCGCCGCCGCGAGCCGGGCCGCGAGCCGCCGCGGCTGGAGCACGACGAGCTCGCCGTCGACGACGCCGGCATCGAGCAGCGCGCCCGGGACGCGCGTCGTTTTGCCGGCACCGGGCTGCGCGACGAGCACGCACGTCCGCCGCTCGCGCACCGCCGCGACGACCGCGGGCAGCACGTCGTCGATCGGCAGGCGTTGCACCCGCCCACGTTAGCGTGGAATCAGTGGCACCACACGCTGGTGTGGATCTCGACGATCCGGTGATCGCGAAACCACGCGAGCGCGCGCTTGCCGGTCAGCACCTCCTCGCCGAGCTCGCCCGCGAGCACGTAGCCGTCGAGATCGGTGTCGGTGTCCGGCAGCCGGTCGAAGCGGCACCACGTCTGACCCTCGCCGTTGCCGCGGCACACGAGCGGCGTCTTCGGCCGCTTCGGGCTCGCGAGCACGTCGCGGCCGCGCGCGCCGACCTCGATGCCGAGATCGTTGTGGATCCCGGGCACCACGATCCGCACGCCGCAGCCGAGCTCGGCGACGGTCTTGCCGCTGGCATCGCGCACCACGTTTTTCTCGACGGTGCACGTGCCGTACGAGCCCTTCGGCGGCGGCGCGTCGCCGGTGTCGTACAGCGACCACGCGAACTTCTCGAGCGTCTTGAACATCGCGGACGCCGACAGCGAGGTCCTCTCGGGAAAGCACGGCGTGCTGCGCTTGGGCTTGTGCGCTGCAGCGGCTGCGGGCCAAGCACACGCGATCAGCGCCACGATCACGAACGTCTTCACCGTGACGGAACGTCCGACACGGCGCACCCATTCCGAGCTCGAGGGACGCTCGCCCGAGAGGGCGACCCGCTCACTCTACGATCCGCGCTTCATCGGGTTCGCGGAACCAGTTGCGTCGTTGCAGGTCTGCAAGGACCGTCGGATACGGCGAGAACTCTCGGTGCGAGAACCGCTGGGCACGCGCGAGTGCCTGCACGATAGGCGCGGGGCGATGACGACGCAGGAGCGCGCGAAGCGCATTGAGATAATCGTCGCGGAACACGGTCGGGACGATGATCGTCGAATGGCCGCACGCGACGAGCTCCGAATTCATCATGATGCGCGCCAATCGACCGTTCCCGTCCACGAACGGATGCACATCGCTGACCAGGAACATCATGAAGATCGCGCGCGCGATTCCGGCAGTCACGCTGGTGTAGAGCTCGAATCCCTTTCGCAACGTGCCAACCAGGTAGTCGGGATGAACGAAGTGAGTATCGCCGGCACGGTTGGGGCGTGTCTTGAACTGGCCAGGGTATGCCTCTGGTCGTTGGCCGATGAACGCGCGGTGGCGCAGCTGCATCAGCTCGACGAATTCGCCGAAATTCCGCGCCGTCTGTCGCATGCCGATCGTGTTCGAGACCACGTCGAACGTGCCTTGGATGTCGTGGGCGTCACGTGGTCTCGCCTGAGGTATTTGGTGATCGAAGACGATCTGCTCCGCCTCTTCGATCTCGAATACCGTGCCTTCGATGTAGTTCGAGAAGTACGCCTCGAAGAACGCCTTGTTCCGTGGATGATCCGGCGCGGCAAACTGATCGATCAGCACGGGCAGTGGACTTCGCAGCTCTCCGAACAGGATCTGCAATCGCTCGACGCACGCTGGGTCGAATGGCTCACCGATCGCACGCGATCGCCCGACCTCGCTCGCGAGCGGATGGTGACGCGTCTGCAGCAGTGCGCCGATGATGCTCTCCAGACGTGCGATCGCCTTGTCCCAGTGAAATTGACGCGCGATCTCTCTGGCGCGCACCCGGATCGATTGCAGCTCCGCAGCGCCGTTCGCATGGAGGATCGTCTCGAGGCGCTCCTCGATCTCGGTTTGCGAGAGCACGCGCGAACGTGAGCTCGGGTGTGTCGTCGTCAGATTCTCCAGAAATGCGCGCGGTAGCGACGACGAGTGCAGCGTCATGAATTTCGGATCATCGGGGAGTGCCTCGGGCCCACGCACGAATCGAAGCCGCAGGCCGGGATATTCGACGGTGCGGTTGGACGTCGACGTCAGGAACACGTCGCCTTCGTTCGTGGGCTGGAACGTCAGCGCGGTGCGATGGCTGATCAAGGCGTTCGGGAACAGGCCTGCCACCACGGTGCTCCACGCCTGGCGTAGCGTTTGCGCGACACGGTCATCCGGGACGGAGACGTACAAGCGAGGACCGGCCGAACGGATGCGTCCCGCTGCTCGCAGGCGTGCGATGTGGCGACGTTCCGTGCTGGTCCTGCCCGGAAACAGGATGGGCGGAATCGGCTCGTGTTCTCGTCCCACCGGGCAATGATTGGTCGAAAAATGGCTCCGTGAGCGAAAAATGGTCCAAAAATCGCCGCCAGAGCAGGAATTGGTTACAAGTTGCCGTCCTGGATGTCCGCGGCTCGCGCGGTCTCTATGCTCGCACTCCATGCAGTTCCCCGCGCCTCCCGCACCGACGTTCGTCCCCGAGCAGGCGGTCACGACCGATGGCTACCTGCGCTACGAGGACGTCACGCAGGATGGCCGGCTGATGCCGATCGCGGTGCCGCCGGCGCTCGGCGGGCTGTGGCGCGGCGTGCTCGTGCGGCACCCCGGCGCGCGCGCGCACCAGAAGGCCGGCGTGATCCCGCTGCTGACGCGGCTCACGATCGTCACGCACGATCAGCGGATCCGCGTCGACAAGCCGACGCAGTCGCGCGCCGGCTTCGAGCTCGCGCGTGACGAGGATGCCGCCGGCGAGATCACGCGGCTGTACATGAACGTGTGGTGCGAGCTGCACGGCACCGCGGGCCGGATCGTGCCGCCCGAGCCCGCCGGATCGCTCGCGCTCGCCGGCCAGCTGTTCGCCGAGCACACGTTCACGCGGCCGTTCGCGCCGCCGGACAAGCGCCGGGTCACGCGGCTGACGGCCGGTGGCTATCCCGAGCTGCCGGACGCGCGCTACGCCGCACCTGCGGCGACGAGCGCCGGCGAGCCGCCCGAGGGCGCGCGCTGGCTCGACGAGCTCGCGCCCGATCCGACCGAGGTCGCGTTCACGCTCGATCAGACCGACTCGAACCAGCACGTCAACTCGCTCGTCTACATCCGCGTGTTCCTCGAGGCGGTGCAGCGCCGGCTTGCGGCGGGTGGCCACCCGCTGAAGCTGCGGTCGCGCGCGGTCGACATCGCGTATCGCAAGCCGTGCTTCGCCGGCGATCGCGCGCGCGCCCACGTCCGGCTGTTCGGCGATGGCCAGACGCTCGGCGCGGCCGGCCACATCGTCGGCACCGACGACAAACCGCGGTGCTACGTCCGCGTCCTGCTCGCGCCGTGATCGGCCGCTGATAACCACGGCGGCGGCGCGCGTCAACCCGTTGCGCGATCGAGCGACATGCTTATCAGGGTGGGTGCGATTACAAAACCACCGGCCAGGTGAGCCTCCGGCTTGCCGGCCCGTCTTCCCTGCACAGGAGGATTTCTCATGTCTCTCGTTCGTAACGGCACTGGCAACGGCAACGGCAACACCAACGTCACCCGCTATCGCGACCCGTTCTCGATGGCCCGCGAGCTGCTCTCGTGGGATCCGTTCTTCGGCAACCGTCCTGCCTCGGCGTTCGCGCCGGCCTTCGAGGTCAAGGAGACGACCGACTCGTTCGTTCTCAAGGCGGACCTGCCGGGCGTCGTCGAGTCCGACCTCGACATCAACCTCCACAACAGCATCCTCACGGTCTCCGGCAGCCGCCAGGCCGAGGAGCGCAAGGAGGGCGAGAGCTACGCGCTCTACGAGCGTCAGTTCGGCTCGTTCTCGCGCAGCTTCTCGCTGCCCGACATGGCCGACGGCGAGAAGATCGACGCGAAGCTCGAGAACGGCGTGCTGACGCTCGTGATCGGCAAGAAGGCCGAGGCGAAGCCGCGCAAGATCGCGCTGAAGAAGTAGCTCAGTTGCCCCACGCCTGCGTGTAGACGTCGAGGACCGCCTTGGCGATCTTCTCGAGCTGCTCGCGCGGGACGGCACGCACGAGATCCTCCTTCGAGGCGAGCGGATCGTCGCTGTAGCTCGCGACGACCCGGATCTGGTTGACCCCGTTGTTGTAGTAGAGCGCGTACGAGTTCGCGTACGCGCCGGCGGGGTTGCCGGTGTCGTCCTTGCCGAAGTGGTAGCCGAGCAGGTAGGCGTAGATCGCCTTCGTGCCGGCGGCGAGCTCGGTGTCGCCGAGCTCGAACGTCGTGTCCGGCTGCTCGCGCAGCTCGGGCGGGAGGAGCTGCACCTTCAGACCGTCGGCCTTCGCCTTCCACTTGTCGAGCTGCATCGGCAGGCAGTCCATGCACGGCAGCACGGTGACCTCGGTCGTGATCTTCGGCCGCGAGTCGATCTTCTGCTTCACGAGCAGGAAGCTCGGCTCGAGCTTGCGGACGTCGCGCTTGAAGTCCTTGAGCTCGATCTTCGACAGCGCCTCGAGCTGCGCCTTCGACAGCTTCGTCTTCGTCGCCGCCGGCGCCTTGCCGGACAGCTTCGGGAGCTCGATCGTGGTCGGGCCCGCTTGCGGTGGCGTCGGCGGCGTCGGGACGCGGTCGGGCGCCGGCGCGACCTGCGAGCCGCTGCCGGTCGGTTGCGGATTGGCGACCGGCTCGGTCTTCGGCTTGTCCTTGCAGGCCACGGCGAGGATCGCGATCAGGAAAACGACGATACGCATGACCGCGCGAGCGTAGCCCGGCCGCCCGGCCCGCGCCATCACAGGTGCTGGACGAGCAGGCGGACCGCGATCGCGATCAGCACGAGCCCGCCGAGCACCTCGAGCCCCGAGCCGAAGTGCGACCCGGCGCGCTTGCCGAGGAAGTAGCCGGCGACGCAGCACGCGGTCGTGATGCCGCCGATCAACGTCAGCGTCAGCCACGGCGGCGCCGCGACGAGCGGCAGCGTGATCCCGGCGGCGGCGGCGTCGATGCTCGTCGCGATCGCGAGCGCGAGGTACACGAGCAGACCGGTGCGCTCGGGCGCGTCGTCGTCGCCACCGCGCCACGCCTCCCACAGCATCTTGCCGCCGATGCCGACGAGCAGCGCTGCCGCGATCCAGTGATCCCACTGCTCGATGTACTTGCCGGCCCATCGACCGGCGAGCCAGCCGAGCGCGGCCATCCCGGCCTGGAACACGCCGAACAGCAGCGGCAGGATCACCGCCTCGCTCGGGTGCGCCCGGCGCAAGCCGCGCGCCGCCGACACCGCGGTCGCGTCCATCGCGAGCCCGAAGCCGAGCCCGACCGCCTCCCACATCTACGCGGCTTGGAACAGGCCGGCTGCGCCCTGGCCTCCGCCGATACACATCGTCACGACCGCGTACTTGCCGCCGCGCCGGCGCAGCTCGTAGAGCGCGGTCGCGGTGAGCTTCGCGCCGGTGCAGCCGAGCGGGTGGCCGAGCGCGATCGCACCGCCGTTGACGTTGATCCGATCGTCGGCGATGCCGAGCTCCTTCTGGCAGTACACGGACTGGCTCGCGAACGCCTCGTTGAGCTCGAACAGATCGATGTCCGAGATCTTCAAGTTGTTCTTCGCGAGCAGCTTCTGCACGGCGGGCAGCGGGCCGATGCCCATGATCTCGGGATCGACGCCGACCGTGACGAAGCTCCGGAACACGCCGAGCGGCTTGATCCCGAGCTCGTCCGCCTTCGCGCGCGACATCACGAGGCACGCGGCGGCGCCGTCGGAGATCGGCGAGCTGTTGCCGGCGGTGACGCTGCCGCCCTGCGCGAACGCGGGTGGCAGCTTCGCGAGGCCCTCGAGCGTGGTCTCCGCGCGCGGCAGCTCGTCGACGGTGAAGTCCTTGTAGACGCGCTCGCCGTTCTGGTACGCGACCGCGCGCACCGGCACGATCTCGTCCTTGAACACGTTCTTCGCGAGCGCCGCCTTCGCCTTCATCTGGCTCTTGTAGGCGAACTCGTCCTGGGCCTGGCGCGAGATCGAGAACCGGTTCGCGACGTTCTCGGCGGTGATGCCCATCGGCGTGTTCGCGCCGGGCAGCTTGTCCATCAGCTCGGGCGACGCCGACAGGTGGAAGCCGGTCATCGGCACGTACGTCATCGACTCGACGCCACCGGCGAGCACGATGTCGTTGCTACCGACCGCGATCGAGCCCGCGGCCGTCGCGATCGCCTGCAGGCCGCTCGAGCAGAACCGGTTGATCGTCTGCGCCGGGACCTCGGGGCCGAGATCGGCGAGCAGCGAGATCAGGCGCGCGACGTTGAGGCCTTGCTCGCCCTCGGGCATCGCGCAGCCGAGCACGACGTCGTCGATCTTGCCCTTCGCCTGCGGCACGCGCGCGAGCAGCCCGCGGATCACGTCCGCGGCGAGCTCGTCGGGGCGCTTCGTCGAGAGGGTGCCTTTGTGACCGCGGCCGACCGCGGAACGAACAGCTTCAGCAATGACGATTTCCATGGTCTTCCTCTCAGTTCCTGAGCGGCTTCTGGGTCTGGAGCATGTGCTGCATGCGGGCCTGGCTCAGCGGCTCGCCGCACAGCGACAGGAACGCTTCGCGCTCGAGATCGAGGATCTCGTCCTCGGTCACCGCGTGCGTGTGGCCGTTCGTGCCGCCGCACAGCACGTTCGCGAGCTTCATCGCGATCTTCGCGTCGTGCTCGCTCGCGTACTTGCCCGCGACCAGCGTGTTCACCATCATCTTCAGCGTCGCGATGCCGTTCTCGCCCGGCAGCTTGTACGCGCGCGGGATCGGCGGGTGGTAGCCGGCATTCGCGAGCGCGAGCGCGCGCTGCTTCGTCTCGTGGAGCTGGCGCGCGCGATCGAACGACACGCCGTCGGTCGGCCGGAAGTAGCCAAATGCTTTGCCCTCCTCGGCCGAGGTCGCGACCTTCGCGAGCGCGATGTTCTTGAACACCTGGGTGACGACCGCGTAGGTGTCGACGTCGACGCCCTCGGGGATGCTCTCGAGCGCGCGCCACAGCATGTTCAGCGTGCCGGCGCCGCCGGGGATCAGGCCGACGCCGACCTCGACGAGCCCCGAGTAGGTCTCGGCCGCGGCCTGCACCGCATCGGCGCCGAAGCACAGCTCGAGCCCGCCGCCGAGCGTCATGTTGTACGGCGCCGCGACGACCGGGATCGTCGAGTACTTCATCCGCTGCGTCGCGTACTGGTAGCCGCGGATCATCTCGCGCAGCTGATCCCACTGCTTCTGCGCCGCGGCCATCACGACCGCGAGCAGGTTCGCGCCGACGCAGAAGAACTCGCCGTGGTTGTAGACGATCATCGCGCGGAACTCGCGCTCGGCGCGGTCGACGGTGTCGTGCAGCATCTTGATGACGTCGGCGTCGATCGAGTTCGCCTTCGTCTTGAACGTCAGGCCGAGCACGCCGTCGCCGAGATCCCACGCCTCGGCGCCGCTGTTCCGCAGCACCGCGGCGCTGCCCTTGCGCAGGACCTCCCACGTGACCTCGCGCGGATCGGTCGCACGCGGCGCGTAGTCACCGCGCTGGGACTCCCAGATCCGACCGTCGGCGTAGAAGCCGCTCGCGTTCGCGGTGCGCATCTTGTCGACCCACGCCGGCAGCGCGAGGCCATCGGCCTTCATGCGATCGTAGGTCTCGGCGAACCCGAGCGCGTCCCACGTCTCGAACGGGCCGAGGTCCCACGCGTAGCCCCACTTCATCGCGTTGTCGACGGCCTCGACGGAGTCGGTGATCTCCGGGATCCGGCGCGCGGCGTACGCGAGGCTACGCGACAGCACGGTCCACGCGAACTCGCCGGCCTTGCCGGGCGTCGCGACGAGCTGCTTGACGCGCGCGCGGGGATCTTCGACGCGGCCGAGGTTCTTCATCGCCTTCGCGATGTCGGCATCGCCGGCCTTCGCGCGGTACTCGCCGGTCGCGGGATCCAGTGTCTGGATGTCGGCGCCGACCTTCTTGTAGAAGCCGCCCTTCGTCTTGTCACCGAGCTGGCCCTTCTCGATCATCTTCGTGATGTAGGCCGGCGTCTGGAACGTGTTGCGGTCCTCGTCGTCGGTCAGCGACTTGTAGCAGTTCGCCGCGACGTGGCCGACGGTGTCGAGCCCGACGACATCCGCGGTGCGGAACGTCGCGCTCTTCGGGTGCGCCATCGGGATGCCGGTGATCGCGTCGACGTCCTCGGGCGTCAGCCCGCGCTCGAGCATCAGGTGGATCGTCGTCATCATCGACTGCAGGCCGATCCGGTTGCCGATGAAGTTCGGCGTGTCCTTCGCCCACACGATGCCCTTGCCGAGCAGCTCGCGGCCGAACCGCTCGACGCTCGCCTTCGCATCCGCGCTCGTCTCCGGCCCGGCGACGAGCTCGAGCAGCTTCATGTAGCGCGGCGGGTTGAAGAAGTGCGTCACCATGAAGTTGCGCTTGAACTGGTCGCTGCGGCCGACGAGCATGTCCGCGATCCGCAGGCCCGACGTGTTCGACGCGACCACCGCGTGCGGCGCCGCGAGCTTCTCGAGCTTCTCGAACAGCGCCTGCTTGATGTCGAGCCGCTCGATGATCGCCTCGATGATCAGATCGCAGTCCTTGACCTTCTCGAGATCGTCGTCGAAGTTGCCGATCGACACGAGCTGCGCGTTGCGCGCGTGCATGAACGCCGCGGGCTTGGCCTTCGCCAGCTTCGCGAGCGCGCCGGCCGCGAACGAATCGCGAGCGGCCTTGGATTGCTTCTCGGCATCGGACAGCTTCGGCGGCACGATGTCGAGCAGGACGACCGGGATGCCGGCGTTGGCGCAGTGAGCGGCGATCCCGCTGCCCATCACGCCCGCACCGAGCACGGCCACGCGGCGAATCGGGTGAATCATGCGCGGACCATAGCGCGCTGGCTCGCGACCAGAAGCCGGGAGCGCAACTTCCGGTGGCAGACAGTTTTGCGCCGGCTTAGCTCAGGATCAGATTCAGGATCTTGCCCGGCTTGTAGATCGTGCGCACGAGCGTCTTCCCGGCGAGGTACGTCCTGAGCTCGGCGAGCGCGTGTGCGGCCTGCAGCGCGGTCGCCTCGTCGGCATCGACCGCGATCCGGATCTCGCCGCGCGTCTTGCCGCCGATCTGGACGCCGATCGCGACGAGCTCGTCGGTCGCGTAGCGCTCGTCGACCTGCGGCCACGGCACGAAGCTGATCCCGCGTTCGTGGCCGAGCCCGACCCGCCACAGCTCCTCGGCGAGGTGCGGCGCGAACGGCTGGATCAGCTGGACGAACGGCTCGAGGATCGCGCGCGACCGCGTGCGCATCGCGGTCAGCTCGCGCGTCGCGACGTGGAGCGCCGAGATCGCGGTGTTGAGCTGCAGCCGCTCGATGTCGTCGGTGACCTTCTTGATCGCCTTGTGGAGCACGCGCAGCTCGGCCTCGGTCGGTGCGCTGTCGTCGACGCGCGGCTGGTCGTGTTCGTCGAGCACGACGTTCCACACGCGCGACAGCCAGTTGCGCTGCGCCTCGATGCCCTGCGGTGCCCACGGCTTGTCGTCCTTGAGCGGGCCCAGGAAGCACAGGTACACGCGCATCGCGTCGGCGCCGTACTCGGTCGCGATCGCGTCCGGGTTGACGACGTTGCCCTTGCGCTTGGACATCTTCTCGACCCGGCGCACGAGCGGGATGTCGGTGCCGCGCTTGTAGAACGCGCCCGCGCGCTCCTCGACGTCCTTGTCGAGCACGATCCGGCGATCCGGATCGTAGTGCGTGAACGCCTGGATCATCCCGTTGTGGCGCAGCATCGCGAACGGCTCGTCGTCGCGCACGAGCCCGAGATCGAACAGCGCCTTCTGCCACATCCGCGAATACAGCAGGTGGCCGACCGTGTGCTCGGTGCCGCCGACGTAGAGATCGACCGGCATCCAGTAGTCCGAGCGATCGCGCGCGCAGAACGCCGCGGCGTTGTGCGGATCGCAGTAGCGCAGGAAGTACCAGGCCGCACCGGCCGAGCCCGGCATCGTGTCGGTCTCGCGCTCCAGGCGCTCGCCGGTCCTCGGATCCTCGACCTCGACCCAGTCGCGCACCGCCGCGAGCGGTGACTCGCCGGTGCCGGTCGGCGTGTAGCGCGTCACCGGCGGCAGTACGACCGGCAGCTCGTCGAGCGCGAGCGCGCGGACGACCTCGCCGTCACGCTTGAGCACCGGGATCGGCTCGCCCCAGTAGCGCTGGCGCGCGAAGATCCAGTCGCGCATCTTGTAGCGCACGACGCCGGTGCCGACGCCTCGCTGCTCGAGCCAGCGCGTCACCGCGCGCTTCGCCTCGCCGCCGGCCGTCGGCGTGCCGTCGAACGGGCCCGAATGGACGAGCGCGCCGTCGCCCGCGTGCGCCGCGGTGTCCGGATCGCCGCCGGTGATCACCCGGGCGATCGGCAGGCCCATCTGCTTCGCGAACGCGTGATCGCGCTCGTCGTGTGCGGCCACCGCCATGATCGCGCCGGTGCCGTAGCCGTAGATCACGTAGTCGGCGATCCAGATCGGGATCTCGTGCCCGGTCGCCGGGTTGATCGCACGCGCACCGGTATCGACGCCGGTCTTGTCCTTGGAGGCCTGGCGATCGAGCTCGCTGCGCGCGGCGGTGCGGCGCTGGTACGCCTCGACCTCGGCGCGCTGTGCGGGCGTCACGAGCGTGTCGACGATCGGATGCTCGGGCGCCACGACCATGTACGTCGCCCCGAAGATCGTGTCCGGCCGCGTCGTGTAGACGCGCAGCGTCTGACCCGTGCCCGCGATCGGAAACTCGATCTCGGCGCCCTCGGAGCGGCCGATCCACTCGCGCTGGCGATCCTTCGTCGCCTCAGGCCAGTCGACGCGGTCGAGCCCCTCGAGCAGGCGCTCGGCGAACGCGGTGATCCGCAGCATCCACTGCCGCATCATCCGGCGCTCGACCGGGTGGCCGCCGCGCTCGGACTTGCCGTCGATCACCTCGTCGTTCGCCAGCACGGTGCCGAGCGCCGGGCACCAGTTGACGAACATGTCGACCTGGTACGCGAGGCCACGCTCGTACAGCTGCGTGAAGATCCACTGCGTCCACTTGTAGTAGGCGGGATCGCAGGTCGAGATCTCGCGCGTCCAGTCGTACGAGAAGCCCATGCGCTTCAGCTGGCCGCGGAAGTTCTGGATCGCCTCGTCGGTCGAGACCTGCGGCGGGATGCCCTCGTCGATCGCGCGCTGCTCGGCGGGCAAGCCGAACGCGTCGTAGCCCATCGGCTGCAGCACGTTGTAGCCCTGCGCCCGACGAAGTCGCGACATCACGTCGCCCGCGATGTAGCTCGCGGGGTGACCGACGTGGAGCCCGCGTCCGGACGGATACGGGAACATGCCGAGCGCGTAGAACTTGCGCTTCGCCGGGTCCTCGGTGGCGACGAACGTCTGCTGCTCGTCCCACCAGGCCTGCCAGCGAGGCTCGATCGCCGAGGGTTGGTAGGGCATCGCCGCGCATCGTAGCGCGCAACCAATCGTGTGCGCCGGGGTACGCGGCTCCCGCAAACAGGCGTGCGCGGTCGCGCTAAGTCCGGGACTCGCTTGCCGTCGAGCGCGCCGCGGCGCTGGCATCGGCATTGCGTAGTGCAGGCGCTTCATGAAGATCGTCGTCGGGCTGGTCGCCGTCGTCGCGTGTGCCACGCCCAAGCCGGTGCCCGGACTCGACGACGCGGCGCCCGCGATCACCGATGCCGCGATCGACGCGCCGCCGCGCCCGCGCTGCGAGTCGGCCGGCCCGGCGACGTTCACGTTCGATCCCGATGCCGTGATCGCGCGCGACATCGTCGGGTTCGGCGCGCAGTACAACGGCAACCTGTACGCGCAGATCAGCGCCGAGGCCGGCGTCACCGACGACAACGTCGGCGATCTCGAGGCCAAGGCGATCGCGATGCAGCCGCGGCACGTCCGGATCTTCTGGAACCACACCGCGACGCCGGATCAGATCGCGTCGTTCGAGCGCGTCGTCGATCTCGCGGAGCGCTCGGGCGCATCGATCAACATCACGTACTGGCACGGCCCGTATCCCGATCCCGCCGGGCAGATGCAGGCGTTCGCGGACGAGCTCGTCCGGCTGCGCACGACGCTCGGCCATACCGCGGTCCGCTACGTCACGATCCAGAACGAGGTCAACTCGACGCAGGTGACGCAGCCGCTGTACGAGCAGCTGTATCGCAACCTCGACGCAGACCTCCGCGCGGCCGGCGAGCGCGAGCACATCCAGCTCGTGTGCGGCGACCTGCTGCGCGATGGCCAGGCGTCGTGGTTCTCGTACATGGCGGCGAACATGGCCGACGTCTGCGACGGCTACTCGGTCCACATCTACTGGAACTACTTCGACGTCGCGTACATGGTCACGCGGCTGACCGAGGTCCGCGATCTGGTCGCCGCGATGCCGGCGGGCGCGCGCAAGCCGCTCTACGTCACCGAGTTCGGCGTGCGCGGCAACCGGCCGAACGGCGAGCCGCAGCCGGGCCTCTACTCCGACGGCGAGCTGCTCGAGCGCACGAACGAGAACGCGTTCCAGCACGCGTGGTTCTCCGTGCTCGCGACGCGGCTCGGCTACGTGTCGACGCTGAAGTGGGACGCGTTCTTCGCGAAGTACGACGGCGGCGAGCAGTACTACTCGTCGATCGGGATCCCGCCTGCGTGGTTCACCAAGCCGGTGTACTACGCGAGCCAGGTGTTCTCGACGGTCGCGCCCGGGATGACGAGCGTGCGGGTGACCGGCGGCGACGGCAACGCGGATCCGCGGCTCGTCACCGGGTTCGTCGCCGGCAACGGGGACGCGACGGTGATCGCGCTCAACAAGGCGGCCGGCGCGCGCACGATCGATGTCACCGGAGTCCCGCCCGGGACGCCGATGCAGGTCGTCACCTGGCACGGCGAGGGCAACGGGGGATTGACGACGAAGACCGTGACGTCGACCGACGCCTGCCAGGTGACGTTCGACGTGCCGGCGCGCAGTGTCGCTGCCGTGACGACACTGACCCCGTGATCACAGCGCCGCGACTGCGGTACGATGATCGTGGTGGCGCTGGTCTGCGCGAGCTGTGACCACGAGCCACCGGTCGGGGCGACGGCCGGTGCGGCCTGTCCTGCGTGCGGCGAGCGCCTGATCGCGATCGCGACCAGCGAAGAGCTCGTCGGGCAGGTGATCGAGGGCCGGTTCCAGATCGTCGCGCCGCTCGGCAAGGGCGGCATGGGCGAGGTGTATCGCGCGAGGCAGCTGTCGATCGGACGCGACGTCGCGCTCAAGGTGCTCGATCGCCGGATCGAGCGTGACGTCGCCGCGGTCAAGCGGTTCTTCCGCGAGGCCAAGCTCGCGAGCACGCTCGCGCACCCGAACACGGTGCCGATCATCGACTTCGGCCAGACCGCCGAGGGCCGGCTCTACCTCGTCATGGAGCTCGTCGCCGGCCACACGCTGCTCGACGAGCTGCGCGATCACGGCGCGATGCCGCTGCCGCGGATCGTCGCGATCGGCAGCCAGCTGTGCGACGCGCTCGAGGTCGCGCACGACCAGGGGATCGTGCATCGCGATCTCAAGCCAGAGAACATCATGCTGCTCGCCGGGCGGCGCGACCACGTCAAGATCCTCGACTTCGGGCTCGCACGCTCGGTCGACGATCAGAGCCAGCGCGCGACCGCGACCGGCCTGATCTCGGGGACGCCGCGCTACATGGCGCCCGAGGTCGCGTACGACGCCGCGCCGCCCGCGCCGTCGCAGGACCTGTACGCGATCGGCGTGATCCTCGGCGAGCTCGCGCTCGGCCGGCCGCTCTGGTCCGCCGCGACGATCGAGGCGCTGTTCACGAAGAAGCTGTCGGTCGACGACGCGGTCGCCGAGGTGCCCGGCGCGCTGCGGCCGCTCGTGCGCCGGCTGATCGCGACCGAGCCGGCGGAGCGGCCGACCGCGGCCGAGACCCGCGAGCGGCTGCACGACGCGCTGCGCGCCCCGGCACCGATGCCGTCGCTGCAGATCGAGCTCGATCCGGTCGCGCCGGCGAAGCCGGCCCGGCCCGCGCCGGTCGCGTTCTCCGAGCTCGCGTACGAGAACACGACCGACATCGCGTTTCCGGATCTCGCGAACGCGCGCCTCGTCGGACTCGACGAGCTCGCCGGAGATGCGGCACCTGCACCGACGCCGGTCGCGCGCGCGACGCCGGTGTCTGCCGACCGGTTCCAGGCGCCGCCCGAGCCCGCGGCGAAGCTCGAGCTCGACGACAACTGGGTACGCGCGCGATCGCAGAAGCTGCCGCGCGCGGTGCAGCCGGTCGCGATCGTCGCGCCGCCCGCGGTCGCGCGGCGTGGCGGGATGGCGATGTTCCTCGTGCTGCTCGCGATCGGCGGCGTCGTGCTGTGCGTGCTGCTCGGCGTGGTCTAAGTCCTCGCGATCGCGGCCGGAAAAATCTTCGAAACCTCGGAACGGCGCGGCCGAAGGGCGCCCGACACGTTCCAAGGAGACGAAGATGCAGAAGCTGCTCGTTGCCACCGCCGTCCTGTCCAGCTGCCTCACCCAGCCCGCCTTCGCGGCGCCCGCCCCCGACACCCTGCTGCGCGACCTCGCCGACCAGCTCACTGGCGAGTGGACGCGCGATGCGAAGACCGATGCCTGGAAGGTCATCACCGCGAACCCGCCGCGCTGCCTCGAGACGCTCGCGCAGCTGCGCGCCGCCGGCGTCCCCGCGACCCAGACGATCACGCTCGACAAGGCGTCGCGCGACCTGCCGGCCGGGACGCACGCGCTGCCTGCCGCGCGCCGCGCCTGCGACGAGCTCGAGAAGGCGAAGCGCGTGTTCCAGTTCGAGACGTGGGCGCTCGAGGCCGACGTCGGCGGCGAGCAGTTCTACGAGAAATGCCTCGCGTCGTACGACGCGCTGATCGCGTCGGGGATCCCGGCGAGCTATCGCGTGCCCGAGCGCAGCAACGTGATCCTGAACGGCAAGCCGGTGATCTGGGCCGGCACGATCCAGGAGATCCGCGATCGCTACTGCGTGGCGCCGCTCGGCGAGCTGCGCGCCGCGGTCAAGGAGAAGGAGGCGCCGTACCGCCGCGTGCTCAAGGCCGACAAGCTCGAGATGGCGCTCGCGGCGCCGGTCCCGTACACGGTGCTCGGCGGCGAGGCGACGCGCGATCCCGAGAAGCTCGCAGCCTCGAACGTGTGGTTCGACGCGCTCAGCGATCAGACGGGGCAGGAGACGTGCCGCGATGGCGTGAAGCGCAAGACGCTGCGCCGCTACCAGTTCGATCGCGCCGGCAAGCTCGTGAAGACCACGACCCAGGATTTCTGCGGCTCGATCCCGGCGTCGGCGTTCCGGTGATGCGGTAGCGTTCGCGGCATGTCACGTGCCGCACTCGCGTTCGTGTTGTCGTCGTTGGTGGCCGGTTGTGGATCGAAGCCGGCACCGCAGCAGCCACCCCCGCCGCCGCCCGATCGGCCCACCGAGCCGGTTGCGAAGCCCGAGCCGGCGCCGCCGATCGAGCCGATCCCCGCGGCGAAGAAAGAAACGTTCGCCGCCGACACACCGAAGACCACGGTCGCCGGCAACGCGTTCATCGCGCCGGCCGAGTGGAGCATGATCGTCAAGGGCACGGCGACGATCCTCGAGGCGCCCGAGGGTGACTCGCGGATCGCGTTCGTCGACGTCAAGGCGAAGGACGCCGACGAGGCGCTGAAGCTCGCGTGGGCCGCGTACAAGCCCGACATGAAGTGGCCGCTCCAGGTGTCGAGCCAGGCGCCCGACAAGGACGGCTGGACGAAGATCACGACGTACGCGTACCAGACGTCGCCGAACGAGAAGCGGGTTGTCGCCGCGAACACGCGGTTCGCGAACGAGATGTGGACGGTGACGATCATCGACATGAGCGAGGCCGTCGGCGGCAAGCGCGGCGGTCAGCTGAACCTGCTGCTCGGCCAGCTGTTGCCGAAGGGCTTCGAGCGCGAGTCGTTCGCCGGCAAGAAGGCGAACAAGCTCGACAAGGCGAAGCTCGACGCGCTCGCGACGTTCGTGCAGAACGCACAGAAGGCGCTACGCGTGCCGGGGATCTCGATCGGCGTGATCCAGGACGGCAAGGTGATCCTCGCGACCGGCTACGGCGTGCGCGAGCTCGGCAAGCCCGGCAAGGTCGACGCCGACACGAAGTACATCATCGCGTCGAACACGAAGGCGCTGACGACGCTGATGCTCGCGAAGCTCGTCGACGAGAAGAAGCTGACGTGGGACACGCCCGCGACCCAGCTGCTCCCCGAGTTCAAGCTCGGCGACGCCGACACGACGAGCAAGGTCCAGGTGAAGCACCTGATCTGCGCGTGCACCGGGCTGCCGCGCCAGGACATGGAGTGGATCTTCGAGTTCGGCAAGCTGACGCCGGAGACCGCGCTCGCGTCGCTCGCCAAGATGCAGCCGACGAGCAAGTTCGGCGAGCTGTTCCAGTACTCGAACCCGATGGCGGCGGCCGCCGGCTACCTCGGCGGCCACGTCGCGTTCCCGAAGCTGCCGCTCGGCAAGGCGTACGACGAGGCGATGCGAACGCGCGTGTTCGAGCCGCTCGGCATGACGGCGACGACGTTCGACTTCGCGAAGGCCCAGCGCGGCAACTACTCGCGGGTCTACGCGCTCGACTTCGACGACAAGCCGGCGCTCGCCGCCGAGGCGATCAACCGCGCGATCATCCCGGTGCGTCCGGCCGGTGGCGCGTGGAGCAACGTGCGCGACGTCCTCAAGTACGTCCAGATGGAGCTCGACGAGGGCAAGCTGCCCGCGACGAAGGCCGGCGAGGGCAAGCAGTACATCTCCAAGGACGCGCTGCTCGCGCGCCGCGCGCCGCAGGTCGCGATGGGCAAGGACATGACGTACGGCATGGGCCTCATGGTCAGCACGCGGTGGAACGTCACGGTGGTCGCGCACGGCGGCGACATCGTCGGGTTCCACAGCGACATGCTGTGGCTCCCCGAGCACGGCGTCGGCGCGGTGATCCTCGTCAACGGCGACTCCGGCGCGTCGATCCGCGGACCGTTCCGGCGCAAGCTGCTCGAGCTGCTGTTCGACGGCAAGCCGGAGGCCGACGCCGACATCGCGGCGAGCGCGAAGCGCTACTTCGAGGAGCGCGCCGCCGAGCGCAAGCTGCTCGTCCGTCCGGCCGATCCGGCGGAGGTCAGCAAGCTCGCGGCGAAGTACGCGAGTCCCGAGCTCGGTGACATCACCGTCGTCAAGAAGGGCACGACGCTGACGTTCGACTTCGGCGAGTGGAAGAGCGAGATGGCGTCGAAGAAGAACCCGGACGGCACGACGTCGTTCGTGACGATCTCGCCGAGCATCGAGGGCATCGAGCTCGTCGCCGGCACGGGCGATCCGAAGACGCTGATCCTGCGCGACGCCCAGCACGAATACGTGTTCACCGGCAAGTAGTCCGGATCGCCACGATCCATCTGATCAGTGCCGGCGGCGCCCTGAAAACTGGACGGCGATCGCGGACCTCGGCAGTGTGTGGGTCCGATGTCGTTGGAACCCGGGGCGCGCGATCAAACCGCGCCTGCGCGCTGCGTGCCATGCCTCCGCGTGTTCGCGGACACGCTGTTTCTCGATGACGGGAGCCGTCACGGCGACGAGGTCCGGACCGCGATGCTGCGGCTCGAGTTCGAGTACACGTTCGAGTCCGGCAAGCGTGCGCGGGTCCGCGCCGGCGATCCGCGGTGGGCCGGCCGCGACCGCGAGGCCGAGGCAAACGCGTGCCGCGTGCTCGAGAGCCTCGGGGCGATCGAGCTCGCGCACCTCGACGACTGCGCGGTCAGCCCGGGCGTCGCGGTCGACTACGTGGTCGCGGTCGACGGCGATGTCAACGCGCTGTGCGCGTTCTCGGCGTACGCGGTGCCGCAGCTGCGCGGCCTCGGCTGGCGCGTCGACATCGATCCCGAGTTTCCGTGGCAGGCGGTCGGCAGCGAGGTGCCGCTGTACGCCGCCGCGCTGCCGGACAAGGAACGCCCGGACTGGTTCGGGCTCGAGCTCGGCGTCGAGATCGACGGCCAGCGCGTCGACCTGCTGCCGACGCTGCTCGAGATGCTCGACACCGCGGGCGACCTCGGCTCGCTCGTGCGGCCGGCGCGGCGCTGCGTCGCGGTCCGCGTCGACGACAAGCGCTGGCTGCCGGTGCCGCCGGCGCGGCTGCGGCTGCTCGCGAAGGTGCTCGTCGAGCTGTACCGCAACGGCGACAAGGTGCGCGCGCCCGCGATCCGCGCGCCCGTGATCGCGGAGCTGTGCGCGACACTGCACGACGGCACGCGGCCGCTGCGCTGGGTCGGCGACACGAAGATCCGCGAGCACGCGTACGCGCTCGCGCTCGGGCCGCGGCGCACCGCGCGCATCACCGCGCCCGACGGGCTGTCCGCCGATCTGCGGCCGTACCAGCGCGAAGGCGTGGCGTGGCTGCAGCACCTGCGCGCGCACGACGCCGGCGGCGTGCTCGCCGACGACATGGGCCTTGGCAAGACGCTGCAGACGATCGCGCACGTCCTGATCGAGAAGGAGCAAGGCCGGCTCGATCGCCCGGCGATGATCGTCACGCTGACGAGCCTCGTCGGGAACTGGCAGCGCGAGATCAAGAAGTTCGCGCCTTCGCTGCGCGCGTGCGTTCACCACGGCCCGGATCGCAAGGACCGGCTCGCCGACATCGCCAAGCACGACATCGTGATCACGACGTACCCGCTGATCGCGCGCGACCGCGACGAGCTCGCCGAGATCCCGCTGCACCTGCTCGTGCTCGACGAGGCGCACACGATCAAGAACTCGGATGCGCAGGCGAGCGAGGCCGCGCGCGCGATGACCGCGCGCCACCGCGTCTGCCTGTCGGGCACGCCGATCGAGAACCACCTCGGCGAGCTGTGGTCGCTGATCGACTTCTTGAACCCGGGCCTGCTCGGCGCGCGCGACGAGTTCACCCAGCAGTTCCGGATCCCGATCGAGGACAAGGGCGACAAGGTCCGGCTCGAGGCGCTGCGCGATCGCGTGCGGCCGTTCATCCTGCGCCGCACGAAGGACGCGGTCGCGCCCGAGCTGCCGGCGAAGACCCAGCTCGTGCGGGCGATCGATCTGACCGGCGAGCAGCGCGAGCTGTACGAGAGCATCCGGGTCGCCGCGCACGCCGACGTCCGCAACTGCATCCGCCAGCGCGGGCTCGCCGGCTCGACGATCGCGATCCTCGACGCGCTGCTCAAGCTGCGCCAGGTGTGCTGCGATCCGCGGCTCGTCGGGTTCGAGGCGGCGCGCGGCGTCGAGGCGAGCGCGAAGCTCGACGTGCTGCTCGGGCTCGTCAAGACGCAGCTCGCCGACGGCCGCCGGATCCTCGTGTTCAGCCAGTTCGCGCGCATGCTCGCGCTGATCTCCGAGGGGCTGCTCGCCGAGGGCATCGGCCACGTCACGCTGACCGGCAGCACGCCGGATCGCCAGAAACCGATCGACGCGTTCCAGCAGGGCCGCGCCGACGTGTTCCTGATCTCGCTCAAGGCCGGCGGCGCGGGGCTGAACCTCACGGGCGCCGACACCGTGATCCACTACGATCCGTGGTGGAACCCGGCGGCGCAGGCGCAGGCGACCGACCGCGCGCACCGGATCGGACAGACGAAGCCGGTGTTCGTCTACGACCTGATCGCGGCCGGCTCCGTCGAGGAGCGCATGCTCGGGCTGCAGAAGCACAAGCGGATGCTGTCCGACGCGATCCTCGCCGACGGCGGGATCAACACGAAGGCGCTGTCCGAGCGCGACATCGACGATCTGCTCGCGCCGCTCGCGTAGCGGTATGCTTGGCCATGCGCTGGGCGCTCGCCGCGATCGGTCTCGCCGCCTGCGGCACCTCGTTCGAGGGCACGTACCGCGTCGACGAGGTCACGATGCGCACGTGCGACGACGCGAATCCGCAGCCGGTCGCGCCGGCGGCCGCGTTCGTCGACATGTACCGGGCCGACGGCGTGCTGACGAGCGAGCTGTGTGACGACGCGCCGGAGCGTCGGTGCGTGCAGCGCCTGACGTGGATGGACGCGCCGGGCGGCGCGACCGCGGACAGCGCGGCCGGCACGGTGACCGCGAACGTCTGCGAGCTCGACTTCTTCACGCACGCGGCGCAGGTCGACGGCGATCAGCTGCGCCTCACGAGCACGCGCTACACGCAGTCGATCCCGTTCGACGTCACGCTCGGCTGCGACGAGGCCCTCGCGCGCAGCCGAGGCATCGGCATGCCGTGCGCCGGGAAGCAGACGATCGCCGCGACGCGGGCCGATGCGCCGTTTCCAGGGCCCTGACGACTCGAAGCCGCGCTTACTCGAAGATCGGCGCGTCGGTCGCGACGCCGGCGCCAAACCACCGGATGTCGCTCGACGACAGCAGCGTGCCGGCGCCGGTCTGCGGATCGATCTGGATCATCTTGCCGCCCGCGGGGTCACCGGCGTCGACGAAGCCGTAGATGATGCCGCCCCAGAACCCGACGCCGAAGATCTTGTCGAACCCGGTGTCGTTCGGGCGCAACGTCGCCTTCCAGTTGTTCGCGGGGTCGAGCTCGGCGAGGAAGTCGGGTGTGCCCGGCGTGCCCTCGCCGACGTCGACGGTCGCGAAGATGCCGACGCCGCGGACGCCGAACAGATCGCCGCTCGACCGGATCTTGCCGAGCGCCGCGGTGCCGTAGTCGCCGATCTTCGTCGCCGAGCCGGTGGCCGGATCGATCTGGAACACCTCGCCGAAGCTGTTCGCCGCGACCAGGATGTCCGGGCTGTTCGGGTCATTGAGGTCCGATGGCACGAACGACAGCGACGTCAGGTTCTGGCCGTCCTGGGACAGATCGCGGATCAGCGTCGCGGCGCCGGTCGTCGCATCGATCGAGAACAGCTTGTCGAGCGTGATCCCGACCATCTTGTCGTCCTTGTCGATCGCGAGGTCGGTCAGGCTCTGCGTGCCGAGCCCTGACATCGTCCCGATCGGCTCGGCCGCGAGCGTTGCCGCGTTGAGCCGGTACAGCTTCGACCCGCTGTGGGCGTACACCCGCGACGTGTCGACCGGGGGTGCGGCGTCGGCCGACCCTGCGTCGGGCTGCGACGGCGCATCTGCCGCAGGGTGATCTCGATCCGACGGACCACATGCGGCCAGCACAACGACCGCCAGGAGGATTCGCATGGGCGCGGACTCTATCCGGGGTAGGTGACAGAAACACCCCAAAAACGATCCGGTTGACCGTGTCCGTGACGCGGTTGGCCACATTTCACGGGCAGGGCCGTCCACCAGGGTGCGAACATAGGAATCTCGTGATGGCGTGGCAGGTTGAGACCACGATCTGACTGTATCGATGGTCTGATCGCTCACAGCTTCGACATCCCATCGTCATGCCGCCGCCCCCCAATATCGATCGCACCGCCGCCCGCTCCGCTGGGGACGATCGCACCGAAACGCTCGCCCCACGGCCGGCGTCGACGGACGTCACCGTGCCGAGCACCTCGGCGCCGCTGCGTCCGGTGCCGCGCCCGGATGCCGAGGACATCGACGCCGACGATCCCGAGCGCTACGAGCAGATCCGCGAGCACGCGCGCGGTGGGCTCGGGCGCGTCGTGCGCGCGCTCGATCGTCGGCTCGGCCGCACCGTCGCGGTCAAGGAGCTGCTGCGCAAGGGGCCGTCGACGGCGGCGAACGAGGCGCGGTTCCTTCGCGAGGCGCTGATCACCGCGCGGCTCGAGCACCCGGGCATCGTGCCGGTCCACGAGGCCGGCCGCTGGCCGAGCGGCGATCCCTACTACGTGATGAAGCTCGTCGAGGGCCGCACGCTCAAGGAGCTGATCACGAGCAAGCCGACGCTGCGCGATCGCCTCGGCCTGTTGCCGCACGTGATCGCGATCGCCGATGCGGTCGGCTACGCGCACAGCGAGGGCGTGATCCATCGCGACCTCAAGCCGTCGAACGTGATCGTCGGCGAGTTCGGCGAGACGATCGTCGTCGACTGGGGGCTCGCTCGCGATCGCAAGCGCGAGACCGGCGACCCACCGGAGCGCGCGCTCGACCAGGAGCTGCTGCTCGCGGCCGGCTCGGGCGTGTCGACCGTGTCGGGCAAGGTCGTCGGCACGCCGGCGTACATGGCGCCGGAGCAGGCGCGCGGCGAGCTCGTCGACGAGCGCGCGGACGTCTACGCGATCGGTGCGGTGCTCTACGAGCTGCTCGCCGGCATCCCGCCGCACCACGACGACACGCCGCAGGCGACGCTCGATCGCGTGATCGCCGGACCGCCGCGGCCGGTCGCGCTGATGGCGCCGCACGTGCCGAGCGAGCTCGCGACGATCGTCACGAAGGCGATGGCGCGCTGCCCCGAGGATCGCTATCCGAACGCGACCGCGCTCGCCGAGGATCTGCGCCGCTACCAGACCGGCCAGCTCGTCAGCGCGCACTCGTACACGACCTGGTCGCTGATCCGCAAGAAGCTCGGCCAGCACCGCGGCGTCGTCGCGGTCGCGGTCGCGAGCGCGATCGCGCTGGCCGGTGTCGGCGTCGAGTCGTTCCGCCGCGTCGTCGATCAGCGCAACATCGCGCGCAGCGAGCGCGCCGGCGCCGTCGAGGCCCGCGCGCAGGCCGAGAACCGCCAGCGCGAGCTCGTCCTGCTGCAGGCGGTGACCGCGCTGCCGAAGGATCCGACCGCGACGATCGCGTGGCTCAAGACGTACGAGGTCAACGATGCCGATCGCGGCCGCGTCCAGGACATCGTCGACGAGGCGATCGCGGCCGGCGTCGCGCGCCACGTGTTCCGCCCGGGTGACTGGGTCTACGACGCGGCGTTCACGCCCGATGGCAAGACCGTCGTCGCGGCGGTGCGCGATGGCTACGTGCGCGCGTACGACCTCGGCTCCGGGACCGAGCGCGCGCTCGGCAAGGCGGAGTCGGCACCCGAGGTGCTCGCGCTGTCGCCGGACGGCAGCTTCGCGATCACCGGTGGCACCCTCGGCGAGGTCACGATCTGGCCGCTGCACGGCGGCGCACCGAAGGTGATCGCGCGCGGGCCGCGCGGCGTGATCGGCCTCGCGCTGTCGCCGGATCGGACGCGCGTGCTGGTCGATCGCGAGGTCGGGCCTCCCGAGGTCGTGCCGCTCGACGGCACGCCGACGACGCTGCTCGGCAAGCAGGCCGCGCTGCGCACGATCGTCGCGAGCCAGGACTGGACGCGCCGCGTGGTCGTGACGTCGCCGAACCAGATCGCGGCGGCGCACGACGACGCGCTGCGGCCGCTCGCGCAGCTCGCGAGCAAGAAGGTCGCGCGCGTGCTGATGTCGCCGCGCGGTGACGTCGTGCTCGTCCACGATGGCAGCGCGCTGTGGAAGATCGCGTACCTCGGCGGCACGCTCATCAAGGTCGCCGACTACGATGGCAAGATCGCCGACGCGACGTGGTCGCCCGACGAGCGCACGGTCGCGCTGAGCGGCGAGCGCCACGACGTCATGCTCGTCGATCTGATCGCGAACCAGGCGCGCGAGCTGCGCGGCCACACCGACGCGATCTACACCGTCGAGTGGACGCACGACGGCCGCCGGCTGCTCTCGGCGAGCGACGACGGCACGGCGCGCGTGTGGACGATCGCGGACGGCACGTCCGTCGTGCTGCGCGGCCACGACGATGACGTCTATCGCGCGCGGTTCTCGGACGACGAGCGCCAGGTCGTGACCTCGAGCCTCGACGGCAGCATCCGCGTGTGGTCGATCGAACCGCCGGGTGCACGGACGTTCGTCGAGGGCGCACCGATCGACGACATGACGGTGCACGGCGACCTCGCGCTGATCAAGACGACGACCGAGGTCGCGCGCTGGAACCTCGGGTCGGGCCATCGCGAGCCGCTGTTCTCGTGGGACGCGAAGAGCCTGAGCCTCGGCCTGCCATCGCCCGATGGCGAGCGGCTGATCGTGCCGCACCCGGACTGGTCGCTCGAGGTCCGGCGCCGCAATGGCCCGGCGATCACGCTGCGTGGCCACAAGCTCGTGATCAGCCGCGTCGAGTTCTCGCGCGATGGCAAGCAGCTCTACACGAGCTCGTTCGACGGCACGCTGCGGCGGTGGGATCTCGACACCGGCGCGGCCACGATCCTGATCGACGGCAAGGAGCCGGTCACCGGGTTCGCGATCGCGGCCGACGGCCGGGTCGCGGCCCAGGTCGGCGACCGCGCGCTCGTGCTCGCGCCCGACGGTCACGTGCTGAAGCAGGAGCAGGGCGGGGCGTGGTGCGTCGCGTTCGCGGAGTTCGAGAAGGTTCGCGATCGGCTGCTGCTGCGGCGCTGCGATAACAGCCTCGCGATCCTCGACGGCGATCGCCTCGTCGAGCTGCCGACGGACAACTATCACGTGTCGCGGCTCGCGGTGTCGCCCGACGGCACGCGGATCGCCGGCGCGCTCGGCGACCGCACGGTCCGCGTGTGGGACGCGATGACGGGCCGCGTACTGCGCGTGCTGCGCGGCCACACCGATCTCGTGCTCGACGTCGCGTTCTCGCCGGACGGCACGACGCTCGCGTCGTCCGCCTACGACAAGACCGTGCGCGTCTGGGATCTCGCGTCGGAGCGCCACCGAGTGCTGCGCGGCCACACGCAGTCGGTGCATCGCGTCGTGTGGCGTGATCCGACCCATCTCGCGACCGCCTCGCGCGACGGCACGATCCGGATCTGGGACGTGCCCGCGCACGAGCTGCCGACGACGACCGAGCTCGCGGCGCAGCTCGCGGGTGCGACGAGCGCGCAGATCGACATCGATCGACCCACGACGGGAAAATCGCGCCGCCGCGGCAGCAGCTGATCGGCCGCGCCGGCGCGGGACTGATCACCGGAAAGTTTTCGTCGGAAACTCGCGCGGCGCGCGGTCCCGTCACGCGCGCGGCGACCCGGAGCGCATGCGCACGCTCGGCTCGCGCATCACGCCGCGAGACGCGCTGCGGGCGCCGCGACCGCGAGGCACGGCCGTTGCTCCATCCCAGATCGTCACGAGGGCTCGGCGGTCGGAATGGACCGCGTAGCACATAGCAAGCAAGAGAAACTCGAACAGGGATGTCTACGAAAGGAAGACAAGCCGGAGACCGAGATACGCTGAAGATCAACGACCGCGGTGAAGCGGCGATGAAAGATCACGAGCGGAGGATCGAAGACGTTCGAATCCAAGGTCATCGGTGAGAGACCTGAAGGAGATCACACTCGAAAGACCATCACGTAAGACGCGTGACTCGATACGGACAGGTTCGAATCAGGTTGACGGACATGATCGAACGGTATGTCGACGAAAGTTGATGAGACCACCACATCGAGATCGGTACGAGTGACGTGCTAGGCGGCCCATTCGGGTCGCCGAGCCATTTTCGGGGCCAGGAGATCGACATGGAGCGGCACAAGCAGACGGACTCCGACCACGTCGGGCGCACGAAGCGCAACCCGCGCGATCCGGGACCGGGTCGCTCGCGGCGGTCGCGCAAGGGGCCGATCGATGACCTCTACGATCACGCCGAGACGGTCGATCGCGATCTCGACGTCGAGCCAGACACGCCGAAGCGGTAGCTACAGCCCGCGCTTCTCGATGTACTGGTTGCAGGCGTCCATCACCTCGACCGTGCTCGCGTCGACCTGGTTCAGGTTCGCGGTCAGGTAGTTGATGCAGTCGGGTGCGGTGTCCTTGCACGCGAACTGCTCGCCGCCGATCTCGTGGTCGAAGCAGCAGCTGATGATCGACTCGATCACCGGCTTCATGTTGCGCTCGACCTTGTCGTCGAAGCACTCCTGGTAGGTGTCGTACGACTGTACGGTGTCGCCACTGCATGCAGCGGCGAGCACGGCGCAGGTCATGGCAAGAAGCGTTGCCCGGAGCTTCATGCCCCGAGGATAGACCGTCTGTGGCCCCGGTAGCGAATCTGCGGCGGAATCCGCCGGGCCCGTAGTAGCGTGGGCCCGTGCAGCCCCTGACGCTCGACCGCCGTGCTCGGCTCGCGCTCGCGTTCGTGATCGCGGGTGCGATCGCGAGCGTGCTCGCCGGTGTGCTCGCGCTGATCCTGCCGTGGGTCTGGCACACCGATCTCGAGCGCATCCGCGACTACTTCCTCGCGACGCGGATCGTGCCGCTCGTCGAGGCCGCGGCGCTCGCGATCGCAGGCTGGCTGCTGCTCGCGGTACCGCGCGCGCGTGCCGGCGCGAGGACGGCGATGGTCCTGTTCGGCATCGCGTTCGTGATGCTCGCGGTGCAGTGGGCCCTCGCGGTGCTCGGGTTCGAGCCCGACGGCAGCCCGACGCACGTGCACGCGCGGATCTTCCGGCTCGAACCGGTCGTCGAGCTCGCGGCGCTCGTCGGGCTCGCGCTCGCGCTGCGCGGGCTCGGTCGCGGCCTGCGCGTGCGGTGGGCCGCCAAGGGCGTCGCCGCACTCGCGATCGCGTGCGCGCCGATCCCGCTGTGGAACGCGGTCGCGCCGAGCGACGCGCTCGTGCACTCCTACCTCGGCGTGCCGGGGAACGAGATCGTGCGCGCGCTCGTGCTGCTCGGGGTCGCGATCGTGCTGCGGTTGCAGCGCCGGCACACGACGCCGCTGCCGCCGCGCGCGGTCGTCGTCAAGTCGATCGTGCTCGCGTGTGCGCTGCTCGTGCCGTGGCCGGCGCACGCCCGCGGCCCCGACGAGGTCGCGGCGATCACGGCGCTGCGCGATCGCGACGAGCTCGACGCCGCGCTCGCGCGCTGGACGACCGCGGTCGAGGCGGACCCCGACAATGGCGCGCTGCAGGCGCTCGGCGCGGAGCTGCTGTTGCGCGCGAACCGGCTCGGCGAGGCACGGGTCGCGATCGAGCGCGCGCGCATCCTCGGCGACGAGCGGGTCGACACGCTCGCGCTCGACGGTCACGTCCTGCTGCTGCTCGGCGAGGATGTCGCCGCACGGTTCCCGCTCGAGCGCGCGCTCGCGCTTGCGCCGGGTCATCGCGACGCGCGGACGGACCTCGACCTCGTCGAGCGACTCGCCGCGCTCCGGGTGCCGGGAGGTCAGCCCTCGGATCCGGGACCGGGGCGCGCGGTCGACGAGCTCGTGCGCGCAGTCGCGGCGCACGCGACACCATCGGAGCTGCTCGATCAGGCCCATCCGATCGTGCTCGCCCGGCTCGCGCGCGCACTGCCCGAGCCGCGGACCGACGCGTCGGTCCGCCGGATCGCCGAGGATGCGCTGCGCTCGGTGCTGGCGGACAGCGCCGACGTGACGAACGTGATCGGATACCGGATCGCAAACACGACCGTCGATCGCGGCATGGCCGACGTCGACGTCGAGGTCGCGACCTGGCACGTGGGTGCGCAGGCGGAGCGACGCGAGCCCGTGTTTCACCAGCTGACGTTCGCGATGCGGCAGGACGGCGACCGCTGGCTCGTCGACGACGTGACGCTCGACGACGGCACGCGGCTATCCGCCGAGCTCGCGCGGATGACGTCGCGCAGGAGTGTCGCGACGATGGTGCCGCGCGATGACCGACGTGTGCCGATGCTCGAGATGCTCACGATCCTGGCGAGCGGCAGCATCCTGCTGTGGCTCGCGATCCGGCTGCTCGGGTAGGCCGCAGACGGCCTCGCGTTGCCGGATCCCGCCACGCCGACCTGATCTATCCTGGATTCGTTGCCTGCGATCGTGCCCGATATCGAGCGCCAGATCCGCGCGATCGTGCGCCGGCCGGGGATGGTGCTCGCGATCGCGTTCTCGATCGTCGCGCTGTGCGTCGTGCTCGCGCTGCGGCTGCGGCTCGTCACCGATCTCGCCGCGCTGCTGCCGAGCGATGACCCCGCCGTGCTCGCGACCCAGCGCGTCCAGGACCGCCTCGGCGGGGTGACCCCGCTGCAGATCGCGATCGAGAGCCCGCGGCGCGACGCGAACCTGCGCTTCGCGAAGACGCTCGCCGCGAGCCTCGCGCGTGAGCCGAAGTCGCTCGTCGAGCACGTCGCGATCGGGATCCAGGACGAGCGCGCGTTCGTCGAGCGCAACCGCTGGCTGTACGTCGAGCTCGCGGATCTCGAGCACGCGCGCGATCGGCTGCGCCACGAGCTCGCGCTGCGCAAGAACCCGCTGCTCGTCGATCTCGACGACGACGGTGAATCGCTCGACGCGATCGAGGCGCGGATCCGCGCGCGCGCGAAGCAGGTCGACCGTTATCCCGACGGCTACTTCATGACCGCCGACGGCGGGCTCGCGGTGATCCTCGTGTGGCCGCCCGAGGCGCAGTTTCGCGAGCATGCGGGCGAGGCACTCGTCGAGCGCGTCGAGGCCGTGATCGCCGAGGCGCGCGCGCGCGAGCCTGATCCGGCGATGCGCGTGCGGCTCGCGGGCTCGATCTACGACTCGATCCTCGAGCGTCACGCGCTCGAGAGCGACCTCGCGTGGTCGTCGGGGCTGTGCGTGCTGCTCGTCAGCCTCGTCGTCGCGCTGTTCTACGGCCGGCTGCGCGCGGTGCCGCTGATGGCCGCACCGGCGCTGTGCGGGGTCGCGGTCGCGCTCGGCGCTGGCAGCCTCGCGTTCGGCCAGCTCAACGCGTCGACCGCGTTCCTTGGCTCGATCATCCTCGGCAACGGCATCAACGCCGCGATCATCCAGCTCGCGCGCTACGAGGAGGAGCGCCGCGCCGGTGCCTCGCTCGAGGACGCGGTCGCGCGCTCGGTGACCGGCACGATGCGGGCGACCGCGACCGCCTCGCTCGCGGCGGCGATCGCGTACGGCTCGCTGATGCTGACGACGTTTCGCGGGTTCAGCCAGTTCGGCGCGATCGGCGCGATCGGCATGGCCGCCGCGTGGGTCGCGACGATCGTCGTGCTGCCAGCGCTGATCGCGGTCGTGGATCGCCGGCGCGACGTCGCGCGCGTGCGACGCGGGATCGCGTTCGGTGTGCCGTTCGCGATGCTCGCCGGGCGGTGGCCGCGCGCGGTGCTCGGCGCGGCGCTCGTGATCTCACTCGGCGCGATCGCGGTCGTCGTGCCGTACCTGCGCGATCCGTTCGAGTACGACCTGCGCGAGCTGCGCAGCGTGCAGTCCGCGGATCGCCGCGAGCTGCGCGCGCGCATCGAGTCGATCTTCGGCACGCTGACGCCGACGATCCTGCTCGCCGAGCGCCAGGATCAGACCGCCGAGCTCGCGCAGGCGCTACGCGAGCGCGGCACCGGCGTGCTCGGCGAGGTGCTCTCGCTCGACCGCGTGATGCCGGGCTCGCCCGAGCTCCAGCAGCGGAAGCTCGCGGTGCTCGCGGAGATCCGCGCGCTGTTCGCCGACGCGCGCCGCCTCGATCCCGAGCGCGTCGCGCGCTACGAGCGCTGGGAGCCGCCTGCAGCGCTCGTCCCGGTGACGCCGGCGCAGCTACCGCTCGGGATCGTGCGGCCGTTTCGCGACGTCCGCGGCGAGCTCGCGCCGGTCGTGATCGCGTACCGGTCGCCCGCGATCTCGTACTGGAACGGCCGCGATCTGCTGCGGCTCGCGGCGGTCGTCCGCACGGTGCGGCTTGCCGATGGCAGCGAGGTCCACGCCGGTGGCAACGCGGTCGTGTTCGCGGGCATGATCGAGGCGATCGTGCGCGACGGTCCGGTCGCGACGTTCGCGTCGCTGATCGGCGTCGCGCTGCTCGTGATCGTGCTCGCGCGCGGGCTGCGCGGTGCCGCGATCGTCCTCGCCGCGCTCGTGATCGGCGTCCTGTGGATGGTCGGTGGCGCCGCGCTCGCCGGCGAACGCGTGAACTTCCTGAACTTCATCGCGCTGCCGCTGACGTTCGGCATCGGCGTCGATTACGCGATCAACATCTACCTCCGGCACCGCGAGCACGGGCCGGCGAAGATCGTCGAGACGCTGCGCGCGACCGGCGGCGCGGTCGCGCTGTGCTCGCTGACGACGACGATCGGCTATGCGAGCCTGCTCGTCGCCGACAGCCAGGGACTGCGCTCGTTCGGCGCGCTCGCGATCCTCGGCGAGCTGACGTGCCTGTCGGTCGCGCTGCTCTTGCTGCCGGCCTGGCTCGGGCAGCGCCGGGGATCGCGATGACGCCGCGGGTTCTCGTGCTCCACGCATCGGAGCTGGCGGTCGACGCCGGCGCGCTGTCACCGGCGGAGCGCGCCGCGGTGGCGACGCTGCCGGCGATCCGCCGCGACGAGTGGATCCGCGGCCGGTGCGCGATCAAGCGCGTGCTCGGCCCGACGGCGAGCACCACGATCGCCGGCGATGGCGCACCGCGGCTCGAGGCCGATCCGCGCCACGTGTCGCTGGCGCACGACGGCGCGTGGTTCGCGGTCGCGGTCGCGGACGCGCCGATCGGGATCGATCTGTGCCGCCGCGCCCACGCGTCGCGCGTCGCCGCGGTGCTCGGATCGCTCGGGATCGTGGTGCCGGATCCGGTCGCCGGCTGGGCCGCGCTCGAGGCGGTGCTCAAGCTGCGGCGGTGGTCGATCGACGCGCTGCTCGGTCGCGATGCCGCGGTCGCGGCCGCGGGCGATCGGCTCGAGATCCGCGGGCTCGGCGCGCCGGTGTATGCCGTCTTGATCTGCGATCCTGCCTACGTGGCCGCGTGGGCGGTCGACGGCGCGTGACCCACCTGGTTTCTCGCAGGGCCTGCGGCATCGGCCGTGCAGCGTCGTCGCCCATGGTCACGACGATCCGCCTCGCAACCGAGCACGACGCCCCGGCGATGGCGCGCATGCTCGATGCCGAAGACATCGCAGAAATCTGCACCTGTCCGCTCGGCGAGCACTACCTGCTCGTGGCCGAGGATCCCGATGGCCGGTTGACCGCGCTCGCCGTGATCCGTCTCGAGTCGCGGCGTGCCGAGCTGCGGCGGCTCGTCATGATGTCGTCGGACGAGGACGACCTGCTGTCGGATCGCATGATCGAAGCGGCGCAGGCGCTGAGCGTGGCGTGTGGCTGCGAGCGGTTCGAGCACACGTGCCCGTTTCGCTGCAACTGATGCGCTTGATCGAAGCTTGATGACACGTGCGTCGCAGCCACAGAGAGCAGTGGACGCGCGCGGCGTCAGCTCGCGAGCTGGAGCTCGGACAGCCGCAGCAGCTGGCGTAACGTCGACAGCTGCAGTGGCTTGAGCACGTGGTGGTCGAAGCCGGCCTGTCGCGCGCGCTGCAGGTCTTGCGCGCGGTTCCAGCCCGTCGCTGCGGCGACATAGCGAGGACGAGCACGCTCGGCCTTGAGCGCGCGCACGACCTCGTAGCCGCTGATGTCCGGCAAGCTGATGTCGAGCACGATCAGGTCGGGGTCGAACTCGCGGGTCACGCGAAGCACGTCGCGGCCGCGCAACACGCTGCGCGTCTCGTGGCCGAGCAGCTGGAACATCGTCGACAGCACTTCGCACGTGTCTGGCTCGTCGTCGGCGAGCAGCACCCGTTGTTTCCGGAACTCCATCGACGCACCCATCGAGGTCGGCATCTTCACGTCAGCTCTCCTTCGCGTCCGTGTGGCACAGGCGACGGTGACTGCTCCACCCGGACTCGCTACCGATCTCCAAAGACCATGTCGCGATCGAATCCGTCAACCACTACGTGATGCAGATTTGTATAGCGCTCCGAAGCGCCAGCGTCGTCGAGAAATGGATCGACCAATTCTCCGAGACTGGCCTGCTCGTGAATCGCTCTTTGCACCGACTCGCGATGTTTTTACGAATATCGGATCGGTGCTCCAGCACGGCCGCAAATTTGTTGGCGAGCCATATCGCGCTGACCACGTAACGAAGCGCACGGATCAATCGCGCGCTGCTGGAACGCTCGGTTCGTCTGCAAATGGCTCACGCGTGATCTCCTCGAGGGACCGCCCCTCGGCGTCGACCCCGAGCGTGCGCGCGACGACGGCGGCACCGAGCATCAGGATCGCGGCGAGCACGTAGCCGAGGAATACGCGGCTCGGCTCGCCGGTATCGACGATCGCACCGAACAGCGTCGGCGCGACCGAGCTGACGAGCGTGCCGAACGCGTAGAACACCGCGATCGCCATGCCGCGCAGCTCGACCGGGAACAGCTCGCTCACCGTCAGGTAGGCCGAGCTCGCCGCCGCCGACGCGACGAAGAACACGACCGACCACGCGAGCGTCTGGGTCAGCGCGTCGAGCAAGCCGGCCACGAACAGCCCGCCGGTCGCGAGCAGCAGCACGGCCGACAGTGCGTACGTGATCGGGATCATCACGCGCCGGCCGACCCGGTCGAACAGCGGGCCGAGCAGCAGCGGGCCGAAGAAGTTGCCGATCGCGAACGGCACGATGTAGCGGCCGACGTCCTCGCGATCGACGCCATGGAACGTCTCGAGGATCAGGCCGTAGCTGAAGAAGATCGCGTTGTAGAGGAACGCCTGCGCCAGCATCAGCGACAGGCCCAGGATCGTGCGGTGCGGGTAGCGACGCACGAGCACGTGGAGCAGGTGGCGCAATCCGACCGGGCCGGTGACGCGGATCCGCACGCGCGTGACCTCGACCCGGAGGTCCGAGCGGTCGCCGTGGACCTGGGCCTCGATGTGCTCGACGGTCGCGTTCGCGGCGGAGACGTGGCCGTGCATCAGTAGCCAGCGCGGGCTCTCCGGGAGGTCGCGGCGCACGAGCAGGATCGCGATGCCGAGCACGGAGCCGAGCGCGAACACGAGCCGCCAGCCGAGCTCGATCGGCACGAGCGCGGGATCGAGCAGCACGAGCGTCAGCCCGGCGCCGAGCCCGACGCCGACCCAGTAGCTGCCGTTGATCCCGAGATCGATCTGGCCGCGCAGCCGCGCGGGCACGAGCTCGTCGATCGCCGAGTTGATCGCCGAGTACTCGCCGCCGATCCCCGCGCCGGCGAAGAACCGGAACACGAGGAACACCTCGAAGCCCGGCGCGAACCCGCTGAGCGCGGTCGCGACGAGGTAGAGCGCGAGCGTGACGAGGAACAGCCGCTTGCGGCCGAGCCGGTCGGTCAGGTGGCCGAACAGCAGCGCGCCGGCGACCTGACCGACGAGGTACGTCGTGCTCGCGATCCCGACCTCGGTCGCGGACAGCCCGAGCGTGCGGCTGTCCTGCAGCGTCGGTGCGAGGTTCGCGACGAGGCTCGCCTCGAGGCCGTCGAGGATCCACGTGATGCCGAGCGCGAGCACGACGCGCCGGTGCCACCGCGACCACTGCAGCGCATCGAGCCGGGGCGGCACGTCCGACTCGATCCACGTGCCGTGCGCGACCTCGGGCTTCACGCCGCGATCGTACGCTACGCCGGCAGCGTCAGCGTGAACGTCGAGCCACCGGACAGCTCGAGCGTGCCGCCCATCGCGTGAGCGAGCTCTCTCGCGATCGCGAGCCCGAGCCCGGAGCCCGGCCGCGACGGATCGCGCTGCGCGGTGCCGCGCTGGAACCGATCGAAGATGTGCGCGCGGTCCTCGGGCGGCACGCCGCCGCCGGTGTCGTGCACGGTGATCGTCGTCGCGTCGGCGGTCCGGCGCGCGTCGAGCGTGACGACGACGCCGGTGCCGCCGTGGCGGAGCGCGTTGTCGGCGAGGTTCAGCACGATGCGCTCGATCGCGTCGGCATCGCCGCGCGCGGTGACGTCACCGACCGCGATGACGAGCTCGCCTCCGACCTCGGCGGCGCGCGCGCGCAGCGTCTCGACGACGTGCTGCGCGATCGGCGCGATCGCGACCTGCTCGCGCGCGAGCGGCGGACCCTGGCCGGCCTCGAGCGCCTCGAGCTCGAGCAGATCCTCGACGAGCTCGCCGATCCGGACCGCATTGCGGTGGATCGTCTGCAGGAACTCCTTGCCGGTCTCGGGCTCGACCGGCGCGCTCGACAGGATCTGCGCGTAGCCGCGGATCGAGGTCACCGGCGTCCGGATCTCGTGCGCGACGTTCGCGAGGAAGTCGCGCCGGCGCTGCTCGTTCGCGCGCAGCTCGCTGCCCGCGGTCGCGAGCGTGTGGGCGAGCACGCCGATCTCGTCGCGGCCCGGCGGTGGCGCGGCGACGTCGTAGTCGCCGGCGCCGAACCGGCGCGCGATCAGCGTGACGTCGCGCAGCCGGCGCGTCAGCGGCCCGACGACGACGAACGCGAGGCCGAGCGCGACGAGCACGGACACGATCGCGGCCCCGATCAGCTGCTTGCGCAGCTCGCTCTTCGTCTCGTCGATCTCGCCGATCGGCACGCCGAGCCGCACGACCTGGTTATCGGGCGCGGCGACCGCGACGTAGCGCACGGGCTGGCCGTCGATCCGCGACTCGCGGGTCTCGAAGCCGACGCGACCCTCGCGCGCCGCGCGGACCTCGGGCGAGCTGTCCTCGCTGACCGCGCCGATGTCGCCAGCGCCGGCCGTACCGGCCGCGCCTTGGTCGATCGAATCGCCGAGCACCTTGCCGTGCGCGTCGAGCAGCGTGACGCGCGCGTCGACGACACCCGCGAGCCGGCGCGACAGCTGCTTCGGATGCGCGGCGCGCTCCATCCACTGCGCGACCGCCTTCGCCTGGACCTCGAGTCGCTGGTCGACCTGCTGCTCCATGCGGCGCGACACCTGACGGTCGACGACGACGAGCGTCACCGCACCGACGAGCAGCGCCACGATCGCGTGCGAGGCGAGCAGCTTGACGCGAAATGACGCGGCCATCGGCCAGGAATGGTAGAGGATCCTCACATGGCCGTACGAGTTCTCGTGGTCGACGACGAGCGTGACGTCTGCCGGCTGCTCGCGTACAGCCTCGGCCAGGCCGGCTTCGACGTCACGAGCGTGACCACCGGCGCCGACGCGCTGCTCGCCGCTGCTCGCCAGCAACCGCGTGTGATCGTGCTCGACGTCGGGCTGCCGGATCTGTCCGGGCTCGACGTCTGCAAGAAGCTGCGCGAGGACGCCGAGCTCGCCGACGTCGGCATCGTCATGCTGACCGCGCTCGGCGCGCGCGAGGATCGGATCCACGGACTCGAGGCCGGTGCTGACGACTACGTGGTCAAGCCGTTCGACGTCGAGGAGGTCGTGCTCCGGGTCCGTGCGCTCGCCCGCCGGATCGACGAGCGCGCGGCTGCCCCGCGTGCGCGCAGCGAGCCCGAGCCCGCCGCGAAGCTGCTCGCGTCCGGCACGTTGACCGTCGATCCGATCACCCACGACGTCCGCGGCGACGGCACGCCGCTCCAGCTGCGGCCGCTCGAGTACAAGCTGCTGGCGACGCTGCTGTCGGAGCCGGGCCGCGTGTTCACGCGCGAGGACCTGCTGCGCCGCGTGTGGGAGATCGAGCACGGCAGCGTGCGCACCGTCGACGCGCACGTGCGGCGGCTGCGCCTCAACCTCGGCGCGTGGGCCGATCAGATCGAGACCGTCCCGGGTTTCGGCTATCGCGCGCGCAAATGATCAGTTGCCGGGCAGCTGACGCGCGGTCGCCTGCGGCAGCGCGGGCGAGCTGACGACGGTGAGCTTGCCGGGCAGGAACACGAGCCACGCCGGGCGGTACTTCAGCTTGTACGAGCCACCGGGGGCGAGATCGACGACGACGCTGCCCTTGCACGTCTGCGACGAGAACATGTACGGGAACCACGCCTCGAACTGATAGCGGCCGGGCGCGAGCGACAGGCTATGCGTGTCCCAGGTCCTACGCTCCGCCATGCCGTTGACCGACAGCCACGGCTTCACGAGGTACAGGATCCACATCAGCGGAAAGAACTTGAGCTCCACGTCGACACGCGCCGGTTCCATGCCGCCACCTTCGCGGAGTCGGCGGTGCGACGCAAGCGGTCACCGCCGACATCCGGCGTTTGCTACGCTGGGCCGATGAGGGCACGCGTCTGGTGGTGCTGGCTCGCGCTCGCGACGAGCTGCGGCCGCGTCCACTTCGACGTCGAGTGCGACGAGGTCATGCTGTTCGGCGATGCCGACGGCGATGGTCACGGCGACCCGGCCGCGCTGATCGCCTCGTGCGGCCCGCAGCCCGGGACGGTCGCGGTCGGCGACGACTGCAACGATGCTGATCCGTACGTCTATCCCGGTGCGCTCGAGGTCTGCGACGGCGTCGACAACGACTGCAGCGCGGCGACGGCGGAGCTCTGCGTGTCCGAGTGCGCGCCGATCCAGGCGCCGCAGCGCAACGCCGGGCCGAAGACGTATCTGTTCTGCGGCGTCGCCGACACCCAGCCGCGCGTGCGCATCGTGTGCGAGAACGAGGGCTTCACGCTCGCGGCGATCGGCGACACCGCGGAGAACGCGTTCATCCGCACGACGATGGACGCCACGCACGGCAACCTCGACGTGTTCATCGGCGGTAGTGACCAGGCGCTCGAAGGCACGTGGCTGTGGCCCGACGGCAGCGGCTTCTGGATGGGGACGTCCGGCGGCGCAGCGATCGCGGGGAGCTACACGAACTGGGACACGTTCGAGCCGAACAACGGCAGCGGCACCGACGAGGATTGCCTGATCATGCTCGCGTCCGGCGTGTGGAACGACGCGAACTGCGATCCGACGATGCGCGCGTTCGTGTGCGAGCGCTAGCTGCGCGCGTACTGCCGGCGCTGCTCGACGACGCCTCGGAACCGAACGCCGCTGGTGCCTGCGGCGTCGAGCGGCGTCGTGCGCGCCATGATGTGCTCGTAGTCGTCGATCGAGATCCGGTCGCGCGCCGCGAGCACGTCGGCGAGCCGCGCGGCGCGGATGCGGTCGGCGGCGCGCGGTGTGACGACGCCGGAGAACAGCTCGCTCGTGCAGCCGCTGCCGTACGAGAACAGCCCGATGCGGTGATGCGCGAGCGCGTCCGCCTGCGCGTCGAGCAGCCCGGCGAGTGCGAGGTACAGCGAGCCGGTGTAGACGTTGCCGATGCGGGCGCACAGCGCGAGCGATGGCTCGACCTGATCGCGGAACATCGCCGCGGCGCGCGCGTCCTCGGCCGCGACATCCCACGGCGCCTGCGCGTCCTCGAGATCGCAGCGCCGGACGTGCGCGTGCGCCTTGCGCGCCATCTTGCAGAACGGCACGTGGTAGCAGATCCGCGCGAGCTGCTCGCTCGCCGGCGATCCCGGCCGCACGAGCGCGCGGTCGAGCGCGCGGCGCTTCCAGCCGCGATACGCGATCGCGAGCGCGTCGAGATAGCACTGCACGCTGTAGTGGCCGTCGACCTGCGCCTCGCGCATGCCGAGCGGCCGCCAGAAGTCGTGGACGTGCGTGCTCGCCGTGCCCGAGCAGCCGACGTCGAGCTCGACGAGCGCGGGGTCGCGCGACACGATCATCGCGATCGCACCCGCGCCCTGCGTCGGCTCGCCGGCGGTGTGGAGGCCGTAGCGCGCGATGTCCGCACACACGACGAGCGCGCTGCGGTCACCGGCCGCGCCCGACGCGATCCACTCGACCGCGGCCATCACGCCGGCGGTGCCGCCGTAACACGCGTGCTGCGCGTCGAACACGCGCATCGCGCGCGGCAGCTCGAGCAGGCCGTGGACGTACGACGCGACCGGCTTGCTGTGATCGACACCGGTCTCGGTGCCGACGACGAGCATGCCGAGCGCGCCACGATCGATGCCCGGCAGCTCGAGCACGCGCTGTGCGGCGTTCGCGGCGAGCGCGACGGTGTCCTCGCCGGGCTCGGCGATCGCCATCTCGACCGCGCCGAGGCCCTGCGTGTACTTCGCCGGATCGACGCCGCGCGCTCGCGCGAGATCCTCGAGGGCGAGGTAGCGCCGCGGCACCGCGAGCGCGATCGCGTCGATCCCGACAGAGATCCCGACGCGCATCACCGGCCTCCGGTCAGGGCCAACGAGATCAGGGCAAGAGGCCGCGGAAGAACAGATCGATCATGCCGTCCGCGAGCTGCTGCGGACCGAGCCGGCCGCCGGGCCGGTACCACTTGTACGTCCACAGCACGCTGCCGAGGAAGCTGAACGACGCGATCGTCGGATCGACCGCGCGAATCTGCCCGCGCTCGATCGCATCGCGAAACGCGACCTCGAGGAAGTCGACGTAGCGCTTCTTGCGCGCGTTGATCTGGCGCTGCGCCTCGCCGGTCAGCGTCTGATGCTCGTGCAGGATGATCGTGACTTCCTTCGACGCCTCGTCGGTCACGAGCGCGACGTTGCGGCGCATCGTCTCGCGCAGCCGCTCGAGCGGATCCGCGATCGGCTCGGCCTTCGCGATCACCTGCTCCTCGAACAGGTCCATGCCGTAGTGCATGATCGCGAGCAGCAACGCTTCCTTCGTCGCGATGTGGTGATAGAGGCCGGCCTTCGTCAGCCCGCACGCGTCGGCGATCTGCTGCATGCTCGTCGCCTCGTAGCCGTGCTGGCAGATCAGACGCGCTGCCCGCTCGAGGATCCCGCGCAGGCGCGGTGCATCGGAGCCCCTCGAAACCACGAACGTTTTCTATCACGTCGAATCGCTGCATGGATACCTACCGACCGGTAGGTAACACGCGCAGCGATCCGGGCGCTACTGCGCGGCGGTCTTGTCCGGCGCGGTCTCGCCGGGCAGCAGGAAGCCGTAGCGCTTCATGATCTCGCGGCCCTCGGCGGATGCGAGGTAGTCGGCGAACTGCTTCGCGGCGGTCGCGCCCGGACCGGTGCCGCACACGACGAGCGCCTGATCGAGCGGTGCGTGCAGCGACGGATCGACCGGCAGCGCACTGCCACCGTCGGTGACGATCGAGAGCGACAGCGCGACGAGCGCGGCATCGGCGTTCTTCGTGCGCGCGTACTGCAGCGTCGCCTGCACGTTCTCGCCGAGCACGATCCGGTCCTTGATCTGATCCCACACCCCGGCCTTCTCGAGCGCCTGCTTCGCGGCGACGCCGTACGGCGCGTGATCGGGGTTCGCGATCGCGATCCGCTTGAACCGCGGGTCCGCGAGGTCGGCGAGGCTCGCCGGCTTGTCGACGCCGTCGGGCGTCCACACGACGACGCGACCGCGCGCGTACATCTGGATCGTGGACGCGTCGCACTTGCCGGACTTCGCGACCTGCTCGGCGAAGCTCTTGTTCGCCGCCGCGTACAGCGCGTACGGCGCGCCTTGCTCGATCTGCTTCGCGAGCAGACCGCTCGATCCGAAGTCGAACTGGATCTCGACCTTCGTCTTCGCCTGGAACTTCTGGCCGACCTCGGTGAACGCCTTCGACAGATCCGAGGCCGCGGCGACCCGGATCGTGGTCGCTGTACCGTCGGTGCTCGACGACTTCGAGCAGGCGACGAGCGCGACGGCGACGACGAACCACATCAGCTTGCGCATGCCCCGATGTTCGCCGCACGCGCCGGCCGCGACCAATGACAGATCGATGACAGCCCGGTGCGCGCGATGGCAGGCGCTCACAGCGCGATCAATCGTCTGCCAGCAGGCGCTCGAGGCTGAGCGCGAGGCCGTGCTGGAGGCCGCGCACGAGGCTCGTCACGTCCTGCGAGTCGCCGAGCCGCTCGACGAGCGCCGCGCGGGTCTCGCGCCACAGCTTCTCGCGCACCGCGGCAAGCCAGCGCGACACCGTCGACTTGTTCACCTGGTAGATCGCGCCGATCTCGTCGAGCGACAGCCCGTCGAGCAGCGAGTAGCGCAGCACCGTGCGCTCGCGCGGCGCGAGCGACTTGATCGCGGTCTCGAGCGCGGCCGGCAGATCGTCGCGGACCTCGCCGCGCAGGTAGACGAGCTCGGGATCATCGGATGGATCCGGGACGGACGCGAGCAGCGCATCGCCGAGCCCGATCTCGCGCTTGCGATCGCGATGCATCATCAGCGCCTCGCGCACCGCGACGACGCGGATCCACGCGCGCAGCCGGCCCTGGCCGCGATAGTCGAGCAGGCGGGGACGATCCGGTCCGACGAGCACGCGCTCGCGCACGCGCTGCAGGCACTCGGTCACCATCTCGCGGTCGGCCCCGAACACGCGCAGCGCGGGCTCGGCGACCGGCAGCACGTCGCGCTCGAGCTCGGCGACCGCCGCGCGATCGCCATGCGCCGCCGCGAACGCGAGGTACAGATCCTCGAGCGCGAGCGTCGACGGCACGCCGCCGGTGCGCTCGACGACCTGCGCGACGTGCGCGGCGAACGCGTCGCGATCGACGACGAACGCCGGGTGCGCGGCGACGATCGCGTCTAGCGATGGCTCGTCAGCCACGTCTCGACTTCCTTCGCCTTCGGCTTCCACGGTCCGGCGTTCGCGATGAATTCGGCGTGCGCCTGCTCGGCGAGCGACCGCGCACGCGTCCGATCGCCATGCGTGTCCCACAGCGCCCGCGCGAGCGCGTACTTCGCGAACGGCCTCAGGTGCGGATCGACCTGCGAGTCGCCCCACAGCGCGAACGCGCGCTCGAGCGTCGCGACCGCGGACGCGGCATCGCCGGCCGCGAGCTGCGCCTCGCCGAGGCCACAGGTCAGCGCGGCGAGATCGGTCGGCTGCGCCTTCGTGCGCTCGAAGATCCGGATCGCGCGCTCGAACGCCGCGCGCGATCCCGCGGGATCGCGGTCGAGGCTCTGGTAGCCGATCTTGCGCAGCACCTCGGCGACCCGCGGGTGATCCGGACCGTACACGCGCTCGGTGATCGCGAGCGCCTCGCGAAACGCGGCGTCGGCCTCGGTGTTGTGCTGGTCGTGCGCGAGGTAGATGCCTTCAGAGACCTTCGCCTGCGCGACGAGCGGGTGCTCGTTGCCGTACTGCGCGCGCAGATCGGCGAGCAACTCGCGCGTGATCGCGAGCGCGCGCGGCTGGTCGTTCTGCGACGAGTACAGCTGTGCCTGCGTGCTGCGCGTCATCAGCGTGTACGGATGCATCGGGCCGATCACCTGCGTGAACAGCCGCGTCGCCTCCTGCGCCTGCTTCATCGCCTCGGCCCAGTCGCGCTTCGCGGCGTAGTAGTTCGTCAGGTTGCCGGCGAGCCTGCCGCGGCGCGACGCCTGATCGCCGCCGAGCTCGGCGAGCCCGCTCTCGATCAGCTTGCGCAGCAGGTCGACCTCGCTCGCGCGCGCGCGATCCTTCGAGGCGTCGGCGAGCAGCGCGAGCAGCGCGTCGATCCGGAGCTCGCGATCGCCGATTCGCTCCGCGATCGCGCGCGCCTCGTGGAAGCCCTCGGTCGCGCCGGGCTGGTGGGTCTCGGCGAGCACGACCGAGCGGCTCAGGATCGCCTCGGCCTCGACCGATGGCAGCGCCGCCTGGCGCGCCTCGGCGAGCACGTGATCGAACATCTGCATCGCGCGCGCGTAGTCGCCCTGCTGGAGGTACGTGTGCGCGTCGAAGATCTGCGTGCGCAGCGCGCGCGTGTGCGCGATCGCGATCGGTCCGATCGCTGCACGGGCGCGCAGCCCCGCCGGATTCGCGCACGCGTCAACGCCGCCGAGCACGCCGGCGATCGCGAGCGCCGCCTCACCGCGCTCCGGCGGCACCTGCTGCATGCGCTCGCGGACGACACCGAGCGCGTCGAGCTTCTCGTCGAGGCACGCCATCCGCAGATCCGCGAGCTCGGCCGACAGCTCGCCGCTCGCGGCCGCGCGGCACGTCTGCTTGCGCGACGCGAGCCAGTTGGCCTCGAACCGGTCGAGCCTCGCGAGCGCGGCATCGGCATCCTTGGGGTGCACGCGCGGCGCGTGCGCGAGCCGATCGGCGATCGCGCGCCGCGCCTCGGGCCCGAACGCCGACGCGAGTCGCTCGGTCGCGGCGGTCTCGCACGCGAGCGCGCCGTCCGGCCTCGCCGCCGGCCACGCGAGGTACGCGACGGCACCGAGCGCGACCGTGCCACCGGCGAGCCACGGCACGAGCGGCCGGTGCTCGAGCGCCTGGATCACGGGCTCGATCGACGGAAAGCGCGCGGCCGGATCGTCCGCACTCGCGCGCTCGGTCGCCTTCGCCACGCGGCGCGAGCGCGCGGTCCCGAGCGTCTCGTCGACGGTGACCGCGAAGCTGTACTGATCGCTGCGCGCATCGGCGCGCTCGCCGCGCTTGACCTCGGGCGCCATGTACGCGGGCGTGCCGAGCACGGCGCCAGTCGCGGTCCGAAACGCGTCGCCGCTGATTGGCTCGTCGGCAGCGAGTGCCGCGAGCCCGAAGTCGGCGACCTGCGCCGTGCCGTCGGCATCGACGAGCACGTTGTCGGGCTTGAAGTCGCGGTGGACGATCCCGGCGGCGTGCGCGGCGGCGAGCCCGCGCCCCGCGTCGACGAGCAGCCGCACGCGCTGCGCCTTCGTGATCCCCGCCTGCTTCAGGTGCTCGCGCAGCGGCAGGCCGTCGATCTTCTTCATCGCGATGAACACGAGCCCCTCGGCCTGGCCGGCGTCGTAGATCGGCACGACGTTGCGATGCGACACGCGCGCCATCGCCTGGGCTTCGCGCACGAACCTGGCCGCGCGGCTGGGATCGTTGCCGGCGCGCACGACCTTGAGCGCGATCACGCGATCGAGCTGCGGATCGTGGGCCTCGTAGACGACGCCCATGCCGCCGGCGCCGAGCAGGTCGCGCACGACGTAGCGGCCGACCACGGTGCCGGGCGCGAGCGCGATCCGCTCGCCGTCGCCGGCAGGCAGCGTCTCGGCGCCGGTCGACACGCGGCGATCGCCGTCGACGACGGTCTCGCGCGCGACGTGATCGCGGGCCGCGTTCGCGACGAGCTGGCGGCACGCGGCGCAGCCATCGACGTGATCGTCGACCACGTCGCGCTCGGCCCGCGCGAGCTTGCCGCCGAGCAACGCCGCCACCGTCTGGTCGTCGAGGCAAGCCACCGAGGCGACAGTATAGCTAGCCGTGGACCGCGGCGCCGAACGACCGCATCCAGGTCTGTTCGTCGTCGGTCAGCGGGCCCTTCGCGAGCGCCGCGAGGTTGTCGTCGAGCTGCTGCGCGCTCGCCGGCCCGGTCAGCACGACGTCGACGTGCGGGCTCGACAGGCAGAACCGGTAGCAGTCGCCGGCGGACATCACATTTCCGTCCCAGCCGCGCGGCCGCTTCAGCAGCTTGCGCCAGCTCGTCGCCGTGTACGCGACGATGCTCGGCTGGCGCTTCGCGAGGTGCGGGAAGATGTCGCGCTCGGCGCCGGGGTGCGCGGCGTTGTAGCGGATCATCAGCATGTCGAGCGGCGAGTCGTCCGCGAGCTTGCCGGCGCGCTCGCGGTCGTGGATCGAGACGCCGAGCGCCTTGACCTTGCCGGACTCCTTGAGGTGGCGGAGCTCGGACAGCGTGCGGTCGTTCCACGCCGACGCGACGCCGAGCCAGGTCAGCTGGAAGATGTCGAGGTAGTCGGTGCCGAGCTTCCTCAGCGTGCGCTCGGCGCTGCGGCGGATCGATCCGCCGAACCAGCCGACCAGGGGGCCGGCGGCGACGACGAGCCGCTCGCGATCGCGCGCGAGCACCTCGCGCAGCGGCTTCGTCATCGCGCCGCGCGGCGTGACGAACACGTAGTTGATGCCGCGCTCGAACGCGGATCGAATCCCGGCCTCCTCGATGCCGTAGTTCGCGGCGAGCCCGAGCCGGAACACGCGCTTGCCGACCGCCTTCAGATCGCGATGCGTGAAGTCCACGCCGCGATGGTAGTGCTACGGCTTGCGGATCGCGAGCAAGCGATCGAGCGCGAGCTCGGCGTAATCGTGCGCTCCCGGCGGGATCAGTCCCTTGCGCGCCGCGGTCAGGTGCGCGCACGACGTGACGAGCGCCATGTGACTGAACGCCTGCGGGAAGTTGCCGAGCGGTTCGCCGGTCGCGGGATCGATCTCCTCCGCGAACAGTCCGACGTCGTTCGCGTGGCCGAGCAGCGTGCCGAGCAGTGCCTCCGCCTCGTCGAGCTGACCCGCGTGCGTCAGGCAGTCGACGAGCCAGAACGAGCACAGCAGGAACGCGCCTTCGCCGCCGGCGAGCCCGTCGGGCGCGAGGTAGCGGAACACGAGGCCGTCGCGCTCGAGCGAACGCCGCACGACCGCGACCGTCTCGCGCACGATCGAATGATCCGACGGCAACAGGCCGAGCGACGGCACGAGCAGCGCCGCGGCATCCGGCACCGCGTGCCCGGCGGCCTGCTGCAGCCAGCCGTTCGGCGCGCATTGCTCGACGATGAACGCGCGCAGCCGATCGCGCTCGGTCTCCCAGCGCGTGCGATCGCACGGCAGCCCGCGCATCGCGGCGAGCTGCAGCCCGCGATGCAGCGCGAGCCAGCAGTTCGCCTTCGAGTGCGTGAAGTGGCGCGGCTCGTCGCGGATCTCCCAGATCCCCTGGTCCGGCTTCTGCCAGCGCTGGCACACGATCTCGACGAGCCCGGCGAGGAACGCCCAGTTGCTTTCGGTCAACGTGCCGCCGCCCTTCGCGTACAGGTACCCGGCCTCGAGCAGCTGGCCGTAGGCGTCGAGCTGCATCTGCTTGACCGCGCCGTTGCCGATCCGCACCGGTGCCGAGCCGCGATGACCGGCGAGGTGCGGCAGCTCGAGCTCGGGCAACCAGCGCTCGCCGCCGATGCCGTACATGATCTGCAGATCCTCCGGGCGGCCGGCACCGGTCCGCTCGAGCCAGAACTTGAAATCGTCCGCTTCCTGCACGAAGCCCATCACGAACAGCGACGTCAGCGTCAGCGTCGCGTCGCGGATCCACGTGAACCGGTAGTCCCAGTTGCGGTGACCGCCGATCTCCTCGGGTAGGCTCGTCGTCGGGGCCGCGACGATCGCGCCCGACGGTGCGAACGTCAGCGCCTTGAGCACGAGCGCCGAGCGCAGCACCGCGTCGCGATGCACGCCGTCGTACTTGCAGCCCGCGAGCCACGTCCGCCAGAACTTGATCGTCGCGTCGAGCCGGCGCTCGCCTTCCGCGAGGTGATCGGCGGCGTCCATCGTCTGCAGCTTCGGCTCGTACGACGGCCGCCACACCGCATCGATCCACGCCGACTCGCCGGCGGCGAGCTGCCAGCGCGCGGTCACCGCGTTGTTCGTGATCGCGAGCGGCCGCGTCGCGTGGACGTACAGCGCGTCGGCGCCGCCGACGATGTCCGCCGAGACCTCGCTCGTCAGCCGGAACCGCGGCAAGAACGATCCGTACTCGAACCGCGGCGCGAGCTCCACGACGATCTCGACCGTGCCCGCGGTGCAGCGCACGCGGCGCATGATCGAGGCGTGCGGCGTCGTGCGCTTCGGCTGCGCCGGATCGGTCTGCTCGACCGGCATGCAGTCGGTGAGCTCGGCGGTGCCGGTCGGCGTCACGAACGTCGTGACGAGCACGTTCGTGCCGCCGACGTACGCGCGATGCGACGACGTCGTGCCGGTCGCCGTGATCGCCCACGCGCCGCCGCGCTCGGCATCGAGGATCGCGCAGAACACCGCGGGCGAATCGAAGCGCGGGAAGCACGCCCACTCGATCCGGCCGTCGCGACCGACGAGCGCGGCCGAGTGGCAGTCTCCGATCAGCGCGAAGTCACCGATCCGGTTCATGGCCCGAGCATAAGCCGCTACTGGCACTGATTCGCGACACACGTCGCGCCGGCCGCGCATTCCATCGTATCGACGCAGTGGGTCGCGCACCGGCCGAGCGGTACGAGGCACGCGTAGAGCCCGCAGCCAGCGGCGCACGCCGGCGCGGTGTCGTCGACGACGCAGCGCTGGTCGGCGGTGCAGCGATAGCCCGCGGCACACGCGACCTCACCGTCCGCGCAGTACGGCTCGCACTCGCCGACGGTGACATCGCAGACATAGCCCTCGCAGACCGGATCGCCGGCGCGCGTGCAGCGCGGCACGCACGCGTGGGTGTCGCCGCGGCAATAGAACCCGGTCGCGCACGGCGCCGCCGCGCAGTCGGTCGCGCACGTGCCGCGATCGCAACCGTACGGCGCGCACACCTCGGCACTACCGGCCGTGCACTCGGTGCCGACGCACGCACCGTCGACGCACACGCGGTCGGTCGCGCACTCGGCGGCGGTCGTGCACTCGAAGAAGCACGTGCCATCGCGCGTGTCGCAGCCGAACGGCGCGCATGGATCGACGCACGCGATCGGCGCCGGCACCGCCGCGTCGTTGTCCCCGCACGCGACGAGCGCGAGCGCGATCAGGGCGCGACGAACGTCTCGCACGCGGTGAACGTGTCCTCCCCGGTGTTTGTCTCGACGGTGTCGATGCCGTCGCCGCAGCTCACCGTCTCGGGATGGCCGTCGGTGTTGTCGATGATCGTGTCGTCGCCGGCATCGCCGACGAACAGGTCGGTGCCGGCGAGGTCACCGACGAGCGTGTCGTTGCCGAGGCCGCCGTACAGCTTGTCGTTGCCGGCCTCGCCGTCGACGCGGTCGTTGCCGCCATCGCCGTAGAGCGTATCGGCGCCGCCGCGGCCCGAGATCGTGTCGTTGCCGGCGCCACCGCGCAGCGTGTTCGCGAGCGCGTCGCCGACGATCGTGTCGTCCGCCTTGCCGCCGGTGATGTTCTCGATCGCGGTCACGCTGTCGGCCTCGCCGGCCGCGCCTTCGTTCGCGATGCCGTCGTCGAGCGTCACGAACACGGCGGTCGTGCGCTGCGCGTACGTCAGGGTGTCGAGCTCGGTACCGCCATCGAGTAGATCGCTGCCGTTCGCCGCCGCGTCCTCGTAGAACGTGTCCTTGCCGGCGCCGCCGCGCTCGGTGTCGTTGCCGGTGCCGCCGTAGATCGTGTCGTTGCCGGCGTTGCCGTCGATCACGTCGGCGTCGGCGTCGCCGTGCAGCGTGTCGTTGCCGGTGCCGCCGATCAGGCGATCCGCGCCCGCACCGCCCCACAGCGTGACCTTCGTCGTGCACGCGCTCGCGTCGAGCGTGTCGTTGCCGGTGCCGCCCTTGTACTGCACCGCGGTCGTCGCCGCGGACAGCGTGATGTCCTGATCGCCATCGCCACCCACATCGGCACCGGTGTTGACGATCTTGACGGTGTCGGCGCCGGCATCGAAGTCGAACGTGACGCTGTTGTTGTTGATCTGGAACTCGATCTCGGACAGCCCACTCGGCTCGGCGGTCTTGCCGGGCGCGAAGTCACCGCGGATCGTCAGCATGCCGCTGCCGTTGACGACGATCGTGTCGGTGGTCGTCGTCGTGCTGCAGATCGTCGTCCCGATCTTGATGGTGCCCGACGACGCCAGCAGCGTCCCGGATTGCGAATTCATCGTCACCGTGAGCGTCGCGCTCGCGGCGTCGAAGCTGCACGTCGGCGGCCCGCTACACGTCGTCGCGACGTGCTTGCAGCCGGTGGTCGCATCGCAGCTGTCGGCCGTGCACGGATTGCCGTCGTCGCAGTTCAACGAGGTGCCGGCGGCGCACGTGCCCGTGGTCGCGTCGCAGGTCTCGGTGCCATCGCACGCGTTGCCATCGCTGCAGCTCGCGTTGCTCGTGCACCACTCGGGACCGCCTTGCGTGTACGTCTCGCCGTACGTGCCGACGATGCTCGTGTCCGCCGGAAAGCTCGGCGGCGGCAAGCCACCGACGACATCGGCCCAGCCCATCGCGCCCTGATCCTCGTGCTCGAGGATGTGGCAGTGCATGATCGTGCGGCCCTCGTAGACCGAGCTCGTCGCCGCGTTCAGATCGAAGCGCACCGAGCACGGGTTCGACAGCACGTCGTAGTACTCGCCGTTCTCGTAGGCGCCGGTGCAGTTCTGCGCCTGCACGTGATAGACGTGCAAGTGGAACGGGTGCTGCGTGCTGCCGCTGACGTTCCACTGCTGGACCTGGTTCGCGGTCAGCGTCATGTTCGGCACCGTCTCGTCGAACGCGACGCCGTTGAGCGCGCGTGCGCCCATGCGGATGTCCTCGGTGTGGACCGTCGTGACGCCGCGCAGATCGCGCAGGTAGACCGGGCGCTTTGCCGACCACGTCGTGCCGGTCGCGCCGTTCGTGAACGGGCCGACCGTCGCGTTGCCGGTGCCGTTGACGAGGATGCTCGCGACCGTCGAGCCGTTGATCGTGATCACCGAGTCGTTCGTGCAGCGCACCGCGAAGTCGGCGCGCGATGCACCGGTGAGGTTGATCGAGCGCGTCGGCATCGCGAGCGGCGCGGTCGTTCGCCACACGCCGTCGCGCGCGAGCAGCATCATCTCGCAGTTCGCACCGATCCCGAACGTCTTCTCGGTCGCGTCGCGGTCCGCGAGCAGGACGCGAAAGTGCTGCCACTCGTCCGCGAGCATGCACAGGCTGCCGTTGACGGTGCCGTTGACGGTCCATTGCGCCGAGAACGTGCCGCCCACGATCGTGTCGCCACCGGTGCCCGCGACGCTCGGATCGAGGAACGCGACGAGAAGCTGGCGCTCGGTCATCGCGGCGACGTTCGCCGGCAGGTTATCGCCGCTGTCGTCGATGATCATCTGGCCAAACGCGCCGGTCGACACCTGGAGGAACGTCGCGCCGTGGTGGTGCGCGTGATACCAGTACGTGCCGCCCATGTGGTCGGCCGGGATGTCGTAGACGTAGTCGCCGCCGTGCGTGCCCTCGAAGAACCGCGTGACGTCGTCGCTCGGTGACTCGCCCGAGATGTGGACGCCGTGCGTGTGCAGGTTCGAGACGTTCGGATCCTTGAGCACGTTGTGCTGCGTGCTCGCCGGCTCGAACGGCAGCAAGTTGCGATAGCGCAGCACGTACTTGTTCCCGGGCTTCATCGTGATCGTCGGGCCCGGGATCGTGAACGTGCCGCCGGCCTGGCGGTACGCGCGCGTCGTCAGCGTCTGGCCGCCGATGTCGATCGTCGCCTGGCCGTACTCGAGGATCCCGCTGAAGTACGGCGTCGGGTTCGTCGGCGACGCGGGGTGGAACGTCCACTGGAACTGCGGCGGATCGGCGATCACGTTCGTCGCGGGACATGCCGTGCGCGCGGCCAGCTCGTCGTCGTCGACGCAACCCGCCGCGACCACCATCACCATCACGAATCCCAGGATCGATCGCATCGCAGCTCCCTTCACCAGCACGGTCCGGACGTGCCGGTTGGACAGATCGTCGTCTCGTCGGTGATCGCACCGTCGAGGATCGCAGACGTCAGGATCGCGTTCGTCAGCACGGCGCCGCGCAACGACGCGCGCGACAGATCCGCGCCGGACGCGTCGACGCCGGTCAGCTTCGCGCCGTCGAGGTCGACGCCGCTCGCGCGCACGTCGAGCAACGTCGCCCCGAACAGATCGGCATTCGCGAGCCGGCTGTCGACGAGCGTCGCCGACGTCAGATCCGCGCGCCGCAGGCTCTGGCCGTCGAGGACCACACCGCCGAGCGCGCACAGCCGGAGATCGGGATACAGCACCGACCAGTTCGTCGCGTCGCATGGCTGGGTCGCCGGATCGCGCGCGTCGTCGACGTGCAGCGCATCGTCAGCGTGACCGGCGTCATGCTCGTGCTCGTCGCCGGCGCGCGAATCGCAACCGAGCGCGAGCGAGAGCATCAGCGCCCAGCACCGCGATACGCCCATCACGCCCAGTATCCGGGTCGCGTTTTTGCGCGTCAACGAAGGCCGCGTGCGACGAGGTGTCCTACATCGCGCACGACCGTCTGCACGTGTAGCACGCACCGCAACAGCGTCGTCGACGGCGACGAACGCTTTGCGCGGGTTAGCGCATGGCGTGCGCCTTGCTCGACGCGGCCGCACTCGAAAGGAGTGACTGCATGCGTTCGATGTCCGTGACCCATGTCCTGTTCTCGCTCGTCGCCGCGAGCGCGCTTGCCGCCTGCGCCACCGATGATCTCGACGACGTCGCCGGCGACGAGCTCGAGGCGACGTACGCCGATCCCGGGCCGGTCGCCGACGAGGTCGTGTCCGACCTCGACGATCGCGAGCTCGCGATCCCCGACGACGACACGATCGCGATCACCGTGCCCGCGTTCCAGCTGCCGTTTCCGTGCGGCCAGGTGTGGTCGGGCTCGACGCGCCGCGATCACAGCCCGCCGCTCGCGGTCGACTTCAATCGCGCGAACGACTTCGGCGACACCGTCGTCGCCGCCGCCGGCGGCACGGTCGTTCGCGTCGAGAACCTCGGCAGCGTGAGCTACGGCCGCTGGATCGAGATCGCGCACGGCAACGGCTACCGCACGCGCTACGCGCACCTGTCGCGGCAGACCGTCAGCGTCGGCCAGAGCGTCCGGCGTGGCCAGAAGATCGGCGAGGTCGGCAGCACCGGCGGCTCGACCGGCCCGCACCTCCACTACGAGGAGCGCAAGGACGGCGTCGCGATCCGCGCGGTGTTCAACGGCAACACGGCGCTGTACTTCGGGACGAAGAACTACACGAGCCATAACTGCCGCTGACACCGCCGCGGTCGTGTCGATTTCGATGCGACTGCCGCGCGGAGGCTCCTCCTGGCGCCACACACGAGGAGCACTCCATGTCTGGCTTTCATCTGTTCGCGATCCTGCTCGCGTCGGGCTCGCTGTTGCCCGCGTGCGGCGACAACACCGACGATCCCGATCCCGGCCTGCAAGACGGGCCCGACGACGGCCGGCGGCCGGAGCTCGGGGAGGATCCTGCCGTCGTCCGGCGGGCGACGACCACGATGGCCGCGGGGCTCGCGCAGGCGGCGCAGACCGGCGCCGTGATCGAGGCGAAGTACGAGCTCGGCGACGACGGCCAGCTCAGCCTGTCGACCTATCCGCTCGGCGCCTCGATCGCGCTCGACGCCGAGCGCAATCGGTTCCAGGAGCTCGCCGGCGATCCGACGCCCGCGACCTGGGCACCGAGCCTCGAGCCGTTCCATGACGAGGAGCACCTCGTGCGGTCATCGCGCGATCTGACGCTCGTCCAGCTCGGTTCGCTGACGCTCGCGGACGCGGTCGACCAGGAATCGGATCGCGGCGTCGTGTACTGGGCCGTGCCCACGGTCCACGGCGGCCGCCCGGGCTACGGCACCTATGCGCTCGACGATCGCGGCAAGAGCACGTACCGGTTCGTCGACAATGGTGCGGATCGCACGAGCGGCGTGCTCGATCTCGGGACCTCGCCCGGCGCCGGAGCGACCGACGCGCGCGCGCCCGAGCTCGGCGACGATGTCGCGATCGTCCGGACCTCGAAGATCGCGATGTCCGCTGCGCTCGCGCAGGTCGAACGCGATCACGGCGTGCCGATCGAGGCGAAGCTCGAGGTCGGCGACGACGGCGCGCTCAGCCTCAGCGTGTATCCCGCGCAGGACATCGCGGCGTCCGCCGAGCACAACACGTTCACCGAGCTCGCCGGCGATCCGACCGCGGCGGCGTGGACCCCGAGCAGCGAGACGTTCGAGGTCCCGGACGAGGAGCACCTGACGCGCGCGGCGCGCGACCTGACGCTCGTCCAGTGCGCGAGCCTCACGCTCCGCGACGCGGTCGCGAAGGTCGAGGCAATGTTCCCCGGCTCGGTCGTGTACTGGGCGATTCCGACACAGCGGGAACGTGCCGCCGGCTACGGCATTTACGTGCTCGACGCGCAGAACGTCACTCATTACCTGTTCGTGCACTGACCGTTGGAGCACCAACGATGCGTCTGGTGTGCTGCCTCACGACCCCAGCGATCTGCGAGACCGTCGGGCACGGTGAGGACACGTCGATCGTGCACGTTCGCGCTCGACGTCGCGATCGAACTGGCGTCAAGATGCGCCGCACAGAGGGAGGACTCGAAATGCGCTTTGCAAAACTGTTCGGGCTTGCGATTGCGGTATGCGCTGGCTGCGCGGTGGACAACACCAGCTCGGTCGATCAGGAGAGCCATTCGTGGGGCGGTTACCACTGGGCGCGGACGAGCAATCCGTTCACGCTCAAGGTCGGTGACAACGTCGACAGCCGCTGGGACGCGAACCTCGACACGACGGTGAGCGACTGGAGCAAGTCGACCGTGCTCGACCTGACGAAGGTCACCGGCGCCGCGAAGGGCCGCTGCCGTGGCACCACGGGCCGGGTCGAGGTGTGCAACGACACCTACGGCAACAACGGCTGGCTCGGCATCGCGTCGATCTCGATCACCGGCGGCACGCACATCACGCAGGGCACGGTGAAGCTGAACGACACGTACTTCAACACGGCGCAGTACAACACGCCGGCGTGGCGCAACCTCGTCACGTGCCAGGAGGTCGGTCACACGCTCGGCCTCGATCACCAGGACGAGAACTTCAACAACGCGAACCTGAACACGTGCATGGATTACACGAACGATCCATCCACGAACCAGCATCCGAACCAGCACGACTACGACGAGCTGGTGACGATCTACTCGCACACCGACTCGACCACGACGGTCGGGATGGTCGCGACGCAGGGCAAGCAGGCCGGCGAGAACCCCGCGGAGTGGGGCGAGCTGATGTCGTCGTCGCACGACGGCCGCACCGAGCTGTACGTGAACGATCACGGCGGCGGCGAGCTCTCGGTCACGTTCGTGACCTGGGCGGACTGAGCGCACCGCACTTCGGTCTGAACGCCGCATCTTGTACGGGATGCGGCGTTCGCCATTTTCGGGTCAGGACGCGAGCGCCTCGATCAGCTGGCGCGCCGCGCGCCCGGGCTGACCGCGGTGATACAGCCGCGGGTGGAACACGTGCGTCGACGGTCGCGTCCATCGCACGCGGCGGAGCCGGCGCCTGTCGAGCTCGGACTCGATCATCACGTCCGGCAGCCACCCGTAGCCGATGCCGGCGAGGATCGCGGCGCGCTTCGACGCGAAGTCGTTGAGCCGCACGGTCGACCGCGCCTCGATGCCGGCGGTCGATAGCTCGAGCCGCGGATCCGAGCCGTGGACGGTGAGCAGCAAGTGGCTCATCAGGCCGCGCTCGTCGTGGCGGCCGCGCGCGACCGGATGATCGGCGCGCGCGACGAGCGAGGCGCGTAGCGGCGGCAGCTCGACCGCGGTCAGGTCGGCCTCGCGCGGTGGCAGCACCGCGATCATGAGGTCGGCACCGGCGCGCTCGAACGCATCCTCGACGCCACCGAGGAACTCGGCGCGGACATCGATCCGCGTCGGCACCTTCTCGGCGACGAGCCGGCCGACCGCGCGCAGCAGCGGATCGATCGGCACGATGCCGTCGAACACGACCGCGAGCGTCGGCTCCCAGCCGGCGTGGAGCTCGGCGATCGTTGTCGCGAGCCCTGCCTCGGCCGCGAGCAGCGCGCGACAGCCTTCGAGCACGCGGCGGCCGCGCGCGGTGAGCTTCGTCCGGTAGCCGGACCGATCGAGCACCGGGAACCCGACCGCATCCTCGAGCGTCCGGATCAGGTACAGCACGGACGTGTGGCCGCGCCGCAGCTCCTCGGCGGCACGCGCGAACGTGCCGGTCCGCTCGAGCGCGTCGAGCGCGCGCGCCTGTTCGAGGGTGACCGGAACATTGTGCACGGCGTGCACCATCATAGCCGAAACATCGTTGTTTTCTTGTGCGAGCGCGGGAGGCCAGCATCAGGTATGTCGATCCCGCACGTTCGAGGCCGTGTCGCGCTCCAGGCGCATGTCGCGATTCCCGAGGGCACCGTCGAGGAGGAGTACGCGCGCAACGGCTTTTTCGGACGCTACGCACACCTGTATCGCGAGCACGCGCCGGTCGGCTGGACGCGGATCGAGGGCCCGCTGCGGCCGCGGCTCTACGATCTGCAGGCCGCCGCCGGCACCGACTATCTCGCACGCACGACGGTGCTCGCGAACGCCGACTGCAAGCTGCACGTCGCGACCGTGCGCGAGCCGATGCCGTACCTGTTCCGCAACGCCGATGGCGACGAGCTGCTGTTCGTCCACGCCGGTGCCGGCCGGCTCGAGACCGACTTCGGGCCGCTCGCGTACGAGCCCGGCGACTATCTCGTGATCCCGCGCGGCACGCTGTACCGGCTCGCGCCGTCGAGCGAGACCCGGTTGCTCGTCGTCGAGACGACCGGCGAGCTCGCGCTACCGGACCGCGGCATGCTCGGCCAGCACGCGCTGTTCGATCCCGCGGTGCTGCGCGTGCCGTCGCCCGACGAGACGAGCCAGCTCGCCGCGGGGCAGGGCGGCAGCCGGCCCGGCGAGTGGCGCGTCGTGATCCAGCGCCAGGGCACACTGACCTCGGTCTACTACCCGCACTGTCCGCTCGACGTCGTCGGCTGGAAGGGCACGCTGACGGTGTGGCAGCTGAACGTGCGCGACATCCGGCCGGTGTCGAGCGACCGCTATCATCTGCCGCCGTCCGCGCATACGACGTTCGTCGCGCCGGGCGTCGCGATCTGCACGTTCGCGCCTCGGCCGCTCGAGAACGGCGATCCGCGCGCGCTCAAGGTGCCGTTCTTCCACTCGAACATCGATTTCGACGAGGTGCTGTTCTATCACGCGGGCGAGTTCTTCAGCCGCGACGGGATCCGGCCCGGGATGCTGACGTTCCATCCGCAAGGCATCCACCACGGCCCGCAGGCGAAGGCCGCAGCGCGCGCGCCGGCCGCGCAGCGCACCGAGGAGGTCGCCGTGATGATCGACACCCGCCGCCCGCTCGACATCTGTGACGCCGCGGAGCGGCTCGAGGTCGTCGACTACTGGAAGAGCTGGCAGCCGGAGGTGCAGCGATGACGAAGCAGGCAGCGACCGACGCCGGGAACCCGTGCGGGCTGCGCGGGCTCGCGTTCATGGTGCTCGCGGCAGCGGATCCGGAACCGATCCATCGCCTGCTGCTCGCGTTCGGGTTCTCGCGCACGATGCGCCACCCGACGCGCCGGCTCGATCTCTACGAGCAGGGCGACATGCGGATGGTGCTCGACCGCTCGAGCTCGTCGTGCAGCCACCGGTTCGCGGCGGTCCACGGCCCGTGCATCTCCGCGATGGGCTGGTACGCCGGCAGCTCCGACGAGGCGGCACGGGTCGCGGTGCAGCGTGGCGCGATCGCGGCGACCGGCGACCTGCACGACAACGACGGCTCGTGCGTCCCGGCCGTGCGCGGCATCGGCGACTCGCTGATCTACTTCGTCGATCCGCGCGACACCTGGATCTCGCTCGGCTTCGTGCGGCTCGATCGCCCGGATCGCGTTCCGTCGAAGGGCTTCACGCGGATCGATCACCTGACGAACAACGTCCCGCGCGGCGAGCTCGGCCGGTGGTCGGCGTTCTATCGCGAAGTGTTCGGCTTCACCGAGGTCCGCTACTTCGACATCCGCGGCGTCAAGACCGGCCTGCAGTCGTACGCGCTGCGCTCGCCCTGCGGGACGTTCTGCATCCCGATCAACGAGGGCACCGAGACCGGCAGCCAGATCGACGAGTACCTCGAGCAGTACCACGGTCCGGGCATCCAGCACCTCGCGTTCCTCACCGAGGACATCCTCGGCTCGCTGCGCGCGCTGGAGGGCACGCCGATCGAATTTCTCGACATCGACGCCGACTACTATCGCGACGTCTTCGAGCGCGTGCCGAACGTGCGCGAGGACCGCGGCGAGCTCGCGCGGCGCAACGTGCTCGTCGACGGCGACGCCGCCGGCTATCTGCTGCAGATCTTCACGAAGAACCTGATCGGGCCGATCTTCATCGAGCTGATCCAGCGCCGCAATCACCTGTCGTTCGGCGAGGGCAACTTCGGCGCGCTGTTCCGATCGATCGAGCGCGATCAGCAGCGCCGCGGGTACCTGACATGACCGCGCCGCGCCGTCCCGGCCGCTCGATCATCGAGCCGTTCAAGATCAAGGTCGTCGAGCCGCTGCCGCTGCGCACGGTCGACGAGCGCGAGCGCATCCTCGCGGCCGCCGGCTACAACCTGTTCGGCGTCCACGCGACCGACGTCACGTTCGACTTCCTCACCGACTCCGGCACGACCGCGATGAGCGCCGCGCAATGGGGCGCGATGATGACGGCCGACGAGAGCTACGCCGGCTCGCGCAGCTTCTACCGGTTCGAGGAGGTCGTCCGGCGGATCACCGGCTACGACCACATCATCCCGACGCACCAGGGCCGCGCCGCCGAGCACCTCGTGTTCTCGCTGCACTGCAAGCCCGGCGAGCTCGTGCCGTCGAACAACCACTTCGATACGACACGCGCGAACCTCGAGCAGCTCGGCGTCGAGGCGGTCGATCTCGTGTGCCCCGAGGCGCGCGATCCGCGGCTCGAGCATCCGTTCAAGGGCAACGTCGACGTCGGCCGGCTCGAGGCATTCCTCGTCGAGCATCGCGGCCGGGTCCCGTTCGTGATGACGACGATCACGAACAACACCGGCGGCGGCCAGCCGGTCTCGCTCGAGAACCTGCGCGCGGTCTCGGCGGTCTGCCGGCGCGAGCGCATCCCGCTGCTGCTCGATGCGTGCCGGTTCGCCGAGAACGCGTGGTTCATCAAGACGCGCGAGCCCGGCCAGGCCGATCGCAGCCCGCGCGACATCGCGCGCGAGGTGTTCGACCTCGCGGACGGCTGCCTCGTCAGCGCGAAGAAGGACGGGCTCGTCAACATCGGCGGCTTCATCGCGCTGCGCGACGGCGCGTGGGTGCCCGACCTGCGCAGCCGGCTGATCCTCACCGAGGGCTTCCCGACGTACGGTGGGCTCGCGGCGCGCGACCTCGAGGCGATCGCGGTCGGGCTCGACGAGGTGCTCGAGGACAGCTACCTGTCGTATCGCGAGGCGGTCACGCGCTACATCGCCGACGGCCTCGAGCGCGCCGGCGTGCCGACGATGCGACCGCCTGGCGGCCACGCGGTCTACATCGATGCGCGCGCGCTGCTGCCGCACATCCCGCAGCCCGCGTTCCCAGCGCAGGCGCTCGCGGTCGAGCTGTATCGCGCCGAAGGCATCCGCAGCTGCGAGATCGGCTCGGTGATGTTCGGCAAGCGACCCGACGGCTCGTACCGCCCGCCCGCGCTCGAGCTCGTGCGGCTCGCGATCCCGCGCCGCGTCTACACGCAGGCGCATATGGACTACGTGCTCGAGGGCATCGCCGAGCTCGCCGAGCGGCGCGCGCAGCTGCGCGGATTGCGCATCGTCGAGGAGCCGGCGTTCTTGCGGCACTTCACGGCGCGGTTCGCGCCGATCTAGGCGGGGCGGCATCCGAGTCCCATGGGAGCGGCTCGGCCAGCTCTTCGTCCCATGGGAGGAGCGCGGTGATCTCGTCACGCCCGACGAATTCGAAGAGCACCTCGCTCGGCGCCTTGCCGGTGATCCGCAGCTTGCCCTTGTGAACGGCCGCATGATGGCCCGTACACAACAAGATCGTATTCGACAGCTCGTGCCCTCCTCCGGCTGACTGGAAGTTGACGTGGTGAATGTCGAGATATCGAGTCATCCGGCAGCCCGGGACCGCGCAGCAGTGGCCATCGCGCGCGTAGATCTGTCGCCGCTTGCGCTTCGTGACCGAGCTCGTCACGCGTGCGGGCGCATCGGCTTCGAGATCTCCGAGGTGCTCGTGATCGCACTCCGCGCGCGCCAGCGTCGCCGCATCGACATCGATCTCGTCGCCGGCGACATCCTGATAGCTCCGCTTGCAACGCTTGCACGTGCTGATCGCCATCTGAAATGCGGGCTGACTTTCGGCGTCAGTGGGTTCGAGCGCGCGGCGGTAGATCGTTTCGATCAGCTCGTCATCGTCGAGCTTGCCGCCACCGAGCATGGCTTCGAGCTCCATGCGCGCGCGATACGCGAACGCGTGCACGGTCGGCGAGACGCGGAACGTCAGCGTGATCAGCTCGTTGTCCGGATCCTTCGGGTCGCCCGGACGCGCGCCCTTGTCGTGGCCCGCCACCATCCGTTGCACCTCGTGCACCGTCTTGCCCGCGATCGCGTCGAGCCACTCCTCTTCGGTCTCAGGCGTGGCGATGCGCGTGAGCTCGCGGATCGCGCACGGGAAGACCGCGCCCGCCTCGAGCGCGGCGGTCATCTGCGGCAACGTCGCGAGCGCCTTCGCCGTGCGCACCAGCTCCATCGCGGTGTGCGCGCGGTAGCCGAGCTCCTGCTCCATGTACTGCACGAGCGACACGTGGCCGAAGTGCTGCCAGATCGTGAGCTCCTCGGCGAGTCGCAAGAGCGCGACCTCGCGCGCTTCGATCTGCGCACGTTGCGCACTGAGCTTCTTCAGCCCGAGGTGCACGGCGAGCCAGCGCTCGCGGCCGTGATCGAGAGTCGAATTATCGTGCGTATCCCCAGCTCGAGTCGTTCCCTGCATGATCCCGCTCCATCGTGTTCGCGCGTGTGCACGATGGTCTTACCACCACGTATTTCGGCTCGTTCTCCTCGCGCGTGACGCCCGATCGCAGCGTCCCCGTCGAGAAAACGCAACGACGGCTCGTTTCGCGCGGACAGGCGAGCTCCGCGCGCGTGGTGGAACGAACGAGGGAACGCGCAGTGGCGTCCATCTCGGAGCAAAAATACGTGTCAATAAAAAAGCGACTTCGTTATCAAAAATATCATATCTAACTACCGATCTCATTGCATAGGTCCGAACACGATCTGCTTTGCGGATCTCGACAGTGCCTCGCCGCACGTACGTGCGAGCACCCGAGCGTCCGCGTTCTCCCGAACCTCCGCACCCAAAAGGAAGAGCCTCCCCGCCCGAGGGCCGCGGCGCCTGTCGTCCGATGCGAGCGGAGCGCGAGAGCGAGCGAGGGCGAGGCGCCGCGGACCGAGGGGAGCGAGCACGGCGTAGGCAGTGTGTCCACGATTCGTGGACACCAGCTCTTCGTAGACCGTCCGACCTAGCGCAGCTGCTTCCAGTCGGCGGGCACCTTCAGGTAAGGCCCCTTGAACGGCGGCGCGACGCTCGCGGCGCTCGGCACGTGGTCTCGCGCGAGAGCGAGCGAGGGCGAGGCGCCGCGGACCGAGGGGAGGGAGCAGTGTGTAGACCGTCTATAGGAGACGGTCCACGACGAGTTTGCGTCCAGGACGCCAAACTCTCGATCCCGACCCCGGACCTAGCGCAGCTGCTTCCAGTCGGCGTGCACCTTCAGATAAGGCCCCTTGAACGGCGGCGCGCCGCTGGCCGGACCGATCACGTAGTCGGCGCGGCGGTTCGCGCGCTCGTCGGTGTTGTCCTTCGTCTTGACCTTGAGCACTTCCTCGCCGAAACCGGCGACGACGATCGGGATCGCGATGCCGTGCTTGCGCAGGTAGCTGCCGATCGCGACCGCGCGGTCGAGCGACAGCTTGCGGTTCTTCGCGTTAGGCCCGACGGTGTCGGTGTGGCCGGCGATGTAGAGCTTCATCTTCATGAACTTCGAGCTGCGCTTGACGATGTCCTTGATCTTCGCGGCGCTGGCGTCGAGCTTCGGCGCCTCGGTCGGCTCGATCACCGCGCTGTCGGTCGAGAAATTCACATCCTCGTGATCGACGACGACCGACCACGGCACGAGCTCGACGTTCGTCGCGACACCGTCGGTGGCGACGACCCGTAGCTTCAGCATCATCACGCGCGTGTCCGCGGGCTGCGTCCACGTGATCGCGAGCCACTTGTCCGCGGGCTCGCTCTGATACGTCGCGCTGCCGGTGCCGAGCGGCTTGCCGTCCTCGCCGATCACCGACAGCTCGGCGCTCCCCGCCGGACGCGACAGCTTGAACTGCAGCTCGTGCTTGTCGAGGTCGAGGTGGTCGGCGTCGTACGTCACCTTGACCGGCGCGCGGACGAGCGTCTCGAGCGTCAGCTCCTGGCTCCACCGATCGCTCGCGCCGGCGACCTGCATCGACAGCGTGCCCTTGTACGACGCCTTGCCTGGCGCGCCGTCGCCGATCGCCATCGTCACGGTCTGGCCCTTCGCGAGCACGCCGTGGCGGGTCGCGAAGTGCTTGCCGTCCTCGCGATCGAGCTCGAGCCGGATCTCGCTGACGCTCTGGACCGCCTTGATCCGGATCGCTGGCTTCTGGCCGAGCGGCACGTCGGCCTGGACGGCAAAGCTGACCGGCTGGGCCGCGGCGATCCGCGGAGCCACCAGCATCGCGAGCACGAACGCGGGTACGAAGAACCACCTCACGCGTCGAGCGTAACGCGCCGGTGAGGTCCGTGCGAACGTTCTCTCGCCGGCGGGCGTATCCCGGGCCGGGCGGTCACCATCGAAGCTGCGATGCGCCCGATCGCGACCGAGCCCCGCCTGCGGACCTTCCTGATCCTCGCGCTGTTCATCGCGCTGTGCCAGCTCGCCGGCGCGTCGGGCGCGTTCGTCACCGATGCGAGCTTCTACCGCGAGCTCGCGCGCCCGAGCTGGGCCCCACCGGGCTGGGTGTTCGGGCCGGTGTGGATCACGCTGTACACGCTGATGGGGATCGCGGCGTGGCTGGTCTGGCGAACCGGCGACGGCCGCCGGCCCGCGCTGACGTGGTTCGCGATCCAGCTCGCGCTCAACGCCGCCTGGACACCCGTGTTCTTCGGGCTGCACTCGATCGGCGGTGGGCTCGCGATCATCGTCGTCCTCGAGCTCGCGATCGTCGCGACGATCATCGCGTTCGCGCGGCGCTCGAAGCTCGCGGCCGCGCTGCTCGTTCCGTACGGGCTGTGGGTCGCGTTCGCGACCGCGCTCAACGCGGCGATCTATCTCCGGACCTAGAGCGCGCCGCAGCGCGTGTTGTTCTCCGGGTGATCCGCCTTCGTGCGGTAGAAGAAGTACGTCGCGGTGTACGGCACGTCGACGGCATCGCCGGGCGTGCATGCACCGGCGGGCGCGAGGCCACCGCCGGTCGACAGCCGCTGGATCGTCGTGATCTCGGACAGCTTGCCGTCGACCGGACCGCGCGTCGTCGCGAGCAGCAGCCACGCGATCGCGGTGGAATCGACGGTCGCGCCGGCCAGCTTCTTGCCGGTGACCGTGCTGCCGTCGAGCCACTCCCACGTCGGGCCGGCATAGTGATGGACGAACGCCTGGCCGTCGCGCGACAGCATCGCCTCGGGCGCGACGAGCACCCACGTGCCGGCGGACGTGCACGCGTACTTCTGGACGCCGGTCGCGTCGAGCGCGAACGCGAGATCCTGATCGGCGGCGGGCGCGATCGTCGACGGCGTGTTCGGTGGACACGCGTCGCTGTCGATCGCTTGCGAGCTGAGGTCGAGGTCGGGCTCGGCGACACAGGCCGAGGCGAGCAGAGGAACGAGGACGAGGAGCTTGTGCATGGCGCGCGGTCTCAGCACGTCGCGGGCCAGCGCGCGGGTGCGAGATCCAGGCAAGACCTGCTCGGATCGCCCACGCGAGCCAGGCAAGGTTTGCCGGCCCGGCAAGTCTTGCTCGCCGCGACCGCGAGATCGATGCTCGCCGCATGTCGAACACCGGTCGCCTCGTCTGGTACGAGCTGCTCAGCACCGATCCGCAAGGCTCGCGCGCGTTCTATCCCGAGGTCGTCGGCTGGAAGACCCAGCCGTGGGGCACCGACGATTACACGATGTGGATCGGCACGCAGGGCCCGCTCGGCGGCGTCACGCTGCTGCCGGAGCTGGCGCGTCAGATGGGCGCGCCGTCGTACTGGCAACCGAACGTGCAGGTCGCCGACGTCGACGAGACCGTCGCCCAGGTCAAGCAGCTCGGCGGCAACGTCTACGTGACCGAGACGGTGCCGGAGGTCGGGCGACTCGCCGTGATCGCGGATCCGCAAGGCGCGGTGGTCGCGATCGTCGCGCCGGCGCGCGAGATGTCCGCGCACGACACGTCGCAGGCCGGCGAGTTCTCGTGGCACGAGCTCTACGCGCGCGATCACGCTGCCGCGTTCCGCTTCTACCATCAGCTGTTCGGCTGGGAGCAGCTCGGCGAATTCGACATGGGCCCGATGGGCACGTACTTGCTGTGGGGCCGCGACGGCAAGCAGCTCGGCGGCATGATGACGATGCCACCCGGGATGAAGGCGCCCGATGGCCGTGACCTGCCGCCCGCATGGCTGTGCTACATCACGGCGCCGGATCTCGACGCCGCGCTCGAGCGGGCGAAGGCGCGAGGCGCGCGCGTGATCAACGGGCCGATGGACGTGCCGGGCGGTCAGCGGATCGTGCAGCTCGTCGATCCGCAAGGCGCCGCGTTCGCGCTCGTCACGCCGCCCACGTGACGAGGCTCGCGACGCCGCGCACGATCGACTGGATCGATAGCGCCGCGAGCAGCAGGCCGAGCACGCGCACGACGACCGCGAGCACGGCCGGGCCGATCAGGCGCTGCAGCGCGGCCGTGCTGCGCAGCACGAGGAACGACACCGCGAACACGCCGAGGATCGCGAGCAGCACGGCGGGCAGCGGCTCGCGCGTGACGAGCGACATCGTCGCGGCCATCGCGCTCGGCCCGGCGAGCATCGGGATCGCGATCGGCACGATCGCGACGTCGGCGCGCGATGGATCGCTCTCGGCATCGCTGCAGCGCCGGCAGCCCGGCCGGCCGCGCAGCACGTCGAGCGCGGCGAGCAGCAGCACGACGCCACCGGCGACCTGGAACGCGTCGAGCCGCACGCCGAGCGCGCCGAGCAGGCCGCGGCCCGCGATCGCGAACCCGATCAGGATCAGCGCGCCGACGACGCTCGCGCGATACGCGATCGCGATCTGATCCGCGCGCGATCGCCCGCTCGTCAGCGACGCGAACAGCGGCAACGCGCCGAACGGCTCGACGACGACGAACAGCGCCACGAACGACACCACCACACTCGCGAGGATTGCCATGCGCCCACGACGCGAACGCGCGGCACGCATTACACCGATCAGCCCGGCATGATCACGAGCGCGTCCGCGAGCTCGTCGTCGCCGAGCGGCTCGTAGTAGCTCTCGGCCCAGTCGAACATCGCGTCGTCGACCTCGATCGTATAGGTGTCGCTGCCCTGGTTACGCTTGCGCACGCGATCGCGGCGGACCTCCGGCGGGACCTCGAGCAGGTGCGTCGTCAGCTCGATCGCATCGGTGGTGGCGAGCGCGCGCACGCGATCGCGCTGGGCCCGCGTGAAGAACCCGAGCTCCAGGATGACGTCGACGCCGAGCCCGACGAGCTGGCGCGCGACCGCCCAGATCTGACGCTCGCACCGCTCGGTTCGCGGCAACGCCCAGTCGAGCGACATCGGGTTCGGGGCATCCATCAAGAACAGGTTCGCCATCCACTCGTCGAGGCAGAGGAACGCGGCGCGGCGCTCCGCGGCGAGCTGACGGCCGTACGTCGTCTTGCCCGAGCCGACCGGTCCGCAGATCAGATGAACGCTCGCCATGCGCGAAGTGTAATGCGCCGCGATCGCCAGCGTCGTCCCCGCAGACCCTTTCCAAAGGAGCCACTCGTGACGACCTCGACTTCCCCCGATCGCCCTGATCCGCGCCGCTGGTGGGCGCTGTTCCTGCTGTGCACCGCACAGTTCCTCGTGATCCTCGACACCTCGATCGTCGGCATCGCGTTACCCGCCTTGCAGCGTGCGCTCGGCTTCGACGCCGCGGGCCTGCAATGGATCTTCAACGCCTACGTCGTGGCGTTCGGCGGCCTGCTGCTGCTCGGTGGCCGGCTCGCGGATCTGTTCGGGCCGCGCCGGCTGTTCGGCATCGGCTTCGGGATCCTGACGGTCGCGTCGCTCGTCGCCGGGCTCGCGACCACCGGGACCACGCTGCTCGTCGCGCGCGCGATCCAGGGCGCCGGGGCCGCGCTGATCGCACCGGCCGCACTTTCGATGGTGATGGGCCTGTTCGCAGCGCGGCCGGCCGAGCTGCGCAAGGCGCTCGGGTTCTGGGGCGCGTCGGCGGCGGCCGGTGGCACCGCCGGGGTGTTCCTCGGCGGCGTGATCACGCAGTGGCTGAGCTGGCGGTGGACGTTCCTCGTCAACGTGCCGCTCGGGGTGCTCGTGCTGCTCGCGACGACGGCGTGGCTGCCGCGCGGCGCGCGTCGCGATGGTCAGATCGATCTGCTCGGTGCGACGACCGTGACGTCAGGCCTCGCGCTCGCGGTCTACACGATCGTGACGGCGAACGCGGCGAGCGGTGGGCGTACGGCGCTGCTGATCGCGATCAGCGCGCTGCTGTTCGGCGTGTTCGCGGTGCTGCAGCGCGTGCGGCGGGCGCCGCTCGTACCGCTCGCGATCTTCCGCGCGCCGAACCTGACGATCGGCAACATCGTGATGGCGCTGCTCGGCGCGGCGTGGATCCCGATGTGGTTCTTCCTCAACATGTACCTGCAGGAGGTGCTCGGCTACGGCGCGTTCGACAGCGGGCTCGCGCTGCTGCCGATGACGCTCGCGATCATGGTCCTGATGATGATGGCGACCGAGAAGGTCGTCGGTCGGATCGGGCCGAAGGCCGCGCTCGTGACCGGGCTCGGCGTGCTCGGCGGTGCGCTCGTGCTGTTCGCGCGGATGCCGGTCGACGGCTCGTTCACGACCGCGGTGCTCGTGCCGTCGCTGCTCGGCGCGATCGGGATGTCGCTCGCGTACATCCCGGCGATGATCACCGCGACCGCCGGCGCGCGCCCCGAGGATGGCGGGCTCGCGTCCGGGCTCGTCAACACGACCTACCAGGTCGGCTCGGCGATCGGCCTCGCGGCGATGGTCGCGGTCGCCGGTGCGAAGACCGCGTCGCTCGCGGGCGACGGCATCGCGCACGTCGCCGCGCTCAACGGCGGATTCTCGAGCGCGTTCGTCGGTGCAGCCGTGATCGCCGGCGTCGCGGCCGTGCTGTCGGCGGTCGCGATTCGCGTGCCGCGCGCGGCGCCGGCGACCGCGGCGCGCGACGAGCGGCTTGCCGCTTAACGCGGTCCCGACACGACCGGGCGCGCGGTCCGATGCGACAGCGAGCTCGGCGCGTCGAGGTGGGCACCCTCGTCGACGCCGACCGCGAGCCGATCGACGAGCTCGCCGCCGAGCCATCCGGTCACGAGCGCGAGCGCGACCGCGAGCCCGGACAGCACGATCGGTGCGACCCCGGGCACGCCGACGCCGAGGTAGCGCAGCGCCCAGCTCGCCGCGAACAGCCCGACGACGACGACGTTACCGATCCCGTGCAGCGCGCCGATTCGCTTCGCGCGCGTGCCCTTCGGGATCGCGAGCCAGTCGACGAGCCCGAAGATCGCCGCGGCCAGTCCGCCGATGATGCCACTCGCGATCATCCAGAATGCGATATCGGCCCATCGCGCATTCGCGGTGACGAGATACACGATATCGAACACGAACGACGTCGCGAGTAGCCCGAGCGGAAACACGATCAACATCTGGTGGATCGGGTGTCCGAATAGCTTTGCTCTGCTCTCCATGATGACTCTCCCGATTGGGATCTACCTCCAATCGAGTGGACCGCCGGTCGATCCGTTACGAGCGTGCGCTCCTGCGCGGCGCGCCGGCGAGCGGGCGATAACGCTCAGTCGAGCGTCGGGAGAACATGGAATGCCGGCGACGTCGGAGCGGGGCTGAGGTTCGACGTCGCGATCGTCGGCTCGTGGCCCGGCAGCGTGCGCGTCACGATCTGACCGAGCCCGCCGCCTCCACCGCCCGCGGCGTTCGCGCTCTGTCCCGCGCTCGCCGGTGCGTCGCCCGCCGCGCCGTTGCCGCCGAAGCCACTCGCGCAGCGACTACCGGCTGCCGCGACGAGGCTCGGCTTGCCGTCCTCCGCGAGCGGACCACTGCACGCGCTGCCGGCGCCCGCGGACGCCGAACCGCCACCGCCGCCGTTCGCGAACACGCCGGCGCTCGGTCCGAGCGTGAGCACCGGTGCCTCGAGGAACACCGTGCCGCCGGACCCGCCGCCGGCGCCATCGCGGCTGTTGCCTTCCGCGGTCCGGCCGCCACCGCCGCCGACGGTGATCCGGCCCTGGATCGTGAGCTCGCCCATCGCGGTCAGCTGCAGTGCGCCGCCGCCGCCGCCGCCGAACGGTCCGGGCACGGTGCCGGACGTGTCGCCGCCACCTCCACCGGATCCACCGACGAGCGTCGTGACGAGCAGATCGGCGCACGCGCTCGCGTTGCCCGCCGCACCGGGACCGCCGACGCCCGAGCCGCCGGCGCCGCCGTTCGTGCCGAAGCCGCCGCCGCCGGCGCCGCCGTTCGTCGAGCCGGTGTCGCCGCTCGTGCCGGTTCCCGTCGGTGCGCCGCCGCCACCACAGCCCGCGCCCGCGGTGCGGAACGTGCCGCCGAGCTGACCGCCGGGTCCGGGCACGAGCCCGCGTGCGCCGAGATCGAGCACGCCGTCGGCGCCGATCGTCAGCGCCGTCGCGCTCGCGAGCACGACCGACGCGTCGCCGGTCGCGGTCACGCTGCCGGTGATCGCGAGCGAACCGACCACCCAGATCGCGATCGGCTCACCGTTGCCCTGGGTCGCGCGCACGAAGCCGATGCCGCCGATCACCTCGTAGCTGTCGGGCTTCGTGTTCGGTGCGCGCGCGCCGGTGATCGCGCCGGTGCGCGTGTCGAGCACGGCCTCGGCGAGCACGATCGACTGCAGCGTCGGGACGACGAACGTGCCGAACCCGGTCGCCACGTGCCCGGGATGCAGGCACGTCGCCGCGCCACACGCGCCGCCGACGCATGGCGCCTCGTCGGGACCGCACATGGGCGGCGGGCCCGTGTCGATCGGCGCATCGATCGCACCGCCGGCTGCTTCGCAACGATTCTGCGGCGAGCACACGAGCGGATCCGGACAGTCGCGCTGCGTGCTGCACGGAGCGCCGGGCTGCGGCGCCGGTGCATAGCAGCCCGCGATCACGAGCGATACGAGGATCGCGCAGCGCCCCATCAAGATTCAGTATGACTCGTCGCCTGGTGCGGGTGAATCGAGATCGCGCGAAACGGCCGCTTTGTTGCACGCGTCTGGTACGGTGCCTGCCTGAATTGACCGCTGTACCCTGAGATGTCCGACGATAGTGACGAGCTCCGCGCCGAGGTCCGGCGACTTCGCGACGAGTTGCAGCGCCAGGAGACGTTTCTCGCGATCGTCGCGCACGAGCTCCGCAATCCGGTCGGTCCGGTGCTGCTGTCGATCGACGCGCTCCTGCTCGAGCTGACCACGAAGACACTCGACCCGGATGCCCTGCTGCGACGTCTGCAGGCGACGCGCCGCCATGCCCAGCGCCTGCGCAGCGATCTCGACCGCCTGCTCGACTTTTCCCGACTGCGAAGCGGCCGCATCGATCTGCAGCCACAGGAGACCGATCTATCGAACCTCATCGATGCCGTCGTCGATGACATGATGCCGTTGATCGCGGCGGCGCGCTGCGAGCTCCAGACGACGCTGCAGCGCCCGCTCTCTGGCATCTGGGATCCCATGCGCCTCCAACAGGTGATCTCGAATCTGATCTCGAACGCCGTGAAGTATGCGGCGGGCAGCGCGATCGAGATCGTGACCCGCGCCGACGACCGCACGGCGACGCTCGTGGTTGCCGATCACGGTCCCGGCATCGCCGAGCGCGAGCGCGACACCGTGTTCCGCAAGTTCGAGCGGCTGCAGGGCGTGCAGCAGCACACGGGCTTCGGGATCGGCCTGTGGCTGGTGCGCAACGTCATCGAGGCGATGGGCGGCAGCATCCAGCTCGACAGCGCGCCCGGTCACGGTGCGACGTTCACGATCACGTTGCCGAGGGAGGCACGATGAGCTCGACCCGCACGCTGCCGCGCATCACGACCGGGGTGCATGGCCTCGACTTCCTGCTCGGCGGCGGTCTGTTCCAGACCGGCGTCTATATCGTCCAGGGCGGCGCCGGCTCCGGCAAGACGATCTTCGCGAACCAGGTCTGCTTCCACCAGGCCGCACAGCAGAAGCGCGCCGTGTACTACACGCTGCTCACCGAGTCGCACGATCGGATGATGGCGTTCCTGCAACCGCTCGCGTTCTTCGAGCCGAAGCAGATCCCGAACGCCGTGAACTACGTCAGCGGGTTCAAGATCCTCGAGAACGAGGGGCTGCCCGGTGTCCTGCGCAGCATTCGGGACGTCGTCGCCGCGCAGAAGCCGACGCTGCTCGTCGTGGACGGTGTCGTCACTGCCGAGGAGATCGCGCCGAACGACACCGCGTTCAAGAAGTTCCTGCACGAGCTGCAGACGCTGTCGACGATGTTCCGCTGCACGACGCTGTTGCTCACGAACACGGACGCGGCGAAGCGGCTGCACGCCGAGCACACGATGGTCGATGGCATCATCGAGCTGCGCTCCGACGTCGGGCGATTTCAGGCGCACCGCGCGATCGAGGTGTCGAAGTTTCGCGGCGGTGGCCAGCAGCGCGGCCCGCACACGTTCGAGATCAGCGACGAGGGCATCCGGATCTTTCCGCGGATCGAGACGATCTTGCGGCCGGCCGGCGAGCGACCGCGTCCGACCGAGCGCACGCGCGCGGCGTTTGGCATCGAGCGGCTCGACCGCGTGCTCGAGGGTGGCCTGCCGACGTCGTCGAACACGATGTTGCTCGGCGCGTCCGGGACCGGCAAGACCGTGCTCGGGCTGCACTTCCTCGACGCAGCGGCTGCGCGCGGCGAGCGCGGGATGTTCTTCACGTTCTACGAGCAGCGCGACGAGCTGATCGAGAAGGCGCGGCGGTTCGGCCTCGAGGCGTTCGCCCGCGGTGTCGAGGACGGCCAGATCGAGGTCATCTGGCACTCGTCCGTCGAGGCGAACGTCGATCACATCGGCAACCGGCTGCTCGCGAGCTACCAGCGCATCAAGCCGGCACGCGTCGTCATCGATGGCCTGCACGGGTTCCAGGTCACCGTCGACCCCGCCGAGCGCGTGCAGGACTTCTTCGCGGCGATGGCGGATCACTTCATGGTCGAGCACTCGACGATCCTGTTCACGTCCGAGACGCCGGACCTCGTCGGCCAGCGCTCGATCCACCCGCCGTTTCCGAACGCGTCGCGGATCTGTCAGAACATCGTCGTCATCCGCTACGCCGAGCTGCAGGGGCGGGTCGAGCGCGTGCTGTCCGTCATCAAGATGCGCGACAGCAACTTCGATCCATCGCTGCACATGCTCACGATCGGCTCGCGCGGTATCGAGCTCGGCGAGCTGACGACCGAGGCGGACATGTTGCTCGGCGGTCAGCCGCGGCGTACCTGGAGTCCGACAGGAGCCTGACGATGGCGACCGTGCTCATCGTCGACGACGAGTTCGGGCTTGCCGAGATGGCCGGCGAGTTGCTGACCATCCTCGGTCACAGCGTCGCGACCGCGATCAACGGCAAGCTCGCGCTCGCGATGCTCGACCAGGTGCGGCCGGACGTGATCTTGCTCGACATGATGATGCCGATCATGTCGGGACCGGAGGCGCTGCACGTCCTCAAGGCCAACGCGGAGCATCGCGACATCCCGGTGATCCTGATGAGCGCCGCGGGTCGCGAGGTCGTCACCGCGGATCTCGAGCCGCTGATGGCGGGGTTCCTCCAGAAGCCGTTCTCGTACCAGGAGCTCGTCGCCGCGCTCGATCGCGTGTTCGCGGCGGTCCGCGGCTGATCACTTCAGGACATCGAATTCGTAGCCGACGAGCAGCTGTGGCATCGGGATCACCGGCAGCAGGTCGTACGTCATCCCGTCGACCGTCGGCTCGTGTGACTTGTAGAGCGGCACGATCGCGCCGAGGTGCGGCGTGATCACGAGCCCGGCGTTGCGCAGCGGGAACCACCGGTAGCCGAGGTCGATCCCGGCGAACACGTTGTCGACGTCGACCGTACCGCCGCTCGGCGCGGTGAACGTGATCGTCGACCATCCGGTCACGGCGCCGGCGAAGAACCCGCCGCGGCCGTGGCCGAAGTAGCGATGCGCGGCGAGCGTCACGACGCCGTCGATCCGCTGGTGCCAGCCGTCGTTGGCGTCCGAATTCTGCACCGCCGCATCGGGCAGCGTCGCGGCACCTCCGCCGAGCCGGAACCGCCACGGCGACGTCGCGGCCGGCCGGATGCCGACGAACCCACCCCAGCCGTCGTAGATCGTGTAGTCGGCGGGATCGATCTCGACCGACAGCCGGAGCGCGGGCGGCGGCGGCGGCGGCGACGTGGCGGGGACAGCATCCGCAGGAGACGCGTGCGCGAGCCGCGCGACACCGATCGAGGCGAGCACCAGGAGACCGAGCAGGTGGGATCGTGGCGTGGTCATGAGTATACTGATAAGCGCGATTCCTGGACGCCAAATGGCCAAGCATCCAAACAAACAGTCCAATCGTCCAGTTCTGCCACCGCTCGACGTACTCTCGGATGTGCTCGGAACCGTTCGACTTCACGGCACCGTGTTCGGCAGCCTCGACCTGATGGCGCCCTGGGGGCTCGCCGCCGCACCACGCGATCAGTTCATCTTTCACATCGTCGCGCGCGGCGAGTGCTGGCTCGAGGCCGACGGCGGCAAGCCCGTGCACGCGAGCACCGGCGACGTGCTGCTGCTCGCACCGCGGATCGGTCACACGCTGCGCGATGCTCCCGGCTCGCCCGCGCGCCCGTTCGAGCAGGTGATCGCGTCGCTGCGGCCGACCGACGATCCGCGCGCGATGCAGCTCGTGTGCGGCGGGTTCCGCGTCGACGACGACACGCTCCTGCGCGCGCTGCCGCGCGTGATCCACACGCACGAGCTCGCGAGCGACGCCGGGCCCTGGCTCGCGCAGACCGTGCGGCTGCTCGCGTTCGAGTCGTCGCACGATCATCCCGGCGGCGCGACCGTCGTCAGCCGCGTGTGCGACGCGCTGTTCGTCTACGTGATCCGCAGCGTGCTCGCGAAGCTGCCACCGCGCGACGCGAGCTGGCTGCGTGGCCTCGTGACCCCGAAGATCGGCGACGCGCTGCGCCTGATGCACGCCGAGCCCGGTCGCGAGTGGACGGTCCAGGAGCTCGCGCACCGGGTCGGCATGTCGCGCTCGGCGTTCGCGGACCAGTTCGCGCGGGTCACCGGCGAGACGCCGCTGCAGTACCTGATCCAGTGGCGCGTCCACAAGGCGGCGAGCCTGCTGCGCGCGGGCGACGCGAGCATCTCCGAGATCGCGGCGCAGGTGGGATATCGATCCGACGTCGCGCTCGCGAAGGCGTTCAAGCGTGCGCTCGGCACGACCCCGGGTGCGTACCGTCGCGACCGCCAGGCGCCGGGCGGATCCGTTTGAGCTGCAACGACCGCCGGTCCGATCGGCGGTAGGATGGAGCCGGGACCGTGTCCGGCCGCGCCGGCATGGGCTCGCAACGTGCGCGAACACCTGCTCTCCCTCCCGGTCATCATCATCGCCGTCGTGGTGTTCAGCGTCGCGACGAGCGCCGCGTTGCACCGCTGGGGTCGCGGCCGGCTCGCGCTGTCGGGTGTCGAGTACCTGCTCGTCGGCGTGATCGCCGGGCCGTACGTGATCGGGCTGCTCGATGACCAGGTGATGACCCAGCTCGATCCGATCGTCTCGGTGATCCTCGGGCTCGCCGGGTTCTCGCTCGGGCTCGAGGTCCGCACGCACCTGCGCGGGTTCGGCGCGCTGCAGGTCGGCGTGCTCGTCGCGATCGTGACCGCGGCGCTCGTCGGTGCCGCGGTGTACGGGTTGCTGTCGACCGAGTATGCGCCAGACGCGCTGTACGACAACCGGCTGTGGCTCGCGCTCGCGCTCGGCGCGGCCGCACCGGCGGTGTCGGCGATGGCGATCGATCTCGTCGTCGCGCGCACCGCGTCCGCGGGCTCGGTGACCGAGATGGTGCGCGGCCTCGCGGCGAGCGGAAACTTCGTCGCGGTCGTCGTCGCCGGTGCCGCGCTCGCGACCCGGCGCGCCGCGCTCGAGTCGACGCGGCTCGGCGTCACCGAGCCACAGTGGCTCGCGGCGATCCTCGGCCTCGGCATCGCGTGCGGGCTGCTGTTCCGGATCTTTCTCGGCCGCTCGAGCACCGACGACGACCGCACGTTCCTGGCGAGCTGCGGCGTGATCATCCTGACGAGCGGCCTCGCCGCGACGCTCGGCATCTCGCCGCTGTTCTCGTGCGCGGCCGCGGGCGCCACCGTCGCGTTCACGTCGCGGCAGCGCGGCGCGCTCGAGCAGGTGCTGGAGCGGCTCGAGCGCCCGACGCTCGCGATGCTGAGCATCTTCGCGGGCGCGATGTGGCGTCCGATCTTTGGCATCGTCTGGGTGCTGCCGCTCGCGTACTTCGTCGCGCGGCTCGTCGCGGTGCGCGTCGCGGCGCGGGTCGGCGTCGTGACGCGGCCCGGGCTCGCGCCGGTGGTCAGCGTCGGCTCGGCGCTGCTCGCGCAGGGCAGCGTCGCGGCGGCGATCGCGATCAACCACGCGCAGATCTATCCCGACGAAGGTCCGCTCGTGCTCGCGACGATCCTGACGCCGATGGTGCTGCTCGACGCGATCGCGCCGGGCCGGTTGCGGCGGTTCTTCTCGAACGCCGGCGAGAGCGGGCGCGCGAAGCTACGGCCGGCGGCCGCAGCCGAGGAGCACTGAGCCGTGCGCAGGTTGTTCGTCATCGCGGCTGCGCTCGGCCTGATGTGGGCGCTGCAAGCCGCGCAGGAGTCCGCGCAGGGCACCGCCGGCATGGCGCTCGCGGCGATCGGGTTCGTCGTGCTCGCGTCGTTCACCGTCGGTGATCTGCTGAACGGCATCGGGCTGCCTCGGATCACCGGCTACATCATCAGCGGGATCGTGCTCGGCCCCGAGGTGATCGGCGTCCTGTCGAAGCCGGTCGTCGCGAAGATGGGCGTGTTCAACACGCTCGCGCTCGGGCTGATCGCGCTCGCGGCCGGGCTCGAGATCGATCTCGGCGCGATGCGCCGCGTGATGCGCACGATGGTCGCGATGACCGCGGCGAAGGTCGTACTGCTGCTCGTGATCGTCGGCGGCGGCCTGTACCTGACACATCTCTACATCCTGCCGCTGCCGGTCGAGGACGATCCGCGCGCGCTGCTGCTCGTCGTGATCATCGCCGTGCTCGGTATCGGCACGTCGCCGTCGATCACGCTCGCGATGGTCAACGACACGAAGGCGCGCGGCCGGCTCACCGATCTGACGCTCGGGCTCGCGGTGCTCAAGGACGTCGTCGTGATCATCGCGCTCGCGATCACGATCGCGGTCGGCCACAACGCGATCTCGCCGGAAACCTCGATCGGCATCGCGCCGGTCGTGCTCCACATGGTGCAGCACCTCGGGCTGTCGATCGCGCTCGGCGCCGTCGTCGGCGTGCTGCTGATCCTGTACGTCAAGTACGTGCATCGCGAGCTGCTGCTCGGCGCGGTGTGCGCGGTGCTGATCACCGCCGAGGTCTCGACGTACTTCGACTTCGAGCTGCTGCTCGTGCTGATCTCCGCCGGCTTCGTCGTGCGCAACGCGAGCGAGCAGGAGCATCACCTGGCGCCCGCGCTGCAGCGGATCTCGCTCCCGGTGTTCGTCGTGTTCTTCACGACCGCCGGCGCGAAGGTCGACCTCGAGGCGACCACGTCGGTGCTGCCGTTCGCCGGCGGTGCCGCGGTCGGGCGCGCGATCGTCTATTACCTGTCGGCGCGGTTCGGCGTGTGGGCCGGACGCGAAGGCTCGGCGGTCCGCAAGAACGCGTGGTTCGGCCTCCTGCCGCAGGCCGGCGTCACGCTCGGGCTCGTGCTGCTCGCGTCGCACGAGGTCCCCGAGCTCCGCGATCAGATCCTGCGCATCGGGCTCGCGATGGTCGCGATCAACCTGCTCGTCGGTCCCGTGCTGCTCGGGCTCGCGCTCGGTCGCGCGGGCGAGATTCCCGGCCGCGCGCGGCTCGCGACGCAGCCGACGCTGCCGGTGCCAGTCGCTGCGATCGCCGCGATCGAGAATGCAGCCCCGCCTCGCGCGCTGCCCGCGCTCACCGATCGCCGGCTCGTGACCGCGCACCGCGACTACATCCAGCAGCTCGACGCGTGGTCGACGCGGCTCGTCGAGCAGGTCGTCGCGCCGCTCGCCGATCGCGGCAAGACGACGATCGTGAAGGTCGCCGGCGAGCACAAGCAGCACGACAGCACGGCGGCGGCGGTGCGCACGATGCTCGAGACCGCGTCGGCGGACCCGAGCACCGGGCTCGAAGCGCAGCTGCGCGCCGCGCACTTCGAAGCATGCACGCTTGCCGAGGCGTTGCCCGAACGGTTCGACGTGATCACCGATCTCGACCTGCTGCGGCTGTCCGCGCGCGACGGCGTGCTCACCACCCTGACGAAGCTCGGCAAGCGCGTCGCGCACCTCGTGCGACTGCGGCCAAAGCGCAACGTCCCGGTTCGGCTCGCCGCGCGCGCGTCGAGCGACGAGCGGCTCGCGGACGCGCTCGCGAGGATCGTCCCGACCTGGTTCGAGGCGCGCGGCGACATGCTCGACGAGCTCGCGCGGCTCGTCAACGCCGAGCGCGACATCGAGACCGTGAAGCAGGCGGTCGTGCGCCGCGCCGCGCAGTTCATGCAGCAAGTGACCACCGAGCTGCGCGGCACGATCGAGGCGATCGCGGCCGAGCTGCAGTACCAGCTCGCGACGCTCGGCGGACCGTCGGCGCCACCGGCGCGGCTGCGGCTGTTCGAGCTCGAGGAGCGCGTCACGCGCACGCTCGACTCGCTCGACCAGGTCGCCGACCGCGGGCGCGAGGTGCTGAAGGCGAGCATGACGACGCTGCATGCCGACGCGCTGCACGCGTACGTCACCGACGCGCTCGACGACGAGCTCGAAGGCATGGTGCACCGCCCGCTCGCGATGGTCGCCGATGACATCGCGCCGATCGTGCGCGACGTGATGGAGCGACTGCCGGCGACCGAGGACTGGAGCGATCTGCAGACGCTCGACGGCGCGGATCCGATCGCGTTTCTCGCCGAGGTGCTCGACAACGCCCTCGACGAGCGCGCGGCGGCGCAGCTGCGCGGCCTGCAGATGAAGTACTACCAGGCGACGCAGGAGGCGAAGCTGCTCGCCCGGCTCGCGGGCAAGCTCGAGGGATTGCCCGCGAAGCTCGTCGTCGTCGACCGCCATGCGAGCACCGCCGGGACGCTGCTGTCGCTCGAGCCCGCGCGCCGGCTCGAGGAGGCGTTGCTCGAGGACTTCGCGCCGGATCTGCTCGCGTCGATCCGCCCGCTCGGCGATCTGGTGTCGTCGCTCGACGCGCGCGTCAACCGCGCGCTCTATGTCGCGAGCCGCGGGATCACGAGCGCGCTCGCGAGCTCCGAGTCGCGTGGCGCCCGGCTCGAGGCGGCGCGCGAGCCGGTGACGCGCGCGCGCGCGCTGCTCGCGGTCCTGCTCGACGAGCTGACGGCGACCGGCGCGTCGACGCGCGACACCGCGCTGCACGTCGCGACCGAGGCACGCGACCGCGTCGCCGTCGCGCTCGGCAAGACCTCGCCGGCGGCCGCGAAGCCGCATCCGGGCCGGCGGCGGCGCCGCTGGTGGGGCCGGCTCGTCGATCGCGTGGCGCGGCGTGCGAGCCGGTGGCGCGAGCGCGGCGAGACGTTCGTGCGCGCGTTGCTGCGCAGGCCGGCGGTGACCGAGTGGATCATCCGCACCGGTCAGACGAGGCTCGATGCGGTCGCGATGCGCGAGTACGTGACGCGGCACCACGCGCCGGTCGAGCAGCTCGCGCTGCCCGAGGCGTACACCGAGCTCGTGTCGCCGGCGCCGATCGACGACATCCGCCTCGCGAGCGCGCGCCGTGCCCAGCTCGACGCGCTCGTCGAGGTGCTGCAGCCCGGCAACCACGAGGACTTCACGAGCGTGCTGATCTGCGGCGAGCGCGGCAGTGGCCGGACGTCGCTGATCAACGTGCTCGGTCACCGGCTCGCGCGGCGTCGCGTGATCCGGCTCGACGCGCGCTATCACGATCGCGCGGCCGGTCCGCTCGCCGCGATGGCGGCCGAGCTCGGCGCATCGGTGGAGCCCGGCGAGCTCGCGAGCGCGCTGCGCCGATCGCCATCGATCGTGCTGCTCGACGATCTCGAGCGCTTCCTCCGGCCGTCCGCGCCCGGCATCGAAGATCTCGATCGGTTCCTGCGCCTCGTACGCGCGACGTCGTCGCACACGCACTGGGTCGTCACCGCGCAGCCAGCCACGGTCGAGCTCGTCGATCCGTTCGTCCACCTGTCCGAGACGTTCGGCCGCCGGATCGATCTCGCGCCGGTCGGCGACGACGAGCTCGACCGCGTGATCCAGGCGCGGATCCAGTTCTCCGGCCTCGACATCCGGTGCGTCGACGGCTCGCGCCGCACGCGCCTGCGTCCGAAGGAAGCGCATCGGCGGTACTTGCGCACGCTGAACGCGCTCGCGCGCGGCAACCTCCGGCGCGCGGTCCTGCTGCACGCGCGGAGCATCACGCGCGATGGCGACGCCGGGCTCGTGGCGCTCGCACCGAGCGCTCCGGGCTTGCCATTCCTGCGTCATCTCGGTGCCGGGCCGCTCGCGGCGCTGTCGCTACTCGCGCGCTGCATCGAGCTCGGCACCGACGATCTCGCGGACGCGCTCGGGGTGCCGGCCGCCGACGTCGATCGCTACGTGCTGCCGCTGCGCAGCGCCGGCCTCGTCGACAGCGCCGCCGCCGGCTCGGCGCTCGCGATCCCGCCGCACCTCGTCGATGCCGTGTGCACCTCGCTCGCCGACCTCGGCCTGCGCCCGGGAGGACGCGCGTGACCGCGCCGCCAGAGCCGGGCCTCGCCGATCGGCTGTCGTCCGACGTGATGTCGCTGATCGGCACGCTGCGCTCGCCGTGGACGTGGACGCTGACGCTCGCGCTCGTCGCGCTCGTGCTCGGATCGTGGCGGCTGCGGATCGCGGTCGGTCAGGATCGCCGGCTCACGCCACGCGTGCGTGCCGTCGCGGCGGCGTCGGTGAACGCGGCGACCGTCGCGGTCGTCGCGATCGTCGTGATCTGGTTCCTGTGGCGACAGGCGCCGCTGCTGCTCGGGATCTCGCTCGCCGTGCTCGCCGCGGCGGCCGGGTTCGGGATCGCGATCCGCGGCCGCGCGTGGGTCTGGGGCCTCGTCACGATCTGGCGCGGCCGTGTCCGGATCGGCGACCGGCTGCGGTTCGGCGCGATCGACGGTCACGTCGCCGACGTCGGGATCTTCGGGATCGCGATCGTCGCCGGCGATGGCGCGCGCGTGTTCGTACCGAACGCGAAGCTGTCGAGCGAGATCTTCTCGGTCGCGTCGCCCGAGGAGGTCCATCCCGCGGAGGCCTCGATCCGCGCCGGCGATCGCGAGCTCGACGATCGCGAGCTCGAGCTGCTCCGCCGGATCGGCTCGCTGTGTCCGTACCGCCAGAGCGGCGGCGAGGTGCGCGTCGAGGCGAGCGCGGATCGCCGGACCGCGACGGTGACGTTTCGTTCGTGGTCCGAGGAGGGCGCGAAGCTTGCCCGCGAGCATGTCCAGCGCGCGTACAGCACGGCGACGTCGCCGTCGGAGCCGTGACCGGACGAACTGTCCAGACAACGCCCGACGCGCGCGCCAAGTCCGCGTGCGCGCACGCGGTCGCGCCGGCCCGAGGGCTGCAGCGACCTGCCGCCATGAATCGCATCGAGCAGGTGTTCGGCGTCTCGCGTGTCGTGTTGCCCGTCGTCCACCCGCTCGGACGCCGCGAGGCACTGCACAGCATCGACGTCGTGCAGCGCGCCGGCGCACGCGGCCTGTTTCTGATCGATCAGGGGCTCGGCGAGTACGAGGTACTCGACGTCGTCGTCGAGGCGCGCACGCGCTACCCGGCGCTGTGGATCGGCGTGAATCTACTGTCGCGGCGTCCGGCCGAGGCGCTCGAGGTCGCGCTCGATCATTGCGGCGGCCGCATCGACGGCATCTGGTCGGACAATGCCGGCGTCGACGAGCGCGCGGTCGAGCAGCCGCTCGCCGAGGAATTCGTCGCGATGCGGCGCGCGCGCGGCTGGTCCGGGCTGTACTTCGGCGGCGTCGCGTTCAAGTACCAGCGCGAGGTCCCGCTCGGCGACCTCGGCCGCACCGCCGCGATCGCGGCGCGCTACGTCGACGTGCTGTGCACGAGCGGACCGGGCACAGGTCAGGCCGCGGATCCCGAGCGGCTGCGCGCGCTGCACGCGGGCGCCGGCGATGCCGCGATCGCGCTCGCGTCTGGAGTCACCGCGGACAACGCGCACCTCTACACGCCACACGCGCACGCGTTCCTCGTCGGCACCGGCATCGAGGCGCGGTTCGGCGTGATCGACGAGGCAAGGCTCACCGCCCTGCTGCGCGCGATCGCAAACTGAACGCACGGCACGTCGACCAGCCACCGCAGCCGACTGGTTGCAGGTGGGGACCCGAGTCGGCTTCGTCATGTCATGCCAGCGCTCGCGCTCCGCGACGGCCCGCGCTCGCCGGGCACCGTGCTTGCTGAACCGCGCGGCGATGATGAGGACAGCCTTCACTTTGATCGCGCTGGTCACGTCCGCGGCACGCGTCGAGGCCAGCACCTATTACGTCGATCCGGCGGGTGACGACGCGAACGATGGCTCGTCGGCGGCGCCACTGCGTACGATCCAGGCGGCGGCGAATCGCGTCGCGCCCGGCGACGAGGTGATCGTCCGCGCCGGCGTGTACGAGAATCCGTCGTCGGGATTTCTGATCACGCTCGACCGCGGCGGCACCGCGGACGCGTGGGTCACGTTTCGCTCCGAGACGCCCGGCGCCGCGATCATCGACGGTGGCGACAATCGCTCGAGCCACTGCTGGGTGCTGCTCGGCGGCGCGCGCTACGTCCGGATCGAAGGCTTCGAGGTGCGCGGCTGTCGCGATGCCGCGTTCCACAGCAACGCCGGCGCGCAGCACGTCACGTACGCACGCAACCACATCCACGACATCGGCCGGCTGTGCACCGACACGACGAGCGGCAAGACCGGGTTCTATCAGGGCAGCGGCTCGGCCTATCACGTCTACGACGGCAACGTCGTCCACGACATCGGCCGGTTCTCGCCGGGCGAGCAGGGCTGTCAGCCGTCGACGGAGTACTACGAGAACCACGACCACGCGATCTACCTGAACGCGAGCCACGCGCTCGTCGTCAACAACGTGTTCTACAAGCTCGAGCACGGCTGGCCGGTGCACATCTACGGCTCGGCACAGAAGGACGACATCGCGATCCTCCACAACACGTTCGCGCTGCCGAACCCGCACCGCGACGGTCACATCAAGATCACCGCCGGCACCTCGAACCTGGTGATCACGAACAACATCTTCTACAGCCCGACGACCGCCGGTGCCGAGATCAGCTCGTGCAGCGGCGTCGCGACCGTCACGATCCACCACAACCTCAGCAACAAGCCGGCGATCGTCGCCGGGGATCCGTGCGGCTCCGACGTCGCGGACAACGCGCTCGAGGTCGATCCCGAATTCGTCGATCCTGCGGCGTTCGACTTCCAGCTCCAGCCGAGCTCGCCGGCGATCGACACCGGTGCCGCGATCGAGGGCGCGCCGGATCACGACGCGCTCGGCGTGATGCGGCCGCAGGGCGCCGGCTTCGATCTCGGTGCGTACGAGCGCGCGACCGGATCGCCGCCGTCCGGCGACGCCGGCACGGACGTCGATGATCCACCGGGCATGCAGGCCGACGAGAGTGGCTGCTCGGTGGCCGGCTCGGCGTCGTGGCTCGCGCTCGTCGCGATCGTGCCGCTCGTCGTGCGCCGCCGCCGTCGCGTGCTCGCGCTCGCGCTCGTCGCCGGATGCGCGTCGGCGCCGGGGGACAGCGAGACGCCGGCGACCGACGCTGCGGGCGATACCGTGCCGGCGGATGGCAGCGTCGAGCCCGCGCTTGTTCAGGCGGTCGATGTCTCGGTGTGGACGCGCACGCTGACCGATCCGGACGTCGACTGCCTGTGGGACGACGGCTACCGCCACGTCATCATCGGCACGCAGAACCTCGAGGTGACGCGCCAGCAGATCGCGATCGCGGCGCGTGGTGGCATGACGATCGATCTGTACGTGTACCTGTACTGGCAGCTCGATATCACCGCGCAGGTCGCCGAGGCGGTCGCGTTGCGCGCCGAGTTTCCGCAGGTCGGCCGGATCTGGCTCGACGTCGAGGACGATCCCGCGGGCCGGAGCCCCGCGGCGCTGCGTGCGCTGATCGATCAGGCGATCGCGGCGCTCGGCGATGCACCGGGCGGCATCTACACCGGCAAGGGCTGGTGGCAGAGCTATCTCGAGGACACGACCGCGTACGCCGACCAGCCGCTGTGGTACGCGCGCTACGACAACCAGCCGAGCCTCGACGCGTGGAACGATCCCGCGGAGGACGAGCGGTTCGGCGGCTGGCAGGCGCCGGCCGGCAAGCAGTACGCGGACTACCACGTGCACACGTGCGAGCTCGCGGTCGATCGCAATCTGATCTGGGTCAGCGCGGCGCCGACAGTCGTCGTCGATCGCTCGACGCCACCCGACGACGGCACGCCACCGGACGCACCGACGCAGCTCGCGCCGCGCGACGGGCTCGTCGTGACGACCGAGTACGTCCGGCCGACCGCGCCGGCCTTGCGCGACGCGACGTCGTACGAGATCGCGCTCGAGTCGTGGGAGGGCAGCGCGTTCGCGCCGTACTGGACGACGACGCGCCCGGTCTCGGATCTGCTCGTGTTCCCGACGCGCCACGATCGCGACTACCGCTGGCGCATTCGCGCGGCGAACGCGCACGGCTTCGGACCGTGGTCCGAGTGGGCGGTGTTCACGTTCCGCGGATAGACCGATCGTGCGCGGTCGTACCCGGTCGCGCGCAGGCGTTGCGCGAAATCAATCGTCGTGCGCGGACGTACCGAGCGAGGCGTCGAGGCCGCGCGACAGCAGGTCGCGCTCCGTCGGCCCGAGCCGGGCCTCGGGATGCAGCAGCACGTAGCTGCGCGGCGGCATCTCGCCTTCGCGAACGCTCTCGCCTGCTTCGCCGGCCTCGTGCTGCGCGCGATTCCACTCCGAGAAGTTCAGCACCGCGCGGCCCTCGTCGACGTGGTTCTGGACGAGCCACGACATCGGCGCGACGTGCGAGTACCACGGCCAGCGCGTCTGGTTCGAGTGGCAATCGAAGCAGGCTCGCTCGGCGAGCACGCGCGTCGCCGGCGCATCCCATGCGGGCTCCGCGACGACGCCCGGGTTCGAGTGCGCGCGGCCGTAGGGAACCGCCTGTGCGAGCGCGAACATCCCGAGCAGCGCCACGGCGCCGATCGCCACGATCGTCTTCGTGCGTGTACGTCTCATGACAGCGGCGCGTGCATCGACCATTCCAGCGCGGCACGCCGGATGCTTTTCGTCGGTGCATGAGTGAACACGTCATTGCCGTCTTTCCCGATCGTGACGCGGCGGACCGCGGGGCTCGGGCCCTCGAGGAGCTGCGCTCGTCCGGGCGTGCCACGCTGTACGGCGCGATCGTCGTCCGCCGCGAGCCCGACGGGGAGCTCGCGATCGAGCATCGCTGCGAGATCGAGCCGGCACGCGCCGGTGTCGGATCGCTCGTCGGTGGGCTGATCGGATTGTTCGGGGCGCGCGATAGCCTGTTCTGGCGCGCGCACCTGCGGACCGAGATCAGCGACGAGCTGCTGTCGGGCATCATCGAGACGCTCGTCCCCGGCACGCACGCGGTGATCGCCGAGATCGGGTCGGAGTCGAGCGGGATCATCGAGAGTCGGCTCGCGGCGCTCGGTGCGACCGTGCTGCGCCAGATCCGCTACGACTTCTCCGACGATCTGCTCGAGACCGCGCGTGCGCACGAGCTCCTGCAGGAGCTCGCGGACACCGCGCGCGGCCGGCTGCGCGAGTCGAAGAAGCTGCTCGAGGCCAAGCTCGCGGTGCTCGAGCAGCAGGCGGCGACCGCGACCGCCGAGGTGCGATCGCAGATCGAGCGGCGGATCGCGGATCTGCGCGGCGAGCTCGACGAGCGCCAGCACCGGATCGCGCACGCGTGGCAGGCGGCGAAGCAGGCGCTCCGCGAGGACCGAACACGCTAAGATGCCGGGCCGGTGCGGATGCAACGTCTCGGCTCGGTCCTCGTCGTCCTGATCCTCGGATGCGGTCATGCCCCAGCGCCGCCGGCGCCAACGCCGACGCCGACGCCGACACCGACACCGGGCAACGAGCTGCCGGCATCACTCGTGACGCACATGCAGCAGCACGGCTGGGGCCAGATGCACCTGCAGTGGCACACCGAGCGGCGCTGGGATCGGCTGCCACCGTCGGCGGTCGCGTACGCACAGCGCCAGGGCTGGCAGCGCGCGCACCATCAGGAGGGCGAGGCCGGCAACGGCGTCGAGTTCCTCGCGATGCATCGCGCGATGCTCGAGATGCTCGTCGAGCACGATGTCGGGGCGCGCACGTACCTGGCCGGCTGGACGGCGCCGCCGACCGATCCGGGGGACCCGAACGATCCGCTGCCGGGCCACGCAACGACCGCGTTCGACCGCGACATGCTCGCCGCGCTCGATCGGCTGCAGCACCACCTCGACTCGTTCGCGTCCGAGGACGAGCTCGGGCTGTACATCGAGACGTCGTTCCGGCCGACCGCGGCCGATCCGAAGGCGCGTGCCGCCGATCGCACCGCCGGGGTGCATAACTACCTGCACGCCCGGTTTCAGGATCCATCGAGTCCGACCGATCTCGGCAACCCGGCGCTGAACCTCCAGAACCCGCGGTTCTGGCGGCTGCACGGCTGGATCGATCAGCTGTGGGCGGCGTACCGCGAGCGCACCGGACGGCGCCCGACCGATCCGGGGTATCAAGCGCTCATGCAGGCGGCGCGCGCGTCGATGACGATGCGGATGAAGGCGTTGCCCGAGCCGCCGCCCGCCGAGCTGATCGAGGCCGTGCGGCCGTGACCTGAACACGCCGCTTGATCCCCGCCGGCCACTGGGGTAACCCGAGAACGAGTGACGCTGCGAACGGTGCGTGTTCCGGGCGAGATGGCGGGCGTCTTCGAGGCGGCCGAGCGTGTCGTGTCGCGCTACTTCGCCGATCGCGCGCATGCACCCGAGCGCGGCACGATCGAGGTCCACGGCGAGCGCTACGTGCTCGTGCGCGCGGCGGCACTATCGGTCGAGTTCTTCGCGCTCGTGCGCGGCCTCTACGGCGAGGCCGACGTCCGCGAAGCGGACGAGCTCGCGCGCCACATCCTGTTCGACCTCGCACACGCGATCGGCAAGTCGGACGCGCGCGCGTTCCACGCGAAGATGAACCTCGTCGATCCGATCGAGCGGCTGTCGGCCGGGCCGGTGCACTTCGCGCACGCCGGGTGGGCGCTTGTCGAGATCAGCCCCGAGTCACGCCCGACCCCGGACGAGACGTTCTACCTGCTCTACGACCATCCGTACTCGTTCGAGGCGAACGCCTGGCTCGCAGCCGAGGACCGCGCGTCGTTTCCGGTCTGCCTGATGAACGCCGGCTACTCGTCCGGCTGGTGCGAGGAGAGCTTCGGCGGCACGCTCGTCGCGACCGAGATCCTGTGCCGCGCGCGCGGCGACGAGGTCTGCCGGTTCGTGATGGCGCACCCGGACCACATCGAGGAGCACGTCGCGAGCTATCGCGTCGCGCGCCCCGATCTTCACCTCGGCGATTACCAGATCCCGAACTTCTTCGCGCGCAAGCGCCACGAGGAGGAGCTGCGGCGCAGCCGCGACGAGCTCGAGTCGCGCGTCCAGATGCGCACCGCCGAGCTCGAGGATGCGAACCGCCGCCTGCTGCAAGCGCAGAAGCTCGAGGCGGTTGGCCGGCTCGCCGGCGGCATCGCGCACGACTTCAACAACCTGCTCGGCCTGATTCTGATGCGCGCGAGCGTGCTGCAATCGCGGCACGACACCGACGATCCAGCGTGGCGCGAGCTCGAGCAGATCAGGACCGCATGCGGCCGCGGTGCCGCGCTCAGCCGGCAGCTGCTCGCGTTCAGCAAGCGTCAGCCGCTCGATCGCGAGTCGCTCGATCTCGGCGAGCTCGTGCGCGAGCACGCGACCACGCTGCTGCCGCTCGTCGGCGAGCACATCGAGCTCGTGACCGCGATCGACGGCGACGCGCACATCGAAGGCGATCGCAGCCAGCTCGAGCAGGTGCTGATGAACCTCGTCGTCAACGCGCGCGATGCGATGCCCCACGGCGGCGTGATCCGGCTCGCCGTGACGACGCACGAGCTCGCGACCGACACGATGCTGACGACGGGTCGGCTCTCGGCGGGTCGCCACGTGTCGCTCAGCGTCGCCGATACCGGGATCGGCATGGACGCCGACACGATCGCGCGCGCGTTCGATCCGTTCTTCACCACGAAGCCGGACGGCCAGGGCACCGGGCTCGGGCTGTCGACGGTGTACGGCATCGTCGAGCAGGCCGGCGGTGGCATCCAGGTCGACTCGACGCCCGGACAGGGCACGACGCTGACGCTGTACTTCCCGTACTCCGCGGCGCGGCCGCGCCCGGCGGTCGTCCACGTGCCGGCGGTGCCGATGTCGCAGCGGTCCGCGCGGATCTTGCTCGTCGAGGATCAGACCGATCTGCGCGTCACGCTGCACGACGTGCTCAGCGAGTCGTACGAGGTGGTCGCGGTCGACGGTGCGGAGTCGGCGCTCGCGCTGCTCGAGCGCGAGGACTCGCCGTTCGACATCCTGCTCACCGACATCGTCATGCCGCGCGTCAGCGGCCGCGAGCTGTCCGAGCGCGTGCGCGCGCGGTGGTCCAAGGTGAAGGTGCTGTTCATGTCGGGCTATGACCGCCATCACTTCGCCGGTGGCAAGAGTGCGCTCGCCGACACCGAGCAGATGTTGAACAAGCCGTTCTCGATGGAGGAGCTGACGCGCCGGATCGAGGAGCTGCTGCTGTCCTGAGCCGCTATATTCGACGGTGATGCGAGCGATCGTCGTCGCGCTGCTGCTGTGGTCGCTCGCGGTACGCGCGGACGCCTCGAGTGACCAGCTGCGCGCGTGGAACACGACGCTGCGCCTGCCCGACGGTGCGTCGACGAAGCTCACCGTGTTCGGCGACAACCCCGATGTCCTGCTGCCCGCGTGTCGCTGCGTCGCCGGCGTGTGGAAGCTCGCGCGTGGCGGCGAGTCCGCGACGCATCTGAGCGGCACGCTCCGCGAGCTGTCGTTCAACCACACGCGTGCGGCGAAGCCTGCGCTCGCGGTGAAGATCCGCAAGACGCGCTTCTTGATAGGCGCGCCGCGCAAGTACCGCGACGAGCTGCACGCGATCCTGCGGGGCTCGGGCGCGCTCGTGCTGCGCGAGGTCCGCGGAGGCGAGTACGAGGTCGTCGGGTTCGCACCGGCGGCGCTCGGCGATCTGTTCGGCACGCGGCCGCGCTGGCGCGCCGATCCGGAGGCGAAGCCGTCGCCACCGACGCCGGTGATCGATCGCGCGGCCGATGCGCGCGCGCTCGCGAAGCTGATCAACGACTACCGCGCGAGCCGTCACCTGCCGCGGATCCCGATCTCGCGCGCGCTGACGAAGGTCGCGCAGGCGCACGTGCGAGATCTCGGCGCGCACGACCTCGTGACCGACCGCTGCAACATGCACAGCTGGTCGGACGCGGGGCGGTGGAGCGCGTGCTGCTACGACGAGAGCCGCGCGGCCGCTCGCTGCATGTGGGCCAAGCCGAAGGAGATCGCGGGCTATCGCGCGCCGGGCTACGAGATCGCGGCGACCGCGAGCGGGATCTCGCCGGCGCAGGCGCTCGAGCTGTGGCAGCACAGCCCTGCGCACCACGCGATCGTGATCAACGAGGGCAAGTGGTCCGCGCCGTGGGCGGCGATGGGCGTCGCGATCGACGGCGACTACGCGGTCGCGTGGTTCGGCGAGCTTCGCGATTCGAAGTAGCTGGTACGCTCGGACCGGCGTCTCATGAGCACCGGCTCGCTGTTCAGCTTCCGCATGGTCCCGATCATCTCGAGCATGCTCGCGATGCGGCGCATCGATGCCGCCGCGCTCGTCCGCGAGGCCGGGCTGCCCGAGGAGGCGTTGCACGGCGAGATCATCGCGCCGCTCGCACGGATCCAGCACTTCATCGAGCTCGCGGCGACGCGCGCGGACGCACCGCTGTTCGGCATCGAGCTCGCCGAGCGGATCCCGACCGGCGCGTTCGGGCTCACCGAGTTCCTGATGCGCAGCGCGCCGACCGTCGAGCGTTCGCTGCAGGTGCTGTGCGAGTTCGGTGCGCTGATCAATCCGCTGCTCGACTTTCGCTACCTGCGGCGCGACGACGAGGGGCTGTGGCAGTTCGCGATCCCGTCGCAGCGCGACGCGCTCGGCTGCCACCTGAACGAGTACACGCTGATGCTCGTCGTCCGCCAGTTCGGCGCCGTGCTCGGCGAGCGCATGCCGCTCGCGCGCGCGTGGTTCGCGCATCCGCGGCGCACGCATGCCGACGAGGTCGCGGCGCGCCTCGGCTGTCCGGTGACGTTTCACGCCGCGGACTGCGGGCTCGCGCTGCCGCGCACGATGCTCGATCGCACGACGCCGACCGCCGATCCGGCGCTGTTCGAGTTCCTGCTCGGCCAGGCGCGCGCGCAGCTCGCGAACTTCGGCTCGCGCGACATCATCTCCCAGGTCGCGCGCGTGATCGAGACACGGCTGCCGAGCGGCGCGGTGTCCGGCAACGAGGTCGCGGCGGCGATGGCGACGACGCTGCGCAGCCTGCAGCGCCACCTCGCGGAGGCCGGCACGACGTACCGCGAGGTGCTGCAGCACGTGCGGCTGCGGCGGCGCGCCGAGCTCGCGCGCGGCGGGCTCGCCCCGGCGGAGATCGCGCAGCGGCTCGGGTTCGCGAACGTGTCATCGATGCGGCGGGCGCTCGACGAGGAACCGACCGACTGACGGCGCTGGCGCATCCTGCGCGAAAGCTGTCGCGAAGTGTGCGGCGGCGCGTGTTAGCCAGGTCGCCGGATGCGCCGACTGCTCTTGCTCGTCGTGCTCGCCGCGTGCAGCGAGGAGCCGGATCCGTGCCGGTTCCGGACCGCCGCCGACGACGTCGTGCCGCCGCCGCTCGCGACGCCGCGGTGGGCCTTCCGGCCGTGGGTGTCGAAGGACATCTCCGATGGCGCCGACACGCGCGCGTTCCTCGACGGGTTTCGCGAGCGCGGGATCCCGGTCGGCGCGATCGTCCTCGATTCGCCGTGGGAGACCCACTACAACACGCTGATCCCGAACGAGGCGCGCTACCCCGACTTCGCCGGGATGGTCGCGCAGCTCCACGCCGAGGACATCCGCGTCGTGCTGTGGACGACGCAGATGGTGAACCGCACCGGCTTCGATCTCGAGCCCGGTGGTGACACGTACGAGGGCGCGGCGTCGAACTACGACGAGGGCCAGCGCTGCGGGCTGTTCGTCGACGGTGGCTCGGACTATCTGTGGTGGAAGGGTCTCGGCGCCGGCGTCGACTTCTTCCATCCGCAGGCGGTCGGCTGGTGGCACCGCCAGCAGGACGCGCTCTACGACATCGGCATCGACGGCTGGAAGCTCGACTTCGGCGAGCAGTACCTGCCCGACGAGATCGACACCCACGCGGGCGTCGTCGATCGCCAGACCTACTCCGAGGCGTACTACGCCGACTTCCTCGCGTACGGCGCGAGCCGCCGCGGCCCGGACTTCGTCACGATGGTGCGCCCGTACGATCAGTCGTACGGCTTCCCGGGGCGGTTCTACGCTCGCCGCGAGCACGCGCCGGTCGCGTGGGTCGGCGACAACCGCCGCGACTGGATCGGGCTCGCCGACGCGCTCGACCACATCTTCCGGTCCGCCGCGGCGGGCTACACCGTCGTCGGCTCGGACATCGGCGGCTACCTCGATCGCGACGACGTCGATCTCGGCGGCCCGACGCTGCCGTTCGACACGCTCGTGTTCGCGCGGTGGACCGCCGTCGGTGCGCTGACGCCGTTCATGCAGCTGCACGGCCGCGCGAACATCGCGCCGTGGACGGTGCCGGATCATGCCGACGAGACCGTCGCGCTGTATCGCTACTGGGCGACGCTGCACGACGAGCTCGTGCCGTTCTGGCTCAGCCTCGCGCGCGCCGCCGAGGCCGGCGGTGCACCGCTACTGCGTCCGCTCGGCGACGAGGCGAGCTGGGCCGGCGACTACCGCTACGCGATCGGCGACGCGCTCGTGGTCGCGCCGATCCTCGACGCGTCGAGCGCGCGCGACATCGCGCTGCCGGCCGGCACGTACTACGACTGGTGGCAGCCCGGCGCGCCGGCGATCGCGGGCGATCGCATGCTCGCCGGCTTCGCGATGCCCGAGCGCGATCGGATCCCGGTGTTCGTGCGCCAGGGCGCGATCATCCCGATGAACGTCGCGTCGAGCGTGACCGGCCTCGGCACGCCGGCGCGCGCGTCCGCGCTGACCGTGCTCGCGTGGCCGGCCGCGACGCCGTCGCAGTTCGCGCTCGTCGACGAGGACGACGCCGCGACCACGATCCGGGTCTCGACCACCGCGGTCGAGCTGTCCCGCACGCTGCGGTCGACCTACGTCCGGGTGCGCCTCGAAAGCGCGCCCGCGTCGGTGTCGATCGCGGCAGGCCCGGTCGCCGACGACGCCGCGCTCGATGCGGCGACGACGGGCTGGCGTTACGAAGCGGCGACGCGCTCGCTGTGGCTGAAGCTGCCGGCGTCGACGGCGCCGGTGCACGTGGACATCACGCCATGACAGGCCGCCGAATCGATCGCCGCGCGTTCCTGCGCTATCTCGCCGCGTCGTCGGCGTTGCCGCTCGTGGGGGCACAAGGCGCGTGCAGCGCCGACGACGCGCAGGACCGCACGTTTCCGCAGGGCATCGCGTCCGCCGATCCGACGCCGGACGGCATCCTGCTGTGGACACGCGTCGAGCCGGCCGGCGAGGTCGAGCACGTCGCGTACGTCGTCGCGACCGATCCCGAGCTCGCGGACGTCGTCGCGTCCGGTGCGCTCGACGTCGACGGCACGACCGATCACACCGTGCGCGTCGAGCTCACCGGCCTGTCGCCGGCGACGACGTACTGGTACCGGTTCACGGCGCGCGGCGTCGCGTCGCCGATCGGCCGCACGCGGACCGCGCCGCTGCCGGACGCCGACGTGCCGCTGAAGCTCGCGCTCGCGTCGTGTCAGGACTACGGCGGCCGGTGGTTCCACGGCTGGCGCGTGCTCGCGGATCACGACGACGTCGATGTCGTGCTGTTCATCGGCGACTACATCTACGAGACGATCGGCCACCTCGCGGTCACGCTGCCGCCGGATCGCGATCTCGAGCTGCCGGACGGCCTCGTGCTCGACGATCCGCTGAAGGGCGCGCTCGCCGCGACGACGCTCGCCGACTACCGCGCGCTGTACCAGCAGTACCGCCGCGATCCGGATCTGCGCGCGGTGCACGCGCGGTTTCCGTTCGTGATGCTGTGGGACGACCACGAGTTCGCGAACGACTGCTGGCGCGATCACGCGACCGACTTCGATGATCGACTCGGCGACGAGCGCAGCCCGGACCGCCGGCACGCCGCGACCCAGGCCTGGTACGAGTACTGCGCGCTCCGCCGGCCCTACGATCCGGCGGCGGCATCGCCGGACGATCTGCAAATCTATCGCAGCCTGCGCTGGGGCCGGCATGCCGAGCTCGTGCTGATCGACGAGCGCTCGTATCGCGACGATCACCTGATCCCCGAGGGGCCGATCGACGGCGAGGTCGGCCACATCCAGAAGAACAGCGCGTTCGGCGCGCGCACGTTCGTGATCAAGCCGGCGTTCGACGCGCGCGAGGCGGCCGCCGTGCCGACGATGCTCGGCCTGCGCCAGCGCGACTGGACGATCGCCGCGCTCACCGGATCGACGGCGACGTGGAAGCTGCTCGCGAGCCCGCTCGTGATGGCGCAGCTGGTCGTCGATCTGTCCGGCTACGACCAGCTGCCCGACACGTTTCGCCAGCGCTTCTACTTCAAGACCGACCAGTGGGACGGGTTTCGCTCCGAGCGCCGCGCGCTGCTCGAGGCGTGCGCCGGCGTCGACAACCTCGTCGTGCTGTCCGGCGATCTGCACGGCTTCTACGCCGGCGAGCTGCACGCCGACTTCGACGCACCGGCCGAGCCGATCGCGGTCGAGTACGCGGTGTCCGCGATCAGCGCGCCGACCGTCGACGTCCAGCTCGCCGCGGTGATCGCCGACAACGTGTTCCTCGACGCGCTCGGGCTCGCCGATCTCGTGCCTGCGTTCGACGCGAACGTGCTCGCGACGAACCCGCACCTGCGCCACGCCGAGTCGACGCGCAACGGCCTGGCGATCGTCACCGTCGGTGCCGAGGCGGTCGACGTCGACTTCGTCGCGATCACCGACGTCACCGCGCGCGAGCCCGGTGCGCCGACCGTGACCTCGTTCCGCACGCCGCGCGGCGTCACGCAGGTCCTGCCGCGCTGAACCGACCGCTGTTCACAATCGCCGACCGGGCAAAATCGCGACCCGGCCGGCGCGTCCGCTTGTAGCATCGGCCGCGCGATGCGCAGGGCAATGTTCGGGATGGTGGCTGCCCTCGCGGCATGCGGCGAGCCCGGCGATCCGCGGCCGCCGGGCTGGCACGTCGACGGCGGCTTCCTGCGCGCGCCGGATGGCCGCGCGGTGATCCTGCGCGGTGCGAACCTCGGCGATCAGAAGTTCGCGCCATACCTCGACGACAAGCAGCCCGCCGACTACGCGCGGCTGCGCGAGGCGTGGGGGATGAACGCACTGCGGTTCGTGATGACGTGGGCCGCGATCGAGCCCGCGCCCGGCGTGTTCGACGACGCGTACCTCGATCGCGTCGCCGAGCGGATGCAGTGGGCGCGCGATGCCGGCATCCACGTCGTGCTCGACATGCACCAGGACATCTACGGCGAGGGCTTCGGCTTCGACGGCGCGCCGCGCTGGACGTGCGACGAGTCGCGCTACGCGGCGTTCATGCCGGTCGAGCCGTGGTTCCTGAACGCGCTCGATCCGAACGTCACCGCGTGCGTCGACGAGTTCTACACGCGCGCCGATCTGCGCGAGCACTTCGTCGCCGCGTGGCGCCACGTCGCCGAGCGCCTCGCCGACGAGCCCGCCGTGATCGGCTTCGACGTCCTCAACGAGCCCAACTGGGGCACGTACCCGGTGTTCGACTTCGAGAACGATCGCCTCGTGCCGCTCTACGTCGACGTCGTGACCGCGGTCCGCCAGGCCGCGCCGTCGTGGGTCGTGTTCGCCGAGCCGAGCGCGAGCCGCAACGCCGGGATCGCGACCCAGCTCGTGACGCTGCCGTTCGACGACGTCGTGTACGCGCCGCACTCGTACGATCCGGACGCCGAGGCCGGGGGCGGCTTCGACGAGACCCATCGCCAGAAGATCCTCGACACCCAGCGCGAGCTCGCCGACGAGGCGCGCACGCTCGGTGCTGCGCTGTGGATCGGCGAGTACGGCGGGATGGCCGACGCGCCGGGCATCGTCCCGTACATGACCGCGGAGTACGACGCCGCGGGCTCGGTCGCCGCCGGCTCGATGTACTGGTCGTACGACAAGGGCGACGGCGGCTACAGCATGCTCGCGGCGGACGGCTCCGAGAAGCCCGAGCTGATCGGCGTGCTCGTGCGGCCGTACCCCGAGCTCGTCGCCGGCGATCCGATCGCGTACGCGTTCGACGCCGCGACGTCGACGTTCACGTTCGACTACACGCCCGACGCGGCGCTCGACGCAGCGACGGAGATCGCGATCCCGCCGCGGCTCTATCCGACCGGCTACACCGTCGAGTGCGGCGAGTGCGCGGTCGAGCAGGGCGCCGATCGCGCCGTCATCGTGTCGCCCGGTGCGGGCAAGGTGACGATCCGGCCACGCTGATGGCGATGCCCGACTGGCTCGTGCCGATGGCCGCGACGCTGACGCAGGAGCGGTTCGCCGATCCGGCGTGGACGTTCGAGCGCAAGTACGACGGCATCCGCCTGATCGCGTTCAAGCGTGGCGCGGACGTGCGGCTGTACTCGCGCAACCACCTGCCGCAGGACGTGCCGGCGATCGCCGCCGCGATCGCACGGCTGCCGCACGACGAGCTGATCCTCGACGGCGAGCTCGCGTGGGATCAGCGCGACTACCACGTGTTCGATCTGCTGTGGCGCGACGGCGACGACCTGCGAGACCGCTCGCTCGACGCGCGGCGCGAGGCGCTCGCCGCGCTGCCGCTCGAGCCGCCGCTCGCGCGGACGCAGATCGTCGACGGTCCCGAGCCGTGGCTGCGCGCCCGCGACGAGGGCTGGGAAGGCGTGATCGCGAAGCGCCGCGATGCGCCGTACGAGCATCGCCGGTCGCGACACTGGCTGAAGATGAAGGTCGAGGCGAGCCAGGAGCTCGTCGTCGGCGGGTTCACCGATCCGCGCGGCAAGCGCGTCGGGCTCGGCGCGCTGCTCGTCGGCTACTTCGACGGTGACGACTTCGTGTTCGCCGGCAAGGTCGGCACCGGGCTCGACACGAAGCTGCTGCTCGACCTGCGCGGCCGGCTCGACGCGCTCGCGATCGACACCTCGCCGTTCACGCGCGCGACCGGGCTACCGCGGTCGAAGGTGCACTGGGTGCGCCCCGAGCTCGTCGTCCAGGTCTCGTTCATGGAGTGGACAGGCCACGGCAAGCTGCGCCACTCGCGGCTCGTCGGCGTGCGGTTCGACAAGTCGGCGCGCGAGGTCACGCGCGAGGTCGCGACGTAGCTCGGCGATCATTCGTCGCGGTGCACGGTGTCGGGCGAGAACGCCGGCAAGCAGACCGCGATGTACTCGGTATCGCGCGGCGTGCTGTAGCGGATCCACTCGCCGGGCCGCGTGTGGATCCCCTTGCCGGCCGGTACTTCGACGATGCCGCCCTCGTGCTCGACGCGCAGGATGCCCGACAGCACGATCGTGTACTCGTCGAACTCGGGGCGCTGGCCGGGCTCGACCCACCCGGCGGGCGACTTCATGTGCGCGATGCTGAGCCGCGGCTCGCGCGAGTTCACGCGGCCGATGTACTCCTGGATGATCTTCGGCTTGTTACCCGCGGCCTCGATGATGGTCGGACTCTCGATCAGCTCCGGCATGGCGCGACGATACACGTCACAGCGACTGGCGGAGCGACCGCACGTCCGCGAACAGATCGCCGTGGCGCGCGATCCGCTCGAGCACGATCGCGGGCGACGCGTGGCCGGGTGCCTCGAGCTCGCTCCACGCGAGCGGCGCCGAGACGAGCGGCACCGACGTCGCGCGCAGCGAGTACGGCGCGACGGTCTGCTTGCCCGGATCGTTCTGCGACGTGTCGACGAACACGCGGCCGGCGCGCTCGGCACGCGCCATCCTGTCGGTGAGCGTCGCCGGGTGACGCGCCGCGAGCTGCTGCGCGACCGCGCGCGCGAATGGCTTGACCTCGGCATACGTCGCGCCGCCGTTGAGCGGCACGAACACGTGCAGGCCCTTGACGCCCGACGTCTTCACGAAGCACGCGAGCGGCGCGAGCGCCTCGCGCAACGCGAGCGCGGCGTGCGCGCACTCGCGCAGCCCGCACCCCGGGCCGGGATCGAGATCGAACACGATCGCGCGCGGCTCGTCGGGGCGGTCGATCGCGGCCTGGAACGGATGCAGCTCGAGCGTGCCGAGGTTCGCGGCCCACAGCAGCGACGGCACGTCGTCGATCACGCAGTAGCGCAGCGTCTGGCCGCGCTTGCCGGTGACGACGTGCGTGCGCAGCCATGCCGGCGCGCCGCGACAGTTCGCCTGGAACCAGCCCGGATGATCGACGCCATCGGGCCACCGTCCGAGGTGCAGCGCGTGACCCGCGAGGTGCGGCAGCAGCACCGGCGCGTCGATCGCGGTAGTACGCGAGCAGATCGCGCTTGCGAAACCCGGTCTTCGGGTACAGCACCTTGTCGAGGTTCGAGACCGACAGCGCGCGGCCGTCGACCTCGAGCGCCTCGCGCACCGACTCGGCCCTCATGCAGCCCCGGCGGCTCCGGCCGCGGCAACGTCGATCACCGACAGCTGCTCGAACGTGCACGACCGCGGCTCGCGATCCGGCCGCCAGCGAACGAAGCGTGCGGGATGGCGAAACCGCTGCGCGTCGAGGTGATCGTACGTCACCTCGACGACGCGCTCGGGACGCAGCGGGATCCAGTCGGCGACCATCTCCTCGGGATCCCAGCGCCCCGCCGCGCCCGGCAATCGCCCCATCGGGCTGCGGCCGACGTTGAACCCGCGCTGCCACGGATGGCCGTCGAATCCGGTGATCAGCGGCACGAGCTCGCGCACCAGCTCGCGGCGGCGCTCGCGCGTGAACTGCGAGCACACGCCGACGTGGCGCAACTCGTCGCCCTCCCACAGCCCGAGCAGCAGCGACGACACCGAGGGCCCGTCGCGCAGCACGCGAAATCCGGCGAGCACGCAGTCCACGGTGCGCACGCGCTTGACCTTGATCATCGCGCGCTTGTTCGGCAGGTACGGCAGATCGAACGCCTTCGCGACGACACCATCGATCCCCTTGCCGACGTGATCGAGCCAGCCGCGCGCGACCGCGGGGTCCTCGGTCGCGAGCGTCGGCCTGAGCCGATCGCCCTCGGGCACGAGCGCGATGAGCGCGCGCCTTCGCTGCTCGAACACGCCGAGCGGCGCGCCGTCGACCGCGAGCAAGTCGAACGCGATCAGCGTCGCCGGTGTCTCGCGGCTGAGCTTCGCGACGCGCGAGGCCGCGGGATGCGTGCGGTTCAGCAGCGCCGCGAAGTCGAACCCGCGCTCGCCGACGATCACGATCTCGCCATCGAGCACGCAGTCGCGACCGAGCGCGACGAGCGCCTCGACGAGCTCCGGGAAGTATCGCGCGAGCGGCTTGCCGTGCCGGCTGCGCAGATCGACCTTGCCGCGCTCGACGAACGCGAGGCACCGCAGCCCGTCCCACTTCGGCTCGTAGAGATAGCGACCGATCGGCAGCTCGCGCTGGAGCGCGGCGAGCATCGGCTTCGTCGTGCGCTCCATGCGGCGCACCGTAACATCCGTGCGCCGCATCGCCAGGCGACCGCGCCCGCGTGAGATTTCTTTGGATCGGACGATGCCGACGCCACGCGCGCGGGGTAACACGTCGTCATGTCCGCCGTCGTCGATCCGGCCGGCCCCACGCTCGATCGCGGCGCCTCGGTCCGCCGGCTCGCCGCCGCGCCGCATCGCCTGATGTTCTTCGCCGGCACGACGAACGTGCTGCTCGCGATGGTGTGGTGGGCGGCGTGGCTCGTCGCGACGCGCTGGCCCGACGTGCTCGCCGTGCGCTACCCGCCAGTCTTCCCGGGCTGGCTGCACGCGTTCGTGATGCAGTACCAGATGCTGCCGAGCTTCATCTTCGGCTTCTTGCTCACCACGTTCCCGAAGTGGACGAAGCAGCCCGAGGTCACGCGCGCGAGGTTCCTGCCGGTCGGCGTCGCGCTCGTCGCCGGCCAGCTCGCGACGCTCGCGGGCGCGCTCGGCTCGCACACCGCGATCGTCGCCGGCGTCGCGCTGACGCTCGCGGGCTGGACCGCCGCGCTGTCGGTGCTCGCGCCGATGCTGTGGCGCGAGGACGGCGTCACCTGGCACGCGCGATCGTGCGTCGCCGCGCTCGCGCTCGGCTATCTCGGCATCCTCGCGTTCGGTGCGTTCCTCCTCGGTGGCTCCGCCGCGTGGGTGCCGGCGAGCATCAAGCTCGGCAGCTTCGGGCTGTCGCTGCTCGTGTTCTTCACGGTCGCGCACCGCATGTTCCCGTTCTTCGCGAGCAACATCGTCGCCGGCTACGTGCCGTGGCGTCCGCTGTGGCTGCTCGCGGCGGTGTGGCTCGGCGTCGTGCTGCATCTCGCGCTCGCGCTCCTCGATGCCTATCGCTGGCTGTGGCTGCCCGACGCCGCGCTCCTCGTGCTCGCCACGATCGCGTGGCTGCGCTGGTGGCCGCGCGGCCCGAAGCCCGGCCTGCTCGTCGTGCTGTTCCTCGGCCTCGCATGGCTGCCGATCGCGATGGCGCTCTACACGATCGACGGCCTCGCGTACGCCGCGACCGGCGCGTCGCTGCTCGGCCGCGCCCCGGCGCACGCGCTGTTCGTCGGCTTCTTCGGCAGCGTCCTGATCGCGATGGTCACGCGCGTCACGCAGGGCCACTCGGGCCGGCCGCTCGTGATGCCGCGCGCCGCGTGGTTCGCGTTCGTCGCGATCCAGCTCGTCGCGATCGTGCGGATGATCGGTGACCTCACGCGCGATCCGTACGCGTGGTTCGCGATCGCCGCGATCGGCTGGCTCGTCGCGTTCGCGCCGTGGGTCGCACGGCTCGGCCGCATCTATCTCACGCCACGCGTCGATCAAAAGCCGGGCTGACGTACGCTCCGACCGTGGACGAGCGCTTCGACGACGACGACGATCGATTCCTGAGCCGTGCGATCGAGCTCGCACGAGCCGCGCGGGATGCCGGAGAAGATCCGTTCGGCGCCGTCCTCGTGATCGCCGGCTCGATCGTGCGCGAGGCCAGCGACCGCACGATCGCCAGCTGCGATCCGACCGCGCACGCCGAGCTCGAGGTGATCCGCAACTACTGCCGCGCCGCGCACTGCATCGACCTGTCCGACGCCGTGCTCTACGCGAGCGCCGAGCCATGCGCGATGTGCGCCGGCGCGATCCACTGGGCGCGGATCTCGCGGCTGGTCTTCAGCGTGCCGCAGTCCGCGCTGCAGGCGCGAAGCGGGGGGACGCCGAAGCTCGGATGCGACGCGATCCTCAACGCGGGCCGCACGCGATGCACGATCGATGGCGGGCGACTGCTCGACCGCGGCCTCGCTGTGTTCGACGGCTATACGTTCGTCCCGAAGCGCGCGCGCGTTCCGCGCTGATTGCGGGCCGGATCGCGGCATTCACGCTACGGTGCCGTCGTGCCCGGCGCGATCCACGCCGCTCTGTCTGCCGACCACACGCGGCTGCGCGCGCTGCTCGCACGGGCGCTCGCCGACGACCAGATCGTCGACCTCGCGGCGTACCGCGACTTTCGCGCCGGCCTGCTGCGTCACATCGCGATCGAGGAGAAGGTGCTGTTCGCCGACGCGCGTGCACGTCGCGGCGGCGATCCGCTCCCGATCTCGCGGCGCCTGCACGCCGATCACGCCGCGCTCGCGTCGCTCCTCGTGCCTACACCGACGCACGCGCTCCTGCGCACGATCCGAGACATCCTTGCCGAGCACGATCTGCTCGAAGAGGAGCCGGGCGGGATGTACGAGCAGTGCGAGCAGCTCGCCGCGGACGAGGTCGCGGACGTCGTCGCACGCATGCACGCGATCCCACCGGTCCGCGTCGCTGACCACGTCGACGACCCACGGGTCCACGCATCGATCGCGCGCGCGCTCGAGCGGCGCGGCGGCGACCGCTGACTCAGAAAACGCTGCACGACTCCCGGTCGCGCACGCGTGGTGGCCTTCGCCTTGCACCGGCGAGGACCGGGACCATGATGTCGAACCTCGTGCACGTCGCGGTCGCTGCGATGCTGGCGTCCGCCTGCGGTGGTGCTGCCACCGCCGACACCCCCGCGTCCACCACGACGATCCGCATGACGCACCCGTCGTCGTCGGTGACCGAGGGCGAGATCACCGTCGGCGCGTCGCCGGACGCCGTCTACGCGGTGCTGACCGACTACGAGGGCTGGCCGCGCGTGTTCACGTACCTCGATCGCGTCCAGATCCACACGCAGCAGGGCGACGCTGTCGAGATCGCGACAGTGTCGAAGACGGGCAAGACGGCGGAGCTCCGCTGCCGCAACGAGCGCGCGACCCGGACCGTCCGCTTCGAGCAGGTCAACGGTCGGGCGCACGTCGCCGCCGACATCGCGGTGAAGACGGGGCAGGCCGCCGGCACCGCGAGCATCCGGGTACGGATGACGGCCAAGGTCTCGGGCGCGCTCGGCTGGCTCGTCAGCGACGCGACGATCCGCCACAAGCGCGAGCAGAAGATCACGAAGGATCTGCGTCTGCTGCAGGCCTACTTCGAAAACGCTGCGGCGGTCGCGACGCGTCGTGCCGATGCGGCGAGGTGACGATCGTCGTCCGGCGTAGACAGCCCGGATCGCGCGAACTGCGTGGATTCGTTGCACCTGCGCGTGGCATGTCCGCTGCTATTGCCGGACGCCATGCACCACGACATCGATACGCCCGCGAGCGAGCCGACGACCCTGAGCACGGCCGACCTCGCGTCGGTCCACGGCGGCTTCATGCAGTTCCTGCAAGGCGCGATGGGCCTCGCCGGCAACCTGGTCAATCAGTTCGGCGACGACAAGGCGAAGCAGGGCTTCGGCATGGCGTCGAACATCATCGGCCAGATCGGCGGCATGTTCGGCGGCGGTGGTGGCGGCGGCGGCGCCGGCTGATCACCGCGCCACCGTTCAGCGCCGCTTCGCCGGCTTGCGCGGCGCGGTCGGCTTCTTCGCCGACTGGTTCAGCGCGACCGCGGCGCGGATCAGCGCCTTGAACGCGGTCTCGTCGATCGCGTCACCTTCGTGGAAGTCGATCGCGCGCCGCGTGTTGCCCTCGAGGCTCGAATTGAACAGCTTCGACGGATCCTTCAGCGCCGCGCCCTTCGCGAACGTCAGCTTGACCGCCTTCTTGTAGGTCTCGCCGGTGCAGATCAGCCCGTCGTGCGACCACACGGGCACGCTCCACTTCCACTCCTCGACGACGTCCGGATCCGCGGCCTTCACGAGCGCGCGCAGGCGGGCGAGCATCGGACCGCGCCAGTCGTCGAGCTCGGCGATCCGCGCGTCGATCAGCTTCGATGGCGACTCGGTGGTCTGCGCGGCGGACTTCTTCATGGATGACTTCCTTCAGTACTCGCCGCCGATCGCGCGCGCGAAGAGCACGTTGTTCTCGAGGTAGATGTGCTGGCGGAGCTCGGTCTCGAGCTGCGCGAGGCCAGCATACAGCTCCTGCCAGGCGGCGGATGCGTCCGCCGGCACCGCGAGGTCGTGCGTCAGCGTCCGGATCTGCGCGAGCTCGTCGGCGTGGCTATCGTGCTCGCGCTCCATCATCCGGATCGGCATGTCGACCGGTCCGCCGCGCGAGCCGGTGCGCAGGATCGGGAACAGCACGCGCTCCTCCTTCTGCATGTGGCTCTCGAGCTCGGACGCGAACGTCTCGAGCAGGTCGGTCAGGCCACGCGGCACCGAGGCGTGGCCTGCGTGGTCGCGTTCGATGCGGCGCGCACCGTCGATCAACCGCGGCAGCTCGCGGCGCAAGCCTGCATGGAAGTGCTGCTCGATGTGCTCGACGAGCTCGGCCTGCGATCGTAGCTCCCAGCGCACCGGCTTCGCGACCGGCGGCGGCTCGTCGGCGGGCGGCGCCGGCTCCGCTTCGGTCGGGGCCACGCGCTTGCTGCGAACCCGGGTCTCCAGCCGCTCGATCATGCCGCGCGCCGCCTCCGGCATGCGCGCCTTCACCTTGCGAGCGACATCCTCGAGCTTGCTGCGAATCGACTGCATGGTCGCGACGTATCACGCCGAGGCACCGCGACCTCGATCGCGCCGTGCGACAAGACGGCACATGCCACGCGCGTGCTACGCTGCGCCGCACTGGACACGAGCAGCTCTCGCCCCGCAGCGACCATCGCGATGGTCACGTTCGTGGTGCTGGTCCTCGAGCTCACGTCCACCCGGCTGTTCGCGTACATCGGCAGCTCGCACGCGACGTCGACCGCGCTGTCGATCGCGCTGCTCGGTCTTGGCCTCGGCGCGTTCGCGCGCCTGCGGTTTCCACGCCGGGCGTCGCCGCCGCGCGTCGCGGGTGCGCTCGCGGTGGCATTGCTCGGCCTCGCGGTGGCCGCGATCGCCGGCGCGTCGCTGGCCGGGCTCGTCGCGATCTCGATCGTGCCGTTCGCGCTCGCCGGCATGCTCGTCTCCGACGCGTATGCCACGCGCGGTCCGACGCGCGCTCGCGCGACCTACGCGTTCGATCTGCTCGCCGCCGCGACCGGCTGTCTCGTCACCCCGCGGCTGCTCGGGCCGCTCGCGCCGACGGAGATCATCGCGCTGCTCGGACTCGTCTGCTGCGCGCTCGCCGTGATCCTCGTCGAGCGCCGCGGTCGATCGATCGCCGCGATCGCGCTCGTCGCCGGCTGCCACGTCGCGCTGCTCGTCACCGCCCGCGCCGGCGTGCTGCCCGACGGGCCGCTCGAGGTCCTGCTGCAGTCGGACCTGCGCTCCGAGAAGGCGATCGTCGAGGCCGGCACGACGCCGCGCGACATCCTCGACTCCGCGTGGAGCCCGCTCGGTCGGCTCGATGTCCAGCAGCCGCGCGACGACCACGACCGGCTCGGCGTGTTCACCGACGGCATGAGCCCGACGTACCTGGTCCGGGAAGCGCGCGCGAAGCAGGGCGCGTTCGAGGACACGTGGGGCCTGCTGATGTCGTTGCCGTATCGCGCGTTCCACCCCGACCGCGTGCTCGTGCTCGGCGCCGGCGCGGGTGCGAGCGTCTGGCTCGCGAAGAAGTACGGCGCCTCGCAGGTCGATGCCGTCGAGGTCAATCCGGCGATCCCGGGCGTGCTCGCGCGCTGGCGTCACTTCGCCGGCGATGTCTACGCGCAGCCCGGCGTCCGGCTCGTGATCGAGGATGCGCGCCGTTACCTCGTCGACACCGACGAGCGCTACGACCTGATCGAGCTCGCGCTCGCGCTCACCGGGAACGTCCACGCGCAGCCCGCCGGCATGGAGGCGCACCTCTACACGGTCGAGGCGGTCCGCCTGTACCTGTCGCGCCTGACGCCGACCGGCGCGCTCGTCCTCATCCACAGCGATCCCGGCAACGCGTATCGCCAGCTGCTCACCGTGCTCGAGGCGCTCGCGACGCTGCACATCCCACCGACGCGCGCGCTCGACGGCATCGCCGTCCTCCGCGATCCGCGCCCCGGCACGGCGTATCGCTACCTGCTCGTCGTCCGCACCTCGCCGATGCCGCTCGAGCTCGCGGACGGCCTCGATGTCGAGCCGGCCGAGCTGCTGTGGGGCCCCGGCGATCCGCCCGAGCGCCGCGCCCAGCTGCTCGATCGCCGACAGCTCGGCGCCACGCGCGCGGACGATCTGTCGCCGGTCCACGACGACCGGCCGTACTTCTTCCAGAACACGAACGGCCTCGAGGCGACCGCGCTCGCCGAGCCCGGCCGGTTGTGGGTGCTCGCGGGCGCGCTCGTGCTCGCGGTCCTCCTCGCGATCGAGCGCGGCCGCGATGCGCGCGCGTTCCTGCGGCCCGCGGCCGCGGCGACTGGCCTCGGCGCGGCGTACCTGTGCGTCGAGCTCGCGCTGATCCAGCGGTTCACGCTCGCCGCCGGCGGCACGCTGTACGCGGTGTCGTTCGTGCTGTTCTGCCTGCTCGCGTGGAGCGCCGCGGGCGCGCTGCTGCTCGGCGGCCGCTGGCGCAGGCTCGCGCGCGGCGTGTCGTGGGCGTGCGTCGCCGCCGCGCTCGCCGTCGCCGTCACCGCGTGGCTCGTGCGCGACCTCGCGTGGCTCGACGCGATTTCGAGCGACGCCGGCCGGCTGCTGCTGATCGCGCTGATGCTCGCGCCGACCGGGCTCGCGATCGGCGGGCCGTTCCCGGTGCTGCTCATCCACCACGGCGAGCCGGCCGGCCGCATCGCGAGCCTGTGGGCGATCAACGGCGCGGCCTCGGTCGCCGGCGGCGTCGTCGCGGTGCTCGCACTGCGCGTCGGCGGTTCGACCGATGCGCTCGTGCTCGCGGCGGCGCTCTACGTCGCGACCGCCATGATCGCGCCCGCGGAAGACCGCCCGCTGACCGCGGACTGATGCAGGTCGTGCGCGCGCGCGCACGCGTTGCAGCCCGCGCGTCGCGAGTTGACGAGTTGTAAGTAAGCACTTACTCTCTTGCCGTCATGGCCGAGCTCCGGCGCTCCTCGCAGGTCCGACAGGTCGAGCTGACCGATGCGGCGCTGCACATCATCGCGACGAAGGGCATCGCGGCGCTCACGACCCGGAGCCTCGCCGACGAGGTCGGCCTGACGACCGGCGCGATCTTCCGGCACTTCGCGACGCTGCAGGATCTGCTCGAGGCCGTCGTCGCGCGCGTCGAAGCGGTCCTCGACGCGTCCTATCCACCCGCCACGCTGCCGCCGCTCGAGCGGCTCGATCGCTTCATCGAGGCGCGGACGCGCGCGGTCGGAGGTCAGCTCGGGATCCTGCGGCTCGTCGTGTCCGAGCAGTTCTTGCTCGCGCTGCCCGCGCGGGGCTCCGAACGCCTCGCCGCGTGCGTCAAGAAGTCGCGCGCGTTTGTGCTCGCGTGCCTGCACGACGCGCAGCGCGCCGGCGTCGTGCGCGACGATCTCGCCGCCGACGTGCTCGCGCCGATCGTGATGGGCACGATGCAGATGCTCGCCGTGTCGCGGTCGAGCGCGCAGCAGCGCGTCGCCGAGTCGCAGCGCGTGCGCGACGGGCTGTTCACGTTGCTCCGCCCGGTAGCGGCTGCGCCAGCACGACGGCCGGCCAGAAAGCGATCCTCGTCATGAAGCGCTTCGTCCTCCTCGTCTCGATGTCCGCGCTCGCCGGCTGCGCGAGCGCATCCCATCCCGCGGCGCCGGCACCCGCTCGCACGATCGAAGGCCCACCGGTCCGCTCGATCGAGGTACCGGCGACGGCCGGACCGGGACAACCGCGCGAGGTCGCCGTCCTCGTCGACGAGCCCGCGCTCAAGCTCGTGCGGATCGTGCTGCGGAACGGCACGCTGCTGCCCGAGCATCACTCCCCGGTGCCGGTCACGATCCAGGCGCTGCACGGCTCCGGCCTCGTCACCGCCGGCGGTCAGCAGCTGCGCCTCGACCCGACCCATCCGCTCGTCCTCGCCGCGAACGTGCCGCATGCGGTCGCGCCCGATCCCGGCACCGACCTCGTGCTGCTCGTCCACCACCTCGGACGCGCAGCGGAGCACCACCACGACGAAGGAGACCACTGACCATGCGGATCGGGCTACGGCGAGCGCTCGCGATCGTCCGGCGGTTCAGCTGGCTCGTCGTGCTCGTCGCGATCGTGACCGCGGTCGCCTGGATGCGGCTGTGGTCCGCGGTCCCGGCGAACGCGGTGCGCGTCGACCGCGGGACGATCGTCGAGCACGCGTTCGGTCGCGGCACCGTCGAGACGCAGCGCGAGGCGGCGGTCGGGTTCGATCTCGTCGGCCGGCTCAGCGACGTGCTCGTCGACGAAGGCGCGCGCGTCACGCTCGGCCAGGAGCTCGCGCGGCTCGAGACCGACCAGGCGAAGGCCGATCTACAGACCGCGAACACCGGCATCGCCGCGGCACGCGCCTCGCTGAAGCGTCTCGCGGCGGAGGAAGCGCGGGCCCGCGCCCTGCTCGTCACCGCCGACCGCGAGGCCGCGCGGACGCGCACGTTGCTGCAATCCGGCGCGGTCCCCGGCAAGGAAGCCGATGACGCCGACGATCGCGTCCGCGTCGCGCGCGCGGACCTCGATCGCGTGCTCGCCCAGCGCGCCGAGGCAACCCGCGGCATCGACGTCGCGAGTGGCGGCGCCGAACAGCGCCGGGTCGCGATGGTGCGCGCGACCTTGCTCGCGCCGTTCGATGGCCTCGTGACCCGCCGGCTGCGCGAGCCCGGCGATACCGTCACGGTCGGCACGACGGTGCTGCGCATCGTCGACACGACGAGCGTGTACGTCAACGCGGCGATCGACGAGACCGTGCTGCCACGCCTCGCGGTCGGCCTGCCGAGCACGATCACGTTCCCCGGCACGACCGCGCCGATCACGGGCAAGGTCTCGCGCATCGCGTGGGAGGCCGATCGCCAGACCCACGAGATCGTCGTCGAGGTCACGCCCGACCAGCTCGACCGTCGCGTCGCGATCGGCCAGCGCGCCGACGTCCAGATCGAGCTCGCGCGCAGAGATCGCGTCCTGCGCGTGCCGATCGAGATGGTCCACCACGACAGCGCCGGCGCGTTCCTCTACACCGACCGCGACGGCCGGATCGCCGTGGTGCGGCCACGCCTCGGCGCCACCGGCGCGACGCATGTCGAGATCCTCGACGGCCTCGCGGACGGCGACCTCGTGCTCGCCGCCGGCAAGGCCGCCGCGCCGCTGCCGGTCGGCCGCCGCTGGAAGGCCTCGCCATGAACCTCGCGGTGCGCGACGTCCGCCGGCACCTGCCTCGATTCGTTGGCACCGCGGCCGGCCTCGGCCTGCTGCTCACCGTCGTGATCGCGATGCAGGGCATCTACGCCGGCATGGTCGACGACGCGACGATCCTGACCCGCGCGATGCGCGCCGATCTGTGGCTCGTGCAGCGCGAGACGCGCGGCCCGTTCGCGGAGAGCTCGCGCCTCGATCCGAGCATCGAGGGCCGCGCCGCGGCGGTGCCCGGCGTGCGCAGCGCGCGGCCGTACACCTACCAGCTGATCCAGCGCGATCACCGCGGCGCCGTCATGCGGATCGCGCTCGTCGGCCTCGGCTGGCCCGACGACACCGGCCAGGCACTGCCGCTCGTGCGCGGCCGCGCGCTCGTCCAGCCGCATGGCGAGATCATCGTCGACGCATCGCTCGGCCTCGCGCTCGGAGACACCCTGACGCTCGCCGACGAGCCGTACCGCGTCGTCGGTATCACGCACAACGCGCTGACCTCCGGCGGCGACTCGGTCGCGTTCATGACCGTCGCCGACGCGCAGCTCGTCGCCTACGATCAGCCGCCCGAGGCGACCGTGCTCGAGCGCCAGCGTACCGTCGAGCGCCTGCGCCGCACGGACCTCGGACGCGGCCAGCCCGCGCTCGAGGAGCTCGCGACCGACCCGCGCTGGCGCCCACCCGCGCTCGCCTCGCCGCCGCTCGCCGCCGTGCTCGTCACCGTCGACGCGCATCGCCTCACCGCCGTCCGCGACACGATGCGGCGATGGGACGATGTCACGGTCTACACGCAAGCCGACGAAGAAGACCTCCTGCTCGGCGGCGTCGTCCAGCGCGCGCGGATGCAGATCGGCCTGTTCACCGTGATCCTCACGGTCACCGCGGCCGTGATCGTGATGATGGTCATCTACAACCTGACGCTCGAGAAGACGCACGACCTCGCGGTACTGAAGCTCATGGGCGCCCAGCGCACGCGGCTCGCCGCGCTCGTCATGCAGCAGGCCTGGCTGCTCGGCGTCCTTGGCTACGTCCTCGCCTACCTGCTCGGCGAGCTCGCGTACCCGAGCTTCCCGCGCCGCGTGCTGATCACCGACACGATCCGCGTCGCCGCGCCGCTCGCGACGTTCGCGATGGTGACGGTCGCGAGCATGCTCGGCCTGCGCCACGTCCTGCGGATCGATCCCGCGCGCGCCCTCGAGGGCTGAGGAGGCTCGAGATGACCACCGACGCCGTTCGCGCGATTGCCCTCCACAAGACCTACGGGCGCGGTGCGTCCGCGGTCGTCGCGCTCGCCGACGTCAGCCTCGCGCTCGACAAGGGAACCGTCGCGGCGCTGCTCGGACCGAGCGGCTCGGGCAAGTCGACGCTGATCAAGGCGCTCGGCTTCGTCTCGCCGGCGGATCGCGGCGAGGTGCGGTTCGAAGGCCGCACCGTCATCAAGGACGGCATCGCGTTCGCCGATCTCGCGAAGCTGCGCCGGCAGCACCTCGGCTTCGTGTTCCAGAAGGCGAACCTGACCTCGTTTCTGACCGCACGCGAGAACGTCGAGATCGCCTGCGAGCTCGGCGGCAAGCTCGACGGCCGGCGCCGCGCGCGCGAGCTGCTCGCGTATCTCGACGTCGGCAACCGCGAACGCTCGTATCCAGAGATGCTCAGCGGCGGCGAGCAGCAGCGCGTCGCGATCGCACGCGCGCTCGCGAACGAGCCCTCGCTGATCCTCGCCGACGAGCCGACCGCCGCGCTCGACCGCGTGCGCAGCCGCACCGTGATGGAGCTGTTCCGCAAGGTCGCGCACGAGCGCGGCGCCGCGGTCCTCGTCGTGACGCACGACCACCGTGCGCTCGACGTGTTCGACGTGATCTACGAGATGGAGGACGGCCGCATCACGCGCGCCCCCGACCACGCGGCCGCTGCGCATGCGTGACGGCTCACCGGTGCACCGCGACGTGCAGCGATGCCGGGCCGTGGACATGGAATGCCCGCCGCGGCGTCCAGCTGCGATCGCGCGCGTACTCGATCGCACGCACGCGCGGCAGTAGCTCCTCGAACACGACGCGCGCCTCGAGCCGCGACAGCGGTGCGCCGAGGCAGTAGTGAATGCCGTGCCCGAACGCGACGTGCGCATTCGGCTCGCGCGTGACGTCGAACCGATCGGCATCGCGAAACACCGCGGCGTCGCGATTCGCCGAGCCGATCACCGGTAGCACCATCTTGCCGGCGGGAATCGTCACGCCGTGCAGCTCGACCGCCGTCCTCGTCGCGCGAAACACCGCCTGCGCCGGCGCGCGAAACCGCAGCACCTCCTCGATCAGGCTCGGCACGAGCGCGACGTCTCCGCGCGCGCTCGCGAGCGCCTCCGGATGATCGATCAGGCACACGATCGCGTTGTCGATCAGGTTCGTGGTCGTCTCGGACCCTGCCGCGAGCAGGAGCTCGAAGAACCGCACCAGCTCGAGCTCCGCGAGCCGCTCGCCGTCGACCTCGGCGGTCACGAGGCGCGTCAGCAGATCGTCCTGCGGCCGCGCGCGGCGCTCCTCCACGAGCTCCGCGAGGTACGCGCTCATCTCGCCGTCGGCCTCGTAGAACGCCGCGCTCGCGAGCTCCGCCTCGCCCGCCGGGCCCAGGATCGTCACGGCCAGGTTCATGATCGCCTGGCTCCAGCCGACGAGCTTCCGCCAGTCCTGCGCGGGCAGGCCGAGCAGCTCGGCGATCACCATCATCGGCAGCGGTGCCGCGAGCTCCGCCTCGACATCGACGTCACCGCGACCGACGATCGCCTCGACGAGCGGGACCGCGAGCTCTCGCACCCGTGGCTCGAGCGCGGCGATCGACCGCGACGTGAACGCGCGGTTGATGATCGCGCGCAGCTTCGTGTGCCGCGGCGGATCCATGAACATCAGCCACTCGAATGCCACTCCGCGCGTGCCGCCGACCGCGGAGCTGAACGCCTCGTGATCGTGGAGCGCGCGCTTGACGCTCGTATGGTCGAACAGGAACCACAGGTCCGCGGGCGCAAAGTGAAACACCGGTGAGGCCGCGCGCATCCGCTCGTACACCGGGTACGGGTCGCGCCGCATGTTGTCGTCGAACAGGCTCATGCATGCGCTAGCATGCGGGACATGGCGACGCCGCGCTTGAACGATTCCAGGATCGGTTCCGCGCTCGCGGACGACGTCGGCGCCCGCGCATCCGGCTCGACGCTCGCCTCGCCGCACGCCGCCCATGGCGTCGCGTTGTTCGTGACGCTCGAGCGTGAGCTCACGCTGACGTCGAGGCACGCCACCGTGCGCGGGCGCGTCGTGATGGCCCCGGCCGACACCGTGTACGCGCTCGCCAGCCCCGGCCCCACGCTCGGCATCTGCTTCGATCCCGAGCGCATGCCGCGCGTCGCCGGCGCCGCGCGCGCTGCGGGCAGACCCGTCGCGCTCGACGGCCGCGTCGCGCAGCACCTCGTCGCCGCGCTGCACGCGCATCGCGGCGAGCTGACCGATACGTCCGTGCTCGTCGGGCTCGCGCGCGAGGCGGCCGCGGTGATCGCGGGCTCGCCAGTGCCGCTCGATCGCCGGGTCGCGCACGTCGTCGAGGCGCTGCGTGATCCCGACGCGTGTGTCCCGCGCGTTCCGATCTCCAGCGCGCACCTGAGCGAGCTGTTCGCACGCGACGTCGGCGTCCCGATTCGCACGTACCGGCTGTGGCGCCGCCTGCTCCGAGCGCTGCTCGCGTACGCGCGCACGGACGCGACGACCGCCGCGCACGCCGCCGGCTTCGCCGATCTCGCGCACTTCTCGCGGACGTGCCGCCGGATGCTCGGCTACTCGCCGACGATCTTGCGCGACGGCGTATCGCCCGGCTCCGACTCGTAGGGTGCGAACACCGCGCGCGAGTGCCGCCGAGCGTTCAGCCGCGCGAGCTCCTCGGGCGTGAACACGAGCGACGGCCGCATCGCGCGGATCGCACCGACGAGATACGCACGCGCCGACGCGCCTGCCTGCACGAGCGCGTCGTCGCCGGTCTCCGCGACGTCGTCCCAGAGCTCGAACAGCGCCTGCTTGCGCGCCGCGGGATCCACGATCGCGCGTGCGGCCTCGACGTTGCGCTGCATCGCGAGCTGCGAGTGCGCCAGATCCGACATGCGGTTGACCTGCGCGATGCGTGCGCGCTCGTCGCGCGTGCGATCGAGATACGCGAGCTTCGCGCTCGCATACGGATCGATGCCGGCCTTGCGCATCATCCAGTCGTCGGCGTTGAACTTGCCGACGACGCCGAGGCCGCCGAAGTGGATGTCGAAGTCGGGCGCGTTCTCGAAGCGCACGGTGCCGTCGCGCGCGACGTGCGCGGTTGCCGTGCGGGTCTGCCAGCTGGAGCCGCCGAGATCGGTCTGGTACGTGCCGTGGCCGGACGGACGCAGCTCGCTGTCGCCTCCGCGCGATGGTGCGCGGTCGGGCGCTGCATCGACGACGGGTGGAGACAGATCCGGCTTGCGCATCGCGAAGTAGTCGCGCGCGGGACGCCCGGCGGGGTCGGCGAGTGTGCTCGCGCTCGATGGCAGCGTCGTCGTGGCCATCGCGACGTCGCTCGTGTGCCGCGACGCCGTGACCGCATGGCGTGACGCGCCTCCGGTGCTCGCGTGCGCGACCGGCAGCGTGGTGACCGGAGCGGGCGTGGTCTCGTCGAGCAGGACGACGTCGACGATGTCCGGCACCGGCTCGGTCTGTGTCGCTGCCACGGCCGGCGGTAGCGCTACAGGATCGTGCGCGCGCGGGGACAGCCAGCCGATCAACCCGGCGTGCACCGCCAGCGCGACGACGATGGCGAACCGCACACCGGTGTGACCGACGAGGCCTGACGAGGGTTTGCCGAGGTTTCGCGATGCACATCGAGTGCATCGTCCTGCCATCCCCAGCTTCGACGGGACTTGACGCGATGAGGCACGACGGCTCGCTCAGTAGAAGCGTTCCGCGCGCTCGCGCTCTTCCTGCTCGCGTGCCGCGTGCTCGCGGGCGTAGTCCGCCTCGGTCTTGCCGTCGGCATCCCGCAATGAACGGTCCGCGCCATGCTGGACGAGGACCTCGTGGACAAATACCGAGCCAGCGGAGGCCGCGATCATGAGCGGGGTCTTCCCATCGCGAACTCGGTGATCCACGGCGATGCCGGCTTCGAGCACGATCTCGGCGATCCTGGCGCTATTTGCGGACCAGGTACTGCGGGCGACATGGTGGAGCGTGGTCCAGCCGTGCTCGGTTTCCTCGTCGATCCGGCAACCCGCCTTGACCAGCTGGAGAAACACGCCGAGGTCGCCTCGCTCGGCCGCATGGTGAAGTGCGGTCTCGCCATCTCGATCGCGAATCGTCGGAGTCGCGCCGCAGCGCAACAGCAACTCGACTGCCGCCCCGCGTCCCGCCGCGGCGGCTGCCATCAGCGCGGTCGTGCCACCGAGGTCGGCCGCATCGACGTGGGCCGATGGATGCTCGAGCAACATCGTGAGCACCTCGAGGTCGCCGACGCGCGCGGCCTCCTGCAACGCGCTGCTGTTGACCTGGCCACCATGCGCGAGGGCCACCGCGACGAGCGCCGGCGCGCGGCGGTCGCACAGCTGAGGTAACAACCGCTCGTCCACGCGCGCCCCTGCTTCGATCAGGATGCGCGCGATCTCGTTGCCATCCCCGGCGGTCGAGCTGAACGCCTCGAAGATCACCGCTCTCCCGTAGCTCGAGTACTCCTTCGGATCGCAACCTCGCGCCAGCAACAGCCGCACCACCCTCGGCCGCTTGCAGAACACGGCCCACTGCAGATGACTGCGCGGCTCGTGAACGGAGGGCGGCGCGGTCGTGTAGCGAATCAGCGCCAGACCGCGGTCGAGCAGGACCGCCGCGACGTCGTCGAGATCGTAGCGCGTGATCTGGTGCCTGAGCGCATCGTCACCTCCGTCGTCGAGGATGGCGAGCTCGGCGCCGTGATCGATCAACAGCGTCGCGATCTCGGCGCGCTTCGCGTGGTGCAGCGGCCGGCGGTTGTAGGCACCGGCGTGACGTACGTCAGCGCCTGCGTCGACGAGCAGCTTCACCGCATCGGGGTGATCGTACATCACCGCGTAGCACAGCGCGGAATCGGTTCCCGACGGCCATGCGTTCGGCTGCGCACCGCGCGCGATCGCTTCGCGGAGCTGCACGAGGTCGCCCTTCTCGGCGGCAAGGCGAAGCTCCTCGTCGATGTCGCGAGTCATCGTTCGCTCGTCCGGTCCTTCCTCATTCTGCCCGGAACGGATTCTTGAAGAAACGTTCGCGTGACCTCAGCAGGTCGCGGTCCGTACCCGGGTGGCCTCGCAGATGCACACGGAATTCGTGCACCGAGGAAGGAGAGCTCTCATGAGGATCGATGGTCGATGGGTGATCGGGTCGTTGATGGTCCTGTTCGCAGCATGTGCAACGGCGCCGCGTACCAGCGCCGAGCGCCGTGATCTCGACGCGAGCGCACAAGCGACACTGCAGACGATGCGCACCAAGGATCCCGGATTGAATGCACTGCTCGCATCCGCAGATGGCTATGCCGTGTTTCCGGACATCGGAAAAGCCGGAATGGTCGCGGGCGGCGCGTACGGCCGTGGAATTCTCTACGAGCGCGGCAGGAAGGTCGGATACGTCGAGCTGAACCAGGGATCGATCGGCGCGCAGCTCGGCGCGCAGACCTTCGCCGAGCTGATCGTGTTCGGCAGCAAGCTCGAGGTCGACAAGGTCAAGGCCGGCAACTTCTCGCTCGGCGCGAACGCCTCGGCGATCGCGCTCACGACCGGCGCCTCCGCGGCTGCGCGCTTCACCGAAGGCGTCGTGGTCTTCACGATGCCGCGCGGTGGCCTGATGGCGGAGCTCACCGTCAGCGGTCAGCAGCTGAACTACTCGCCCGGCGGGTGAGCGAAAGCGCCAACGGCAGAGAACCTTTCGATCCTCTGCCGTTAAGTCGCGGAGCGGACGGGACTCGAACCCTGGTCTCGCAGATCGAAATCTTCAACTGATTCGCGATCCTGCAATGACATCAACGGCCTGCGCGGCCAGGGTTTCCCAGCTCGTCCTGCTCCGTTTCGTCGTTTTCGGCTCCGTGTGGCAGCACGGTGGCAGCAGATCGTCGTCGTAAGTGGCCGCGGAATGGCGCGCGGGACGGCGATCCCGTCCACCGGTTGGTCCCTGTTCGTGCTGCCACGTCCGAGCCGAAAAATCGTCGACGATTTGCTGCCAACGATTTCTCATCCTCGAGCAGATCCGCCGCACAGGCTCAACGTTCGGGGCCTACTTTGCGACGGATTCCTCACCCGTCGTTGTTCGCGCGCGCCTAGGCACGCTTCGCGGCAACACAAACGTGAACGTCGTCCCTTTGCCCGCGACCGAGGATACGGTGAGCGTTCCTCCGTGGGCGTTGACGATCTCATGGGCGATGTAGAGCCCGAGGCCCAGGCCCTCATCGCTGTGCTGCACTTCATGCCCAGCTCTCGTGAACGGCTCGAACAGTGTCGGGAGCACGTCTTCCGGGATCGGTGGACCCTGATTGTGCACCGTCGTGACAACCTCATCTTCGCGTGCGCGACTCGTGACGACGATCGGGTCCGCGCCATGGACGATCGCGTTGCCGAGGAGGTTGGAGACAACCTGTTCGATTCGATCCGGATCCCAATCGCCTCGAAGATCGCCGATGCCTTCGAATTCGACGGTTCGCGCTGGATGCGCTTGCTTGATCTCCTCGACAACTTCCGTGCAAATCCGGCGCATGTCAGAGGCCCGCGGGGTAACCGGAATTCCGCCGCCGAGCCGACCGCGCGCGAAGTCCAAAAGGTCTCGGATGATCACTTCGATCCGGTGAGCGCTCCTAGCCACCCGTACGATGGTCCGTGTGTACGGCTCGGAAAGGTCACCAAGCGCGTCGATGCCAGCCACGATCGCGGCAAGTGGGTTCCTCAGGTCGTGGCCAACAATCCCGATGAACCGATCGCGTGCTTCTTCTAGGCGCACGCGGTCCGATATGTCCGACATCATCCCGATCCACTCGCGCACGGTTCCCGACCTCATGATCGGCACTGCGAGGCTGATCACCCATGCGTACCCGCGTTTGCGTTGTCGGACGCGGTGCTGGCACGCATACGGCGCCGAAGTCGCCACCGCGTGTTTCCAATTCTCGCGTACGCGATCCTGATCCAGCGGATGAACTGCTTCGAGCCATCCCCACTCACCGTCCAGCGGATACGAACCCGTGAGCTTCCGCCAGGCTTCGCGATCGACCTCGAAGTGACCATCCGCTGTCGCGCGCCACACGAGCGCCGACGAGGTCATTACTAGCGACCTGAACCGTTCTGCATTTTCGTCGGCTGCTGCCTGCGCTGCGTGCGCAGCGTCAGCGCTCTTGACGGCGGCTGCGCGTGCTACGTGCGCATCGTCCGCTAGCTGCTGCGCCTGCATGCAGGCCAGCACGAGCTTCTCGTTCGCCTCGCGTAGCTGGACGAGGAGCCGTTCGCGTTGGGCACGCACTGCGTCTACTTCTCGCCGCGCTTCTAACTCTGCCTCGCGCAGGCGTACGGACTCCTCTCGCTCTGCGATCGCCGAATCACGCTTGGCGTTTGCTGCGTCGCGTGCGTTTATCCAGGCCGAGCGGTTGTCTAGCATCTGCTCGCGAGCTGCGAGGTCACCCGCAGTTGTTCCTGGCTTCTCTTCTCGCTTCTTTTCCATCGTGTCGTGCTCCCTCTCCTCGCACGCCTTACTTCTTCTGCACGTCACCTACCACGATCCGTCGTGGTGCTCCGGTGAGAATTCCTTCGTAGTCCGTCAGTGCTTTACCCATCACGATTCCCGACGGGTCCACGTCGTAGAGCTTCATGGTCGTCTCGTGTTCGAAGCCTCGCATCTTGACCACGCATATGACCCTTCGCAGCGCGCCCTCGAGCTCGACGTAGCGCTGCAGAATGATGCCGTCGGTCAAGAACGAGATGCCGTGCGGACTGAGTCTCAGCTCGGTGTACGACTCGACCAGCTCCGCGGTCATGACAACGGTGACGCCGAGCCCGACGAGGCCGCCGACCATCCGATACAGCGACTCGCGGAAGTCCTCGCGGAACGAAGGCGCTAGCGCCAGCTCGAAGCCCATGAGTGAATCGATCGCGACACGCTTGGCCCCGACCTCCTTTACGGCGGCGGCGATCTCCTCCATCGTCTCGTCGACCGAGAGATCGAGCGGACGAAGGTAGAGCATCTTGAGCTTGCCCAACTTGACGAGCTTGCTCAGCTCGTCGGACTGCGATGTGGTCGATAGGTACTCGTCGGGGCGCTTCTCGAACACCGCGATCACACCCGGCTCGCCGTGCTCGATCCCCTCGCGAATGAACTGGGTCGAGAGGATCGTCTTGCCGGAGCCCGAAGGTCCAACGACCATGACTGAATACCCGGCCGGGATCCCCCCGCCGAGCATCTTGTCGAGAGCCTCGACGCCCGTCTTCCGCCGTTTGTCTCGATCCGGTGACTTCACGGTCGGCCGGTCGGGGTTGGGCAGGCGCGGATAGACGCGGAGCCCCGCGTCGGAAATCTTGAGTGTGTGGAGACCGGGGATTTGTCCCTGCCCACGCATCTTCACGACCTGTACCTTGCGGACGATCGAGTTGCGGCTTGTGGCTTGCGAGATCCAGAGGATCCCGTCGGCGACGGTGAAGATCGGATCGCAGTCAGCTTCGTGCTGCTCGTATTCGCCTATCAGAAATGTCGTCGCTTCCCACCCCGTCAACTGGAGGCTCAACCGCTGGACAAAACTCTGCAGCTCCATCTGGCCGGGCTCCATTGCCTTGCGGACCACGGCGCGAAACGAATCGACGAACACGAGCTTGGGGGCGGTGTTTTCAACTTCCTCTACGATCCTCGCCAACACTTTCTCGAGTCCGTCATCCAGCAACTCCTTGCCAAGGTGGAGGAAGCGGACGCACTTCGAGATCTTGGTGGCGTCGAAGAACGCGAACTGCTGCTGATACCGCAGCATCTTGAGCGGCGGCTCGCCGAGGATGGTGATGAACAACGCAGGCCGCTCCGCGGACGCTGTTGCAAACATGATCTGTTGCGCGAGGGTCGTCTTTCCGGATCCTGGCCCACCTGCGATCAAGTTGAACGAGAACTCTGGGATGCCACCGCCGAGAACCTCATCGAGGCCGGGGACCCCACTCGGCAGTTTCTTGATTTCGACGCGCTCTTTCACAGGGTCTCCTTTACAGCTTGCGGCACGACGTCGGGCCATACGTCGTGCAGAAGACGCTGAACCAGTCCCGCGCCAATAAGTCTCCCGAGCAACTCGATGAACGTCGACAGCAGCGCGATGAACCCATCGCGGATCGCGCTTGGGTCCTGTTGCTCCATGGCGACGCGCAACGCGCCCCAAGGAGAATCAGTCGGTGCGACGATCGGGATCGTTCGAGCGAGCCACGGGTATGCCGCGCTGGAAAGGGCTGCGCTCCGAGCAAAGACCGCGCGGACCCCGGTTTCGCCCACGACCTGCGTTAGATGGTGCGTGAGCTGTTCGATCGTTTGCACCACATGCGCAGCGAGCTTCGAAGGAGCAGCATCATCACCCGCGCCCACGAGCAGCTTCGCTGCTGCCGACTTTAGTGACTCCGTCATCGGACTCGCGGTCGGGTTGGGGGGAACATGGTGACGTCGGCTCGTTCGCAGTGGACGCCCGAAATGCACTCCCGGCACCATGCATTCGCCACAAAAGAGAACGGTAGGCGCGTTTCGTCGTCGTCGGGCGCATTGATACGTGTACGCATCACCGGCCTTCACTTACGGGAGGCGTTGCGCCTTTCGGGCCAGTGTCCGGCACCAGATCGAATCGCGCGCCACCATCGGCGAAAAGTGCGCCCCTCTCAGATGCGCGCTGGTACTCAGCCAGCGACGGATTCGAAGGCAGGTCCGCAACGCTGCGAGTAGCGTGTCGATCGCGAACGGGGCTAGCTCGTGCGGCGAGGCTTCGTCGCGGTCATGAAGGGGACGCGATGTCGCCCGTGGTGGTCCGATGCGCCTCGCGAAGTGCGTCGACCGCTATCGCGAGCACGACAGCGTCACCGACCGACTGGATGAGTTGCACCGGGATCTCGATCAGGCCGCGATGGAAAATGCCCCGGCTCGCGCCGATGCGGTCAGCGACGTCCTTGTGTAGCTCGATGCTGATCGACTCCACGCGCCACGCGGCGGCGTCGAGGAAGACCGACTTGATCGAGCCGATGGCTTGGCCATCCGCGGTGATCACGGTTCGTCCGTGTAGGTTTTCGGCTGAGAGTCGCATCTTCGATCTCCTTCGGGCGGGCGTCGATCGTCGCCACCCTTGCAAAGGCTGGTGCAAAACACTGACCGCAACGGGAGCCGCGCGAAGCCTCGAGCCGAGCGACCTGTCTAGATTGCTTGCTGTTCGTCCCGGCTCACCGCGAGAACCTCGGGCGCGTTTGGCATGCTTGTGAGGTCCCTGCTACTTCGTGTCGGCGAATCGCTCGGATCCGGCTCGTGACGCGCTGGAGCACAGCTTGCAGCCAGGTTAGGTATGCCCACAATGCGTGCGATTGCCCTGACCGTCCTCGCGAGCGCGTGGATTGTCGTACTCGTTTCACCGAGGAACCGCAGAGCGATTGCACGTAAACTCGCCGATGCTCGCCGCTTCGTGTCGCATCGACTCGCCGACACCGAAGCACGCGCCAGCTCGCGAGCGGTCGACACGTGGGAGGGCGAAGGCGGTGCGATGCGAGGGGCGAGCGCTGCGCCCGATGACGCCCGCGCCAGCATGATGATCGAGCCGGCGCCGAAGTAGCACGATGGGGCACTCCGTCGATGAGTCGTTTCTGTTCTGGCCGAGTGTTCGAGCGCTGAAACGCATCCGACGTGAAGCGGCGCGCCTCGAGGTTGTCCATGCGACGCGAGTCTCGTAGGCGGCCTTGACGACGCCAGGGTTGGGCGTCGTGACGCGAAGCTGTCGGGACAAACGACCACCAGCGAGCTACGGTGTCGGTTACGAGGCGTTGCGTTGGATTCTCCGGCGGGGCCTGGTGGGGAGCGTGTATGAACTACGAACAACCTTCGGTCGAGCGACATCGACACACGAGCGTGAGCGCTCGCGGCGCTGTCATCCTCCGCGGTGGCGGACGAGAGATTCACGGGCGCGGCGTCGTCGTCGACGAAACGGCCCTCGAGGTTCGCTGCCAGCTCGGGTTCACGCTCCTTTCGATGGCCGGCATCTCCGTCGAGATCGAGATGCGGCTGGACGGCGCCGCCGGCACGTGGTTCATCGCCCACGGCAAAGTCGCGCACGTGCGCGCCGCGAACCACAGCCTGATCATCGCGCTCGACGTGCTGCCTCTGCCGCTCGCGACACTACTCGCAGACGACGACGCGCACGCTCGCGTCGCACTGATCGAGGTGATGGTGGTCGACCGCGATCGCGCGCGCTGTACACGGGTATCAGACGCGTTTCGCGCCGAAGGTTGCCATGTCGTCGAGGTCGGCACCGCGCTTGAAGCACTCGATGCGATCACCAGCGCGAGCTTCGCAACCGCGGTGTTCGCGGTCGCCGACACCGTGCCCGTCAGCGCGGGAATCGACTTGCGTGACTATCTCGAGACGGCACACGCCACTGCACTGATCGTCGGGATCGGCGATCCCGAATGGACTCCGACGCGCGCGCGGCTCGACCCATCGGACGCCGAAGCCCTGCTCCGCGCTCGTGTGAAGTCTTTGCTACTTGGTCCATCCGAGTCTCGTGACGCCGTGATGGCTCGCGCGTGAAGGATGCAGGGTGCTGTGAAGCTGCATGGCCGTCGGTCTGCCTAGGCGAACAGCGGGTTTCATGTCGCGGACGACTGGCGCGTTGCGGCCGAAGGCAGAAGGACGCGACCGACAAACAACGCGAGTAGCGCTGACGCAGCCGACGCTACGAGTACCGCGACCGTCGAAACGTCCTGCAGGACGGGACGCCCCCTGAATGCGAGGTCGGCGATGAACAGCGCCATGGTGAAACCTATGCCAGCAACTGCGCCCGCGACGGCCATCGCGCGCCAGGTCACTTCTCGCGGCAGTTCCGCGATCCCAAGGTGCACCGCGATCCTGCTGGCGAGCATGATCCCACCGAGCTTGCCCACAACGAGTCCCGCTGCAATTCCGATTGCGAGACGAGGAGCAGCTGATACGTCGACGCGCGCAAAGTTGATTCCGGCGTTCGCGAACGCGAACAGCGGCATGATCACGAACGCAGCCCACGCGTGCAACGCGGCTTCGATGCGCTCGACGGGTGATACCGCCTCTCGTTGGGCGCGGCGGAGCGCCGACATCGGCTCCGCAACACCATCCGGCGCGTCGTTCGGCACCTTTAGCCCTCGCGCGATCGACTTCAGATGCCGATGCGCGGCATCGAGGAATCCTACGTGACCGAACCACGTCCTCGCGGGCGTCAACAGACCGACGAGGACACCGGCCACGGTCGGATGAATCCCGGCCCACGAGCAACCAACCCAGACCGCAACTGCGGGCGGGACGTACGCCGCCACGTGACGGACGCCGAGGCGCTGGAGGCCAAGAATTGCGGCCAGCCCGATAGCCGCGAGCACGCCGCCCCGCCACTCGATACCGGACGAGTAGAAGATGGCGATGATCACGATTGCGATGATGTCGTCGATGACCGCGATCGCGAGCACCAGGACGCGGAGACTCGGCACGATGCGGGACCCGAGCAACGCGAGCACGCCGAGTGCGAACGCGGTATCTGTCGACATCGGGACCGCCCACCCTTCGCGTGCATCGGCTGCACCGATGAGCAAGTAGATACCGGCCGGAACCATCATGCCGCCGACAGCCGCGACCACGGGAAGAGACGCGCGGCGCACACTGCTGAGCTCGCCGCTGTGGATCTCGCGACGAACCTCCAAGCCGATCACGAGGAAGAAGATCGACATCAGGACGTCGTTGATCAACGCGTGCAGAGACATGCGCAGCCACCACCCACCGATACCGATCTCGAGCGGCGTCTCCCACAACGCATCGTATGCGGGCCCCCAACTCGTGTTCGCCCAGACGAGTGCGACAGCGGCAGCAAGCAAGAGCAAAATGCCGCTCGCCGCTTGGACGCGCATGAACCGCTCCAACGGGCGCATCACGGCGCGCGAGATCCGACGAGCACGAGCCGACGCGCCCGGTGGGTGCTCCGACACGGCATCGGATGACTTCGCATCTACCTCGCGCCGCATGTGTCCTCCCTACGCCACGTCAATGTCGCCGAGCGCTGTGCAGTTCCGCCTCATGGTCGCGGGGCTGCATCGCGCGTGCCGCAGGCGGTACGGGGCGCGCGTGTGGCGCGGACATGACCATCACCAGCCACCCGCGCGGATCGAGACCGCGACCTCATGCGTCCGTGTTCAGCCCCGGGACGACCGGCATACGCGTATCGCCCGGCGTGTAGTCGCGGTGATAGATCCGAAGCACTGCGAGGAACAGCGCCACAAGCAGCGGCCCGAGGAGTAAGCCGATCGCGCCGAACATCGCGAGGCCTCCCGATCTGTGAGAAGAAGACGACGGCACCGTGGATCCCCGCCGGCCCATCGGCATTCGCTACGGGATGATCGTTCTCAGGGTGTTCTGTGCGCTGGCATCATTGGTACCGGCGAACGGGTTCATGCCGAGGACCCCCGCCTTGATCGGAGCGAACGGATCGCCGGTCAGATCAATCTCGTAGTAGCGCAGCTGGTTCCCAAACTTGCCGAGTGCGACGCCCAGCATCGACTTGGCGCCCGCCTTTGTAAGGAATGCTGCGGCGCCGAACGAAACGCCGTACGTCGTGTCGTCGTCGACGACGACGACGTGTCTCCCGCCAAGGCTTCTCTTGTAGGCCGGGTTGAGATGGATGCTCTCAACCTGATCGGCCGGATCGGTACGATTGATGGCCCCACCCGACGAGCCCTTGATCGATGGACGATGACGTTAGCTCCCGAAGTGTTGCGCGTCGTCTTCGAGGACACTCGATGGATCAGCCGCGCCGTCGAGCACGGTCGAGTCGGCTGAGCCGATCGCGCTCGGCTTGACGCTTATCGAACTCGGCTTGGCTGAGCTTGCCGTCTCGAACGAGGCGCTGTTCCTTGTTGCGATCGCGCGTGCGCGATGCTTCGCGACCGCCGAAGCCGGAGGCCGTAAGCGGCCCCGCGAGCCGCAGCGCCTCACCGCCGGTCATGTTCGGTCGACGCAGCATCTCCCGCTCACCTTCCCAGCGTTCGACCATCTCGTGAGCTAGGTCCTCTGGACTCAGCTCGCGTGCTCCGCTTCCCCGAACCGAAGTGCGACGCGGCTGCGGGCGTAGCGTGTCGACGAGATCGTCGATTCGTACGCGCAACTCGCGACCAGCTCCATGGGCCTGCAATCGCCCGGTTCTGATCCACTTTCGAATGGTAGCTGCTGAGACCCGCGCATACTCACCGGCCTCCTTGGCCGTCATGTACGGGCTCGGCGGCACCTTCGGGCTCGGCACGATGCCGGCGAGCTGAACCTTCAGCTCGGTTCGCACGATGTCTGCGATCCAGGCGCGCAGTCCAGCAGCAAGATCGGGCGGGATGTCGAAGCTCATCGCTGGTTCTCTACCGTGACGTGCGGCCCGGCAGACTCAGCCTACTCGAAGCGCCTGTTACGAGGACAGCCACTCCTTCGGGATCAGCGCTCTGCCGTCTCGCCATTCCTCCACGAGATGGATGTCGAGGCCACCCCACACGTCCTTGCCTGCATGGTCGAGAACGAGGATTTGAAGTCCCGGCGACGCCTTCGTTGCTTCGGCCAATGTTGCGAAGACCTTGCGAACCGCAGCCACGTCCTCGTCTCTGAGCGTTGGATCCTCACCCTCTCTAGCTTCTCTGGCGAGCGTGCGCGGAAAATACACTTGGCTCGGCTGATCGAAGACAAGCACGCTCGGCACAGGGTTGCCCTTCTGGCTGAGGAAGAGCTCGTGGAGCCCCACCATCGCAGCGACGTGGTACGAGAGCCAGTTCGCGCCACTGCCGATCTCCCAAAGGAAGTCGTGACGTCCGGAACTGCCCGTTACCCTCAGCGTAAGGTCATCGACGTTGAGCTGGACTGGATCGCGAGGCCGCTCGGAGTCGAGGCCCGGCAACAATCGCGCAATCGTCGCCGACACGCGAGCGAGTGCGGCCTGCTGGCGATCGCGCGCGGCCGAATCGGTCAGTCCGGCGCGAAGCTGTTCGATACGAGCCTTCAGCTCGGCGACTTCGGCGGCAAATGCAGGATCACCCTCGGGCGCTTTTACGACTGGCAGCGCTTGCTCGATGCGACCAAGGAAACGGTCGATGGAAGCACGGCTCAGCTGCTCCTGATGCATTCGGTTCGATCGTTGCTCGGCCGCTAGCTTGCGAGCCCGAACACCTTGGAGACCATCCGTGAATCGGCGCACCTGCGTTCGAACCTGAACCAACTCCTTGTCGAATGCGGCTGGGACCGGATCGAGCTGGCGTGCAGTCGCCTCGACGTTCGCTAGCGCATCACAGAGGGCATCAAGTTCCTCGTTCGCGTGGTCGAAAGCGCCGCCGCACACGGGGCACTCAGCTTTCGAGTTCGAGGCGAGGTCACTCAGCCAACGTGAGAGTTGAAGCCGATCTCTCTGCTTCTTGAGCGCGTCCGTGTAGTCAGCCACGGATGCTTGAAGCTTGACCATGTGATCAAGGCGAGACCTCGCTTCGGCGAGCTGCAGAGCGATGTCGCTCTCCTCCTTGTCGAGCGCCGCACTTTCCTTCGCGTTCTCGTCGATGGAGGTGTGCGTGACCTGAGCGTCAGCCGAGGTCTTCTTGACGATTTCATCGAGGGCCGCAAGAAGCTGTTCACCCTTACGGTCCGGCGCTGCCAACTCGGGCGAGAGAAGCCCGAGATCGCGTGCTTCGGCGGCCCAGTTTTGGATCTGAGCGCGCCATCGTGCGGAAGCCGTACGCTGGGCCTCAAGCTCGCGTTCCTTACGCCGAAGGTCACGGGTGAGCTGTTCGAGCTCCCACCGCCGAGCGAGGATGTCCGGCGTTACCGCGCCAAGCACGTAAGGGAAGATCGTGCGGAGCTTCTCCTTGTGCTCCATCGTGTCTGCCTTGAAGAACAAGACATCGGGATTCGCGACGATGTTTTGTGGCTGGAATGCGAACGCGAGCAGATCGCGGAAGCTCGGTCTTCCTTTGAATCCCCCAGCGACACCCGTGGGATCGAATCCGAGGTTCGACAACCCGGCGAGCGTGTCGAGCATCCGCTTAACGCCGTCGGCGTTGATGTTCTTCTCTGGAATTGAACGTGGGATGTCGACGGACTTCCCTTCCAGCACGAACATGTCGCCGGTGCTCTGTTGGTCGCCGGGCTCGCGACGGGCAAGAAGCTTCTCCCCATCGCTCGTCGTGATGACGATGCCGAACCAGGAGCAGGCGTCGCGTATAGTAGTCACGGGAACGGCGCATCGTTCGGACCCGAGGCAGTAGTCGATGATCGGGATGACCGCCGATTTTCCTGTCTTCGACGCACCAGTGATGACGTTGAGCTTGCCCTCGGCAAACGAGACGACACGAGGTTCGTGCCTGTCGTTGCGTGGCCAGAGCACGAGGGATTTGAGCTGAAGCTTCACGTCAGAACTCCACCTTGAGCAGCCCTGCGATCTCGAAGAGCGAGATGTCTCGACACCAGACGCCGAGCTTCTCTGCTGACTTCAATAGGTCGCCAACTCCCTTCGCCTCTGCTGTCGGCGGCGCCGATCGCGAGCGAGGCCATAACACGGCGTCCTTGGACACCAGCGTAAGGAGGCCCGTTCTGACCGCAATGCGAAGCGAGCGCAGCGACAGCATGCGCATCGCCAACATCCGCGACTGGACCGATAGCAGGACGTCAGTTCGGTCGCTGAATTTCTCCTCGAGCATTCGCATCCCCGATGACGGCCTCGTGCTGAGGACCTTCTCGAGCGAGCGAGCGTGAAACGCGAGCGGAAGCACGAGGAAGGCCAGAGGAAGCGGCGTTCCTGTTGGACTGGACTCCGGCGTGTAGCCGCAAGTGAAGCGCCAAAGCAACACAGCGCCCAACGCAGGGTTCTGCATCGCTTGAATCTCGTTGCGGACGGCTGTCACGTACCACCGCCGTCGTCAACGACGTCAGCCGCCGCAACCGGTGGTGACGTGGACCCTGGTCGTTTGCGCGGCGTTCCCTGCGTCGATGCCTTCTTCTTGTCAGGCCCTGTGCCCGATGGTGGCGGCGCAAGTACCTCGCGGTAGCGAGGGTGCCAGCCTACTCGGAGTGAGTCGGCCAAGGTGTGGAAGCTACCTGGCACGAAGTGCGAGGGCACATCCATTCCCTGGAGCCGCACCTGCAACGCTGAACAGCTGACGTAGAGAAGTTGCCCTCGATCCTCCTCCACTGCGTTCTTCTGCTCGATGTTGAGGCGCTTTCTCTGACCGTCCCAAGCTCTCTCGAGTTGCTCCTCGAACTCGCCAAAGCTTCCTTCGAGAACGTCTCCCTGTTCGCTCCACCGGGTTCGGTCCACCGCCGAGCGCAGGAAGTCGTTGACCGCGCGGACCACGGTGTTGTCGTCGCACTGAACCGCTTGGAGCTGTCGTACATACGTCCTCGCACGAAGCTCCTTCTCGATGTCGGCCTGGTCGAGCGTCGCGGGCGTCGACGTAAGCACCGCGTCCGAGCGATCAAACTTCTTAGCGGCACCTACGAGTTGCTTGTGAAAGTCCTCCCACGGGATGACCGCGGGCTGCTTCTTCTCGATCAGCTTGTCGATCGTTCGCTTTGCCCAGCCGAGGAGATGCGTCAAGACCTGCTCGCGCTTCTCCTCACTGATCGCTTTCGCCGCAATGAGGCCATTCAGATCGTCGTTGGGTGAGCCCGTCCCGTTCTCGAGTGTGAGGTTCGTGAATAGGTGCGCGAGGACGTCATCCGTTGCGCTCAGGACGTCGTTCATGTGCTCGGCGAGCTCGGTGGGAAGTGTCGCTCGCTTCGTGAACTTCGGGGCGGTGCCCCAGAACCGCTTGCGGAGCGATTGGACGACAGCGTCGGCGTCCGCCCTCGTAGTCACTCCATGAATACTGTCGATCACGCCACCGTGGTGGTCTTGAGCGACATAGAGGACGAACTTGGTGGTGTTCGTCTTCAGCGCACCACTGCGGATCGCCCTGACCCAATTTCGCAGCGTCTTCCACAACTCGATGCTTCGGTCGGCGACAGGATTGTGAGCGAGGCCGCTCTTGTCCTGTTCAACAAGCGTGGCATCCGTGCTCTGTGTTGCGACGTCATCGAGATGCTCGACCGAGACGGACTCGCCGTCCTTTGCTCGAAGTAGGTGCGCTACCGAACGTGTGATTTGAACGGAGAACCCGTACAGCTGTCCTGGAGCATTGGCGCTTTGCCGCTTGCTGCTCGCCTTCGCGGACTTCGGCGGTCCACTCTTCTTAGCCATTGCCACCACCACCGCCGTCACCTGACACCGCAGCTATGCAAGCCGTCTGAAGCCACACACCAAGCCCCATGTATCCAGCATCGCATACGGGTCTGATCGTCAGCTCAGACCGCGGGCAACAGTGGGGTAGGCGCGAATCCGGATCGGCGTGCCGCGTCAGGTAACCAGGGCAAGCTCGGGCTGGAGGCTCGTGAAAAGCGTATAGAGCTGGACGAGGACCTCGACGTCGAGCGCGGCGTAGGCGAGCTGCTCGGGCGACAACGGACGCCGCGTCCAGTCGGAGACCTGTTGCGTCTTGTCGATCACCTTGTCCAGCTCGCGCTTGCACACCGCAGCGAGGCTGTGGCCGCCCGACTGCTTGCCGCGGATTCGTCGCGATGCTGCGAGGGTGTCGAACACGTTGGCGAGCCTGATGTTGATCCGGCTGAAGACCGAGCGCTCGAACGTCGCGTTGTGGACAACCTTGACGATCTGCGGCGACTCGAAGATGCGAGCGAGTGGTTCGAGGTCGAGCGGCGCGCGCGCGTCGATCAACGCATTGATGTCATCGGTACCGACCTGGATCAAACACAGGTTCCGGTCGACAAGAGTGGTCTCAACGTCGAGTGTGACGAACGGACGGTTCGCAAGCTGATCGCACAGCGCGGCAAGCGCTGCGTCGCTGTCGATGTAACGGATGCCGCGCTCGGGCCTGGCGGCGTTGATCGCGGGCGGCTGCGGTCCTGGAGCCGCAACCGGGAACGTCGAGATAACGCGGCTGAGTAAGTCGGCTACGCGCTCGGATGGTGGCGCCGCCGCGCCACCGAGAATGAAGCGGCGGGCGCCGTCGAGGTCGAGCAGGTAGCGCCCGACCAACTCGAGCTCGAAGCGTGGCGGAAGCGCGACCTGAAACTTGCTGAACCTGTAGGGAGGGATTCGCGCGACGATCTTCCGCCACAGCTCGTCGTCCTCCCAGAACGATGGGGCGGCGAGCTTCTCGAGCGCCGCGATGACTGCCGTTTGTGACAGACCATCGCCAGTGAACCGGAGGTGGAAGTTGTCCGTGACGATCTTCCAGCCGGTCAGCTCCTCCAGGGCGTGCTTGAGCGTCTGGTTGATACGCCCACCCGCATAGGTCCACCAACGGACGCCGTCGCTCGAGATCTGCAACGCATTGCCGCGCTGGAGCAGGGCAGCGAAGTCCTCCCGATAATCGCGAAGCGTCGCTGCAGCCTGTTCCGACAGGTATGAATACTCGGTCGTGTCGCACAACAGGCGCTTGATGCGTTGGCAGACCTCGAAGCCGAGCATCTGAGGCACGAAGCCGCCCCACGACGGCATCTTGCCGCGTGGCGCCGGTGTCGCGCTGATCTCGCGGGCCTTGTGGTCGATCGAGGCCACGAGCCACGCGCGCCCGCCGAGCAGGAAGCTGCTGAGGTTCTCCTGGAGGTTATCGACGAAGGCCTGCTCTAGCGAGCCGACCTCGCTGCCGTTCGGACCGATGACTGTGTAGAACTGCGGGCTCGAGAACACCGCATACAGTTCCAGGAAGTTCTTGCGGCCGTACTTTCGCTCGGCCGCATCGCCCATCGACAGCATGCCGCCGGCCTCGAACAGGAAGTCATGGAGCACCATGAAGTCGACGGCCTGGTCGAACTCGAACCGAGTGATGTCCGCAAGGTCAGGTAGGCGCGACAGCTTCTGCCACGCGATGTCTCGCTGAATGCCGCCAAGCGCGAGCGTGAACGCGAGCAGTTGGTGCACCAGCACCGGCCAGCACCGCGTCTGAGGCGGAATGGGTTCCACCCAGCCTTCCTTCGCAAGCTCGACGAGCGCGACAGCCTGGAGAACTGCCTCGGGATCGGAACAGAAGAATGTAGTGTTGGCGACCGATCCGGCGCGTCGGCCTGTCCGGCCCATGCGCTGGAGAAAGGACGACACCGAATCAGGCGCATCGGCCTGAAAAACGTTGTCGAGGTCACCGACGTCGATGCCTAGCTCGAGGGTCGACGTGCACGCGATCATCGCGCTTCCCGTCCCTTGAAAGCGCTCCTCGGCGAGCTTGCGCTCGGCGAGTGAGACCGAGCTGTGGTGGACGAACACGTCGGTACCGCGTCCGCGGAGGCGATCGGCCACGGACTCGGTGAGACGGCGGCTGCCGCAGAAGAAGAGCGACTTGCGCCCGAGCGCAGCATCGGCCGCGCGTTTGGCCAGCGCGCCGTCATCCTCGGGATCGAGGTGCACCGCGATCTGACGCGCCTGAGGAACCTTTGGCGGGTCTACGACCACGCCGTCACGTTTCGACGTGCCGCGCAGCCACTGCAAGATCGCATCGGGGTTTCCGACCGTCGCGGATAGCCCTACGCGTTGCACATCGTGTTTGCTGTTGTCTCCGATGCGTTCGAGCACACTCATCAGATGCGCGCCGCGGTCGGTACCGGCGAGAGCGTGGATCTCGTCGATCACGACGATTCGCAGCTCGCTGAACAGCTTGGGCACGGGAACCTTCGCCGATGCGAGCATCACCTCCATCGATTCCGGCGTGGTCATTAGAAGCTCCGCCGGCTCCTTTATGAACTGCGCACGAGCGGAGGTGTCGACGTCGCCGTGCCACAAGAAGCGCCGGAGTCCAACCATCTCGGTGTACGTGCCGAGTCGGTCGGCCTGATTGTTAAGCAACGCCTTGATCGGCGCGATGTAGATGGCTCCGACTGCCTCCGGCTGGTCGGTCACCAGCATCGAAAGCGTCGGGAACATCGCTGCTTCGGTTTTTCCGCCGGCCGTGGGCGCGAGCACGACCGCGTTCTTGCCATCGAGGAGTGCGGCGGACGCTTGCTCCTGAACGGGGCGTAACGACGTCCAGCCAAGTCGCGAGACGATCGCTTCCTGAAGTCGCGGAGCGAACCGGCTGAACACGCTGGTCGTCACGAGCTCACCAGACCTCTTGGACCGGGACGAAGGCTTCGTCCGGATCATCGTCTGGTATTGGGGCCACAGCGGAGCGGCCCTGGAGCTTCGCAGTCTCTTCGGGTGACAACTGGGCGAAGTTCGTCGCCTTGAAGTTGTACTCGGCACTCGGATCGTAGTCTTCGTGCTGGTCGACCGTGTCCATCACGTTGATCAGTTCGCGCAGGAACTGACGTGGCACCACACCGACGTCACCTCGAAACCCAGTGGTGACGTGCGCGACGAGCTGGTCGATGAACTCGTCCGACACGCGAGACATCACCCGCGCCCGGTTGGGCATCGGGAAATGCTCGCGCAGCCGGTGAGCGACGGCGCGTAGGCGCTCCGCGTTGAATGTTTGGAGCTGAAGCTGCGGTTGGCGCAGATTCGAGAATCGGCCGTTGTCTTGGAACCCGATGCGATCGTGGAGCGGCGCAAGACCCTTTACGCCGCGCTGATTGTCGAAGAAGTCCGGCGTACCGGTGAAGATCCACAACAGGCCGGGGTAGTCGCCAGACGCGTCGCAGATCTGGCGGATGCCATTGAGCGACTTGTGCCGGCTATCGCTTCGCATGCGCAAGATTGTTTCGGCTTCGTCGATCACGATCAGCATGCCCTTGTATCCGGCAGCTTTGCTGATCTCGAGGATGCCGCGCAGGTACGCGAGTGCGTCGGTGCTACTGATGTCGCCCTTGATGTCGGCGAGCTTCTTCGCGCTCGCCGCAACGTTTTGGCTCCCGGACAGCCACGAGATCAGCGCGGACGCCTCGCCGACCTCACCCTTCTGTTTGAGATCGAAGATCGTCTGAACCACGCGCACGAAATCCGCGGGCGCACGCCCGCTGGTCATGGTCGCCAGCTGTTCCTGAAGTTTGCTTCGGACCTTGGTATCGAAGTCGGGGGCGTCGGGATTGGCGCCGAGCGCGATCAACGCGTTCTCGACCTGACCGATCCACCGATCCAGAACATCACCAAGCGCGCCGCGCGGGCTCGCCTGCGTGGACAGCGACGAGACCACCTTGCGATAGACCTCATCGAACATGTGAAAACGCAGATCGTTGTCAGATACGACCACGAAGCTCGTCACGAAGTTCTTGGCCTGCGCTTCGGCGATCGCAACCCGCGCCATGAATGTCTTGCCGCACCCGTATCCGCCGCGGAGGAATTTGACGTTGCCAGCGCCTTCTTGTGCGAGCTCGAGCTGACGCCGGATTTCATCGCGCGGCTTCTCGATGCCGACCGCGTACGCGTCGAGGCCACGCTCGGGCACTAGGCCGTTGCGCAGCTTGTCGAAGATGTGGTGGGCCTCGCTTTGGGTCAGCATCGATGTCTCATTCCCCTCGGACGAACGTCTTGATCCCCGCTGACGTGTCGACGCGGACTGCGAATGGCGCGCGCTTCCGATAGTCGTCGAGGTTGAGGCTGAAATTGCGGAACTGGCGGGCGCCGCCAAGGAGCTGCGTCGCCTCGATTTCGTTGATGGAGCCATGCTCCGCTAGGTGCCGGAACACCTTCTGGGCGCCTTCGGGCAAACCGTCAAGCCAGCTCGGCGCCGTTGAGGGTGGAGGCGGAGTTGGCGGGGCGGCCGTGCGAAGCACAACCTGGAACCGCTCCTCGGTTGTGGCCGGAGTGACGCTCGAACTCCTTGTCGCCTCGCGTAGCCGCATCGGAACGCGTTCTTCCACGTTGCCGGCAAGACGGAAGTACAGCGCAAGCTCTTGGTCGAGCGTTGCGTAGACCGCGCCGCCAGCCGGACGCCCGCCGTGGACGTCACACAGCTCCACCGCGATGTCATTACCTTCCGCGGGTTCGAGCACGAGCTCGATCTCAGCTCGAGCGCCGTACGAGAGCTGTGCTTGAGCGGCGACGATTACTCGAGCCCTAATGCAGTGCATACCCGCGACGCCTTGTCCGGGCGTCGCTTCGATGAGATAGCTCGCGCTCTCCCCACCCGCGGCGTGACGCTGCTTGACGGTGATCACCGGGATCACACGTTCCTGAAGGCTGTTGCCACCGTGAACGAAGTCCTTTGCGCGCTCCCCGCGATCGAAGGGCGCCGAGGTCTCGGGGAACGACACGTAGAACGTGGAGCCCGTATAGCCGAGGTCGCCGGAACCAACCGTGACTTCGCCTGCTTGATCGCGCCGTTGTTCTGAGATCACGTGACGTCGCTGCGGATCGGTGAGCTTTCCGTGTCGTTTCGGCTCGCGAGTGGTGTCGTCTTGCAGCAAGAAACCATGGTCTGCCGCGAACACGAATTGCCGCACCCCGGCCTCGTACAGCAACCGCCACGCTGCGCGGAGGTTCTGTAATTCGCGGTCGAACACGGTCAGGCCGACACCCTTTTCGCCCGCCTTATCGATGCCCTCGCTGTGGATGACGATCACGTCGGCGCGCGAGATCGAGCGCTTGATGCCGGTCGCGTCTTTGGCGAGGAGTTCTTCGAGGGGGATCAGAGGACATTTCGCGCCGCCGATCCGCTCGGCGATCGCGCGACGGCGGCTCTCGGGTGAGTCCACGCGCGACGCTCCTGCTCGAAGGCCGACGATACGATCGTCCTGAACATCTACAGTAAGTGCGCCATCACGCGCGACTGGGGCGAGCGCGTTCATGCCGACCTCGGTGACGGTCGGTAGCTCCGCGAGGCGGGCTTTGACAACGACGTCTGCGGTCTTCGTGTCGAGTGTCCTTGCCAGTTGCGCACCCATTTCGAAACGCAAGGCGTCGACCATGAAGTACGCGGTAGGTGCAACCTTGGCGGTCGGCACGACAACGTCGTCGAAGAGAGTCCGTTGTCGGTGCTCGGGCGCGGGTAGGAAGCCCTCGGTCCGGCAGAGCGCATTGAACGTCGCCGTAGTGCCGTCCACCCAGTCACGGTATTTGCCTCGGAGCACGTCGAGACTCTGCCGCAACACGCTGACCTCTTCGATCTCGAGGTGTGCGAGCTGAGTCCGCGCCTGCTCCAGCTCGCGGTGCGCGGCGTCAACCACGTAGCCGCCGCTTGCGTAGCGCTCGACAGCGTCGACTGGCGTGCGAGTCCCACGGAGTAGCTCTGCGTGTTTGGTGATCGCGAGCCCGAGTTGCGCAGCGAGCCGCACAAGCTGCCACGCAATCTGCCGCCCGCGCACGTGCGTCGGCCAGAAGCTGGTCTCCTCAGTTCGCTCCTCAGCGTAGTTGTTCGCGACTTGAAACCTCGACGAGACGAGGGCCTCGAGTGCGGCGGCGAGCACCACACGATCCTCGAACCGGAATGTGTCAATCTTGCCGAGATCAGCCGCGCTCGCGCTAGCGCCTTCACGTTCGAGCAGCGCTTCGTATTCGTCCGCGATCCGGGCGTAGACCTCGGGATGTCGCTTGCGGAGGTGTCCAGCCAGTTTCTGGCTCGCGCTTACGGCAGTCTTAGGCAACGCTTTGAGCGGACCCAGCCAGTCGTCAGACGGCATGCGGCGCAGGTCGTGAACGAACTCGACGCATAACGCCCAACCGGCCAACGAAGTCGCGAGGTCGGACGCTGCATCGCTGCGAGCATGCTTAGTCCACCAATTCTCGTCGGTCCCGAGGGTGGAGGCGGCACGACGATGCACTGACCGTGCGAGCGCCGGGTCGCGTGCATCAGTTGCAAGCAGTCCGCCAGGCAGCAGCGCGTCCAAGAGCGCCTCGGGCGAAACTGCGCTGAGGTCGCGCTCGGTGCCGTCGCGGACATTTCGCAACATGGCGAGCCACGCATCGGCAGACTCAACGGTGGTGTCGCCCGCGAGGAACTTGTCGATCACGTCGGCCGACGCGAGCCCCAGTGCGGCGTGGCGCACCACGGTCGCGAGGTTGCGTTCATGGTACCGACCAGCGCTGTAGACCTCGAGCAACGGTGTCTGCTTGATCGAGTCCTTGTTGTGTCCCGGTACGTGGACGATCAAGGGCAATCGCTGATCGAGGTCGTTCTCGAGCGCGAGCATGATCTCCAGGTAGCTCCCGCGGAAGCGCCGCACGCGAACGTCGAATTCGCCTTTGGTGGCACGGTCAGCGAGCGCGTCGGCGAAGGTTGTGTAGCTGCCCTCAGAATCAAGCCACACGACGATGCCGTATGCACGGGCGAGCTCGCGCAGCTCGACCTCCAACGCCTGTGAGACCGGCCCCATCATGCAGCCCGATGGATGATCATACGCTCAGCTCCTCGGACCCATCTTCGTCGTCGTCGAGTCCGAGGTCAGTCTGGACGTCGGACGAGTTCATCTCGCGGTGACCCGCAGCCTTAGAGCGCTTGCGATCACGCCGCAGAGACTCCTTGGCAACCAGTTCTCGTGCGAGATCGGCGTTGTTGGCGAGGAACGCCTTTCGCGCGGCATCGGAGCCCGGCTCGTCGATCGTAAAATCAGGGCGAATCTCGTCCTGCAGGCGAAGCTCCCATTGATACGCCTTTGCCGGGTGGTACTTCCAGAAGCACTGGTGTGCGACCGCCAAGCTCGGATCGGTCTTGCACTTGCTATCAACGCGGCCCGGGAAATAGCGCGAAGCGACCTGCGCCCAGTCGTAGTCCTTTTTGCCTTCGGCGTTGGCCAACTCCTTCCACCACTTCCGAGGATCCTTCCACTGCGGTTCAAGCAACGGCCAAAGCGCAGCGCTGTTGATCATGACGCCGTCGTCGAGGTTCATCGCGAACGGCGCATCGACTTCCCGCGCGTTAGTCTTTGTATCGGTGGGCGGCGGGCCCTTGTGCGATTGTTGCTCCACCTTGGCGATGAAGTCGTCCAGTTCGTCGAGCCAAGCGACCAGTGAATCCAGCTGCTTCTCCGCGGCGCGAGCCGCCTTCTTATCGGCGCCGTCGCGTGCGTTCGCAAGGTCGGTTTTCTGGCCGAGCAGGCGCTTCCTCTCAGGCAAAAGATGCTCGGCGAGGAGGTTCGTTAGCGTCTTGTCGGTCCAGCGGTGGATTGAGACGAACGCGACGAACGAGCGCTTCGCCGACGACAATGGAAAGTAGATCGGCCGATTCTCGTACATCTTACGATGCACGTCGGAGAAGAACCTGTCGCGCAGGTAATCCTTCAGCGAACGTGACGGATCGATCTCGATGCCGCGCTGTTCCCACGCGGCGACGATGGGTTTCGCAGCGGGGTGCGTAATGGAATCGTGATCGCTGGCCTCAGACAGGTAGAGGATGCCGTGCGGCAGCCCACTGGCCGACGCGGCGGTGAGAATTCCTTGACCGCTTGCACCGAATCGGCCGAGAGCGACGCCGATGGCGAATGAAAGGTGATCGGTTGGGGCCTCAGCTGCAAAGTCGAGGACGACATCCCCGATCGGAAGTCCAACCCCATCAATCGCTGCCTGCGCCCATTGTTGGGCGAATATCCATGAGGAGGGCCCCGGCTGGCGGAACTCGAAGGATGGTTCTCTCGCGGACTCGTGCTGAGCGAAGCTGCGTTCGAGGTGCGTGATGATCCTCTTCGTGTGTTTGATCGTCGGCAACGCAACGCGACGAACATCGCCAACTTGAAAGCTGATGGATGGATTCAGCGCCGAGAGTTGGTTGCGCACCGCGCTCGAATTAAGTGCGCAAAGCAAGGTCTCGACATCGTCGGCAAAGATTGATGAGCCCTTGTCGAGAAACACGCTCGGGAAGCGGTGGGCTCGTACCCGAAAGTCCTTGCCGATCATCGAGAACGCGACACCCCGTCGGAAGTAGAACTCCTCGCTCGTGATGTTCCGCGTATACGTTCCCCATAGATGCTCGTTGAGCGCCTTGATCTCGAGGCCGAAGTTCCGCCAGCGAAGAACGTAATCGAGCGGCTCGAACCAGGTCTTACCAATCGCTCCGCGCACACATGGTGCCCAAACACTCAGATGCGGCGACGAGCCCGCGGGGTCAAGCACCGCGCGATCGACTTCCCAAGGACGAAGGAGAAATCGAACATTGTCGGACGTCTTCATCCCCTGCTGGACAGGCGCGATGTCGCCGAGCTTGGGCGCAGAGCGATACGCTTCGATTTCTTCGGGCGACCACCAGTAGATAAGCGGACTCGTATCGATGGCCTTGAATCGGTTAGACGCGAATTCAAAGCGACCAACCTGGGAAAGCAAGGCAGCGCGCTTCCGAGCAGTGCGGCCGGCGTCGCGTGATGTGTCCGCGAGCGGCGTTGGCTGGATCGCAATGCTGATATGCGAATTGGGCTTCGATCGCCGGACGACTGAGATTGTCGTCGCGACAACTTCGTCCGGGATGCCTTCGAAGGCACCACGATCTACGTCGCCGATGATGCGGATGTCGTGGTTGTCGAGTATCCACTGGCGAAGCACACTGAACTGCGTGAGGAACATCCAGTTACGCATGGTCAGCAGCGCCGACGTGCCGCCGGTGCGCACAAGCTGAAGCCCGCGCTCGATGAACGCCGCGTAGAGGTCCGCCTTTCCGCGCGAGTAGTTCACCTCCACGTATCGCTTGTCTGCGAGCTTGCCCGTGCCTTGGTAGGGTGGGTTGCCGACAACAAGGTCGTACTGGCCTTCCCTCACCATCCGCATGAACCGCACGCCGGCCGCGAGTTGCTCGCCTCGAAGGCGCAGGCCGAGGTCGATGCCTCGGCTATGGTGCGCGAGAAACTTCTCCAGCTGATCTAGAAGCGTCGCCTTGGCGTGCTCACCTGTGATCCGCTTGCGTCGCTTCTTCCCGAACCCGGTGAATAGCGATCCCTGGTCGCCGTTGGCCGACGACAGCTTGTCGTCCCAGGCAGCGAGCGCGCCATCGATAGCCACGTCGATCTTGAGAAGCGAGCCGAGGTGATCCGCGCCGGCGACGACGGCGAGCCGGTCGTCATCGATCTCGACGACGCCGCGTAACGAGGAGAACGGATCGGAGCCTGGGTTCGCGCGAGCGGCCATGGCCGCCGCAACTGAAAGGAAACCTATGGACTACGATGTGATTTACACGGATGACGAACGCAACGCCGATCATCGCCGCCGTCCCGGACGGCGTCCGGGTGGCTCGCGCACGGTGTTTGTTCCGCCGGGCGCTCGCCCGACGGTGATCACCGGCGGTGGTAGCTATCGCCCGCTGCCGTCCCAGCAGATGCCGTACTACCCGCCGCAGGCGGGTGTCGCGTCCCGCTTCGGGATGACGACGGGTGAGCTGATCGACACGGGCATCCAGCTTCTTGCTGCGATCACGCCGCTTCCCGCGGCGCCGGTCTCGCAGGGCGAGACCTCGGTCGATATCGACAACCTGATGACCTACCAGGGTGCGCTCTGGCAGCACGCGAAGCGCGACGAGCAGCTTCGTACGCTGGGTGGCCTGCTCGTTCGCATCCTGAAGTAGCGGAGGCATGACCATGGCGTTCTTCAACTCCAGCTCCCCCGTGTACAAGAAGATCACGTCGCGAGACGCGGCTCCGTACACGCCTTCTGGATCGAACGGGCTCGCGAGCATGTTCGGCTCGCTGCTCGGCGGTACCACGCCGGTCTACAAGACGCGCGATGGTCACTCCGCGCGTGAGCCGAGCCCGTCGTCGGGACTGCTTCGGATCTTCATCGGAACCCCGCCGTCCTATAAGACGGCGGAGCGGATGATCCCGGAGCTTGTCGACGAGGATCTCGTCGAGGCCGTCGATGCCGTGCAGGCCGAGGCGGGGGACGCGGATGACGCGTGCCCGCCTCCGATCGATACGGTCGTTCTGCTGTAGCGCCGCGAGGCGCGACGAGGCGTGGCTCGCGCACGCCTGATCGAAACCGAACCTAGTCACGAAACCAAACCAAGGTGGCCCGCTGGTCGCTCGCGCGAACCGAGGCCCCGATCCGTTCTCCTTTCCCTTTCACTTCTCAGGAACATCATGTCCAACGACCAACCTCTCGGCACCGTGCTCTCGCTCGTCGTCGGTGGCGCGGCTGGCTATGCCGCCGGTCGGTGGATCGTCGAGCCCTGGCTCGCCACGCGCACGACATCCAAGCCCGCGGCGCGACGTTCCGGCGTGCCGCTCGATCCATACGCCGGACCGTCGGGATCGATGCAACCGATCGATCCGTACGCCGACGCTCCGTCGATCGCGACCGCACCTGTCGTCGCGACGACTCCAGTCGTCACCGCACCGAGCGAGACACCGACCGTTGGACCAATTACGTCGCCGTCTCAGGTCCCCCCGACCGACGCGGGTCCGATCACGTCCCCGTCGCAGGTCGCTACGACCTCAGGTCCGATCACGTCGCCGTCACAGGCCGACGGAACGTCTCCGGCCAAGCCGGTGGTCGGTGGCGGGAACTCTGCGATCTCCTCGCGTGTCCGCCGCTTCGATGCCGTCTTCGAGCGCTATCGCGGCAGCATTCCGCTCGCGTACCTGCGCGCGCTCGTCGACCGCGAGTCGAACGGCCGACCCGACGTGCGAACCGGCAGCGCCGTGGGCCTCATGCAGATCGTTCCGGTCGTTCTTGCCGACTACAACAAGCGGCACGGAACCTCGTACCAGAGCGCGCAGCTCGTCGATCCCGCGACGAACGTCGCAATCGGGTGCGAGTTGCTGCGCATCATCGCGAACAGCTATCGCAAGAACCATCCACACGTCCCGAACCTCCAGACCGACTGGAACAACCCGCGGTTCGTCGAGTTGCTGACGTTCGGTTGGAACGCCGGCTTCTCAGAGGCCGGTGGCGTCGGGCGCGTCGCGCGCTACCTCGAGCGACTCGGCACGGTCGATATCACGCTCGATCAGATCACGGCACACGCGCGCGTCGCGGGCGCCAGCAAACATCTCTCCAACTCCGCGAAGGTCGCGTGGTGCAAGAGCGTCGTCGCGCTGTACATGCGCGAGCGCGCGCTTGCCGAGCCACCCGCGACCCTCGTCGCCTGAAAGGTCCCCATGTCGAACACGACTCCCTTGATGCTGGGGCTCGTCGGCGGTCTCGCGTTGTGGCAGCTCGGCCCGCGCAAACGTCCCGCGCTACGCAACGCGAGCACCGGCACCTGCGTAATTCTGGTCGAACCGGATGGCCTTATGATCGATGGCGAGGCCGTCGAGGTCGATGATGCCGTGCACCGCGCGCAGCTCGCCGGCTTCGCCGTCGTCTCCGTCGCGCCCGATGCACCGGCATCCCTGTATGCAGCGTTGACCAGTGGCCTCCAGCTCGCGGGCGTTCCGACGCACACCCGTGCGACGGCTGCGGAAACGCGCAACGCGAACGCAGACACGTTTTCTGCGTTCACGTTGGTCATTTATCCCGAAGGCGTCGGCGGTCCCGACAAGCGCATGAGCTGGTTCCGGACTGACGCGCCGATGACATGGAAGGCCGCGCGCGATCAACTCGCCGCTGCGAACGTCATCGATCGCAACGCGATTGCTCCGAAGCAGGCGGGCTACTGGAAGCTGGTCACCGATCCGCGCGTGTTCATGCCGATGCGCGCAAAGCCGATGCCCGCTCGAACTCGCAACCGACGCCGCGACGCCGCGCGTTCCTCGCGCTACGCGCTCGAAGGTGGTCGCGTGATCATTCGCGACGGCCAGGCCGTGGTGCGCCTCGAGCGTGTGGATCTCGGCAACGAACGCTACGCGCTGTCGCCGCACGAGACAGACGAGCTCGCCGCGCGCATCGTCCGACTACTCAATCGCCGCGGAGCGCGGTGATGCGGGACGGTTCACTCGGCCTCGTCGTCGGCGGCGGTCTCGTCGCCGGGGCGCTCCTCTGGCGCCGCTCGCGGAAGACTGCGGCCACGCCATCATCGTTGACGTTGGCCGGCTGGGTCGTGCCCGTGCCGACGCTCGCTGATCGTCCCGTCGTCGTGTCGAACGAGTTTCGCGCGACCGATCCACATCAGCACCTCGGCGTTGATCTCATGTTCCGTCGCCGTGACGCACGCGATCTGATCGCCGTGTTCCCGCCGAAGACGACGAACGGCACGCCGCTGTTCTTCATGCCCGACGGCATCTCCGCGCTAGCCGCGGGTGCCGGCACGGTGGCGTTCGCGGACCAGACCCCGATGGGATACAGCGTGATCATCCAGCACCCGATCGGCTGGGCGACGTACTACACGCACCTCACGACGCTCGCCGTGAAGCGCGGCGAGACCGTCCGAGCTGGGCAACCACTCGGCACGATCGGTGCGGCCCCGACCGACGCGGAGCACCTCAAGCATCTCCACTTCGAGCTGTGGAAAGGCGGCAAGCGCACCGGTGCCGTCGATCCAGCGCCGTACTTCGACGCGTGGACGCGCATCTCCGTGCCGTGGTCTCCGACGCTCGTCGCGTCCGCACCGATGCGCAATGGCACGATGACGGCGTATCGCCGCGTTGGCGAGCGCGGCGAAGCGTATCCGGACTGGGTTCGCGCGCTGAAAGGCGAGGCGGGCGTCTACGTGATCCGCCACGCCGACACGCACGAGTGTCTGTACGTCGGCTCGTCGGCGGGACGCCTCTACGACACCCTCACGCGCCACTTTCAGACCTGGCGCCGCTACAAGGGCTTCTGGCGCGGTCAGTTCGCTGAAGGTGCCGATCCTGGTCTCACGTATCCGCGCGCCGACGTCGAAGTCGCGGTGCGCCTCACTTCTCCCGACGACGCACTCGACGAAGAGATGCGCGTCATCGCGCGGCTTCGGCCTCGCGACAACCAGATCGGCCAGCCCGACGCGGCGGCCGACGAAGTCCCGTTTTGAAAGGATCCCATGCAAGAGCTCATCGAAGCGATTCGCGTGGCCGTCGCCAACGACGCGAGCGCCGAGCAGAAGGCGACCGGCGTGCAGGCGTGCCGCACGATCATCGCTGCCCTCGGTTCCGAACCCGGAAAGCCGATCATGTTGCCGGGAACGCCGCTGCCCGCGGCGACGTCCCGCGTCTCGGTCGACCAGATGCTCGATCTCATGATCGCGCGCCTGACGACCATCGCTGCCGAGCGCGATGCCCAACCCGTGCCCACGGTCGAGCCTCCGCGCGGGTTGCGCGTTCCCGTCAGGCCGGCTGCGTTGCCGAGCGGTGCCACAAAGCCGAACACCAAGATCGCGAGGAAGCCATGATGACGATTTCGACGTGGCTCGACGGCTATCTCGCACTTCGCCATCGCGCGTTCGCCGATCGCGGATCGATCGAGCTGCCGGATGGCACGCGGTGGCCTCGCACGACGGGTGAGCAGGTCGCGGCGATCGCGGCGACATTCACTCCGGCGATTCGCGCCAACGCGGTGCCGCGCATCGTGAAGCGATGGCGCGCGACGCTCGCCGATATCGAACGCGACGCCTTCGAGGATCTCCACGATACGTACGTTCACAACCGCGAGTTCTGGGCGACGCTCGAGAACCTCGCGCTCTACCTCGATGGCCTGGCGCTTCGTCCGCCGACGATGCGCGCGTGGAATGCGCTGCTCGCCATCATCAGCACGGACACCCCGCGCAACGTCCCCGACGGACCGTTCAAGCACTTCGACAACGTCCGCACGTACGACGACCTCTTCAACGCGCAGCAGAAGCACCTCTTCGAGTTGCGCGGCTTCGACGAGCAGGACCCGCTGCCGTACGACGAGAATTCGTACGGCACCGGAGGTCCGAAGAAGAAGATTCCGCGCTCGACGAACCTCGACGTGCTCGCGCTCGCCGGCTACTGGGGCAAGCAGCTCGAAGACGTGAAGGAGGTGTTCGGCCACGAAGGCATCGAGAAGCGGTGGGACCGCTTGATGAAGGATGTCGCCAAGCACGCGCTGTACGGCAATCCGACGCTCCTCTACCCCGAGAACAACCGGTTCTGGCGCTGCCTCTGGGACACCGCGGTTCACATCGCCGTCGCCGACGAGGCGCCGAGCAAGTGGGACATGGCGAAGGACGCGATCAAGGACAGCGTCGTGAACCTGCCGAATACGATCAAGACCGTCGCCGGCAAGGGTGCGGATGCGATCGCCGACACGGCGCAGGCCGCTGGCCGCGTCGTCAATGCGGCGGGGAAGGGACTGTTCTCCGGTGCAGGCACACCGATCCTGATCGGTGCGGGCGTGGTCGGCGCAATCCTGTTGCTGCGACGCGGACGCTCTCGCGAGGAGGGGTAGTCATGGACGACATCTCGCTCGCCCTCAATCCTCCACGGTTCGCGAAGTTTCGTCGCCCGCCGGTCCGGATCACGCAGAGCACGACGCGCGTGTGGCCGCTCGCCGCGATCAACGGTCGTGCGCCGGTCGTTCTCGAGGACCGCTGCGCCGAGCTGCGCGGCGTTGACCTCGCGTATCCACGCCTCGATCCCACCGACGCGATCGCGAGCTGCCCGATGAACACGCCCTACGGCACAGCGACGCATCTCATGCCGGCGATGACGAGCGCGCTCGCGATCGACGATGGCGAGATCCGGTTCGCCGGTCGTCTCGGTCACGGTTTCGGTCTCATCATCGACCACGGCAACGGCTGGGCGTCGCATTACGCGAACCTCCAGGCCGTCGTCGCGATCCGCACGGATCTCTATCGCCCGCGCGCGCAGTACGTTCGCGCGGGCGACACGATCGGTTACGTCGGCGCCCCGGATCCCGACGCGTTCAAGCGTCTGCACTTCGAGCTATGGGAACGCGATCGCGATCGTCACTTCGTGCCCGTCGATCCGCGCCCGCATCTCGACTCGTGGAAGCTCGTCGAGCACCACGACGCATTCACGCCCGCACCACCGACGGCGCGCTCCGAGGCGGCGTAACCATGTCGGACGCGACGATCACCGCACCCGCGCTCGACGACGCCGACGTGCTCGACGTGCCACAGGTTGCCAGCTTGCTGCGCGTCGGTCGCAACACGGTCTACGCGCTCGTCGCGCGAAATGGGATCCCGCACCGTCGGTTGGGCAAGGCGATCCGTTTCAGCCGCGTCGCGGTCATGTCATGGTTGTCGACGTCATGGCAGGTCGCGAAGGAAGGCGAATAGAGATGCCTAGCCGTCGTGACCCAAGAACTGGTCGGTGGTTCTTCCGAACCACCGTCGCGCACACCGATGGAACGAAGGAGCGCGTGTTCGGTACGCCGGGTGTTCCCGGTCCGTATCAGGACCTCGGTCAATCGAAGGTCGGTGCGAATGAAGCAGAGCGCCGTGCGGTTGCCGCTGCCCTCGCGGGCAAAGCGTTGGCCGGAAGCGCCGAGGCAAAGAAGGAGGCGGACGAGAAGAGGCTCCCGACGTTCAAGGACTGGTTCCACGGACGGTTCTGGCTCGAGCACGTGAAAGCGCAGGACAACAAGCCGAGCGAAGTCGAGTCGAAGGAATCGATCATGAAGATCCACCTCGAGCCGGAATTCGGCGCGAAGCGGCTCGACGAGATCGATGTCGGCGCGATCAATCGGTTCCGCGCGAAGCTGCTCGGGAAGGAACTCTCGAAGAAGCGCATCAACAACATCCTCGCTGTGCTCAGCAAGGCGCTCCGCTATGCGGATGACGTCGGGTTGATCAAGGCTCCGCGCAAGATCGGTCTGTTCAAGGTCGAGCGTCCGGAGATCGAAGCGTGGGAGCTCGAGCAGTACGCTCGGATTCTCGCCGCTGCAAAGCAGGAAGGGCCGGCGATCTACGCTGCCGTGTGTCTGGCTGGCGAAGCCGGGCTACGCGTCGGCGAGATCAAAGCGCTGCGCTGGCGCGAGGACGTCGACATGGTGGCGAAGACGATCACCGTGAACCAGCAGATGCGGCGCGGAATCACCGGCACGCCGAAAGGCCGCACGCGTCGAACCGTGCCGATGACGGTCACGCTCTACGAAGCACTGCGCGCGATGGATGTCGTGCGCGAAGGCTACGTGGTGCTCGATCACATCGGTCGTGGTGAGACCGGTCGCGCGAAGCACGAGGAGAACGTCGTGAAGCGACTGATGGAGCGGGTCTGCCGCAAGGCAGGTCTGCCGGAGTCGGGATGGCACCGGCTACGGCACAGCTTCGGAACGCACGCCGCAACGTTCGGCGTTAACCCGTGGCGGCTCATGACGTGGATGGGCCACAAGCGCGTCGACGAGACGATGCTGTACGTGCACCTCGCGGAGCAGCACCGCCGCGAGATCCCGCAGCTCGTGTTGAAAGCGGGCGCACGCGAAACTGATCCGGACCTCCGGATCCTCGCGATGCTCGGCGAGCGGCACTCGGCGTGGCAGCCACGTGGCAGCGAGATGCGAAAAACCCACGAGACTCGTTTGAATCTCGTGGGTTAAGTCGCGGAGCGGACGGGACTCGAACCCGCGGCCTCCGGCGTGACAGGCCGGCGTTATAACCGACTTAACTACCGCTCCAGAATCGCTTTAGTTTTCAGTGGGCGAAGCAGGATTCGAACCTGCGGCCACCGCCTTGTAAGGGCGACGCTCTTCCGCTGAGCTATTCGCCCGCTTCCGAGGAACCGTTTTGTAGAGGGACAGGTGCCTCGTGTCAAGCGCCAGCGTGACACGATCCGGGCCGGGCGTCACGGCGTTCGCTGGATCAGCTCTTCGCGCTCGCCGGTTTCCGTATCGATCGAGAGCACCAGGCCGACGCCCGGGCAGTAGAACTTGTGCTCGTTGACGTCCGGTTCGAGGGGCGTCGTGTCCTCGGTCTCGAGGCAGCCGGTGTACGCGCCGACGGGGACGGTGACCGAGGCGTTCGTCGAGACGACCTTGCCCATGTCCTCGGCCTCGCATGCCAGGTACTCCTGGCGGTAGGGCTGGTCGAGCACCGGGCTCGCCGGGATGATGATGCCGGGCTTGGCGCCGTCGACGCCGGCTTCCCACGAGCCTTCGGTCGAGACCACCTGGCCGCCTTCGAGCTCCTTGGTGTCCTCGCCGAGGTACCAGACGTTGCCGGCCTGATCCTGGGCGAACCAGTCGATCGTGTCCTCGATCGTCTCGCCGTTCACGGACGCGACGTCGTGGACCTCGGTCGCGGTGATGCCGAGGATCGTGCGCGTCGTGGTGAGGACCTCGATGTCGACGCGTTCGCTGCCGGCCATGTAGACGAACCGCGTGCCGGGGACGAGCGGGTAGAGTGGGTTGTCGACGGCGGCTTTGAAGGAGGCCGCGTTGATCGGCGGATCGTAGGTGGTGTCGATGGTGCACTCGTCGTCGCCGCCGCACGCCGTCAGTGCACACAGGAGCAGAGTCTTCGCCAGGTTCCGCATACCTTTTCCCCTACGCCCCGCACGATGAGGCCGTGATGAGAGCGCTTCTCATCGTAGTCTCATGCGTGGGGCGGCACGGTAGGGAACATGAGGTTGCGCTGGATGCTGATGATTTCGATCGCGACGGCGTGTGCGAGCGGTCGGCCGATTCCCGACGCCGTACGTGCGACGGCGACGCGCGAGCTTGGCCCCGCAGTCGAGTACGAGCGGCGCGCGGATGGCAGCTACGAGGCCGAGGCGATCGTGAACGGGCGCGAGCGCGAGCTCGTGATCGCGACGGATGGTCGCGTGCTGCGCGTCAGCGATGACGAGGACGACGACGAGGAGGAGCGCGACTAGTGCGCGTGCTCGTCGTCGAGGATTACGCGCCGGTGCGCACGGCGGTAGCGAGCGGGCTCGTCGACCATGGCTATGCGGTCGACACCGCGAACGACGGCGAGCAGGGGCTGTGGCTGGCGGAGTGCAATCCGTACGACGTGATCGTGCTCGATCTGATGTTGCCGAAGCTCGACGGGATGACGGTGCTGCAGCGACTGCGGGCGGAGGGGGCGCGCGCGGCGGTGCTCGTGTTGACCGCGCGCGACGGGCTCGACGATCGCGTGCGCGGGCTCGATCTCGGCGCGGATGACTATCTCGTCAAGCCGTTCGCGTTCGCCGAGCTCGTGGCGCGCGTGCGGGCGCTCGTGCGGCGGCGGTACGAGCGGACGGATCCGGTGATCCGGATCGGCGACGTCGATATCGATACCGGGCGGCGCGAGGTGCGGCGCGGCGGCGAGACGATCGTGCTGTCGGCGCGCGAGTACGCGCTGCTCGAGTACCTCGCGGTGCGGGCGGGGCAGGTGGTGACGCGCACCGAGATCTGGGAGCACGTCTATGACTTTCGATCGGACGCGCACAGCAACGTCGTCGACGTGTACATCGGGTATCTGCGGAAGAAGCTCGAGCGCGACGGGGCGCCGAAGCTGATCCACACGCGGCGCGGGCAGGGCTACTTGCTGGGCCTCGAGTGATGCGATCGATTCGCAAGCGCTTGGTTGTCGGGATCGGCGCGGCGGTCGCGATCGGATTCGCGCTCGCGAGCGTGCTCGTGTACGTGCTGGCGCGGGCGTCGCTGTACGAGCAGCTCGATCGCGGGTTGCGCGAGGAGGCGCGGGCGGTCGCGGGGCTCGTCGAGCAAGAGGGCGACGGGCTCGATCACGAGCTCGCGGCGGACACCGCGCCGAGCGATCCGTTCGCGCTGTGGGACGAGGCGGGGCGGCGCGTCGCGGGACGCGGCGAGCTGCGGCCGGTGGTGCTGGTTGCAGACGGGGTGATGTCGATCGACGACGTGACGTTATCGGACGGCGAGCGCGCCCGGCAGGTGACGTTTCGCTTCGTGCCGCGCAACGACGAGGATACGGCGGCCGTGCGGCATCACGCGGTGCTCGCGATCGCGCGGCCGACGGCGGCGCTCGAGGCGACGCTCGCGCGGCTCGCGGTGATCGTGGCGATCGTGGGTGGGGCCGCGACGCTGCTGTGTCTGGCGATGGTGCTCGTGATCGTGCGGTTCGCGCTCGCGCCGGTTCGGCGGGTCGCGTCGGCGATCGCGGAGCGGTCGGAGTCGAACCTGGCGCCGCTCGACGCGAGTGATGCGCCCGAGGAGCTGGGCGTCGTCGTGCGCCGGCTCGACGAGCTGCTGCGGCGACTCGATCTCGCGTTTGCCCGCGAGCGCGAGCTGACGGCGGATGTCGCGCACGAGCTGCGAACGCCGCTCGCGGGGCTGCGCGCGACGATCGAGGTCGCGCTCGATCGCGAGCGGACTCCGGAGCGCTATCGCGCGACGCTCGCGGAGTGCCTCGCGATCTGCGCGTCGACCGAGCGCGTCGTCGAGGCGCTGCTGGTGCTCGCGCGGCTCGATGCGGGGAGCGTGCGCGTGCGGCCGGAGCGGGTGCGGCTCGACGAGCTCGTGCGCGAGCGCTGGGCGCGGTTCGCGGCGCGCGCAGCGGAGCGTGGGGTGGTCGTGGAGCTCGACGTCATGGCCAGCGAGGTGACGAGCGATCTCGATCAGCTGCGCGTCGTGATCGATAACCTGCTCGACAACGCGGTCAGCTACTGCGATCCGGGTGGGGGCATCGCGATCGTGGTCGCCGGCGATCGGTTGCAGGTCACGAACACCGCGGCGGCGGTCGTCGAGCCGGCGAAGCTGTTCGAGCGGTTCTGGCGCGGCGATGCGGCGCGCACGGCAGGCATCCATGCGGGGCTCGGCCTTTCGCTGTGCAAGAAGCTCGTCGAGTTGCTGGGAGGGCGGATCTCAGCGACGCACGCGCGCGGCGAGCTCGCGATCGTCGTCGTGTTATCCGAGACTTCGAACGTGGTGATTGACAGATCGCAGTCGGCCACTTAGCTTCTCGGGCGCGAGGCCAGTCATGCGAACGAACATCCAGCTCATGTTCCGCGCGTTCGACTACGCCTACCTCTGCGTGTTTCCCGGTCGTCCCTGAGCCGCACCGGGGCCTTGCCAGTGGCGCGGCGTCTCGTCTGACGTTGCGGCTGCGTGCTCCGGCGCGGGTGCGAAGGCATCGCATCGCGACATGCGACGGACGCGAGCTCGCTCTCGATGAGTGCGAGCTCGGCGTGTCGCTCCTCGTTTGTTGGGAATCAGGGACGGACTGTTATGACTCGCAGATATGATATCGAACGGATTCGCAATATCGGCATCATTGCCCATGTCGACGCCGGCAAGACCACGCTGACCGAGCGGGTGCTGTTCCATACCGGACGCATCCACAAGATCGGCGAGGTGCACGACGGCGCGGCGACGACGGACTCGCACGCGATCGAGATCAAGCGCGGGATCACGATCCTCGCCGCGGCGGTGACGTGCGACTGGCGCGACCACCGGATTCATCTGATCGACACGCCGGGACACGTCGACTTCACGATCGAGGTCGAGCGGTCGCTGCGCGTGCTCGACGGTGCGGTGGTGGTGCTCGACGGCGTGGCCGGCGTGGAGCCGCAGACCGAGACGGTGTGGCGTCAGGCGGATCGCCATCGCGTGCCGCGCGTGGTGTTCGTCAACAAGCTGGACCGGGTCGGCGCGGACTTCGCGCGGTGCGTGCGCGACGTCGAGACGCGGCTGCGTGCGCGCGCGGTGCCGGTGAACGTGCCGCTCTTCGAGGGCGGCGAGCTCGTCGGCGTGGTGGATGTGGTGGGCGGGCGCGTGCTGCGGTGGCGCGGCGAGGGGCCGGTGGCGCCCGAGGTCGAGGTGGTATCGCTCTCTGACAATCTGGAGTGGAATGCGGCGCGCGAGCGCGTGCTCGAGGTCTGCGCGGACGAGGATGCGAGCATCTTCGACGCGGTGGTCGAGGGGCGCGCGATCGACGAGGCCGGGTTGTGGCGCGCGTTGCGGCGCGCGACGATCGCGGGACGTATCGTGCCCGTGCTCGCGGGTTCGGCGTACCGGCACAAGGGCGTGGAGCCGCTGCTCGATGCGGTCGTGGCGTTGCTGCCGTCGCCGGTGGATCGCGGCGAGGTGGAGGGGCGGGCGCCATCGTCGAAGGCGGCGCTCGCGGCGCTCGGCTTCAAGGTCGTGTTCGACGAGCACGGCCAGCTGACGTTCGTGCGCGTGTACAGCGGCGTGCTCGAGAAGGGGATGACGATCCTCGCGGCACGCGCGGGGCGCAAGCTTCGCGTGGGTCGGCTCGTGCAGCTGGTCGCGGACGAGCGGCAGGAGGTCGCGCGGCTCGAGGCGGGCGAGATCGGTGCGGTGATCGGGTTGCCGCTCACCGGCGGCGAGACGCTGTGTGCGGTGGAGGCGCCGGTCGTGCTCGAGGCGATCCGTGCGCCCGAGCCGATCGTGCGCGTCGCGGTGGAGGCGAGGACGTCGGCGGATCGCGAGAAGCTCGGGGTCGCGCTCGGACGGATGGTCGCGGCGGATCCTTCGCTGCGGCTCGAGACGAACGAGGACACCGGGCAGACGCTGCTCGCGGGCATGGGGCAGCTGCATCTCGAGATCGCGGTCGAGCGCCTCGCGACGGAGCATCACGTCGAGGTGACGACGGGCCGACCGCTCGTCGCGTACCAGACGTCGCTGCGGCGTGGCGTGCGCGTCGACTATCGCCACGTCAAGCAGTCGGGCGGACCTGGCCAGTGGGCGCACGTCGTCCTCGAGGTCGGGCCGAACGAGCGCGGCGGTGGGGTGGTGTTCGAGGACCGCATCAAGGGCGGCGCGATCCCGCGCGAGTACATCCGCGGGGTCGAGGCCGGCGTGCGAGCGGCTGCGCGGGATGGGCTGGCGGTGGATCCATTCCGCGGCCATCCCGTCGTCGACGTGCGGGTGGTGCTGGTCGATGGCCAGACCCATCCGAACGACTCGAGCGAGCTCGCATTCCACGTCGCAGGGGCGATGGCGTTCCGCGACGGGGCGGCGAAGGCCGAGCCGTGCCTGCTCGAGCCGGTGATGCACCTCGAGGTCACGTGCCCCGAGGAGCATCTCGGCGCGGTGGTCGGCGACGTCGGCCGGCGGCGCGGGCAGGTTCTCGGGATGGACATGCGCGATCACGATCGCGTGGTTCATGCCGAGGTGCCGCTCGCGGAGGCGTTCGGGTATGCCGGCGCGCTGAGCGGGCTGACGCACGGCCGCGGTCGGTTCACGCTCGAGCCGGCGCGCTACGACGTGGTGCCGGACGCGGTGACGCGCACGCTCGCATAGCTGGAAAGGGGCTCGGTCACGAGGTGGCCGGGCCCCGTTGTTTATTTTCGGCGCGCGGCGACGAACATGCCGAGCACGGCGCCGAACACCCAGTGCGCGACGATCATCGACGCCGGGCGGCCGGGGCGGTCTTGCTTCGGCGGCGGCATGATGCCGAGCGCGGGGACCCAGCCGGCGTAGCTCGCGGCCCACACGCCGGTCGCGAACACCGCGCCTTCGATCGCGCCGCGCGCGAGCGACGGCGTGCCGGGGCGGAGCACCGAGTAGATCGCGCCGGCCGCGGCACCGAAGCCGAAGTGGGCGAGCGCGGTCGCGAGCGCGCGTTCGCTGCGGCGCGCGGGAACGTCGGCGGCGTCGAGCGCGGCGTCGGTGATCTTGGCCGGCGGCGCCTTGCCGAGCAGGCCGAGGCGCTGCGCGCCGAGCATCACGGCGGTCATCGGCATCGTCGCGAGCGTCCCCGCGCTGATCCCCTGTTCGAGCTTCTGCAAGACGGTGGTCATGCTCGACCGTGTCTCCGACGGCGCGCGTCGGCAACGTGCGCGGGCGGGTGTGCGCGCGTGCGTTGGCGCTCGTTTCGCGTCAGCGGAAGATGTACGCGGCGCCACCGTTGAACGACGCGCTCGCGTTGCCCTGGCCGCCCGGCGTGTCGATGCCGCCGACGCTCGAGTCTTCGAGCGGCGCGCCGACCGCGAACGTGTCGCCATCGACCGCGACCGCGTTGCCGAACCGATCGCCGGCGTCGGGGTTCGAGGCCTTGACGAAGTGGAACACGCTCCAGTCCGCGCCGGTGCCGCGGAACACGTAGACCGCGCCGGCATCGCTCGCGAGCGTGTTGTGCGCGGCGTCGACGCCGAGGGCGCTGCTGTCGTCGCTGTCGACGCCGACGACGATGTGGTTCGCGTCGACGTCGACCGCGATGCCGAACTTGTCCTCGCTCAGGGGCTGGGTGCCGCGCAGCGTCGCGAGCTCGGACCACGCGGTGCCGGACCGCGACTCGACGTAGGCCGCGCCGGTGTTCGTATGCGCGGCGTCGAGATCGACCTTCGGCGCGCCGACGACCGCGAGGTCGCCGTCGATCGCGACGGATGCGCCGAAGTTGTCGGTCGCCGAAGCATCGGAAGCCTTGAGGTAGCGCTCGATCGGCCACGTCGTGCCGCTGCGGACGAACACGTACGCCGCACCGGCATCGGTCGCGGTGTTGTTCGGCGAGCCGAGCGTCGACGACGCGCTGCCGTCCTCGGTCGGTGCGCCGACGAGCAGCGTGTCGGCCGAGAGTGCGACCGAGGTGCCGAAGCCATCGCCGGCGTCGGCATTCGGCGCCGCGACCGACTGCTGCAGCGGCCACGCCGTGCCGCTCTGCACGAACACGTGGACCTGTCCCGCGTCGGCCTTGCCGGCGAGGTCGTCGCCGGGCGCCCCGACGGCGATCGTCGCGCCGGCGATTGCGGTGCTGAGGCCGAACAGCGCCGAGGCGCTCGTCACCGGCGCCTGCACGCGCGCGACCTCGTTCCACGTCGTGCCGGTGCGCTGGAAGATGTACGCGGCGCCGGCGCTCGCGGTCGTGCCGATGTCCTCGAACGCGGCGCCGACGACGAGCAGGTCGCCGCTGATCGCGACCGCGGTGCCGAACCGCGCGCCGGCCTTCGCTGTCGCCGGGGTGAGCCGCGCTTCCTGCGACCACACGCCGGTGATCGAGCGCCGGAACACGTAGACCGCGCCGGCATCGGCGTTCTCGCGACCAGCGCCGACGACGAGCGTGTCGCGATCGAGCGCGATCCCGGCATTGCGTACGTTGCCACCGAACGTGCCGTCCATCTGCGGCGTCGTCGGCTTGACGTAGGCCTCCTGGCGGAGCTGCGTCGCGGTGGCCGCGAGCACGTACGTGCGCTCGAGGCCGCTGGTATGACGGAGCGTGATCGTCGGGCCGGGACCGAGCGTGTGCGGTGCGGTCGCGACGCCCGACGACGCGGGTGCGCCGTAGACGTCGAGGGTGGCGAGTGCCGGATAGCGTGCGGTCGCGGTGATCGCGATCGGGTCGGTCGGCTCGAGCAGGAACGGCCGGCGCAGCACGTAGCTGGTCTGCACCGGGTCGAACGCAGGCACGATCGTCATCGGCACCGAGAACGCGACGCTCGCGAGCTCGACGACACCGTCGCAGTAGATCTCGACGATCGCGTCGGTGGTTGCGAGCGTGCCGGTGCCGCTCGGGATCCGGCAGCGCGCGTCGGTCGTCGTGACCGCGTACGACGCGCCGTCGGCGTATCGTCCCGGGAACCGGAACAGGCCGTCTTCGGTCACCACGAGCTCGCGTGCGTCGCCGCCGATCGCGAGCTCGAGCACGGCCGGCGCGCGGACGCCGAACGCCATCACGCGAATGCGCGGACCGGTGCCGGGCTCGTCGGCATCGGCGGGTGCGTCGGCACCGCCGTCGGGCGGCGCGTCGTCGCCGTGACTCGAGTTGCCACCGCAGCCGAGCATCGCGGCGATGATCGCGATTGCGAAATTCGCAGTCTTCACAAAACACCTGACCACTCGCTATTGCGAGTCGGCTCCATACACCCGTAGATTGAGCGTCTACATTCTGGGGGGATTCGATGCCGTTTGCAGGGACATTGCAGCAGGCGAGTGGCTACACGTTCGAGGCGCAGTCGTCGGGCACGACGAAGGGCGCGGTCACCGTGTTCACCATCCGCAAGGACCGCATCAGCGAGGTCGAGACGTTCACGGCGGGCGGCGGCCAGCTGAACCGGACGATCAGCACGGGCGTCGCACGCCTGATCTTCATGGTCACGCCGGTCACAGGTAACAACATCGTACTGACGATCCAGCAAGGCGCCGGACTCACGATCAACGAGACCGTGAGTAGCGATCAGCAATTCGTATTCGACGTCGCCTGATCTCATCGAAAGCTGTACACGGCGCCGGTGTCGATCGCGCCGTCTCCTTGATTGCCATTCCACCCGGTGGCGGGTGAGTCCTCGCGCGGCGCGCCGACGACGAGCGTCTCGCGGGTGAGCGCGAGCGCGGAGCCGAACGCGTCGCTCTCGCCGGGGTTGTTCGCGTGCACGAGCTCGGGCGTCGTCGCGGTCGTCAGCGCCGTCTTCAGCGAGTACACGTACGCCGCGCCGGCGTCGAGCACGGTGTCGTTGCGGTACGGCGCCCCGATCGCGAGCACCGTGCCGGCGATCGCAACCGCGGCGCCGAAGTTGTCACCGGTGGCGACCGCGGGCGGCTTGATCACGTGCTCGCGCGACCACGCTGCGGCGGAAAACGTGAACGTGTACGCCGCGCCCGCCGCGGGAGCCGCCTCGTCCGACGGCGCGTCGATGCCGGGCTGGCTGCCATCCTCGAGCGGCGCGCCGACGACGATCCGCGTGCCCGTCGCATCGATCGCGACCGCGCTGCCGAACGCGTCACCCGCGCCCGGCGACGCCGGCTTGAGATAGCTCGCGACCGCGCCGTCGAAGACGTAGGCCGCGCCGGCATCGGCGTACGCGTTGTTCTTCGTGTCGTCGGACGAGTCATCGCCCGGTGCGCCGACGACGACGTGCGTGCCGGCGATCGCGATCGCGGTGCCGAATCGATCGCCGGCCTCGAGCGCGACGGTGAGCGTGCGCGTGCCCGAGCCGTCGATCACGTAGGCCGCGCCGCGGCCGGCCGCGGTGCCGGGTGCACCGACCGCGAGCGCATCGCCGCTGATCGCGAGCGCGGCCCCGAACTCGTCGCCGGCGGTCGGCGAGGGCGCCTGGTACTTCGTCGTGAACGTCCACGTGTCCGCGGTCCGCGTGAACTCGTACGCGGATCCCGAGCCGGGCGCGCCGACGACGATCCGGTCGCCGGCGATCGCGACCGCAGCGCCGAATCCGATCGCTGCGTCGGGCGGCAGCAGCAGCGCCTCCTGCGTCCAGCTCGTCCCCGCGCGGCGAAACACGACCGCGCGATCCGGCAGCCCCGCGACGAGCACGTCACCGTCCGCGGCGAGTGCGCGACCGAGCGTGTCGTTCGCGGCCGGCGCGTCGAGCTTGCCGTAGCCGTAGATCGCCGGCGGATCGACCATCAGCTGCACGGTGTACTCGCGCGACCGGATCGTCGGCTCGTTCGCGTTCTCGACCGTGAAGATCATCGTCGACGCCGGCAGGTCGAGCGGGCCATAGCTGCCATCGGCGTTCGGCGACAGCGTGGCACCGCCTGCCTGGATTCTCACGATCCGGCCACCGTCGTAGTTGAATGCCGGCGCGATCGTCATCTGCTGTGCGAGCAACGAGCCGTGCACCTGGTGATCGAGCGTGCCGGACGCGAAGCCGCCACTCTCCTCGAGCGGCGCCGAGAACCCGAAGCTGCGCAGCGACACGAGGCCGTCGCACGTGAGCGCGATGTCGGTGACATCGGCGCCCGCGATCATGCCGACGTTGTTCGCGGCGGTGCAGTGATCCGCGGTGACCGTGTACTCGGTGCCGTCGTCGCGCGCGCGCTCGAACGTGAACGGGCCGTCGGCGGTGATCGCGAGCTCGTCGCCCTCGACGAACAGCCGGGCAGGGCCGTCGGTGATGCCGACCGCGCCGCGGATCTCGCCGCCGATCGTGAACTGCTCGACGCTTCCCTGCTCCGGGATGCCGAGCGCCTGACGACACCCCGCGAGCACGAGCGCGCACACCAGCGCTCTGCGCATCAGAACCGCCCTCCGACGACGAGCCCCACCGTGCCGGGGCCGGCGACCGGCGTGACGCGCGTCGCGGACTCCGACTTCGGCGCAGTCAGGTAGAGCGCGAGCCCCGCACCGGTGACGACGAGGCCGGCGGCGCCGAGGACGGTCGCGATGTTCGCGTTGCGCGCGGCGGAATCGAGCTGGTCCTTCGCCGGCGTGTTCGGGCATTCGCCGTCCGACGTGCAGCCGGCATCCTGCGCCGAATTCCAGCCGAGCTTCGCGGTGATGCCGAACGCGATGCCGACGCCGAGCGTCGCGATGCCGGTCGCCCCGATGCCGAGCCCGACGAGCCGGCGGCGTGACACCCGCTCGTGATGCGCGGCCGCGAGCTGCTCGCTCGGATCGAACACGAGCGGCTCGAGCACGAGCTTCTGCTTCTCGCCGTCCTGGATGTCGATCGTGGTGCGCCGCGGCTTGTACTGGACGGCATCCGCCTCGACGACGTGCGGGCCGGCGTCGATCGGCAGCGCGGTCGCGAGCGCGGCGGCCGGTTGCTCGACGCCATCGATCGTGATCTTCGCGCCGCGCAGCTTCGTGACCGCGGTCGCATCGATCGCGAGCCACGCGATCTTCGGCTCGAGCTCGTGCGCCTTGTCCTCGGCGGCCTGCGCGCGCTCGGCGTTGCCCTGGTTCTTCGCGATCGCGGCGGCATCGCGGTAGGCGACCCACGCGCTCGCGAGCTTGCCGATCTTCTCGAAGCACGCGGCGAGCAGGCCGCGCGTCGACGACAGCCGGCTCAGCTTGAAGCTCGCGTCGAGCTTCTCGCACGCCTTGCCGTACTGGCCCTCGGCGAACAGCGTCTTGCCCTCGTCGAACAGCACCTTCGCGCGGGCGTCGGAGGTCGCGCTCGGATCGTCGGCGGCGGCCGAGCCGGGATGCCCCGCGAGCGCCGCGAGCACCGCGAGCGTCACGAGCCACTTCACGTTCCGTCTCCGTACAGGCACTGCACGTCGTCCTTCTTGCACGGCTGCTTCTTCGGAGCTTCGGGCTTCGGCGGCTCGACGACCGGCGGCTCGACCTTCGCGGGCGTCGGCGCCGGCCTCGGCCGCGGCTTCGCGCGCGACGGCTTCGGCGCCGGGACGATCGGCTCCGCGACGGCCGCGTCGATCGGCGGTGGCTCGACCTGCACCGCGGCCGCGGCATCGATCGCCGGCGGTGGCGGCGGCGCGACGAGCGGCTGCGGCCTCGACGCCGCCGGCGTCGGTGGTGGGCGATCGTCGCTGCGGGTCGCCGCGACGACGATCGCGACGGCGACGGTCAGCGCGGCGAGCCCGGAGATCGCGAGCACGAGCCCGGTGCGCCGCGGGCGCGCCGGCAGCGTGCTCGCCGAGACCTGTCCGCTCGCGACCGGTGTCGAGCCCGGCGGCGGCTGCGGTACGGGGAACGTGCCGCTCTGGACCGTCTGTGCGATCGCGACCGGGCCGGTCGAGATCGTCGCGTCGTGCGCGCCGGTCTGGCGCTTCCGGCGCGGGTTCGTCGTCGAGCCGGTCGCGGGTGGCAGCGACGTGCGCGAGCCGCGCGCGGCGATCACCTGATCCGAGTACCGCACGCCGGGCGCGACGTCGGACAGCGCCTCGCGCAGCCGGATCCGGAACACGTCGGCGTCGCAGATGCGCGCGGAGAGGTCGCGCGCGAGCATGTCGCGAACGAGCGCGACGAACGCCGGTGGTGCGTCCGGACGCAGGCGGTCGACCGGCTCGGCGTCGCGCGAGCAGATCTTGTAGAGCACCGCGGGCATGCTCGCGCCATCGAACGCGAGCTTGCCGGTCGCCATCTCGTAGAGGATCGCGCCGAGCGCCCACAGATCGGTCGCCGGGCCGACGTCGTCGTGGCGGCCCTCCGCCTGCTCGGGCGACATGTACGACGGCGTGCCGATCAGCCGCGCGTCGGTGGTGACGAGGCTATGCGAGTCACGGATCTTCGAGACGCCGAAATCGAGCAGCTTCGCGCGCTCCTCGCCGGAGTCGTCGTTCGCGAGGAAGATGTTCTGCGGCTTGAGATCGCGATGGACGACGTTCGCCGCGTGCGCGACCGACAGCGCGCTCGCGACCTGATCGCCGATCTTCGCGATCGCGTGCCACGTCATCGGACCGCCCTCGCGGATCCGGTGCGACAGGTCCTCGCCCTGCAGGTACTCGAGCACCATGCACGGCGAGCCGTCGTCGAGCGCTTCCCAGTCGATCACCTCGACGATGTGTGGGTGCTTGATCCGCGCGATCACGTCGGCCTCGCGACGGAACCGCGCGAGCACCTCGACGTCGTCGGCCGCCTCGCCGATCAGCGTCTTCATCGCGAACGCCCGGCCGAGCCGCGTGTTGCGGACCTCGTAGATCGCGCCCATGCCGCCGCGACCGATCAGGCGCACGATCTCGTAGCGACCGCCCACCACCTGGCCGATCAACGCGTCCCGACCGAGTACTGCCTTACCCACCGTCACCCTGAGGATCGTCATCCTAACAGCCAATTCCGCTCCCGCTTCATCGGCGTGCCGTGGGTGATGCAGGAATCACGAGGTCGGACCATCCGACACGAACACATATAAGCAGCAACTCCGCGAATCATATCGCTTACAAGTAAATCGTGTACGATTGACTTGCGAACGATGCGAATCGCACCTAGCTTGCGGTGCATGACGACTTCCCCCATCACTCTCGACAAGCGCCTCTACACTGCCTCGGCCACCGCGATCGGCGGCCGCGACGGCCGCGTCAAGACCGACGACGGCACGCTCGACCTCGCGGTCGTGCCTCCGAAGCAGCTCGGCGGCAGCGGCGCGCCCGGCACGAACCCCGAGCAGCTGTTCGCGGCCGGCTACTCCGCCTGCTTCGGCAGCGCGCTGCTGCACGTCGCGCGCGCGAAGAAGATCACGACCGGCCCGGTCCAGATCACCGCGAACGTCACGATCGGTCCGGTGCAAGGCGGCGTGGGCTTCGGGCTCGCGGTCGAGCTCGTCGCCAGCCTGCCCGAGCTGCCGCGCGATCAGGCGGAGGCGCTCGTCGCCGCGGCGCACCAGGTCTGCCCGTACTCGAACGCGACGCGCGGCAACATCGCCGTCGACATCCGCGTAGCATGAGCGCGCCATGGCCGACCTGCTGCACCTCGAGGATCAGCTCTGCTTCGCGCTGTACACCGCATCGCGCGCGATGACCGCGGTCTACGCGCCGGTCCTCGAGCCGCTCGGCCTGACCTATCCGCAGTACCTCGTGATGCTGGTGCTGTGGGATCACGATGGCGAGCGCGTGTCGGTGATCGGCGAGCGCCTCCACCTCGACTCCGCGACGCTGACGCCGCTGCTCAAGCGCCTCGAGGCGGCCGGGCTCGTCGAGCGCAGGCGCAGCACCGTCGACGAGCGCGTCGTCGAGGTGTTCCTGACCGCGGCCGGCAAGCGCCTCAAGCGGCGCGCCTCCGATGTCCCGAAGTGCCTGTTCGAGCGCAGCGGCATGACCGTCGCCGAGCTCGCGAAGCTGCGCGCGCAGCTGACCGAGCTGACCGCGCGGTGGCGCAGCGGCGATCCGAGCTGCTGACGCTCAGTGAGCGTCGCGCGGGTCGCTCGGCGGCATCGTCTCGACGATCCGCCAGTCGACCACGCTCGACGGCTCCCGCAAGAACTCCTCCGGCTGCGGATGCGCGAGCGCGTGGCGCAGGACCTCGTCCATGTGCTTCACCGGGATCACCGCGACCTGCTCGAGTACCGACTCCGGCACGTCCTTCAGGTCCTTGTGGTTCTCCTCGGGGATCAGCACCGCGGTGATGCCCGCGCGGTGGGCCGCGAGGATCTTCTCCTTGAGGCCACCGATCGGCAGCACGCGGCCGCGCAGCGTGACCTCGCCGGTCATCGCGATGTGCTGGCGCACCGGGATGCGGAGAAGCGCGCTCGCCATCGCGGTCGCCATCGTGATGCCGGCCGACGGACCGTCTTTCGGGATCGCGCCCTCGGGGAAGTGCACGTGGACGTCGATCTTGTTCTGGAAGTCGTTCGACAGCCCGAACGTGCCGGCGCGCGATCGCAGGTAGCTCATCGCGGCCTGCGCGCTCTCCTGCATCACCTCGCCGAGCTTGCCGGTCAACGTCAGCTTGCCCTTGCCGGGGACGATCGTCACCTCCGCGGACAGCAGGTCGCCGCCGAACGCGGTGACCGCGAGGCCGTTCGCGAGCCCGATCTCGTCTTCCTTCTCGCGCGACGCCTGGCGGTACTTCTCGACGCCGAGCCACACCGGCAGCTTGTCCGGCGTGACGACGAACGTGCGCGTCGTGCGGCCGGCCGCGAGGTAGTCCTTCGCGATCTTGCGGCACACCGTCGCGATCTCGCGCTCGAGGTTACGGACGCCGGCTTCCTTGGTGTAGCGATGGATGATCGCGGTGAGCGCGTCGTCGGTCCACGTGACGTCGAGCTCGTGCACGCCGTTCGCCTGCGCCTGCTTCGGGATCAGGTACTGGCGCGCGATCGCGAGCTTCTCCCACTCGGTGTAGCCGGGGAGCTCGATGATCTCGAGGCGGTCCTGCAGCGGCAGCGGGATCGCGTGCTGCTGGTTCGCCGTCGTCACGAACATGACGTCGGACAGGTCGTAGTCGAGGTCGAGGTAGTGATCGTTGAACGTGTTGTTCTGCTCGGGATCGAGCACCTCGAGCAACGCGCTCGCGGGGTCGCCACGGAAGTCCATCGACATCTTGTCGATCTCGTCGAGCAGGAACACCGGGTTCTGCGAGCCGACCTTCTTGAGCGACTGGATGATCTTGCCGGGCAGCGCGCCGATGTACGTGCGGCGGTGGCCGCGGATCTCGGCCTCGTCGCGCACGCCGCCGAGGGACTGGCGGACGAACTTGCGGTTCGTCGCGTGCGCGATCGAGCGCGCGAGCGACGTCTTGCCGACGCCGGGCGGTCCGACGAGGCACAGGATCGGCCCGCGCTGACGCGGCACGAGCGCCTGCACCGCGAGGTACTCGAGGATGCGCTCCTTGACCTTCTTCAGGCCGTAGTGCTCGGCCTCGAGGATCTTCTCCGCCTCGTTGATGTCGTGGCGGTCCTCGGTCTTGTCCTCCCACGGCAGCGCGGGCACCCAGTCGAGGTAGTTGCGGACGACCGTCGCCTCGGCGGACATCGGCGACATCTGCTTCAGCTTCTTGAGCTCCTTGAGGCAGCGCTCCTTCGCCTCCTTGCTCATCTTCTTCTGCTTGAGCTTCTGCTCGAGCTCGTTGAGCTCGTTCTTGAACTCGTCGCGCTCGCCACCCAGCTCCTTCTGGATCGCTTGCATCTGCTCGTTGAGATAGAACTCCTTCTGCTGCTTCTCCATCTGCTTCTTGACGCGAGAGCGCAGCTTCTTCTCGACCTGGCGGATCTCGATCTCGCCCTGCATCAGCTCGCCGAGTCGCTCGAGGCGACGCGACGGCGACGCCGTCTCGAGGAGCTCTTGCTTGTCCTTGAGCTTGAGCGCGACGTGCGCGACGATCGTGTCGGCGAGCCGACCGGGCTCCTCGATCGTGCGCACGCTGACGAGCATCTCCGGCGGGATGCGCGTGTTGAGCTTGACGTAGTCCTCGAACACGTCCTGCACCGAGCGCATCAGCGCCTGGATCTCGACGGTGTCGTCGTCGCCCTCGTCGACGTCCTCGACGTCACAGATGAAGAACGGCTCGGACTGATGGAAGCCGCGGATCCGCGCGCGCGCGCGACCCTCGACGAGCACCTTCACCGGGCCCTTCGGGAACCGCAGCAGCTGGATGATGTGACCGACGGTGCCGATCGAGAAGATGTCCTCCTCGCTCGGGTCGTCGGTCTTCGCGCGCCGCTGCGCCGCGAGCAGCAGCTGCTTGTCGCCGGCCATCGCTTCCTCGAGGGCGGACAGCGACTTGTCGCGCCCGACGAACAGCGGCACGACCATGTGCGGGAAGACGATGATGTCGCGAAGCGGGAGAAGTGGAAGCCGATAGCCCGCCCCCCGGGCCTCGCGATCGTCTGCTTTCATGGTCCGATACTTTAGGGGGCATGCGAACTTGCGCAAGAAATCACGTCGAAGTGCGGCAGTATTGCCATGCGAAATATGGCATCGCAGCCACGCTCCCGCAGCCTCGGGAACCCTCGGAGCCCAACGATCCCACGACGATCCGGGCATCGCGGTAAGCCCGCTTTCGACCGAGCGGCGTGGCATCCCAGGTGCTGCATTTTGCGGCGCCAGACCATGCAACCCCGCGGCATTCCGCCTCTTGTCGAGGCCTACCTGCTGATCGAGCGACCTCGTCAGCGGCTGGGGCATTGGTTGACCGCGCTCGCGCCGCTCGACGATGGTCGCGCCCCGCCGCTCGCGTCGGTGACCGCGTACTACGACGACCATTGCGACCAGGCGGTCGTCGGGCTCTGCTACGACGAGCTCGCGCTCGGCCGCGAGCGCCTCGCGTTTGTCGTCGAGGTCGCGCTGCTCGCCGAGATCGGCATGGTGCAGCCCGCCGAGCTGTCCGAGGCGGATCGCACGCGGTTCGCCGGCGACCGGCTCGCGCGCTGCACGATCCGCGTCGGCGATCAGCGCAGCGTGTGCAGCGCGCTCAGCGAGCTCGTGCGCAAGGTGCGCGATCACAAGCTGAAGACGCCGCCACCGATCCCGGTCGACGCGCAGCCCGCGCCGTACCTCGCGAAGGGCACGCGCGACGACGTCCGGCGCGCCGAAGGCTCGGCGAGCGGTCAGTACGCGATCCATCGCCGCACGCCGTCCGCGAACGTCGTGCCGCGCTCGCCGGATCCGCATCGCGCGAGCACCGTCGAGCTATCGCCGATCGAGACCCATCGCATCGCGTGCGAGCTGCGCGACCCGGAGCCCGAGCCGCTGCCCGCGCGCGCCGGCTCGCCGTCGATCGCGAGCGAGCTCGAGCTGCCGACGCCGAGCGGTCCGACGCCGCCCGGGATCATCTACGCGCGCTACCTGCGGAGCGGCCGCTGGGTGCCGATCCGGATCGGCGCGCTCAGCCTGCGCGGCGCGGCGCTGATGACCGGCGCGCTCCCGCGGCTGCACGATCACGTCGACGTCGCGCTGAGCTACGCCGGCCATCGCGCGCTCGTCCGGGGCCCGGTGAAGAAGGTGTCGTCGGTCCAGGAGGCGGCGCAGACCGGCGCGGCGTCGTTCTCGGTCGCGTTCGAGCTCGACGACTCGGCGCGCCGCCAGCTGACGAATCTGCTGACCGCTGCGCGCGCCGCGCAGGTCACGATCAAGCCTCCACCGCCGCGCCACGCGCAGCGCTATCCGGTCGAGTGGCCGGTCTGCCTCGGTACGATGCGCGGTGCGGTGCGTGGCGAGGCGCTCGACGTCTCGCGCGACGGCATGTTCGTGCGCCCGGTGCACGCGCTCGCGCTCGACAGCGCGCTCAACTTCTCTGCGGTGCTCGATGACGGCGGAGCGCCGATCTCGGGGCGCGCGCGCGTCGTGCGCCAGGTCGTCGAGGCCGAGGCGCGCTCGTGCGGGCTGACGCCGGGCTACGGCCTGCGCATCACCGACATGGGCGACGACGATCTGACGCGGTGGTCGGCGTTCCTCGTGCGGATCGAGCGCCGCGCCGAGAAGCGCGTGCTCGTCGGAGCTTCTCCGAATCGCCTCCCGGACCTGCAGTCCGCGCTGTCGTGCCTCGGCTACGCGGTCACCGGCGGTACGGATCCGGGGGCTCTCGTCCAGCTCGCGGGTGCCGAGCGTCCGGTCGATGCCGTGCTGATGGATGGAGGCTGGCTCACGCCCGGATCATCGATGGCGTGGATCGAGTCGCTGTTCTCCGCGCGCAACGTACCGTGCGTGACGATTCACGGCGACGCCAAGCGTGGGCGCATGGCGATCGACAAGCTGCTCGCGATCGCATGAGCGACATCACGCACCGCGGAGCATCTCCCTCGGTGTGTCACTGCCCACAACCCGGCACACGTGCCGAAACGATCATGAAGACGCGTTCACAACAGTGGCTGACGAGCACATGCCAACGTTGGTCGGACCTCGTAACCCGGCGTCCAGTGGTGGGTCGATAGACTCGCGCGCTGGCCTCGGACTTGCGAGAATGAATGTCACCGGCACCGCTGCCGTTCTAGGGGTCAAGAACATGAAGCCTATCAAGACACTGCTCCTCATCGGCATCCTCGCCGCCATCCCCAGCCTCGCGCCCTCGGACGCGGCGGCCCAGCCCGGCGGTTACTACTCGGGCCCGCCTCCCGGCTCGCAGCTGCCCGGTGGCTTTCACAACCGCCAAGGCCGCCTGACGTTCGGCTTCCAGCTCGGGCTCGGTGGGATGAACGACGATGTCGGCGACATCGACTGCGGTAACTGCGACTACAACCCGCTGTCGCTCGGCATCTCGGGTCACATCGGTGGCTTCCTCGGGCCGCGCTTCGCGCTGATGTTCGAGCTCCAGGCGAACACGCAGCAGGTTTCGCAGGGCGCGTTCTCGGACGAGGACCAGTTCCTCACCCAGAGCGCCGCGATGATCGCGGGTCAGTACTGGCTGACGCCGCAGCTGTGGCTCAAGGGCGGCATCGGCCTCGCGCACCTGCAGGTCGACGACGCGTACTTCGTCTCGGACATCGACAACGGCACCGCGCTGATGGGCGCGATCGGCTTCGAGGTGTTCTCGGCGCAGTACATGTCGATCGACATCCAGGGTCGCCTGATCAACGGCGCGTACAAGGGCATCGACAACAACGTCACCGCGGGCACGGTGGGCGTCGGCATCAACTGGTTCTGATCCGACGACGCTGCCGCCAGCAAGCCGCTCGAGGGCAACCTCGGGCGGTTTTTTTGTTCACCGCGTTGCCATGTAGATGTCGCCGACGCCGCTGCGCTTGCTCATGAAGAACATCGTGCGCTGGTCCGGCGACAGCCACGGGTCGACGTCGGCGACGTTGCTCGACAGCTCGTCGAGCCGCACCGGCGCGTTGTAGTCCGTGAGGCCGCCGCGGCGGGTCGCCATCCAGATGTCGGCGTCGACGCTGCCCGGCAGATCGGCCGCGAGGTAGATCACCGACGCGGTCGCGTCGATCCAGTGCTGGTCCTCGCTCGCGGTCGCGCTCGCGAGCGCCGGGATCGGTGCCGGTGGGCCCCACGGCTGGTCGCGCGCGGTGCGCGTCGCGACGTAGAGGTCCATCGTGCCGGCGCGCGCCGAGGCAAGCACGAGGTGCAGGCCGTCCTCGGTCTCCATCGCGCCGCTGTCGTCGGATGGCGATGCGAGCTCGGTGATCCGTTGCGGCGCGCCCCACGCGGAGCTGCGCGTCGCGCGGGTCGAGACGTAGAGATCGCGATTGCCGGCGCTCGCGCGATCGCTGCCGAAGTAGATCGTGAGCCCGTCGGGCGAGACGTCCGGCGTCGTGTCGTCGCCCGGCGACGTCAGCTCGGACACCAGCACCGGCGCCGAGAACGGCTCGGTGATCGTCGTCCTGCTCGCGAACCAGATGTCACCGTTGCCGCCGCCGGCCGCCGCGCGCTCGGAGTCGAAGTAGATCTCGAGCATGTCGGCGGTCAGCGACGGGTCGTCGTCCTGGGCGGCCGGGTCGTTGATCCCGGGGACGAGCGTGATCGACGTGAACGGACCGAGCGGCGGTGCGTCGGGGCTGCCGTCGCCCATCGCCGCGATCGCATCGGGATCGGGCTCGGAACCGAAGCCGAACCGGCCACACGCCGAGAGCGCGACGACGAACGCGATCCAGCGCACCCGACGAGCGTAGCAAGGACGCCGGGGTTCGGGTGTGGCGTCTGCTACGGGCAGCTATCGAAGCTACGGCCGGTCGCCGGATCGGTCGGCACGTCGAGCTCCGGCGTGGTCGCGTCGATCGAGCGCAGGTACGCGATCAGGTCGTCGAGCTTGCCGGGCTGTGCGAGGACGACCGAGAAGTTCGCGTTGCCGGCGTTCGTGTGGAACCGCCACCGGTTGTCGGTGAACAGGTCCGCCAGCGTCGCGGCCTGGCCGTGGTGCAGGTACGGCGCGCCGAGCGCGAGCCCGTACAGCGATGGCACGTTGTAGCCGGCGCGGCCTTCCGAGCGCACGAGCGAGCCCTGGAACGGCCGCAGCTCGAGCGCGTCGGTGCCCGCGATGTCGCCGGGCAAGCCGAACGTACCGACATTGCGCGTGACGCACGCGAGCTGCGCGATCGGGATCGCGTCGGGCTCGCCGGGGCCGGTTTCGTCGGCGCCGAGCGGCGGCTGCGCCGAGATCTGCGTGCGGTTCACGGGGCCGCCGAACGTCGGCACGATGTACTGCCACGTCGTCGGGAAGAACGCGGGCCGCACGTAGTCGGTCGCCGCGAGGTCGGTGTTGATCGCGGCGCTCGGCGTGAAGCCGCGACGCGACACCGTCCAGCCCGCGCCGCCGTGACACTTCGCGCAGCCACCGTCGACGAACACCTGGCGGCCCCGCTCGACGGCGCCCGCCGGCGCCGTGCGCGCGCCGTGCACCGGCTCGATCGAGCGCACGAAGTTGTCGATGTCATCCCAGTCCTTGTGGCCGCACGTCGCGATCGCGGCATTGTCGGCGAGCTGCTTCAGCGGCGCGCCGAGGCCGCCGATCGGCACGCCGTTCGACGCGAGCGCGACCTGGGTCTCCTTGTCGAGCTGGTTACAGTCGGCGAGCGACGGCGCGGTCGTGATCGCGCCGAGCCCACCGGAGACATCGCGCGTGTTGCGCTCGAAGTCGTGATGCTCGTCGAAGATCGCAGTCCAGTTGAACACGCGCTGCTTCTGGATCCCGGGGCCGTGCGAGAACGAGCCGTCCTGCGACGTGGTCTGGCGCGGCCCGGCGCCGAACACCCAGGTGATGTTGTCGCTCAGGCCGTCGGGGTGACACGAGCCGCACGACGACCAGCCCTCGCCGCCCTTCGCGCCGTTCTGCTGCGCCGCCGACCACCGCCCGCGGCCGGTGAAGTAGAACCGCTTGCCGCGCTGGATCGACGCCTCGAGCCCGTCGGCGGGACCGGGCGCGGCCTCGACCGTCGCGGTCAGTGCCTGCGCGCTCAGATCGACGACGCCGAGCCGGCGTGTGATCCAGCAGTTGACGTAGGCGCGGTTCGTCGCGCTGTCGATCGCGAGACCGGTCGGCGCCTGGCACTTGCCGAGCGTGTCGGTGCCCGCGAGATCGATCTGCTTGTTCTGCGTCGAGCCGATCTCGACGGTGTCGCCGAACGTCACGCGCTGCATGACGTCACCGGCGCGGCCGATCGCGTACGCGATGTTGCTGCCGTCGACGAGCTCGAGATCGGACAGGTCGCCCGGGATGAACCGCGGCGACGCCGGCGACGGATCGGGGATCGCGTCGTAGATCTTGCGCGCGAGGTTTGTGGTGCCGCTCGCGTCGCGGATCTCGGCGCCGGTCGCGAGATCCGCGACGTAGACGACCGGGAACACGTTGTTGTCGAACCGCGTCGGCGCCTCGGGCGACGCCGACACGCTCGTGACGTAGAGCCGGCCGTTCGCGGTCGCGAGCGCGGCGAGCTGGTTCGGCGAGGTCAGCACCGTCGGGTTGCCGGCGACGCCGGCCTTCGCGAACCCGCTGTCGATCGGCTGCAGCGTGATCGTCCGGGTCTCGGACAGATCGGCGACCGCGTAGACATGGACGAGCCCGGTGCGGCCGTCGTCCTTCGCCTCGCGGCCCGGCTCCGGCACGCCGTAGAGCTGCGTCACGATCAGCGACTCGTCGTTGTCGTCGCGATCGCCGTCGTTCGTGACGAGCAGCGCGCGCGGCCGATCGACCGCGATCGAGCCGACGACCTGCTGCGATGCGGTGTCGATCACGGCGATCCGGCTCTCGGCGAGCTCGGCGACATACAGCCGGCGTCCGGACGGCGTGAGCGCGAGCGCGATCGGCTCGGCGCCGACGTCGATCGTCGCGTCGACATGCGGTGACGCACCGCCGAGCCCCGTGATCCGGACGACGGTGCCGTCGCTGCGATTCGCGACGTACGCGGTCTCGTTGTCCGGATCGATCACGACCGCCGACGGTCGCGTGCCGGTCGGTACGAGCGCGGTGCGCGCCTGCGTCGCGGTGTCGAAGATCGCGAGCGAGCCATCCTCGGGGTTAACCATCGCGACGCGGCTGCCGTCGTCGGTGAGCTGGATCGTGCTCGACCGCGAAGCGCGAGACGCGATCACCACCGCGTCCTCCTCGACGGGGTCGCAGCCCGTCGTCGTCAGCGCGGCGCCGCCGGCGAGTGCAGCGGCCACAGCAAAAGCGAGTCGTTCATAATGATGCGAATCATCCATAGACGTACATGCCCTCCAGGGGTAGCGGCGCTCGAAGCAGGTCGCTTCTTCGCGCTCGCAAACACGAGAGGAGGGCGGTCCGCGCGGGTCGCATCGCCGCGCGCGAACGAGTTGCTATCTGCGCGTCACGCGACGCGAATCGAGAATGTCGTGCGACTTCGCCGACGAGCTGCCTCGTCGCGAACGCTCAGCCTTCGGCGGCCTTCGATTCCTTGCTGTAGGTGATCAGCGGCGTGCCGTGCTTCTCGATCACGTCCTCGTTGATGATCACTTCGTTCACGGACTGGCCGGGCGTGTCGTACATGATGTCGAGCAGCGCGCTCTCGAGGATCGCGCGCAGGCCGCGCGCACCGCTCTTCTGGTTCGCCGCCATGCTCGCGACCTTCGTCAGCGCGCCCTTGCCGAACTTGAGCTTCACGCCGTCCATCTCGAACAGCTTCTGGTACTGCTTCACGAGCGCGTTCTTCGGCTGCGTGAGGATCTGCACGAGCGCCTCCTCGGACAGCTCGTGGAGCGGAGCGATCACCGGCAGGCGACCGATGAACTCGGGGATCATGCCGTACTTCAGCAGATCCTCGGGCTCGACCTCCTGGATCAGCTCCCACTGCGTGCGCTCGACCTTCTTGTTCATGCCGGCGCCAAACCCGATCAGCTTCTGACCGATCCGGTTCTCGATGATGTCCTCGAGGCCGGTGAACGCGCCGCCGCAGATGAACAGGATGTTCGTCGTGTCGACCTGGAGGAACTCCTGCTGCGGGTGCTTGCGACCGCCCTTTGGCGGCACGCTCGCGGTCGTGCCCTCGATGATCTTGAGCAGCGCCTGCTGCACGCCTTCACCGGACACGTCGCGCGTGATCGACGGGTTGTCGCTCTTGCGCGCGATCTTGTCGATCTCGTCGATGTAGACGATGCCGCGCTGCGCCCGCTCGATGTCGTGGTCGGCGTTCTGCAGCAGCGAGACGATGATGTTCTCGACGTCCTCGCCGACGTAGCCGGCCTCGGTGAGGTTCGTCGCGTCCGCGATCGCGAACGGCACGTTGAGGATGCGCGCGAGCGTCTGCGCGAGCAGCGTCTTGCCCGAGCCGGTCGGTCCGAGCAGCAGGATGTTCGACTTCTGGAGCTCGATCTCCTCGTCGGTCCCCGGGCCGCCCGTGATGTTCGGCGACGCCGCGTGCTTGTGATCGATCCGCTTGTAGTGGTTGTGGACCGCGACCGCGAGGATCTTCTTCGCGCGGTCCTGACCGATCACGTACTCGTCGAGGACCTTCTTGATCTGCGCCGGCTTCGGGATCGTCGAGGATCCGTAGGCCTGATCCTCCTTCTCGATCTCCTCGGCGATGATGTCGTTACACAGCCCGATGCACTCGTCGCAGATGTAGACGGTCGGGCCGGCGATCAGCTTCTTGACCTCCTTCTGCGCCTTGCCACAGAAGGAACAGGTCAACGAAGCGCCGTCACGTTTCTCGATGGGCATCGGTCGGATCGGAGCGTACCCCGGATCGGGGCGGTCGCTACTTCTTCTCGTCCGGCTTCTTCTTCGCCGTCACGAGGACCTCGTCGATCAGGCCGTACTCCTTGGCCTGCGACGACGACATGAAGTTGTCGCGATCGGTATCGTTCTTGATTTTGTCGACGGGCTGACCGGTGTGCTTCGCGTACAGCTCGTTCAGGGTGTCGCGCGTCTTCAGAATCTCTTTGGTGTGGATCTCGATGTCGGTCGCCTGACCCTGGAAGCCTGCGAGCGGCTGGTGGATCATCACGCGCGAGTGGGGCAGGGCGTAGCGCTTGCCCTTGGTGCCCGACGCGAGCAGGAAGCTGCCCATCGACGCCGCCTGGCCCATGCAGATCGTCGCGACGTCGCAGTGCAGGTACTGCATCGTGTCGTAGATCGCGAGGCCCGCCGAGACGTGACCGCCGGGCGAGTTGATGTAGAGCATGATGTCCTTCTCTGGCTCCTCGGAGTCGAGGAACAGGAGCTGCGCGATCACGACGTTCGCGACGTCATCGTTGATCGGCGTGCCGAGGAAGATGATGCGGTCCTTGAGGAGGCGGGAAAAGATGTCCCATCCGCGCTCGCCCCGGTGCGTCTGCTCGATCACCGTCGGTACGAGGTAGCTCATCGCCGGCTTCATGGTCATGGTCCGACTCTACGAGCGAGGTCAGCGCCTTGCAACGCATCGGGCGGCCAGCTGCCAGATCGGGCAGGCTTTCGTTCGGGGCGATCAGTCTTGCGAGAAGAACAGCCGGAACAGATCGAGCCGGCTGTCGGCGTCGAGCTTGTCGAGCAGGTTCGTCTGGTGGAACTTCACGGTGCGCGTGCTGACGCCGAGCTTGCCGCCGATCTCGTCGGCGCTGTGACCGTACAGCAGCAGCTCGAAGACCTCGCGCTCGCGCGGGGACAGCTGGAACTGGGCCACGATCTCCTCGAGCCGTTCGCGCACGACCTGTTCCCGGGTTACCGACGAACGTCGACGATCAGAGGCCATGAGGCACGGTTCGAACCATGGATCTCGGTGCCGACCTCGACAACGTCGGCTTCCACCACGGTTTGACTCTCCCCGAAAAATCGGCGCGTTGCACCTGTCCTCCAGGACAGGTGTGTTGCGCGCAGTGGAACGATATGAAGTCCGAGATGGCGTCGGCGGAGTTGAGCTCGGTCGGGGCAGTCGTGCTCGTCGTCGACGGCGACCCGACGCTCCAGGCCTTGATCCAGAAGCTGTGTGCGATGAACGGGCTCCTGGCCCGCGAGGTCGCGGATCGGGCTACCGCGCTGCAGTTCCTCGACATCGAGACCCCGACGGCGGTGATCTGCGGCTCGCGGCTGGGCGACGGCGACGGCATCGACCTCGTGCGCGAGCTCCGGCCGCGCCTGCCGAGCGTGATCCTGGTCGTGCTGCTCGCCGCCGAGGATGGTGACCGCGAGCTCGAGGCCCGCGATGCCGGCGCCGACTTCGTCGTCGCGCTGCCGGCCGCGGCCGACAGCGTGCTCGACGTCGTGCGCTCGATCGCGAGCCGCCGCCGCATCCGCGACATGCCGGCGCTGCTCGCGATGATGCCGCGCCTGCTGCTCGTCGAGGAGGACAGCTGGCTCGCCGGCGTGCTCCGGCGCGGCCTCGCCGCGAGCTTCGCGGTGACCGTCACGTCGACCGCGGGCGCGGCGCTCGACGACATTCGCAGCCGCGGCGAGCCCGATCTCGTGCTATCCGAGCTGCGGCTGCCCGACATGCAGGTCGAGCAGTTTCACGATCGACTCGACGCGATCGCGCCCGGGCTCTCGGCGCGGGCGATCTACATGACCGGCGGCTCGGTGACCGACACGCTGCAGAGCTTCCTGTCGTCGATCCCGGGCCGCTGGATCCACAAGCCGTTCCCGATGTCGAGCGTGCGCGCGCTGCTCGCGAGCGTGCTCGAGCGCGAACGCCCCGGCAACTAACGCCAGCTGCGGACGAGGCGCGCCATCCGCGCGAGCGCATCCCACATCTGGACCGGGCGCGCGAGGAACTCGGCGAGCCGTGCCGCGATCCGCTCCTCGAGCGTCGGCACGCGAGGCTCCGGCTTCGCGGGCGCAGCCTCGGCGGCCGGCGCCGGCGGCGCCACCGGCGTGCGCAGCCGGACGAGCCAGTCCGCGAACACGCGGTGGATCATCTGCTCGAGCGTGACCTGCGCACCGGCGGCGTGCAGCTTCTGCCGCGCCTCCTCGAGCGCCGCGTGCTCGTCGTCGGTCAGGTGCAGCATCACCTGCTTCGGATCGACGACGGGCTCGGCGGAGATCAGGCTCGCCTTGCGAGAACGCTTCGCGCGCTGCTTCGGCTGCGCAGCGGACACCTTGACGAAATCGGTCGGAAGCTTGCTCATCATGATCTCCTAGGCGGCGGCGATGGATTCGGTGGACTCGGCGCGCAAGGGCAGCCCGATCCGCGCGACGACCTCGTCGGCGAGCGCGAGGAAGTCTTGCGAGCCGCGCGTGCGCTGCTGCTCCTGGCGCTCCATCGCGAAGATGTCGCGATGCCACGCGGGGCACACGATGAAGCTGCTGTTCGATCGGATGCGCGTCTCGAACAGCAGCTCGCCATAGGCGGCGGCGACCTGCTCGCGCGACTGCTCGGTGACGCCGAGCCGGCGATCGTACGCGACCTGCACGCAGCCGAGGATCGCCGGGCTCGCGAGCTCGGCGGCCGCGATCTCGGCGACCGCATCGCTCGTCGTGCGCAGCCCCTCGAGCGCCTTCGGATCCGGCGTGAACGGCATCAGCACGTGGTTCGCGGCGACGAGCGCGTTCAGCGTCGCGAGCTGGAGCTCGGGCGCGGTGTCGATCAGCACGACGTCGTGATCGACCTCGCGCAGCGCGCGGCGCAGGATCGTCTCGCGTCCGGTCTTGCCGGCGATCGCGAACTGCGCGCGCGTCAGCTCGCCACACGCGGGCGCGATGTCGACGCCCTCGCGTGTCGACGGCCGCACGATCTCGGCGAGCCGCGCCTGGCCGAGCAGCACCTGCGTCGTGGTCGGCAGGTCCTCGTCGGCATCGCCGAGCAGCATCGCAGTCGCGCTCGCCTGCGAGTCCATGTCGATCACGAGCACGCGCGCCCCGCGGATCGCGAGGGCGGCGGCGAGATGAGTCGCAACGGAGGATTTCCCCACGCCGCCTTTCCGGTTCGCGACAGTGATGGTGTGCATGGAAATGCGGTCGCATGTTGCGACGCACTGCACAACTTTTTGACCGCCCGAGCGGCCGGCCCGCTACTTCTGGCCGGGCTTCGCGTACGAGACGAGCTTCGCGTCGACCTCGTTCGTCGTGCCGTGATGCGCGTAGTGGAAGCGCGCGATGCCGGTGCCGGGCTCGAGCTCGAACGCCTGCTCATCGGGGCCGGTGTAGAACGACAGCCGGTAGCCGGTCTCGACGGCGCTGACCTGCCAGCAGTAGACCATTTCCTTGCTCGGGCAGATCTTCTGGCCGTCGATCACGGGCCACGAGAACCAGCCGGTCGCGCCTTCGAGCGTCGGCTCGGGGCTCGTGCCGAACAGGAAGTTGTTGTCCTTGCGCAGGATCGTGGTCTCGGTGGCGGTCGGGTTCAGGTTCGTGCCGTCGTAGTCGGTCAGGTCGGTCGGCCACCCTTTGACGCGATACGCGGTGACCCCATTGCTCTCCTTGGAGTCGAGCACCTCGGTCGTCCACGACAGCTTCGTGATCGTCTCTTTTTCGGTGGCGGCGTCGAAGCGCTTGACGGTGACCTGATAGGTCCACTTCGCGCCCTTGGCGAGCGGCAGCGGATCGGCCGCGATCATCTCCTGCATCGTCATCGGCTTCTTCTTCGGCGGGCTGCTGCACGCGGCCATCACACCGAGAGAGCCGATGAACATCGACGACGCCAGCAGGGCGCGGGACGAGCGTTGGATCGGGCTCATAGGAACGCGGTCATCCTACCCCTGCCACCCTGACACCGCAGCGTGCGCCGGTCACGAAATCTGCCGGGGTGATCGGAACGATCTGAGGAGAGATCCGGAGGTGATCTGATAGGTTCCGCCCGATGTCCCTCACTGAACGGCTCGCTCCGGGGCTGCGCCCACTGGCGAAGTTGCTGCCGAAGACCGATGGCAACCGCAACGTGCTGCGCGACGCCTGGAACCTCCTGTCCGGGCTGCCCGGCGGCAAGATCGTGTTCTCGCGGCTCGTGGGGCGAATGGCCCCGTACACCGGCAGTATCCGCGCGACGGTGACCGTGCTGCGCGCCGGCTACGCCGAGGTCGTGATGCACGACCGGCGCAAGGTGCGGAATCACCTCGACTGCGTCCACGCGATCGCGCTCGCGAACCTCGCGGAGCTCGCCGGCAACGTCGCACTCGCGTACTCGCTGCCCGACGACGCGCGGTTCATCGTCAGCGGGATGGAGATCGACTACCGCAAGAAGGCGCGCGGCACGATCACCGCGATCGGCGAGCCGCCGGTGCCGCGGACCGCGGCGCGGGCGCAGTACGACGTCCCGGTGACGCTGCGCGACGCGAGCGGCGACGAGGTCGCAAAAGTCATCCTGAAGAGCCTCGTCGGCCCCAAGCCGGGGGCCACGCACGACCGGCGCGACGTGAATTAGCCAAGAAATAGCGTCGTCCGACCGATCGTCATAAGAGTCTTGGAGGGGAATATGAAGTTGCATCTGGCGACCGTCAGCCTCATCGGTGCTCTCGCTGTCTCGTCGACGGCGCGTGCCGATGGCCCGGTCGATTTCATCGCCGACGCCAAGGTGTTCTATCGCGTCGTCGCCTGCAAGGGCACGGACCCGGTGCCCGCGAACCTCGACGCCGCGGTCGTCGACAAGCACTGCGCCGAGATGACGAAGCGCTACGACGGCCTCGAGCAGCGCTACCTGTCGAAGGCGCGCGAGTTCTTCGCGAGCGTGCGGCCGGCGAACCTGCCGCCGACGGTCGTCTATCCGTTCGGCGGTGGCGATCTGCTCGGCGCGCTCGTGACCTATCCCGACGCGAAGGACATCACGACGATCTCGCTCGAGCACGCCGGCGACCCGACGCGGCTCGCGAAGCTCGACAAGGGCAAGCTGCGGATCGCGCTCGCCGAGTTCCGCGAGATGTCGGCGGGCCTGATGGAGCTGCACGACTCGACGAGCGAGAACATGCGCAAGCTCGAGCGCGGCGGGATCCCGGGCCAGCTGTCGTTTCACCTGATCGGCATGGCGGCCAATGGCTTCGAGCCGGTGTCGCTCAAGTTCTTCAAGCTCGAGGACGACGGCAAGATCCACTACTACACGCAGGCCGACTTCGACGCGCTGGCGCCGAAGAAAGCGAAGAAGGTCAAGGCGAGCTGGGTCGACACCGACTTCTCCGAGGCCTTCAATCACATGGAGCTGACGTTTCGCAAGGCGGGCGATCCGAAGGCGCCGCTCGTCGTCCATCGCCACTTCGCGTGGAACCTCGCCGACAAGGCGTTCGGCGGCTCGCCGCTCGAGAAGCACCTCGTCGCGAAGGGCAAGATCGCCGCGATGACGAAGGCCGCGAGCTACCTGATCTGGCTCGACGGGTTCTCGAAGATCCGCGACTACCTGCTGCAGAACATGGTGTGGATGGTCTCGGACTCGACCGGGATCGAGCCGCGGATCGCGAAGAAGGCCGGGTTCACCCAGGTGACCTATGGCCGGTTCAAGGGCGCATTCCTCGAAGAGGCCCAGAAGAACGTCAGCGACGCCATGGTGAAGCTGTGGGCGGCCCAGCCGTTTCGAAAATTGCCGTTTCGCTATGGCTATCCGGACTCGGAAAAGAATATCCACCTGATGATCACCCAGCCCGCGGAGCCCAAGAAAACGCCATGAAGCTCTGTCTCGCCGCCGTCGCGTTCCTGTCTCTGGCGCTCGGTACCGCTCGTGCGGACGATCCCGTGCCGCGACCCGAACGCAGCGACGAGACCCCGCAGGTCGGCGACTCCGCGGCGAGCGATTCGTCCGAGCTCGTGATCCCCGACGTCGACGAGGGCAAGCCCGCGGTCGACGAGGCCGACGGCGCGTGGAAGCCGACGCCGGCAAAGACGAAGCAGCAGGATCGCGACAGCGAGCCCGCCGCGAAGAAGACGTCGACCACGACGAAGGCGCCGACGCGCGCACGGATGTCGTCGACGGTGACGCGCACGCGCTCGCTCGACGACAGCGACACGCGGCTCGAGAAGGAAGAGAACACCGTGCTCGGCGGCCGCCACTGGCGGATCAAGAGCGGGCGGGGCGCGATCCACGTCTGGGTGCCGCCCGGCTACGATCGCGAGACCGCCGGCACCGTCGTCTACGTTCACGGCTACTGGACCGATGCCGACGGCGCGTGGAAGGACTACGAGCTCGCGAGCCAGTTCAAGAAGAGCCGGCAGAACGCGCTGTTCATCGTCCCCGACGCGCCGGCGAACCGCGACCAGGGCGTGCACTGGCCGGCGCTGACCGACCTGCGCGCCGCGGTGACGCGCGCGAACATCCGCATGCCGGACGGCCCGATCGTCGTGATGGGGCACTCGGGCGCGTTCCGCACCGTCATGCAGTGGGTCGATCACCGCATGGTCGATCAGATCATCCTGCTCGATGCGATGTACGGCGGCGAGTACAAGTTCAACGAGTTCATCGGCAGCGGCAAGCGCGCGGACGAGCACAAGATGATCGTCGTCGGGGCGAGCGTCGCGCAGGAGTCGACCGCGTTCGCGAAGCAGTACAAGTTCGCGATGGCGCGCGAGAAGGTGCCCGAGATGATGAGCGGGTTCACCGTCGGCGAGCGCCGCGCGAAGCTGCTCTACATCCACTCGCAGTACGACCACTACCAGATGGTCCGCAACAAGAAGGTCATCCCGCTGCTGCTGAAGGTCACGCGGCTCAAGGCGCTTGGCGGCGGCGGCAAGTCCGAGGGCTCGGACATGCTGAGCCGCGCGATCAAGGCCGCGAGCTGAAACCGCTGTAGCTGCCACTACTGGCAGCACGTGCCGGATCTGGCAGCGGCGCGCGACGGTGCCGCTCGATGCAACGAGCACTTGCGCGTGGCGTGCGTCTTGCGGATGTTCCGCGCCATGAAGAAACAGTGGCTCGTCATGGGGACTGCGTCGCTCGTGCTTGTCGGCGGCGCGTGCAAGAAGAAGGAAGATTCGGCCGGCGGCAGCGGCAAGACCGTCGAGACCGGGAACAAGGGCGAAGGCGGCGGCGCGATGCCGGCGGAGTTCGCGTCATGGAACCAGCCGGACGCGGCGAAGCTGTGGGAAGGCGCGCACGCGAGCCGGCTCACGCTGCGCACGAGCGGCACGATGTCGATGGCCGGCGATCCGGCCGCGATCGAGATCAAGGGCGACAAGGCGAAGGTGTGGGACGGCAAGACCGAGCACGAGCTCGGCTTCGTGATCGACAGCCCGTGCAGCGTCGCGTTCAAGCAGACGATCACCGAGGGCTCGATGAAGGGCGGCGTCTCGACGCACTCGAAGCAGTTCGTCGTCAAGGGCGGCCAGCTGCTCGCCGGCGAGGGCGCCGCGGGTTACCGCAAGGGCAAGACCGCGATCGTCTGCACGAGCGGCATGGACAAGCTGTTCACCGTCGACGACAAGGGGTGCAAGAAGTGGAAGAACGTCTTCGACAAGTGGGACAGCGAGCCCGGCGAGTGCGCGTGGGGCACCGAGAACGGCAAGGACATGCTGACGCTCGGCAAGGGCGACTGGGCGACGAAGGTCTACGCCGACGGTGACGTGCTCACGAGCCAGCAGTTCGACGACTTCGTGAAGCAGGGCCTGCACAAGAAGGTCGGCAGCTACGACGAGGCCAAGCAGGCGATCGGCGAGACCGTCAAGGCGAACGATCCGGGCGAGCAGGCGAAGGCCGCCGGCGGCACGGTCGGCGACACGAAGACGATCGTCGGCCTGAACGCGACGTACGCGAGCGACAAGGCGAGCCTCGAGGGCAAGCCGCTCGAGATCACGGCGCAGTACTACAGCTCGAGCTCGAGCACGGCGAACGGCGTGACGTCGTACGCGGTGTCGCTCGTCGACAGCAAGGACGCGACGAAGTTCACGCTGTCCTGTTACACGAAGACCGATCAGGGCAAGGGCCTGAAGCAGTTCGACAAGGTCACGGCAAAGGGCACGGTGAAGGAGTCGTTCGGCAAGCCCTCGCTCGAGGACTGCACGCTGACCCCGGCAAAATGAGCTGACGCGGGGGCCGCTCCCGCAACTGCCTGCTAGCATGGTCGCTACATGGCCGTGCTGATCGCGATGCCTGGGAGCGAAGACCACGCGCATCGGCTCGCCACGCGGCTCCGGCTCGACGTGATGCAGCCGGAGCTCCGGCAGTTCCCCGACGGCGAGCTCTACGTCCGGCTCGATGCCGGCGCGATCCGCGACGACGTCGTGATCGTCGGCAACCTGCACGGCGATCAGTTCCTGCGCGTCGCGTTCGTCGCCGGCTGCGCGCGCGATCACGGTGCGAAGCGGGTCGGCATCGTCGCGCCGTACCTCGCGTACATGCGGCAGGACAGCGAGTTTCATCCCGGCGAGGGCGTGACCGCGAAGTACTTCGGCCGGCTCGTGTCGAGCATCGTCGACTGGCTCGTCACCGTCGATCCGCACCTCCACCGGCTGCACTCGCTCGACACCGTGTACTCGATCCCGACGACGATCGCGCGCGCGGCGCCGTCGATCGCGCGGTGGATCGCCGACGAGGTGTCAAGGCCCGTGCTCGTCGGTCCCGATGCCGAGAGCGTGCAGTGGGTGTCCGCGGTCGCCGATCGGTGTGGCGCGCCGTACCTGATCCTCGAGAAGACGCGGCGCGGCGATCGCGACGTCTCGGTCTCGGCGCCCGACGGGCCGTGGAACGGTCACACGCCGGTCGTGATCGACGACATCGTCTCGACCGGCCGCACGATGGTCGAGGCGACGAAGCAGCTGCGCGCCGCCGGCAGCGCGCCGCCGATGTGCATCGCGATCCACGCGGTGTTCGCCGACGCGGTGCACGACGAGCTCGTCGCCGCCGGCGCGCGCGGCATCATCACGTGCAACACGATCCCGCACGCATCGAACCGGATCTGCGTCGCGGACTCGCTCGCCGAGGCGATCCGCGCGCGCGTCGCGCTCTGATCAGTGCACCGCGCCCGTCGAGTCGGGCGGGTTCCACCAGGTCGGCGGGCACGCGGTCGTCGTGATCGTCGTCGGCGGTCTGCGCTTCGCGCGGCCGAGCAGGTACGAGCCGACGAGGCCGACGCCGAACAGCCCGATCGCGTAGAGCACGGGATGGCGGCCGATCATGCGGACCGCGCGCCGGCCATCGGCGTCGCCGTCGTCGTCGAGGCGCGCTTCGCCGGCCGCTTCGATCGTCTCGATCAGCTGCGCGACGCTGTCTCGGATGGCTTCGAGGTGTTGGGACATCGGACACCGCCTCAATGCATGAGGATGACGACGAGCACCATGATCAGGCCGCACGTCAGCGTGAGCCACATGATGATGTGGAGAGGGATGGTCCAGGGCTCGATCCGTGAGGCCATGCCTGCCGTCGGAGCAGCCCGCGTGCCAGCGACGCTGCGCGGCATTCGCGCAAGGCGTGCGCGACGCGCGGCGACACCTGCGTGGCCCCGCGTGGCTTGCGCGTTTGAGCCGCCGAACCCCAGGCACACGCCTTGATGTGAACCAGGGCAGATGTTGGCCCGAAACGACGAGACAACCGCCTGTCTGGCGGAGTGGGCAAGCCGTGGCCCGCGCTACACCAGCTATCCCCCGGCGACCGAATTCCAGGCGGTCAGCCACGAGCGCGTGCGCCGCGAGCTGCAGGAGATCGGGACCGCGAACGAGCCGGTCTCGCTCTACATCCACGTGCCGTTCTGCCGGTCGCTGTGCTGGTACTGCGGCTGTAACGTGATCCCGACGCGCGACGAATCGCGCGGCACCGCGTACATCGACCAGCTCGCGACCGAGATGACGCTCGTCGCCGGCCGGCTGTTCACCGCACCGATCACCGAGATCGCGCTCGGCGGCGGCTCGCCGAACTTCCTGTCGCCACGCGATCTGCGGACGTTGCTCGGCGCGGTCGAGCGCTACTTCGCGGTCGCGCCCGATGCGCGCAAGTCGATCGAGCTCGATCCGCGGTCGACGACGTCGTCGCAGATCGAGACGCTGCAGGCCGCCGGCTTCCACTCGCTCAGCATGGGTGTCCAGGACTTCGCCGAGCCGGTCCAGGACGCGATCCACCGCCACCAGTCGGTCGTGCAGACGCGGTGGCTCGTCGAGCGAGCGCGCGCGGCGGGGTTCGACGACATCAACATCGACATGGTCTACGGCCTGCCGCTGCAGACCGAGACCAGCTTCGAGCGCACGCTCGCCGAGATCATCGCGCTCGCGCCGGATCGCGTCGCGCTGTTCGGCTACGCGCACCTGCCGAGCAAGCTGCCGCACCAGCGGCTGGTCGAGAAGGCCGGTCGCGTGCTCGACCGCTTCGAGCGTGCGTCGCTGCTGCTGCTCGCGATCGAGCGCTTCACGCAGGCCGGCTACATCCACCTCGGGCTCGATCACTTCGCGAAGCCCGGCTCGCGGCTCGCGAAGGCGGCCGAGGGCAAGCGGATGATGCGGAGCTTCCAGGGGTACGTCGAGCGCCAGGCGGATTCGATCATCGGGCTCGGCACGTCTGCGATCTCGTCGACGCCGCGCATGCACTGGCAGAACCACGCGGACCTCGCGGCCTGGGAGCAGGCGATCGCGGCGCGCCGGCTGCCGGTCGAGCGCGGCGTGGTGCTCGACGAGGACGATCGCGCGCGGCGCGCGTTGATCGGTCAGCTGATGTGCGACGGCGAGGTCGAGCTCGAGTCGATCGGCCGCGAGTACGGGCTCGACGCCGAGACCTACTTCGCGCGCGAGCTCGCGTCGCTCGACCAGCTCGCCGAGCTGGCGTCGTACGACCGCGCGGAGCACCGGATCCGGACGACCGACATGGGCCGCCTGCTCGTCCGGAACGTCTGCATGGTGTTCGACCGCTACTACCAGCCTGCTCCCGCGGACGGCGGAACCGAGCAGCGCTTCTCCAGCACGATCTAGAAGGACCCAGCCATGACCCACTACACACCGAGTCGCGCTCTGGCCGAGCTTCAGGCGCAGCACGATGCGCTGCGCGGGATGATGGAACGTTGCGAGGCGCTCGCGGACGAGCTCGACGCCGGCCGCATGGGGCCGACGCAACTCATGCGCGAGGTCGCGCGGCTGCGGCTCGCGTTCGACGCGCACAATGCATTCGAGGAGCAACTCCTGCGTCCCGTGCTGCTCGCAGAAGATGCGTTCGGCGCGACGCGGATCGAGAAGATGGTCGAGGACCACATTCACGAGCACCGCACGATGCGCGAGAAGCTGGGCCGTGGATCTCCGGTGACTTCCGAGCTGCGCGACGTGATCGCGCACCTCCGCGCGCACCTCGAATCCGAGGAGCGCTACTTCCTGTCGGCGAAGGTTCTGCGCGACGACGTCGTCAGTGTGGAGAGCGCCGGCTGAGAGCCGCGCACGGCCTGCACGGCGCCACCCGGTGCCTGCAGCGATTGCGCGTAATGACAGCTCGAGCGGCAAATTTCACGGGCACGGCGGTTGCGAGAGCCCGGGGCAATGTCGAACGAGACCCTGAAGTACGACGACGCGATCGTACGCAAGTTCGTGACAGCGACGATCGCCTGGGGTGCGGTCGGAATGCTGGTCGGGCTCTGGATCGCGCTCCAGCTCGCCATCCCTGACCTCAACTTCGGACCGTACTTCACGTTCGGTCGATTGCGGCCGCTGCACACGAACGCGGTGATCTTCGCGTTCGCGGGCAACTCGATCTTCGCGGCGGTCTATTACTCGTCGCAGCGCCTGCTGAAGGCGCGTCCGGTCGACTGGCTGTCGAAGTTCCACTTCTGGGGCTGGCAGCTGATCATCGTCGCCGCGGCGATCACGCTGCCGCTCGGGTTCACGCAGGGCAAGGAATACGCCGAGCTCGAGTGGCCGATCGACGTCGCGATCACGATCGTGTGGGTCGCGTTCAGCGTGAACTTCTTCGCGATGGTGCGCAATCGTCGCGAGAAGCACCTCTACGTCGCGCTGTGGTTCTACATCGCGTCGATCGTCACGATCGCGGTGCTCCACATCTTCAACAACCTCGTGATCCCCGCGGGGCTGTTCAAGAGCTACTCGCTGTACGGCGGCGTCCAGGACGCGATGATGCAGTGGTGGTACGGGCACAACGCGGTCGCGTTCGTGCTGACGACGCCGTTCCTCGGCCTCATGTACTACTTCTTGCCGAAGGCGGCGGAGCGGCCGGTGTTCAGCTACCGGCTGTCGATCGTCCACTTCTGGTCGCTCGTCTTCATCTACATCTGGGCCGGCCCGCACCACCTCCACTACACGGCGCTGCCGCAGTGGGCGTCGACGCTCGGCATGGTGTTCAGCGTGATGCTGTGGATGCCGTCGTGGGGCGGCATGATCAACGGTCTGCTCACGCTGCGCGGCGCGTGGAACCGCGTCGCCGAGGATCCCGTCCTCAAGTTCTTCGTCGTCGGCATCACGTTCTACGGCATGTCGACGTTCGAGGGTCCGATGCTGTCGGTGAAGAGCGTCAACGCGCTCTCGCACTACACCGACTGGAACATCGCGCACGTCCACGGTGGCGCGCTCGGCTGGGTCGGCTTCATGACGTTCGGGATGATCTACTGGCTCATCCCGCGGCTGTTCCAGACGAAGCTCTACTCGAAGAAGCTCGCGACCACGCACTTCTGGGTCGCGACGATCGGCATCGTGCTCTACGTCGTCGCGATGTGGGCCGCCGGCATCACGCAGGGCCTGATGTGGCGCGCGTTCGATACGACCGGTCGCCTGCAGTACCCCGACTTCCTCGAGACCGTGACGCGCCTGATCCCGATGTACTACGTGCGCGCGCTCGGCGGTGCGCTGTACCTCAGCGGCATGCTGATCTTCGCGTGGAACGTCTACAAGACGTGGCGCGCGCGGCCGGCGAAGTACGAGGACATCGAGGTCACGGTGCCGCCGATGATCCGCGCGCCGAAGCCGAAGGTCGTCGAGGAGAAGCGCCCGCTCGAGCGCGAGGCCGAGGCGCCGGTGCACTGGCACCGCAAGTGGGAAGGCCTGCCGGCGCTGTTCACGACGCTGACGGTGCTCGCCGTGCTCGTCGCGAGTGCGTTCGAGATCGTCCCGACGTTCCTCATCAGCGACAACGTGCCGACGATCAAGACGGTCAAGCCGTACACGCCGCTCGAGCTCTACGGCCGCGACATCTATCTCGCCGAGGGTTGCTACAACTGCCACTCGCAGATGGTCCGTCCGTTCATCGACGAGACCGTGCGCTACGGCCAGAACGGCAAGCCGGCGGAGTACAGCAAGGCCGGCGAGTTCGTCTACGACCATCCGTTCCAGTGGGGCAGCAAGCGCACCGGGCCGGACCTCGCGCGCGAGGGCGGTCGTCGCGACGAGCTGTGGCACGTGCGGCACATGGAGAATCCGCGCTCGACCTCGCCGAAGTCGGTGATGCCGAGCTACGCACACCTGCTCGCCGATGACATCGACTGGGACGTGATCCAGAACCGCGTCGATGCGATGGCGATGCTGGGCGTGCCCTACGATGCGCGGGCGCTGTCGAGCGCGTCGTCGCTGGCGAAGAGCCAGGCGGACGAGCTCGCCGCGAAGCTGGAGTCTCAAGGCGGCCCGCGGGGGATGGCGAACAAGGACGTGATCGCGTTGATCGCGTACCTGCAGCGCCTCGGTCAGGACATTCGACTTTCCCAAGATGCAGGAGGTTCTCGATGATCCGGCTCTCCGAGCTGGTGTCGGCGTTGACGCCGACGCAGTACACCGAGCTCGCGCTCGTGCTGTTCCTCGCGGTGTTCGCGGGGGTGTTGTTGCGCCACGGCGGCAAGCGTCGCGCGGCGGAGCACGCGGCATGCGCGCAGCTGCCGCTTGCAGATGACGCCACGCCTGGAGGTCAGTGATGGCGACGGTCAAGGCCACGACGCCCGATGTGATTCCCGCCGACACCGAGGCGGCCGACGAAGGCCACCTCATGCATCACGCCTACGACGGCATCCGCGAGTACGACAACCCGCTTCCGGGGTGGTGGCGGATGATCTTCATCGGCACGATCGTGTTCTCGGTCTTCTACGGCCTGTACTTCCACGTCGTGCGCTGGGGCAAGTCCCCGGACGAGAAGTACGCCGCGGCGCTCGCGAGCTACGACGGCAAGCGCGAGGACCGCGAGAAGGCCGAGCTCGCGAACATCAGCGAGAGCGCGCTCGCCCAGAAGGCCGGTGATGGCGCGATCCTCGCGCACGGCAAGGACGTGTTCGCGCAGCGCTGCGCGAGCTGTCACGGTCCGCAGGCCGCCGGCCTGATCGGTCCGAACCTCACCGACGCGTACCAGAAGCACGGCTCGACGCGCGTCGACATCTTCAAGACCGTGCGCGCCGGCGTGCCCGGCACCGCGATGCTCGCCTGGGGCGATCAGCTGCCCCCGAACGACGTGCTCGCGGCGGCGGTGTTCGTCTCGACGCTGCGCGGAACGAACCTGCCGGGCAAGCCGCCCGAAGGCGCGCCGGTCGGTCCGTTCGCTCCGTAGTGAAGGCAAGGAAGTATGACTCCCCCGATCGCCCACGAACGCGTGCTCTCGACCCTCAACGAGGACGGGACACGGAACTGGATCCGGCCCAAGCTCGCGCGCGGGCGGTTCCTGCGCCGTCGCCAGATCGTCGGCTACGCGCTGATCGCGCTGTTCGTCGCGCTGCCGTTCGTGAAGATCGGCGGCCGCCCCGCGCTGCTGCTCGATCTGATCAACCGCGAGCTCGCCGTGTTCGGCGCCGTGTTCCGGCCGAGCGACGGCTTCTTGCTCATGCTGCTCGGGATCACGATCGTGATCGCGGTGTTCCTCGTGACCGCGCTGTTCGGGCGCGTGTGGTGTGGCTGGGCGTGTCCACAGACCGTGTATCTCGAGCACGTGTTCCGGCCGATCGAGCGCTGGCTCGAGGGCACTCCATCGCAGCAGGCGAAGCTCGTGCGGTTCGCGTGGCAGCGGATCGTCAAGTGGGCGATCTACGGGGTGCTGTCGGTCGTGCTCGCGAACGTGTTCCTCGCGTACTTCGTCGGCGTCGAGCAGCTGCGGCACTGGGTGCTCGGCTCGCCGGCGGATCATCCGGGCGGGTTCGCGATCGTCGCCGGCGTGTCGGCGCTGATGCTGTTCGACTTCGCGTGGTTTCGCGAGCAGACCTGCATCGTCGCGTGTCCGTACGGCCGGCTGCAGGCCGTGTTGCTCGATCGCCAGTCGCTGATCATCGGCTACGACGTCCAGCGCGGTGAGCCGCGCACGAAGCTCAAGAAGGCGCTCAAGAAGCTGCCGGTCGTCGGAGCGGACGCCGCGCCGGCGGGTGACTGCGTCGACTGCAGCGCGTGCGTCTCGGTGTGCCCGACCGGCATCGACATCCGTGACGGCTTGCAGATGGAGTGCATCGGGTGCGCGCAGTGCATCGATGCGTGCGACGCCGTCATGGACAAGATCCACAAGCCGCGCGGCCTGATCGGGTACACGTCGCAGGATGCGCTCGCCGGCAAGCCGTCGCGGCTGCTGCGCGCGCGGACGCTCGTGTATCCGCTCGTGCTCGCGATCACCGGCGGGCTGTTCGTCTACGGGATCGTCGCGCACGAGAGCGCGGCCGTCATGGTCGAGCGGGTCGAAGGCCCGAGCTTCGTCGAGCTACCGGACGGCCGGATCTCGGCACAGGCGAAGCTGCGCGTCGAGAACGAGTCCGACGCGCCTCGCAATTACACGATCTCGCTGATCGAGGCACCGGACGCGACGCTGCGCACGCAACCGCGCTGGCACGTGCTCGCGCGCAAGTCGATCAGCATCCCGCTGTTCGTCGACGTCCCGCGCACGAGCTTCCACGACGGACGCCGCGAGGTCTACATCCGGATCGTCGACGACGCCGGCTTTCACCGCATCGTCACGGTGAACCTGCTCGGTCCCGTGACAGGAGGAACCCGATGAGTCCCGGAGCTCGCTGGCTGCTCGCGATCGGAGGCTTGCTCGTCGCGAATATCGTCGCGATGGTGATCCTCACCGTGTCCGCGCATGCGGACCAGGCGCAGATCATCCCGGCCTACTACGACCAGGCGGTCCACTACGACGACGCGATCGACACCGCCGCGCAGAGCCGCAAGCTCGCGTGGCAAGCGGACACGAAGCTGCGCGACGGTGCGATCGATATCGCCGTGCGGGACGCGAGCGGGGCGCCGCTGACCGATGCCCACGTCCGGGTGTCGGGCTACCAGCGCGCGCACGCCGCGCAGCGCTACGACCTCGTGCTCGGCATGATCGCGCCCGGCCGGTATCGCGTGCCGGCGCGGCTCGAGCGCGGCGTCCACGACGTCACGGTCACGATCGAGCGCGGCACCGAGCGGTTCGTCGACCGGGTGAGCACGGAGGTTCCGTGATCGCAGCGGTCCTGGTCGCGAGCCTGCTCGGCAGCGTGCACTGCATGGCGATGTGTGGCCCGCTCGTCGGGCTGCACGGCGGCGTCAGGACCGCGCGGCTCGCGCTCGTGCATTCGCTCGGCCGGCTCACGACGTACGCCACGCTCGGCGTGCTCGGCGGGCTGATCGGGCGCGCGGTCGATCTCGCCGGCGACCTCGCGGTCGTCCAGCGCACCGCGACGATCGTCGCCGGGCTCGTGATCGTCGCGTGGGGTGGTTATCAACTGGCCATTGCGCTCGGGCTGCGCGCGTCGTCGGGCGGCACGCCGCGAGGCCAGGCGTTCTCGAAGGGCCTCGTCAAGATCCGGACCCAGCGGCCGTCGCTGCGCGTCTGGCTCGTCGGCGTTCTGACCGGCCTTCTGCCGTGCGGCTGGCTGTGGGCGTTCGTGATCGCGGCGGCCGGCACCGGCCATCCGGTCGACGGCGCGCTCGTGATGCTCGCGTTCTGGCTCGGCACCGTGCCGGCGATGCTCGGCGTGCTGACGATCGGCGGGCCGGTGATCGCGTGGCTGCGCCAGCGCGTGCCCGTCGTGACGGCGCTCGCGCTGATCATCCTCGGACTCGGCACGCTCGCGATCCGCTGGCACGACGCCGGCACGCAGCAGGTGACGCACCCGAACTGTCACCACGCGGAGCACGGCTGATGGCCGCGCCGAAGATCGCGGTCGTCGCGCCCGGCTGCGCGCACTGCGGGCTGCCGATCCCCGCCGGGCGCAGCGATCGCTACTGCTGCACGGGCTGTCAGATCGTGCACGACGCGATCGCCGAGCACGGGCTCGAGCGGTTCTACGAGCTGCGCGACACCGCCGCGCCCGCGAACACGACGGGCCGCAGCTACAGCGAGCTCGACGATCCGGCGTTCGAGCGCGTCCACGTTCGCCACACCGGCGAGCTCGCGCGCGTCGCGCTGTACCTCGAGGATCTGCGGTGCACCGCGTGCGTGTGGCTCGTCGAGAGCTCGCCGCGCTGCCTGCCGGGCGTCGTCGACGTCCGGCTCGATCTCGGCCGCGCGCGCGCCGACGTGACGTGGGATCCGTCGAAGATCCCGCTGTCGACGATCGCGCGCCACTTCGATCGGCTCGGCCACATCGTCCATCCGTATCGCGGCCTCGATCGCGATCGCCAGCGCCGCAAGGAGGATCGCAAGCTGCTCGTCAAGCTCGGCGTCGCCGGCGCCGCGAGCGGCAACCTGATGCTGCTCGCGATCTGCCTGTACGCCGGGCTGTTCGAGGGCATGGCGGCATCCGACGAGACGCTGTTTCGCTGGGCGTCGATGCTCGTCGCGGTGCCGGCGATCACGTTCTCCGCGACGCCGTTCTTCCGGACCGCGGTCGGCGCGCTGCACGCGAAGCGGCTGCACCTCGACCTGCCGCTCTCGATCGGCGTCGTCGCCGGCCTCGTGTGGGGCACGGTGAACACGCTGCGCGGCGCCGGCGAGATCTACTTCGACTCGCTGTCGATGCTCGTGTTCCTGCTGCTCGTCGCGCGCTGGATCGTGCTGCGCCACCAGCGTCGCGCGTCGACGGCGGCCGAGCTGCTGCTCGCGCTGACGCCGAGCCGCGCGCGCCGCCTCGATGCGAGGACCGGCGAGGTCACCGAGGTCCCGATCGATGCGCTCGTCCCCGACGATGTCGTCGTGGTGCGCGTCGGCGAGACGATCCCGGTCGACGGCGTGATCACGCGCGGCGAGTCCGCGATCGATAGCGGCCTGCTGACCGGCGAGTCGCGCCCGGTCGACGTCGGGTTCGGCGCGCGCGTCCACGCCGGCACGGTCAACGTCGCGGCGCCGCTCGAGGTACTCGTCACCGCGGTCGGCGAGGCGACGCGGGTCGGCGCGCTCGTCGCGAGCATCGAGGCGCTCGGAGCGCGGCGTGCGCCGATCGAGCTGCTGATCGATCGCACCGCGCGACGGTTCGTGATCGCGGTGACCGCGGCCGCGGCGCTGACGCTGATCGGCTGGTCGTTCGTGTCGGTGTCGGTCGCGGCCGAACACGCGATGGCGCTGCTCGTCGTGACGTGTCCGTGCGCGCTCGCGCTCGCGACCCCGCTCGCGGTCTCGGTCGCGCTCGGTCGCGCCGCGCGGCGCGGCATCCTGATCAAGGGCGCCGATGCGCTCGAGCGGCTCGCGCGGCCCGGCACGATGTTCGTCGACAAGACCGGCACGCTGACCGCGGGCCAGCTGCGCGTCGAGTCGTGGCGCGGCGACCTCGATGCCGCCGAGCTCGCGGCCGCGGTCGAGGCCGGGTCGTCGCATCCGATCGCACGCGCGATCGCGGCGCACGCGCCGTCGCCACGCACCGCGACCGAGGTCCGCGAGGAGATCGGTCACGGGATCACCGGCTTCGTCGACGGCCATCGCGTGATCGTCGGCTCGCCGGGCTGGGTGCGCGACCGCGCGCACGCGCGACACGCGGCGACGCTCGACAGCTGGATCGCCGAGCTCGCCGAACGCGCCGAGACGCCGATCGCGATCGCAGTCGACGGCCACATCGTCGCGGTCGCCGGGCTCGCCGATCCGATCCGGCCCGATGCGAAGCGCGCGCTCGACGCGCTCGGCGCACTCGGCTGGCAGATCGAGCTACTGTCCGGCGACGACGAGCGCGTCGTTCGCCACGTCGGCGCCGAGCTCGGGATCGCCGCATGGAAGTGTCACGGCGGCGTCTCGCCGGAGCGCAAGGCGGCGGCGGTCGAGCACGCCCGAAACGATGGCCCGGTCGTCATGATCGGCGACGGTGTCAACGACGCGGCGGCGATGGCCGCGGCGAGCGCCGGGATCGCGGTCTCCGGCGCTGCCGAGATCGCGATCGAGGCCGCCGATGTCTACCTGCGCTCGCCGTCGATCGCTGCGATCGCGGACACCGCGGCCGGCGCGCGCGCGACGCTGTCGGCGATCCGCAACAACCTGCGGTGGTCGCTCGTCTACAACCTCGTCGCCGGCGGCCTCGCGGTCACCGGCATCGTGAACCCGTTGATCGCGGCGGTCGTCATGCCGCTGAGCTCGCTGACGGTGCTCGTCAGCTCGCTGCGATCGCGTGCCTTCCGGGAGCCATCATGCCCGTCGAATACTTGATCCTCGTGCTCGCGCTCGTCGGAGCTGGTGCCGCGGTTGCGGCGTTCGCGTGGGTCGTGCGCAGTGGCCAGCTCGACGACGTCGACACGCCGCCGCGCCGCATCCTGTTCGAGGAAGATCTGAGCCCGCGGCCCGGACCCGTTGCTCAGATCACGTCGCGACGCACGTAGGTGGCGGAATTTCCGGCCCGGCTGTCGCGTGTCGGCAAATGCGAGCAACGTGTGATGATTCCATGGTGGACGCGGCCCCGGGTTGTTGGTGATGCTCGCACGCCATGAGGCAGTCCCTCGTCGTGTCTTGTCTGCTGGGTCTCGTGGCGGCGTGTGGCGGCGGTGGCAATGGAACGCCCGGTGATGATCAACCTCCGATCGATTCTCCGGACAATCCGACGCCGGACGCGCCGCCGGTCCCGCCGGGCTACACGCGCCTGATCGGTCGCACGTGGTCGCTGCAGCCCGGCCAGCTCGACACGTACAAGTGCGTCCGGATCACGATCCCCGAGGACATGTACATCACGAGCATCCAGGCGCAGGCGCCGACCGGCACGCACCACACGGTGCTGTCGATCGCCGGTGCGAACGGCACCGCCGGTCCCGACGGCGAGCAGGACTGCTCGGTGCAGACGATCGGCATGCAGATGCTCTACGCGTCCGGGGTCGGCACCGACGTGCTCGACTTCCCGACGAACGTCGGCATCAAGGTGAGCGCGGGCCAGCAGGTTCACCTCAACCTGCACCTGTTCAACGCGACCGATGCGCCGATCAGCGGTGACTCCGCGATCCTCGTCAAGGCGCAGACCACGCCGCCGCCGATGCTCGCCGAGATGGTGTTCGCCGGTCAGTTCGCGATCTCGATCCCACCCGGCGGCACCCCGAAGGATGTCATCGGCACGTGTACGGCCAGCAATCCGTACTCGCTGTTCGCGGTGTGGCCGCACATGCACCAGATCGCGACGCACCAGAAGGTCGAGCTCGTGAAGCCCGCCGGCACGACCGTGTTGCACGACGACGCGTACTCTTTCATGGAGCAGCGCTACTACCTGCAGACGCCGGAGGTCGCGGTCGCGTCGGGCGACAAGATCCGGGTCACCTGCACGTACGTCAACAACACCGGCGCGACGGTGACGTTCGGCGAGAGCTCGAACGACGAGATGTGCTTCTCGGGCCTGTATCGCTATCCGGCGCAAAACGCGGGGCAGTTCTGCTTCCAGTGAACGCCCGCGCGCAAATTCAGCGCGTTTGACCCTGGGTGTCGGCGCAGCGACAGCACCTGAGAAATCGGTTACGCGGCAGGTAGTTCGAGCGATTCGCGAAAAAACTGCAGCCGTTGCGTGCGCAGCGCATGCAGTGCCGGATGCCCGGTTTGCAGAATTTGCGCGAACGCCGCTCCCCAAGCCGGGGATTCGCTGGCACGCATCGTGAGTAACGACCGGGCATGCGGTGGTTTCAAACGTTGTTGCTCATCGTTGCGGCGTCGGCGTGTGAAGGCCCAGCTGGGCCGGAGGGTCCCGCGGGTCCCGGCGGGAACGACGGATCTGATGGGAGCGACGGCGATCAGGGACCGCCGGGCGATCCGGCCGATCCGGCCGCGTGGCTGGTCGGGCCGGGTGTCGATGTCGCGGTGACGAGCCTCGAGGTCGATGGCACCCAGGCGAAGGTCGCGGTCACGATCAAGGATGCCGCGGGCACGCCGCTCGATCGCAAGGGCCGCGCAACGCTCGCGCTGACCGAGGCGCCGGTGACCTTGAGCTTCGTGCTCGGCCAGCTCGCCGAGAACGCGGACGGCACGCCGGCGCAGTACACCGCGTACACGGTCAACGGCATCGGTCAGGCCGGGACCGAGACGGCCGGCACGTTCGAGACCGTCGACGTCACCGCCGGCACGTACACGTACACGTTCGCGGCGCCGCTCACCGGCTTCGACGCGTCGAAGACGCAGACGGTGATCGCGGTCGCGCAGCGCACGTACAAGGGCGTCAACGTCTTCGATCGCGAGACGTTCTCGGTGCGCCCGGCCGGCGGCACGCCGAACCCGCGCGAGCTCGTCACCGAGGCCGCGTGCAGTGGTTGCCACGGTCAATCGCTCGCGCTGCACGGCGGTCGCTACACGAGCCCGAAGCAGTGCGTGGTCTGCCACACGCCGCAGTCGACGGATCCCGAGTCGGGCAACACCGTCGACTTCAAGGTGATGATCCACAAGATCCACCGCGGCGAGACGTTGCCGAGCGTCGAGGCCGGCACGCCGTACCAGATCATCGGATTCGGCGGCTCGGTGCACGACTTCTCGACGGTCGCGTTCCCGGGCATGTCGACCAACCCCGCCGAGAACGTCCGGAACTGCAACGCCTGCCACGCGGGCGCGGCGCAGGATCGCTGGAAGACCGCGGCCGCGAAGGCGGCGTGCACCTCGTGCCACGACACCACCTCGTTCGAGGAGCCGGTGCCCGAGGGCATGGTGCTGCACAGCGGCGGCACGCAGCCCGACAACTCGCCGTGCACGGTTTGCCACCCGGCGACCGGCAGCATCGCGGGCGTCCTCGACAAGCACCTCGTCGGCCTGCTGTCTCCGACCGCACCGAAGGTCGCGTTCGAGCTGCAGTCGATCGCGAACACCGGTCCGGGCGGCGTGCCGACGGTGACGTTCAAGGCGACGGTCGACGGCCAGCCGCGCGACATCCTCGCGCAGCCGATGTCGAGCCTGACCGCGACGCTCGCCGGCCCGAACACCGACTTCGCCGCGTACGTCCAGGCGCGCATCCAGGGCACCGGCGCGGTCGGTACGCTCGCCGCGGTCGATGCGCCGAACGGCGTGTTCGCGTACACGTTCCCGGCGCTGATCAACAACGCGCCGCCGATCCCGGCGAACGCGACCGGCAGCTTCTCGATCGGCTTCGAGGGCTACCTCTCGGGTCCGGTCGTGCCGCCCGCGACGAGCGGTCCGCGGTTCGCCGCGGTGTCGCCGGTGCTCGCGTTCGGCGTGACCGACGCGATCCCGCAGCCGCGCCGCACGATCGTCTCGACCGCGAAGTGCAACCAGTGCCACACCGAGCTCTCGTTCCACGGTGGTGGCCGGCGCAACGCGAACTACTGCGTGCTCTGCCACAACCCGAACAACGCGAACGACGAGCGGTGGGCTCGCTTCGAGGGCTCGACCGAGCTGGTCCCGACCGTCGACTTCCGCGTGATGATCCACAAGATCCACATGGGCGAGGAGCTGACGCAGGAGTACGTCCTCGGCGGCAACCCGACCCCGACCGAGCTGAACCCGGCGGGCACGCCCGGCAGCTTCAACGAGCTGCGCTACCCGCGCGCCCGCACCGACTGCAACGCCTGCCACGAGGGCAAGACGTGGACGCTGCCGATGAACCGCAGCACGGCGTACCTGCCGAGCACCGCGGTCCAGCTGACCTGCAGCGAGACGCCGTCGACGGACACGAACAACTTCTGCAACAGCCCGTTCTGGACGATCACGAACAGCTTCAAGACCCCGCCGGAGTCGTCGGTGTGCACGAGCTGCCATGACGCGGACTACGTCGCGGCGCACGCGATGCTGAACACGACGCAGACCGGGATCGAGGCGTGCACCACGTGTCACGGTCCGGGCGCGGAGTTCGACGTGGAGGCGTACCACGGCAAGCCGTGAACGAGCCGAGATGTCCAAGCTCCTCTTGCTCCTTCCCTTCGCGCTCGTCGCATGCAGCAACGAGCGCGAGCTCGCACCTGCCGGCGAGCTGACGACCTGGAAGGACGACGTCGCGCCGCTCGTCGCGCAGCAGTGCGCGAGCTGTCACGGCGGAGCCGATCCGGCCGCGGGTTACGATCTGACGACGTACCTCGGCGCGCTCGGCAAGGGCGACGACGACGTCGCGAACGCGATCGCGGGCGATGCGAGCTCGAAGCTGCTCGCGAAGCTCGATGGCGACGAGCTCGATGATCTACACGCGGGGTTCTCGGGCGCTGTCCCGGTGCTGCGCGCGTGGATCATCGACTCGAAGCTCGCATACGAGCGCACCCGCGTTCACGATCCGACGCTGCTCGATCCGGCGAGCGCCCGGTTTCACGGTGCGGACCTCCAGGCGGCGAAGTGGAACTTCGGCGTGTGCCAGAACTGCCACGGCGAGGACTTCAGCGGCGGTGCCGCACAGCGGTCGTGCCTCGGCTGTCACGCGAAGGGGCCGACCGCGTGCGACACCTGCCACGAGGCCGCGCCGACGACGAACGCGCATCCCGCGCACCTCGCACGCGCGGGCCTGCAGTGCAGCGACTGTCACGTCGTGCCCGAGACGTGGGACGCCCCGGGCCACATCCTGAACGACGGTGTCGTCGACGATGCGCCCGCCGAGGTCACGCTCGGCGCGCTCGCGAATCGCGACGTCTCGCCACCGCGCCGCACCGGCCCGGCGACGTATGCGAACGGCACGTGCACGAACGTGTACTGCCACGGTGCGCTGCTCGGCGATCCAGCGGCGGCGATGACGTCGCCCGCGTGGACGTCCGGCGCGACCGCGGCCGCGTGCGGCGCTTGCCACGGCAAGCCGCCGGCGAATCACATCGTCAAGAACGAGTGCACCGCGTGTCACCCGACGACGGTGACGCCGCAGATGACGCTGACCGCCGCGCACATCGATGGCGCGATCCAGGTCGGCGACGGTGGCGCGAGCTGCTCGAGCTGCCACGGCGATGCGACGAGCGCGGCGCCTCCGCGCGGCCTGCATGGCGAGACCGTGACGACGCAGCTCGCGGTCGGCGCACACCGCGCTCACCTCGACGGCACGAGCCGGCTGCGCGGTCCGATCGCGTGCAACGAGTGTCACGTCGTGCCCGCGACCGTCGACGCAGGGGGCCACATCGACAGCGAGCTGCCCGCCGAGGTGTTCCCGATCGGTAGCGGCACGCTCGCGCGCGCCGACGGGGCGACGCCGAGCTGGGATCGGATGTCCGCGACGTGCAGCGGCTCGTACTGCCACGGAGGCGGCGCGAAGCTCCAGCTCGACACGACGCCCGGCGTGCGCACGCCGAGCTGGACCGCGGGTAGCCAGGTGTTCTGCGGCTCGTGCCACGGCGTGCCACCGACGACGTCGCCGCACACCCCGGCCATGACGCTCGGCCAGTGCACGACGTGTCACCCGAGTGTCGATGGCTTCGGCAACATCATCCTCGACGGTACGCCTGATGCACCGACGAGCTTGCACCTGAATGGAGCCGTCGATGTCCGGTAGTCACCAAATCGATATCTGGGGCGACCCGTTCCTCGTGCTCGCGATGTGCACGGCGGGCCTGTCCGCGCTCGTGATCGTGTGGTTTCTCGTCCGCAAGCCGCAGCTGTCGAAGATGACGAAGTGGGCGCTGCTGTTCGGCATCGGCATCCTGCCGATCGCGACCGCGGCGAACGGCAACATCGCCGGCTACCACGCGACGAAGACGACGACGTTCTGCAGCAACGGCTGCCACGTGATGGCGCCGTACGGCGAGGATTCGCTGAACCCGAAGAGCACGTCGCTCGCGTCGCGCCACGCGCGCAACGAAGCGTTCGGTCACGAGAACTGCTACTCGTGCCACGCCGACTACGGAATGTTCGGCACCGTGACGACGAAGATCGGCGGCATGCGCCATGTCTACGAGTACCTGACGCACTACCGCAAGATGCCGCTCGAGGAGTCGCTCGTGAAGATCGAGCTCCGCAACCCGTTCCGCAACGACGCATGCATGCGCTGCCACTCGACGCAGAACACGCTGTTCCAGAAGGTCGGCGATCACGCGAGCGCGCTCGACGACGTGCGCAGCGGCAAGGTCAGCTGCGCGAGCGAGGGCTGCCACGGCTTCGCGCACCCGTTCAGCAAGGAGGCACGTCGCAAGGCCGGCATCGTGATCGGCGAGAGCGAAGGAGGCGTGGCGCCATGATCAAGAAGCTGCTGAAGCGCCAGCATCCGATGCTGCTGCTGCGCATCTCGTGCGTGCTGACGCTCGTCGCGCTCGGCCTGATGGTGTGGTCGATGCTCGATCCGACGCCGCTGCCGGTCATGATCGCGATGAGCGTCGCGCAGGGCCTCGGCACGATCGCGTTCGGCCTGTTCGGCTACGTGATCGTGCAGGACATCCGGCGCCAGCGTCGCGAGCGTCGCGTCAGCCAGCAGATCCCGGTGTTCGACGAGAAGGCGGAGTCATGACCCGCTTCGGCGTGCTCGCGATCGTGATCGCGTCACTCGCGCATCCGGCGAGCGCGGATCCGATCCGGCTGCGCGCCGACGCGCTCGCGACCACCGCATCGCCGGCCGGCCTGCTCGTGCTCGAGGCCGACAGCGAGGTGCGCTCGGGCCTGGACGCCGAGGCCGTCGTCTGGATGGCCGGCAACACGGCGCTCGACGATGGCGCCTCCGGCGACGTGCTCGTCATCGCGCTGCGCGGCCGCACCGAGAGTGGACGCGCGAGCGGTCAGGTCGGGCGTTTCGTGTCGACGCTGGGCGCGCTGCGGCCGATCCACGTCGATGGCGCCTCCGCGCGGCTGCGGCTGCCGAGCCGGTTCGATCTCGAGGCGGTGGCCGGCATGCCGGTGCAGACCGGGCTGACGATGTCGCGGTCGTGGGACTGGTACGTCGGCGGTCGCGCCGCGCGCCGGCTCGGCGAGTGGGGCTCGGTCGGCCTCGCGTACGGCCAGCGCCGCGACGACGGCCTGCGCTCGAGCGAGGAGCTCGCGACCGACGCCGGGTTCACGATCACGCAGCGCGACGACGTCGGTGCGCGCGCCGCGTACGATCTGGTCCACGGCGGGATCGCCGAGATCGCGGTCACCGGCAGCCATCGCACGAAGTCGCTGCGCACCGATGTCTACGCGACGCATCGCGAGGCCTCGCACCTGCTACCGGCGACGTCGCTGTTCTCGGTGCTCGGCGACGTCCCGTCCGAGCGCGCCGGCACAACGCTGACGTGGAAGGCCGCACCGCGGCTCGATCTGATCGCGGACGGCGGCGTGCGCTACATCGACGAGCTCGGCCTCGAGCTGGTCGGTCGCGCGCGCCTGAGGCTCGACGATGCCGGCAAGAGCGCGCTCACCGGCGAGGTCCGGCGCAGTGGCGTCGGCGACGATCAGTGGACCGGCCTGCGCGGCGCGGCACGGATCGCGCTGCCGTACGCGCTGACCGCGAGCACGGAGCTCGAGCTCGTGATCCCCGATGTCGATCGCGACACCGGACGCGTGTGGCCGTGGGGCCTCGCCGCGCTCGGCTGGGAGCGCGCGGACTGGCAGGCGGCCGTCGCCGTCGAGGCGAGCGCGTCGCCCGAGTATCGCAGCCGGTTCGACGTGCTCGCGCAGCTCGGCCGGCGCTGGGGGAGCAAATGACCGCGCGCCGGATCGCGCTCGCGGTCGTCGTGTTCGCGCTCGCCGCGTGCGCCGGCATCCTCGGCTTCAAGAAGAAGCAGGTCACCGACGTGTTCCCGCACCGCGCGCACGTCACCGCGGGCGTGAGCTGCACGCGCTGCCACGCGAACATCGACGACGGCGCGCCGTCGCTGCACCTGCCCGACGACGCGACCTGCACGACCTGCCACACGAAGCCGCACGACACGCGATCGTGCACGAGCTGCCACGTCTCGCCGACCGCGGTCGCCGCGACGATCGAGGCGCGCAGCCACCTCAAGTTCGATCACAAGCGTCACCTCAAGCAGACGACCGGCAACTGCGTGCGCTGCCACAGCGGCGTCGCCGAGGGTGACGAGCGCATGCGGCCGAAGATGGCGGCGTGCTTCAAGTGTCACGACGGTGAGGCCGAGCGCGATGGCCGGCGCTGCGATGCGTGCCACAAGGATCTCGCGGAGGAAGGCAGCCTGCCCGAGAGCCACCTCGCGCACGATGGCGACTGGCTCCGCGAGCACGGCGCGCGCGCATCGTCGTCGGGCGAGCTCTGCGACTCGTGCCACAAGGCGAGCTTCTGCGCGAGCTGCCACGGCAAGACGGTCCCCGCGCTGCCGGCGACGCAGCGGTTCAGCGATCCGCTGCGCGCGAGCGTGCACCGCGCCGGATTCGCGTCGCGCCACAGCCTCGAGGCGCGCTCCGATCCGGGCGCGTGCACGACGTGTCACCAGCCGGATCGCTGCGCGAGCTGTCACGTCCAGAAGGGCGTCGCCGGCGAGCGCGTCGGCAGTCCGCACCCCGCGGGCTGGGTCGGCGCGACGAACAACCTGCACGGCCGCGAGGCGCGTCGCGATCCCGCGTCGTGCGCCGGCTGTCACGGCGGGGCAGGCGAGCAGCTGTGCGTCAGCTGTCACGCGGTCGGCGGGATCGGAGGCAATCCTCATCCGCCGGGCTGGTCGAGCCGTCAGCCGATGGGCTCGCTACCCTGCCGGCTGTGTCACCCGGTAGGCTCGAGATGAAGCTCGGCTTCGCGATCGCGATCGCGATGATCCTCGGCGCGTGTGGCGGCAGCGAGCGCCGCCCCGCCGAGCACGTCCCGGCGACGTGGGCCGAGGTCCGCACGAGCGCCGGCCACACCGCGCACGTCGCGAAGCACAAGGTGCCGTGCCGCGATTGTCACGGCGACGCGTCGTTCGCGGTGCCGCCGGCGAGCCTGTGCGAGAAGTGCCACGCGAACACGCGCGCCACGGTGCACCCACCCGATCCGCTCGCGCTCACCCACGTGCCCGCGTGCCAGGAGTGCCACGGCTTCGGCAAGGAGCAGGCGATCCAGCCGACGAACTGCATGCGCTGCCACGCGGAGCCGCAAGGCCTCCACGTCGCGGCGGTCGGCGCGCACTCGGACGAGAAATGCAGCGACTGTCACCGCGCGCACGGCACGCCCTCGCTCGAGCCCAAGCAGTGCACCAGCTGCCACGCGGATCAGACCAACACGCAGCACGCCGGCCTGCGCGGCTGCCTCGATTGCCACCAGATGCACGAGGAGCGCACCGCCGCCGACGCCGGGTGCGTGCGCTGCCACGCGACGCAGAAGGGCAAGATCCACGTCGACGACCGCGCTCTCGTCGCGAACAGCCATCCGCAGTGCACGAGCTGTCACAAGCCGCACCAGTTCGGCAAGACCGAGGTCGCGACCTGCGCGTCGTGCCACCAGAACAAGCCGGTGCTCGTCGCCGCGAAGCACACCGCGTGCGCGAGCTGCCACACGCCGCACGAGGGCGCCGACGCGAAGGCCTGCACGAGCTGCCACCGCGACGAGCACGTCGCGCACCCGCGACCCGCCGACACCGGTGGTGCCGCGAGCGCGTGCGCGGGCTGCCATCCACCGCACAAGCTCGCGGCCGGGCAGAAGGCGGTCGCGTGCGAGACCTGTCACGTCAAGCCGCACCACGGCACCGCGCAGTGCCGCGACTGCCACGAGCCGCACGCGAAGAATCCGCTGCTCGCCGCCGGCCTGTGCAGCAACTGCCACGCACCCGAGACGAAGTCGGTCGCCGGCGGTGGCCACGCCGGCTGCATCACGTGTCATGCGACCGCGGCGCACGAGCCCGCAAAGCATCCGCCGGCGTGCGCGACCTGCCACACGAAGCAGGCGTCGCTCGTCGACAAGGGTCACGCCGATTGCGCCGGCTGCCATCGCGGCGGACCGCACGCGCCGCAGAAGCCACCGGTCGCGTGCGCGACGTGCCACACGAAGCAGGCGTCGACCGCGCCGCCAGGCCATGCGCAGTGCGCGAGCTGTCACGAGCCGCACTCCGGCGACAAGAAGCCGTCGGCGGCGACGTGCGCGAGCTGCCACGCCGATCGCGCGTCGACCGGTCACGGCAAGCAGGTCGCGTGCGCGAGCTGCCACCGGCCGCACGGCCCGGGTGGCGTCGCGACACCGCCGGCGTGCACGAGCTGTCACCCGGCGACGAAGCGCCCGGGCCTGCACGCGAACGCCGGCCACGCGACGTGCGCGAGCTGTCACGTCGCGCACGAGAAGGCGCCGCGCGACGATCGCGCGAGCTGTCTGTCGTGCCACGTCAAGCAGCAGAACCACGAGCCGACCGCGCAGCGCTGCAGCGGCTGCCATCCGTTCGGTGATGGCAAGCCGGGCGTGATCAAGAAGCCCGTACAGTAATTCTCGGTTCTCGGTTCTCGGTTCTCGATTCACCGTTGTCACCCACGTCGAGCAGGGGCTCGTACCGTACTCGGGCGAGTGCCAATCGACACCGTGGTTCTGAGATCCCGGCGGTCGAGCGCTCGCGTCTCTCGATCACTCACGCGGGCCGGGCTCGACGATCGACCGCTCGCGTTCTCTCGATCACTCACGCGGGCCGGGGCTGAATAGGGACGGCGCCTTCTCGATTCACCGTTGTCACCCACGTCGAGCACGGGCTCGCACCGTACTCGGGCGAGTGCCAATCGACACCGTGGTCCTGAGATCCCGACGGTCGAGCGCTCGCGTTCTCTCGATCACTCACGCGGGCCGGGCTCGACGATCGAGCGCTCGCGTTCTCTCGATCACTCACGCGGCTGAATAGGGAATACGGAACAGGGAATACGGAACGAGAATCACGTCTGCGGAAACGTCTCGTCGCGCGGACCGTCGTCGTGCGAGTCGTCGACCGGATGACCCGGCAGCAGGTACGCGCGCGCGACCGGATTCCAGAACCACAAGGTCGGCGTGCGGCCGGGCGGCGTGTAGATCAGCGCGCCGGGCAGCATGTGCACCGCACCCTGCTCGACGCGATCGCCGCGCCGCTCCTCGACGACGCCGGTGAACACCGGATCGAGTCGCTTGTCGAACCCGACGCGGAACATGCCGAGCCACGTGTCGGCCTCGCGATGGCCGCCGGTCGTGCCGACGATCACGAGCGTGCGATCGCCGAACGCGCTGCCGACGACGACGGCCTGGATCTCGTCGGCGGTCCCGCCGCACCGATAGCCCGGCGTCGAGGCGACGAGCCGGCGCTCGCCGTCGAGCACGACGATGCCCTGCGCGTACGACGCGAGCACGGTCTCCTTGCGCGTCGAGCCCGCGACATCGGCCGTCAGCTCGATCCCGGGATACGCCGCCCCCGCGCACTCGTCGACGTCGACCGCGGGGCTCCACTCGTCGAGCCGGCGCGTGACGGAGTCGTTCGCTTGCTCGGACACCGCGACGTCGGTCATGCCGTGCAGCCACGGCACCGCCGGAACCTCGGTGCCGACCTGGCAAGCGCCGGCGCCGAGCAGCGCTGCGAACAACGCGGATCTGATGCCTGCCATGGTCGCCATGCCCTACAGAGAAGCATCAGACGTGCCGCCGCTCGACGATGACACGGCTCGCCGCGATGCGTGTCGCGTAGCGCTTGCGTGCACTTCGCACCGTCGTGCAGCACTTGCGCGACGGAGCGCCGAAACCGCCGTGATCCAGCGGCACAGGCCATGCTCTGAGTCCATGCATGCGGGCCCTTCCGTTCACGCTGTTGCTCGTCGCATGCGCCACGACCACCCGGACCGAACCTCGCGGTGGGCCGCGCGGTTTGCGCGCGAGCGAGCACCTCGAGGAGGCGCGCAAGCATGACGACCTCGCCCGCGAGCGCGAGACCAGCTGGCCGACGACGACCGCCGCGACGCCCGGCAGCCCGGAGGCACCGGTCGCGGCACCGTGGCATCGCACGTGGGATACCGCGGCCGAGCATCGCCGGTTTGCAGCCGCGCATCGCAGCGAAGCGGCCGCACTCCAGGCCGCGTACGAGGAGGCCTGCGGCAACCGCACGCTCGCCGAGGTCTCGGTGTCGCCGCTCGTGCGCCACGGCGTCGGTGGCTACAACGTCACCGATGGTGCCGTGATCTACCTGAGCCCGCATGCAGGACTTCCCGAGAAGCTGCTCGCGGACCTGCGCTGCCACCGCGCGTGGATGATGCTCTCGCCCGGCGCGATGGACGATTGCCCGCTCGATCTGCCCGGGCTGCAGGTCGACGCGCAAGGCGATCTCGACGGTGTGACGCTGACGCTGACGGTGCCCGACCGGCTCGTCGCCGAGCTGCAGAAGCGAGTCGCGCGCGAGCTCGAAACCCATGCCCGCATGGAGCGCTGACCATGACGTTCTCCAATCGTCACGATGCTGGCCGTCAGCTCGGCGAAGCCCTCGCGAGCCTGGCGCCGAACGATCCGGTGGTCCTCGGCCTGTGGCGCGGCGGCGTCCCGATCGCCGCCGAGGTCGCGCGCGCGCTGCAAGCGCCGCTCGACATCTGCATCGTCCGCAAGCTGAGCGCACGCGGCGACATCGCGATCGGCGCGGTCGCCGAGGGCGGGGCGGTCTACCTCGACGAGCGCGAGGTCGATGCGCTCGGCCTGTCGCCGACCGACATCGACTTCCTCGTCGCGCGCGAGCTCGTCGAGATCGGCCGCGATGCCGAGCTGCTGCGCGATCACCCGCCGGTCGCGCTGCGCGGCCGCGATGCCGTGCTCGTCGACGACGGTGTCGTCACCGCGAACACGATGCGCGCCGCGATCCGCGCGCTCACGAGTCGCGGCGTTCGCTCGATCACGGTCGCGGTACCGGTCGGCGCGCTCGAGTCCGTGCTCGCGTTGCGCCGCGAGGTCGATCGTGTGGTCTGCCTCGTCAGCGAGCCGATGCTCACGTCGGTCGGCTCGCGATATCGGGATTTCTCTTCGGTGTCGCAGGCCGAGGTCGTCGCGCTCCTCGAGGGCTCCCGCCGCGATCGCACGAGCCTCGGCTGGTCGAGCTCGGCGACCACGCTGAGCTGGTGACGAGTCGGCGCGCGACCCCTGGCGAACCCGGGCACTCGATCCCAAGCTCCCAGTGGAGCCTCGAGCGCTCGAGCTCCTCCATCCACGCCAACGGGAGCGTTCGCCATGTTCTCCAATCGCTGCGATGCCGGGCGTCAGCTCGGCGAGGCGCTACGTCACGAGTCGCTGGTCGATCCGGTCATCGTCGGTATGTGGCGCGGCGGGATCCCGGTCGCAGCCGAGGTCGCGCGCGTGCTCGAGGCGCCGCTCGATCTGTGCGTCGTGCGCAAGCTGCACGCGCCCGATGATCCGGCGACGACGATCGGCGCGGTCGCCGAGCACGGCGCGGTCTACCTCGACGACGCCGAGATCGATCATCTCGCGCTCACGCCGTCCGAGGTCGACGAGCTGATCGCGAGCGAGCTCACCGCCGTCGCGAGCGCGGGCGAGCTGCTGCGCGTCGAGGCCGGTCACGCGCCGATCTCGCTGCGCGGTCGCGACGTCGTGCTCGTCGACGACGGCATGGCGACTGCCGCGAGCGCGTGCGCGGCCGTGCGGACGATCCGCAAGCGCGACCCGCACGCGATCTTGATCGCGACGCCGCTCGCCGCGATCGACGCCGTGCAATCGATCCGTCCAGCGGTCTCGCGCGTCGTGTCGCTGCTCGTCGAGCCGATGCTGTGCTCGATCGGCTCGCGCTACGCGAGCTTTCCGCCGGTCTCCGACGGAGACATCGTCGTCCTGCTCGAGGACTCGCGTCGCCGCCGCGCAAATCCAGCGACGTCTCGCGCCACGGCGCAGGATGTTCGCGATCTGCACCTGACGTGACTGGCACCTCGGTTGCTCTACCTGGTGCATGCCGCCGCTCGCATGCGCCTGTGATGATGAGATCCACACGCCTCGCCTCGTCGTCCTGACCGGAGGGCCCGGCGCGGGCAAGACGGCCGTGCTCGAGGTCATTCGTCGCGAGCTGTGTCGCCACGTCGTCGTGCTGCCCGAAGCGGCGAGCATCCTGTGGACCGGCGGATTTCCTCGCAGGACCACCACGCCCGCCCGACGCTCCGCGCAGCGCGCGATCGTGCGGCTCCAGATCGAGCTCCAGCGGATGGCGATCGAGGAAGGCAAGGCGTCGCTGATCCTCTGCGATCGCGGCACGCTCGATAGCCTCGCGTATTGGCCCGGCGAGCCGGACGAGTTCCTCGCCGATCTCGACACGACGCACGACCGCGAGCTCGCGCGGTACGCGACCGTGATCCAGCTGCGGCCGCCCGATGCTCGCCACGGCTACATCGCGAACGGGCATCGCATCGAGTCCGCCGAGGAAGCGGCGGCGATCGATCAGAAGATCGAGCGCGCATGGGCGGGCCATCCACGCCACTTCGTCGTCGAGAGCTCGCCCGACTTCTTGCAGAAGCTGTACGGCGCGATCGAGCTGATCCGCGCCGAGGTGCCGCCATGCTGCCGCTCGTTCGCGTGGGCCCAGGAACGCGAGCGAGCGCAGCCACTGCCAGCCCCACAGCACACCTGACCTAACCAGGCTCTACGAAGCTAATCGAATCGTCTGCTCAGCTCTTCGGCGTCGCGATCGTCTTCACGGCGACCGTCTTCGCGATCTCGCTCGGCCGCTTCGGGATCACGATGTTCAGCACGCCCTCCTTGAGCTCGGCGACGACGTGGTCGACGTCGAGCCCTTCGGGCAGCGTGAACAAGCGCTGGAAGCTGCCGTACGAGCGCTCGTACGTGTAGTAGGTGTCCTGCTTGTCCTCCTTCTCGCTCTCGCGCTTGCCGATCACCGACAGCCGGTTCCCGGTCAGCTTGACCTCGAGGTCCGGTTCCTTCACGCCCGGCAGATCCGCCTTGAACTCGAACGCGTCCTTGGTCTCCTTGACCTCGAACGCCGGCGTGAATACCGGCTCCGGATAGCCGGGCCCCAGCCACGACGTGGGGACCATCTCGCGGAACGGATCCCACCGCAGCATGTCCCTCATGAGGAGCTGGAGTGGATCGCGATTCGCAATACCCGTTTCAGTGTTCTCGTTTCGTCGGATGATGTTCGCCATGTGAATCCCTCCTGTTGGGGTTTCCCGATCACGCCCCTGAGCAACCTGTATTCCAGGCTCCCACCTGGAGTTACGCCACAATTCTCGGCACGAGCTGCGTCCACCCAGGTTCGCGACGCGACCGGTGCGCGCTCCAGCTCGTCGAGCCGGGCACATCGAGTGCACGTCGATCGATCGTGAATGCCGTGACGCCCCGCCTCCGCGAGCACCTCGCCCGGCTCTATCCGGGCTACGAGCTCCTCGCGATCGAGGGCCTCGCCCCCGACAGCGGCGCGACGACGGGCGCGACGGCAAAGGCTGCGGGCTACGGCCTTCCCGTGCGCGTCACGCTCGCCGCCGCCGACGGCAAGCGCCTCGAGCTCGTGTGGCGCGTCGCCTCCTCCGACGAGTTCGGACACGATCGCCGTGCCGATCGCGCGGCGAACATGCTGCTCGCGTTCGACGACTTTCCGCGGATCCCGCGTCACGTCGAGGCGATCGACGTCGGCGCGATGAGCCCGACCGGCGACCTGATCTCGATCCGCGATGGCGGCGAGCTCTATCTCATCACGACCTACGCGCCGGGCACGATCTACGCGGATGACCTCCGCCGCGTCGCCACGCGCGCGCGCACCGAGCCACTCGATGTCGCGCGCGTCGAGATCCTCGCCGGCTACCTCGCCGACCTCCACACGCCGATCCGCGATCCGCTGCGCTACCGCCGCGCGATCCGCGATCTCGTCGGTCACGGCGAGGGCATCTTCGGCATGATCGACGGCTTCCCCGCGATCGCCGGCGCGCCGCTCGAGCGACTGCGCGCGATCGAGACTCGCTGCGTCGAGTGGCGGTGGCGGCTGCGCGAGCACGAGTCGCGGCTCGCGCGCACGCACGGCGACTTCCATCCGTTCAACGTCGTGTTCGACGAAGGCACGCACTTCACGCTGCTCGACGCGAGTCGCGGCGGTTGCGGCGAGCCCGCCGACGATCTCACCGCGATGGCGATCAACTTCGTGCTGTTCTCGCTCGACGCGCCGACCGCATGGCGCGGCCTCGGTCCGCTGTGGCACCGGTTCTGGGACACCTACCTGCAGCGCACCGGCGATCGCGTGCTGCTCTCCGTCGTCCCGCCGTTCTTCGCGTGGCGCGCGCTCGTCGTGTGCAACCCGCGCTTCTACCCGAACCTCAGCCCGAAGGGCCGCGACCGGCTGCTCGGCCTCGCCGAAGCCGCGCTCGACACCAGGCACTTCGACCCGGCGTGGGCCGACGGTCTGTTCCGATGAGCGCCACCGCGTCGCCCGGCATCGTCGTGTGGTTCACCGGCCTGCCGGCGTCCGGCAAGTCGACGCTCGCCGCGCGCGTGCGCGATCGCTTGCCCGAGCGCGCGATCCTGCTCGACAGCGACGAGCTGCGCGACGCGCTCGCGACCCAGCGCTACGACGCCGCCGATCGCGATGCGTTCTACGCGACCGTCGGCAAGCTCGCCGCGTTGCTCGCACACCAGGGCCACGTCGTCCTCGTCGCCGCGACCGCCGCGCGCCGCGCGCACCGCGACGCCGCCCGCGCGCTCGCCCCGCGCTTCGTCGAGGTCCACGTCGCGACCCCGCTCGCGGAGTGCGAGGCGCGCGACGTCAAGGGACTGTACGCGCGCGCCCGTCGCGGCGATGCGCCGACGCTACCGGGCATCGGCGTCGCGTTCGAGCCACCGACCCATCCGGACGTCACCGCACGAGGCGGCCATGACGACGCTGCCGTCGAGCAGATCGTCGCCGCATGTCGCCGCGACCGACACCCGGCGACCTGACGTGGATCGACCGCTCGACGCTGCGATCTCGTCGAGCTACCGATGTGTGCAGCTCCCACTCGCGCGCAGATCCGGCGCAAGCTCGACGAGAGCCACGCGAATTCGTCGACGAAGTTGTCTGCAGCGAATGCGCACGGCACGACGCCGGCGCGCAGTGCATTCGCGTTCTTTACGTTTGCACCAACCACGTGGTGCGGCACAGGTGTTGAAAGAGCGCGAGCCATGTCTCGTGGGGAGCGCAGTATTCCGGGGCCCGGTGATCAGGTGGCCGAGCTCCGGCTGTGCCGCGTCATCGGTGCAGGTGGGATGGGGATCGTCTACGAAGCCGAGGCGCCGGACGGCCAGCTCGTCGCGCTCAAGCTGCTCCAGCCGCAACGCGCGAACGACGACTACGCGCTCCGCCGCTTCCGCGACGAGGCACTCGCCGGTCTCGTCGTCAGCCACCCGAACGTCGTCTCGGTCCTGCGCCACGGCGCGACCGACGATGGCATCCCGTTCCTCGTCATGCCGCGCGTCCAGGGCGAGCCGCTCGGCGGTCGCTTGCATCGCGAAGGTCCGCCGTCGCTCCGCCGCGGCGTCCTGATCGTCCGCCAGATCCTCGCCGGCCTCGATGCGATGCACGCCGCCGGCGTCGTCCACGGCGACGTCAAGAGCGACAATGTCCTCGTCGATACCGACGACGACGACGCTCGCACCGAGCGCGCGACGCTGATCGACTTCGGCCTCGCGCACGCGCAGTTCGCCCCGGGCGACGTCATGCGCCGTGATCCCGAGGAGGAGCTCGTCTCCGGCACGCCCGACTACATGGCTCCGGAAGTCGCGCTCGGCTTCGGCTCGTCGACGTCGTCGGATCTGTACGCCGTCGGCGTGATCCTCTACGAGCTGCTCACCGGCACCACGCCGTTCGGCGGCGGCGACCCGAGCGACATCATTCGCCGCCAGATCTCCGACGAGGTCGTCCCGCCGTCGCTGCGCGCGGGCAGTGCGGTCCCGCCGATCCTCGATCGCATCGTGATGCGCGCGCTCGCGAAGGATCCCGCCGAGCGCTTCCCCTCGGCGACCGCGTTCTCGTCGGCGCTCCACGTCTGCCTCCCGCTGCTCGACGACGTCGTCCCGCCGCGCGGTGGCTTCTCGCAGGTCGCGCCGACGATCGAGTGGACCCGCAGCGCGAACACGCTGCGTGGCGTCCCGCGTCGCTTCCCCGCCGCGACGCCGAGCTACCGCCGTCGCACGAAGTCTCGCGGCGTGAAGTGATGATTCGATCCTCCGACTCACCTCACTCGTAGCTGGCGCGCGGGAACAGGATGTTGTTCTCGAGGTGGATGTGCTCCTGCAGCTCGGCCTCGAGCGTCGCGAGGCCGCGGTAGAGGGCGCTCCACGTCGCGCACGCGTGCGCGGGGATCTCGAAGTCGTGCGTGAGCTGGCGCAGGCGCGCGAGATGCTCGGCGTGCGTGTCGTGCTCTTGCTCCATCACGCGGATCGGCATGAAGACCTGCTGGCCGCGCGCGCCCTGCCGGATCATCGGGAACAGCACGCGCTCTTCCTTCATCATGTGCTGCTGCATCTCGGACCAGAGCTCGTCGAGCTCGTCGGCGAGGCCGAGCGGGACGGCGGGCTTGTCCGCGTGGACGCGTTCGACCTTGCGCGCGGCCGTGATCAGCGGCGGGACATCGCGCCGGAGTGCCTCGTGGTAGCGGCTGACGATGAACGCGCAGAGCTCGGCCGGCGGGCGGCGGTCCCAGTGCGTGACGTCGGCGCCGCTCGACGCGGCGGCGGCCTCGAGCTCGTGGACGATCTGCTCGGTGTCGAGCCCGGCCTTCGCGCAGGCCTCCGCGAGCGTGCGCCGGCCACCGCAGCAGAAGTCGAGACCGTGGCGCAGAAAGACGCGGGTCGACGAGGGCTGCTGGCGCGCGAGGTCTGCGAGGGCAACTTGGGTCGGGTTCATGGCTGTCCTTTCGTGCTGCGTGGACGTGGGGAGCGGTGGGGTCAGAACGTGCGGCTGACGTCGACGGCGCCGCGCGCGTCGATCGGGGAGCCCGCGAACGGAGCGGAGAGCTCGACGCCGAGCTCGGTCGCATCGCCGAGTTGCCAGCGCGCGCTGGCGGCGATCGCGGCGCGAGCATCGCCGTCGTCGGTGAGAGGGAGCGCGCCCGAGACGGCGGCGGCGAGCTCGGTGCGCGTACCGAGGCGACGAGCACCGCGCACGGCGGCACTGACCTCCTCGGGGTTCATCGGGCTGACGAGCGGACCGAAGTGATGGTGGGCGCCGGACGCGAGCATCCGGCCGTAGCCGACCGACGCGAGGACGGACGAGCGACTGTCGGTCCAGTGCGCGTACAGCGACGGCATCACCATCGGGTGGCCCATGCCGAGCGCGAGCGTGCGGTCGCCGGTGGGAAGCGTCGCGGAGACGGTCGCACCGAGCTGGGTCGAGGCGGTGATCGCGACGATCGCGCGCTGCAGACCGACCTGGAGATCACCGAGCCCGCTGCCGTCGACGGTCATCAGCTCGACGCGATAGAAGCCGACCGCGACGCGCGCGCGCACGCCGAGCGCGGTGAGCTCGAGGCTCGGGATCGCCCCCTGGTACGACCCCGGCTGATCGTACGGATCGTGGATCGCGGCGGCTTCGAGGCGAAGGCCGGTCGTGACCGCGAGGAGCGGCGCAGGCGGTTCGCGATCATCGGTGGCACTTTCGTGGCGAGGCGCAGCGGTCGGCAGCTGCGACGGTGGCAGGTCGTGACACTCCTGGGCGCCGGCGAGGTGGGAGACGCCGAGCGGTGCGAGCAGTGCGAGCGCGGCGACTCTCACGCGGGCACCTGCTCCGCGCGCATCGATTCGACGCGTCCCGAGATCAGGTGCCAGGCGAGCACGACGGTGATGCCGATCACGTAGACGCCGACGAGCAGCGAGCCGAGCTGCGGCCAGCTCGTGGTCGTGAAGTTCGCGACCTGCTTCGTCCCGAAGATCGCGGGCGTGAACGGATCGACCTTGAGCGGCGCGGTCGGGTCGAGGTTGTGGCCGAACACGTACAGCTTGTAGATGAAGCGACCGAACGCGAAGATCGTGACGTAGCCGGTCAGCACGACGAGATCGATCAGTGCGCGGACGTTGCCGATCACCGCGCAGCGCAGCGCGAGCACGATCAGCAGGCCGAGCGCGAACGGGATCCAGTCCAGATCCGAGAGCTCGCCACGATCGATCTTGTGCATGCCGATGTAGTGGTTGAGCGTGTTGATCTCGGTGATGTGCTGGCCGTTGTTTCCACCGTCGATCTTGTGGGTGTAGATCTCCATCCACAGACCCTTCGGGTACTGCGGCGCGCGGAGCGAGATCTTCCAGAGCGGCTGCGTGAACGCGAGGCCGAGCGGGATCACGAGCACGAGCAGCGCGACGCGCGCCCAGCCGAACAGCGGGCGGTCGAGGAACGCGTAGAAGCGTGCGAGTTGAGTCTTGAGAGTCATGGCGTTCGTCCTGTTCTCCGCTAGACGCGGTCACTGCGACGGAACTTGAAGTACGCGAGCGCGGAGGTGATCGCGCCGAGCGCGGCCGGCCATGCGACGCCGATGATCGAGAGCGTGTGCGTGCCGACGCGATTTGCGAGGTAGAAGCCGACCGGGCCGTACGTGCCGAGATCGGGCTGGAGGTGACCGAGCAGCGCGAGCCGCGCGGCCTCGACGGGGTTCGCGATCGCGATGCCGAACACGACGCGCGGGTTGACGTGCCAGCGCAGCAGCATGCCGATCACGCCGAAGTCGAGGAGCGCGACCGCGAGCGCCCAGGTGACGACGAGGTACGTGATGACGCGCGCGGGGTCGCGAACGTGCGCCGAGATCAGCGCGCCGATCCCCGCGAACGCGGACATCAGCGACGCCGAGATCGCGAGCGCGTGCGCGATGAACGCCCACGGGATCGGGTCGTGATAGGCGAGCTGGCCGTACAGGCCGATGCCGACGAGCGCGAGCGCGAGCGGGGCGATCAGCGCGGCGAGCCGGACCGTGAACGTCGCGACGAACCACGCCGCGGGCGACAGCGGCTGGCTGAGCAGCAGCTCGAGCGAGCCGTCCTCGCGGGCGCGCTGGATCACCGGCGCGGTGGCAGTGAGGGCGATCAGCGGGATCGCGACGAGCAGCGCGTGCGAGAACGACAGCAACACGCGGCTCGAGCCGGTGAAGCCGAGGATCGCGGACTCGCGGCTCGACGCGGTGACGAGCACGATGCCGAGCACGGTGTAGGTCGCGAGACAGAACCAGATCCAGCGCGAGCGCCGGATCGCGGCAAAGTCGAGGCGAGCGATGGCGAGGACCTGGGTCATGGGAGGTCTCCCAGGGCGAGCGCGCCGGGCGTGCCGCGCGGCACGGCCATCACGTCGGAGCCCATCGGGCTGTGGGCGACGCGGACGAACGCGACCTCGTCGAGCGCGAGCCAGCGGTCGGCGCGACCATCGTGGAACCACGCGCGGTGGACGTGGTCGCGGTTCGCCGCGAGGTAGCGCGCGGCGCAGCCCGGGTCGTCGAACGACAGGACCTCGCCGTCGGTGGTGATCACCTGCGCGGCGAACGCGGGATCGCCGATCAGCATGTGGCAGTGCGCGCACGCCTCGGCGTTCCACGCGATCGGCTGGACCTCGTCGGGCAACGCGGTGCCGCGACGGATGACGAACGCGAGCACGAGCGCGATCGCGGCGAGGGTGACGAGCAGCTTCTTCATGGGTGGTCTCCGAGCTCGACGAGGTCGACGTCGCGGATCACGAGATCCGCGAGCTCGCTGCCGAGCGATGCGAGCGCGGCCGGGACGAGCGCGAGCTTCGCGGCGCGGTCGACGCTCTTGCTCCACCAGCCATCGGTGCCGCGTGCGAAGCCGCGCTCGACGAGCCAGCGCGGATCGTCGCCGCGGAACCGCAGCTCGAGCAGCGTGCCGACCCGACCAGCGAGGTACTCGGCCGCGGAACCGTCGTAGGCGATCGCGCCGTCCTCGAGCGCGACGACGTGATCGACGAGCGGCCGGATCTCCTCGAGCCGGTGCGAGCACAGGATCAGGGTCGCGTCGCCGATCAGCTCGCGCTGGAGGCCGAGGAAGCGGCCGCGGGCCTCGGCGTCGAGCGACGCGGTCGGCTCGTCGAGGATGACGAGCTCGGGACGCGGGGCGAGCGCGAGCGCGAGCAGCAGCTTCTGCTTCGAGCCGCCAGATAGCGCGCGGAACTCGCGGCGCGCGAGCGTGGCGAGCGGCAGCTCGAGGCGGTCCGCGGCGGCGCGCACCGTCGCGGGGTCGAGCTGGCGCAGCTTGCAGATCGCGGCGACGACATCGGCGACGCTCGCAGCCATCGTCGGCGCGACCTGCGGGACGTACGCGATCCGGCGCGCGAGCGCGGCGCGATCGGTCGAGCCGTCGAGCCGGACCTCGCCGCGATGCGAGACGAGGCCGAGCAGCACGCGGATCAGCGTGGTCTTGCCGGAACCGTTCGGACCGATCAGCGCGAGCTTCGCACCGCTCGCGATCGCGAGATCGATGTCGCGCAGCGCGACCACCTTGCCGAACGTCTTGCCGACGCGCTGGAGCTCGATGCGCATCACGGAACCTCCACGGAAGCAGTCATCCTCGGCCGCGGATCCGCGAGCACGAGCTGCGGCTGGAACAGCGGATCGAGGTGGGCGGCGGCGTCGACCAGGCCGAGCGCGGGCGTGCCGCGGAACAGCGCGAGGTCGGTGTGCTCGCCGATCAGCTGGCCGGTGACCGAGCGCAGCTCGTAGCGGACGTCCCCGATGTCGTCGCCATCGAGGTCGTAACCGGTGTAGTCGTCGAAGTAGTTGTCGTGCCAGTCGACGTCGACCGCATTGCCGCCGCCGTCGACGCGGACCTGCTGGTCGTTGTCGGCGAAGTCGTTGCCGCTGATCGTGATCCGGTGGCCGCTCGCGTGGAACACGATGCCGGCGCGGTCGAGCCGCAGCACGTTGTTGCGGATCGTCAGCGTGTCGCCGAGTTGGAGCGGCGAGCTGTCGATGTAGATGCCGACCGAGTCGTGGACGAGGATGTTGTGCTCGAGCGTGAGGTTGCCGGACTCCTTGAGCCCGATCCCCATGCCGGCCGCGCCCGCGGCATCGACGATCACGTTGCGCTCGATCACGAGGCCGCGGCTGTACATCGCGAAGATCCCGACGACGCCGCCGCGCAGCTCGTTGCCGCGCACGATGTTGTCGTGGCTGTACATGAAGTGCGCGCCGTAGCGGCCGCGCACGATCCGGTTGCGCTCGATGCGGTTGCCGCGCGAGTACCAGATCACGACGTCGCGGCCGTCCTCGACGATGTTGTCGGTGACGACCGAGTCGCGGGTCTCCCACAGCCGGATCGTGTCGCCACGCATCCCGAGCGCCGCCTCGCGGTCCCCGTGGATGTGGTTGCCGGCGACCGTCACGCGCTCGCTCTTGTCGACGAGGATGCCGTAGACCGCGTTCGTGATCGCGATGCCCTCGACGCGGATGTCGCGCCCGGTCACCGCGACCGCGGCGTCGAGCCGATCGAACACGCCGCCGGTCCCGTCGATCGTCACGCCCTGCAGCGCCGCGCCTTCGCCGGTGATCGAGACGACCGTACCGGAGCTCGCGGCGATCACCGCCTCGCGCGGGCCCCACAGCGTGACGGTGCGCGCGATCCGGATCGGACCGGCGTAGCGTCCCGGCGCGAGGCAGATCGCCCGGTCGGTGCCGTCGAGCACGGGCTGCAGCGCGTCGGCGGGGCCGAGGTCGCGGCAGCTCGCCGGGCGCGGCGGCACCGGCGGCTCGTCGGCGACGGCGTGCCCTTCGGCACGGCCGCAGCCGACGAGCGCGAGGAGGAGCAGGGCGCGCATGGCGTCACTTCGGCTCGACCACGAAGTAGCCGGCCATCTCGAGGTGCAGCGCGGAGCAGAACTCCGTGCAGTACAGCGGGAACGTGCCAGCCTTGTCCGCGACGAACGTGACGTCGTTCGACTCGCCTGGCTCGAGGCTCAGGTTGATGTTGTACGAGTCGATCGCGAAGCCGTGCGTGGCGTCGTACGCCTGCTCGAGGTTCGTGATGTGGACGTGCACGGTGTCGCCTTGCTTGACGCGCACGATGTCGGGCGTGAAGTGGCTGCGGATCGCGCTCATGTAGACGTGCACGCCATCCGCGCGGCGCTCGACGCGCTCCTTGCCACCCTCGACCGCGTCCGCGGACTTCGTGCCCGAGATCGCGTCCTCGCCGGGCTTGTAGACGTCGATCGGGTGCAGCTTGTCGGCCTTGATCATCTGGGCGTAGTGCGGCTCGCCCAGCGGGATCGGGAGGTCGTACAGGAGCTGCATCTTCTCGCCGGCGAGATCGATCAGCTGGAAGTTCTGCGGCAGGAGCGGGCCGACCTTCGCGAACCGGTCGAGCGCCCACTTGTTCATCGCGATGAGGTACTTGCCGTCGGGATGGATCGTGTCGCCCTCGGCCGCGACGAGGTGGCCGATGTTGTAGTGCGTCGGGATCTTCTCGATCAGCTTGAGGTCCTTGACCGACCACTTCGCGACCGCGGTCTCGAGGAACAGCGACGTGTACGCGTTGCCCTTGTCGTCGAACTGCGTGTGCAGCGGGCCGAGGCCGAGCTCGACCTGGCCACGGATGACGGACTTGAAGTCGAGCACGCCGACGCCGTACGGGTCCTTCGTCGCGTACTGCTTCTTGTCCATCAGCTCCTTGATCTTGCGGAAGTCGTAGACGGTGCCGTGCGTGTCGAGCTTGCCGCTGACGACGAGGCTCTCGCCGTCGGGCGTGACGTCGACGCCGTGCGGGCTCTTCGACTCCGGCGCGAACGCGAGCACGTTCTCGGCGGCCGCGGTCGCGAGCCGGATCACCCGCATGTCCGCGATCTTCTCGAACTTGCCCTGGGCGACGAGCTGCTCCGCCTTCTTCCAGTTGACGATGTGGAGGTAATCCATGTCGTGCTGCGAGTAGCCCGACTCCATCGGCGGATTGCCTTCCATGTTGCCGCCGTACGACAGCTCGGTGTTGATCGAGTTGAAGAACGCGTAGCCGTCCGAGGTCAGCTTGCCGGCGTCGGACAGATCCTGCGTGTACGGTGGCAGCTCGATCGCGAACGAAGCGGCCTTGTCGATCCGGCCCTTCGCGCGATCGAACTTCCAGAACACCGCGGCGCCGCGAAACTTCTCCTTGATCTCCTTCGGATCGGCGAACGCACCGCCGAGCGGCGTCGGGTACTGCGTCGTCTCGATCACGTACTCGGTGTTCGGCGTCACGAACGCGGCGCCGTGATCCGAGCCGATCAGCTCGGTCGTCACGATCTGCTTCGTCGTGAAGTCCTTGAGGTCGATCACCGCGATGCGTGCGTTCGCCTTGTCGCCGATGAACAGGTACTGGCCGTCGTAGTCACCGCCGGTCTCGCTGAGCGCGGGGTGGTGGGTATCGGCCCACGTCAGGTCCTTGCCGCCGCGCTTGCCCTCGGCGAGCACGGCCTTCGACTTGTCGTCGAAGCCCCAGCCTTGCCACGGCTCGGGCGTGAACACGCCGATGTACTTGAGGATGCGCATGCTCGGCACGCCGACGACGATCACCTGGCCGGAGTGACCGCCTGACCCGAACACGAGGTACTCGTCGGGGCGGCCGCTCGGCGTGTAGGTCGCGAGCGCCGCCTTGACGTCGGCCTCGGTGAGGTTGCGAGCCTTCATCAGCCCGCCGATCCCGCCGCTCGACGTCCCCATGCCGGCGGTGGATCCGCTCTCGCGCGAGCACGCGGCGGCCAGGAGGCCGATCAATACAGTGGTAGTTGCGCGCATGGAATTCTCCTAGTTCGCGGTCTTGAAGCCGCGGACGACCTGACGGAGGCCAGCGACGACCTGCGGGTCGTTGAGGTCGGGGTTGGATGGCATCGCGGGGCTCTTGCCCACCGCGGCGCCGCCGAGCTTGACGATCTTCTCGATGTAGTCGTCGGTGACGCTCGCCTGCCAGCTCGGATCGGCGAACTTGCGCGGCTTGGGATTGAGGGTCGCGGACGCGGGCCCGTCACCGTGTCCGGACGGGCCGTGGCACGCGACGCAGCGCTGGCTGAAGATCTCCTTCGCCTTCGCGACCGCACCCGGACTTGGCGCGTTCGTGTCTTCCGTGGGTGCCGGCTTGGGCTTCGAGCAGCCCGCAGCGGCCGCGACGATCAGCGCGAAGAGAATCTTGTGTACACGCATCGTGGGTCTCCTTTTCTCGATGCGTGGTGTCAGCAAGCGCGATGCCTGCGCGATTCGCGCAGCGATCGCGTTTCCCCGAAACCGGTGCTGCACGGATTGCGCGGCACGCTAACCGTGGATTCCGAGGCGCTTCGCGGTGCGATGCAGGTTGCCGCGATCGACGCCGAGCTGACGCGCAGCCTCGGCCCAGTTGCCACCGCAGCGCTCGACGGTCTCCGCGATCCGCCGGCGCTTGAAGTCATCGACCGCGTCCTCGAGCGTCGCGTGCGCGGCCGTCGATGCCGGCGCTGGCAACGCGACGAGGCTCGGCGCGGACGACATCGCGGGCAGATCGAGGCTCGCCGCGTCGATGACGACGGTCTCGCGGCGGCGACCGCGCGCGGCTCGTAGCGCGGCGCGCAGGATCGCGTGCTCGAGCTCGCGGACGTTGCCGGGCCAGTCGTGCGCGAGCAGCGCCGTGCGCGCGTCCGGCGTCAGGCGAACGGCACCGAGGCCGAGGCGGATGCGCGCGTCGTCGAGGAAGAACCCGGCGAGCAGCAGGATGTCCTCGCGGCGCTTGCGCAGCGGCGGCAGCTCGATCGGATACACGCTGAGCCGGTGAAACAGGTCGGCGCGAAACCGCCCGGCGGCGACCTCCTTCTCGAGATCGCGGTTCGTCGCCGCGATGATGCGGACATCGACGCGCTCGACCTGATCGGCGCCGACGCGCTGGATCTCGCCGGTCTGCAGCGCGCGCAGCAGCTTCGGCTGGATCGAGAGCGGAAGCTCGCCGATCTCGTCGAGAAACAGCGTGCCGTGGTTCGCGATCTCGAACTTGCCGGCGCGGTGGTCGAGCGCCCCGGTGAACGCACCGCGCACGTGGCCGAACAGCTCGCTCTCGGCGATCGACTCGGGCAGGGCCGCGCAGTTGATGTAGATCAGCGGGCGCTCGGAGCGGCCGCTCGCGACGTGGATCGAGCGCGCGACGACCTCCTTGCCTGTGCCGGTCTCGCCGGTGATCAGCACCGCGAGATCGGAGCGTGCCGCGATCTCCGCCTCGCGGACGACCGCGCGCATCGCCGCGCTCGCGCACAGCACGTGACCCGAGCGATCGTCGTCGCGGGCGAGCTGGCGGACGATCTGCTCGGCCGCGCTCGCCTGCTGCGACAGCGCCGAGATCAGCCCGGCGGTGCGCATGCCGACGGCACCGAGCGTCGCAAACGCGGTGACGACGAGAGCGTCGACGCGGTCGAACGCGCGCGGGTCGAGCGCGTCGATCGCGAGCACGCCGAGCAGCTCGCCTCCGACGATCAGCGGCGCGCTCATGCACGCGTGCACGCGGCTCAGCGGCTGGCCGCTGATCAGCAGGCCATCGAACGGGTCCGGTAGCGATGCATCACGGAAGTGGATCAGGGTGCGACGGCGAACGATTTGCGCGAACCGCGGATGCGCCGCGACCTCGAACCGCTGGCTCTTGAGCTCCTCGACGACGCCATGGCTCGCGATCGGCACGAGCGTCTCCTTGCCGTCGCGGATCTCGAGCCGCAGCAACACCGCAGAATCGCAGGGGATGAGCAGCGGGATCGCGTCGACGAGACGCTGGGCTCGCTCGCTCGCGGTCCTCGCGTCGGTCAGATCCGCGGCGAGCTCGACCACGATGCGCAGCACGCTGTCGTCGCGACGACGGGTTGTGGCGGGAACAACGGCGAGAGATGTCATCGGAACAACCAGGCGAGCACGATGCGGGCCAGCTTCGATCCCGCGCTCACGGCGCCTCGCACGACGATCGGCGCAGAGTTGTCGGATCGGATCGGGCTGGTGCGCGGACGTTTCGCGACTCAGCGACGCGACCGCCGTCGAGCACTGGAACGCGCGATGCAATTTCACGTGACCATGCGGACCACTCTCATGCGTCGTAGGCTCCTGCGTCAGCGCGCTCTGCTGCTCGCTCGCTATCGCGACGAGCTCGACCGCGTCGACGAACAGCTTGCATCGCGCGAGACGGAAGACGTCGAGCGCGCGACGGAGCAGTGGGATGCGCAGGTACTCTCGAGGCTCGGCGACTCCGATGCGAAGCTGCTCGCCGAGATCGTCGCCGCGCTACACCGCATCGACGACGGCACGTACGGAAAATGCGTGCACTGCGGTGAGCCGATCGGCACCGACCGGCTCGACGCGCTGCCCGCGATCGCGACGTGCTATGCGTGCGCCGAGGATATCGCGCGACATCGGCGTGCCGGGTAGCGCGGAGGCTATGGCCTGCGGGGCAGCGTCACCTCGAACTGCGTCCCACGCGGCGACGTGACGAAGTCGATCGTGCCGCCGTGCAGCGCGACGAGGCTGTGCACGATCGACATCCCGAGCCCGGTGCCGCCTTCCTTCGTCGAGAAGAACGGCTCGTAGATCCGCGGCCGCACCGTTTCCGGAATGCCCGGCCCGTCGTCGGAGACGCGGATGTGCATCTCGTCGTGATCGCCGGCGAGCTCGACCGCGACGTGGCCGCCGCGCGGCACCGCCTCGATCGCGTTGCGCACGAGGTTCAGCACGAGCTGCTTGATCTTCGACGGATCGACGTGCGCGAGCAGCTTGTCCGGGCTCGCGAGCGCGAGATCGGCGCCGCGACGCTCGGCATCGATCCGCTCGAGGTCGACGACTTGCCGCAGCAGCGCGGCGATGTCCTGCTCCTGGGTGTGGAGCTCGGGCGGCCGGGCGAACGCGAGGAAGTCATTCAGCAGCTCGGTGAGCCGCTCGATCTCCTTTTGCGCGAGCTCGCACGGCTCGATCAGCCGCGGATCGTCGGCGCCCTGGCGGATCAGCCGGCGCTCGAGCAGCTCGAGCTGCAGCTTCGCCGCGTTGAGCGGGTTGCGCACCTCGTGGGCGAGACCGGCGGACAGTGTCTGCATCGCGGTCAAGCGATCGCCGAGGATGCGGCGCTCGCGCGCGACGAGCTTGTCCTCGGAGTCGAGCTGGTAATGCCGCACCATGATCGCGAGCTCGATATCGAGCAGCTTGTCGACCGCGCGGTGCGTGGCACGCCGATCGGCAGGATCGTCGTTGGCCATGAGCTGCGCGATCCGGTCGTGGTACGCGCCGCGCACGACGTTCATCGCGGTGAACATGTACTGCTGGGCGAGGCCGATCGCGACGTGGCGGCGGCCGATCCGCGACCGCTTGTCGTAGAACCGCTCGTCATACGGACCGAGCAGGCCGGTCGACATCCAGTCGATCAGGGTGACGCGCAGCCGTTCGATCTGCTCGGGGCCGGACAGCACGGCTGCGGCACCCGCGTTCTTCCACACCGCGTCGTAGAACGTGCTCGCGATGTCCGGAAAATGCGGCGCCAGCCTGCCATGCAGGCCACGCAGCTTCTCTCGGTCCCCATCCTCCAACCCGACGTACCCGAGGACTTCGTCGAGGAACGAGCTCACGTGTTGCCGGCGTTACGTGCGACCACGATCGGGGCCGAGGCGCGCTCCTTGCGTACAACGTCGATCTCCGATCGCGGGGCCTCGTTGTACTGGTGCAGGCGGTACTGGATCGTCCGCACGCTGATGCCGAGGATGTCGGCGGCCTTCGACGTCGAGCCGCCGGTGGACTTGAGGGTCTCGAGGATCGCGTAGCGCTCGATGTCCGCCATCGTCGAGCCGGGGATCACCGGCATGCCCGATGGCGTCATCCGCGGCTGCACGCTCGGCGGGAGGTGGCGTGGCTCGAGCAGCGGGCCGTTCGCGAGCACGACCGCGCGCTCGATCGCATTCTCGAGCTCGCGGACGTTGCCGGGCCAGTCGTACGCGACGAGCAGCTCGAGCGTGTCCGGCGTGAAGCCTTCGATCGTCTTCGCGTTCTCCTTCGTGTAGCGATCGAGGAAGAACTTCGCGAGCGCCGGGATGTCGGTGCGCCGATCGCGCAGCGGCGGCATCTCGAGCGATACGACGTTGAGCCGGTAGAACAGATCCTCGCGGAACTTACCCTTCGCGACTTCCTCGGAGAGGTTGCGGTTGGTCGCGGCGATCACGCGCACGTCGACGCGGATCGTCTGGTTGCCACCGACGCGCTCGAACTCGTGCTCCTGGAGGAAGCGCAGCAGCTTGACCTGGATCGCCGGCGAGATCTCGCCGATTTCGTCGAGGAACAGCGTGCCGCCGTCCGCGAGCTGGAACCGTCCGTCCTTGCGCGCCATCGCGCCGGTGAACGAGCCGCGCTCGTGACCGAACAGCTCGCTCTCGAGCAGGCTCTCCGCGAGTGCCGCACAGTGCAGCTTGATGAACGGGCCGTTCGCGCGCGGCGACCGCTGGTGGATCGCGTTCGCGACGAGCTCCTTACCGGTACCGGACTCGCCGGTGATCAGCACGGTGGCCCGGCTCGGCGCGACCTGATCGACGATCTCGAACACGCGCTGCATCGGCGGGCTCGAGCCGACGATGTTGTTCGGGGCGACGCGATCGCGGACCCGGGCACGCAACTGGCGGGTCTCGCGACGGAGCTCCTGCTGCTCGAACACCTTGTCGAGCACGACGAGCAGCTCGTCGAAGTTGAGCGGCTTCGTCAGGTACTCGGCCGCGCCGGCGCGCATCGCGTCGACCGCGGACGAGACCGCGCCGAATGCCGTCATCACGACCACGGCGGCGGGGTCTTCCGCTGCGCGGATCTTCTTGACCAGCTCGATGCCGTCCATGCCGGGCATCTTGAGGTCGGTGACCACGACGTGCGGGGCGAAGGACTCGTACTTGCCGAGCGCCTTGAAGGCATCGGCAGCGGTCTCCACGTCGTACCCCTCGTCGCGCAACAGCTCCGCGAGCGCGGTACGTGCGTTCACCTCGTCATCGACAACCAGAATGCGACCTGTGCGTGCCATGCTGAAGTCCTTTAGCGAGGCTCGTGCCAGCAAATATCGCGTAGTTGGCAGGATACCGGCGCAACCGCTGCGTGGCGATTCGGAACCACGCACCGTTTGCGCGAATTCCTCTGCCCCGCTCGACCCGCCTGCGAAACCACGAGCTTGGGCCGGGCGCGTCGCCCGGGCGAACGCCCTGGCAGCGGCACGCAGGCTGCCCCACGACGCCATGAACATCGACGCCGGGGTAGCCGTTCCTGCGATCTCTGCGCACGTGTCACTCAGCTCGCGGGGACGCCCTCGTCCACTTCCTCGGTGGTCTCGAGCTCGTCGAGCACCGCGCGGACCTCGGCGACGCGGGCCGTCGAGGGCTCTCGCTGGGCGGCGAGCTCGTCCTCGCGCGCACGCAGCGCCTCGTCGATCTCGTCGATCGAAGGGCCGATCTCGAGGATGCGGGCGATCGTCAGCGGGTCGACATCGCCGAGCAACAGGGCGACTTCGGACGCCTGGGCAGGTTGATGCATGATCGCCAGCGGTGCAGCGTCCGCGCCAACGCGTCGCGCGAACGGCGCTGCACCCGGCGCAACCACTGCGCGTTTGCTCTCGTGACGCGCGATGCGGCACGAGCGATGCAGCGAGGCCGACCATGACCACCTCGATCGTGCGCCGGTTCCCGATCGTCATCGCTCTCGATCGCTCCGAGTACGCCGAGATCGTGCTCGAGCACGCGCTCGATCAGGCCAAGCGCCACGATGCGCCGGACCTCCACATCATCACCGTCGTCGAGGATCCGAAGCTCGATCTCGAGCCGATCAAGGCCTGGCTCGGCCGGCTCGTGCTCGAAGGCCTCGATACGTTCCGCGACGGCCAGGACAGCTGGCGGACGCGGATCCATGTCCGCTGCGGCCGGCCCGCCGAGGAGATCACGAACCTCGCCGCCGAGATCAGCGCGGACCTGATCGTCGTCGGTCGCTACGGCATGCACCACCCGAAGCGTTCGCTCGCGATGACCGTGATCGAGCAAGCGACGTGTCCGACGCTCGTCGTCGGCCTCACCGATCACGAGATCGAGATCCAGCCGCAGTGTCGCGAGTGCATGAAGCTGCGAGAGGAGTCCGACGGCGAGCGCTGGTTCTGCGACGCGCACGCGGCACCCGGCCGCATGCGGCTCTCGCAGCTGTTGCCGTCCGGCATCACGGACTCGCATGGAGGAATCTGGTAGCGCGTCGCGCATCTTCGTAAGAAAGCGTCGCGTTCTCGTCGGGCTTCGTAGCTCGGCTGGATCGGCGTTTGCTCTGATCCAGGTGGGATCCGAAGAAAGGACGGCAGACCACCATGAAGACGGAGCAACACGGGAACGCGGCTGCAAAGCCCGGCGCGCTGCTCGTCGGCGCAGACTGGGCGATTGCCCATGGCGATGCGGACGGGCTCGCGCATGTCGCAGAGCAACTCGAGTCGTCGGTCGACCGTGCACTCGCTCGCGAGCTCGAGGACTGGAAGCAGCTGTGCGCGCGCGACTTCGATGTCGCTGCGGAGCAGTGGCCACGACTCCGCGAGCGGATCGCGTCGCGGCTCGTGCACTGACCTAGACCGCGGCGCGCACGACGAGCACGTTGCGGTCGGCGTGATTGACGACCTTGCTCGCCGTCGTGCCGAGCAGGCGATCGAGCCCGGCGTAGCCGTGCGATCCGATCACGATCAGATCGACGTTCTCGTCGCGCGCGGTCCGGCAGATGCCATCCCACGCGGTCGCGAACGTCGTGATCGACTTCTCGATCCGGTCCGCCGGCACCTGCTTCGCGAGGTTCGCGAGGTCGCCGCGCGCGTTGCCGAGCAGCAGCTCCTCGAGCCGCAGATCGGTCACCGTGAAGATGTCGTCGGGGAGATCGGGCGGGACGGTCACCGCGCGAAACAGCAGGAGCTTGGCGCCGACGAGCTCGGCGAGCCGGGCGGCCGCCTCGAGCACCATCGGTGCGCGCGGCGAGGAATCGAGGGCGACGAGGATGCGTTTCACGATCGGGCTCCTTCGGACTCACCATCCTTCACGAACCGCGCCGCTGCAAGCCAGCTCAGGCCATCGCCGCGCGGACCTGGGCCTCGATCACGTCGTTCGCGGTCACCAGGCCGACGAGCTTGCCGTGATCGACGACCGGCATCGCCGCGAGTGGTGCGTCCGACAGGCGGTGCGCGACGTCGGCAAGTGCGTCGTCGGGGTCGGCGACCTGCATCGCCGTCACCATCGCCCACTTTGCCGGTGAGCGCTCCCAGTCGATCTCGTTCGACATCAGTGCGCGGTAACAATAGATGTCGCGGTCCGAGATCATCCCGCGCAGCTCGCCGTCGACGACGACCGGTACATGACGGACATGCTGTGCGCGCATGCGTGCCTGGACCTCGCCGAGAGGCGTGTCCTCGTCGACGGTGACCGGGGACTTCATGAGCTCGCGCAACTTCATGATCCTGTCGAAGAGCACCCCCCGTGCCACCTCGGGCACGTGACTTAGGCCGGGGGATCGTGCGGTGATGCGAAACCCTTGCGACGGGTGCGTCGCGACGCGCATCCGCTGCCGACCCCGTTGCGCGATTTCCGGGCCTCGCTATGCTGCGAGGACTTATGGACGAGGTGGTCCATGGCGTCGTACTCGTGGTCGACGACAACGCGGAGAACCGCGCGCTCGCCCGTGCCACGCTGGAGGACGACAACTACCGCGTCGAGCTCGCGACCAGCGGGGAAGAGGCGGTCGCGAAGTTCGAGCAGGTCCACCCCGACTGCGTGCTGATGGACATCCGGATGCCGGGCATGGACGGGATCACGGCCTGCGCCAAGCTGCGCGCGCTGCCGGGCGGCGCCGAGGTCCCGATCCTGTTTCTGACCGCACAGCGTGATGTCGACACGTTCGACCGCGCGCAGCAGGCGGGCGGCGACGACTACATCACGAAGCCGTTCCGGCCGAACGAGCTGATCGCGCGCGTCGCGGCCGCCACGAAGCTGCGGCGGCTCGCGACCGAACGCAGCGAGCTCTACGATCTGACGCGCCGCCAGCGCGACGATCTGATGCGGATGCAGCTGCAGAAGGATCAGCTGAGCGCGTTCATCGTCCACGACCTCAAGAACCCGGTCAACGCGATCGAGCTGCACGGCCAGCGGATCGCGCGCGATCCGAACGCGAGCGACCGCGCGAAGGATGCCGCCACGAAGATCCACGCCGAGGCCGGCGCGCTGCTGCGCATGATCCAGAACCTGCTCGATGTCGGCAAGGCGGACGAGGGGCGGCTCGCGATCCATCGCACGCAGGTCGATCTCGGCACGCTGTGCACCGCGGTCGCCTCCGCCATGCGGGTGCGTGCGCAGGCGGCAAGCCTCGAGCTCGCGGTCGACGTCGCGCCCGGCATCGGGGTGATGGCGGATGCCGACCTGCTGCGGCGGGTGCTCGAGAACCTCGTCGACAACGCGATCCGCCACGCGCCCGAAGACAGCACGGTCCGGATCGAGGCGAGCACGAAGGGCGACGTGACGCTGATCCGGGTCACCGACAGCGGGCCAGGCATCCCGGACGACCAGCGGGAGCAAATCTTCGATCGCTACGTCCAGGTCGGGTCGCAGCTCGCCCGCACGAGTTATGGTCTCGGCCTCGCGTTCTGCAAGCTCGCGGTCGAGGCCCACCAGGGAACGATCTGGGTCGAAGCCGGGCATCCAGGCGCGGTCTTCTGCATCAGGATTCCCCATGCCGGTTGATTCGACCGAAGCTCGCACGCGACTCGATCTATTCGAGCAGGCACCCTGCGCGTTCCACTCGGCGAACCGCGACGGGGTGATCCAGCACGTCAACCAGACGTGGCTCGACTGGCTCGGCTACCAGCGTGAGGAGGTCGAAGGCAGGCTGCGGTTCCGGGAGCTGTGCGCGCCCGAGTCGGCGGCGACCATCGAGGATGCGAAACAGCAGTTCGAGCGCGATGGCCAGATCCGCAACTGCGAGCTGATCGTCCTGCGCAAGGACGGCACGCGGATCTCGATCCGGGCATCGTCGACGCTCGCGACCGAGAACGGCGAGGTCGTCGGCACGCGCACCGCATTCATCGATGTCACGAGCGGGCGCGAGGAGCTGCCGTTTCGCGAGCTGGTCGATGCCGCGCCCGACGGCATCGTCGTCTGCGATCGCAGCGGCACGATCGTGCTCGTCAACCTGCAGGCCGAGCGGATGTTCGACTATCCGCGCGCCGAGCTGATCGGCAAGACGATCGAGTTTCTGATCCCCGAGCGGTTCCGCGATCGCCACCCGTCACACGTCCAGCGCTACGTGTCGTCGCCGCGCGCACGGCCGATGGGCACCGGGCTCGAGCTGTTCGGCCGCCGGCGCGACGGCACCGAGTTCCCCGTCGAGATCAGCCTGAGCCCGATCCAGAGCCCGCAGGGCACGATGATGTCGGCGGCGATCCGCGACGTCACCGATCGCAAGCGGATCGAGGCCGAGGCGCGGCGCGCGAACGCGTACCTGCTGTCCGCCGTCGACAGCATCCAGGACGCGTTCTCGCTGTACGACGAGGAGGACCGCGTCGTGCTCGTCAACAGCGCGTTTCGTGGCCTGTTCTCGCAAGCGTTCACCGGGCCCGTCGTCGGCCGCCGGTTCGAGGACGTGCTCGACGCGATCGTCAAGACGATCGACACGAAGGGCAGCGATCCGTCGGTCGTCCGCAAGCGCTGGCTGAGCTATCACACGGTGCCGTCCGGCGTGCTCGAGGTCCAGACGAAGGAAGGGCGCGCGCTGCGCGTCGTCGAGCGCACGACCGCCGAGCACGGCACGGTGTCGCTGATCGTCGATGTCACCGAGGACCAGCAGCGCGCCGACGAGCTGCGCCGCGCCCGCGAGCAGGCCGAGGCCGCGAGCGCCGCGAAGAGCGAGTTCCTCGCGTCGATGAGCCACGAGCTGCGCACGCCGATGAACGCGGTGCTCGGGTTCGCCCAGCTGCTGCAGCGCGATCGCAAGCAGCCGCTCAGCGAGCGCCAGCAGGAGCGGATCGAGCACGTGCTGCGCGGCGGCGAGCACCTGCTGCGGCTGATCGACGAGGTGCTCGATCTGTCGCGGATCGAGGCCGGCGCCGTGACGATCTCCGCCGAGCCGGTCGGCGTGCGCGAGGTGCTCGACGAGGTCGTGTCGACGCTCGAGCCGATGGCGAGCCGCGCGCAGATCCAGATCGCGATCGCGCCGCTGTCGAGCAGCCTGCCCCCGGTGGTCGCCGATCGCACCCGGCTCGCGCAGATCCTGATGAACTTCGGGTCGAACGCGATCAAGTACAACAAGGCGGGCGGCCACGTGACGTTCCGGGTGTCGCGCGGCGAGAAGGCACTGCGGCTCGCCGTGGTCGACGACGGCATCGGGATCCCCGAGGCGAAGCGCAGCAAGATCTTCGAGCCGTTCCAGCGCGCCGGGCAAGAGACCGGTCCGATCGAGGGCACCGGGATCGGGCTCGCGATCAGCAAGCGGCTCGCCGAGCTGATGAAGGGCTCGGTCGGCTTTGCGAGCGAGACCGGCAAGGGGTCCGAGTTCTGGGTCGAGGTGCCGATCGCGCAGGTCGCCCCGGCGCAGGAAGCCCCGACGGTCGAGCCGCAGGAGACGTGGCTCGCGCAAGGCGGGCAGCGCCGCAAGATCGTCTACGTCGAGGACAACCCGTCGAACATCGCGTTCATGCGCGAGGTGATGGACGACTTCTCGTCGATCGAGCTGATCACCGCCCCGACCGCCGAGATCGGGCTCGAGCTCATCCGCGCGCACCAGCCCGCGGTCGTCATCATGGACATCAACCTGCCCGGGATGAGTGGCTTCGACGCGGTGAAGCTGTTGAAGGAGTGGCCGGACACCCGACAGATCCCGGTGATCGCGCTGACCGCAGCAGCGCTCGTCAAGGACACCGCGCGCGCGAGAGAGCTCGGCTTTCATCGCTACCTCACGAAGCCGATCAAGATCGACGAGCTCGCGTCGACGCTGCACGAGCTGCTCGGATAGCGATTCGCGCAAACCCTGCGGTCGCTGCACGTGGGGTCGCAGGACGTGCGGGCCACCGCCTGAGATTCCGCGGTTAGCCATCGGTTAGCGCGTGGCACCGCGCCTGCACATTCGTCGGACAGGAGGTCCCCGTGAGTGAAGCCCGTCCTGTTCAAGTCGTCGTCGCGTACGACTTCTCGCCGAGCGCCGAGGCTGCCCTCGCGCGCGCCGTCGACGTAGCCGCACGCGCTCCCCAACACGTGCTGCATATCGTCGCCGCGCTCGAGCCTCACGTCGGGATCGGGCACGGCGCCGCCACGTACCGGACCGCCGACGAGGTACGTGACGTGATCGTCCGCCGCGCGAAGTCCGCGTTCGACGGTCGCGACACGGCGTCCGAGATCCAGTTCTTCGTCCACACCCGGATCGGCCGCCCCGACGAGGAGATCCTCGGGCTCGCCGCCGAGGTCGGCGCCGACCTGATCTTCATCGGCTCGCACGGCAAGACCGGTCTCGAGCGGGTGCTGCTCGGCTCGGTGTCCGAGAAGGTCGTGCGCGAGGCGAAGTGCCCGGTGATGGTCGTGCGCGCGAAGGGCTACCCGGAGGTCGACCTGCTGAAGGTCTTCCGGTTCGAGCACGAGCGCAAGCACTTCACCGCGCCGCATCGCTACTCGTACATCGAGACGCGCGTGATCACGCGTCCACCCGACTGGCCGCTCGTCTAGCAGGTGCGTCGTGGGGACCTTCGAGCTGCCGGCATTTCACGATGCCGGCCACGGCTACGATGTCTTCGGGATGAGCCCGCGCGCGGTCGCGTCCGCACGCGATCGTGGCGCGTTCTGGTACGAGACGTATTTTCGAGTCCGCTCGCACGGGATCCACAACGTCCCCGCCCGGGGCGCCGCGATCCTCGCCGCCAATCACGCCGGTGTGCTGCCGGTCGACGCCGTGGTGCTGTGGCTCGATATCGCGCGGAATACCCGCCGCGTGCTGCGGCCGATCGCGGACCGCTTCATCCCGCTGTTGCCGTTCATCTCGACGCTGTTCGCGCGCACCGGTGTCGTCAGCGGCACGCACGCGAACGTGCGATACCTCCTCGAGCACGACGAGCTGCTCGGCATCTTTCCCGAGGGCGTCGCCGGCGTCGCGAAGCCGTTCTCGGCGCGCTACCAGCTGCAGGGCTGGCGCATCGGCCACGCCGAGCTCGCGATCCGCCATCGCGCGCCGGTGATCCCGGTGGCGATCATCGGCTCGGAAGAAGCGTGGCCGCTCGTCGGAAAGCTGCAGCGGTTTCACGCGTTCGGGGCGCCGTACCTCCCGATCCCGGCGTCGCCGGTGCCGCTGCCGGTGCCATTTCACATCCACTACGGCAGCCCGCTCGCGCTGCACGACCGCTGGCCTCCCGAGGCCGCGGACGATCCCGAGATCGTCGAGACCGCGGCGCGCGAGGTCCACGATGCGGTCGCCGACCTGATCAGCGTCGGGCTCGCCGAGAGGAGGCCGTCATGAGAGTCCTCGTCACCGGCGCATCCGCGCCGATCGGGCTCGCGCTCGTCGACCGCCTGGCGAGCGAGCCGACGATCGATCACGTGCTCGCAGTCGGCCTCGAGCCGGAGCCGCCGCGCGAGCTCGTGCGTGCGCCCCACGTCACGTATGCCGGGCTCGATCTGACGAAGGCGCGCGCCGTCCACGATCTGCTGTTCGGCCAGGGCCGCGCGCTCGGCATCGATGCGGTCGTCCACGGGCCGCTGCATCGCAGCGCGCGCGATCGCGGCCACCGCGTGCACCTCGCGAACGTCGAGCTCGCGCGCCAGCTCGTGATCGAGTGCGAGCGCCAGCCTGCGATCCGGCGCTTCGTGTATCGCGGCGTCGGCGACGTCTACGCGGTGCGCGAGACCGAGCCGAACCTGCTCGACGAGGACGCGCCGTTCGAGCTCGATCCGAGCTTGCCGCAGTGGATCCGCGATCGCGTCGAGGCCGATCTCACGACGTGCGCGCACCTCGGCAGCGCGCGGCTGTCGATCGCGATCCTGCGCTGCGCCGAGGTGCTCGCGGCGGGCACCGGCAGCCAGCTCTGGGACTACCTGCAGTCGCGCGTGTGCCTGCGCCCGCTCGGCTTCGATCCGATGATCAACGTGCTGTCGATCGAGGATCAGATCACCGCGATCGTGCTCGCGCTGCGCTCGGACGCGAAGGGCGCGTTCAACATCCCCGGCGCGGACACGCTACCGCTGTCGCGGATCATCGCGCTCGCCGGCCGGCTCGAGATCCCGGTCCCGGGGCCGCTGCTCGCGCCGCTCTACCACCTGCGCACGCGCACCGTGGGCCTCGAGTTCCGCTACGACCTCAACCTGCGGCGGTTCCATTTCGGCGGCATGCTCGAGGGCAGCCGCGCGCGCGAGCGACTCGGCTACGTGCCGTCGGCGCCGCTGTGGCCACACGCGCCTCAGTCGGCGGACCGCACGACGAGCGTCGCGATCGGCGCGTGACGCACGACCTTCTCGGCGACCGAGCCGAGCAGTGCGTGCTTGAGCCCGGTCCGGCCATGCGTGCCGATCACGATCAGGTCGTAACCTTCACGCGAGACCTCGACGATCTCGTGCCACGCGACGCCGGTCAGCACCCGCGCCGTGACGCGCTTCGCGCCGTACTGCTCGGCGCGATGCTTCCAGTCGTCGAGCCCGCCCTCGGCCTCGCGCAGCAGGTCATCGACGAGGTGATTCGGGAACGCCGGCGACCGCGCGATCGTATAGGTCGCGGGTTGCCAGACGTGGATGAGCTCGAGCTCGGAGTCCCACTGTGCAGCCAGCTCCGCGGCCACGCGAAGCGCCTCCTGCGACAGCGGCGAGAAGTCGACGGCGGCCAGGATCTTCTTGCACCTCATGAAGTGGTTTCGTGCACGTGGCATTCCACGTCCCCGTGCAAGGAAAGCGCGAGGCCGCGCGCAGCGTCTGCGGGCACGCAAGCCGACGCGCAATCGCTGCGTGAACGCGGCGGCGGTCGTCGAGGCGGTCGGGGCACGCCGGCTGCAACAGCATCGGGCATGTTGATGCCGTCGATCGAACGCTACATGACGCGAGAGCCTCGATCGGTCCACTCCACCGATCACCTCGCGCGAGCGCGGGATCTCATGCAGCGGTTCGCGATCCGCCACCTGCCGGTGATCGACGGCGAGAAGCTCGTCGGCGTGATCTCGGAGCGTGACGTCAAGATCGCCGAGTCGATCCCGGGTATCGACCTGTTTCATGTCGAGGTCGCGCGCGTCATGGCGCCACCGCTCGCGGTCTGGGGCGAGACGCCGCTCGACGAGGTCTCGACGCTCATGCGGACTCGCAAGGCGGACTGCGTGGTCGTGCGCGGCGGCCACGGGATCGAGGGAATCTTCACTGCGGTCGATGCGCTGGACGCGCTCTCGGATGTTCTGCGCCGCGCGACGTCGTGACTGACCCGCAAGCTTTGCCGTGCCCGACCCGAGTCTGTGCTGCTCGTGCGCGAAGCACCGCGCCCGCGACGGGTAGGTCGCAGGTAACGACTGGACCACCGCTTGCTGCAATGACAGGGCAAGGAGGTCCAGATGCGAAACCGCACCGCACGTGGCACGGATGTTCGACGATGCACCGTCTACGGGGGGCACGGCGACGCTCAGGTCCTCGCGATGGAGCTCGGTACCCTGGCTCCGCCGATCGCGCGGTACCGGCGGACGATCGCCGACCGCGTACCGCTGCGCGACATCATGACGCCTGACGTGATCTGCGTACGGCCCGATCTCGACATCCACAACGTCGTCTCGCTCGTGGTCAAGCATCACCTCGGCTGCCTGCCGGTCGTCGACGAGCGCCGGCGCCCGATCGGGATGATCACGAAGTTCGATCTCGTCGAGCAGCTCGAGGCAGCGATGGAGTCGATCGCGAACGACAGCCCGCTGCCGTCGGACCTGTCGGCGCGCAATGCGGACGAGGTCATGATGCCGATCGCGCTCGTCCTCGACGAGAACGCGACGATCGCGCACGCAGCCTCGCTGATGACGTCCGAGGACACCCACCACGTGATCGTCGTGCGTGGCGCGGGCGAGCTCGCCGGCGTCGTGTCGACGAAGGACATCGTGAGCTGGCTCGTCGAGAACGACGGCCTCGTCCCGAACACGTCCGACGTCGAGCCGTGCGTGCCGCCGCCGTGGTACCCGCTCGAGACCGATTAGTGGTTGTCGGTCGCTTCCCAGCGGCGGCACATCGAGAACAGCCCGTAGAACACGCCGGTCGCCATCGCGCTGAAGCAGGCGAGGGCGAGTGCGGTGCCGTACGTCAGGCTGCCGTGGAAGGCGCCGAGCATCAGCGCGATCGAGGCGAGCACGGGGAGGAACACGAGGGCGAACACGGCGGCCATGGGCGACGCTGGGTTGCGACCGACATGCCACGGCGGATCTGATGGATTTCTCTGAGCCCACCCCGGGGATTCGCGAACGCGTTGCGCGGCGCGCAGCGGCTCGGCGCAACCGCTGCGGTCGTTACACCGCGGTCGCGCGCGTGATGCGCTCGCGACGAGCCTGCGTGTAGCCGTGCAGCTTGCGACGCGCGAGGCGGAACGCATCCGCGACGGTGAGGTACGGGTCGACGTGGGTCGGATCGTCGTCGCGAGACACCACGATCTCGCTGCCGGGCACGGTGATCGTCAGCGCGACGTGGAACGCGCGACCGCGGCGCTGGTGCTTGTGCGGTTGCTCGACGGTGATGGCGACGCGCTGGATCAGGAACAGCTCGCCGAGCCGGTCGACGCGGCTCTGGATCGCGGCTTCGAGGGCAGGGCTCGGTGTCATGTCGCGGAAGGTGACCTCGGTCGGAATCTGCATGTCCTCACGTAAATGCACGCACCGCGCCGCGCGTCGGCCATGCACGCACGCGATCGTCGCGCAGGCCTTGCGTTCAACCTCCGCGAACGAACGGTTCGAGCGCGAGCGCGAGCTCGGCAACGACCCGGCTCGGCCGGCGCGGGTTGTACCAGTGAAACGGTGCGAGCCACGTCGCCGGATCGAACGGCGAGAATCCACCGAACGCGCACTCGACGAGCAGCGCGCACGCACCGTAGCGGTCGTGGAGATCGTCGATCTCCATGCCGTACACGAACGCGCCCGGCAACCAGCGGCTCACCTGATCGATCGTGTAGCGCTCCACGAGCCGCGACTGCACGCCGCGCGCGCGCTCGTGCAGCTCGCGATAGCGCGCGGGCCGACGCCATCGTCCACCGTACGGCACGAGCAGCTTGCGGCCGAAGCTGTGCAGCGACAGCGCGGTCTCGACGCGAGCGCCGCGCGCGACCTCGCGATCGCAGAGTCCGACGATCGCCGCGACTTCGGGCTCGGAGCACGCGGCCAGTCCGCCCCAGTTGAAGCCGGACATCCACTTGCGGCGCGGCCAGAACCCGGTCGCCCAGTTGCGATTGAGATCGACGCCGTTCGCGTTCGTCCGGCGGAACCGCCGCCGGCCGCGCCACAGATCGCGCTCGATCGCGTGATAGCCGTCCGGGTTCGCGAGCGCGATCACGTGAACGACGCGATCGCGCGGCGGCTCGCGATCGATCCGCGCCGCGATCGCGAGCGCGGTCTCGACCCCGATCCACTCGATCGCGTGCAGGCCACCGATCACGATGCTGACGTCACGCGCGTGCGCGGGACCGAACGACGCCGCGTGGATCGCGGCGCCTTGCACGCTCGCGCCGATCGCGTGGACGCGCGCCGATCGCAGCTCGCCCAGCGTGCGCGTCACATCGGGAAGACCGCGGTACCCCGCCGGGAGCATCCCGGTAGCGTACCGCGCCGGCTAACCAGCCTGCGCGAGGTAGTCGTCGTCGCCGGCATCGAGCTCGATCGCGAGCTCGCCGTCCGGCGTGCGGATCGACGTCTCGACGACGACCGGCACGCGCAGCGAGTTGAGCACGAGGCAGTACTGCTTCGCGTCCTCGAGTGTCGTCTCGACCTTGTCGACGTTGCCGACGATCGCCATGTCGATGCCGAGCACGATCGACGTGAACATCAGACCTTCGGGGGTGCGCTCGACGGTGCCGGTCACGTTGGCCTTCCAGTCGAGCAGCTCGATGCCATCGCGCGCGGCGAAGGCTTCGAACGTGGTGAGCATGCAGATGCCGAGCGAGGACAGCACGAGGTGCTCCGGCGACCACGATGCAGCGTCTCCGTCGAATTCGTGTGACGGGCCGCCGTGCAGCGAGGGACGGGGCGGCGCCTCGACCCGAGCACGCGATGCAAACGTCCGCTGCACGGACGCGCTGTACACGTGTGGGAAGGGAGCGGGCATACGATGCCGAGGAGCATGAAGTGATCCAAGCATCTCGAAGCGATTTCCGTGCGCTCGTGCCACGGTGCACGGTTGCCAAGTCCTATGACTGGACCACGCGATCACGGTTTGTTGTAGTGCGTCGCGCGGATCTGGCGTGCGGGTGTGCGACGGCGCGCGCGGGCAGTTTCTCGTCGAGAACGCGTGGCATGTGAGGTGCACCAACGCCGGTCATGGATAGGCTTCCCCCACTGGTGTCGAGGAACGGTCTGCTGCGGCGTGCGCTCGGTGCGCTCCTCGGCGGTGCCACGAACCACCTCGTGCGCCTGGGCAAGCGTCTGGGCTATCCCGCGTTCGCGACGATCCCGGTGAGTGCGGTCATGCTCTCGCGCGTTCCGTTCGTCTCACCGCAGCAACCGCTCGAAGAGGTCGCGCAGATGTTCGTCGCCGGCCGCACTGCGCAAGTTCCGGTGGTCGAGGATGGCGCACCGGTCGGTGTTGTCACGCGCGAAGATGTCGTCGCGGGACTCGAGCGCTCGGGACCCCACGCGCCGATCAGCGCGGCACCACGCCACGATGTGGTCACCGTGACGCCCTACGATTCGCTCGCAGACGTGCTGGAGCGGCTGCGTCATTCGCCGCGCGCGGTCGCGGTCGTCGTCGATCGCGGCGCTCCCGTCGGGCTCGTGACGGCGGACCTGCTGCGCAGCTACCTCGATCAGAAGCTGGCGTAACTTAGTCGCGCGGCGCCGGGCCCCAGTCGACGCCGGTCGCCGAGCCGCTCCACACCTTGACCGCGGAGCCCGTGCCGTCGGCATTCGCGATGAACACGCCCTGACCGGCACGCGCGAACGCGATCGCGCGACCATTCGGCGCGAACGACGGCTCCTCGTTGTTGCCCTGGCCCTGGGTGATGCGCGTCATCTGCTTGTTCGACAGATCGAGCGTCACGATGTCGTAGTTGCCGCCGTCGCGCGTCGTGTACGCGATGATCTCCTTGCCCTTGCGCGGCGACCACGTCGGGGTCGTGTTGTAGTTGCCGTTGAACGACACCTGGCTCGCGGCGCCGCCGCCCGCGGACACGACGAAGATCTGCGGCCCGCCGTTGCGGTCGGACACGAACGCGATCTTGCTGCCGTCCGGCGACCACGCCGGCGACGTGTCGATCGCCTTGTCGTTCGTGATCCGCTTGATCACCTTTCCGTCGGACGCGCTGATCACGTAGATCTCGGGGTTGCCGTCCATCGACAGCGTCAGCGCGATCTTGCTGCCATCGGGCGACCACGACGCGCCGGTGTTCATGCCGCGCTGGCCGGACAGCTTCTTCGGCCGGCCGCCGCCCGCACCCGTGACGTAGAGGTCCGGGTTGTTGCGCATGAACGACGTGTACGCGATCTGGCCGCCGCTCGGCGCCCACGCCGGGAGGATGTTCGTCGAGCTGTTGTTCGAGATCGACACGGCGTTCGCGCCGTCGAAGTCCATCGCGAGGATCTTGCTCGCGCCCTTCGCCTTCGCGGTGAACGCGATCTTCGAGCCGAAGAACCCGGGCTCGCCCGTGTAGTACTTGACGACCTCGTTGCACCACTTGTGAGCGATCGCGCGCGGGCTGTCCTTGCGCGAGTAGCTCTTCGTCAGCGACGCGCTGCCGCCCTTGCTGACCTCGTAGAGCCGGAACTCGATCTCGGTCGCGGTGACCTTGTACTTGACGACGCCGAACGCGCCGACGTCCTTCCACTTCTGTGGATCGATGCCCATACCCTCGCCGCGCAGGTCCGCGAGGAACGACTGCGGATCGAGGACCTTGAACACGCCGGCGACCCCGAGGTCGAAGCTCGCGACGCTCGACACTTCCTTCGCGACCCCGGCGTCGCCATCGACGCTCGTCGGGATCGCGATCGGGTAGAGGCCGCGCTTCGCGTTGACATCGATCACGACGCCGGCCTTGGGCTCGTCGGCGCGTGCCGCGGGAGTCACAGCGACGAGCGCGTAGGCGAGCGCAGCCAGGGCTGCGGCCGGGACTACTCGCGTTGCTGCTCTTGAGGATTGGCTCTGAAACATATCCATCGCGTGGTCGCCTGCTTGAGCAAGTGGGTCGGTACGGGGACCGGCTTCGCGTTGCGCAGCTTCTCGATCTTCTTCAGCGCACGCTCGATCGAGTCGTCGAGCGCGTCATCCCCGCTCTTGGGCTCGAGCTTCGTCTTCTTGATAGTCCCATCCGCCAGGATGTGCAGGCAACCCGCAGCGGTACCGGATGCCGAGAGGATCTTCGGAAACTCCCAGTTCTCGTGGAAGTCCGCCGCGAGCTCCTGAAAGAACGGATCTCCGGACGTCGTCTCGGCGAACCCGCGCGCGTTGTCGTTGAACTCTCCGACCTCGGTGGTGGTCTTGTTATTCACATCCGAGTTTTCGTCGAAGTTCGAGCGATTCGGGATCTTCACATCAGCGACCTTGTTGTCGCTCGGCTTGTCCGGCTTCTCCTGGACGCAGCGATTCGCCTCGCAGCGCGCGTTGTCGGCGCACTTCGTCGGAAACGCGAGGCCCGCCTTCGTGCAGTCCGCCTGGTTCGTGCAGCACTGCGCGTCGAGCTTCTTGTTCTCGTCGCGCGACACGCCCTCGTCCTTGACCACGGGATCCGGCGGCTTCGCCTTCTTCTGCGGCTGCTTCGCCGGCGCCTTCTTGTAGGCGATCGATGCCTCGATCGCTTCCATGTCCTCGAGCGGGTGCTCGTCGTCGCTGCTCGCGCTGGCGTTCGACACCCAGATCACGGTCGGCACCATGATCGCGGCGGTCAGCAGCACGGCGCCGATCGCCGCGAACGCATGCATCTCGCCGTCGTTGAAGCTCATGATCGTTGGACGCTCTTACGGGCCAGAAGTTTGACCCGGATTGAGGTCGAGGCCGCGAAGGTCAAGATTTTCAGCAGGATCGGTCAGCATCATGACCTTGGACACCCCGGCGTTCTTCGCGACCGCCATCGCGGTCACGATCACGCCGTAGGGCAGCTTGCTGTCGGCCTCGATGTAGAGCTCGCTCTCGCGCTTCACGCGCTCGTTGCTCTTCAGCTTCGCCTCGAGCTCCTGCCACGTGATCACCGTGCCGCCGAGGTGGATCTTCTTGTCGATCCCGATCGAGAGCACGAGCTTGCCCTCGGGGTCCTCGATGTTCTTCGCGGTGACCTGCGGCAGATCGATGTCGACGCCGGTGTTCATCATCGGTGCGGTGATCATGAAGATGATCAGCAGCACGAGCATCACGTCGACCATCGGCGTGACGTTGATCTCGGAGTTCAGCTCGTCGCCGCCGCCTTTGCCTGCGCTCATCCCCATCGCGCGCTACCTCAGGAAGTGCCGCTTGATGATGTTGAGGTAGTCCTGCTCGAAGGTGTCCATCTCCGAGCGCAGGACGCGGATGCGGCGCATGAAGTAGTTGTAGGCCATGACCGCGGGGATCGCGGCGACGAGGCCGATCGCGGTCGCGAACAGCGCCTCGGCGATGTGCGGGCCGACGACCTTCAGCGTCGCGGCCGCGGTCGACTCGCTGATCTCGATGAACGCGAACAGGATGCCGATCACGGTCCCGAACAGGCCGATGAACGGCGCGGCCGAGCCGGTGGTCGCGAGGAACGGCACCATCGACTCGAGCTTCGTCGTCTCGACGGTCTGCGCCCGGCGCAGCGCGCGCTCGATGTTCGCGAGGTTGCCTTCGCGATCGTCTTTCAGCGCCTCGTCGGACGCGAGCTTCGCCAGCTCGGTGTAGCCGGCGACGAACATCTGCGAGATCGGACTGTTCCGGAGAGCCTGCGCCTGCTTGTAGATCTGCTCGATGTCGCGCGACCGCCAGAACGAGTCCGTGAACCGCGCGGATTCGCTCGATGCGCGGCGGATGTACATCGTCTTGTAGATGATGATGTACAACCCGATGACGAACATGACGAGCAGGAGGAGCATCACCGCCTGCACGATCCAGTGGGCCTTCTGGAACAGGGCGATGATGTCGAGGTTCGCCGCCAGTCCAGCGGGTGCGTTCGAGATCACGGGCGCTGGCATATGCGTGGCGGCCATAACACCATGCGATGGAATGGCGGGTCAAATCGCGTGCGGCTAAGCGCGTGGATCTTCGTCGCGGTTTCGGTCGCGGCCTGCGAGAAGGTCGACGGTGGCGCCGCCGAGCTGTCGTGGAAGCTGCGCCCGGCGAGTAGCTCGCTGTCCGACAAGTTCGTCGACTGCGATAGCGGCAAGACGGACACGAAGCCCGTGACCGAGATTCGTCTCGACTGGGAGAGCGAGGACGGCACGACCGGCAGCCAACAGTGGTCCTGCGACGACAGCTACGGTGTAACTGGTTTTGCTCTCCCGCCGGGCCAGACCCTGTTTCGGGTCAGCCCGGTGTGTGCGTTCGGCCCCGCGGACCCGGCGTCCTACACCGCGCCCGCGGTCGAGCTCCGCAACGTGATCCTGGGCGATACCGTGAGCTTGGGCGCCGTCGAGCTGGTGGTGCAGGTGTCCTCGTGTGATGTCGAGTCCTGCATCTGCGAGTGAGATCACACGAGGCGGCACGCACTTGGCGCGTCGATTGCCTATCTGTCGCGATGAAGCAACGCGCGGTCGCCGCGTCTGACTCTTCGGCACACGACGACCGCCAAACGCTGAGAGCTCGCCCATGAAGATGAAGAACTTTGTAGAAGGTCTCGCCGTCGTGCTGGTCGTGTCGCAAGCGACGGCCTGCGTGATCTACGACGACACGGAGCCGGTCGAGGCGGCCTCGATCACCGCGCGATGGTCGTTCCACAACATCGCGACCGACAAGACGACCGCGTGTCCCGCCGGCTTCGACACCGTCGCGCTCAACAACCAGGAGCTCGATGTCGACGGTCGGCCGATCGGTCAGCCGTACATCGACCTGTTCGATTGCGCAGACGGTTCGGGCATCAGTGCACCGCTTGCGCCGTCGGTCTACCAGACGTGGATCTCGGTCACGAACACCGACGGCACGCAGACGTACGCGGACTCGCTGTCGGCGATCGTCGACGTGATCGACACCGACAAGACGTTCACCGCGTCGATCCTGAACGACGGTGGTTACTTCCAGCTGTCGTGGGATCTCGTCGGTGCGACGTCGAACCAGCCGCTCGCGTGCTCCGACGTGCCGGGCCTCGCGTCGATCGAATCGATCGGCACGAGCATCGCGTCGCCTGACATCGCCGCGGCCGACAAGTTCACGTGCGGCGATCACGCGGGCGTGACCGGCGGCTTCCTGCAGGGCGCGTACACCGTGTCGATCACGGCGCTCGATCGCAACGATCGCGCGCTGTCCGAGCCGGTGAACCTCGCGAACCAGAAGATCGCCGCGCGCAATCGCGTCACGGATCTCGGCCACGTGGAGATTCCGATCACGGGCCGCTAGCTCGCACCCATCGTCACATTCGACGCCCGCACGGATTGTCGTGGTGGGTGTCTGGTCTGAGAGAATCTAGAAGAAGTTCTGATACCGTCATGAACAGGAGGGCCTAATGAGAAGACTGGTTTTCGGTTTGGGAATCGCGCTCGCCGCGACGCAAGTGTCTGCATGCACCAGCTCGAGCGGCGAGGACTTCGGCCTCATCACCGCGAACTGGTCATTCAAGGACCTCGCGACGAACACGACGATCACGCAGTGCCCGCCGGGGACCTCGAGCGCGGACGTGCACGCGATCCGCCTCGACGGCGCTGGCAACGAGACCAGCGAGGTCTACATCGACAAGTACAACTGCAACGATCTGACCGGCACCTCGGACTATCCGATCGGCACGTACAAGGTGTTCGTCGACATCGTCGGCTATGGCCAGTCGCTGTCCGCGATCGTCGACATCACGGCGCAGGACAAGACCGTCACCGTGACGCTGGTCGATGACGGCGGCTACTTCCTGTTCGACTGGGATCTGCGCGACGCCGCGACGAACGCGCCGCTGACGTGCAGCGAGGCCGGCAACCCGGACTCGATCGAGATCACGAGCACGCTGTCGGGCACCACCCAGGCGGTCGCCGACAAGTTCAACTGCGAGGACGGCTCCGGCGTGACCGGCGCGCTGCTGACCGGGTCGTACACGATCTCGGTCGCCGCGCTGAACGCGAGCAACCAGGCGCTCGGCGCTCCGCAAAACTTCTCGGACCGACTGATCGGCGACCACAACGACGTCACCGACCTCGGCGTGATCACGCTGCCGATCGACTGACCGCACGTACCTCGAAACTTCGCGCCCACCGGTCCACCCCGGTGGGCGTCTTTCGTTTCGGCTGTGCTAAGGTTTTCCTCGTGAGCGCGCGACGTAGCGGGTTAGCCGACCGCCTCCGGATCACGCCGGGCGCGCTCGCGATCGCGGGCCTCGAGGTCGCGCTGTCGCTCGTCTGGCTGATGTCGCCGGTCGGGACGCGCGCGCAGATCACCCAGTACGTCGTCGCGACGCCGACGAACGTGATCGAGCACGGCCGCGTGTGGACGCTCGCGACGAGCCCGTTCCTCGACATCAACTTCATCAGCCTGCTGCTGAACGTGTTCATGCTGTGGATGCTGATCCCGACGCTCGAGCGGTTCTGGGGCACGGCGCGGTTCTACCGGTTCTTCGCGATCACCTCGCTCGCCGGCACGGTCGTCGGGACCGCGGCCGCGTTCGCGCTGCAGCGCGAGGAAGCGATCGCCGGGCTGTCGCCGTTCATGTTTGCGTCGCTGATCGCGTTCGGCGTGATCTACGCGCGGCAGCCGGTCCAGCTCGTCGGCGTGCTGCCGCTGACCGGCCGGCAGCTGATGTGGGCGTTCGTGATCCTCGACGCCGTGCTCGTGCTGTCGCAGCAGGCCTGGGCGATGGGCGCGGCGCACGCGGCCGCGATGCTCGCCGCAGCGGTGATCACGTCGAAGCGGTGGTCGCCGGGCCTGGCCTGGCGACGGTGGCGGATCGCCCGGGCGCGCGCGAAGCTGTCAGTGATCGAGGGCGGCAAGAAGCCGACCCGGCCGCGCGACGAACAGAAGTGGTTGAATTAGCCTCTGCCACTGGACGCTAACGCCTCCGGCCCGCTGGCACGGGAGCGGCCGTGATACCGTGAGGTCGATGCAAGAGGACGGGTTCGACTCCGGCACGGGGCTCACCACGTTGTTCGAGGGCGAGTGGGCGACAGTCCGACGCCTGCGCAAGGGCAAGCTCGTGGTGGTGAGCGGAGCCGACCAGGGCAAGGAGATCGAGATCTCCAAGCCGCGCGTCACCGGTGGGCGCAGCATCATCAGCGACCTCGTCGTCGCCGACAAGGCCGTCTCCGGCACCCACTTCGAGGTGTCCGCGCGCGACGACGGCTACCGCCTGCGCGATCTCAACTCGCGCAACGGCATCTACGTCGGCGACCTCCGCATCCGCGAGGTGTTCCTGCGGCCCGGCACCGTGTTCCGGATCGGCCACACGAACATCCAGTTCCAGACGTTGCAGGACGTCGTCGAGATCGAGCTGTCGAAGAAGGACCGCTTCGACATGATGCTCGGCAGCTCGCCGGCCATGCGCGAGATCTTCGCGCACCTCGAGAAGGTGGCGCCGAGCGATCTGACCTGCCTCATCACCGGCGAGACCGGCACCGGCAAGGAGATGGTCGCGCGCGCGCTCCACAACGCGTCGTCCCGCCGCAGCAAGCCGTTCGTCGTGCTCGACTGCGGCTCGATCCCGCGCGAGCTGATCGAGTCGACGCTGTTCGGCCACGAGAAGGGCAGCTTCACCGGCGCGGTCTCGCAGCACGACGGCTGCTTCATGCAGGCGAACGGCGGCACGATCTTCCTCGACGAGATCGGCGAGCTCGACATCTCTCTCCAGCCCAAGCTGCTGCGCGTCCTGGAGCAACGCGAGATCAAGCGCGTCGGCGGCGACCGCACCCACAAGGTCGACGTCCGCGTGCTCGCCGCGACGAACCGCGACCTCCGCGAGGAGGTCAACAAAGGCACGTTCCGCGAGGACCTCTACTTCCGGCTCTCGGTCGTCCACGTCGAGCTGCCGCCGATGCGCGAGCGCCGCGAGGACATCCCCGGCCTCGCGAACCACTTCCTGCGCGAGATCGCCGGCCGACGCGGCATGACGATGTCGTTCGCGCAGGACGCGATGGCCGCGATGATGAGCCACTCCTGGCCGGGCAACGTCCGCGAGATGCGCAACGTCGTCGAGCGCGCCGCCGCGCTGTCCGATGGCCCCGTCATCACGCGCGCCGATCTGGTGTTCGGCCGCGAGATGGGCCCGAGTATCGTCGTCAGCCACGACCTCGCGCAGGCGGGCGCACAGGCCGCGCAGCGCGCCGCGGCTCACCTCGCCGGCGTCGAGCTGCCGCAGCAGAGCGGCCCCGCGATCTTCGACGCCGCGTTGCTCAAGGCCGGCCTCGGCTTCAAGCAGGCGAAGCAGTCGGTCGTCGACGCGTTCGAGATCGCGTACCTGCAGGCGCTGATGATCCGCAACGATGGCAACATCACGCGGTCGGCGCAGGAAGCCGGCCTGACGCGCTACCACCTGCGCGAGCTCTTGAAGCGACACGGCCTCAAGGGCGGCGAGCAGGAGTAGCTGTTCTCTACGCTCCTAATCGCTGCCACAAGAGTAGCGTGGCGTGACGCAGTCCGCGTGACGCAGCAATTTGCTGCACCCTTGATCGCGAGATTGTTCCCGTGTGTTGTTGATCGTGTTTGCGTGAACGTGAAAGGTTGGGCCGACCAATACTCGATCAGTTCGGACTCAAGGCGAGGCGTTGTCGAGTAATGGAGGGAGAGTTTCGTGAGCAGCAGAGCCTGCCTGGCGGCGGCATGGCTTCTTTGCGCCCTGACTACAACACCGGCGGTTGCAGATGGGCCGCCGCTAATCCCGTTTAAATCAAGAGAACTTCAAGAGGGCAAGAACTACGTCAGGAAGCTCACGGCGACGCTTGCTGTCGGAGAATCCTCTGGAGAGCTCACGACCTCGTACGTTATCGAGGTACCTCCGGGACGGGGCGTGACTCCGTCACTTGCACTCCAGTACTCGTCGAGCGGCGGTCCATCTGAATACGGCTTTGGATGGGAGCTCACGCTCCCGCTGATAGAACGATCCCCGGATCGCTTCACAATCACCAATGGCAGCCATGAGGGGTTTAGATTCTTTCGTTTTCGGAATGGTCACCAAACGTCCGATCTTGAGCACACTGGCTACACATCAGACGGTTGGGCGATCTACCGCGAGCGGAGAGAGCGTACATTCAATCGGTATTTGTTCAAGGACAACGCCTGGAAGATACTTACACCTGCTGGTTTGGTGTACGAGCTCGGGACCGAGACCACCTCGCGGCGTGGCGATTTTCGCACTATCGAAGACAGTACCTATGCGTGGCTTGTTACTCGCATCTCAGATCCGCATAGCAACTACGCATCCTATGCGTACCAGCCAGGTCCACTTGGAGAGCCACGAATCACCACGATTGCGTACAATGGGAACAGCGCAACTGGGCTCGCCGCGGGGCTGCAAATCCAGTTTAATTGGCAGACGCGCACCGCGGCGCCGATGCCTTTTTCTTATCGTCTCGGATATAAGCGCATGTTTGGCGTCGACTACCTCCACAGTGTAGTCGTCAGCGCGCCTCCGCATGCCACAACCGGACCGGCGCTCGTTCCGGCGAATAGTCCGTACTCGCGTACGAACTACTTCACATACTCGCAAACGACATCCCAGGATCCGGTCTTCTATCTTACGTCTGCGCGAATCAGCGGCTTCCCAGTCACATCTTATGCATACACTAGCGTCACTGCGTCTGAAGTCTTCGGGGACACCCTGCAAATGGCGGCCGCCGGCGGAGAGTCTGGCTTTCCCGATAACCTTGGTTTCTCAGACACCGTCATCACTGGAACTGGCACGTCGACATTTACAAAGCGGGTTTTTGTCGACGTCAACAGCGATGGACGTCCGGACCTAGTCGATGTTACCAACTGCGCTGGATACATTACCTGGCTAAACACAGGCGGCAATTTCCAGAAGCAAACCTGGGCACCAGTAGCCATCGATCCAGCGGAGACGTGGCCAATTGGGGTCCCAGATCCGTGTTCTTTGAGGACCGTAAATACTAATGGTGGCGAAAGCATCACCGTCCAAGATTTCCTGTGTGGACGCGAGCGGGCTGGGGGATAATCGGAACACTGACACCGTTCGTTGGTCACGCTGACGTGTACAACCTGGAAATTGATCGAACTCATACGTACTTTGTCGGTCGAAGTGAACTGTGGGTGCACAACAATAATGGTTGCGTACAAATCGCGCGAAGCATTTCCGAAGGCCTCCCCACCGCCCGGAAGGACCTTGAATGCTGCGCCCACGCTAAGGCTCTTGTTAGTGCGCTGAAGTCACGTGGTATCAAAGGAGAGGTGATCGAATTGAAGCCAAGCGGGCTTCTTACCGTTTACTCTGATATGCACGGAAAACCACTGGGTGATCCAGGAGTGTCGCATTTCGGAGTTGTCGTTGGTGGCCAAGTGTTCGACAATATGAACCCAAGTGGCATGGGGCTTTCTTCGTGGCTAAAAGATTTATGGGCGCATGTCTCCGATGCAGGTGGTCCGTATTATAAAATCTCAACTAAGAAATTCTAATGCTTTTGTTTGACGACAACATTCGGGAGATCATCGCCCGTGTTCGAACTCGTCCCGAGAGCTGGCTCGGCGGCAAGTCTGTGCGGACACTGGAAGCCTTTCTTCGAGGTCTCTGCGTCGGAGTCTCCGAATCCTTGCGCCTTAGCGGGATTGATTCCGGTTTTGAGGGCTCCGAAATCTCTCAGTTCTTCGAATGGCTGAGAGAGCGACACCCCGAACGCAGAACGTGGGTCCAGTCGCTGTTGTCTGAGTCTGGCGAAGATGAGTCGGCAGCGATGCGACGGTTTTTTGTGTTATGGGACGAGTTCTCAGCGGCTCGAAGTTGATAGCGGGAGAGTTAGCGATACACGCTCTGGAGTGCTCCCACGTGTGCCGGCATCCCGGTCGGCACGCCGTTCGCGGCGAGCCGATGCGACAGTGACCGCCGGATCGTCTTTGCAGCGAACTTCGTCAGCCCGAGGTCTACGAGAACATGATTCGCGTGTAGCGCCTCGAGAATCCGCCTAACCTGGCCCGCGATCGTGACCGCAAGCTCGCTCGTCGACGTAAAGTCGGTCTGCGCCGCCTCGCCGGGCCGGTGCCGCTGCGCGATCACGACCTCGCGATCAGGGCCGTGCGCAGCGCGCCACTGCTTCACGCGCCGCTGCGCACGTGCGCAGCTGACCTGGCTCGTAGCGATCGGGATGCTCCTCCTGCAGCAGCTCGAACAACGTCTTGGCCTCGAGCTCGGGCGTCGATCGCAGTGTCAAGAGGGGGGCTGAGTGACCGCATAGGAGGCGGCCAAACTGATCGCGGTTATCCACAGGTCGCGATCGCTGCGACCTGAGTGTTCGGCAGTGGCCGCTGGGGGCGGCCAAACTGATCCATCACGCGGCGCGTGTGC
>DASTLB010000089.1:0-32236 GCA_035715365.1 Kofleriaceae bacterium | reverse complement strand
TCGTTGGCGTAGGAACCGCGACGCTACCTCGGTTGCTGTGCGCGCTTTTCGTCATGCCGCAAACGCCGTCGAACGCGTCCCAGCTACATCTACGCTGCGTTCTGCGCGAGCCATCGACCCACTAAACCAAGTGGAGTGCCCAAACATGTTGGCAGGGTCCTTGGTATGCGCCTGAGCCCTGCATTCCAGCGCCTTCCGGTTACTGTGGGACGTGGGATAATCCAGTATTGTGCAACCGGGCGGTGTATGGAACGAGGCCAACACGCTGGCCGAGTAACGACCTCTGCGCACGTGAACTTGCGGAGATGCTTGCAGCGTGTCTCAAGACTCCGACGGCGGCTGAGTGCTTGGAAGCGAAGACGAAATTCGAACAATGCAAACTTGCGAACGGTCTCTAGTCCTGCGTGCGCTATGCATGAGTCTTATGGCTTGTCATGTTCCGAAGTTGCGTACGATTAATGTCCAATACGCGTCATCCCCGAGAGAACACGTAAGTGCCATATATGTCCGCGATGCGAGCGCACCCGGTTGGCGGAACGTATCCGACACTAAACGCGTCTTTATCCGCGGGCAATACGCTGTGCTCCAAATGTGCGCCAGTGGTAAGGTAACTGAAGCTTATATCGAGGAGCGAAACGAAGGCGATTTAAATGCGATTACCCAAAGGGTGTGTCGCCGTACTGACTACGCAGTAGTATCGGGAAGAGTCCGCGGGAGCGACGCCGAGCAGATTGTGGTGACGTCAGCTACGGCCCAAGCCGTTCAGCGTGATGGAAGCTTTAGTATCCTTGCCTCTGTTGGAGTGACGGACATAATCGCAATGGCGACGAAGGTATGGGGAGAGCGGGAGTGGCAGACAGAACGGATCCTTGTAAAGCGTGGAGTGCTGGTGCCGACATCTTCCGCTCTCTCCCTGGAGATTGACTTTGCTCGAAGCTTTCAGGTGGCTGCTCGCCCGGTTCGCGTGTCGGGTATCATGAACGGCGAGGTTTTGGAGGCCACCAGCGGGCTGCGCACGGCTAACGGTGTCCAAACTATATTATCGATTCGACTGGGGCGTGCAGTTTCCGTCGCGGTGCCGGACGCTGACATGCTGCTGCCTGGCGATCAAGCCATTAACAGGATACTGGCCGTTCGCAATGGTTCAAGTCGATTCGCCATTCCGGCTGCTGATGATTACTGGTTAGCAGCGCCGCTTGGTGATGTGGAGATTCGAAGAAGCGGTCGTTCGTTCACTGTTACGTGGGAGCAGTACACTGCCGGATCCGGATACCTGCTCGAGGTTTCCCAGTTGATAAACAAACGTCCTATTCACTGGAAGATCAGAATTCCACCGAACTTTTTTTCGCGAAAGCGGCCCGCCTATGCACTCCCCGCACTCCCAACCGTAAGAAATGGGAGCTTGCGCCCCGATTCCACAGCGCAGGCTGACTGGAAGCTCTCCGCGTATGGTGCACTGCCGACAGAATGTGATCCGCACGCCCTGTGTTCTGGGATCCTATCGACTGTGTTGGCATCAAGATGGGGCCGAATCGAGGGTCAGTAGAGACCGGCTTCACGGCTCGGTGGTGTTCCGATGTGGTATTTTTTCAGTTGGCGCAGCTAACGAGTGCGAAGTAAACGGTGAGGTGGTTCAATCAATTAGGGCTTTCGATGATGCCGGTAGTTCTTCATCAGCATCACCTTTGCCGATCTGTGATGGATTGAGCTTGACTTCTCCGCTTCGCACGCCCTCACTCGGCATCACCGATTCGAATTGTGTGCACGATCCTGTCGTACTTTCGGAGTGTAGCCTTCCAGTCGGCGCACATCTTTGCGTAGCGCGTCGAATGTCTCTATGTCGAAGCAATGCAGACTGCCCTGCAGGTAGTATTTGTCAGTCGACGCTCGGCTTTGGTGATCCAGAAGGCAGCGACCCGGGTTATTGTGAGAAGTCATGCTCTGTGGATCTCGACTGTGTTCGTTGTGATCTTAGCTGTCGGCCTGAAGGTGTTTGCGGTCCACGCGAAACCCCAGAGCAAGACTGACTCACTCAGCATGCCGACGCGCTCCGCAAACCTGGTGCCCGGCGTTGCAGAGGCGCTCGGCATCGACTGCCAGCGCAGCGAGTCGCGCGCATACGTCGAGCTCTTGCCTTAGTGCTACTCGGTCTTGCCGAACGCACGCGCCGCGATCGCGAGCGCTGCGATGCCGAACGCGAGGACGATGCCGAGCTCGAGTAGCGTCGGCACTGTGTAGTCCGACCACGTGACGCCGAACGCCTGCGCATTGACCTGGCTGACGTGCGAGAGCACGGTGCGGCGCATCGGATCGACCGCGTAGGTGAGCGGGTCGAGGCGCGTCAGGATGTTCAGCCACGTCGGCAGGTCGCGCAGCGGGAACAGCGCGCCCGACAGGAAGAACATCGGCATGATGATGATCTGGACCAGCGCCATGAAGGCCTGGAACGACTTGATCTTCACCGCGACGAGCACGCCGATGCTCGTGATCGCGAACGACAGCACGGCGAGCATACCGATCAGCGTCACGATCATCGTGAACGAGTAGGGCACGCCGATCAGGCCGCCGACCGCGAGCACCGTGAGGCCCTGGAACATGCCGGTGGTCGCGCCGCCGAATGCCTTGCCGACGACGATCGCGCTGCGGCGCACCGGCGCGACGAGCATCTCGCGCATGAAGCCGAACTCGCGATCCCAGACGAGCGAGCCGGCGGAAAAGAAGCACGTGAACAGCGTCGCCATCGCCATCACGCCCGGGAACAGGAACACGCGGAGGTCGAGGCCGGCCGATGGCCGCATGCCGGCGCCCATGCCGGTGCCGAACACGAACAGGTAGAGCATCGGCTGCAGCGCGCTGGCGATGATGCGCGGCTTGTCGTGCCAGAACCGGATCATGTCGCGCAGCCAGACGATGCGGACGGCGCGCAGGTCGCTGCGGAAGCTGCGCGGCGGGACCGTGACGGGGGCGGGCGGTGTCGGCGGCGCGTTCATCGGCGGGCCGCTCGCTTGATCCGCGCCATCGGATCTTCGGCGGCCTCGCGATCGCGAATCGTGCGGCCGGTGTGCGCGAGGAAGACATCGTCGAGCGAGGGGCGCGCGACCGACACCGAGCGGATGCCGATGCCGAGCTCGGCGAACAGCCGCGGCACGAACTGCTCGCCGTTCGCGACGAAGAACACGACGTGGCCCTCGTGCTTCGACGGCTCGACCGCGAACTGGTCGCGCAGCCGCGTCAGCGCGGCGTCATCGTCGGCGGTCGTGATCGCGACGCGGTCCTTGCCGAGCTTCGCCTTGAGCCTGGCCGGCGTGTCGAGCGCGACGATCTTGCCGTTGTCGATGATCGCGATCCGATCGCAGTACTCGGCCTCGTCCATGTAGTGCGTCGTGAGAAAGATCGTGATCTGCTCGCGCGTCTTCAGCTCGGTGATGTACTGCCACATCGACGCGCGGGTCTGCGGATCGAGCCCGACCGTGGGCTCGTCGAGGAACAGCACGCGCGGCGAGTGCATGAGGCCACGCGCGATCTCGAGCCGGCGCTTCATGCCGCCGGAGAAGGTCTGGACGAGGCTCGCGCGGCGATCCCACAGGCCGACCATGTTCATCACCTGCTCGAGGCGCGCGGCGACCTGTGCGCGCGGGATGCCGTAGAGCTCGGCGTGGAACCGCAGGTTCATCTCGGCGGTGAGGTAGTCGTCGAGCGTCGTGTCCTGGAACACGAGGCCGATGTGGCGGCGGACCTCGTCGCGCTCGCGCACGACGTCGAAGCCGGCGACCTTCGCCTCGCCGGCGGTCGGGTTCGCGAGCGTGCACAGGATCTTGATCGTGGTCGACTTGCCGGCGCCGTTCGGGCCGAGGAAGCCGAACACCTCGCCGGCCTCGACGTCGAGATCGATGCCGGCCACGGCCTCGATGTCGCTGTACTGCTTGCGCAGACCGCGTACGAGGACGGCTGTCATCGCGCCGAGCATACTCCGCACCGATGTGGGCGCGCGGCCGTGGCTTAACTTTGTCGGCACGGTCGGGTCGGTACGGGCATGAAGCTCGTCGGAATGACGTTTCTCGCGCTCCTGCTCGCGGCACCGGTCGCCTCGGCCGACGTGCTGCACCCACCCGGCGGCCCGGTCGACGAGGACGACGCCGCGATCGCCGGCGACGTCGATCTCGATACCGATGCGGACGCGCCCGTGCAGCTCGCGCACGATCCGCAGCAGTGGCAGCAGCCACCGCAAGGTGCGCAGCAGCCGGGCCGACCACCGCGCGATCCGCAGGCGCGTGCGCGTCGCATGGAGCTGCGGCGGCTGTTGCTCGCCGAGCTCGACGTCAACCACGACGGCAAGCTCGGACCGCGCGAGCGCCAGCGCGGGATCCGCATCCTGCGCCGGCTCGAGATGAAGCTCGCGGGTCGTGGGGGTCAGGGAAATCCGCGCGCACAGATGCGCAAGTTCATCGAGCGCTACGACGTCAACGGCGACGGCAACGTCGGGCCCGACGAGGTGCCCGCGGGTGCGGCGCGCCGGCTGCGTCGGTTCGATCGCGATCGCGATGGCTGGGTCGAGCCGCGCGAGCTCCCGCAGCAGCGCCGATAATTTTTGTACGTCACGCGACACAACGAGATCATGTGATCTCGTGGGTGATCCTCGACGGTGACCGGGCTATGGTGGCCGTGGGGGTATGACTGCTGCCGAACGCATCGGTCGCTACGAGCTCGTCACGCATCTGGCGTCCGGCGGGATGGGCAAGGTCTACCTCGCGCGCGTCGCCGGGCCGGGCGGGTTCGAGCGCCACGTCGTGCTGAAGACGCTCGACCTCCGCGGCGAGCCCGGCGATGACCCGAAGGAGGCGATGTTCCTCGACGAGGCGCGCCTGCTCGGCATCCTCCACCACCAGCACATCGCGCCCGCGTTCGAGGTCAGCCGCGAGCACAACCGGCTGTACTTCGTCATGGACTACCTGCACGGTCACACCGCGCAGGACGTCTGGCAGCGCACGCTCGACCTCGGCGCCGCGCTGCCGATCGACTTCGCGCTGACGGTCGCGTCGGCGGCCGCGTCGGGGCTGCACTACGCGCACACGCGGCGCGGCCACGACGGCAAGCGGCTCGGGATCGTGCATCGCGACGTCACGCTGTCGAACCTGATGATCGGGTTCGACGGCGCGATCAAGGTGATCGATTTCGGGATCGCGAAGGCGGCGAACCGGCGCGCCGAGACGCAGGCCGGCTACATCAAGGGCAAGCTCGCGTACATGGCGCCCGAGCAGCTGCGCGGCGGGCCGGTCGACGCGCGCACCGACGTGTTCGCGCTCGGCGCGGTGCTCTACGAGCTGACGACGATGCGGCGCGCGTTCCGCGAGGCCGACGACCGCGCGACGATCGAGCGGATCAAGACCGGCACCGTGGTGCTGCCGACGCTGATCGTGCCGGAGTATCCGCTCGCGCTCGAGCGCATCGTGATGCGCGCGCTGCGGGTCGATCCGCGCGAGCGCTATCCCGATGCCGACACGATGCGGCGCGATCTCGAGCAGCTCGGGCACTCGCTCGGGCTCGTGCTCGGCGATGCAGCGGTCGTCGAGGTGATGACGCAGCTCTACGAGAACCGGCGCGAGCCATGGGCGCCGCGCCAGACGACGCGCGGCGAGAGCGAGCTCGAGGTGCCGGTCGAGCTGATCATCGACGAGCAGGCGCTCACGGTGCCGACGAGCCCGCCGCCGGCGAGCATGTATCCGCAGGATGTCGCCGTGATCGAGCCGCTGCGCGCGAAGCCCGCGGGCTCGACGCCGCCACCGGTCGCAGCGCGGCCGCGGGCACCGAGGCCGTCGCGCGGTGGCTGGATCGCGACCGGGATCGTGTACGCGGCGGCGATCGCGGCATGCGTGTACGACGTGATCGATCCCGAGCTCGATGCCGCGGCGAGCGTCGCGACTGCAGCGCCCGCCGTGGTGCCGCGCCCGACGCCGGATGTCCAGCTCGACGTCGCGCCGCCGTCGCCCGCGATCAAGACGAAGGTCAAGCTGCAGATCGAGACGACGCCACCGGACGCGACGGTGCTGCTCGACGGCAAGCGGCTCGGCCGCACGCCGCTCGACGTCGAGGTCGACGCACAGCCCGGCGTCCACGTCATCAAGGTGCGGCACCCGGGGTACGTCGCGAAGAAGCTCGAGGTCGAGCTGTCCGACGATCTGCGCCACGACATCACGCTCGTGCGGTCGAGCCGACCGGATCGCGCCGCGCGCCTCGCGCGCTGACCGCCTGCCAGCTCGGGTGCGACGCATCACGAGCGCGTGCGACCGGTCCCGCGACGCGCGCGAGTCGCGATATGCTGATCGTCTATGCGCAAGCTTGCGGTCGGTTTACTCGTCGCCACGACGGTGTCTGGTTGCTACGCCGGTGTGCACGGCGGCGTTCGCGTGCGTGCGAATCCGGTCGCGGTCGCCGCGGTCGCGCTGACCGCCGCCGCGGTCGCGGTCGCGGTGTCGACGCCACCGCCGCCGGTCGCGCAGGTCGAGTACTACGACTACGGCGCGCGCCCCGGCCAGGTCTGGGTCAACGGCCGCTACACGTACGTCAACAACGGCTGGGTCTGGCAGGCCGGCTACTGGCAGACCGAGCGCCCGGGCTACTACTGGGTGCAGGGCAGCTGGCAGCCGCGCGGCAACCAGTACGTCTGGGTCGACGGTTACTGGGCCGAGCCGCGCGCCGGCTACGTCTACGTCGACGGCTACTGGGACTACCGCGATACCGGCTACGTCTGGATGCCGGGGACGTGGGAGGTCGAGCGCCCGGGCTACGTCTACGTCGGCGGCTCGTGGACGGTCTACAACGGCCGGCGCACGTGGTCGCGCGGCGGCTGGCAGCGCGATGACGGCCGCGCCGAGTGGGCGCGCTATCGCGTGCGCGGCGGCGTGCGTGGCAGCGGCGGTGTCCGCGTCCGCGATCACCGCTACTGACGCTTTTGTTGCCTGCCAGGCGACGCATGTCGCTCGCGCATCGTCACGTGTCGTTCGCGAGGCGGCTGGATCTGAGCGCTTGAGCGACACGTCGGTGGGGCACATCGGTTGCTCGTTGCGACCGCATGCCCAAGACACTTCGTGCGATTTTGCTGGCATCGCTCGCCACCGGCTGCGTCGCGAGCGGTGGGCTCTCGATGGGAGGCTCGGCGCGCGGAACCGCCGGCGGTCCCGGTCCGTCCTCATCGGGAGGCGGTGAAACTGTCGCTTCCGGGAATGCACCGGCCGGTCACGGCGTTCCGCAGCTCGACGACTTCTCGTTCGAGGTTCACGAGTACACGGGTGACTACACGCGCGCGTGGGTCACGAACAAGCTGACGACGTTCAAGGTCGGCAAGGCCTGCTGGTCGAAGATGATCGACAAGCAGCAGGGCGCGCTGCACGCGGCGTCGTTCTACACCGGCGACATCGTCGAGTACGCGAAGCTCGTGACTGGCGACGACTGGTCGGCGATCGAGAGCCAGCAAGGCGATCGCGATCGCAACCTGCAGCTCGTCGAGCCGATGATCGACGCGTTCAAGTCGCGGTTCGCGCTGACGATCGCCGTCGAGGGCGACGACTGCGATGCCGCAGGCAGCTCGCTGTGGCTGCGCTACTGGAACACGATCGGCACGACGCTCAAGCAGTACCCGCCGAAGTCCGGCAAGGCATTCATCACGCTCAACGTCACGCCGACGGTCCGCGACGTCACCGTCTCCGTCGACGACTCCGGGTCCACGTTTGTCATCACCGCGCCGCGCGATATCGAACCGGCGGCGTGGGACGACAAGATCAGCAAACCGTTTCGCAAGATCGCGAGGTCCATCTAGATGAGAAAGGTCTCCTGCATCGCACTGCTCGCCGCGCTCGCGGCTCCGCTCACCACGTCGAGCGCGCGCGCCGACAATCCGGTCGACGACTTCTCGTTCGAGCTCAAGGAGTACACCGGCGAGCAATCGGCCGCGTGGGTCGTCCAGAAGCTCGTGAAGTGGAACCTCGGCAAGAAGTGCCTCGCGAAGCTCTCGGACAAGGAGCAGGGCGTGCTGCACATGGCGTCGTTCTACTCGCGCGACATCATGCAGTACGCGAAGACGGTGACCGGCGATGACTGGTCGGGCATCGAGGGCCAGAGCACCGGCGACAAGGAGAGCAATCGCAAGCTCGTCGAGCCGATGATCGACGCGTTCAAGGCCAAGCACATGGTCACCGTCACCGTCGAGGGCGACGACTGCAACGCGAAGGACGGGCTGTGGTTCCGCTACTGGGGCCAGATCGCGACGACGCTCAAGAACTACCCGCCGAAGTCGGGCAAGGCGTTCGTGACGCTGAACGTGACGAGCAAGGCGAAGGACGTCACCGTCACCGTCGACAAGACCGGCTCGACGTTCACGATCACCGCGCCGCGCGACATCGAGGTCGCCGCGTGGGACGACAAGATCGACAAGCCGTTCCGCAAGGTCGCGAAGGCGAAGTGATCACCGCACGACGGTGAACACGAAGTCGCGTGGCGCGCCCGCGTGGCAGCCGGTGCACGTCGGCTCGTCCTCGCCGTTCGCGGCGACGTCGTCGCCATCGCCCTCGTACCAGTACCAGCGGCCGGTCTCGAGCTTGCGATAGACCGCGTGGACGACGAGCCGGCCGTCGCGGTCGAAGATCTCCTTGACCGCGACGGCGCCGGCCGGAAACGGCGTCACGTCGTCGGGCGCGGTCGCGAGCGCATCGTTCGAGCAGATCCGGTTCGGGCCGTGGCCGCTGCCGGGACGCGGCGGGTGCGCGGCGGCCTCGCAGTGCCAGGCCTGGTAGTGACCGGCCGCGAGCCAGTCCGCGAGATCGGCGAAGCCGCGCGGCGGCAGCTGCGGATCGTCGAGAGGGTCGCCGTAGCTCGGCTCGCCGCTGCCCGCGCATGCCGCGAGCAGGATCACAGGGAGGCGCATGCGGTGCGTACGCCGGTGCCGGGCGGCGGTTACCCGGAGACGGTCGGCCGCGGCTTGCGCCGGCGGGGCGGGGCGGCGACGCACGCGCGGACGAGCGCGATGATCGCGTCGGGCAGCGCGCGATCCTCGGGCAGCATCGTGGTCGCGTCGTCGAACAGCACGCGGTCGCGCTCGGGGACCTCGCCGACGAGCACGATCTGCGGATCGTGATCGGTCTCGAGGCCGCGCGCGTACATGCAGAGCTCGAGCGCGTTCATCACGCCGCGCAGCGCCGCGTCGACGAGCACGAGATCGGGATGGTCGCGGTTGAGCTTGTGCGCGGCATCGGGGCCTTCGCTCGCGATGTCGACCACGGCCGACGCGTGGGCGCGGCGCGCGAGGCTCCACAGCATGCGGGCGCGCGCGGTGTCGTCGTCGACGACGAGCACGCGGACCGTGCGGCCCTTCGTGCCGTGGCGCTCGACGACCGCGTCGAGCTGCGCGAGCACGTCCTGCGCGCTGCGCGGCCGCGCGTGCGGGTCCTTGACGAGCAGCCACTCGACGAGATCGGACAGCTCGCCCGGCAGATCCGGCCGCAGATCGACGAGGCGCGGCGGCGGCTCGTAGGCATGGCCGCGCAGCTCGACGTCGTGCGCGGCGTCGGCAAACGGCGGCGTGCCGCGCGCCATCTCGATCGCGATGCAGCCGAGGCCGTACAGATCGATCGCCTCGGCCGCGGCCGGATCGCTCGCCTCGACCTCGCCGCGCACGACCTCGGGCGCGAGGATCTGGCCATGCGGGCCGAACGCCGGCACCTGCGACAGCGAGAGCCGGCCGAGCACCATCCGCAGATCCGCGGGCGCGCTCGGGTCGCTCTCGCGATCCTCGACAAGGATCGTCGCGCCCGACAGGTCACCGACCGCGACGCCGCACGCGTGGGCGCGCGCGACCGCGGCGTACAGCGTGCGCAGCCGCGCGAGGTACGCGTCGGTCGGCAGCGTCCGCGCGACGAGCTCGCGCAGCAGCGTGCCGATCACGCGCTCGCCGACGACGTACTCGACGCCCTGGTGCGTGCCCATGCCGTGGATCGCGACCGCACACGGATCGCGGACCTGCGCGCATCGCCGCGCCTCGTGGATCAGCGACGGGCAGCTCGGGTCGCGCCACGCGAGCTTGAACGCGACGAGCCGGTCGAGCAGCATGTCCTTCGCCTCGAACACGATGCCGGTCTCGGTGCGCGCGAGCTCGGCACGGATCGCGTACGTCGAGCCGACGACGTCGTTTGGCTGGAGCGGGCGCAGCGGACTGTCCCGGAACCCGGGAGGTGCCTGGAAACTCGCCCTGCTCATGCCCCGCGGGCACTGTAGCGCGGGTTTCAGCCGGCTTCGAGCAAGCGCCACATGTACCAGGCGCCGATGCTGCGATACGGCCGCCACGGCTCGGCGAGCGAGCGCATCCGCGGCGCCTCGGGGAGCTTGCGCAGCCGGAAGTGGCGCTGCATGCCCTTGCGGACGCCGAGGTCGCCGACCGGCAGGACGTCGGGCCGCGCGAGCGCGAACATCAGGAACATGTCGACCGACCACGGGCCGATGCCGCGCACCGGGAGCAGCATCGCGGCGATCTCGTCGTCGGTCGCGGTCGGCAGCTTGCGCGGCACGAGCTTGCCGTCGACGACGTGGCGCGCGAGATCCTTGAGCGCGGCGGCCTTCGCGCCGGACAGCCCGGCACCGCGCAGCGTCGCGTCGTCGGTGTCGAGGATCGCCTGCGCCTTCGGAAACCGGCCGCGCGGGTAGAGCGCGAGCACGCGGCCCCAGATCGTCGCCGCGGCGGCGCCCGACAGCTGCTGGCCGACGATCGCGCGCGCGAGCGACTCGACCGGATCCTTGCGCGGCGCGAGCGTCGGGGCGCCGTGCTTCTCGATCAGCGGCCGCAGCCGCGGATCGGCCTCGGCGAGGTGACCGAGCGCGGGCGTCCAGTCGACAGGATCGGTACGGCTCGGCATCACCGGCGAGGCTGCCACGAAACGCCGGGCGTGGCTTGCACGCGGTTGCTCACAGCGACATCAGCGTCGCGCCGGCGGCGACGAGCGCGGCACCCGCGAGCTCGGCGCGCGCGGGCTTCTCGCCGATCAGGTAGGCGAGCCCCGCGGCGAACAGCACGGACGTGTTGCGCAGCGTCAGCACGTAGCCCGAGCCGCCGCGCGCGAGCGCCTCCATCAGGATCAGGAACGAGCCGCCGCACACGAGGCCCATCAGCGTGATGCGCAGCGCGCGCGTCCGCACCAGCCCGCCGAGCGCGGCGCGGCCGGCGCGACCGAGCCGCACGAGGCTGAGCGCGGCGGACAGCCCGAGCGACAGCGCGAACACCGCCGAGCCGCTGCCGCCGCCCTGCAACGCCGCCTTGTACGCGAGGTGATAACCGGCGATCGACGCCGCGCACGCGATCGCCCACGGGATGCCGCTCGCGCCGACGTCGTCGGGCCGCTTCACGCGCTGCGCGCCGAGCCCGGACAGCACGAGCCCGCCGAGCACGACCGCGCTGCCGGTGGCCGACGTCATCGTCAGGTGCTCGGCGAACAGCGCGATCGAGGCCGGCCACACGACGAGCACCGCACCGCCGCGCGAGATCGTGTAGACCGCGCCGAGCGGGCCGCGATCGAGCGCGCGCGCGAGCGTCGCGAAGTACACGGCCTCGAGCGCGCCGGCGAGCAGCGTGTACGCGAGCGACGCGAGCGTCGGAAACGGCACCTCGCCATACGCCCAGCGCACGATCGAGATCCCCGCGGCGAGCAGCGTCCCGACGACAATCGCGCCGACGAGCCCGCGATCCTTGTCGGGCTCGAGGCGGAGCAGCGCGTTCCACAGCGCATGGAACAGCGCCGAGACGACGACGAGCCCGACGATGACCCCGCTGTTCAGCCGATCCATCCCTTCGGCAGCACGTCCTTCGCGATCACGGTCCAGTCGTGCTTGCCGAAGCCCTGCTGGATCACCTCGTCCATGCGCGCCGCGATCGCGGGCAGCACGGCGAGCGGCACGTTCGCGCGCGCCGCCTCCTCGAGCATCAGCCGCGCGTCCTTGCGCGCCATCGCGAGCTCCCACGACGGCGGCTGGAACGCACCCTCGGTCATGCGCTTCATGCGCGCGCCGATCGTCATCCCCGGGTTGAAGATGTCGAACAGCTTCGCGGCCTCCTCGGGAGCGACGCCGGTCGCCTTCGCGAGCGCGAGCATGTCGGCGAGGCCGGTCGTCAGGAACATCAGGAACAGGTTGCCGAGCAGCTTGAACGCCGCCGCGGCATCGACACGCGGACCGAGATCGACGAGCTTGCCGGTCATCGCGGACAGCGCCGGCTTCAGCGGCTCGACGATCGCCGGGTCTCCGGAGACCAGCATGATGCCCGTCGACTCGAGCGCGTTCTGCGGGCCCATGAACACCGGCGCGTGGACGAACCGGAACCCGCGCTCGCGCCACCGCTGCTCGCGCACGACCGTGCCGCTCGCGGTCGTCGTCGTGTGATCGACGATCACGACGCTGGCGGACATCCCGGGCCGCGCGCGCTCGAGCACGTCGTCGACCGCGGCATCGTCGGACAGGCTCAGGTGGATGCGCTCGGCGTCGCGCGCGGCGTCCGCCGGATCGACGAACGCGCTCGCGCCGTCGGCCTCGAGCGCCTGCGCCTTGTCCGGAGTCCGGTTCCACACGTGCACCGTCTCGCCGCGCTTGCGCAGCGCGCGCACGAAGCCGGATCCGAGCATGCCCATGCCGAAGAACGCGATCATGGGCGCAGCGTGCCAATCCCGCGCGAGATCGGCCAGCCACGACCGCGGGTTTTGCGCTATGCCCATCGGGTGTCGGCTCATCTGCGTCGCCTGCTTCGCGCGCACGCGCAGCTCCGCGAGGCGTACGCCGAGCCGCTGACGATCCACGCGCTCGCCGAGACCGCGGGGCTGTCGCCATACCTGTTCGTGCGCAGCTTCGGCGAGGCGTTCGGCAAGACGCCGCACGATCTGTTGATCGACATCCGCGTCGAGCAGGCGAAGCAGGCGCTCGCGCGCGGCGAGTCGGTGACCGAGGCGTGCTTCGCGGTCGGCCTGACGTCGCTGGGCTCGTTCTCGACGATGTTCAAGCGGCGGACCGGCAGCTCGCCGGCGGCGTGGCAGAAGCGAGCGCGCGCGTGGGTGCCGGTCGTCGGCGGGATCCCGCAGCTCTGGATCCCCGCGTGCTTCGCGAGCTTTTTCGGGCCGAGCAATTTCGGAGAAGCGCCGGTCGTGGCGGCTCGCTAACAGAGAGCCACGAAAGGAATCCCATGATCACCGAGCTCTCTCACTCGACCATCTACGTCACCGATCAGGAGCGCGCGAAGCAGTTCTACTGCGGCAAGCTCGGCTTCGAGGTTCGCACCGACGCGACGATGGGCTCGTTTCGCTGGCTCACCGTCGGGCCGAAGACGCAGCCCGAGATCGAGCTCGTGCTGATGAAGATCGCGCACATGGAGATGGGCCCGAAGAACCTGACGCCCGAGCGCGTCGAGATGCTGCGCGAGCTCGTCGAGGCCGGCGTGCTCGGGGCCGGCGTGTTCCAGACCGACGACTGCAAGAAGACCTACGCCGAGCTCAAGGACAAGGGCGTCGAGTTCCTGCGCGAGCCGAAGGAGATGCCGTACGGGATCGAGGCGGTGTTTCGCGACGACTCCGGCAACTTCTTCAGCCTGACCCAGCGCAAGATGTAGTCGGCCGGCGTCGAGCCCAGGGATGCTACGATTCGTCCGTGGTTGCGACGCGAGTCAGAGACGTGAACGGACACGCTCTCGATGTGCGACCTATCGAGTTGCTGCTCGAGCGCATCGTGACGGAGTTTCGGCCGCTGGAGGTTCGCCTCTTCGGAAGCCGCGCTCGTGGCGAAGCTGCCGGAGATAGTGACTGGGACCTGTTTGTAGTCGTCCCAGATGACTCGACGGCCGTCGATGACTTGTTCGCGGGCTATCGCTTGAGGCGCGAGACGCGAACCCGGGCTGACGTGATCCTCTGTCCCGTCTCCGAGTTCGTGGAAGATCGCAGCACTCCAAACACCCTGGCCTACGAAGCGGCCCATCACGGTGTAACGATCTATGAGCGTTGAGCTCCTCATCGCGAATACGTTGCGAATCGCGAATGAAGATCTCGAGGGCGCGAGACTCCTCGCGTTGGGAAATAATCGCAACGCGGTCTATTTGTGCGAGCAGGCGGCAGAGAAAGTCGTTCGCGCCGTCGTGACCTCTGAAGGCAAGCATGCCGGCATCAAGCACGACCTCGCCGAAATGGTTGATCTCGTTCCCGACGACAATCCGCTGAAGCCACTGCTCCGCAAGATCGAGCATCTGTCTCAATACGCGACGGCATATCGCTATCCGGTTTCATCGAGCAAAACGAAGCGCATTCCGCGACCTCCCGCACCCGACGAGTTGCAGAACGCGCTCGCGAACACGATGACCGCGTTGTTGGAGACAGCGAAAGCGTTCGAAGTTGATCTTCAAACCGCCGATACGCCTGCGGGCCTCGTCGGGCCTATCCGCTAACGCTCATGAGCGATCGCGCTCGGCCCAGAACCGGCTGAACGTCGGCCACAGCCGCTCGCACGCCTTGCGCGACACGACGGCGCCGACGTGGCCACCGCGATCGACGACGAGCTGCTTGTCGGTCGCGCCTACCTGATCGATCAGCGGCTGCGCGCTCGGCAGCGGCACGATGTGATCGTCGGCGAACGCGACCGCGAGCACCGGGCACGTGATCGAGGACAGCTTCGCCGGTCGGCCGCAGACGTGGAACGTGCCGCGGACCAGCCGGTTGTCGCGGTACAGCTCCTCGATGTAGCGCTGGTAGCAGAGGCCCGGGAACGACACGTTGTCGTTGCCCCAGCGCTCGGTCGCGAGGAAGCCGTCGAGGAACTCGTCGTCCCACGCGCGATCGAGCAGGTAGACGAGCTTCGCGGCGTTCAGCGTCGGCTTGATCATCCGGAACGACGCCTGCATCAGCGGCCACGGGATGTTGCCGAACGCGGCGAGGATCGAGCCGACCTCGAAGCTCGCGGTCTGCGTCCACGCACCCATGATCCCGGCGTGCGCGAAGTCGACCGGCGCGGCGAGCGCGGTGAACGACGCGACCCGCTCCGGGAACGCGGCGACGTACGCGGCGGCGAGCGTGCCGCCGAGGCAATAGCCGAGCACATGCGCGTCGCCGGTCGGGCTCGCCTTCGCGACGACGCGGACCGCACGACCGAGGTAGCGGCCGCCGATGTCGTCCCACGTCAGGTGGCGATCCTCGTCGCCCGGCGTGCCCCAGTCGATGCAGTACACCTCGTGGCCCTGCGCGACGAGCCACTCGATCACCGACCGGCCGGTGCCGAGGTCGAGCACGTACCAGCGGTTGATCAGCGACGGCACGAGCAGCACCGGTCGCCGGTACTTGCGCACGGCCGGCGCGAACCGCAGCAGCCGCCACTTGTTCTCGGTCCACACGACGTCGTGCGGGGTCTGGCCGACCGCGGGCAGGCCCTTCGGCGTCCGCTTGATCAGCGCGACGAGCGAGTCGATCGGGCCCTTCTTCGGCGGCGCCTTCATGCGCGGGCCTCGTACAAAGACTCGAGCTCGTGTTGCAACGCAGCGTAAACCGCCTTGCGTCGCAGCTTCAGCGACGAGGTCAGCAGGCCACCCTCGACCGTCAGCGGCGTGTCGCAGAGGACGAATCGCTTGATCGTCTCGTGGCGCGCGAGCTGCGCGTTGATCTCGTCGATCCGCGCGGCGACGAGCGCGGCGCGCTCGCCGGCGGGGACATCGGGCCGCACCCACACCGCGGCGACGAGGTATGGCCGGGCATCGCCGTAGACGACGACGCGCTCGATCACCGGATCGTCGACGAACTTCGCCTCGATGTTCGCGGGCGGGATGTTCTTGCCGCCGGCGGTGACGAGGATGTCCTTCTTGCGGTCGATGATCTGGAGGAAGCCGTCGGCGGTCCACCGGCCGACATCGCCGGTGCAGAACCAGCCGTCCTCGGTGAACGCCGCCGCGGTCGCCTCGGGATCCTTGTAGTAGCCGGCGAACACGTTCTCGCCGCGCGCGAGGATCTCGCCGTCGTCCGCCAGCTTCAGCTCGACCGACGGCAACACCTTGCCGACGCTGTCGAACCGGAACGTGTCCGGACGGTTGAGCGTCAGCGTCGGCGACGTCTCGGTCAGGCCGTAGCCCTCGATGATCAGCACGCCGGCGTCGTGCAGCAGCTGCTTGATCTCGACCTTGAGCCCCGCGCCGCCGGACAGGCAGAACCGTAGCCGGCCGCCGGTGACGCGGCGGAGCGCCTCGCGGCGCGCGTCGTCGGTGTTCGGACCGGCCTGGATCGCGCGCGCGATCTTCTCCCAGTACGCCGGGACGCTGAAGAACACGTCGGGCGCGACCTCGGGCAGCAGGTCGAGCACGTCGGCGGGCGAGGCGAGGTAGGTCTCCCAGCCGAGCGTGTTGCCGACGCACAGCTCGCCGAACCCGAAGATGTGGCTCATCGGCAGCCACAGCAGATCGCGCTGGCCCTCGTCGATCAGCGGCGCGTTGCACACGAGCCAGTCCGCGCCGTTGCGCCCGACGTTACGGTGCGTGAGCGGCACGCCCTTCGGGTTGCCCGAGGTCCCCGAGGTGTAGAGCAGCTGCGCGGTCGCGTCGAGCGCGAGCGCACCAAGCCGGGCGTCGACGAGCGTCGGTGCCGCGCGGTCGCGGAGCGCGGCGGCGCGGATCGAGCCGTCGTCGTCGACCTGCGCGTCGGGGGCCCACGCGCAGGCGTCGAGATCGATCACGTCCGGCGGCCGGCGCAGCATCGCGCGCGCGCGCTCGAGGCGATCGATCTGGTCGCGGCCGGCGACGAGCACGAACCGCGCCTCGCAGTGGTCGAGGATGTACGCGACCTGCTCGGGCGTCGAAGCCGGATAGATCGGCACGAACACGCCGCCCGCGGTCTGGATGCCGATCGCGGCGCTCGCCCACGCGACCGAGTTGTGCGCGAAGATCGCGACGCGATCGCCTGCGTCGAGATCGTGCTCGACGAGCCAGCGCGCGACGCCGCGGATCTGCAGCGCGTACTGGCCCCACGTGACCGGCTGCCACGCGCCGGCCTGGCGGACGTGAAACCGCGCGCGCTGGCGATGGGTCGCGAGCCGCTCGAACACGGCGCGCGGTGCCGGCTGCAGATCGAGGAGGGGAGTGACGTCCACGACGCTCACGCCTTGTGTTGCACTGCGGAAACGTCGAGGCGCTCTTCGAGATCGTAGAGCCGGCTCTCGAGCTGGTTCAGCTTGTGGAGCGCGCGCTCCTGATCGCGCCGCGTCGGCAGGCCGAGCGCGGCCCACCACGCGGACACCGCGCGATCGGTCGCGGCCTTCGTCTTCATCGCGGCAGTCAGCATCGCGCCGGCGGGTCCGAGCACGCTCGGATTCGTCAGCACCTTCTCCATGTACTGCGCGGTCGCCTGCTCCCACGCGTTGAAGCCTTGTTTCCACATGTCCCAGATCATCGCGGTCGCTCCTTCTGCAAATCTCCTGCGCAGCGCGCCGAGGGATCGGGCCTGCAGGATCCGGGCACTTGCCCGCTCTCGACGGTGGATCGCTCCTGTTGGCTACGCCCCACAGCTCTCGGCCGCGAGGAACGCGACGAGATCGCGCGTCGAGACCTCGTGCGCCTCGACCATCGGCAGGTGGCCGCACGCGGGATAGACGCGCAGCTCGGCGTTCGCGAGCTCGGCCGCGAGGCGATGCCCGAACTGCAACGGCGTGACCTGATCGTGCTCGCCCCACAGCAGCAGGACGGGGCGGTCGAACGTGCGCAGCGCCGCGTGCAACGCGTGGAAGTGATGGCGACGCGCCGAAGCGAGCGCGGCCGCGATCGTGCCCGGTCGGCGCAGCTCGGCCTCGACCTTCGCGACGCGCTCCGGCGTCACGAGGCTCTCGTCGAAGTACGCGAACGCGGCGCGCCGCTGGATCGCCGTGGACTCGTCCGCGGCCGGGTAATACAGCGCGAACAGCAGCTCGCCGAGCAGCGGCTTCTCGGCGAGCCGGAAGATCGCCGGCACCTGGTCGTCGTAGCAGTGCGCCGCGTACAGCGCGATCCGGCGCACGCGCGACGGCCGCTGCACGGCCATCTCGAGCGCGACCGACGAGCCCCACGAGTGGCCGACGACCGCGACGTCATCGACGCCGAGCGCGTCGAGCGTGCGATGCACGAGCTCGGCCTGCGCCGCCGGGCTGTAGTCACCCGCGGGCCGGCTCGACCACCCGAAGCCCTTGAGGTCGACCGCGATCACGCGATGTCCCGCGGCGAGCGCCGGGACGACGTGGCGCCAGCATTCGCTCGACGACCCGAAGCCGTGGATCAGCACGACCGCCGGCCCGGCGCCTGCGTCGTGGTAGCAGACGTGCACGCCCTCGACCTCGACGAACGTCGCATCCGCGGGCGCGCCTGGCAGCCGGTCGGCGTGAAACCGCGGCGCCGCCGCGAGCGGCAGCGCGAGCCCGAACGACGCGTAGACCAGCGCGATCCGCGCCGCTGCGACCGCGAACCGGCTGCTCGCAAGTGCAGCACGCTGCGCCGCGATCGCGAGATCGAGCGCGGACTGCGACGCGCGCAGCGAGGACATCGCGAACCGGGTGTAGGCTGCGGCGACCGGCGGCGGCACGCCATCGGGAGCGCTCAGCGCGAGGGCGGCCCGCAGCTCGTCGTCGAGCAAGCCGAGGCTGCTCGCCGCGACCGCGAGCTCGAGGACGTCGACATCGGTGACGTGGCGAGCTGCAGACCGCGCCGGCATGGCCGTCACCCTACGAGCGCGCTGCCGGCATGTCAACGCGTGATTGTTGCAGTGCACAAAAAATCGCGACTTGTCACGTCATGCGGCACTCGCTACCGTGCGCGCGTGGCACAGGTCTTGATCAAGAAGTACGGCAACCGCCGGCTCTACGACACCGGCGATAGCAAGTACGTCACGCTCGACGAGCTCGCCGCGAAGGTGCGCGGCGGCACCGACGTTCGCGTCGTCGACGCGCAGACGAACGAGGACCTGACGCAGGCGACGCTCGTCCAGATCATGCTCGAGACCGGCAACGCCGCGAAGTTCCTCCCGGTGCAGCTGCTCACGCAGATGATCCGGCTGTCGGACGACTCGCTCGCCGAGTTCTTCAGCCGCTACGTCACGAGCGCGCTCGATCTGTACCTCCAGGCCAAGCGCGGCGTGCAGTCGCTCGCGAGCTACAACCCGCTCGCGCAGATCCCGGTCGCCGCCGGCGACGCGCTCGCGCGGATGTGGATGGGCTCGCCGTTCGCGCCGGGCTATACGTCGCCCGCGCCCAGCGAGCCCGAGCCCGCGCGCAGCGAGCGCGACGAGGTCGCCGCGATGCGACGCGAGCTCGACGAGCTCAAGCAGGCGATCCGCGACGGGATGGCCCCGAGGCGCAGGCGCAAGAAGACTTGACCGAAACGACGACCAGGCCGCCGGCGTACCGGCAGCCTCTCGTTCCGATCGTCGGTTCGTCAGCGATCGATCTTCACGTCGCGATGGCGCTCCATCGTCGGGCCCTTGGCGTTCGCTTCCTTCGCGGAGTCGATGTCGTGACCACCGAAACCGTCGAGGATGTTGCGCGCCTTGCGTGCCCACTCGGAGTCATCGCAGTGCACCGAGAGCAGCGCGCCGCCCTGGTTGATGAACGACTCGTAGCGCTTCGCCTCGTACTCGGGGATGCCCATGCCGACCAGCGCGCCGGTCAGCGTACCGGCCGCCGCGCCGACGCCCGCGCCTGCGAGCGCCGCCATCAGCGGACCCGCGGCCAGGAACGGGCCAAGCCCCGGGATCGCGATCGCGCCGATGCCGAGCAGCCAGCCGAGCGTGCCGCCGACGGCGACACCTGCGGTCGCGCCCGCTGCCGCACCTTCCGGAGTCTTCGTGTGCTTCTCGTGCGCGAACGTCTTCGTCGTGCTGCGATCCGGCAGCAGGGCCGAGATGTCCGAGTTGCGATAGCCCGCGGCCTTCAGCGCGTCGACCGCGCGGCCGAGCGACTCTTCATCGTGAAACAGACCGAAGACCGAGATCTTCTTGTCTGACTTCTCCTTCACTTTCACTTCGCCCATCGTGAGCTCCTTGTCTGGTTTTCTTGGAGCTACAACGGTGCGAACCACGTGCCCGCGTCATGCGACGTGCGCGCGCACCGCTTGCGATTCCTTCGCAAGCACGGGCACGAGCTCGGGATCGTTCGTCGGAGAAATCACCGCGGGCCGTGCGTGCTCGACAGCCGGCGCTCGATCGATCTGCGTGGCATCGATCGCCGAGACTGTCAGCCGCCGGCGCAGCACGAGCACCGCAGCGGACATCGCCGCGAGCCCGAGGCCGGTCACGATCGCCATCGCACCGCCGACCGTCAGCCGCGTGGTCTCGGCGAGCACGCCGATCAGCGTTGGGACGAACGCCGCGATGAGCGCACCCGCATGGTAGACGAGCCCGATCGCGCGAGCGCGCACGTGTGCGGGGAACAGGCTCGTGGTCAGCACGGGCGTGACCCCCGAGTAGCCGACACCCAGGAAGCCACCGAGGAACGCGCCGACCGGGAGCAGCGCCGGTGAAACGCCGACGTAGAGCGGGATCGCCGGGATCATGAGCAGCGCGGGTGCGACGAGCGCGGTGACGACGCCGAACCGGTTCGCGATCCAGCCCGCCGCGACGACACCGATCAGCATGCCGATCTGAAACACGATCACGTTGTCCCAGGCCGCGCTCGCGGTGAACCCGTGCTCGGACATCAGCATGAACGAGTACTGCGACGACAGCCCGTAATAGACGACGAACCCGAGCGCCATGACGATCGTGCCGAGGATCAGCATCCGCAGCACGCCCTTCTCGAGCAGGTCGCCCATGCGCGGCTTGACGGTGTCTGACTTCGGCGCGTGCGCGACCTCGTCGGGCACCATGAACCGGATCGGAACCACGAGCAGCGCAGGGATCGCGGCGATCAGGAACATCGCGCGCCAGCCGTATACCGGCACGACGAGCTTCGCGACGATCGCCGCGAGCATGAAGCCGATCGGCCAGCCCGCCTGGAGCAGGCCCGAGGCGATCTTGCGCGTCCGCGTCGGCCAGTTCTCCATCGCGAGCGCGGTGCCAGCGGTCCACTCGGCACCCATGCCGAAGCCGAACACCGTGCGCAGCACGATCACCCACGTGAACGTCGGCGCGAAGTAGATCGCCGCATCGAAGATCGCGAACCACACGAGCGACAGCATCAGCGGCAGCTTGCGGCCCCAGCGATCCGCGATCCATCCCGCGACGAACCCGCCCACGAGGCGGACCAGCAGCGTCAGCGTGATCGAGCCGGACACCGCGATGATGCCGACGCCGAACTCCTTCGCGATGTGATGCATGACGAGCATGTAGATCACGAAGTCGAAGGCATCGAGGACCCATCCCGACCACGCCGCGAGGAAGGCAGACCACTGGGCGCGCGTCGGTTCTTTCCACCAAGGCAGCTGTCGCGTTTCCATGACCGGCTCGTAGCGCAGATCTGTGCTGCGATGCAAGGCCGAAACTGCAAGCAGCGGGAAATCGCGTTTCGTCGACGATTATCGACGGTGTTGGATCATGGCAACACCCCGTGTTGGTGGCATCCAACAGTAGAATTTGTTGCGATGCACAAATTCTGTCTTGACGGTCTGCAAGGCAGTCCTTAGGGTGGCCGCGAAAGGAACGAACATGTCGAACGACCAGAAGAACCAGAGCCAGAAGTCCGAGCCGAAGACCGAGATGCCGAAGATCGATCTGACGAACCCGTTCGCGAGCTTTGACCCGTTCACGTACTGGACGGCATCGCAGCAGGCGTTTCACAAGGCGATGCAGGACGCGTACGGCCGCGCGCAGTCGTTCGCGGATCAGTACGCGGCGCTCGAGCAGCAGGCGGTGGCGCGCGCGCAGAGCGCGGTTGCGACGTGGGCGCAGATGACGCAGGACGCGATCGCGTACGCCGCGCAGCTGTCGGCCGAGGCGCGCAAGCTCGGCTTCGAGACCGCGCGCAAGATGGCCGTCGGAGCGTGAGCATGCTCGACGAGCAGATCGGAGCTGCACGCGCGGTCGCGACCGCGTGGCTCGACGCGCTCGGGGTGCGGCCACAGCCGCCGCCGCTCGCGCAGACGCCGCGCGACGAGCACGCGCTCGAGGGTGGGGCCAGGCTGTATCGATTCCATCGCCCGGGTGTCGCGCCGACGGTGCAGCGCCCGATCTTGCTCGTGCCGTCGCTGATCAACCGGTGGTACGTGCTCGATCTGCGGCCGGGCGCCAGCCTCGTCGAGGCGCTCGTGGGCGCCGGGCTCGACGTCTGGCTGCTCGACTGGGGCGTTCCCGAGGCCGAGGATCGCTTCCTCGACTGGGACGCGGTGCTGCGCCGGCTCGGTCGCGCGGTCCGCAAGGTCCAGCGTACGACCGCGCAACCGAAGCTCGGCGTGCTCGGCTACTGCATGGGCGGCTCGCTGACCGCGATCCACGCCGCGCAACACCCCGACGCGTACGCCGCGCTCGTCACGCTCGCCGCGCCGATCGACTTCTCGGCCGGCGGCATGCTGAAGACGATGGTCGATCCGCGGTGGTTCGATGCCGATGCGATCGCCGATGCAGGCAACGTCGCGCCGAGCCAGATGCAGTCCGGGTTCACCGCGCTGCGACCTACGCTCGATGCCGCGAAGCTGATGTCGTATCCGGATCTGTGCGTCGACGCGAAGGCGCGCGCTGGCTTTCTCGCGCTGGAAGCGTGGGCGGGTGACAACATCCCGTTCCCCGCGGCGGCCTATCGCCGCTACATCCGCGAGCTCTACCAGGAGAACCAGCTCGTGACCGGCACGCATCGCGCGAACGGCCGGCCGGCACCGCTGTCCGCGATCACGTGCCCGACGCTCGTGATCACCGCATCGCGCGACACGATCTGTCCACCCGCCGCGGCGACCGCGCTGACGAAGCTCGTGAGCTCGCGCGACACCGCGGTGATCGAGGTCGCCGGCGGCCACGTCGGCGCGTGCGTCGGCAGCAAGGCCGCGAAGGAGATGTACCCGGCCTTGATCCGCTGGCTCGCGCCGCGACTCGCGTGACTCAGGCTGCAAACAGATCGTGCATCGTCACGAACTCGTAGCCGGCGGCGTGCAGTGGCGTGATGATCCGCGGCAGCGCCTCGAGCGTCCACGGCTGTCCCTCGTGGAACAGCAGGACCTCACCGGGCGCGATCTTCGACGGCGCGCAGCGCTCGGCGAGCGAGACCGGATCCTTGTCCCCGTAGTCGCACGAGTCGAGCGACCATAGCGCGACCGTGTAGCCACCGGCGAGCAGCCGCACGATCGAGGCGGTGTCGAGCGAGCCATGCGGCGGCCGCACCCACGGCCGTCCACTGATCTGACCCTTGAGCGCCTGCTCGGTGCGCTCGCACTGCTCGCCGAGCGCGTGCCAGCCGAGCTCGGTGAATCGTGTGTGATCGTAGCCGTGGCTCGCGACCTGGTGACCGCGGCGCAGATACTCGCGCACGAGATCCGGACGCGCGTCCGCGTTCGTGCCGATCAGAAAGAACGTCGCCGGGACGCCGAGCTCGTCGAGCTTGTCGAGGTAGCGCAGCGTCAGCTCGTCCGGGCCATCGTCGAACGTCAGCGCGATCCGCTTCGCGGCGGTCGGTCCGCGGCGCAACAGCCCGGGTACGCGATCGAACACGACACGCTTGACGAAGGAACGTACAGACGCAGGCACTGCGTCATGGATACGAGGTTTCGCAGCGGCTCACAAGCAGCTGCCTCGATCGTCGACGGTGAGGGGTCTCACAGACGTTCAGGTCCACGTCGCCTTGGCCGGGCCGGCGCTCGGTTGCGGCTGCGTGCTCAGCTCGATCCAGATCGCGCGCGCGATCCCGCGCAAGCCACACGCCTCGTCGTAGATCGCCGAGCCCGCGAATCGTTTGCGGCCATCGCGCCCGAGCGGCCAGCCGAGCGTGACGAGCCGTTCGCCGCGCCGGATCGGTGCGAGCACGCGCGCCGTCAGCGTGCCGAGCGCGAGCAGCGTGTCGAAATCGCAACCCGCCGCGTAGCCGCTCGGACAATCGAGCGCGCCCCACACCGCTTCGGTCGTCACGCGATCGTCGTCACCGGTGATCGTCGCGTCCGGAACCCACGGCGCTGCGAACAGCTCGCGGCCGGAGACGCGACCGGGAAAGATCCGCATGCCGTCTGCGCGATCGCCGCACACGAAGCAGCTCTTGTACGGATTGCCGGGATCGAGGCCCATCGACGTCGCCGCGGCACGCTCGGCATCCACGAACGCGATCGCCGGCGGCGCCTCGAGATCGAGCGGCTCGACGCCGGCCTCGGCGATCAGTGCGTCGCCGTCGAGCATCACCGTGGTCGCACCGCGGCGCGCGATCACGAGAGGTCGATCGAGCGGTGGAGCTGCCGACAGGCGCACGCGGATCCCGACATCACTCGACACGAACCGCGCGAGCGTTCCGCAGGCGATGCCGCCGTTGACGCTCGTCGGTGGCCCGCAGAACCGACGCGCGATCGTGACCTCGGCGATCCGCTCCATCACGCGATCCTAGCGCGGGATCGGAGTGCGCGATCAGTGCGCGTGAGCGTAGTGGTCGCGGAACTGCTCGCGCAGCTCGGTCTTCTTGAACTTGCCGGCCGACGTCCGCGGGATCGAGTCGACGAACACGACCTCGTCGGGCAACCAGAACTTCGCGAACCTCGGCGCGAGGTGCTCGCGCAGCTCGTCGGCGGTCGCCTGCATGCCGGGCTTCAGCACCACGACCGCGAGCGGGCGCTCGCTCCACTTCGGATGCGCGACGCCGATCACCGCCGCCTCGCGCACGGCGGGATGGCCCATCAGCGCGTTCTCGAGCTCCTGCGTCGCGATCCACTCGCCGCCGCTCTTGATCATGTCGGCGACGCGATCGGTCAGCTGCACGAAGCCGTGCTCGTCGACACGCGCGACGTCGCCGGTGCGAAACCAGCCGTCGTCGGTCCAGCGCTCCGGCGTCTCGCCGTTCGCGTACCGCCCGGCGACCCACGGCCCGCGCACGAGCAACTCGCCGTTCGTCTTGTCGTCGCGCGGCACGTCGCCTTGCCAGTTGCGCACGCGCACGTCGACGAGCGGTGGCGGCACGCCCTGCTTCGCGCGCAGCCGGTACTTCAGATCGTCGTCGGCATCGGCGAGCTGCGGCGGGATGCGCGACACGAGGCCGACCGGCGACGTCTCGGTCATGCCCCACGCGTGCAGCAGCGTCAGCCCCTGGCGGTCGAAGTCGCGGATCAGCTGCTCGGGCGCGGCCGAGCCACCGACGATCATCCGCATCCCGGGCAGCAGCTTCCACTTGCCGGGCGCGGCATCGAGCGCCTCGCGGATCCCGAGCCAGATCGTCGGCACGCCGGCCGCGACCGTGACGCGCTCGGCGACGAACAGATCGAGCAGCCCCGCCGGATCGAGGTGCGGCCCCGGAAACACGAGCTTCGCCCCGACGAGCGCGGCCGTGAACGGCAGCCCCCACGCGTTGACGTGGAACATCGGCACGACCGGCAGCAGCGTGTCCGCGCGCGACAGATCGAGCGAGTCGGGCAGCGCGGTGACGAGCGTGTGCAAGATCGTCGAGCGGTGCGTGTACACGACGCCCTTCGGCTTGCCGGTCGTGCCGCTCGTGTAGCAGGTGCCGAGGGGATCACTCTCGGCGAGTGCGGGCAGCGCGGTCGCATCGTCGCCGCTCGCGACGAGCTCGGCGTAGCTGCGATGCGGCGCCGCCGCCGTCCCGACGACGTAGACCTGCTCGAACCGCGCACCGGACGCGACGATCTTGTCGTACAGCGGCAGCAGCACGTCGTCGACGATCAGCACGCGATCGCGCGCGTCGTTCGCGATGAACGCGATCTCGTCGGGATGCAGCCGCAGGTTCAGCGTGTGCGTCACCGCCCCCGCGAGCGGGATCCCGAAGTACGCCTCGAGGTGCTCGGCATGGTTCCACATCAACGTCGCGACGCGATCGCCGCGCCGGATCCCCGCACCGACGAGCGCCCGCGCGAGCCGCCGCGCGCGCTCGATCACCGAGCGATACGTCGTGCGATGCAGCGACTTGTCCGGCCGGCGCGACACGATCTCGACATCGGCGAACCAGCGCTCTGCCCGATCCGCGACGAGCTCGATCGTCAGCGGTACGTCCATCATGGTTTCCGTCATCGTCGGCCTCCGAGCACCGGTTTGGTGGGCGTCATCACAGCGCCAACACGTCCGGCGACTCCGGGCCCGACGGTATCAAACGCCCGGACCTCGTGACCCGCCGCGCGCCCGTGTTAGCGTGGCGACCAATGCGGGTTGCATGGGCCACCTATATCCTCGTCACGGTTCTGTCGGCGGCTTGCGGAGATAACCTCCACGGCAACAACCCGCCCGAGCTCCAGCCGATCCAGCTCTCGACCGCCGAGGACACCCCGGTCAGCCAGACCCTCGCCGTCACCGATCCGGATGGCGACACGCTCGCGGTCAACGTCGCCTCGCCGCCCGCGCACGGCACCGTCACCGCGAGCGGCACGCTGATGTTCACGTACACGCCCGAGGCCAACTTCAACGGCACCGACCAGTTCGTGATCTCGGTCTCCGACGGCACCGACACGATCTCCGCGACCGTCGACGTCGCGATCTCGGCGGTCAACGATGCGCCGGTCGGCGGCGCCGACACGCTCGCCACGAGCGAGGACGTCGCCCGCGTGATCGCGCAGGACGCGCTGCTCGCGAACGACACCGACGTCGACGGCGACCCGCTCACGATCACGAACGTCACGAACGCCACGAACGGCACCGTCGCGATCAGCGGCGCCGACGTCACGTTCACGCCGAACACGAACTTCGTCGGCAACGGCACGTTCGAGTACACCGTCAGCGACGGCACGCTCACGACGACGGTCGCGGTCACCGTCGAGGTTGGCGGCGCGAACGACCCGCCGGTCGCGGTCGACGATACCGCCACGACCGACGAGGACGTCGCGGTCGACCTCACGACGCTCGTCGCGAACGACACCGACCAGGACGGTCAGACGCTCGCGGTCACCGCGGTCAGCAACCCGACGAACGGCGCCGTCACGCTCACGGGCGGCACGGTCACGTTCACGCCCACCGCCGACTTCAACGGCACCGCGACGTTCGACTACGAGGTCAGCGACGGCGTCGCGACCGACACCGGCACGGTCACCGTCACCGTCAACCCGGTCAACGACGCCCCGATCGCCGTCGACGACAGCGCGACGACCACCGAAGACACCGCGATCGATCTCGCGAACCTGCTCGGCAACGACGTCGACGTCGACGGCCCAGGCCTCTCGATCACCGCGGTCGCGAACGCGACGAACGGCAGCGTCACGCTGAACGGCAACACCGCGACGTTCACGCCGACCGCGAACTTCGCCGGCACCGCGAGCTTCGAGTACACGGTCTCCGACGGCACGCTGACCGACACCGCGCTCGTCACGATCACCGTCACCGCCACCAACGACGCCCCGGTCGCCGCCGACGATACCGCCACCACCGACGAGGACACCGCGCTCGCGATCGCCACGGCGACGCTGCTCGGCAACGACACCGACCTCGAGGGCGACACGCTGACGATCACCGCGGTCGCGAACCCGACGAATGGCGCGGTCTCGCTCGCCGGCACCACGGTCACGTTCACGCCGAGCCCGGACTTCGCCGGCACGGCCTCGTTCGACTACACGGTCTCCGACGGCACCGCGACCGACGTCGGCCGTGTCACGATCACCGTCAACCCGATCAACGACGCACCGGTCGCCGCGAACGACACCGCGACCGTCCAGGCCGACACCTCGATCGACCTCGCGACCGCGACGCTGCTCGCGAACGACGCCGACGTCGACGGCGACACCCTGACGATCACCGCCGTCCAGAACGCGACGAACGGCGCGGTCTCGCTCGGCGGGGGCACCGTCACGTTCACGCCGACCGCCGGCTTCACCGGCCAGGCCACGTTCGAGTACGTCGTCAGCGACGGCACCGCGACCGACGTCGGCCTCGTCACCATCACCGTCACCTCCGGCCCGGTATGCGGGGACGGCGCGATCGCGAGCCCGGAGCAGTGCGACGACGGCAACGCGAACCCCGGCGATGGCTGCAGCGCGACCTGCACCGTCGAGCCCGGCTTCACCTGCGCCGGCGAGCCGAGCTCGTGCACGACGACCTGCGGCGATGGCATCGCGGCCGGCCCCGAGGCCTGCGACGACGGCAACGCGGTCGACACCGACGGCTGCACGTCGCGGTGCGTGACCGGCGTCGTCTGCAACGCGACCGCGTTCCCCGGCGCCGACCGGTTCGCGGTCGATCTGGACACCGGCCACTGCTACCTGTCGTTCGACGCCGCGCAGACCACGTTCGCGGCCGCCGAGACCGCGTGCGAAGGCGTCGGCGGCTACCTCGTGACGATCACGAGCGCCGGCGAGAACACGCTCGCGAACACCGTCCGCAACGTCGTCGGCAACCCCTGGATCGGCGCGCGCGACGATGCGAACGACACCGACGACATCTTCGACTGGATCACCGACGAGCCGTTCACGTTCAAGACGTTCGCCCCCGGCGAGCCCGACGACGACGCGGGCGTCGGCGGCAACGGCGAGTGCCTGCACTACGATCTCACCGGCGCCTGGGCCGACACGAACTGCAACATCGACACGTTCGTGATCGGCCGCATCTGCGAGGTCGAGCCAGCCCCGTGCGGCGACTCGGTGACGCAGGCGTTCAACGGCGAGGAGTGCGACGACAGCAACACGACCGCCAACGACGGCTGCAGCGCGACCTGTCAGCTCGAGACCGGCTGCGGCAACGGCACCATCGATGCCGGCGAGGAATGCGACGACGACAACGTCGTGAACGGCGATGGCTGCTCGGCGACGTGCACGGTCGAGACCGGCTGTGGCAACGGCGCGCTCGATGCCGGTGAGCAGTGCGATGATGACAACCTCGCGAGCGGCGACGGCTGCTCGGCGACGTGTACGCTCGAGACGCTGTTCTTCAGCGAGTACGTCGAGGGCTCGAGCAACAACAAGGCGCTCGAGATCGCGAATCCTCTCAACACGGCGATCAACCTGACGGGCTGCACGGTCAGAGTCTTCAGTAACGGCTCCACAACGTCCGGCACGCCGATCAACCTCGTGGCGAACGTGGCTGGAGGGGATGTTCACGTTCTCTGCAACAACCAGGCGGCGCCGATCCTCGCGCTATGTGATCAGACGAGCAGCTCTGTGAACTACAACGGCAATGATGCAGTCCAGCTCACCTGCAATGGCCAGACGATGGACGTGATCGGCCAGATCGGAAACGACCCGGGGATCGAGTGGGGCAGCGGCGTGACCTCGACGCAGGACAACACGTTGCGCCGGCGCTGCGGATTCACCGGGGATCGCGATGGCTCGAATCCGTTCGACCCCGCGGCGGAGTGGACAGGCTTCGCCGTCGACACGTTCGCTGGCCTCGGCGATCCGACCTGCGCGCCCTGACGGCGTGTGTCGCCGAGCCTGCGACGTCCCGCGGCCTGACCCGCTCCTGAGCATCTCGGCGAAATCGATCCGTCCACGCGCCGGAGTCCTGCCGGCGCCGTTCGCGCGATGTCGAGCGCCGCAGCCTGGCTGTGCAACTCGGAAGCGGCGTGCTCTCGCAGCTCTGGATCTCGGCGAAATCATCCGGGCGGAGCTCCGCACGCGACGTCGCGGCACTCGCTGATCCGGCGTTGACGAAGACGACAGATCCACTGCGGCCAGCGCTCGCGCATGGGGCGTTCGTCGTTACTACTGGTCGTCAACCAGACGAGCGATCGCCACGCCGAACACAGAACGACGCGAGGAAGCTCATGTCAGACCGATTTGGTACCTATCTCGACGAAATCAAAACTGGAGAACAATCGTGGCGCGGGCGCGGAAGGTTCACGTTCAGCTGACATTGGAGCTCAAGAAGCGAGGCGGCAAGCGGCCGGGTGCGGGGCGCCCACCGAAGGGCCCGCGCTCGAGCGAGCGACACAAGACACGACCCTTCCACAACGCCCGCTATCCCGTCCACGTGACCATTCGAATCGCGCGGGATATCGGATCCTTACGCAAGCGCGATCTCTGGCTCGCGGGTGCGCGAGGCCGCGATCATGACGACGAAGCGATTCGACTTCCGCATCGTGCACATGAGCGTGCAAGCCGACCACATTCACCTGATCGTCGAAGCGGACAACAAGGTCGCGCTCGCGAAGGGCATGCAAGGTTTCCAGGTCTCGGCGGCGAAGCACATCAATGCCGCGATCACCGCGCGTCGCGGCAGGCGGCGATGCGGCGCCGTGTTCCCGGACCGCTACCACGCGCGCGTGTTGAAGACGCCGCGCGAGGTGTACTACGCGATCAATTACGTGCTGAACAACTGGCGGCACCACGGCGAGGACCGCACGGGGCTGGCTGCGACGTGGATGATCGACCCGTACTCGTCGGGCATCGCGTTCTGGGGCTGGAAGGAGCTGGTTGGTTCACCGTCGATGTTTCGGCCACCCGACAGCTACATGGCGCTGCTGACGTGGGTCCCGAAGACGTGGCTGTTGAGATACAGCTGGGAAAGGTTTCCGCCGATCTCGGCGTACTGGGTCCCTGGTCCGCATGGCCAGGCTCCGTGAGCGGTGCATCCATGCAGCGCCGTTCCTGGTGCTGCGGCCTCTGAGCTCGGCGACACCGAATGCGCTGCGCGGTGAGTCGACCCCTGCAATAACGCTCACGTCGATGTCGTGGCGGACGTCGACGCAGAAATCTCGCATCGCGCAGTGCTCCTGATGCAACACACGGGTCGCGCGTCCGCGATTGCGGTCCGAAGCGCGTGCATTCATCGAGAACGATCGCACTCGCGGTGCGTCTGCGCGCCGATCCGTCCGAACTCGCATTGCGCAGGGATGCCCGATGCGGCTGTCGCGTCGCAAGAGTCATGTCCGGGCCGACGAAGCTCGCCGACATCTCCGCGCCAATGCTTCGCTGAGCTAGAGCGTGTCGATAGTCGTGCATCGCTCGTTTCGCTGTCGCGTTGATGAAGCGCGCTGCAGAAGCCGGCGTCGTTGATTTCGCCGAGGTGCGCCGCTCGCTCGGTCTCTCTGGCCTCGGCCCTACGGACGGGGATTCGCGCAGCGCTCGTGACGGCGCGCCGGATGCAGCACCTTCGCGAACGCGATGACAGCCATTGATTTCGCCGACATCCACGCCCGGGCTGGGTCGCTCCGTCCGTTGAGCGTCGCCCTTGGATGGGAATCTGCGCAGCGCGCGTGACGGCGCGGGATGCAGGCCCTTCGCGAACGCGATGACAGCGGTGACAGCTGCCGTTGAGTTCGCCGACATCCACCGCACGACCTGGCAATGCGTCGTTGACTCGAACGCGTCGAGTAGCTGTGTAACGCTCGTTGTCGCGTTGACGAACGGCGCTGCAGACGCCGACGTCGTTGATTTCGCCGAGGTGCACTGCTCGCTCGGTCCGCTGAGCGTCGCCTTTGCGGATCCACGCACCTCGTGATGGCGCCGGATCGACCATCCGTCGCGAGCGCGATGACAACCGCGTTGATTTCGCCGACATCCACGGCCGGCTGGGGTTGGGCCCATGGGTGTCTAGCCTGTCGAGTGGCCGTGCCACGGTGTGTCGCCCTAACGCGATGCAGAAGCCGACGTCGTTGATTTCCCCGAGGTGCGCCGCTCGCTCGGCCTCTCTGGCCTCGGCTCTGCGGACGGGGATCCGCGCAGTGCTCGTGGCGGCGCCGGATGCAGCACCCGTCGCGAACGCGATGACCGCCGCCGTTGATTTCGCCGACATCCGCCGCACGACCTGGCAATGCGTTGCTGAGCCCGAGCGTGTCGAGTAGCCATGCAACGCTCGTTTCGTTGTCGCGTTGACGAACCGCGCTGCAGGAGCCGACGTCGTTGATTTCGCCGAGGTGCGCCGCTCGCCCGGTCCGCTGTGCGCGCAGTGCTCGTGGCGGCTCCGGATAAGCCACCGCATGGCGAACGCATGACAGCTGCCGTTGATTTCGCCGACAGCCACCGCACCACGTGGAGTGCGTCGCTGAGCTCGGGCGTGTCGAGTAGCCGTGCAACGCTCGTTTCGCTGTCGCGTTGATGAACCGCGCTGCAGAAGTGTAACGAGGCAGGCTAGGTGATCGCGGTGGAGGCGACCGAACTGATCGCACTGGGGGCGGCCGAAGTGATCGCCGAGGAGGCGGCCGAACTGATCGCTCCGATTGGCCGGACCATGCGCAGCTCGAACGCCAGGAGGCG
>DASTLB010000088.1:0-41897 GCA_035715365.1 Kofleriaceae bacterium | reverse complement strand
GATCGCGATCGCGTCCCGGACACGCCGCACGATCGCGTCCCGGACACGCCGGATGATCGCGTCCCGGACATGCCGGACGATCGCGTCCCGGACATGCCGGACGTTCGCGATTGCGTCCCGGACACGCCGGACGATCGGTCCCGGACACGCCGGACGATCGGTCCCGGACATGCCGGACGATCGCGTCCCGGACATGCCGGGCGATCACGATCGCGTCCCGGACACGCCGGACGATCGCGTCCCGGACACGCGTCCCGGACACGCCGCACGATTGCGTCCCGGACACGCCCGGACGATCGGTCCCGGACACGCCCGACGATCGCGTCCCGGACACGCCGGACCGATCGCGTCCCGGACACGCCGGACGATCGCGTCCCGGACCCGCTCCGTCACCTCTCCGTTCTTCAACGGTGAATAGAGAAGCGGAACCGGAATCTAGAGGGCACACACCACTGCGTCCGCCGCAAGCTCGCCGACCGCCGTCGCAGCGGTCGCGCCGTGGCCGCCGAGGCCAGCCGCCCACACGAGCCAGGGCCGCCGGGGATCGCGGCCGATGCGCATCTGACGATCCGGCGTGAACGCGCGCTGGCAGGCCCAGCGGCGCAGGATCGGTACGTGGGACCAGCGCGGCGCGACCCGCAGGCGCGCGCGAAGCTGGACGTCGGCCTGCTCGACGGGCTGTTGATCGATCGGTGCGGTCGGATCGGCGTCGCACGGGCATGCGAGGGTCGTGGGGCCGTCGGCGCGCAGGTAGAGCTCGCAGCCGCCGAGGTGCCAGAGGAACGGCGCGCGCTCGACCGGCGCAGCCTCGAGGACGAACAGGTGGCGGCGGAAGGTCTCGAGCGGAGGATCGTTCGTGAGCAGGCCCGCCCAGGCGCCCGCGGCATCGACGACGACGCGCGCGCGGAACGTGCCGGCGGTGGTGTCGAGGCGAACCCGGTCGCCGGCGGGCTCGACGGCGAGCACGGCGGCGGCGAGGACGATGTCGAGATCGTGGGCGAGGCGGGCGAGCAGGCGCTTGGTGTCGATGACGCCGTCGCTCGGCACGAGCATCGCGCCCGCGATCGGCAGCTTCGTCAGGGTGGGCCAGCGCGCGAGCACCGCCTCGTGCTCGAGTGGCTCGAACGGAATGCCGAGCCGCACGGCGCGCGCCATGTACTCCTGGGCCTCGGTCGCGTCGTCGAACGTCAGGATGCCGCCGGTGGGATCCCAGGCCTCGGCGTGGCGCTCGCGCAGCAGCTGCGCGCCGCGGACGGTGAGCGCCGACGTCGCATCATCTTCCGCGAGCTGGCGGCCGAGGCCGGCGCCCCGTCCGCTCGCGTGCCGCCCGAGCTCGGGCTCGCGCTCGAGCACGCGCGCGCGGATGCCGCGTTCGGCGAGCGCGCGCGCGGTGGCACAGCCGGCGAACCCGCCGCCGATGATCGCGACGTCGATCTCGGAGGTGTCCACCCGCGCCTTGTAGCACGCCAACTCGTTGACGACGGCACCACTGCCTGGGCAGACTGCACGCCATGCCTCGGTTGATCCGGCTCGATACCGGAGACGACATCGGAGAGATCTCGGACAAGCAGCTCAAGTTCCTCGTCGAACAGCTCGAGGAAGAGCACGACGAAGATCAGGACTACTTCATCGACCGCGATACGCTCGAGCTGCTCTCGGACAACGGCGCGGATCCCGAGCTGCTCGCGTTGCTCGAGAAGGCGATCGGCGACGACGATTCGATGAACATCGCCTGGGAGTGATCCGGCGCGGGCCGCCGAACGCGGTTTGTCTGGACGGTTCGACGAGACGATGCGCGCGCGTGTGAGCAGGATTGCACTGCTTACACCGTGATCGCGATCGACCGTTCTGTTACATAGCGCGGCTTATGAAGCAGTTAGCGCGCTGTGTAGGTCGTTGGTGGGTGGAGACGTGTCACGGAACGGTTCGTGCTGACTCTACCGTCTCGATGCGTCGGTCCTTCGTGCTCGCGGCCTTGCTGCTCGCCGCCTGCGATGACAACAGCGGCAAGCAGACTCCTGACACCCAGATCGACGCGCGCCCCGACGCGCTGACGAACGTGCCGCGCGCGACGTTCGTGTTCTCGGCGCTCGGCAACTCGACCGGGTTTCTGTGCACGCTCGATGGCCAGGGACCGTCGGAGTGTGTGCCGCCGCTCGTCGTCGATCTCGCGGACGGCGAGCACAGCTTCGAGGTCGCCGCCGAGTTCAAGACGAACGTCGACGAGACGCCGGCAACGTACAGCTGGCGGATCGATACCGCCGCGCCGGACACCACGCTGCTCTCCGGTCCACCGGCGATCGATAACGATCCATCGCCGGACTTCACGTTCTCCGGTGAGGACGCCGAGGGCGCGGTCACGTTCGAGTGCGCGCTCGATGGCGGCGCCGCGACCGCGTGCACGTCGCCGTTCACCGCGGCCGTCGTGGACGGCAACCACACGTTCACCGTCACGGCGATCGATACCGCGGGCAACCGCGATGCGACGCCCGCGACGCACGACTGGCGCGTCTCGACGATCACGCCGGACACGCAGATCGTCGACGGTCCCGCGGCCGGCGCGGTCACCGCGAAGGCCGTGACGTTCGCGTTCACGTCGCCCGACGCCGAGGCGACGTTCGAGTGCGCGCTCGATGGCGCCGCGTTCGCGGCCTGCACGTCGCCGCGGGCGTTCACGAACCTCGCCGACGGTGCGCACGAGTTCGCGGTCCGCGCGAAGGCGGTCGCCGGCGTCGATCCGTCGCCCGCGATCCGCGCGTGGACCGTCGATGCGGTCGCGCCGCCGGTCGCGATCACGGCGTCGCCGAGCAACCCGTCGAACGATCCGACGCCGAGCTTCTCGTTCAGCTCGACCGATGCGACCGCGACGTTCGAGTGCCAGGTCGATGGCGTCGTCACATTCGCGGCGTGCACGTCACCGTTCACGTCGCCGGCACTCGCCGACGGCACGAAGACGTTTCGCGTCCGGGCGACCGACCCGGTCGGCAACCTCGGCGCGCCCGCGACGTTCGCGTGGCTGATCGACACCGTGTCCCCGACCGTGGCGATCACGAGCCAGCCCGCCGTGCTGTCGTCGGATCCGACGCCGACCGTGACATTCACGACCGCCGGTGCGCCGACCGTGACCGAGTGCCAGGTCGATGCCGGTGCGTTCGCGGCGTGCAGCGCGCCGTTCACGTCGAGCGTCGTCGACGGCACGCACACGATCACCGTGCGCGTCCGCGATGCCGCCGGCAACACCGCGAGCGCGACGACGGATGCGTTCACCGTCGACACGGTCGCGCCGACCGTCGCGTTCACCGCCGTCCCCGCCGCGCTGTCGAATGACAGCACGCCGACGGTCGCGTTCACGACCGCGGGCGCACCGACGATCGTGCAGTGCCGCGCCGATGCGGCGACGTTCGCCGCCTGCACGTCGCCGTTCACGACGGCCGCGCTCGCCGACGGCAGCCACACGATCAGCGTCCGCGTCGTCGACGCCGCGGGCAATGCCTCGACCGCGACGACCGGCGCGTTCACGATCGACACCGCGCCACCGACCGTGACGATCACCGCGCAGCCGGCCGCGCTGTCGAACGACACGACGCCGACGATCGCGTTCACGACCGCCGGCGCACCGACCACGATCACGTGCCAGGTCGACGGCAACGCGGCCGCGGCGTGCACGTCGCCGTTCACGACGACCGTCGCCGACGGCGCGCACACGATCGTCGTCCGCGTCGCCGATGGCGCGGGCAACGCATCGACCGACAGCGCGAGCTTCACCGTCGACACCTCGGCGCCCGCAGTCACGATCACCTCGCAGCCCGCGGCGCTGTCGAACGACGCCACGCCGACGGTCGCGTTCACGACCTCCGGCTCGCCGACGACGATCCAGTGCCAGGTCGATGGCGGTGCGTTCGGCGCGTGCACGTCTCCGTTCACGACCGCCGCGCTCGCCGACGGCACGCACACGATCACCGTGCGCGTCAGCGATGGCGCCGGCAACACGGACACCGCCGCCACGAACCCGTTCGTGATCGACACCGTCGCACCGAGCGTCACGATCACGTCGCAGCCGCCCGCGCTGTCGAACGACAGCACGCCGACGATCGCGTTCACGACCGCCGGGGCACCGACCGCGATCACGTGTCAGCTCGACGGCGGCGCGGCGGTCGCGTGCACGTCGCCATTCACGACCACGGTCGGCGACGGCGCACACACGATCACGGTTCGCGTCAGCGACGGCGCCGGCAACGCGTCGACCGACAGCGCGAGCTTCACCGTCGACACCGCGGGTCCGGTCGTCACGATCACCGCGCAGCCGGCGCCGCTGTCGAACGACAGCACGCCGACCGTCGCGTTCACGGTGTCCGGCGCGACCACGATCCAGTGCCAGATCGATGCCGGCGCGTTCGTCGCGTGCACGTCGCCGTTCACGACCGCCGCGCTCGCCGATGGCAACCACACGATCACCGTCCGCGCCTCGGACAATGCCGGCAACACGACGACCGCCGCGACCGGCACGTTCACGATCGACACGGTCGCGCCGACCGTCACGATCACGTCGCAGCCGACGTCGCTCAGCAACGACACGACGCCGACCGTCGCGTTCACGACCGCGGGCGCGCCGACCTCGACGACCTGCGCGGTCGACGGCGGCGCCGCGGTCGCATGCAGCTCGCCGTTCACGACGACCGTCGGCAACGGCACGCACGCGATCACGATTCGCGTCAGCGATGGCGCCGGCAACAGCTCGAGCGCGACCACCGCGAGCTTCACCGTCGATACCGTCGCGCCGGTCGTCACGTTCGACGACCAGCCGCCGGCGCAGTGGCCGGTCGACTACTACACGATGCGGTTCCGCGCGTCGGAGGCCGCGACGTTCGAGTGCTCGCTGAACAACGCCGCGTTCTCGGCGTGCGCGAGCCCGCTCGCGATCCTCACCAGCTACAACACGCCGTCGACGTTCCGGGTCCGCGCGACCGACCCCGCCGGCAACGTCGGCGCGATCGCGACGTCGAGCTGGACGTCGAGCGATGGCCTCGTCCTCCACTACACGTGGGAGCAGGGCAGCACGCAGAACTCGAGCCTGCTCGCGCAGAGCCCGCCGTTCTCGCCGGACGGCAACCCCGCGACGGTCGCGAGCGTCGTCGGTGGCTGGGCCGGCACCGCACTCGGCAGCACGGTCTCCGCGCAGACCTACGCCGGCACCGACCGGCCGCTGAGCTCGGCCGCCGTGAAGGGCACGTACACCGCGTCATTCTGGGTCCGCGCGACCGACGCCGCGCAGTCGGCGCAGATCGTCTCGACGCTGTCGGCGACCGGCGGCTTCCGCGTCACGCTCGCGAGCACGCAGCTGCGCGTCGAGGTCCGCGAGCCGAACGGCTCGACGTTCGAGGGCATCGCCGCGATCGCGCTCAACCGCTGGGTCCACGTCGGCCTGCGCGCGACCGGTCCCGGCAAGGGCCTGCAGATCTGGCTCGACGGCCAGCTGCGCACGACGGTCGCGACGCCGACCGCCACCGGCTTCGACGCGGGCCAGTCCTCGACGATGACCGTCGGCGGCTGGTCCGGCTTCGATGTCGACGACCTGCGGTTCTACAACAAGGCGTTCGCCGACGCCGAGATGTGCACGATCGTCGCGCGCGGCACGTTCGTCCCCGGTGGCCCGTGCGTGCCGCTGTCGCCCGGGTTCGAGCTCGACATGGAGAAGGGCCGCGTCGCCGACACCGGCATCTGGCGGCTCCCGCTCTCGCCGCCACAGGCGACCGAGTTCTTGCAGCTCAGGACCGGCGACGCGCTCCGGCTGCCGTTCGCGTTCGAGTGGGGCTACACGCAGGGCTTCTCGTCGCAGGTCACCGCCGCCGCGGGCCACTCGCTCTCGTTCTGGTTCGACGCGCGGCTCGGCTCGGTCGGGCGGCTGATCGACTTCACGCGCTCGTGCAGCGCCGCGGGCGGCCCCGAGCAGTGCGGCATGTCGATCTTCTTCCTCGACAACGGCACGCTGCAGGTGTTCGCCGGCGCGCCACCGAACGTCTCCAAGACCGTGCAGATCCCGGTGCCGGTCGGCGCGGTCGACAGCGTCGTCGTCACCGAGCAGCGCGCCGGCGGCCTCACGCAGTCGATCACCGTGTTCGTCAACGGCAAGCCCACGGTGATCCCGTTCGGCAATGGCAACGTGTTCGCGATCGTCAACGATCAGGTGCGGCTCGCGCAGCCCGCCGGCTCGGTCGTCGACGAATACGAGTTCTGGCCCACCGATCTAACGGCGGACGACGAGCTGCTCTGCGAGGTCGGCTTCGATGGCCGCTTCGATCCGGCCAATGGCACCTGCTCGCTGACTTCGAACTAACGGTTATCACCGGCCATTTGCCGAGCCGGTGGCTAGTCGAGTTGCGCTGCGCGGCATCGTGATCTCGGCCGATTACATCGGCCATCGCGCGGCGCGGACCTTGCTGAGGGCGGGGGCATCCAACGGAGCCCTCTGATCATGAAGCGCCTTGCATCGATCCTCGCCGCCGCCTCCCTCGCGGTGGTGCCCACCGTCGGTTGCACCGATGAAGACCTCTACGATGGCGAGGCCATCAAGTCCGACGACGGCAAGGCAGACTCCTCGGCCCTCGCCGTGTTCGTCGACGCCGAGTTCCAGGGCAAGCTCGTCACCGACTTCGCCTGGAACGACAACCAGACGATCGAGGACCAGCTGCTCTACACCGTCGGCCAGCTCAACGGCTTCAACTCGGTCGGCCGGATCGACAAGGTCGTGATCTCGAACGTCCAGCGCTCGTCCACGGCCGATGGCCGCACGCAGATCACGTACACCGCGAAGCTGCCGGTCGCGTGGGGCAACCGCAACAACGTGCCGTCGACGATCCCGCTGAAGCTGCCGCTCGACGTCTCGAGCGCCGGCCAGTCCGCGTTCGCCGAGAAGTACAAGCACGACTGCGTCGACTTCGGCGCGCACGACGTCGATGCCGGCTCGATGTTCTACTACTACCGCCCGCGCGCGTCGGGCTGCTCGATCGCGGCCGCCGACGTCGTCTCCGTCGACGCGACGGTCACGCCGAGCCCGATCCAGACCACGGGCAAGTTCCCCGAGTACAACAAGATCTGGGAGGACGGAAAGCTCGAGGTCCTCGCGATCTTCGGCAAGTACGAGGACGGCGCGACCTCGGCCTCCGACGCCGGCATCGCCGCCTACAACCAGTTCGTCGCCGCGATGAAGCAGGAGCTCGGTGCGCGCAACCTGACGACGATCCCGTCGTCGGTGCCGTCGAGCCCGGGCGTCTCGGCGCCGGACATCGAGTTCAGCGCGACGCTGCCCGACGGCAAGTCGGTCCACGTCGTCGCCCTGCTCACCGACAACGTCCGCACCGGCCTGTCGCAGACCGCGTTCCGCACGCGCTACGAGACGCTGTCGACGCGCGCCGACTACATCGTCTACAACGGTCACGCCGGCCTCGGCACGAACGTCCGCGCGCTCGCGCAGGCGGGCAAGTGGGTCCAGGGCCAGTACGTCGTCGTCTACATGAACGGCTGCGACACGTTCGCGTACATCGACGACGCGCTCAACACCGCGCACCAGGCGGTCAACCCCGACGACACGACCGGCAACAAGTACATCGACATCGTCAACAACGGCATGCCGGCGTTCTTCGCGTCGATGTCGGGCGCCACGATGTCGCTGTTCCGCGGCTTCCTCAACTACAACGACCCGCAGACCTACGAGCAGATGTTCCGCAACGTCGACTCCTCGCAGATCGCGCTCGTCACCGGCGAGCAGGACAACACGTTCACGCCGGGCGGCGGCGGCACGCCGACGACGTGGGCCGGCCTCTCCGACGGTGGCACGGTCCGCCGTGACGAGTCGAAGACGTGGTCGACGCCGACCGTCGACGCCGGCACCTACGAGTTCGCGATGACCGGCAACAACGACGCCGACCTCTATGTTCGCGTCGGCACGGCCCCGACGACGACCCGCTTCGATTGCCGCCCGTACAAGACCGGCTCGAACGAGACCTGCCAGGTGACGCTCGCGCAGCCGTCGACGATCCACGTCATGGTGCGCGGCTACTCGAGCACCGCGTCGACGTTCCAGCTCCGCGGCAAGAAGATCTGATTCGCACGACCTCCCCCGCACCCTTAGCCTGACCTAATCCGCGCGGCTTCGAGTCATCGAAGCCGCGCGTTTTGTTTTACGCTGCGCCGATGAAGTGGTGGTCGGTGGTCGTCCTGGCAGCGTGTGGTGGCGGTGCGAATGCGGTGGAGAAGCCCGTGACGCCGAGCGATCGCGGCGCCGAGCAACTGATCGCGGCGACGCGCGCCGGTGATGCCGCCGCCGTCGAGAAGCTGCTCGCACCGTCGGTCGTGCTCGGTGGCCTGTGGTTCCCGGACGCGACGTGTCGCCAGCAGTTTCCGACGGCAGGCCCGCTCGCGCCCGATGCGCGCGCCGCGTTCGCGAAGTGCCTGACGACCCTTCCGCTCGCGCCCAGCGTGCGCGCACACGCGTATCCGGAGATCGCGGTCCTCGCGTACGACCCGGGACTCGAGATCGAGATCCGGTTTGCCAGTCACGGCGAGCCCGCGATCGAGTGGATTGGATACGTCGCGCGTGCCGACGTCCGCGATGCGCTGCCGACCATCACGCCACACCTGATCGTGGAGCATCGCATCGACCTGCCGCCGCTGTCGGCCGAGACGACGCACCGGCTCGATGCCGAAGCGCCCGCGTGGGCGTGGTTCAAGCTGTGTCTCGACGGCGATGGCAAGGTGACGAGCGCGGTCGTCCGCGAGACATCGTCGGCCGTCGCGGCGCGCGCGTTCACCGAGCAGCTGCAGCACACGACGTTCCGGCCCGTCGTCCTCGACGCACAGCCGACGCCGGTCTGCTCGCTCGTCTTCTTGCGCCACCCCGACGACGATCGTCCACAGCAAGCGCGACCGACGCTGCCGGCTCCGCTGCCGGCGGATGCGCCCGATCGCCCCAAGGTCTCCCCGAAGCGCATGCATCGTGTCGAGGGTGACGCCGCGATCACGCCCGACGAGGCCGGGCAGCGCTGGATGAAAGATCACGGCTTCACCGAGAGCCGGACGGACATCGCCGTCTGCATCGACGAACACGGCAGCGTCGATTACGCCGGCATCGCGCGCGCGTCTGCGATTCCGGGCTACGACGAGCGGCTCGTGGCCGCGGCGCGGTCATGGAAGTACGAGCCGGTCAGCGACGGCGAGCGCGCGGTGCCCGCCTGCACGAGCGTGTCGTTCATCTATCACCAGCGCAAGCGCAGCCCGGGCTCGATGAAGTGATCACATCAGCGACGCCTTGATCGATCGCGGCGTGATCTTCTGCCACTTCGCGACAAGCACGGCCATCACCAGGATCGCGGTGATCCCGATCGCGAGCAGCCGGGTCACCGCGGACTGATCGCGAATCGCGAGCGACACCGCGAGCCCGGCGAGCCCGCCCGCGACGCAGCAGCCGATCATGCCCCAGCTCGCGCGCAGGTAGTCGCGAACCGGTAGATCGATCGAGCGCACGACGAGGTACGACAGCACCGCGAACGCGAGCGGATAGCCGACTGCCCACGCGACCGCGACCGAGAGCAGCCCGTACGGATCCGACGGGCCGAACGCACCGCCGAGCGCCTGCGCGCCGAGCAGGAACATGCCGGGCACCGCGAGCGCCGCGAACGTCATGTAGCGCAGCGTGAGCTCGGGGCGGCCGATGCCATCGAGCAGCGGCGGTCCGAGGAAGCCGAGCGCGCGCAGCATGCCGACGATGCAGAGGATGCGCGCGGCGTCGGCGCACAGCGCGAGCTCCTGATCCGTCCACTTGCCGCCGGAGTAGAAGATCTGCAGGAACTCGGGGATCACGAGCAGGATCAGCACGACGAACGGCAGCACCGCGATGATGTTGAGCCGCGTGAACTGGAGGAACTGCTTGATCAGCGCGGGTCGGTCGTGGGCGAGCCGTGCGAACGTGGGGAACGCGACATCGATGACGACGTTCGCGATCGTCTTCACCGGCTCGAGCACGATGAAGTAGGCGAGCGCGTAGATGCCGTTCGCCGTCTTGCCGAAGAAGTAGAGGACGACCGCGTAATCGAGGTTCGTGTACAGCTGGTACAGGATCTGGCTCGCGGCGGTGCGCATGCCGAACCGCACGTACGGGATGATCTCGCGCGGCTGGAACACCAGCTTCGGGATGAACGGGTGGCGCGCCTGGACGATGATGCCGAACACGACCGCGCGCGTGAGCGCGGCGAGGGTCCAGCACCAGACCGCGGCGCCGAGGTACGCGAACACGATGCGGCCGATGCTCTCGGCGAGGTGCGCGACGATCCGCGCCTTCGCGATCTCGCCGAACCGGAGCTCGCGGCGCAGCAGCGCGAACGGGATCGCGTAGACGTTCTGGAACAGCAGCTTGCCGCCGTATGCCACGAGCAGCCAGCCGATCGTCGCGTTGCTCTGGATCCAGCCGTAGAGCGGCCCGAGGCCGAGCAGCAGGACGAACAGCCCGGCGGAGACGAGGAGGTTGAACCAGAACACCGTCGAGACGCGCTCGTCGGTGTGGTCGTCGCGCTGGATGATCGCGCTCGTGACGCCGAAATCGGCGGCATAGTCGAGCATCACGTAGAACGCCATCGCCGCGGACGCGATGCCGAAGTCGTCCGACGTGATCAGCAGCGCGACCACGACCATCTGCGACACGAGGTCGGAGATCGCGATCACCGCCTGGGCCGTCGCAGCCCACGCGACGCCGCGGTTGACCTTGGTACCGAGCGTAGGGCCGTCCGCCACGCCCCTCGCTGATAGCACGAGTCGTGATAGCGTGCGCCCGATGCGCGAGGTTCAGGTCGCGCCGGAGCATTACGACTTCGAGCGCTACGACGACGCCGAACGGTGGATGTCGTACTGGCACCAGCTGCGCGTGGTGCTCGCCGTCCGGCCGCGCACGGTGCTCGAGATCGGGCCGGGCTCTGGCGTGTTCCGGCGCTACCTCGAGCATGCCGGCGTCACGGTCAAGACGCTCGACATCGATGCCACGCGCGGTGTCGATTACGTCGCCGACATCACGAAGCTCGACGAGACCCTGCCCACCGGCCTGATGTTCGACGCTGTGTGCGCATTCCAGGTCCTCGAGCACCTGCCGCTCGACCTGTTCGAGACCTGCCTGCAGGGCATCGCCCGGCGCGCGAACCCGCACGTGTTCATCTCGCTGCCGTATCGCGGCCTGCGGATCCGGTGGTCGTTCTGGTGGGGCAGCCACCACCTGACGCTCGGCCACAAGTTCATGCTGCCGTGGCGCCACAAGCCGATCCCCGAGCATCACTGGGAGCTCGGCTATCCGATCACCGCCGGCAAGATCTCGAAGCGGATCGCGCGCCACCTCGACATCGTGTCGAAGGGCTTCATCCGCGAGAACCCGTACCACTACATGTGGCAACTGCGACGGCGTGCCGAGCTCGCGCCGGGCGCGCCGCCGTGACGCTCGCCGACGCGATCGACGCGGCCGAGCGCGCGGACTGGTCGGCGTGCCTGTCCGCGCTGCTCGCGGCGTGGCGCCAGACCAGCCTGCCGGCGCTCGCGGATCTGATCGATCGCGTGTCCGGCAAGGTCGTCGCGCCCGCGGTCACGCCACGCGCCGCCGCGATCAAGAAGCGGATCGAGGCCGCGAGCGACAGCGACGTCGGCGCGCTGCTCGACATGCTGCTGCGCGAGGTCCGGACGTCGCCGGGCATGTACGGCTACGTCGTCGAGCTCGCGCATCGCCGGCCTCGCGATCCGCGGATCGCGCGCGCGGTCGCGGCGCTGATCGCACTGCCGTCGTTCACCGCGACCACTGGCGCACCGTACAAGGATCTGATCGAAGCACTCGACGCGATCGACGATCCGCGGTTTCGTCAGCTGCTCGTCGACGAGTGGCGCCGCCTCGAGCCGCAGCGACTGCGCATCCGCAAGCACCGCGAAGGCTTCGAGCTGCTCGGCCGGCTCGCCGAGGCCGTCCGCCGCCGCCCTGCCCCGCCGCCGTTGCCGGGGGTCGCGACCGCGATCAAGCGCATCGATGCCGCGCTCGCCCGCACGACCGCTCGCCGGCGCGCCGAGTCGCGCAGTGCGAGCGAGCTGCTCGCCGCGATCTACGACGATCCGCACGACACCGCGCTCCGCCTCGTCTACGCCGACGCGCTGCAGATCGCCGGCGATCCGCGCGGCGAATTCATCGCGCTGCAGTGCGCGCGCGGCGACGGCCCGATCTCGCGCCGCGAGCGCGAGTTGCTCGCCGCCTACGGTCGCGTCTGGCTCGGCGCGATCGAGCCGATCGTGCTGCGCCAGGGCCTCGTCTACCGGCGCGGCTTCCCGACCTGCGTCCGCGAGTCGCGCGAGCTGCTCTCGCACCGCCCGCTGCTCGACGCGATCGAGTGGCGCACCGTCGAGGAGCTCGAGCTCCGCGAATCCGCCGACCTCGCGATCAAGTTCCTCGCCGATCGCAGAAAGCCGCTCGTCCGCGTCTGGCAGCTATACGGCGAGGATCTGCTCGATCTCGTCGCGCAGGAGGACCTGTTGCCGTGGCGTACGCTCGGCCTGCGCTCCGCGCTGTCGTCGGAGTGGCAGGACATCGCGAAGCTCACCGCGCTGCCGAACCTCGTCGAGCTCGATCTCACCGAGGTTCACGGGCCGGTGTTCGTGCTGCGCGCGCTCGCCGGCGGCCCGCTCGTCCGGCGGCTGCGCCGGTTGCGGCTGTCGACGCGCCACTACCGCGTCGCCGATCTACTCGTCGCCGGCCGCTCGATCGCGCCGGAGGTCGAGCTCGTCCACGAGTACACGTTCCCCGGCGCGCCGCAGGGCGAAGCGGTCCGGTTCGCCGGCAACCGGCTCACGCTCGTCCATCACCGGACGCGGCTCGACGCGAGTTACGCGATCGACATCATCGCCCAGCTGCCCGTTGACTCGCTGCGCGAGGTCACCCTCGAGGCGCCACCGCACGCGCGCGTCGACCAGCCGTCGTGGAATCAGCTCGGCGCGCTGCTCGCGGCGCACGGCCTCGCCGCGCCGCTGCCGTGATTTTGCGCAACCGGCGCTCGAAGCGGTCGACCTGCCGCCTCATGTCGATCAAAGATTGTGTCATGTGCAGGCGTTACGCGTGCTGGTACGTGCTGGCCCTGACTGCAATGGGGTGCACGGTTCCCAACCCTGCAAGCTCCTGCGCCGAGGGCGGATGTTCGGATGTCGAGTAGCCCCGGCCGTTTCCGACCGGGGCCCTCACCAGATCCGGACGAGGAGATTTCCACCATCCGGCTCTTCTGCCGGATCGACTTACGAAGTGCCCCAGATCCGCACTCGGATCGTGGGCGTTGGGAGCGGATAACGTCGTAACAGCTCGTTAAACCGCTTCCAGTTCATCCGCGCTCGCTGGCTCCGACGATCCAGCCACTTCTTCCACGCTCGCGTCACGACATATTTCAGTCGCTCGAGCGCTTCGATGTTGCCGTTCACGCCGAAGTAGTTGTAGTGCCCGACCAGCTTGCGCGTGAGCGCCTGGTGCTGCTCCTCGACCGGATCGTGCCGATGACGTCGGCACCATTCGCTGGCGGCGTTGATGGCCCGCCTGAGGCGCGCACCACGAGTCCTGAACGCCACCCTCCAAGCGTTCCCAAACCTCGTTGGTTTCCAGTGAACCGTGAAGCCTAGGAAGTCGAAGGTCGGCCCACCTCCTTGGCCCCCTTTACTGGGAGGCCGAAAGACGAAGCTCCGAGTCTTCTTCGGATGGAGGGACAAGCCGAATGTCTTGAACCTTTGCTCGAGGATGCTCCACACGTCTGCTGCATCGGCCTCGTGTTCGAAGCACAGCACGAAGTCGTCCGCATAGCGGACGAGTGCGCTGTTGCCTTTGAGGTGCGGTCGCACCTCGCGTTCAAACCAGAGATCGAGCACATGGTGCAGGTACACGTTTCCGAGCAACGGTGACAAGCTTGACCCCTGGGCGGTCCCTTCCGACGGTTCGAGGAACTCCCCTCCGTCGAGGATGCCCACGTGCAGGCATTTCCCGACGAGCCTCATCAGCCGCTCGTCGGCAATCCGTTCGCGAAGCATCTCCATCAGCATCTTGCGATCGATGCTGTCGAAGAAGGACACGATGTCGGCCTCCACGATGTAATTCGCATGCCCTCTGCTCACGATACCGTCGAGTGCACGAATCGCATCGTGCGCGCTGCGTCCGGGCGAAAGCCGTAGGAGCAAGCCAAGAAGTCTTGCTCGTAAACAGCCTCCAGCACGTCGCGCAGCGCACCCTGTACGATCTTGTCCTCGACCGTCGATACGCCGATCGGTCGAGTCGCGCCGTTATCCTTCGGAATGTGAACCCGACGAATCGGCTGATGGCGGTATTGCCCCGCTTTCATCCGCGCTCGCAGCGCTTGCAAGTTCATTGCGAGCTGTTCGCCGTATTGATCGACCGTCACGTTATCGACGCCGACCGCCGCATCGCGACGTAGGTTTCGAAACGCCCGTTCGAGCGCTGCCTCATCGATGTGGTGAGCCAGCGCGAGCATTCGCTGATCCGGATGTCGTTTCGCTCTCTCCGCTACCTTCTCGAGTCCCGGTGACCTGGTTCGCGATGTCTTTGCATCACCCATGTTTCCCCTTTGAAGTTCGCTCCGACGCGGGCTTATCCCCTTCGCTCGACAGGGTCCGGCGTCACTCGTTCCCCTACTTCGTCGCTACTATGGGGCCCTCCGACTCCCGCTTCGCATTCGGCCCAGGCTCCGGTCTCCCTTGCCTTCGGCCTTCGGCTCCCAACCGAGCTCACGGGTATCCCAGGTTTCAGGGTCATCCCCTTCGAGCGCGCCGCGAACCAAGACCCCGGCGAGTGCGTCGACCGATTGCTTGCCATCGGGTAACGGACGACGTTGTTGTCTTCAGGCAGCGAAACGCCTTGGACACTCGCGACAGTCATAGGTTTTCGAGGCTGACTTCTCACGGCTCACTCGCTCGCTCGCCTACGCATCGCCGGACCCGTTGCCGTCCCGCTTCTGCCCACTCACCGTCATGTCCGTCGCAAGGCTCGCTACCGACGTGCCTGGCTGGCTTCGTCGGGCGGGGATCGCACCCGCTGGATGACTGCTCCGCATTTCGTGAAGTACTCGCACCTCCTCTTCCTTGCGGACCTGACTTTCCTGGTCGCACCCCGCCTTTCCATTCTGTGACGTCGACGGTGCAATCGGAGGGGAACCACTCACGTGCATCGCCGTGACGTGCTTGCCCGGCGAGGTCGTCGCGTGTCGCGATGGACAAGCGCTCGTCTGCAATTCTGCAGGAGACAATGTCGAATTCGTTGATTGTGGTTACGGGTCGTGCGCGGCGTCGCCCGAGCCACACTGTCCGTATCTCGAGCCGCAGTATCTCCCGGACGTATGCGACGAGGTCGCGTCGACGCCAGAGCTGACGATCTCGGGCGCGGCGACAATGGATAGTGACCTCGATGCGAACTGTACGGGCGGCGTCATCGCGCAGACGGGAGCGCCAGAAATCTGCGTCGTACGGTACGGGAGAATTTCGATCACGCCTGGAGCCGAGCTGAAGGTCACCGGCAGCCGCGTCATTGCATTCGTATCGGATGAAGACCTGCGCATCGACGGAGTTCTTGATGTGAGCGCCGATGGCCGAGTGAATGGGCCGGGCGGTGGTTTCATCAAATCCGGTGGGGAAGAGGCGTCGGTGAAGGGCGGTGGTGGTGCTGGATTCAAGACAGCGGGTGCGGCCGGAGGCGACGCGAGTGCTGATGGTGGTGCTGCAAACGGCGGCACGAAGTCGATCGATCCGCTGCTGTTCGCCGCACTGCTCGGTGGCACTCGAGGCAACGGGATGACAGACAATTCTGGTGGTGGTGGCGGTGGCGCGACGTTGATCTCTTGTCGTTCCAAGGTGAGCGTCACTGGAACAATCGATGCCGGCGGCGGAGGTGGAAGACCAGGGTTTCTCCTCGTCGCTGTTGTCGTCGGCGGTTGTGGAGGCGGGGCCGGTGGCAACGTCGTGCTACAGGGCATGAACGTCGAGGTCACCGGGCAGCTCTTCGCGAATGGCGGCGGAGGCGGCGCAGGAAGACCGGCAGGCGTTCAGTCCGGAAATGCAGGATTGGACGGATCGCGCTCGACCGGAGGCGGTAGCGGAGGCCTGTCGCAAGGAGCAGGCGACGGCGCCGGAGGCGGGGGTGGAGGCCTGACGAATGCGCCACAAGTCGGCAAGAGATCCACAGATCCGGCTGCGAGCGCAGGCGGTGGTGGCGGCAGCACCGGATTCTTTCAGGCGCGAACGCCGAGCGGAGTCGACGCAAAAATCACACCGGCGGTTGCGTCACCCGCGTTCGAGCCAGGCGTCGATGTTCCGACTCGGTAATTAGAAGCCCGGCCGGATCTGGGTCGCGGTCGTCTGATCGCCAAACGTCGTAACCGTGTGAGCGCGCAATGTCATCCCGTTGTATGTCGCGCTCACCTCGGTGTCGCCGGGCGGAACATCGAACACGATGAATGTGCCGCCGCCCTGCCCGAAAGACCCCGCGTCAATGATTTGGCCGACGTCGGTGCCACCCTGCTTGACGGTGACCTGGGCGCCCATGATCGGCGTGTTTGCACAGTCGGTGACGAACAACGTCACATCTCCGTTGCCCGCAGTTTGAGTGACCTGCAAGAAGAGAACTGCTGCCTGAAATGCGGTCGTGCTGAACGCGACCGCAGGTACTCCCGCCGTATCGGCGACGAGCGGGGCCGGTGGGAAGATGTTCGAAGTGCGATAGCCAGTCTTCGTGACGCGAATGTAGCCGTCGAGCGGAACCCCTCCGGTTGTCAGCGCCTTCGTCGTGAAATTACCGTTGGCGTCGCTCGTTTGTGTGTCGAGCTTGTTCGCGGCTGTGCAGTTCCCTTTGCACGCGTTCACCGTGGCACCGTCTAGTGGGTTGATCTGCGGCTGCGTGCCATTGAGATCGATCCCATTCGCCGTACCCGAAACTGTGATCGTCGCCGGAGCCGTCGTCGGCGCCGGGTTGTTCATGCACGAGAAGTCGTACTCCGGTGCGTCCGGCGGCGGAGGCGGTGCGTCCGGCGCAGCGTCCGGGACGACGATCGGCGGCGCGTCCGGCTTGGCGCCACCGTCGCCACCGCCGCAGGCGACGGCAAACGACGAGATCGCAACGATCGCAACTTGGGCACACGCGTGCAGCTTGCTCATCGGGCGAGGTCGTACACCGTATTGAACGCGAGTTCCACGGCGAACTGCACCGACGGTGCTGCTTCGAGATGACAGATCCGTCACGCCGCGGCGTCGGCGCCGGGCAACGGCACACCCCAGCAGCATGACCAGCAACGGCCCCACGCCGATCGAACCGCCGGGCCGGCCCGCGTTGCAGCCAGCTGATTCCTCGTCGGAAACCGCGTCTGGATCCGGCGTCGGACCGGTGAGCGGGTGGACGACGATCGACAGCGTCTGCGTCGGTCCAAACCACCCGACCCCTTCCTGGATCAGCTGGAAGCTCTCCTCGAACCGCGTGGATTCGCTGACCTCCGGCGCGACCATCACCCACGTGAAGCGACCGATCGCACCGGGCGCGTACGTCGAGTGATCCGCCGCGGTCGGCCGGCTTGGCGACACCCAGTTGCCCTGCTTGAAGAACGCCGACGCGCGGTCGGTCGGATCCTGCGTCCCGAGTCGCGTGTCGAAGTCCCACGTCACCGTCGAGTCGTTGCGGTACTCCAGGTAGACAACGACCTCCTCGCCGGCCGTCATCTCCGGAGGCGCGCTACCGCCCGCGAACGTCGCGCCGTACGACGCCTCGGCGTTCGCCTCGTAGGCCACGACGACCAGACCGACTGCGAGCACGAGCCACCGCACGCGTCGGTCGATCGCAAGCCGCGATCCGAGCCCGGTGCACGGAACCTCGCAGAGATCCGGCCGCCTCGTGTCCGGTTCGCGGACATGCGTGCGCACACGCCGGCGTGCAGTCGTCCCGGACAGTCCCGGACACGCGTCCGGTGGCTGTCCCGGACACGCGTCCGATGGCTGTCCCGGACACACGTCCGGTTGGTGTCCCGGACAGCGTCCGATGGCTGTCCCGGACACGCGTCCGATGGCTGTCCCGGACACGCGTACGGTGGCTGTCCCGGACACCGGCGGCCGCGTGTCCGGGATTCCGTCCGGGTCGGTGTCCCGGACAGTGCGTACAACAAGGGCATGACGAAGCAACAGGGGATGGACGGGGATCGCTGGTGGATCATGGTCGACATCGAGACGTCGGGGCCGATCATCGGCACGCACTCGATGACCGAGCTCGGCGCGGCGGTCGGGACGCGGGCGCGCGGTGTCGTCGACGCGTTCGAGGTGTTGATCGCGCCGATCAGCGACGAGGTGAAGACGAGCCGCGGATCGTTCGCGCGCGCGAAGGAGCGGGGCGTGACGCCGGTCGAGGCGATGACGCGGTTCGCGGCGTGGACGCGGATGTATCGCGAGCGCCGCGCGACGTTCGTGGCGCGGCCGGCGGCGTTCGACTGGCCGTGGATCGTGCAGTACGCGTGGCGCTACCTCGGCGACAATCCGTTCGGGTTCAAGGCGGTGTGCGCGTCGTCGTGGTTCGAGGCGCGCGGCCGGCGGTTCGACGTCGAGCTCCCGCACGTCGCGGTCGAGGACGCGAAGATCCAGCTCCGCCACTTTCTCGGGTGAGCTGTCACAATCGCGGGGATGGCCGCCGAGCGCGACACCGCCGACGACGATCCGGATGCCGGTTCCGAAGACAGCGACGCGTATCGCGCGCTGCTGCACGAGCTCGTCCAGCTGTTCACCGCGAAGCGCTACGAGGAGCTGCGGGACAAGGCGGTCGAGGCGGCCACGCGATACCGCACGTCCGCCGACGTGCGGGCGTACGCGGCGCACGCGATGCGCCAGCTCGGCGCGCTCGAGGAGGGCTACGCGTGGGCCGCGCAGGCGGTCGCGCTCGCACCGGACAACCTGTTCGCGATCAACCGGACGAGCTTGCTCGCGAACCTCACCGGACGTCACGACGTCGCGTACGAGATGGCGCTGCGCGTGCGCGATCGCGACGCGCGCCTCGCGATCGATGCGACGAACATCGCGGTCACGATCGTCAACGGGATCCACGCCGCGGCGAAGCTCGACAGGATCGCAGACGCGGTCGAGCAATTCTCGCCGGTGATCGCGCGGCTCGATCACGTCGAGCTGCACTTCAACAGCGCGTGCCTGTACGCGCTCGCGGGCGACGATCGCGTGTGGACGTACATGGCGAAGTCGCTCGTCACCGGCAAGCCGAAGGAGGCGTTCGCCGACCACGACTTCGACCGGATCCGCGACGAGGCGCGCTTCGAGCGGCTGCTCGCGCACGACTGGGAGCTCGAGGCGGCGGCGTCCGCGCGCGCCGGTGCGCGGTTTCGCGACGAGCTCGCGGCGCATGACTTCCTCGATCCCGCGCGGCTCGCCACGATCGTCGCGACGGCGGCCGACGTCGATCCGGTGCGGCATCCCGAGCTCGAGCGCGCGATCGACGCCGACCTCGACGCGCCGGACGGCTACGCGGTGTATGCGGACTGGCTGCTCGCGCAGGACAACCCGCGTGGCGAGCTGCTGCTCGCGAGCCGCCGCCACGAGGAGGCGCCGAATGTCGACGAGCGGATGTACGCGTACGTCGAGTGGGCGGCGCTCGTCCACGCGCATGCGGCGCGCTGGTTCGGTGGATTCGCGAGCCATCTCCATCAGCGCGCCCCGACGACGTGGCGGCACGGATTCGTCGAACGGCTCGGCTTCGATCTCGGATTCGCGACCGACGTCGATACCGCGGCGTTGTTGCGCGACACGCTCGCGCTGCCGGTGTGCCGGTTCGTGCGCGGGCTCTCGATCGGCGATATCCCGGGCGACGACGTGATGGAGTACGGGCCGGTCGTCGACGTCCTGCGGACCGTGTCGGTGCCGCACCTGCGCACGCTCGAGATCGCGCCGCGCCGGTTCCAGATGTCGTGGACGCGGCTCGACGCGACGGGACTGACCGCGCGGTTTCCCGCGCTCGAAGGGCTCGTGCTCGGTGCCGGTGAGCTGACGCTCGATACGTTCGATCTGCCGCAGCTGCGCTGGCTCGTGGTGCCGACCGGCGGGCTGAGCGCGGCCAGCCTCGCGTACATCACGTCGGCGCGCTGGCCGATGCTCGAGGATCTCGAGATCTGGTTCGGCAGTTCGGAGTACGGCGCGGACGACGTGACGGCGGACCGCCTCGGTCCGATCCTCGTCGGGCGCGCGATGCCGCAGCTGCGGCGGCTCGCGCTGCGCAACGCCGAGTTCACCGACGCGCTCGTCGAGTGGCTCGTCGACGCGCCGATCCTGCCGCGGCTGGTGGAGCTCGACCTGTCGATGGGCACGCTCACCGATGCCGGCGCGACCGTGCTGCGCACGCATCGCGCACGGTTCGCGCACCTGAAGCGGCTGTCGGTCGAGGACAACGCGCTGTCGCCGCGCATGATCGCCGAGCTGCCGCAGGCGCTGCCGAACGTCGTCGTCGGCAAGCAAAAGCGCGATCGCTACGTCACGGTCGGCGAATGACCGGGCGGCTCAGGTTCCGTTCGTGAACCGGATCGTCGACAGCCGCGCTGCGTTCGTGGCCTCGACGACGATGAAGTGCCCGACCAGGGGCGTTCGGTGCCCCTTCGGATCGACGAGCACAAACTCGAGCCGCCCCGCGACGCTGTCCTGCGCGTGCCGCGCGCGGCACAGGTACGTGAGCGCCTGGCCGGCCATGAACGGCTTGCGCTGGACCTCGGCCACGCGCCGACCTCGACCCGCATGCGATCACGCTTCCAGCGCTCGGCCTCGGACAGCGGGTGGCGGGCCTCGATCCTCGACGACTCGATCCGCTGCACGAGCGGATAGTCCGGACGCTGGTCGCAATCGTAGAGGCCCGTCGCGAGCTCGGGCGTGATCAGCAGCCGCTCGAGCGCGGCGCCGTCGACGTCGGCGAGCGCCTGCAGGTACGCGCGCGCGAGCGCCTCGGCGTTCGGCGGCCCCGTCAGCTTCCACGTGTCGGCGTCGACCGTGGCGTCCTTGACGATCGCCGAACCGGCGGCGGGCTCGTCCACCTTCGAGCGGCCGCACGCCGCGATCAGTGCGAGCGCGAGCACAGCGCGGTTCATGTCACCGCCGCCGCAGCACGATCACGTGCTCGGCCTTCGGGCGATCGCCGAACGCCCGGCGCTCGGTGCCGCCGAGCATCGGCCGCTCCTGCGACGCCCATGCTTCGATCACGAGCGCGTCGGTGAGCGCGCCGCGGATATCGTCGAGCGCGTACATCGCACGCGTCCGCGCGACCGAGTCGCCGATCACGATCGCGGCGAGCCCGCCGGGCGCGAGCGCGCGCGTGATCGCGTCGAGCGTGTCCGCGAGCGCGCGCTGCCAGTGCCGGCTCGCCTCGGCGTTGGTCTCGAAGCTGCGGCGCGAGCCGATCTCGCCGGCATCGAGCTCGCGGTGGCGGAGCGCGAGGAAGTCGAACCGCAGGCGCTGGTGCTCCGCGTAGTCGTAGGTGCCGGCGTACGGCGGCGAGGTCACGATGCCGTGCACGCTGCCGTCGGGGATGACGTCGGCCATGCGGCGGGCGTCGAGCTCGTAGACCTCGGCAGGGCCGCCGGGTGCGTGCGCGAGGTCGGCAAGGCCGGACACGAGGAGCTCGACGCGCTGCGAGAAGTAGCGGGCGGCCGCGCCGCGCGCGACGTTGCGATCGACCCACGTGCCGTCGGTGTCCGACGTGCGCGACGAGACCTTGTAGAGGATCGCGGACAGGCAGGCGAGCAGGATGTCCGCGAGCTCGCCGTCCTTCGCGCGCAGCTCGTCGAGGTGGTAGGCGAGCAGCTCGAGCTCGCGGCGGACGTGCGGCGCGAACCACGCGGCGAGTCGGCGGTTGCGCGCGTTCGGATCGAAGCCGACCGGGCGGCGCTCGGGCATCGGCTCGGCGCCGGACCGACGCGCGGCCTTGCCGGCGGCGAGCACGAGGCCGGCGATCGCATGGCCGGTGTCGCGCAGCTCCTTGCGGCGGCGCGGCGCGGCGGTCCAGGTCTTCGCGCGCGCGACGAGCACGGCGAGCGGGTTGAGGTCGATGCCGATCGCGCGGTGGCCGGCGAACTTCGCCTCGACGAGCGCGGTGCCCGAGCCGCAGAACGGATCGAGGATCGATGCGCCACGCCGCGCGCCCGAGCCGACGACGTCGACGAGCACGCGCGCGGTGGCGGGGTGCAGCCGCGCCGGGTAGGTGTGCAGCGGGTGGGTCAGCGAGTCGGCGATCTCGTGATCGGTCTTCGGTGCGCGCAGCGCCGCGACCAGCGCGTCGGCGAGCTCGGGGTGGCCATCGGCGAGGATGCGGCCGGGCGCGCGCGGCATCGACAGAGAACGGCGCTGGCGGTGCTGCGGACGCGGTGGCATGGACGGCTCGGGCGCACCCTACCATCGCGGGGGCGCGCCTCAGTGGTAAGAACGCGCCATGCCCATGCCACTCGAGATCATCGGTCTCGGCAAGCGCGAGGTCCGGTTCGTGTGGGACGAGGGGGACGAGGACGTGTGGGGGGCGCGCGAGCTGCGAATTCGTTGCACGTGCGCGCACTGCCAGTCCGAGGCGACCGGCGAGCGCCTGCTCGATCCGAAGACCGTCGCCGACGAGCTGTCGGTCACCGACATGAACGTCGTCGGCAACTACGGCGTGAACATCCAGTTCTCCGACGGACACACGACCGGCATCTACCGGTTTCGCGAGCTCCACCGGGCGAAGTGAGGAGGCGATCGTGATCGAGCTACTGGATGCGACCTGGCGCGAGCGCCGCAGCATGCGCGCGTTCCGTCCCGAACCGGTCGAGCACGACCGCCTCGTGCAGCTGTTCGCGGCGGCGCAGAACGCCCCGAGCTGGTGCAACATCCAGCCGTGGCGCGTCGTCGTCACCGAGCCGCCGGTGACCGCCGAGGTCGCGACCGCGCTGCAGACGGCCGCGAAGTCCGGGCTGCCGCACCCCGAGATCGCGTTTCCGATCGAGTATCCGTCGCCGTACAAGGAGCACCGCAAGGCGTGCGGCGTCGCGCTCTACCAGTCGATGGGCGTCGCGAAGGACGACGGCCCCGGCCGCTACAACGCCTGGCTCCGCAACTACGCGCTGTTCGACGCGCCCCACCTCGCGGTCGTCGCGTGTGATCGGCGTCTCGGTCCGTACGCCTACGTCGACGTCGGGGTGTGGCTGGGTTACCTGCTGACCGCGGCCGCCGCGCTCGCGATCGACACCTGTCCGATGGCGTCGATCGCCGCATATCCCGAGCCGCTGCGCTCGATGCTGCCGATCGCCGACACCGACGCGATCCTGTTCGGGCTCGTGCTCGGCCAGGGCGACGCCGGTGCGGCGGCGAACCGGTGTCGCACCACGCGCGAGCCGGTCGAAGCCAACGTGACCTTCGTCGGCCAGGCCGCGAAGTGAGTCGTGGTAGATTTCCGACCTTCTGGGGAGAACGACTCCAATGAAGTCACGCGTGTTGTTCGCGATCGTGGTGGCGATCTGCGCGTATGCGAGTGCCGCGCTCGCGCAGCCGGCCGATGCCCTGAAGAAGGCGCAAGCCGCGTTCGATCAGGCGCAGATCGATTACCTCGCCGGTAAGTACGACGAGGCCGCGAAGGGTTTCGAGGACGCGTACAACGCGCGGCAGTTTCCGCAGTTCCTCTACAACGTCGGCGCTTGCCATCACATGAAGGGCAAGAAGGCGTCGGATCCGGCGTCGTACCAGAAGGCGGTCGACTACTACCGCAAGTACCTCGCCGCCGATCCGCAGGCGCCGGACAAGGCGAAGGTCGAGAAGGCGATCGGCGTGCTCGAGGCCGAGATCAAGCGCATCAAGGACGCGACGCCGGCGAACGCGGGGAGCGCCGCGCCACCGGTGCAGCCGCCGTCGCAGGAGGTCCAGCAGCTCGGCGACGCGAAGGTGCGCGGGCTCGTCGTGATCGAGAGCGAGCCGCAGAACGCAACGATCTACCTCGACGATCGCAAGAAGGGCGCGTTCGCGCAGACGCCGTGGTCGGGCTCGCTCGACGGTGACCACAAGGTGATCATCGAGAAGCGCGGGTTCATGGTGTCCGAGAGCACGGTGTCCGCGGATCCGAGCAAGCTGTTCGTGCTGCGCGCGGTGCTCGGCAAGGAAGACTTCATGGGCTGGGTCGACGTGACGTCGAACATCCCGAAGTCCGAGGTGTTCATCGACGACCAGGCGGTCGGTGCGGTCGGCAAGACGCCGTACTCGCAGTACGTCAAGCCGGGCAAGCACACGTTCTGGGTCACGAGCGAGGGCTACGACACGTACAAGGAAGACATCGAGGTCGTGCCCGGCGGCACGCACGAGATCAAGGCGCAGCTCAAGGGCACGCCGGTCGGCAAGATCAACGTGATCGGGTTCGGGATCGAGGACTCGACGATCTACGTCGACGGCAAGCTCGCGTGCGAGCGCGGGCCGTGCCTCAAGGCGGTGCCCGAGGGAGAGCACACGATCGTCGTCGAGCGGCCGGGCTACAAGCCGTACGCGCGGCGCGTGAACATCCAGGCGAAGACCGAGACGAACATGAAGGTCACGCTCGCGCAGAAGCCGAGCCGGTCCGATGCCGTCGTCGCGTACATCCTCGCGGGCGCGTTCACCGGCGGCGGCGTGTTCCTCGGGCTGCAGGCGCAGAAGTACAAGAACGAGCTGCGCGACGAGATCAACGCCGGCGATCCACCGCCGGACTCGCGCGATCCTCGGTACACGAAGGGCAAGGCATTCTCGATCGCGGCGGACGCGACCTTCGTCGTCGCCGGGATCACGGCGCTGACCGCCGTCTACTATACGTTCCGCGACAAGGGCGCGCCGTCGACCGGTCTGATCGACGTCCGCGCGATCGCGCTGACCCCGGAAGTCGGCCCCGGCTATGCGGGCCTCGGCATGGAGGTGACGTGGTGATGCGCAACCTCGCGCTCGTCGTGCTGGCGCTCGCGCCCGCCTGCAAGTGGACCGACTTCGACGATCTACGCGACGAGGCGTGGGTCCACGCGTCGGAGAAGCCGAACAACGACTCGACGAACTGGGGCGTCGCGATCGCACGCGGCGCGCGCTCGACCGAGGGTGGCAAGCTCGCGGTCGTCGGCACCGCGGAGTCGGTCTACAACGAGATCGAGTACCGTCCGAACGGTGACGCGAAGCTCGCCGCGAACGAGCTCGAGCTCAACGCGCAGTTCGGGATCGGCAACCTCGAGCCGCAGCCGATCTTCCTCGCGGATCCGGTCACCGACGACGTCGCGCTGATCACGAAGTCGGGCGCGTCGCAGGTCGTCGTGCTGCGCGGCACGTCCGGCGACATGACGCCGCACCAGGTGTTCGGCGCCGAGAGCGCGGACGCCGCGACGTTCCTCGTCGCGCCCGGCATCGACGGCGGCACGTCGCCGCAGCCGTCGCAGCCGCTGATCGCGAGCCTGAACGTCGTGTTCGGCACGTTCTACACGCCGCCGGAGCAGCCGTTCATCCAGCCGCGCTGCGAGCTGCGCGATGGCGGCAACGCGCTCGCGGTGCGCGGCATGGCCGGCTACCGGTTCACGAACATGTCGCCGACCGAGGACGTCGCGATCTGGGAGTCCGCCGGCGCGGTCTACGTGATCTCCGGCCAGGTGTTCAACGGCGCCCGCTCGGGCATCGTGTGTCCGGATCCGAGCCCGGCGGACACCGACAACACCGGCGTGCTCGCGCCGGCCGGCATCCTCGCCGGGCCGCTCGACGTCGGGTTCATGCCCGGTATCGGCTCGCAGGTGCTGACGTTTGGCGATCGCTACGCGATCCTGCAGGGCCACAACGAGACCGCGGGGTTCCTCGCGCTCGTCGATCTCGAGACGATGACGCTCGTCGGTGCCCCGCACACCGAGCCCGGACTCAAGACCGCGGCGCTGTTCGAGAGCAACGGTCAGGTGTTCGTGCTCGCCGGCTATCCGACCGCGATCGTCGACGGCGTCAGCGCGGGCCAGGTGCTCGTGTACGCGGTCGATCCCGCGACCGGCATCGGCGCGACGCCGCTCGAGACGCTGCACGACGCCCAGGCGGAGGAAGGCCAGGCGTACGGCCGCGGCGTGACCGCGATGCCGTACAACGGCAAGACGGTGATCGCGGTGTCTGGCAACAACGAGGTGTTCGTCTACTACCGCACGAACCTGTACGCCGAGACGCGCACCGGACGCTGACGTGCGGCACCTGTGCCCGGCGTGCCAGCGCGCGTTCGACGAGCCGGGGTTCTGCCCGTTCGATCGCACGCCGCTGACCGCGCAGGCACCGCCCGACGCGAGCACGCTGCCGTCGGCGGCGATGCCGATCGCCGAGGCGCTGGACACCGACGTGATGCGCGCGGCGAGCGCTCCGATCTCGGCGCAGCGTCCCGTACCGAGCATCTACGACCGGCTCGTCGGCCAGACGCTCGACGGCCGCTACTACATCAACACCAAGATCGGCGAGGGCGGCATGGGCGTCGTGTACGCCGCGCGCCACGCCGTGATCGAGCGCCCGCTCGCGATCAAGGTCCTGCGCCGCGAGGCGCTGCGCGACACCGCGACGATCAAGCGGTTCATCCAGGAAGCCCAGGCCGCGTCGCGCATCGGCCACCCGAACATCGTCGACGTCACCGACTTCGGCACCACACCGGACGGCATGACGTACTCGGTGATGGAGCTCGTCGACGGCGAGACGCTCGGCGCGACGCTCCGGCGCGACGCACCGCTGCCGATGCAGCGCGCGGTCCGGATCGCGGTGCAGATCGCCCGCGCACTGCGCGCCGCTCACGACAAGGGCATCGTGCACCGCGATCTCAAGCCCGAGAACGTGTTCCTCGTCGCGCGCGAGGGCCGGCCCGACTTCGTGAAGATCGTCGACTTCGGGATCGCCAAGGTCGCGCCGCTCGCCGGTGCACCGAACGAGCCACGGCTGACGAAGCTCGGCGCGGTGTTCGGCACGCCCGAGTACATGGCGCCCGAGCAGGCGGCCGGCCGCAGTGACACCGACGCGCGCGTCGACATCTACGCGCTCGGCGTGATCCTCTACGAGATGATCACGGGCCGCGTCCCGCATCGCGGCGAGACCACGGTGCGCACGCTCGCGATGCAGATGCTCGATCCGATCGAGCCACCGTCGAAGGTGCGCCCGGATCTCGCGATCTCGCCCGCGTTCGAGGCGGTGATCATGCGCGCGCTCGCGAAGAAGCGCGAGCAGCGCTACCAGACGATGGGCGAGCTGCTCGCCGCGCTCGAGCAGCTGCAGTCGATCGTCGGCGTCAGCATCACCGGGAGCCCGGTCTACGCGCTGACGCCGGTGCCGCCCGGCGCCGATCCCGCGCTCGCGCTGTCGACCGACCCGCGCGACGAGCCAACCGCGCCGCTGCCGATCGCGATCCCGTACAGCGAGATCCGCGCCAAGCCCTCGACGAAGCCGCTGCACGAGCCCGAGTTCGCGACCCGCGACAAGCCCGCGACGTTCGACCACGTGTTCACCGACTCGATCGCCGACAGGCCGCCGCGGCGGTGGCCGATCGTCGTCGGGATCGCCGCCGCGCTCGGGGCAGCCGGTGGTGCGCTCGCGCTCGTCATGCGCCAGCCCGAGACTGCGCAGCCGGTCGCGATGGTGACGCCGGACGCCGCGCGCGAGGTCGAGCCCGATGCCACGATCGTCATCGACGTCGCCGATGCCGGCGTCGACGCGGCCGACATCATCGTCGTGCCGGTCGACGCGAGCGTGCGCACCGTGATCCATCGCCGCGACGCCGGCCCGCTGCCGGATGCCGCGACGCCGAACGGCCGCGGCACGATCGCGATCCAGGTGATCACGCGGCCCGAAGGCGCGACGCTCCACGTCGGCCCGAGCTATCGCGGCCCGGGCGGCACGAACCTCGAGGAGCCGTTCGGCAGTGCGCTCGACGTGACGTGCAAGATGACCGGCTACAAGCCCGGCACGGTGCACCTGGTGTTCGACGGCAAGACCGAGGTCGTGGTGTGCGTGCTCGAGCGGATCAAGATCTGTATCGATGGGATCAAGAACCCGTTTGATGACTGCGAGATCGCTGGGCCGTGAAGCGGCCCACGAGCTCGCAGCTCTGTGTAGATGCCGCGGGGCCGTGAGCTCGATGGCCGGCGTCGATCGGAATCGCTCGAGCGCAAAGCATCGGACGGGTCCGTCGAGCCATTCGTGACGCGCGGCCGATTGGCGACAGACTGTGGTCGCCGAGGCTCCATACCTCGGTCCGCGGCGCCTCTCCCTCGCTCGCTCTCGCGCGAGACCACGTGCCGAGCGCCGCCGACGTCGACGTCACGCGTGAGGCCGCCGCACAGTTGAAGGTTCGCGTGACCGCGCACGTCGTGCCCGCGCTCGTCACGGGTCTCGCGCTCCGCTCGCCTCGGTCGAAAGGCGCCGCGGCCCTCGGCCGGGAGGAACTTTCATTTCGCACGATCCTTCGGGAGAGCGCGGACGCTCGGGTGCTCGCGCGACGTGCGGCCGCCTGGCGACAGAATCCTGTGGTCGCCGAGGCTCCATACCTCGGTCCGCGGCGCCTCTCCCTCGCTCTCGCGCTCCGCTCGCCTCGGTCGAAAGGCGCCGCGGCCCTCGGCCGGGAGGAACTTTCATTTCGCGCGATTCATCGGGAGAGCGCGGACGCTCGGGTGCTTACGTGAAAACCGGGCGAAGGAGCGGACGTGCGCGTACGGCGCGGCATCAGCGTTGACGAGACCGCGCTGCAGCCTGCGATCGCGAACCGCTCGAGTATCGATGTTGGGACGCGACCGTGACTGAGGAGCTTACAACAATCATATTTTTTTAAGTCCGATTTTTCTTGACACGTGAATTGACGCATTGATTGACGAATTTGCAAGAGTGCCTATTTCGTTCACGTACACGCGTTGAGATCCCTTATGGCGCTGGAAAACAGCGGCGGGTCGTTTCGTCGCGAGGAGTCCCGTTTGCGTCGTCCTGCGCGACGAGATGGGCTCGAAATACCTGGTGGTAAGAAGATCGTATGCGCGCAGTCGACGGAGTGCCCGGAGCGGATCACGTGACGAACGAAGCAGGGCGGGCGTGGGTGGCCGTGCATCTCGGCCTCAAGAAGCTGAGCGCACAACGCGCGCAACTCGAAGCTCGTGAAGTCGAGCTGCTGCGGCTCGCGGAGGAGATGACGCTCTGGCAGCACCTCGGCTACGCGTCGTTCGTGCAGTACATGGAGCACGAGCTCGGCTATCGCGCGCACACCGCGCTGGAGATGATCCGCACCGCGAAGGCACTCGCCACGCTGCCGCACATGACGGCCGCGCTCGAAGCAGGTGCGGTGTTCCCGTGTGCGATTCGCGAGCTCACGCGCATCGCGACGCCCGAGACCGAAGAGGAATGGCTCGCCGCTGTGGCCGGCAAGACCGTGCACGAGGTCCAGCGCATGGTCGCGGGTCGCGAGAAGGGCGCGCGGCCCGGCGACCCGAAGGATCCGGAGACCGAGCTGCTCACGCTGACGTTCCGCGTGTCGCCGACCGTGCACGCGCTCGCATTCCGCGCCCGCGTGGAGCTCGAGGCGATGCTGGGCAGCGGCAAGCTCGAGGACAGCGAGCTGATCGAGACGCTGTTTCGCCGTGCACTCGAGACCCTTCCCGAGTCCGACGGTCAGCCCGCGTTCCAGGTGGCACTCAGCACGTGCAAGCAGTGCAAGCGCAGCTATCAGGATGTCGCCGGCGAGGAGGTCGAGGTCGATGCCGCGACGCTGTCACGGGCGCAGTGCGATCACGACGACCTCGGTGATCTCGAAGCCGATGCACCGGCGCGCGTCACGAGCTCGGTCACCAAGCGCAAGCGCCGCCAGGTCTATGCGCGTGATGGGTATTGCTGCGTGGTGCCCGGCTGCCGGATGACTCGCTATCTGGAGATTCACCATGTCCGCTTTCGATCCTCGGGCGGCGGGCACGAGCTATCGAATACCGTCTTGCTGTGCACGGGCCATCACGCCGCGCTTCACAAGGGCGCGCTACGGATCACCGGCGAAGCGCCAGACAACCTGGTATTCGAATGGCTCGGTCGCGACGCGGTCGCCGCGATCATGACTGCGCACCAGCACGTCCCGGACGGCAGCGTCCCATGGGATCACATGGGTCGACGTCCCATGGAATGACGAAAAGCCCCTCGTGGGGGCTCTCGCTTCGGCTGCTATGCGCTCGTCAGCGCGGCGGGCGCGCGTAGTTGTGGTCGCCGGGGAACGGGTCCGCGGTCTCGCGCGTCATGATCTCGCCCTCGTCGGGCAGCGGCTGCGCGTGGATGCCGAGCGCGATCAGGCCGGCGGCGTCGTTGTAGCGCAGCTCGGCGATCGCGATCGGACGCTGCGCCGCGCGCACGAACTTCGTGAAGCTCGCGGCCGAGTACCGCGACTCGCCGAACTCGGTGCCGAGGCCCGGGCGGTTCGTGCGCTGCCCGGTCGGCGGTGGCGCCATCTCCTCGTCGGCGGCGCCCATGTCCTTGTCCGCGTCGATCCGGTGCGGCGGCGGCGGCGGCGAGGGACGAACGGCTGCTCCACCGGTCGCGCTCGTGGTCGGAGCGGCCGGCCGGCGATCGCGCACCGCGACCGACTCGCGCGCCGGGGCCGACTTCTTCGGCGCCGCCTTCGCGTCCGCCTTCGCACCGCCGCGACCGCCCCAGCCGTCGCCGGCCGACGCGCGGCCGTCGAGATCGTCCTCGTAGTCGTACGGCGGGCGATACCCGCCACCGCTCTCGCCGACGATGATCTGCTGCTCGGGCTCGGGCGCCTGCTCCTCGAAGATCGCGACCGCGATCACGCCGACGTTGCGCGCCTTGCCCTTCATGCCGGCGTACGAGTTGTCGACGGCGCTGAACCGGAACGTCGCGACGTCCGCCTGCGACGTGCGGAAACCCTCGATGCGGACGTCGCCGTACGGCGGCACGACGTAGCCGCGCTTGCGAAGGTCGCCCGATTCGCCGTCGATCACGTCGAGCCCGTCGACCGTGACGACCGCCTCGACGCGGTTCGGCGTCGGGTTCGTGACCCGGATGATGTAGCGCTCGCCGACGTTGCCCTGGACGTAGAAGCGATCCTTCATCGCGTACGTCGGCAGCGTCTCGCCGCCTTCGCGGATCACCTGCACGTCGTACGGCGCGCGGATCTTCGCGGGCGCGATGCCGATCGCGATCGCGGTGCCGGGCGGCGGCTGCGGCCCGACGAGGGGTTGGTCGGCGTGCGCCGCCGAGCATGCGGCGGTCAGGAGGAGCGTCGCGAAGAGCTTGCGAACCATGGCGGATTCAGACGGACGACAACAGCCGGCGATCTAAAGGCGTGTATAGTCCGCCGCATGGCGTCTGCGAAAAAGCCGGCCAAGGCGTCCAAGCTTGCGAAACCGAAGCCGAAAACCGTGCCTCGCGCGGCGGCCAAGCAGGCGCCCGCGAAGCGCCCCGGCAAGCGCACGGACGACGTGCCACCCGATGTCGCATATGCAAATCCGGCGCTGTTCGATCCGCTGACGCCCGGCGAGATCGCGGATGCGCTGCGCACGCTGACCGAGGATCGCCGGCTGAGCTCGATGGCGAAGGTCGGCCGCTACCGCGTGATCTGCGTCGAGCCGCTCGTGGTCAAGCCGCCGAACGTGATGGCGGGCCACCGGCTCGCGCGGATCGTCGCGTATGACTACTCCGCGGACCGCGCGGTCGACGCGTGCATCGATCTCGACGCGCAGCAGGTCGCGTACCTCGAGCTGTCGCGCGGTCAGCCGATGCTGTCGCGCGAGGAGGAAGCGCTCGCGGTGTCGATCGCGACGATCGACGAGCGCGTGCGAGACAAGCTGCAGCTCGGCGACACGCCGATGATGACGATGCACTACTGGGGTCGCAACAAGGCGGACATCGCGTACGCGCGGCGGTCGGCTGCGGTCGTGTTCGGCCGCGATGGTGGGCACGCCACGCTCGTCGCGGTCGTCGATCTTCTCGACAACACGGTCACGCAAGTCGTGCCGGCGGAGCAGTGGTGATGTCGAACGTGATCGAAGAGGCGAACTGGAAGTTCCACTGGCGGCTCACCGAGTCCGCCGGGATCATGGTCTACCTCGCGGACTACAAGGGCCGGCGCGTGCTGTGGGAAGGCTCGATGCCGTACATCACGGTCGACCACCAGCGGCAGACGCTCGAGGTCGAGTCCGACGCCGGCACCGAGGTTCACGGTCCGTGGTGGGTGCCGCTCGGCACGCGCACGCTGCAGGGGCCGGTGCGCGTCCAGTCGTTCCGCGGCGGCATCGAGCTGTCCGCGATCTTCGAGGCCGGGCCGTACCGCTACAACCAGCTGTGGCGGTTCCACGACGACGGCCGCATGGGCCCGTGGCTCACGATCTTCGGCCCCGGTATCCACGACCAGCACACGTATCACCCGCACTGGCGGTTCGACTTCGATCTCGACGGCGCGCGCGACGATGCGTTCGAGCGGTTCGAGGACACGCGGTGGGAGCGCGTCGAGACCGAGGGCTGGTTTCCGTACGGCGGCGAGGCCGACGAGGCCGGCAACGTGTGGCGGCAGGTCGACTTCCGCTCCGGCGCGGCGATCAACATCCGGCCGCACGCATGGGACGACGCCGAGCTGTTCGCGATCCGCTACCACGACGGCGAGTGGGCCCCGTTCTCGCCGCGCAGCGCCGCCGGCTCGGCGACGTATCCGGCCGCGTACGTCGGCGACGAGGCGCTCGACGGCGACGACCTGACGCTGTGGTACGTCGCGCACGTCCACTTCGACCAGTCGTTCCCGTACACCGCGGGCGCGTGGATCCAGGTCGAAGGCCTCGCGTAGTTACTGACGCAGGCTGACGCGAAACGGTCGCTCGAGGTCGACGCCGTGGCCCTGCGGGTCGATCGTACCGCGCGGCAGCTTCGACGCGAAGTTCGCGCGCGCGGCGTGGACGTCGGACGGCTCGGCATCGAGCACGGCGTTCGCGGCCTCGAGCACGCCGAGCGATGCCGCGATCGCGTCCTCGAGCACGGACGAGAACGAGCCCCAAGCGCCCTCGAGGTAGCGTGGCTTCGCGGCTTCCTTCGCGGCCGCCGGCGCGACGCGCTTGCCGAGCGGCGTACCGAGCAGCCGCGTGTGCGCGCGGTAGCCGCGGCGAAAGCCCATCAGCTCGCTCGCACTCGGCGCCGAGCCGAGCGCGGTGCGCCATGCCTCGCGGAGCAGCGCGACGCGCCAGTCGTCGAGGTGGCTGATCAGGCGGATCATCAGATAGCCGGTGATCGCGGGCGTCCCCATCGTGTCGCGGCCGAGGTACTGCTCGTGGAAGCAGATCGACTGGAACTTCTCGACCTCGCGGTGCGACGCATCGTGGTTCGCACCCTCGCGATGCTTGCGCGCGAGCGCGTTGACCAGCGGATGCAGCGAGCGATCGATCGCGCAGTGCGACGCGACGCCGAGCGCGATCGCCGCGATCGTGTCATCGCGCTCGCGGCGCGCGACGTCGAGCAGCACGCGCAGCAACTCGACCGCACCGCCCTCGTGCAGCGTCGCGCCCCAGGGCGACGGCTTCGCCGGGATCTTCGCGACGTAGCGCACGACCTCCTCGAAGAACCGATGGAAGTACGGCAGATCGACGAGGATCGCGCCGAGCCGCGCCGCATCGTCGTGACGCACGAGCCGCTTGCGCACCGACGGATCGAGCTGGGGCGACGCCATCGCCTCGCGCAAGGCGGTGAGATGGATCCCCTCGGCGGGCATGCAGCGATCTAACCCGATCGCGGCACCGTGGCGACCCGCGCGGCGCGAGATTTACAGCGACGGCCCGACGAGCCCGCGCGCCTCGGCGTCACGCACGTACTTGCGCGTGATGTTCCACGCGAGCCAGGTCCCGCCGGTGCCGTACAGCACCCAGGGCGTGTACGCGTACAGCGACGCGGTCGCATGCGTGCGCGGCGTAACCGTGCGCGGATCGAGCGTGCGCTTCGAGACGCCGCGCCGCCACTCGCCCGTGCCGTCGACCGAGCCGTCGTACCACTGGCGGAGCACGCGCGCGCCGCACTCGATCTGCGTGCCGAGCCCGGCCTCCGCCGAGCTACACGTGCTGCCGTCCGGGCAGCCGCAGCCGAGCGCGCGATCGATCAACCGCTGCGTCGGCTTCACGGTCTTGCTGACGAGCGAGGTCTCGGTCTGCATCCGCGCGAGCAGCACGAGTGGATGGATCCCGTAGGCCTGCGCGGCGTCGACGATCGCCTGCGACACCGGCGCGCCATCGATCGTGTACGACGCGAGCCACGACCGCGTGCCGTAGGGCGTCGTCTCGAGGAACGCCTGGACGTCGTCGACGGTCATCGCCGTACCGTCGGTGAACAGCGCGTCGGTCATGACGCTGTTCATGTCGAACACCGCCGCGACGCCGTCGCCCTTGCCGTCATCCGGATCGACGACGAAATCGGCGGGCTCGTCGTGATCCGACTCCGGGGCTGTGGCACACGCGCTCGCGAGCGCAAGGATCGAGACACAGATCCAGGGGCACCTCATTGAATCGTTGGTGCTGCAAGGATCGTGATCAGGCGCGCGCGCCCAACCCACCCGAAATGCGAGGTCGATTGGTCAAACCAAAGCGGGCCTGCCGGCTAGCGGACTAGCCAGCTTCGGCCATCGCGCCGTGGCACTTCTTGTACTTCTTGCCCGAGCCACACGGGCACGGCTCGTTGCGGCCGACCTTGTTCTCGACGACGACCGTGCCTTGCTTCTCGCCGGGCCGGCGACCCGCGAGCGCCGCGTCGAACGCCTCGACGACGACCTGCGTCGGCTTGACGATCGCGGTCGCGGTCTCGAGCGTCATCGCCGCTTCCTTGACGTCCTCGGCGAGTAGCTCGGAGAGCTTCGCATAGATGTGCGGCTGCGCCTCGACCAGCGCCGGCGCGACGCGTTCGTGCGGCGGCTTGTCGGCGAGGCCTTCGATCGTCGACAGCGCCTCGGTCACGATCTTGTCCGCGTCCGCGAGGTTCTGCTGCGTCAGGCGCGGCAGCGTGCCGTCGCGCCCGCGATCGAACATCGCCCACACGAGCGTCGCGTAGAACACCGCGGCCTCGCCGACGGTGTCGCCGTGCTCGCCGCGCACCGCCGCCGCGTGCTGCAGCAGGAACGGCTGCTCCTTCTGCAGCCGCTGGGCGAGCTTGTTCATCGCTTTCTTGTCACCGCGCTGATCGAGACGCGTGAAAGCAGTGATCGTTCGTTCGACATCCTCGGCGGTTACGACGTGCGCGGACATGTGCGCGGATCTTCCCCTGGTTCGGCGCGGCGTCAAGCCGTCAGCGCGCCAGCTTGTCGACGCAGCCGCCGTTGCCGGGACACTTGCGCGGGAACGGGCTCGCATCGACCACGACGAGCGTCGTGCCGAGGAACGCGGGTTCGAGCTGATCGAGCAGGCGGTCGACGTGCGGCGGCAGGTTGACGATCAACCGCGGCAGCTCGGGATGGCCCTGCGCCTCGAGGATCACCTCGAGATCCATCCCGCCCGCCTTCTCCTCGCGCGTCAGCGACAGCACGACGCCGGGATGCGGCTTGCCGGCCTCGAGCGGCTTGCCGGCGAGCGGATCGATCATCCGCACGGTGAGGCAACCCGGGTTCTGGCAGTTGTCGATCGGCCCCTCGTCCCACCGCGCGACGCGCGCTGCGAGCGGCAGCTCGGTGCGCTTCGTCAGGTAGTACGTCTTCGCGTCCCAGCTGACCCAGACGCTGTACGGCGCGAAGAACCCGAGGCCGAGCGTGCCGTCGATGTCCTGCTCGTCCCACCGCTTGTCCTCGTACGGCACGAACGCGACGTGCTCGGACTTCGCGGCGCCGAGCGTGACCGCGGTCGGTTCGCTGACCTTCGTGATCCGCCGGCCGCTGCCGACCTCGTCGACGGCGATCGCGGCGACGTCGCGCGCGACGAGCTTCGCCTGATCCCACTTGCTCGCGCGCAGCTGGCTCGCGGTCGCGCCGAGGTCGAGATGCATCGAGAACGTCTCGCCGGCATCGCCGATCTGCGCCTTCGCGAGCCGGCGCGGCGGCGGGATCACCTGCGCGTTCGTGATCCGGTTGTTGAGCTCCTGGTAGCTGATCGCGATCGCGTCGGCGGGCTTCTGCCACGACTTCACGGTCACCAGGTGGCCGAGGCCACGGTCGCGATCGATGCCGAACACGAGCGAGTCCGCGAGCACGTCGCGCCCGATCAGGCCGTGGATCCGCCGCCCGGCGACGTCGAACGTGCCGGTCTTGACGACGATCGCGTTGCGCCGCTCGACGATCAGCGTTCCGAGCTCGATCCCGACGAGCTCGGCGTAGACGCGCGGCTGCTGAGTGTCGGTCTCGTCGAGCCGGTGCGGACCGTTGAACGGTCGCAGCTCCGCCTCCTTGACGAGCTCGGCATCGACCGCGCTCACCGGTGCGTCGGGATCGATCGCGAACAGGTACGGACCGTGCGGGCCGATCGTGACCGGCGTCAGTAGCAGGCCATCCTCGAGCGGACCGACGAGCGGGAACGTCCAGCGATCGCCCGCGCCGCCGGAGAACCCGGGTGGCGGGCCCTTCGTGCACGTCGCGAGCGCGAGCAAGACTGCCAGGCCAGACACACGCCGCATCGCGGCCGAGCTTACCCGATCAGTGGCGCGTGCCGTCTGCGCCGACTTCCCAGACCATGCCGGAATACAGCAGCTTCGTCAGGTCGCCGGGGCCCTGCTTCGCGAGCGCTTCCTCGACCTGCTGCTGCGCGAGCTGATCGTACGTCGGCTTGTCGCTGCGGTAGAGCACGCCGACCGGCATCGGGAACGCCGGCGTGACGAGCTGCGCGAGCAGGTTCGCGTACAGCGGGCTGCCGTGCTCGCTGTGCACGAGGAGGCCGCTCGTGTCACCGCCGACGACGTCGACGATCTCGGGCACGAGGCCCGCGCCGAGCCGGATGCCCTTCGTGCCGCCCGCGAACACGAGCGGCTTGCCGTCCTCGAGCTTGATCTGCAGGTTCGCCGGGTCGTCCTTGACCTTGTCCCAGACGCCGTCGTTGAACACCGGGCAGTTCTGGAGCAGCTCGATGAACACCGAGCCCTTGTGCTTGTAGGCCTGGTCGAGGATCTGGCCCATCAGCTTCGCGTCGGTGTCCGCCGCGCGCGCCACGAACGTCGCACCGGCGCCGAGCGCGAGCGAGATCGGGTTGAGCGGGTGATCGATCGAGCCGGTCGGGGTCGACGGCGCGCGCGTGCCGATCGCACTCGTCGGCGAGTACTGGCCCTTCGTCAGGCCGTAGATCTGGTTGTTGAACAGCAGGATCTTGAGATCCATGTTGCGCCGCAGCGCGTGGATCATGTGATTGCCGCCGATCGACAGGCCGTCACCGTCGCCGGTGATCACCCAGACGTCGAGCTCGGGGCGCGTGATCTTGAGGCCGGACGCGATCGCCGGCGCGCGGCCGTGGATCGTGTGGAAGCCGTACGTGTTCATGTAGTACGGGAACCGGCTCGAGCACCCGATGCCCGAGATGAACACGGTGTTCTCGCGCTTGACGCCGAGCTGCGCGAGCGTGCGCTGGACCGTCGCGAGGATCGCGTAGTCACCGCACCCCGGGCACCACCGCACGTCCTGGTCGGACTCGAGGTCCTTCTTCGAGAGCTTGATCTTGACTGCTTCGGACATGATTGGCTCCGAGCTCTACGCGTTCGCGTGAGGTTGCGATGACTTGCCACTCGGCAGCGCGCTGCCGCCGAGCTCGGCCTCGATCGCGGCGGTGACCTCCGCGACCTTGAAGGGCTGGCCCTGGATCTTGTTGAGCCCGACCGCGTCGATCAGGAACTTGTCCCGGATCACCGACCGCAGCTGGCCCATGTTGAGCTCCGCCACGAGGACGCGCTTGAAGTTGTGGATGATCTTGGCGAGCCCGGGCTCGAGCGGCGACAGCCAGCGCAGGTGCGCGTGCGACACGCTCTTGCCCTGCGCCGCGAGCGCCTGCTGCGCCTGGCGGAGCGCACCGAACGTGCCGCCCCAGCCGATCAGCAGCACGTCGCCCGACTCGCCGCCGGCGAGATCGAGCTCGCCGATGTCCTGCGCGATCCGATCGATCTTCGCCTGGCGGACGCGCGTCTGCTTCTCGTGGTTGTCGGGCGCGTACGAGATGTTGCCGGTGAGCGCATCCTTCTCGATGCCGCCGATCCGGTGCTCCATGCCCGGCGTGCCCGGCACGACCCACGCGCGAGCGAGCGTGCGCTCGTCGCGCTGGTACACGAAGTAGCCGTTCGGATCGGTGCGGTGATGGACCTCGAACCGCGGCAACGCGGCGAGGTTCGGCAGCGCCCACGGCTCGCTGCCGTTCGCGATGTAGCCATCGGACAGCAGGATCACCGGGACCATGTAGCGGGTCGCGATCTTCACGGCCTCGATCGCGCAGTAGAACGTGTCGCCCGGGCTCTTCGCCGCGAGCACCGGCAGCGGCGCCTCGCCGTTGCGGCCGAACAGCGACTGCGAGAGATCGCTCTGCTCGGTCTTCGTCGGCAGACCGGTCGACGGTCCGCCGCGCTGAATGTTCAAGATCACGACCGGCAGCTCGGTCATCACGCCGAGCCCGATCGCCTCACCCTTGAGCGCGATGCCGGGACCCGACGACGCGGTCACCGCGATCGAGCCGCCGTACGCCGCACCGAGCGCCGCGCCCATCGCCGCGATCTCGTCCTCGGCCTGGAACGTCAGCGTGCCGAAGTTCTTGAACTTCGCGAGCGTGTGCAAGATCGACGAGGCAGGCGTGATCGGATAGCCCGAGTAGAACAGCTTCTTGCCGGCGAGCTCGGCGCCGACGACGAGGCCCATCGCGATCGCCTCGTTGCCCGTGATGTTGCGGTACATGCCGGGCTTGAACTGCGCGGGCGGCACCTTGTAGACGGTCTGGAACACCTCGGCCGTCTCGCCGTAGTGGTAGCCCGCCTTGAACACCTTGACGTTCGCCTCGCCGAAGCCCGGCTTCTTCGCGAACTGCTGGTAGATGCGACGAATCTCGCCTTCGGTCTCGCGGCCGTACATCCAGAACACGAGGCCGAGCGCGAAGAAGTTCTTGGCGCGGCCTTTCTCCTTCGTCGACAGATCGCTGCCCTCGAGCGCGGCCATCGTCAGCTGCGAGATATCGACCGCGTGGAGCTTGTACTTCTCGAGCGAGCCATCCTCGAGCGGGTTCGTCTGGTAGCCCGCCTTCTTCAGGTTCGCCTCGACGAACGCGCCGGTGTTGATGATCAGCGTGCCGTGCTCGACGAGATCCTTCAGGTTCGTCTTGAGCGCCGCCGGGTTCATGCAGACCAGGACGTCGGGCGCATCGCCGGGCGTGTGGATCTCCGACGACGAGAAGTGGAGCTGGAACCCCGAGACGCCGAACAAGCTGCCGGCGGGCGCGCGGATCTCCGCGGGAAAGTCGGGGAACGTCGAGATGTCGTTGCCGGCCTCGGCAGCCGCTTTCGTGAACTCGGTGCCGGTCAGCTGCATGCCATCGCCCGAGTCGCCGACGAACCGGATCACCACCCGGTCCAGATGCTTCGTCTCCATCGATACCTCTGCACTCGCTAGCCAGCGAGCGTGCGGCGGACCTTACCAGCCAGCGCGGCCGAACCCAAGGCTTTCGCGGGGTAGCTCACCCTGCGTGCGAGAGTCCCCGATCCCGAGGAGTTCCGACGGACTAGGGAGTCGAATCGCGCTCGGACAAGGGCGGTGCATCCTCGCACGACGACCGGAACATGCACGGGATCAGCGGCGAGACGTAGGCCACGACCGACGCGATCGTCGTGTCTGCGCCGGTTGCCGAGAACCCGTAGAACCCGGTGCTGAAATCGCTCGTGGTGATCGACAGCTCGTGGTGCACGCCCATGTGGTCGACGAAGCAGTAGATCTGCCCGATGCGATCGCGATCGATCACGCGCCACGCCGTCAGCACGAGCGGTCCCGTGACCGGCACGCCGAGCGACTTCGTGAGGCTCTGTCCGGTCTCCTCGACGAGCGTCATCTCGTCGAAGCCGTCGCCATCGCTGTCCTTGACGACGCTGCAGGTGTACGCGAGCCCGGCCGCGGTGCCGTCGACGCCGACCGACACGCTGCCCGTGCCGGCCTGCCACACGAGCGCGAGCCGCGCCTGCACGAACAGCCCGTCGCCGGTCACCGCACGCGGCACGGTCCAGCGCGCGGGCGTCGTCGTCGAGATCACGTCGTCGCCCGCGGTCCAGCCCGCATTCGTGAACGACGCGATGTTCGATCCGGCCGCGAACGCGTGAAACCCGGCGAGCTTCTCGCCGCCGCGCGCCGGCCGCGGATCGCACGCGTCACCGACGCCATCGGCGAACTGCAGCGCGTCGAGCTCGCCAATATCACCCTGCCCCGGATCGAACGTCGCGGGACACACGTCGCACGCGTCGCCGACCCCATCGCGATCCTCGTCGTGCTGCAGCGGATCCTTCGCGTTCGGACACAGATCGTCGGCGTTCGCGATCCCGTCACCGTCGAGATCGTTCGGATCGACGTACGGCGGATCCGCAGGGTCTTCCGCACAGCCGACGGCAAGAATGGCCACCGCGCCCAGCTGCAGGAGCTTCTGCGCTACCCTCGGGGCGTGCGACGTCTCGTGCTGCTCGCGCTCGTGACTGCCTGCGGTCATCCGTCAAGCTCGTCCTCGAGCGTACCATCCCAGAACGGAGCGGCGACGCCCGACGGAAAGCTGCCCGTCGGCCCGCCCCTGCTGACTCCCGGCGAACGGATGTCGTACCGCGTCGCGCTGCAGGGCTTCGAGCTCGGCGTCTACACGCTCGCGATCGCGCCCGAGCTGCAGGAGGTCAACGGCCGCAAGGTCGCGGTGATGCAGGGCCACGCGCAGGCGCTCGGCGTCGCGGCGATGATCGGCGGCAAGGTCGACGATCGCTTCACGTCGTGGATCGACGTCGAGACCGGCCGCTCGCTGCGCTTCCAGACCGACGAGTACGGCACGCGCACGAACGACATCGAGCACACGATCATCGAGCTCGCGCAGCGCCAGGGCGACACGGTGCCGGTCACGTTCCACATCAACGACGACACGCCCAAGCCCGAGCCGCAGAAGGCCGCGCTGCCCGAGACGTGGGACTACAACGGGTTTCTGATCGCGATGCGCGCGTGGGAAGCACCGCCGGGCACGAAGCACCCGCTCGAGGTGTTTCGCAGCCGCAACCTCTGGCACATCGACGTCACGATGCGCGGCAAGGAGAAGCTCGACACCGAGCTCGGCGAGCTCCCCGCGGTCCGGATCGACGCGCACACGTACAAGCTCGACCGCGATGGCACGAAGTTCAAGAACACCGAGGAGCGCGACTTCTCGCTGTGGATCTCCGACGAGGCGGGCCGCGTGCCGCTGCAGATCAACGCGCGCACCGACTACGGCGACATCAAGATGCGGATCGTCGAGTACGTGCCGGGGACGGGCGAGCCGCTGCGGAAGTGAACGCAAAGCCGCGACCGAGATCAGAAACGCAAAGCCGCGACCGAGACCTGGGAACGCAAAGCCGCGACCGAGATCCGGCAACCGAGATCCGGCAACGCAAAGCCGCGACCGAGATCCGGCAACGCAAAGCCGCGACGAGATCAGGAACGCAGAGCCGCAAAGCCCCGATTATCGCAAAGAGGCAAAGCCGCAAAGCCCGCAAAGGATCCTTTGGAACACCTCCCGATCTCGAACGAGTCCGTCGAGAACGCCGGCGGTCGCGCTAGACACCTGACCGGGCGTGTCCGATTCGCTGTGTAACTTGACCTCAAACGGGGAAGCGGTCCTCGAACATGATTGCGAAGTGCGCGAGCGCCGTCGACCAAAACTTCGACGACTTCCATCGACTCTTCGCGTGTTGAAGGGCGAGGTACAAGA
>DASTLB010000087.1:0-102074 GCA_035715365.1 Kofleriaceae bacterium | reverse complement strand
CCGCGAGGCAGTACGCGAACACCTGGGTCGTATCGCGGTCCGGGTGCAGCAGGAACTGCCGCTGCGCGCAGCGCCGGGTGATGAAGTAGAAGCGGCCGGGGACGACTTCGCGAGGTCGGGTCATGGTGAGCGCGCCTGTCGGCCACGGCGCTGCGCGGTTGCCGAGAATTCGCCGCCCCGGCTGGGCACACCCGAAAATCGATACCCCGGATCGAAACCGGCAAACAATTTCAACTGGTTGTGCGCTGTTGCGGCGCGCGCGTTGCGGGCCGATTCAGATCCGGGTGCGAGCGACGAGCTCGACCGCGACTGCGGCTGCGAGCGCGGCGTTGTTTGCCGCGAGCGCGCGGTTCGCCGCGATCGAGCGGCCCTGTGTGACCTCGGCGATCCGCGCGAGCAAGAACGGCGTCAGCGCCTTGCCGGTCACGTGTGCGGCGGCGGCATCGGCGAGTGCGCGCTCGATCGCGGGCTCGATCGCGATCGCCGCTGCATCGGGGATCGGATTGCACGCGAGGATCCCACCGCCGCCGAGCTGCCAGTGGGCGTGCGCGATCGAGGCGAGCTCGGCCGGCGATTCGACGCGATGATCGAGCGCGAGCCCGGAGCGCGGCGAGTAGAAGGCCGGAAACTCGCTTGTCCCGAACCCGACGACGAGCACACCGAGGGTTTCGAGCATCTCGAGCGTGCGCGGCAGATCGAGGATCGCCTTGGCTCCGGCCGACACGACCACGATCGGCGTGCGGGCGAGCGCGACCAGGTCGTGCGAGACGTCCTGCGCGTCGCCGCGGTGGACGCCGCCGATGCCGCCGGTCGCGAACACGCGGATCCCGGCGCGCGCCGCGAGCATGGCGGTCGCGCTGACCGTCGTCGCGGCCGAGCTCCTGCGCGCGACGTGGACCGCGAGATCGGTCGCGCCCGCCTTCGCGAACGTCTTGCCGTCGCGTGCGAGCCGCTCGAGCTCGGCGTCGGACAGGCCGATGTGCGGCGTGCCCTCGACGACGGCGATCGTCGCGGGGAGCGCGCCGCCGGCGCGCACGATGGCCTCGAGCTCGCGAGCGATGCCGAGGTTGTCGGGCCACGGCAGGCCGTGCGCGACGAGCGTCGACTCGAGCGCGACGACCGGCTTGCGATCGAGCTCCTCGCCGAGCGCGGCGCCGAGCTTCAGCTCGATCGAGAATTCCATCGCCGTCGGCGTCACCGTCGTCACGGCGCGATCTGGAACAGGCGGAGCGCCTTGCCGCCGCGCTCCATCGTCTGGTTGCGCTCGAGCAGCCAGAACCGATCGCCGGTCGCCGGTCCGAACCGGAACCGCATGCTGCTCGCGAGCACGCGCGCCTTGCGCACTGCCTTGCCGTCTGCGGTCACGCGAAACACGTCGAGGTACTCGACATCGGCCTTCTGGCGCGCGACCGCCTCGGCGTTGACGGGATCGATCTGCAGCGCGATCCAGCCGGTCCCGTCGGCTGCGACCGTGCCCTGCAGCGACTTCGCGTCGTAGCTCGCGTACGGCTGGTCGAGCTCGAGCATCCGCGACTTGCCGGCATGCCACAGCTGGACGCCGGTCGGCAGCGCGCGCACGAAGTCGAGCCGACCGTCGCCGGCGTCGGCGAGCGTCTGGAACCGCTTGCGCTGCTCGAACAGATCCTCGATCGGCTTGCGGTCGACGAGCTTGCCGGCGACGAGGTCGTAGGTCGCTTCGACGTCGGGCGACCGCGCATTGTCCTTCTTGTTCCACTCGCCGCCCTTGATGCCGTGCGCGACCGTGAACCCGTCGCTCCAGTGATTGACGCGCAGATCGAGCGCCTTGTTCGTCGTGCCACCCTCGAGCTCGAACGCGCGGCCACCGGCGATCCGGCGACCGGTGTCGAGCGCGAGCAGCTCGACCTCGTGCCGCGTGCGATCGCCGGTCGTCGTCACGCGGTGGACCGCGAGCCGCAGCTTGCCATCGCGCATCAGGCGCGTGACGTGCGTCGCCGGACCGACCTTGTACACCGCGCGCCCGGCCGGCTTGCCTCTGCCGCCGTCGGCGAGCTCGACGAGCGCCGCGACCTGCCGGCCATCCTCCTCGGCACCGATCACGAGCGCGCGGCCACCGACGAGCTCGAGCGCGATCGGATGCAGCGTCACCGCCGACACGTCGACGACCTGCTCCGGCTTGCCCGCGAGCGAGACGACGTGGAGCTCCGCCTTTGCCGTCGAGTCCGCGACCACGTATGCGACGCGGTCGCCATCGGCCGCGATGCCGTCATCGATGAATCCGACCGGCGGCGCGAGCCGCACGAGCTCGGTCGCGCCGACCACCGCCGGCGTCGCCGGCTTTGGCTGTGCCTCCGCGGCGCCCGCCATCGCAACGATTCCCGCCAGGACACAGACCCGGGCCACGACGTGCTCACGCATGCGCCCGTCGATGCCACGGCTGATTCCGGATCGCAAGCGTCACGCGCATTTGCCATCACCGACGTCACCGAACCGTCACGTCGGCGGCGCAGGCGGTCAATGCGCGCGGGGCTGCGCCTCGGATGCGGCCTCGGGTGCGAGCACCGGCGCCGCCCGCTCGGGGACGCCGTGCGCGAGCTGGTCGAGGATCGCGTCGCTGAACGCCGGCAGATCGTCCGGCTTGCGCGACGTGATCACGTTGCCGTCGACCACCACCTCGCGGTCGACCCACCGCGCGCCGGCATTGATCAGGTCCGTCTTGACCGACGGCCACGATGTCACCAGCCGGTCGTCTGCGACGTCGGCCTCGACCAGCATCCACGGCGCGTGGCACACCGCCGCGACCGGCTTGTTCGCGACGACCATCGCACGCGTCAGCCGCACGGCGTCGCGGTCCATCCGCAGGTGGTCGGGCGAATAGCCGCCGGGGATCACGAGCGCGTCGTAGTCACGCTCGGACACGCTGCGGGCCGCCTTCTCGATCTTCACCCGCTCCTTGCCGGTTTTTCCGACGACCTCGCGACCTGCCTCGAGGCCGACGATGTCCACCGTGTGACCGGCGGCCTTCAGGCGATCGTACGGGACGCGAAACTCGGAATCTTCGAACATGCCATCGACGAGCACGGCGATCTTGCTCATGGGGACGCTCCTCGTTGTGCTTCGATCCCGGAGCAGCGCGCGTGCCACGTCGGGCGCGGGATCCTCGCAGCGTGCCGCCTGGTATCGTCACGCCGCGATGCCCGCAAGCGACCTTCCGATCGTGATCGGCGTCGATGGCTGCAAGGCCGGCTGGGTCGCCGTGCGGCTCGCGGGCGGTCGCGCCTCGGTCACCGTCCATCGTCGGTTCGACGAGATCGCCGCGCTCGAGGCCGACGTGATCGGCGTCGACATGCCGCTCGGCCTCGTCGAGCACGGCAGGCGTGACGCCGACGCCGCGTTGCGCGCGTTCCTCGGCGCCCGTCGCGCGACCGTGTTCGAGATCCCGCCGCGCGCCGTCGTCTCGCTCGCACACTACGAGGACGCATGCGATGCGAGCCAGCGACTCACCGGTCGCAAGATCTCGCTGCAGGCGTTCCACCTGTTCCCGAAGCTCCGCGAGGTCGATCGGTGCGTCGCCGATACGCGGGTCGTCGAGATCCATCCCGAGACCAGCTTCGCGATCATGGCCGGCGCGCCGCTCGCGGCGTCGAAGCACACGCCGGGCGGCGCCCGGGTGCGTCGGCGCTGGCTACGCGCACATGGCATCGCGGTCCCGACGACGCGCCATCGCGGCGTCGGCATCGACGACGTGCTCGATGCCGCGGCCGTCGCGTGGTCCGCGCGCCGCCACGCGCTCGGGCAGGCGCGCTGCTTTCGGACGCAGCCGGCGCAGCGCGATGCGAGCGGCCGCGTGATCGCCGTGATCGCGTGATCCCGTGCTGACCCACGTGGGACTGATCCACGTGGATGACCCAGCGACGGACCCACGTGGGACCGACCGAGCTCGACGCCCCACGTGGGACTGACCCACGCGGTGTAGACCCCAGCGAGGGACCGACGTGGGATCCATGCGATCGCGGCGCCGTGGGCCCGACCCACGTGGGTGCAGAGCAACCGGCACACGGGCACGGACCCACGTGGGTGAAGACCCAGCGCCGGACCCACGTGGGGGCGGGGGACCAACGTGGAACCAATCCACGTGGGACCGACCCACGTGGGTGAAGACTTGGCCGGACCCACGTGGGACGGCCCGACGGCGTGTAAACCCAGCGACGGACCCACGCGGGATCGATTCGCATCCACGCCACGTGGACGTGAACCGACCCACGTGGGTGCGGATCCAGCACGGACCCACGTGGGACCGATCCAGATCACCGACCCACGTAGGACCGACTCGCGTGGGTGCTGACCCAGCGACCGACCCACGTGGGACCGACACACGTGGGTCAGACCCGGACCGACCCACGTGGGACCGTTCGTCAGTCGAGCTCCTCGATCACGAGGTCCGGCATGGCCACCCACGGGTGGCGTCGCACGCCGTAGACCGAGACGCGGGGTGGTGGAAACGTCGGATCCGCGAACGCGCCGACCGGCACGGCGATCGTGCCCGGCATGCCGTTGTTCTCCCAGTAGACGGTCGCGCCGCAGGTCGGACAGAACCGGAACGTGGCCGAGCTGCCTTCGTCGCCGACGCGCACGAACTCGTGCGCCTGACCTTCGATCGTGACGCGCTCGGATGGAAAGCGCGCCTGGACGGCGAACACGCTGCCCGTGCGCTTCTGGCAGGCGAGGCAGTGACATATCGACACCCGGACCGGTTCGCCTTCGCAGCTCACCTTCAACTGTCCGCACGAGCACGTCGCGGTTCGCATGCGCGGCAGCATACCGCACGCGATCGAGCGCGCAGCTCACTGGCCGCGATTCACGTGCTGCCGAAGCGCTTCGCGTTGCGAGCGCGCGCCTTCGCGAGCTCCTCGTCGCGATTCTTCGGCGGTGCCGTCGTCTCGAGCGAGTCGACGAGTGCTCGCGTGACGCGTGCGATCTCCTCGACCGCGCGTTCGAACACGTCATGGTTCTTGCCGCGTGGCTCGCGCGTGCCGCTCACCTTGCGGACGTACTGCAGCGCAGCGGCGCGGATCTCGTCGTCGGTGGCGGGCGGCTCGAAGTTGAACAGCGGACGGATGTTGCGGCACATCGCGGGCAGCATAGCAATCCACGCGGTGACGCGTACCCGCGATCGCGGGCGAGCCGCGGCACGTACCAGTCAGCGAGCGCCGAGGCTCGCCGCGTTGATCGGCGTCGGATCCGAGCCGACACGCACCGGCAACGCGAGCGTGCGCGCGTGCTCGACGAGTGCATCGCGGACCGCGTCGACGGTCGCGAGCGGCCGGTGCTCGCTGCGGATCCGGAGCTGGATGATCGTACCGGGCCGCGCCATGCGACACGCGGTCGTCGTGTACGTGCGGCTGTTGCACGTGTAGCGCGCGCCCGCGTCGGGCGGCTGCTCGGTCGCGCGAGTCGCGATCGTGACCTGGTCGGCGATCAGAAATGCCGCGAGCAGCGCATCGCCAAGCGCACCGACGATCGCTTCGGCACCATCGCGGCCGCCGGCGACGAGTGCGCGGCGGACCGCACCGCTGCGACCGCTGCGGATCGTCGCGTAGAGCTGGCGAACGCTCTCCGCAGCGACCGGTTCGCCGTTGTCGGCGACCGATACGTGCGCGACGCCGCCGAGCATCTGCGTCCCGACGAGGATCGCCGGCGCATAGTCCGGCTCGCGGTGCGCGCGTCGCATGCACGCGTCGTGCGCGAAGTCGACGAGCGCGCGGTACGCGAACTGCGGATCCTCCTCGTGCAGATCGGCACCGAACCGGCGCAGCACCCCGGACACGAACGGCTCGAGGGTGGGATCGTCGGGCTTCACGAGGATCGAGGCTGGCAACGCTGCCAGCCTCCGAGAGTATTCCTCGATCGCCCGCCGTTCGCACGCGGTGTTCCACCGGCGCCGTGATCATGTGCGTTTCGTCCCGCGGCGCAGGTCGTCGAGCGCGGCACGGAGCAGCGCGGCATCCTCGGGTTGCAGGCGCGACGTCCCGATCGGAGTCGCGCGCTCGCGGCGGTGGTGTCGCTCGCGCAGGACGATCCCGATCCGGACCAGCTCGCGCAGGTAGTGGTCGAGGTCGTGGCGGTTCGTCGGTGGCATCACGGCTCCCGGTCGTCGGGCAAGCGGATCGTCGTCGCATCGAGGTCGCGCTCGAGCGCGCCACTCGTCGACTCGAGCGGCGGCGGGTCGACCGGGATCGGCAGCATCGGCGGCGGCGGGCGGCGGTAGAGGTAGCGCTCCCAGCTGAGCGCCTCGAACGGCAGCACGCCGAGCGCGCGCACGATCGCGGCGGGGCCCCAGTACGTCGGTGTGCCGTGGCGGTCGCGTGCGACGAGCACGATGGTGCGCCGGAACCGCGTGCGGAACGCGATCACGTGGAGCTCGCGCTCGATCGGATCGTGGAGCACCCAGGGATGGACCACGACGAGCAGGACGTGCGCACCGTAGAGCTTGATCGACGCGCCCTCGAACGAGCACGGCATCGGCGCCGGCGGGGGCGGCAGCGGCGGAACGTCGGGGACTGCCGAGCGTGCGGGCGGCGCCGGCGGCAACGTGCAGGTCGCGGCGGTCATAGCGTCGCCGGAAACCGCTCGTGCTCCTGCAGCACGCGCGCGTGCTCGTGCTCCCACGCGGCGCGCTGGCTCTTGTAGCTGCGAGCGCGCGGATGCGCGACCTTGTAGTAGCCGTCGCTTGGACGGTGCGTGTCGTTGCGGCAGACGATCGCGGGCAGGATTGGCAGCGCGCGTTCGCGGCACGCATCGGTCACCTCGCCGAGCGCCGCATGCAGCTTCGAGCTGCGCGGGTGGATCGGCATCGATGCGGACAGCGCGGCGGCGAGCTCGCCGTAGGTGATCGATGTCTGGTGGGCGCGGACGTGGGCGACGAGCTGCGCGTAGATCGCGCGTGCGAGCGGCGACGGGCTCGGGCTCGCCGGCTCTGTGGCGGCCGCACGCTTCGACGTGCGACGGGGGCGTTGCGACGGCTTGGACTTCGGCTTCATGGGTGACTCCGGGATGAGCGAGACAGAACAGCTACGAGGCTCGCCGTGCGAGCTCGTCGGACAGGACATGGACGGTCGCCGCGGCCGGATCGACGTCGCGGAACATCGCGGCTTCTTCGAGGCAGCCCGCATCGATCACGTCCTGATCGAGCAGGTCCGCGATCGTGCGCGCGACCTTGATCAGCCGATCGATCGACCGCGCCGTGAACGACCGCCGGCGCTCGACGAGATCGGCGAGCGTGCGCTCGGCGAGCGGATCGAGCCGGCACGTCGCGCGCAGGATCGCGCCGGACATCTCGGCGTTGCAGCGAACGCCGAACGGCTGCAGACGTGCATGCTGGCGCTCGCGTGCGGCGACGACGCGCGCGCGGATCGAAGCGGACGACTCGCCAGGAACCGAAGTGCGCAGCTGCGCGAGTGGCACCGGGTTGACGTAGACCTGCAGATCGATCCGGTCGAGCAGTGGCCCGGACAGCCGCGCGCGATAGCGGTCGACGGCCGCCTGGCTACAGGTGCACTCGCGGACGCGCGAGTCGCGCCAACCGCACGGACACGGATTTGCGGCGGCGGCGAGCAGGAACGAGGCGGGCAGGCGGATCGTGCCGTGGATGCGGCTGATCACGACGTTGCGCTCCTCGAGCGGCTGGCGCATGCCCTCGATCGAGAGCCGGCTGAACTCCGGCAGCTCGTCGAGAAACAGCACGCCGTTGTGCGCGAGCGAGATCTCGCCAGGCCGTGGGATCGTGCCGCCGCCGAGCAGCGCGGCCGACGAGATCGTGTGGTGCGGCGCGCGAAATGGCCGCTCCTCGACGAGCCCGCTCGCGAGGCCGAGCGCCGAGTACACCTTCGTGGTCTCGAGCGCCTCCTCGCGCGTCATCTCGGGCAGCACGGTCGGGATCCGGCGCGCGAGCATCGTCTTGCCGGTGCCCGGCGGGCCGGCGAGCAGCAGATTGTGGCCGCCCGCGACCGCGACCTCGATCGCGTGACGCGCGTGCTCCTGGCCGCGGACCTCGGCCATGTCGACGACGAACCGCGCGCGCGTGCGTGGCGGGGTCGGCGTGGGGTCGGGCAGATCATCTTCGCCGGCGAGCGCGGTGACGAGCTGGCGGAGGTGTTCGATCGCGTGCACCGTGATGCCGTCGACGACGATCGCCTCGGCGGCGTTCGCGCGCGGCAGCACGATGCCGCGCAGGCCGAGCGAGCGCGCGAGCATCGCGGCTGCGAGCGCGCCGTGGATCGGACGGACTGCGCCGTCGAGGCCGAGCTCGCCGCACACGAGCAGGTCGGCGAGCAGCTGACCGCCGTAGTGGCCGTTCGCGATCAGCACGCCCGCCGCGATCGGCAGATCGAGCGCGCAGCCCGGCTTGCGTAGATCCGCAGGCGCGAGGTTCACGATCGTGCGCTTGAGCGGCAGATCGAAGCCGCAACACGTCAGCGCGCTGCGGATCCGCACGGCGCCTTCCTTCACCGACGGCGCGGGGAGGCCCACGACGTGATAGCCGGGCAGGCCCTTCGTGATCTCGCACTCGACCTCGACGCGTGCGGCGTCGATCCCGTCGAGCGTGAACGAGTTGATGCGTGCGACCACGCGGCGGGGCTCAGCACGCGCTGGGCCAGCGCCGCGTGCGCGTGAATTCGCGCGGTTGCGCGCTGCGGTGTCCGGATCCCGGACCGCGCGTCCGAGATCCGGCCGGACACCGGACGCAATGTTTCTTCATGTAGCGCCGGCCGGACGCGAAACAGCAGCGTCCCAGGCTGAGGACAGGCAAAGGAGCTCATCATGATCTGTCTCGCAGTCGGTCTCGGCATCCTCGGTTTTGCGGCCCTGCGTCGCGCGCATCGGCGCTGCCACGGCGGCGGCTGCGGCGGCCACGGCTACGACGGCTACGGCCGCGGCGGCTGGTACGGCCATCATCATCGGCGCGGCGGCGGGCGGCGCTGGATGCTTCATCACATGCTCGCGCGGCTCGACGCGACGCCGGCGCAGGAGCGCTTCATCGTCAACGAGCTCGACAAGGCGCACGAGCGCATCCACGGCGCGAAGGCGAACCTGAAGGACGCGCGCGGCGATCTCGCGGCGGCGCTGCGCAACTCGACGCTCGACGATGCGGCGCTCGGCGCAGTGCTCGGCCGGGTCGACGGCGTCACCGGAGAGGCTCGGGCCGCGATCCTCGACGCGCTGCGCGCGATCCACGGGGTGCTCGACGACAAGCAGCGCGCCCAGCTCGCGGACATGCTCGACCGCGGCGGCGGCTGGTGGCGCGGCGGCCCCTATCGCTGAGACAATGCCCTCGTGCGCGTCCTCCTGATCGACGACGACGCTCGGCTCGCCGAGCTGCTCGACGGCTACTTCAAGCCGCAGGGGCTCGCGCTCGTCCACGCCGGCGGCGGGCAGGCGGGGCTGTCCGCGCTCGCGGCCGGCGGCTTCGATGTCGTGCTGCTCGACGTGATGATGCCGGGCCTCGACGGGCTCGCGGTGCTTCGAAAGCTCCGCGATGCCGGTCATCGGATCCCGGTGATCATGCTGACCGCGCGCGGCGACGAGGCGGATCGCGTCGTCGGGCTCGAGCTCGGCGCCGATGACTACGTCGCGAAGCCGTTCTCGCCGCGCGAGCTGCTGGCGCGGATCCGCGCGGTGCTGCGCCGGATCCAGCCGGACACCGTCGCCGAGAAGCTGACCAGCGCCGGCATCACCGTTGACACCGGCGCGCGCGAGGCGTGGGTCGATGGCAAGCCGGTCGAGCTGACCGGGCTCGAGATCGATCTGTTGATCGCGCTGCTCCGGCGCGCGGGCCGCGTCGTGCCGCGGGCGGCGCTGCTCGAGCTCGCCGGGCGCGGCGACGTCACGGTCGGCGAGCGCGCGGTCGATGTCCACATCTCGCGGCTTCGCAAGAAGCTCGGCGACGATCCACCGACGAGGATCCGCACCGTGCGCGGCGTCGGCTACGTGCTCGCGCGCGCCGCCGAGGACTCGTGACCGACGACGATCGCTGCGAGCCCCCGCGGACGCGCGCCGAGTGGCGCGAGCTGCACCGCCAGCGCCGGCGCGCGCTCCACGAGGAGATGCGCGAGCTGCACGGTGCGCGGCACCGGCATCGCCGCGGCTGGCGCGCCGAGCGCGAGATGTGGCGGACCCATCCGCACCGCCTGCGCTGGTTGCCGTGGTGGCTGCAGGCGCGCATGCGGCGGCGCATCTTCTTCGCGCTCGCGGTCGCGCTCGGCTGTGGCGTCGCGATCGGCTACCGGCTGCACGGCCATCCGCGGTGGTGGTGGATCGCGATCGGGCTGTTCGTGCTGTCCGCGCTGTCGGGCGGCATCGCGTGGCGGATGACGCGGCCGCTGATCCTCGCGGTGCGCGCGGCGCGCGACATCGGCAACGGCAAGCTCGACACGCGGCTCGAGGTCGAGCACCACGGCGGCGAGATGCGCGTGCTCGCGTCCGCGATCAATGACATGGCCGCGAAGATCCAGCAGCAGCTCGCCGATCAGCGCCAGCTGCTCGCCGCGGTGTCGCACGAGCTGCGCACGCCGCTCGGTCACATGCGCGTGCTCGTCGAGACCGCGCGCGACACCGGCGATCTGCGCGTGCTCGAGGATCTCGACCGCGAGATCCTCGTGCTCGACGATCTCGTCGGCAAGCTACTCGCGCAGTCGCGCCTCGAGTTCGGCCACCTCGATCGCCGGCCGATCGATCTCGGCGAGCTCGTCAGCGACGCGGCGACCGCCGCCGGCATCGCGCCCGAGGCGATCGAGGCGATCGGCGATGTCCGCGCCGCGATCGATCCGACGCTCATCCGCCGCGCGATCGCGAACCTGCTCGACAACGCGCGGATCCACGGCGGCGGCGCCATCGCCGTGCGCATCGAGCGGCGCGGTGGCCAGGTCGCGATCGAGGTCGACGACGCCGGGCCCGGGATCAGCGCCGATCGCCGCGCGGATGCGTTTCGCGCGTTCGTGCCGTCGAGCGGCGGTGGGCTCGGGCTCGGGCTCGCGCTGGTGTCGCGGATCGCGGTCGCGCACGGCGGCGGCGCGTGGATCGACGAGCGGCCCGGGGGCGGCGCGCGCGTCGGTTTCACCGTCGCGGTCGCGCCGCCCGCGGCGGAGTAGGCGATCGACGCGCGCGCGTCGGGTTTACCGTCGCGGTCGCGCCGCCCGCGGCGGAGTAGGCGAGCGACGCGCGCGCGTCGTTTCACCTTCGCGGTCGAGCCGCCCGCGGCGGAGTAGGCGATCGACGCGCGCGCGTCGGTTTCACCGTCGCGGTCGAGCCGCCGAGCGACCCCGAGCGCGCGTGATCACGGCGGATCGCGCCAGCACTCCATCAGCACGGCGCGGCCCCACGGCGTATCGACGGGCGCGGACGTCTGGTGAAAGCCGGCCTTCTCGCAGGCGCGGCGCGCGCGCAGGTTCGCGGGGTGCGGATCGGTACCGACCGCCGGTGCACCCGCCGCGAACAGCCGCTCGACATGCATCCGGACGAACGCCGAGCCATGCCCGCGGTCGAGCATGTCGGCCTCGCCGATGTACTGATCGATGCCGCGCGATCCGGGCGGCAAGTGCGAGAACGGATGCGGCGTCCAGCCGTGGACGTCGTAGTCCTGCGCGAACGCGAATGGCCGGCCGTCGTGCTCGACGATCCACATCGCGATCCGCGGATCGCCGAGCTTCTCGCGTTCGTTCTCGAGCTCCGGCGCGCCCCACCACTCCACGACGTGCGGTTCGGCCCGCCAGCGCGCGAGCAGTGGCAGCGCGGCTTCGGTGACCGGCCGGAACGCGTACGGCATCAGAACGACGACGGCGCCGGGCCCGGTGGTGGCGGCACGTGCGGCGCGTCGAGTGACACGAACGCGGCGATCTTGAGCTCGGCCTCGTCCTCGACCGCGTCCTTGCCCGCGGTCTGCTTGCGCGCGCGATCGAGGTTCGCGAGCACGAGGTCCGAGCCGATCATCGTCAGGATCAGCACGTTCGCCTCGAACTTGAGCACCGCGGTGATCACGTCGGCGACGCGCAGGTTGAGGTACGCGACCATGCTGCCGAGCGCGATCACGATCATCACGCCGGAGATCGTCATCACGGTCAGGTAGTACGTGCGCACGCGCTTCACCTGGACGAGCGTCTCGGCCTCGGTCAGCGGCCGTGCGAGCCCGAACCCGGCGCGCGCGAGCACCGCCTGCGCCGCGACGACGCCGAGCACGCCGACGATGAACCAGCCGCTGCCGGTGAACTGATACGGCACGACGAGGATCACGTACGCGAGCAGCGCGTAGAGCGGCGCCGCGATCACCATCAGCCAGCCCGGCGCGGACGAGCCCGGGAACAGCAGCTTGATCACGAGCGATGCGCGGATCAGGCCCGGCATCAGCGAGATCGCTTTCGGCGCGAGCTGCAGCATCGCGAGCATCGCGAAGAAGAACGGCGTCACCGCCTGGCGGTACGCGCCGGAGAACCCGAGCGCGATCAGATCCTGGCGATTCGAGCCGACGAGATCCTCGAACACCGTGCGCAGCGGATAGAGGAACACGATGAACGGCGTCGCCATGAACAGCACCCAGCCCCACATGAGCCGGCGGCGCTGCGATCGCCAGTGCGCCCACCGTCGGAGCTGACTCCAGCACACGTACGCGAACACGGTCTCCGCGATCGCCGGTGCGAGCCGGACGAACCGGATCGGCGTCGCCATCGTGCCGGCGAGCGCGTCCAGCAGGCCGATGATCGACAGTGGCACGAGCGCGCACGCCACGAGGAACAGCACCGACCGCCGCCACGCGAGGAACGATTGCAGGTTCGGATCGGCGATCGGCGGCGTCGCGGCGAGCAGCGAGTCGCGCTCGGACGGCAGCACCTCGCTCGGCTCGATGCGCAGCCGGAACGCGCGCCGCGCCGAGATCTTGAGGAAGCTGACGAACTTCGACCCGGGCACTTCCTCGATCGACATCGCGGGCGACGGCTCGTCGCCGGTGTTCACCCATGCGCGCGGCAACGCGTGCTGCTGCTCCTCGGTGTACGGCTGCGTCGGCCCGGTGTGCTGCGGGCCGTGCGGGATCGGTCCGCTGCCACCAAAGCCGGAGGCGTAGTGCGGAAATCCGGGCGTCGGCGACGGCGCGGTCGCGGGTCCGGACAGCGGCTGCGGCACCTCGCCGAGCGGGCTCGCCGGAGCGGGAGCCGGTGGTGGCGCGGGCGGCGCGGGAGGTCGTTGCTGCACAAACGGATGTGCGCCGTGCATCGTGCTCGACGGCGGCACGGCGGGCTGTGCGTGGCGGATCGGTCCGGACGCCGGCGATTGCGGCGCCTGCGGGATCGGACCCGAGGGTGGCGCGGGCGGCGCCTGCGGGATCGGTCCCGACGGAGGCTGGTGCGGCGCGTGCGGGACCGGGCTCGCGAGATGCGCGGGCTCGCCGGTCGGCTGCGAGGGCCGTGCCGTCGGTGCGCCGTACGGCTGCGGGCTCGCGGCGGGTGGCGGCGCGCTCGGCGGACGCGGCTGCGCCATCGGCCGGAGCGGCGGCGCCGTCGAGTCGCGGCTCGAGCGCGGCGGCGGCAGCGGATGGCGCGGCGACGACGTGCCCGGGCCCGGCTTCGGCGCGGGCTCACCGGGCTCGCGTTGCTGCGGAAACCCGAGCAGGGTGCCCTGCGGGTTGCCCTTCGGCGGGCGTCCGGGCGGCTGATCTCCCTCCGACGACATCGCGGCATCCTACTCGCAATCGCGGCGCGATCCGGCATTCACGTCGTCGACGATTCGGGCTCGCGCACGAGCCACGCGCCCGCGATCGCGAAGCCGGCGAGAAACCCGATCCAGCGACCGCTGTCGAGCGACTCGCGCCACGCCGGCGGTGCAGCGTAGCCGAGCGTCGCGGACGCGAGCGTGCCGGCGGTGAGGAACAGCGCGAGCGCCCAGCCGAGCTTCGACGTCCGCGGGATCGCGAGGCCGAACAGGAACAGCGCGAGGTAGCTCACCGAGAACTTCGTCGATGACAGCGTCTCCTGGAACGCGATCGTCGACTCGGCGATCGGCCGGCCGGACTCCGCCATCGCGAGCAGCGACAGGATGTGATGATCCTCGACGATGTCGAGCAGCGCGGTTGCGACCATCGCCCCGAGCGCGAGGTACGTGAACGGCTGGCCGCGCTGGCGCAAGTACGTCGCGAACGCCGCGAAGAAGCCGGTGTACAGGCACAGGAACGCGACATCGAGGCCCATCAGCGCGCGCAGCCCACCGGGCCGCGCGATCAACGCGGTCGCGTACTCGGGATAGGGATGGAAGTGCTCGTGCGCTTCCTGCGTCGCGCCGGTCGCGATCGAGACCGCGACCATCGCGATCAGCACCGCGGCGGTCGCGCCGGCGAGCACGAGCGAGAGCCTGCGCATCGACATGCATGCATGCTGTCCGAGAACCGGACAGCGCGTCCAGAATCCGGCCGGACACCGGACGTTCGAGCACGGCAATTCAACCGGTTGGCGCGGCATCGAAGTTGCTGGTCGCACGCGCATGCCGTCGGTACACTGGAGCCAGCCATGCAATCAGACGATCTGACGATCCAGGTGCTCGTCGAGATTCGCGATCAGATCGGTCAAACGAACCAGCGCCTCGATCAGGCGAATGCCCGACTCGACCGAGCCGTGATCGAGCTCGGCACGAGAATCGACGAGACAAACGTGCGACTCGAGGCAGGGCTCGACGCGCTTGGACGACGCATCACGGAGTCGGAGATTCGCACCGCGACCGCGATCCAGCGCTGCAAGCGCGAGGTCGACGAGCTGAAGCAGCGCGTCGGTTAGTTCTCGTCGAGGCGCAGCGTGCCGCGCTCCTCGACGACCAGCGCGAGCGCCTCGGCCGGCTTGCCCTCGATCTGATAGACGACGAAGTGCTGCGGGCTCGTGGTGTCGAGCGTGAAGTCTGCGCGGCGCAGCAGCTCGGCCTTCGGCAGCAGCTCGCGGCGCCAGATCTGGAACTGCTGGTTCAGCTGCGTGGCGTCCGCGTGCTGGGCGCGCTTGCGCTCGGACAGCAGGCCGCGCCAGCCATCGAGATCGTTCTTCTCCATGACCTCGACCATGCGGAGCGCGAACGCGCGGACGTCGGGCTGGTTCGACGTCGGCTGCGCGTTCGACAGCGCGGGCGCGGGCACGGAGCTCGGCGAGCTACACGCGATCGCGAGGCCTGGCAACACGGCGAGCAGGATGCGCATGCGACGTGGACAGTAATCGCCTGCGAAATATTGCGCAGCTATTTTGCCGACAGAGTTTTGCCGGGCATGAAGTCTGTTCGTGCTCAAACGGTCAAGCGCGTGCGCACGCGACCGGCGGGACCGGCATCGATCTCGATCACATCGCCCGGCCGCAGCAGCGCCGACGCATTCGCGTAGCTCGACACGAGCAGCTCGGCCTTGCGGAATCGATCCTTCACCAGCGACGCGACCTTGCGCGTGATCGGCGACATCCGCATCCCGACGCCGGTCGGCGTGCCGGTGAGGATCACGTCGCCAGTCGCGAGCGGCCGGCCGAGGTGGGCGCGCGCGGCACGCAGCATCGCGGCGAGCGAGTACATCACGAGCTTCGTCGACGCGTGCTGGCGCACCTCGCCATTGACGCGCGTCTCGAGCGTCAGCTCGGGGAGCCGCGCGAGCCCGCCGTCCGGAGCCCACACGCGCTCGGCGACCGGCAAGAATCCGGGGAACGACTTCGCGCATGCCCAGTAATCGAGCGGCCGATCCGTGGTCTCGCCGAGCACCTGGCAGAACCGCGCGGTCAGATCGTTCGCGCACGCGAGCCCGAGCGGCTGCGGCACGCCGGCGTCGAGCGCGGCCTCGTCGATCGCGCCGAGCACGACGACCGCGAGCTCGCCCTCGTAGTCCATGACCGCCGGGATCATGGGCAGCCGATCGGCGATCGCGGCGCCGATCCCGGGCTCGACCTGCTCGAGCGCGGCGAGCACGTCGGCCGACGCCGGGACGCGCACCCCACCGTCCCCGGGTGCGAACGCGCGCACGTGCTTGTGGAACGACGTCGGCGGCGCGCTCGCATCGAGCTTCTGCCCGGTCTCGCGCGCGTGATCGCCGTACGTCAGCCCGAGCGCGACGATCGACGTGACCTCCGGCCAGTCGCGCTCCTCGGTGCCGCGCACGCCCGGCGGCGGAGCGTCGCTGCGCGACAGCTGCGTGGCCTCCCAGCTCAGGTAATCGACCTCGGGCAGCGGCGCGTGCTGGTGGATCTCGACGGCGACGCCACCGGCGACGCGGCGCTCCTCGCACAGCCGCCACGGCGCGCCGGGAGCCTTGCGCTGGTAGACCTCGTAGTGCGCCGAGCCGATGTCACTCTGCGCGACCATCAGATCGCGGCCGTCGGTGTCGCGATACGCGTAGCCGACCATCTGCGACGGCTCGGCCCACGCGCGCGCATGGACGAGCTTGCGCGCGCCCGCGACCGTCGACGTCACGAGACAGTTCGGATGCGCCGCGGTTGCGGGCCGGCCGCGATACGTGTGGTCCGGACCGTCGAGCCGCAGCGACGCGAACCCGAGCGAGAACGTGTCGCGGAAGCTGACCGCCTGGACCTCGAGCGAGCTGTCGCCGAGCCACGGCGCCCAGATCCACTGCAGGGTCGGGACACGGCGCTTGCCCCAGATGTGCATCGCGCTCGCGCGGCCGCGGATCGCGATCGTCTGCGCGCCGTCGGGGCCGGACAGCGTCACCTCGCCGGAGGCCTCGGCGTCGTACGCGATCGGTCGCGCGTGCGTCGGTGCCGGTAACCACGACGGCATCTCGCTGTGCGCGTGGCGGCCGCCGGTCCACGTCGCTTGCCACGCGAGGCCCTCGACCGAACCGGCCGCGGCGCCCGGCGCGATGTGGCTGTCGATCATCCGGATCAGCGCGCCGTCCTCGCCGAGCTGGACGTCGTCGATCGCGATGTGGCGCTTGGCCGCGAACGTCGGCCGCGGCGCGTCGGCGTCGAACCACGCACCCCAGATCTTCGCGCGTCCCACCCCCTGTCGCGGGACAAAGAACGTCTGTCGCAGCCACAGCGCCCGGCGCCGGCTGTCGTCGAGCACGACGGCGAACCAGATCTCGTACCAGGGCCGTTGCCCCTTCCACGCGGGTCGGTCGGGGTCTCGCGCCATCGGCCCCCTCATATACCATCGCGAAGCACTGGAAATGCGCACCGTTCCCGCCTGGTATGAAGTCCGCATCGGCCCGAGCCGCCTCGCGGAGGAAGCTGTCCACCAGGCGAGTCGGTCGAGGCTCTTACTCGCTGCGTGCTTGCAAGAGGATCCATGTCACTAACCACCGGAGCGCGGGCGAACGTGGCGACTCGTGCGGATGCCAGATCGCGGCTGCTCGCCGAGCTCGCCGCGAACCCGGCGCGCAAGGGCTACGGCATCGCGTACGACCTGCTCGGCAATCGCGCCGAGGCAGAAGAAGCGGTGCAAGACGCGCTCGCCCGGGCCTGTGAATCGATCGCGGATCTGCGCGATCCGGCGGCGGCGCCCGCGTGGTTCCTGCGCATCGTGACCACGCAGTGCCTGCGCACGCTGCGGCGGCGCCGGCTGCGTCGCAAGCTGTTCGGCTGGCTGCCGACACGCGAGGTCGATGGCAAGGAGATCGATGCCGCGCCGGTCTCGCACGAGAACGCGAGCGATGACATCGCCGAGCGCATGCACGCGACAAATGGACCCGCGCCTCGCGAGGCGCTCGCCGGCCGGCAGGAGCTCGGGGCCCTGCTCGATCGGCTGCACGATCTGTCGCCCCAGCAGCGCACCGCGCTCGTGCTCCGCTACGGACACGATCTGCCGGTCGCCGAGGTCGCGGAGCTGCTCGGCGTCGAGCTCGCGACCGTCAAGACGCATCTCGTGCGCGGCCTCGCCCGGCTGCGCGATCTGATGGAGGAACACCGATGATGTCCAGCTGTGATCAGGTCACCGAGCGAGTCGCGCTCGGCGAACCGCTCGCCGAGCTAGCCGCCCACGTGGCGAGCTGCGCGTCGTGCCAGCGGCTCGTCGAGATGCCGGACCGGCTCGGAGCCGCCAGGCACGCGATCGATCCGGGGCTCGGCTTCTCGGCCCGGATGACGATCGGCGCGCAGCACCGGATCGCGGTGCGCCGGCGTCGCCGGATCGTCGCGAGCCTCGCCGCGACCGCGGCCGCGAGCGCGCTCGGCGTGTTCGTGCTGACCCGCTCGCCCGAGCCGCCAGACCGTCAGCTCGCGGTGAAGTTGCCCGCCCCGACGGTGATCGACAATCGCCCGGCGGATGGCGACGAGGATCTGCAGGTCCTCGTCCGCTACGCCGATACCCAGCGCTCGAGTCGCGTGTCCGCCCGATGGGGTCGGATCGAGAAGCCGCTCGCGCCTTACAAGAAGCTCGTCCGCGCCGTGACGCAGGAGTAACCCATGAAGCGCGTCAAACAAGTCCTCGCGATCGCCATCCCGTCGCTGCTTGCCGGCGGCCTGCTGTTCCACAACACGTTCGGTCACGCCGCCACGGGCGACGACGACAACGACGACGCCCGGCAGCTGCCGGCCGCGAAGGATCCGTGGGGCACCGCGCCCACGCCGCCAACGCCACCGGCACCGCCGTCGCCGTTCACGCCGCCGGCCCCGCCGGGGCTACCGCACCGCGTGGGCCATGGCAACGGCGTGTCGATCCGGATCAACGGTAACCACGTCCAGATCGACGGCATCGACGACCTCGTCGAGCAGCAGCTCGATGCCGTGCGCCAGATGCTCGCGGCGAACCCGAATCTGCCGCCCGACGTGCGCGCGAAGATTACCGCGCGCATGGACAAGGTGAAGTCGATCGTCAACAAGCGGCTGCGCAACATCAAGACGACCGATCTCGATCAGCTCGAGGAGCAGCTCGACTCGATGGGGCAGGAGCTCGAGACCGCGATGGAAGGCCTCGACGAGGATCTCTCGCAGCTCGGCGACAAGCTGTCCCGCGATGTCGCGAAGAACCTGCGCAAGAGCTTCGCCAAGCAGTTCAAGCACGGCAAGCTCCAGTTCGACTTCGATCATCAGTCGCAGTCGTCGGACGATGATGACGACGACGCGGATGCCGACGACGATGACGACGTCTCGGGGCGGCCGTCGATGTCGGTCGACGACGACGACGTGCCGGTCGCGGTCGATGCGCTCAAGGGCGTGACGATCACGAAGGCGCAGCGCGATCAGATCCGCCAGCTACGGGCGACCGGCGACGCGCAGATCGCCGAGCATCGCAAGCAGCTCGACGAGGCGTCGGAGCGACTCGAGGCCGCGCTCGCCGATCCGCGGACGAGCGACGCCGACATCGCGCAGTACGTCGATCAGATCAGCATGCACGAGGCGGCGATCCGCAAGGCGCGCCTGCTGACCTGGGTCAACGCCCGCCGCATGCTCGACGCCGATCAGGTCCGCAAGATCGAAGACGCCGCGCGCAAGCGCTCGCGATAGTCCGTGGTACACACCGGGCGATGCTGCGCGGTCCCCGGTTCGTCGTGCCGATCGCGGCGATCGCGGCGATCGCGGCGTGCTCGAGCCACGAGCCGCCGGCGCCGGCGCCCCAGCCCGCACCGCCGCCGATCGTCGCCGATGCCGGCGTGACGCAGATCCCCGGCTACGATCCCGCGTCGGGGATGCACCTCGACGAGGATGGCGCCGGGATGGTCGTCGCGAAGCGGCCGAAGAACCGGCCGTCGCGCCCCGTCGACATCATGCTGAAGTCGTCGCCACCGGGCGCGATGGCGGCGGTCGACGGCGTGCAGATCGGCACGACGCCGCGGTACTGGTACGGCGAATCCGACGGCCTCGAGCACGAGTTCACGTTCGTGCTGCGCGGCCACGCGGTCGCGCGCTATCGGTTCGTGCCGCTGCAGAGCGGGGTCGTGCACGCCCGCCTCGAGGCGATCGCAGAAGAAGCGCTCGACGGCGGCCTCGAGCCGCAGATCGCGCCGACGCTCGCGCCCGATGCCGCCGTCGTCGCGCCGCCACCGCCGCCGACCGTGCTGACGCCGGTGCCCGCGGTCGATGCCGGAGCTGCGACGGTTCCGGATGCCGCGACCGTGACCCCGCCCTTGCGACCGGGCGCGGGCCCGCAGCCCTGAGCTAAGGTTCGGCGCATGCTGGAAGCCGGGTTGTTGCTGCGCGCGGTCGAGTTCGCGGCGGTCAAGCATCGCGATCAGCGGCGCAAGGACGTCGAGCGGTCGCCTTACATCAACCACCCGATCCGGGTCGCGTCGACGCTGTGGACGCATGGCGTCCACGAGCCGCACGTGATCGTCGCGGCGATCCTGCACGATACGATCGAGGACACCGAGACCACGCGCGAGGAGATCGCGGCGCAGTTCGGCGAGCCGGTCGCGGCGATCGTCGACGAGGTCACCGACGACAAGACGCAGCCGAAGCACCACCGCAAGCAGCGCCAGATCGATCACGCGCCCGAGCTATCGAATGCGGCGAAGCTCGTGAAGCTCGCGGACAAGATCTGCAACCTGCGCGATCTCAACGACAGCCCACCGCCGGACTGGTCGCTCGAGCGCAAGCGCGAGTACTTCGACTGGGCCGCGGCCGTGGTCGCCGGCGTCCGCGGCGTGCACGGCGAGCTCGAGCGCGCGTTCGACGCCCAGTACGCGCGCAAGCCGTGATCACGGGCTCGGCGGACGCATGCCGCCGAGCGGCGTCGACGCGTCGACCTTGATCTTGCCGGGCACGCCGCCCTCGATCGCGTCGATGTCGAGCGGCGACGACGAGTCGGCATCGCCGGCGACCACGATCGGATGCTCGGCCTGGCGCTGGAACGTCAGCGCGTAGTTCGCGATCGTCTGGTCGTCGGCGTTGATCTTGAAGTCGGGCTTCGGCGGCGTCAGCACGTACGCGGCGTCGAGCAGGCAGCGATCGAACGCCTCGTGCGCCCCGGGCAGCCCGACGAGCTGGACGTCGGTGACCTCGCCGCGTCCCATCACGAGCGTGAACCGCACCGTGCCGGCGAGCTTCGGATCGAGGCCGAGCGCGCGCTGGTAGCACGCGTACGCCTTCGGCTGCAGCTGGTCGCGAAACAGCCGCTCGAGCGTGATCCGCGCGATCGCCGACGCCGGGATCGGCAGGCTCACCGGCGCGGGCGGCGGCTGCGGCGGATCGGCGACGGCGACCGTGCGCTCGTAGCGTCCGCCGCCGGCGACCATCGCGCGCCGGCTCTTCGCGATCCGGCCCGCGCTCGATAGCACCGCGAGCATGCGGTCCTCGGTGACCGGGCCCTGCGCGAGCCGCGCACGCTCGACGAGCTGCTTCGCCTTCGCGACGTCCGCGCGCTGTGCGAACGCGTCCGCGGCCGGCGCGACGAGCGCGAGCGCGGCGATCGGCGCAGCCGGTGCCGGCTTGCTCGCGATCGCGAACGCGGCCTCGCGATGGCCGGTGAGCTTCCAGCTCGCGGCGCCGCGATGGAACACGAGCTGGGTGAACCCCGAGCCGGCGCGCAGCTCGCTCGGGATCGCCTGCGGGCCCGATGGGATCGAGAGCGCGAGCTCGAGCCATGCCGGGCGCAGCCACTCGTCGATCGCGGACAGCGCGCCATCGATGTGATCGACGTCGAGCTCGACGTACGAGCCACCGAGCAGGTTGACCGGAGCGCGCAGCAGCGTCGCGCCCGGGCTCGTGGTGTGCGCGGGATCGAGGACGATCGCGTGGACGTCGACGCTGCTGCTCGTCGGGCCGAGCGCGCGGACGAGCGTCGTGCCGGGCAGCTCGGGCGTGACGCCGTCGGTGATCACGACGATCATCGCCTGGCCACGCACGCCGCCGGGCGCGCGCTCGAGCGTCTGGCGCGCGAGCTCGAACGCGGCGGTCAGGTTCGTGCCGTTGCCGGCCGGGCGGCGCGCGATCGCGGCCTCGAGATCGGCGAGCACCTGCGGCGTCGCGGGCGCGAGCTTGCCGAGCAGGCGGGTCGCGGTGCGGTCGTACGCGATCGCCTCGAGCTCGGACCCCGGCGGCAGCGCCGCACCGATCGCGCGCACGATCTTCGCGACGCGCGCCGCGCCGACGAGCTCCATGCTGCGCGAGCCGTCGACGACGAACACGACGCGGCGCGCGCTCTGGCCGGTGATCCGCGGCGCGAGCGCGGTGACGAGCGTCGCGTTCCAGCCATCGCCGATCGGCTGCGTCTGCGTCCACACGACCGGCTGCTTCGCCGGCAGCTCGAGCTCGACGTCGATCACGACATCGCTCGCGTCGATCACGATCGGGGCGGCCTTCGTGCCCGCGGTCGTGCCGGCGATCGCGATCCGCTGCACGGTCGCGCCCGGGCCGGGCAGCGCGCGCAGCGTGCCCTTGCACGTCGCGAGGCCCGCGCCGCCGCGGCCCGGCAGCACGAGCTCGAGCGCGCCCGCACGTGGCGTCGCGAGTGCGGCGTAGCGCGTGACGAGCTGGACCTCGCCGCCGGGGGCGATCGGCTGGATCGCGAGCTCGTGGCTGCCGTCGGGCAACGCACGGAGCACCGTCGGATCGACGCCGATCACCTCGGGCGTGTCGGCCTCGATCGCGGGCGACGTCGCGGCGACCATCAGCGCCGGCTCGTGGCCGCGTGCGGTCAAGCTCGTGACGACCGCGCCGCGTGGCAGCGCGAGCGTATGGATCGCCGCGAGTGGCTGCGTGCCGGTGTTGACGATCCGCTGGCGGAGCTCGAACGTCGCGACCGCGCCACGCAGATCGACGTCGAGCTCGCACGCGGCCTCGCGCAGCTGGGTCGCCGGTCGGCGCTCGATGCCGGCGCCGTACTCGTCGAGGCCTGGTGTGGTCGCGCGTGCGAGACCACCGTAGGCGACGAGCGAGCACCCCACGCACAACGCGGCGACAAGCTTCATGGGTCGACAGACAACCACCCCGTCGCCGGGTTGCGATCCCGCCTACGCAATCCGCGCCGCGATGCGGCTACAATCGATCCGATGAAGTCGCCTGCCAGTGCGCGACCGAAGATCGGCTTCGTGCTGTCGGGCGGCGGGTCTCGCGGGGCGTACGAGGCCGGAATCATTCACTACCTGCGCACGAACCTCGCGAAGCGCCTCGGCCGCCACGTCCCGATCGACATCGTCAGCGGGACCTCGGTCGGCGCGATCAACGCGGCGTTCCTCGCGGCGACCCAGGACGATCCGACCTCGCAGGCCGAGCAGATGGTCTCCGCCTGGCGCGCGCTCCGGATCGAGGAGCTGATCAGCCTGCGCGCCCGCGACGTGCTGCGCGCGGCGAAGATGATGCTCGGCTCGGATCCGCCGCCGCCGAGCCCGGGCAGCTTTCGCTACGGCGGGCTGCTCGACACCGCGGGGCTCGAGCGCTTCGTGCTGCGCACGATCCCGTGGCGCGGCATCGATCGCAACCTGCGCGAGCGTAGCCTGCACGCGCTCTCGGTGTCGGCGACGCACGTCGGCACCGGGCACACCGTCGTGTTCCTGTCGAGCGGCGAGCCGGTGCCGCGCGAGTGGTCGCGCGATCCGTTCGTGCGTCACCGCGCCGCGCGGATCGGTCCGCGCCACGTGCTCGCGTCCGCGGCGATCCCGCTGCTGTTCCCGGCGGTCAAGATCGGCGAGGAGTTCTTCACCGACGGTGGCCTGCGCCAGAACACCCCGATGTCTCCGGCGATCCGGCTCGGCGCCGATCGCCTGCTGCTGATCTCGCTGCGTCACGTGAAGAGCGCGCCGAAGGTGATCGAGAAGGAGCGGACCGAGGCGTATCCCAAGCCGCTGTTCCTCGCCGGCAAGGCGCTGAACGCGCTGCTGCTCGATCACACCGAGTACGACCTCCAGCGCATGCAGCGGATCAACCTGATCCTCGAGGCCGGCCACAACTCGTTCGGCGACAAGTTCGAGACGATGATGAACCACGAGCTCGTGCGCCTGCGCGGCGCGCCGCTGCGCCGGATCCAGGCCGTGCACATCCGGCCGTCCGAGGACATCGGCGCGCTCGCGGCCGAGTTCGTCAACGATGGCCGGATGCGCGTCGACGGCCTGATCGCGCGCAAGCTGATCCATCGCCTCGCCGAGGGCGAAGCGCGCCACGAGAGCGACCTGCTGTCCTACCTGCTGTTCGACGGCGACTTCGCGTCCGAGCTGATCGAGCTCGGCCGCCGCGATGCCGCGAAGAAGGAAGACGAGCTCGCCGCGCTGTTCGACCTGTCGGCGCGGCCGGAGATCGCGGACTCGACGACGCACGACGTGATCGAGCCCGTCGAGAAAGCCGAGTAGGCCACACTACTGACAGCGCACGGCGCCTCGCTGACAGCGGCTTGGTTCTGCGGTTCAGTCATCGCGGTGATACATCGCGCGTGATCGCCGACGCACACGGTGAGCGAGCGTGATCGAGCCGACGCGGCGCGCGGCCGACAACTGCGTACGGTGCAGGCGATGCATCGCTTTGCCTACCTGTTGTGGCCATGCCTGTTCGCGGCATGCGCCGAGCCCACGCGCGACAAGCCCGAGCCGCCGGACATGAGCGCGCTCGTCACCGCGTACGCGAGCCCGACGAGCAACTTCGATGAAGCGGCCGCGCGCGACGTCGAGGCGCTCGTCGAGCAGAAGGTATCCGCGCTCGCGGACCTCGATGCGATCGCCGGCGCGATCGATCGCGCACTCGGCGCGCTCGCCGAGGACGATGCGCCGGCGTTCGCGCCCGAGCACCAGAACCTCGTGCTGCAAGGCGAGGGCTACGCGCGGATCGAGCGCATCTGCTCGGGCCACGGCTCGCCGGCACCCGCGATCGACAAGGACGCGAACGGCTACCTCGAGCTGACCACCGGCTACAGCGAGCGTGGCCTCGACCCGGTCGTGTTCGGCGGCGCGGTCGGCTGCAAGGAGCAAGCGAGCTCGGCCGCGCTCGTCGTCGACGGCCAGGTCAACCTGTACATCGGCGACAACCTCACGGTCGATCAGCTCGGCGGGTCGCCGATCCTGTTCCAGCTCGACGACTTCGCGTTGCAGGCGAACGGCTCGAACGTGATCGACGGCGGCTTCGACTTCCAGCTCTGCCGCGGCACGACCTCGAGCTGCGTGCCCGGTCACTTCGAGCTGCTGCTCGGCTTGCCGTCGGGCCACACGATCGTGTTCTTCATCGACCTCGCGTCGAAGGCCGGCGGGTTTCGCGCCGCGAACGGCGTGTGGACCTGCGACTTCCTCGCCGGCAGCTGCGCGAACGCCAGCGGCGCGACCGTCACGATCCCGGAGTACCAGCTATGAAGTCGCTCGTCGTCTCGCTCGTCCTCGCGATCTCGGCAACCGCCCATGCCGACGATCGGATCACCGACGATCTGCCGTACAAGGTGCCCGAAGGCCACGTCCGCGCCGGGCTGTGGAAGCTGCAGTACGGCGTCCACGGCGTGCGCGGCCTCGAGATCGGGACGTACACGCTGCCGTACGCGTCGTGGGGCTTCGGCGTCAAGAGCGGTAACGGCCACGTCAAGTACCAGATCCACGACGGCGCACGGTTCACCGCGGCCGCCGGGCTCGGCGTCGCGTATGTCGATCTGCGCGGCATCGACATCGACGCGCAGATCGCGATCGTGCCGATCCAGCTGCTCGGCGCGTACCGGCTGTCGGATCGGTTCACGCTCGGTGCCGGCATGATGCTGACGTCGATCAGCGGCGAGGGCGCGTACAACGAGGACGATCGCACCGACTTTCGCGGCGCGGTCGCGGCGAGCAACGCGCAGTCGTGGCTGTCGCTGACGACGAAGATCTCGCGCGGCTGGTCGCTGTACTTCGAGACCCGCGCGATCTCCGCGACCGAGGCGATCGGCGACGGCGACGTCACGCACATGATCGACGACCGCACGCAGGTCGACGTCTCGCTCACCGGCAACGCGAGCATCGACGAGCTGCAGGGCGCGTCGGTGCTGCTCGCCGCGCACTGGGCGCGCGAGCGGTTCCGGCTGCGGCTCGGCCTCGGCTACGGCAACATGAACGTGCCGGTCGTGAACTTCGTCGTGCCCGCCGCGATTCCGTACCCGGAGCTCGACATCTACTGGGTGTTCTGAGCCTGCGCGCCGACGGCGGCGGTGCTACTACCCCCGTCATGCTCAAGCGTGGTTCGTGGCTCGCGATCGTGGTGGCGGTCGCATGTGGGAGTCCGCAAGCGAAGCCGAGGCCGCCGGTCGCGCCGCCGGTGACCGCCGAGACGTCGGAGGCCGGCACCGCGAAGCCCGTCGAGGCGAAGCCCGCCACCGATCCGTCGCAGGACAAGCTACCGCTGTGGCCGGCGGTCAAGCGCGGCGTGCTGCCGAACGGCCTGACGTACTACGTGCTGCGCAACCCCAAGCCGGCGAAGCGCGCGAACCTGTGGCTCGCGGTCAACGCGGGCTCGCTGCAGGAGGACGACGACCAGCGCGGGCTCGCGCACTTCGTCGAGCACATGGCGTTCAACGGCACGGCGCGGTTCAAGGAAGCCGAGCTCGTCAACTACCTCGAGTCGATCGGCATGCGGTTCGGCCCCGATCTCAACGCGTACACGAGCTTCGATCAGACCGTGTACCAGCTCCAGGTCCCGACCGACGACGCGCAGTACGTCGACAAGGGCATGCAGATCCTCCGCGACTGGGCGAGCAACGTGACGTTCGATCCCAAGGAGGTCGACAAGGAGCGCGGCGTGGTGCTCTCGGAGTGGCGGCTCGGCCGCGGCGCCGGCCAGCGGCTGTTCGACAAGCAGGTCAAGGTGCTGTTCGAGGGCAGCCGCTACGCCGATCGCGTGACGATCGGACTGCCGGAGATCATCAAGGGCGCGCCGCGCGACACCGCGGTCCGGTTCTACAAGGACTGGTACCGCCCTGACCTGATGGCGGTGATCGCCGTCGGTGACTTCGAGGATCCTGCCGCGATCGAGAAGCAGATCGTCGCGACCTTCTCCGATCTGCCCGCCGCCACGAAGGCGCGCCCGCGCCCGCATGGCGAGGTCCCGAAGTCGACCGGCACGCGGGTCTCGATCGAGACCGATCACGAGATGACGAGCCAGTCGGTCGCGGTCTACAACCTGCTGCCGCACCGCCCCGAGGCGACGGTCGCCGACTTCCGGCGGATCGTCGTCGAGCAGGTCTACGCGCACATCTTCAACGAGCGGCTGCGCAGCCTCGCGCGCAAGCAGGACGCGCCATTCACCGGCGCGAGCGGCGGCGCGTCCGGCCTCGTGCGCGAGATCGATGCGTTCACGCGCAGCGCGCGCGTACGCGGCGGCAAGGTCGAGGATGCGCTGCGCGCGCTGTTCGCCGAGGTGCTGCGGATCGAGAAGCACGGCTTCACGCAGAGCGAGCTCGAGCGCGCGCGCACGAGCATCGCCCGCACCTACGAGCAGAACGCGATCGAGGCGAAGACCGCGGACAGCCGCGAATACACCGACGAGATCACGCGCAACTTCTTCGAGGGCGAGTTCATGATCGGCCGCGAGGCCGAGCGCGACTTCACGCTGAAGACGCTGCCGCAGATCACGCTCGCCGAGCTCAACCAGCTCGCGACCTCGTACGGCGGCGCCGACAACCGCGTGATCGTGATCTCCGGTCCCGACGGCAAGCCGCTGCCGACGAAGGACCGCGTCCTCGCGATCGTCGACGAGGTCGCGAAGCGCGATCTGCCGCCGTGGACCGACAAGGCCGCGTCGGCGACGCTGCTTTCGCAGACGCCGAAGCCGGGCACGATCGTCAAGGAATCGAAGCTCGACTCGCTCGGCGTCACCGAGTGGCAGCTATCGAACGGCGCGCGCGTCATCGTCAAGCCGACGGACTTCGAGGCCGACAACATCCTGCTGTCGGGTATCTCGCCGGGCGGCCTCGCGACCGCCTCGGGCGCCGAGTTCAAGTACGCGCGGTTCGCCGACGACATCGCGGCGATCGGCGGCGTCGGCGACCTCGACGTCGAGGATCTCGGCAAGCTGCTCACCGGCAAGCAGGCGACCGCGTCGACGTCGATCAACGCGGTCACCGAGAGCGTCGGCGGCCAGGCCTCGGCGCGCGATCTCGAGACGATGTTCCAGCTCGTCTACCTGAAGATGACCGCGCCGCGCAAAGACCCCGACGCGATCGCGCTGTGGAAGGAGAACACCGCGGAGTCGCTCGCCGACCGTCAGCGCAGCCCCGACTACCAGTTCAACGTGAAGTCGAGCGACACGCTGTGGCGCGGCGATCCGCGGCGCAAGGACCCCAAGCCCGCCGATGTCGCGAAGGTCGATCCGGACAAGGCGCTCGCGTTCTACAAGCAGCGGTTCGGCGACGCGACCGACTTCACGTTCACGATCGTCGGCGCGGTCGACCTCGCGAAGCTGCGCCCGCTCGTCGAGACCTACCTCGCGAGCCTGCCCGCGAAGGGCCGTGTCGAGAAGGAGAAGGATCTCGGCGCGCGCCGGATCGCCGGCGTCGTCAAGAAGCAGTGGAACTTCGGCCAGGAGACCGACAAGGCGCGCGTCACCGTCGTGTTCCACGGCGACGAGACGTGGACGCGTGACAAGGACCGCGACATGTTCATCCTCGGCCGCGTGCTGTCGATCCGGCTGCGCGAGGTCATGCGCGAGGACCTCGGCGGCGTCTACGGCGTCGCCGCGAGTGGCTACCTCGCCCGCTCGCCGCACCAGGAGCGCGCGTTCACGATCTCGTTCGGCGCCGAGCCCAAGCGCGTCGGCGAGCTGCTCGACGCCGCCGACAAGGTGATCGCCGAGGTCGCCGAGCACGGCGCGAAGCCCGAGGTGCTCGAGAAGGTGAAGCAAGGCTTCATTCGCGAGCGCGAGACCCAGCTGCGGCGCAACGGCTTCTGGCTCGGCTGGCTCGAGAGCTCGTATCGCTACAAGGACGATCCGACGATCGTGCTCGACCCCAAGCCGATGCTCGCGCGGATCACGAGCGACAACGTCAAGGCCGCCGCGAAGCGCTACCTCGATCACAAGCGGCTGTATCAGGCCGTGATGCTGCCCGCGAAGCCGGCCGCGAACGACAACAAGCCGAAGCCGGCGAAGAAGGATGACAAGACGGTGCCGGGCGCCGAGAAGAACCCGAACGACAAGACGGTGCCGGGCGCGGAGAAGCCGTAGACGGAACGCAAAGCGAATCGATCGAGGTCGGAACGCCAAGGCAACCGACTGCAGTCCACCGATCAGCGGAACGCAAAGGCCGCGAAGCCCGGACTATCGCAAAGAGGCAAAGCCGCTAAGCACGCAAAGGATCTTTTGAAACGCGCCCTTCTCATCGCGGTTCGAGAGCTACGACCAGTGTCGCGACATTATCACGCGGTGCACACCATCCTTGAGTAGCTTCACGTTGAAGTTGATGACGAGCCCGAGCTGCAACCGCGTCGCTTTCAGATATGACAGCACCTGTGCTTTGTGCACGGGCGTCACTCCCTCGATCGCCTTCAGCTCCAGAACGAGCTCGTCTTCGACGAGCAGATCAAGGTGAACCGTGCCGATGGGTTGCTGCTTGTACTGGATCGGAACGGTCACCTGCGTGCGAATATTGAAGCCGCGGTCCGCAAGCTCGATGAGCATCGCCTGCTCATAGATGCGTTCTGGATACCCTGGACCGAGATGGCGGTGGACCTCGATGGCTGCGCCGATCACGTCATGCGCATACTGGTTGAGGTGTCTGGGTAGGTCGTCGTCGAACGTGGGGTCGATGGGTTGCATACGACGCACTTCGGCAGCCGCTCGTTTCGGTTGCGCGCTTTCTCGGTCAGCACGGATGAACGCCAGCAGGTTCCCGGTAACGCGCGCAGAAGGGCGCTTCCCAAAGATCCTTTGCGTGCTTAGCGGCTTTGCCTCTTTGCGATAGTCCGGGCTCTGCGCCTTGGCGTTCCGCAGCTCGGTCGAGCGGGCGGCTTGGCGTCGTTCCCCGACCCGGGACGTCGCACCACTGTCGCGGTCGCAGGGCAACTCCGACGACGCCCGAGTCTGTTCGCGTTCTGCGCGGATCGATCTGTGGCACTCTGACTGCAGGTCCAGCCGGGTGCCTTGGTGACGGTCGATGATTTGTCGGGTCTGCGGGCTACGCGTGCGTCGCGGATCCGGCACGTGGTGCGCTGGCTCGTGAGCCCGCTGCGTCCGTTCGTCGTCGCGCTGTTTCCGGATCGCCGCGTCGGTCCCGAGGTGATCGGCCAGCGCTACGGCTGGCCGCTGCTCACCGTCGTCGCGTGCGCGTGCCTCGCGGCGTTCTCGCTCGGCACGCGGCTCGACGTCGGGCCGGCGGTGCGCGCCGAGAATGCGGGCGCGCCGCCGACGGCGACCGCGACCGCGACCGCCGATGCGAGCGCGCCGAAGCCCGAGCTCAAGAGCGATCGCGAGATCGACGAGGAGATCGCGCAGCGCACGTCGGTCGCGCACGTGAAGCTCGGGCTCGGGGCCGTGCTCGGCACACCGCTTCGCGTGCTCGCGCTTGCGCTCGCGCTGCTGCTGCTCGGCCGGTTCGTCGGAGGCAAGCCGACCATGCCGCGCACGTTGACGGTCGCCGCGTTCGCCGCGGTGCCGGGCGCGGTGCGCGCGGTCGTGACCGCGATCGTCGCGTGGCAGCAGCCGAGCGTCGAGCCGGGCGAGCTCGACTCGCTGTTGCGGTTTCCGCAGGTGATCCCCGACGGGCATCCGGTGCTCGCACGGCTGCTGGCGGGCGTCGATGTCTTCACGGTGTGGTCGCTGATCGTGATCGCATTCGGGTTCTGTACGGCCGCGGGTCTCAAGCGACCCAAGGGCTTCGTCGCGATCGCGATCGGCTTCGTGCTGTATCTGCTCGTGACGCGTCTCATCATGGGTGGCGGGGAACCGCCGCCGGGAGCTTTCGGACGATGACCATCGGCCGCTGGATCTTTGCTGTCCTGATCATCGGGCTCGTCGGGCTCGTCGCGATGAAGAGCCTGCAGCCGCGGCCGGAGCGCACGACGCACGTGCAGTCGGTGAGCGCGGCGCGCGCGTCGATCACGCGCTCGGTGAGCGGCGCCGGCAAGCTCGAGCCGGTGCACAAGGTGAACGTGTCGTCGAACATCACCGGCACGCTGCTCGATCTGCGCGTCGGCATCGGCTCGAAGGTCACGAAGGGCGAGGTGCTCGCGCAGATCGATACGTCGCTGTATCACGCGCAGGCCGAGCAGCAGCGCGCGCAGCTGCGAGCGGCGGAGGCGACCGTGACCGGTGCGCGCGCGAACCTCAAGTACCTCGAGGCCGAGGAGCTGCGGCTGCGCAAGCTGCTCACCGCCGGTGCGGTCAGCGAGTCGGAGATGACGAAGGCGCAGTCCGAGAAGAACCTCGCGATCTCCGAGCTGTCCGCGGCCGAGAACCGGGCCGCCGTCAGTCGCGCGACGCTCGCGCAGGCGCAGAACGCGCTGAACTGGGCGACGGTGAAGGCGCCGATCGACGGCACGGTGCTCGCGGTCAACCATCGCGTCGGCGAGCGCGTGCGCGGCAGCGACTTCGCCGAGGACGTGATCCTCGTGCTCGGCTCGCTGACCGAGGTCGACATCCGCCTCGAGGTCGGCGAGCACGACGTGGTCTACATCAAGCCCGGTCAGCCCGCGGTCGTCGAGATCGATGCGTTCCCCGGGCAGATGATGCCGGGCACCGTGATCGACAGCGGCCGTGATGCGATCGTGAAGAACGCGGGCACCGAGAACGAGGTCACGACGTTCCCGGTCTGGGTGTCGCTAACCGTGCCCGCGGTGCGCGTGCTGTCGGGGATGAGCGCGCAGGTCACGATCTCGACGGAGACCCACGACAACGTCGTCGCGGTGCCGATCCAGGCGGTGACAGTGCGGCCGTCGGATCAGAACGACGCGGGCTCGGGGTCGGCGGTAGCGGGCTCGGGCTCCGCGGTCAAGGCGAAGCGCAAGCTCGACAAGGTCGTGTTCGTGATCGCGGACGGCGTCGTGCACAAGCGGATCGTCGAGGTCGGCCTGTCGTCGGAGACGCACGTCGAGATTGTCAAGGGACTCAAGGAAGGCGAGGTCGTCGTCGAGGGGCCGTATCGCACGCTCGCGCGCGAGCTCACCGACGGCATGCGCGTCACCGTGGAGCCGGCGACGCCATGAGCGATCCGCCGCCGCTACTCGAGCTGTCCGCGGTGACGCGGCGCTACGCGATGGGCGACGAGACGATCCACGCGCTACGCGAGGTCAGCTTCACCGTCGTCCGTGGCGAGTACCTCGCGATCGTCGGCTCGTCGGGGTCGGGCAAGAGCACGCTGCTGAACATCCTCGGGCTGCTCGACACGCCGAGCTCGGGCACGTACCGGCTACGCGGCGCGGACGTTCGCGGGCTCGGCGACGACGCGCTGTCGGACCTGCGCAATCGCGAGATCGGGTTCGTGTTCCAGACGTTCCAGCTGCTCGCGCGCACGACCGCGCTCGAGAATGTCGAGCTGCCGCTCGTGTACCGCGGCGTCAACCGGCGGCAGCGGCGCGAACGGGCGCGCGCGGCGCTCGCGCGGGTCGGGCTCGCCGATCGCATGCGGCACCGCCCGAACGAGCTGTCCGGTGGTCAGCGCCAGCGGGTCGCGATCGCGCGCGCGCTCGTGACCGAGCCGTCGATCCTGCTCGCCGACGAGCCGACCGGCAACCTCGACTCGGCGACCGGTCGCGAGATCCTGCAGCTGTTCGCGGAGCTGCACGCCGGTGGCAACACGCTGCTGCTCGTCACGCACGAGCCGTCGATCGCGGCGCAGTGCCCGCGCGCGATCCGCGTGTCCGACGGCCGGATCGTGGCGGACGGGCCGGGTCCGCAGGTCGCGGCCGAGCTCACCCTCGCCACGGCGGTCGCTTCATGATCCTGCGCGGGGTCCGGCGCTTCGCGGTCGAGGCGGGGGCCGCGATCGTCACCGCGCTGCGCGGCATCGTCGCGAACAGGATGCGTGCGTTCCTCAGCACCGTCGGGATCGCGATCGGCGTCGCGACGCTGATGACGATCTACGGCCTGGTCTCCGGGCTGACGACGTCGTTCACGACGCAGATCTCCGCGCTCGGCTCGAACACGATGTACGTGACGAGCCGGCCGTGGGTGATCCGCGGCGACTGGTGGGAGTATCGCAACCGGCCGCCGATCACACGCGCCGACGTCGCGGCGCTGCATCACGGTGCGACGCACCTCGCGGCGGTCGCGCCGATCGCGTCGGCGGCCGCGGAGGTGTCGTATCGCGGCGAGCGCAGCAGCGGCGTGCAGGTGCAGGGCACGACGAGCGAGTTCCTGGATACGTCGACGCTGAAGCTCGAGCGTGGCCGGTTTCTGTCGGCGCTCGAGGGCGTGAGCGAGAGCCGGGTCGCGGTCGTTGGCTCGGAGATCGTGGAGCGGCTGTTCCGGAACGAGTCGCCGCTCGGCGCGAAGATCCTGCTCGGGCCGCACCGGTTCACGGTGATCGGCGTGCTGAAGCCGCAGGGCAAGGCGTTCGGACGGTCGCGCGACAACGTCGTGATCATCCCGATCGATGCGTTCGGCTCGATCTACGGCGTGCAGCGCAACATGGCGATCGCCGCGGCGGCCGAGCCGGATCACCTGTACGAGGCCGAGGAGCAGATCATCGAGGTGCTGCGGCGATCGCGCGGGCTCGGGCCCGAGGCGAAGGACACGTTCTCGATCAACCGCCAGTCCGAGCTCGTGAAGATCTTCAACGAGGAGACATCCGCGCTGTTCGGCGTCGCGATCGCGATCGGCCTGATCACGCTGCTCGTCGGCGGCATCGGCGTCATGAACATCATGCTCGTCGCGGTCACCGAGCGCACGCGCGAGATCGGCGTGCGGCGCGCGCTCGGTGCACGGCGGCGGACGATCCTGATGCAGTTCCTCGTCGAGTCCGCGCTCGTCACGATGATCGGCGGCTGCATCGGCACCGGACTCGGCGTGTTCGCGTCGACGGTGATCGATCGGATCTCGCCGATCAGCGCCGAGCTGTCGTCGACGGCGATCCTCGGCGCGATCGTGTTCTCCGGGATCGTCGGCCTCGCGTTCGGTACCTGGCCGGCATCGCGCGCTGCCGGCCTCGACCCGATCGAATCGCTGAGGTTCGAGTGATCACGAGCTTCTCCGATACGCTGTTCGCCGCGCTGCGCACGCTGCGCGCGAACAAGCTGCGCTCGGCGCTGACGCTGCTCGGCATCGTGATCGGCGTCGTCGCGGTCGTCGCGATGGCGGCGACGATCGAGGGCCTGCGCCGCAAGATCTCGAGCGACCTCGCGCAGCTCGGCTCCGGCGTGTTCCAGGTCCAGAAGTATCCGGCCGGCGGCTTCGGCGACGGCAACCGCGCGAAGTACGAGAAGCGCAAGGACCTCACGCTGCGCGACGTCGACCTGCTGCAGAGCCAGTGCAACAGCTGCCTGCAGGTCGGCGGCGAGACCTGGGAGTTCGGGCGCGATGTCTCGTCGCCGCGCCATCCGAACCCGGCGATGGGCGCGAGCGTCGGGGCGACCGCGGCGTTCTTCGATAACAACGGCTACGCGCTCGCGAGCGGCCGGCTGTTCGACGAGGGCGAGGCGCGCAGCGGGCTCAACGTCGTCGTGATCGGCGCAGACATCGTCGATCTGTTGTTTCCCGACGAGTCACCGATCGGCAACTCGGTCTACGTGCGCGGGCACCGGTTTCGCGTGATCGGCACGCTGAGCCGGCGCGGCGAGCAGCTCGGCGGATCGCTCGACAACCTCGTCGTGATGCCGATCAGCGCGTACACGCCGATCTTCGGCAGCCGGCGATCGCTGAACGTCACCGTGCAGGCGCGCGATCCGGCGCGGATCGGTCGCACGCAGGACGAGGTCACTGCGCTATTGCGACGTGCGCGCGGCGTGCCGCCCGAGGCCGAGAACGACTTCGAGATGTTCTCGAACGCGTCGCTGCAGGAATCGTTCGATACGCTGACCGGCATCGTCGCCGCGGCGTCGGTCGGCATCTGCGCGATCGCGCTGCTGATCGGCGGGATCGGGGTCATGAACATCATGCTCGTGTCGGTCACCGAGCGCACGAGCGAGATCGGCGTCCGCCGCGCGCTCGGGGCCCGACGTCGCCGGATCCTCGCGCAGTTCATGGTCGAGGCCGTGATGCTGACGAGCATCGGCGGCGTGCTCGGCGTCGCGATCGGCACCGGCATCGCGGCGCTGATCGAGGTGCTCGTCAAGATCCCGACCGCGGTCCCGATGTGGGCCGTCGTGCTGTCGATGACCGCCGCGGGCGGCGTCGGCCTCGTGTTCGGGATCTATCCCGCGTATCGCGCGTCGCGCCTCGATCCGGTCGAGGCGATGCGGCGCGAGTAGCGTCAGGGCGTGGGCGCAGGCGCAGGCGGCGGCGGCGGTGCGATCGGTGCCTGCGGTGCGTCGTACGATGTGATGTCGTCGGCGGTGCCGACCTTGCCGTCGGGTCCGCCCGAGAGCACGCCGAACCCGTTCGCGGCCGGCGGCGCGTCCTTGCCGCACTTGACGACGAGCTCGTGGCCCCACTCGTCGGACGTCGGGAACGGCGGCGTGTCCGAGCCCGCGCCCGGCATCAGCTTCTGGAGATCCGCGAGCGTCGCGCATGGCTTCTTCGGGTTCGCCTCGAGCCACTTCGGATACGCCTGCGTGACGTAGAGCATCGTGACGATCTTCGTGTACTGACCGTCGCCCTGGACGGGCGCGCCGGTCGGAGCGCCGGTCGGCGCGGTGTCCTCGTCCGGCGACGAGCCGCGCGCGTAGCGCATCACCATCGGGATGATCACGCTCGTGCCGAAGCCGAGCAGCGTCGTCGGGACGAGCAGCCCGGTCTGGCCCGCCGTGAAGTCGTCGGCGAACGGCGCGTCGGCATCCGCCGCGGCGACCGCGACCGGCTGCGCCTTCGCGGACGCCTTGTTCTGCAGCACGTCGAGCGCGGTGATCGACGCGAGCTTGCTCGTCACGGTGTCGGGATTCGCGAACTGCGTGCGCACCCCGACGAGGAAGCGCAGCGCGTCGCCGTCGCGCTTGAGCCCGATCCCGAGCTCGTTGACGAGCGACAGGATCCGGACCGGCGCGAGCGCGCGCGGATCGACCGACGCGGCGTCCGGCGCGGGCTGCTTCGACGCCGGCGCGAGCATCGAGCCGCGGCCCCAGAACGAGATCCCCCAGTCGCCGGTCGCGAGCTCGCTACCGACCGGAGACAGCGGCACCGACTTGCCGCCGCCCTTCGCCGCCTTGTTGCCGATCCGCAGCAGCTTGCCGTCGAGCCAGGCGTCGAGCTCGAGCCCCGCCTCGGGGATCTTGAGGTGGCAGACGCCGTTCGCCGACGTCGCACTCATCGCGGCGAGCGGCGGGATCTCGGCGCACTTGTCGACGATCTTCGTGAACGCGGCCGGATCGGAGAGCGGCAGCTGCATGTCCATCGTCGCCTCGCCGGCGGGCACCACGATCGTGAGCGCACCGGCGAGCGACTTGACGACATCCGCGAACGTGACGCCCTCGGCGATCGGCTCGGGCGGCGCGTCGGCGACGAGCGGGCGCAGATCGATGAGGCCGAACGCGGCGGTGCGCCCGGCGAGCGTGCGCGGCTTCTGCGACGTGCCGAGCTTGTCGCCGAGCTCGAGCGGTGCGTTGAGGATGATGCCGCGCACCGTCGCGGAGCCGCGCGACAGCTGCGCGATCGCGGCGACCGTACCCGGCGCCGCGCCGCCGAGCGGCAGCTGATCGCCGACGAGCTCGATCTCGCCGCGCTTGCCGATCCGCGCGAGCTTGCTCTTGAGCTCGCCCTTGCCGATCGTCGCGAGCAGCGGCTCGGCGGTCGCGCACGCGTAGACGTCGTCGAGCGGCTTGCACGCGACGTTGTCGATGCGATCGACGCCGTCCGGCGCCGTCGCCTTCGTACCCTTGACCTTCGCGAGGAACGCGTCGCGATCCGTCACCGGCAGGATCGCGATCATGCCGTCCTTGACGAAGAACAGCGCGGCGCCCTTCGTCGCTGCCATCCCGAGGTCGGCGAGCATGACCTTGGTGCCACCGAGCGGCGCGAGGATCGCGTCGAGCTGCTCCTTGATCGGCGCGAGCTCCGGCCCGGCCTGGTCGAGGTAGGCGCGCGCGTCCACCCACGCATTCTCGACGAGCTTCATGCCGCGCGGCGAGATCACGATCGCGCCGCGCGCGGCCTCGGGCGTGTACTTCCACATCGCGTCGGTCGCGGTGGTCGCGGGGCCGGTGGGCTTGTCGCGGCTGCAACTCGCGGCGCTGGCAATCACCGCGGCGAACAGGCAAAGGCTACGCATTTGCCGCTTGTAGCGCACCGCGGAGGGCCGTGGAAGCTTGCGCGCCGCCAGCTACGACGCTAAGCAGCGTGGAGGTGAGCGCGGCTTACGTCGACGGTCCGGGTCGGGAAGACGACGAGAAGATTCCGCGCGACCGCCGCAGGCTCGGCGTGCTGTGGCGGCTCGTGCCGCTGATCCGGCCGCACCGCGCGCGGTTCGTGCTCGCAATCGCGACCCTGTTCGCGGGATCGGGGATCACGCTGGTCTATCCGATCGCGGCGCGCGAGGCGGTCGACGTCGGCATGGGCGCGAGCACGACCGACAAGCTCGATCTGATCGTGCTCGGGCTCGTCGCGGTGTTCGTCGTCAACGCGGCGCTCGTCTGGCTGCGGCACTACAGCATGAGCTGGCTCGGCGAGCGCGTCGTCGCCGATCTGCGCGGCCTCGTGTTCGACCGGATCCTGACGCTGCCGCTCGCGTGGTTTCACGAGCGCCGCAGCGGCGAGCTCGTTGGCCGGCTCGCGTCGGACGTCACCGTCGTCGAGGGCGTCGTCGGCAGCGAGCTGTCGATGGCGCTGCGCAACTCGATCCAGATGCTCGGCGGCCTCGTGCTGCTGTTCGTGATCGACGTCAAGCTGACGCTGCTGATGCTCGCGGTCGTGCCGCCGATCGTGCTGACCACGATCTACTTCGGCCGGCGGATTCGCAAGATGACGCGCGCGGTGCAGGACGAGCTCGCGAAGGTGTCCGGTCAGGTCCAGGAATCGATCGGCGCGATCGCGACCGTGCAGTCGTTCGTGCGCGAAGGCTACGAGGCGGGGCGCTATCGCGGCGGCGTCGAGACCGCGTTTCGCAAGACGCTCGCGCTCGTGCGCTGGCGGTCGTGGTTCTTCTCGACCGCGATGACCGCGGGCTACATCGGCGTCGCGGTCGTGATCTGGCTCGGCGGCCGCGCGCTGATCCGCGGCGAGCTGACCGCCGGCGATCTGACCTCGTTCTTCCTCTACACGTTCATCGTCGCCGGCGCGCTCGCCGATCTCGCGGGCCTGTGGGGCGCGCTGCAGCGAGCCGCGGGCGCCACCGATCGCCTGTTCTCGGTGATCGACACCGTCCCGGACATCCAGGATCCACCCGCGCCGAAGCCGCTGCCCGCCGGCAAGGGTGCGATCCGGTTCGAGCACGTGTCGTTCGCGTATCCAGCGCGGCGCGCGCAGCCGGTGCTGACCGACGTCGATCTCGTCGTCGAGCCGGGGGAGGTCGTCGCGCTCGTCGGACCGTCGGGCGCCGGCAAGTCGACGATCCTGTCGCTGCTCTACCGGTTCTACGATGTCGACGCCGGGCGCGTGATGTTCGAGGGCATCGACGTCCGCGAGCTGCCGCTCGCCGAGCTCCGGCGGTCGCTCGCGATGGTCGCGCAGGAACCGGTGCTGTTCTCCGGGACGATCCGCGACAACATCGCGTACGGCCGCGACGGCGCGACGCAGGCGGAGATCGAGTCCGCCGCGCGCGACGCATACGCGCACGACTTCATCACCGGGTTTCCCGACGGCTACGACACGATGATCGGCGAGCGCGGCACGAAGCTGTCCGGCGGCCAGAAGCAGCGGATCGCGCTCGCCCGCGCGTTGCTCGCGAACCCGCGCGTGCTGATCCTCGACGAGGCGACGTCGAACCTCGACGCCGAGAGCGAGGCCGCCGTGCAGGCGGCGCTCGCGCGGCTGATGCACGGCCGGACGACGATCATCGTCGCGCATCGCCTCAGCACGGTGCGCGATGCCGACCGGATCGTCGTGATCGACGGTGCGCGCGTCGTCGAGCAGGGCGCGCACGACGAGCTGATGGCGCGGCGTGGGACGTACCACCGGCTCGTCGAGCACCAGCTGATCGCGGATCATCGCGCGGCGTCGTAGCTACCGCGTGTGCTGCCACGGCCACACGAGCACGCCGTCGGCATCCTCGGTCGCGTTCGTGAGCCGATCGAGCGTCTCGCTCCACGGCACGTCGAGCGCGGCCAGCTGCCAGATCCACGTGTCGCCGAGGCCGTTCTGCTGCATCAGCTGGCGATTGCTCGGCGACAGCAGCAGCGCGTAGGCGCGCAGGAACTCGATCGGCGTCGTCCACCGCGCGCCGGTCGTCGTCTCGATGATCTCGAGCAGCGTCGGGCCGCGCAGCGCGATCAGCTTGCCGTCGAAGCTGACGATCGGATCTTGCGCCTGCGCGACGAGCCGGACCGCCGGATGCTGCACGCTCGTGTCGACGATCGCGGCGGTATGGTTCGCGAGCGTGACGAACACGCCGCTCGCGATCCGGTGCATCATCACGACGTCGGAGTCGAGCGTCACGAGCTCCTCGATCTGCGCGCCCCAGCGCAGGACGCGGCGCCCGGTCGCGAGCACGAGCGTGCCGCGAACATCGGTGACCGCGATCAGGCGGTCGTCGGCAAACTCGTGGTGCTCCTGCGCGCCGGTCGCGATGTCGCCGCGCACGACGTCACCGTGCGGCCCGAACACCGCGTAGCGCCCGCGACCCGCGCCGAGCACGCCACGGATCTCGCGCGGCATCTCGGCGAGCTCGCGGCGCTTGCCGTCGAGCGACACGAACCCGCGCTTGCCATCGGTGAAGATCACGCCGCCGCCCTCGATCAGCGTCGCGTCGCTGATCACGACGTCGTCGCTGATCAGCTGGACCTTGCCGCGCGCCAGGTCGATCTCCTCGAGCCGCTGGCCGCGCGGCGTCGCGCGGTCGACGAGGACGCGCCGCTCGGTCGGTAGCTGCTGGATGTTGCGCGGAAACCCCTCGGTCGGCAGCGGGATGTCGCGCCGCGTGCCGGTCGCGAGCTCGACGAGCGTCCACACCGGCTCGGTCGCGCGCCACATCATGACCAGGTTGTCCGAGGCGAACGCCGCCTGGGCGTTGCCGGGCGTGGCGATCCGCAGCGGCAGCACGTCCGCCAGCTCGTAGACGAGGATCAAGCCCTCGGCGACGATCGCGATCCGGTCGTGGCCGCGGCGCGTCGCGATCCGCAACGTCTTCATCGGATGCGGCAGCTCGAGCCTGCGCGTGCGTGCCTCGTCGATCAGCAGCAGCGTGGCCGCCGTCGACTGCAGCACGACCGTGTTCGTGCCGAGCTCCTGCGGCGCCGCCGATGCGGTCTCGAGCCGCGCGATCTCGAACGCCACGGTCGGGGACACGCGCAGGACGCCACCACCGGACATCATGACGAGCAGCTGATCGCCGCGGTAGACGAGCGACACCGGGCGAATCATCGGCGCGGTCGTTCCGAGCTGCTGGCGAACGAGCGGCGCACCGCGCACGGCCTCGATCGTGAACACGTCGCGATCGACGATGAACGCGATGTGTCGGGTCGACGGGTACAGCGTCATCGCCTCGACCGCGTGCTCGCTCAGCACGCTGCCATCGCCATCGAGCATCGCGACGACGTGACCGTCGCTCGCCGCGAACCAGCTGCCGTCGCGCGCGATCGCGACGTCCTTCACCTTGTGTCCGGGCCACATCGGCCGCAGCGCATGCGTCGTCGTATCGAGCGCGTGAACCCCGCCCTCGTCGTCGACGAGGATCGCGTGCTTGCCATCCTCGGATGCCTTCGCGGTCAGCGCGTGGGCGAGCGCGAGCGCGGTCACGCGGCCGCTCGCGACGTCGAGGGTCGCCGGCGCCGTGCCGTCGAACACGAGCACGCGGTTGTCCGAGAGCCACGTCGCGTGACTGTCGCGGGCGAGCTGGCGATCGAGCACGAGCCGGCGCGTGCGCACGTCCCAGATCCGCAGGAGACCGCCGCGCGTGACCTGGAGCAGCTGCGTCGCCTCGAGATCGAGCTCGGCCGAGACGGTGAGGTCGGTGCTCGCCTCCATGCCCCACGCGATGCCGCGCATCCGCGCAGCCGCGAGCAACCCGCGCGCCTCGGTGAGCCGCGGCGACGACTCGGGCAGCTGCTTCAGCAGCGCGACCGCGGCGGTCGGGTTCGTCTCGCTCAGCATCCGCGCGCGCATCAGCAGCAGCTGGTCGGCGCGCTCGCGCTCGGTCTGCCGCGCCTGCACCGCGGCGCGTGCCTGGGCATCCGCGCGGTCGCGCTCGTCGAGCACGCGCACGATCGCGAACACGCCGACGACGACGAGCACGGCGAGCGCGAGCGCGGCGATCGCGACCGCGGCGCGGTGCTTGCGGACGAACCGCACGAGCCGTTCGCGCGGCGTGTAGCGGTGCGATGCGACGAGCTGGCCGGTCGAGAACCGCCGCAGATCCTCGGCGAACGCGCCGGCGTCCGGATAGCTGCCGCGTCGCGCGCCCGGCCAGTCCTCGGACGCGAGCGCGGTCTCGACGATCGTCGCGAGCTCCGCCGGCACTCCCGGCACGAGCTTCGGCAGCGCGAGCGGCGGACCTTCGACCGTGCGCTGCATGATCTCGTCGGCGGTGTTCGCGTGGTGCGGCGTGCGGCCGGCGAGCGTGTAGTACAGCGTCGCGCCGAGTGCATAGACATCGCCGGCCGGCCCGGTCGGCTCGCCGCGGACCTGACTCGGCGACATGAACCCCGGCGTGCCGAACACGACGCCGGCGCGCGTGCGCAGCGAGTCGCCGGCGTCGATCGTCGTCGCGTACGGATCGTCGGGATCCGGCTCGCCGATCACCTTCGCGAGGCCCCAGTCGATCACGACGGTCTCGCCGTGCTCGCCGACGAGGATGTTCGTCGGCTTGATGTCGCGATGGATGATGCCGCGCGAGTGCGCGTGCGCGACCGCCTGCGCGGCGGCGAGCACGTGCGGCACGAGCGCGAGCCGCTCCTCGAGCGTCGGCGCCTTCGCGATCAGCTCGGACAGCGGCCGCCCGGACACGCGCCGCATCACGTAGAACGGCGGCTCGCCGGCGCGCGCGGCGTCGTACACCGGCACGATCGACGGATGCTCGAGCCGCGCGGTGATCTTCGTCTCGCGCGCGAACCGGCGCAGCGTCTCGGGATCGTCGGTCAGCGCTTCCTTGACCGCGACGACGCGCTCGAGCACGGTGTCGGTCGCCTCGACGACCCGACCCATGCCGCCGCGCGCGATCTCGTCCCCGGCCTGGTAGCGACCGGCGAGCGCGTGCGGCTTCGGCTCGGGCCGCGCCGCGGTGACCGATTCGGGCGCGCTACCGACGCGGCCCGGTCGATCGACGACGGTCGGCTTGGCGTCGTCCCCCACGCCCGTCGAGTATACGCGGGCTCACAGCCCGAACGCGGACTTCTCGAACCGGACGATCGACCCGGTCATCGCGCGGTCGTCACGCGTCGTCACGTAGATCGCGTGCGCGTCCGCCGCGATGTCCGACGGCGATCCGAGATCCTCTGCGATCGTCTTCGTCGGCCGGCTGCCATCGCGCGCGATCGCGAGCACGCGGCCGCGCCCGCCGTTGCCCCACGTCCGCGTGTAGAGCCAGTCGCCGTCGAGCACGAGCACGTCCGCGTTGTCGAGCCCGTCCGCGAGCGCGCTCGACGTGCCGGTCGCAAGCTCCACCCGCCGCACCGTCCGGTCGGCCTCGCCGTAGATGTACGCGTGGCGATCGTCGACGACGAGCGCGGTCGGGTGCGCGAGGCCGGTCGCGATCGTGCGGGGCCGGCCGCCGCCGACTGGCAGCGCCGACAGGGTCCCGGTCGTGTAGCTCGCGAGGTACAGCGTGTCGGCGTGCACCGCGAGCACGGCGCGCTTTGCCGTCGCGAGCTTGTCGAGCGTGCCGCCCGCGACGGGCACGCGCACGACCTCGTCACGCTTGAAGATCGTGAGGTACACGCTGTCGCTGTCGGCCGCGCACGACTCCGGTTGATCCGGCAACGCGGATACCGCGAGCTTCGTGACCGGACCGCCGGGCACCCGGACATCGAGCAAGCCGCGCCGCGACGTCGCGAGCACGCGATCGCCGGCGACGACCAGCGTGTTCGCGATCCCGGCTGTCCGGGGATCGGACAGCTGCGCCGGCTCGCCGCCGGTGACCGGCATCGTCCAGATCGCGCCGAGCGTATCCGCCCACACGACCGCGTCGCCGGTGACGACGAGGCTGCGCGGCGGCGACGGGACGGCGAAGTCACGCCGCGGTGGGGGCGGTGTCGCCGGCGCCGGCTCGACGTGGTGCTCCGGTGGCGGCGCGACCGGCGCGGGTCGCGAGCCACACGCGACAGCGGCGAGTGCAAGGGCCCAGCGCATCGCCGCGTATCATCGCATCGTTAGCCGCGGCGGCGGCAGATGTAACGGGTCGTGAAGCACCCGTTCGCATCGCCGAGCAGCTTGAGCTCGCCGTCGAGGATCCTCCCGCTCGGGTCCATCGTCAGCCGCCAGCCCGAGAACTTCGACGACCGGAACGTCACGACCCGACCGCCGGCGTGCGCGTCCATCGTGATGTTGTTGTTGTAGTTATCGCGGCCGGTGATCAGGACGCGATCTCCGGTCTGCACGTACGTCAGCGACTCGACGAACTGCGCGCCGTCCGCCATCGTGTACATGCACTGCCACTCGCCGTCGAACCGCGCGGGCGGATCGGCGGGCAGGGCGGTCAGCGTGTCGACCTCGGGCGTGCACGCCTTCTGCGCCGGCTGCGTGGGATCGAGCAGCATCGCGCAGCCGGTCATGTGCGCGAGCGTCAGCGACGTGATCAGGTACGAGCGTGGGATCATCAAGGCCTCCTCGCTGTCGATACGAGGCGGCGTCGACGGCCTTTCGGCGCACGGTGTGAGAGGCTGCCGCGGTGACGCGACCGCGCACCACGAAGATCGATCTCGCGGCTGGTGCGTTTCAGGCCCTCGAGCTCGACGGCCGCGCGCGTGCCGACGAGGGCCCGCCCGCGATCTACCTGCACGGGTTTCCCGATCATCCGCCGACCGCGATCCCGTTCCTCGAGCGCATCGCGACCCGGCGCCGCGTGATCGCGCCGTGGCTGCGCGGCTACGCACCGTCGCCACTCGTCGGGCCCTACGATCTCGACACGCTCGCCGGCGACGTGATCCAGCTGATCGATCAGCTCGGTGCGCCCGTCGATCTGATCGGCCACGACTGGGGCGGGGCGATCACGTATGCCGTGTGCGCCGCGGTGCCCGGCCGGGTGCGGCGCGCGATCACGCTCGCGGTGCCGCATCCGCTGACGATGCTGCACATGCTGAAGACCGCCGAGCAGATGCGGCGCAGCTGGTACATGGCGCTGTTCCAGCTGCCGGGCTCGGAGCGGATCGCGCGCGCGCGTGACCTCGCGCTGCTCGATCACCTGTGGTCGACGTGGTCACCCGGCTTCGCGCTGGATCCGGCCCGCCGCGCCGAGCTCCACGCATGTCTCGAGGCGAGCCTGCCGGCGCCGCTCGCGTACTACCGCGCGCTCGTGCGTCCGGTCGCCGGGTTTGCCGCGCGCGCGCGCAAGCTCGCCTCGCCGATCACGGTGCCGGTGCTCCAGCTCCACGGCGCGAACGATGGTTGCATCGTCCCACCCTCGACGCGCGATGCCCGCCGGTTCATGCGCCGCGAGCTCGTCGTCGTCCCGAACACCGGTCATTTCCTGCACCTCGAAGCGCCCGACGCGATCGCCGATCACGTCGCCACCTGGCTGTCGTAGCATCGAGAGGTTCATGGGTGGTCGCGAAGGCGCAGCGCTGCTGGTCGCCGGGCATGGTGCATCGCACGTCGGCTCGTTCGAGTCGTCGGCGGTGCACGTGCTCGGTCAGATCGGCGAGGCGCTGCTCGCGACCGGCGCGCAGTGGCACATCCGCCGGTTGACCGCGAACACCGGCGATCGCTACGCCGCGGATCGCGCGACGATCAAGCGCTCGCTGAACGAGCTCGTCAATGACGAGGTCCGCGTCGCGGTCGTCGTGCTCGTCGGCTCGATCATCGACGTCGGTGGCGAGCTCGCGCTCGTGACCGGCAGCGAGGCGCGCGACTACCCCGAGGACGCGACGCTGCCGCTCGCGTGGATCCACGACCGGCTCGCAGCGGCGAAGGCCGAGCAGCTCGTCGTCGCGATCTCGGGGGTCGGCGAGAGCGGTGCGGAGCGCTGGATGCGCGAGCTCGCGACCGAGCGCCCGAATCATCTGATCGCGATCGCGGCGACCACCGACGGCAACCCGCTGATCGACGCGCTGCTCGGCGGACTGTGCGGCGATGCCGTCGATCGCCGGACCGGCACGGTCACGATGGCGAGCTTGTCCGAGCACCTCGCGCAGCAGTCGGCCGTGTTGCAGCGCGTGACCGAGCCCGAGACGATCGCGCAGCCGCCGCCGCTCGCGGGCCTGTGGGACGTCCGGCGCTCGCAGCTCGGCAACCAGCCGCGCCGCTCGCTCGCCGGTCAGCGCGAAGATCTCACGGGCATCGTGCTGCCCGGCCGGTTCCGGATCGACGAGCTCGTCGCGCGCGGCACGTTCGGCACCGTGTATCGCGCGCGGCAGCTCGCGGTCGAGCGCGACGTCGCGGTCAAGGTGCTGCACGCCGACATCGATCCATCGTCGGAGGATGGCCGGCTGTTCGTCCACGAGATCCGCAGCGTCGGCCGGATCGATCACGCGAACGTCGTGCGGATCTACCAGGCCGACATCACGTACGACGGCCGGCTGTTCTTCGCGATGGAGCTGCTCGGCGGCGTCGATCTCCAGCAGCTCGGCGCGGCGGCGCCACTGCCACAGGCGCGCGCGATCGAGCTCGTCCGCCAGCTGCTCGCCGGGCTCGGCGCCGCGCACGATGCCGGGCTCGTCCACGCCGACATCAAGCCGGCGAACGCGATCGTCGTCCCCCGCGACGGCGGCGAGCGGCTCGTGCTCGTCGATTTCGGCCTCGCTCGCCTGCGCGCGCCGAACCAGAGTGCCGAGTCCGCCGGCGGCACGCCCGCGTACATGGCACCGGAGCAGCTGAGCGAGGGCCGGGTCGACGCGCGCTCGGATCTGTTCTCCGCCGCGCTCGTGCTCGTCTACCTGTTGACCGGGTGGCGGCGCCCGAACTCGGCGTCGCTCGTGCCGCCGCTCGACGGCATCGCCGACGAGCACGTCCGCGAGGTCCTCGCGCGCGCTCTCTCGCTCGATCCGGCGCGCCGCTATCCGACCGCGCGTGAGCTCGCGGCCGCGCTCACCGGCAGCGCACCCGCGATCGAGAGCGAGCCGAAGGCGAGCCTGCCGTTCCATCAGCTCGCGCCGCTCACCGAGTCGGATCACAACCACCTGCACGGCCGCGCGGACGATCTCGCGCTGCTGACCGAGCACGTGCTGTACCGGCGCGCGGTCATCTACACCGGCCCGTCGGGCACCGGCAAGACGTCGCTGCTGCGCGCGGGGTTGCTGCCGCGGCTCGAGGCACTCGGCATCTGCGCGATCTACGTGCGGTGCCGGGCCGACTGCGCGGCCACGATCGCCGGCGCGATCGCACCGGGCTCGTCGACGATCGCCGAGGCGGTCACCACGTTTCACCGCTACCGCGGCGGCAAGCTCGTGCTCGTCGCCGATCAGGTCGAGGCCGCGCTCGGCGATCCGGGCTTCGTCGCCGAGCTGCTCGGCTTCGAGCGCTGGCCGCGCGATGCGGACGTCTCGGTCGTCGTCGCGATCCGCGAGGACACGCTCGCGCGGCTCGTCGCGCGCACGCAGGATCTCGAGCACAACCTGCCGATCGTGCGCCTGCCGCCGCTCGCCCCCGATGGCGCGCGCGCCGCGATCGCGCTGCCGCTCGCCGAGGCGCGACTGTCGATCGAGCCCGAGCTACTCGAGGTGCTGCTCGCGGATCTCCAGCGCGCGGCCGCCGCGATCGGCCCCGAGATGGGGTGGGGCCAGACCGACGCGGTGTTCCCGCCGCACCTCCAGCTCGTGTGCTCTGTGCTGTACGAGGCGCTCGCGCCCGGCGAGGCGACGATCACGCTCGCGCACTACCGCCGGCTCGGCGGCTTCGAGACGATCGTCGGCGAGCACCTCGACCGCGTGATCGAGACCGAGCTCGCGGACGGCCGCGACCTGATCGCGCGCGATCTGTTCGTCGCGCTCGTCACCGCCTCGAACGAACGCGCGGTGCGCGCGGAGTCCGAGCTGCTCGACATCGTCGGCGCGCAGCACGGCGTCGCCGGCGTGACCGCCGTGCTCGAGACGCTGCGCTCGCGCGGGCTGCTGCTGCGCGTCCGCGGCGAGACCGAGCCGAGCTGGGAGCTCGTCCACGATTCGCTCGTGCCACGCGTGCTCGCCTGGATCGATCGCAAGGACCTCGCGCGGCGCCGCGCGATCGAGCTCGTGCGCTATCACCTGCGGCGATCCACCGGCGAGTCGCCGTCGCTGCTCGGTCGCCGCGAGCTGCGCGAGATCGCCGCGCATGCCGGCGCTGTCGACGAGCTCGAGCACGAGTGGAGCGAGCGTCAGCTCGCCGAGACCTGGACGCCGAAGCGCCTCGTCACGCACTCGCGACGCGTGCTGCGCCGGCGCGCGGCGCTGCTGACGCTGCTCGTTGGCTCCGCGCTCGCGATCGGCAGCTTCGGCATCTACCGCAGTCGCATCGAGCAGGCGAAGGCACGCCACGAAGAGGATCTGCGCGATCGCGATCTCGGACGGTTCGTGCTCGCGCTCGAGCCGTTCGAGTGGGGCCCCGATGGCGCACCTCGTCCAGCACCGCCAGGCGCGATGCACATGACGTGGCGGTTGCACTCACCGAGCGAGGACGATCTCTCCGAGCTCGGCGAGCCGTTCGAAGATCGCTGGCTCGTCCGCGGCATGCCCACGTGGGTCGGGAACGCGCTCGTCGAGCATGTCGAGGCGCACGGTGGAGCGGCGTTCCTCGTGATCGATCGCGAGGGCTGCACGAGCACGCAGGTTCCGCTCCGCCAGCTACCGGGGTACACGCGACGCGCGCAGCGCCTGGAGCTTCACGTCGCGGTCCCCACGTGCGCCGCGACGCGCGCGGGGATGGTCGAGATCCCGGCCGGTCCGTTCTGGTACGGCGGGCTGGGCACGCCAGTCCCGTCGGAGGAGTTCCGGGAGATGCTCGCACACGAGCCCGAGGGTCGCGCCGAGCGCGTCGATCTCGCGGGATTCGCGATCGACCGCACCGAGGTCCCGAACCGGACGTTCCGCGTACTGTGGAACATGTCTCGACTCACCGGCATCGAGCCGCCCGCGATCGTGAAGGGCATCAACCTGCCGAACGATCTCGCTCGCGACAACGCGCCGGCAATCGGCATCACGTGGCGCGAAGCACGCGCGCTCTGCAGATTTCTCGGCAAGGAGCTCCCGACCTCGCAGCAGTGGCAGAAAGCACTGCGAGGTGGAGAGCACCTCGGCGATGCGTTGAATCGGATGCCCGATCGCAACTTTCCGTGGGGCACGACCGACCCCTCGCCCGCCGGTGTGCCCGCGACGAGCGCGAGCGACGTCGGGGCCAATCGTGGCGACATCAGCCCGTACGGCGTCCTCGACCTTGCCGGGAACGTGTCGGAGTGGACGTCATCGCGGACGCACGACCACGATCCCGGGATCCATGTGATTCGCGGCGGTAACTGGGCCGACAGCAACAGCGAGACGCTCGTCGACTACCTCGTGTCACCGAACATCCGCCCCGACGACACGCGCAACATCAACCTGGGCGTGCGCTGCGCGCTCAGCGATCGGATGCGAATCGGATCCGGTGGGGAGCGACTGGCCCGCGATCATGATGCGCTGCCGCGGTCGAGCGGCCCACGATGACGTCCAGCGCACGGCTGTCGACCACCGGGAACAGCACGCCGGGCGATCGATCGTCGAAGAACACGCGCACGAAGCGGCCGTGCAGCATCACCTCCATGCGATGGAACCAGCCGCGCTTCGTCGACGGCAGCGCGAGCTCGTACATCGGCTCGGTCTTGACGTTCGGCATCAACGCGCCGCGCTCGCGATCGATGACGCCGAGCAGCTCCTGCGCGACGCTGCTCGTCACGACGTAGCGCGGCCACGACGGTGCGTGGTTCGATAGGGGAGACGCGGGGACGGCGTCCAGGTCGAGCATGCGGATCGACGGCACCCCGACCAGCACGGGCAGCGGGGCGCAGGTCGCATCCGCGATCGTGCGCGTACCGAGGAGGAGATGCGCGTGGTCGTCGCGAAATCCATCGCGATCGTAGTGGTCGGCTTCGATCATCGTCGTCGTGCCGTACACCTCGACGTGGAGGATGTCGGCGAGCACGCGCAGCGTCGCACGGGCGAGTGCCGATTGTGCCGTCTGGCAGCCGAGCAGGCGGAGCGCCGTCACGCCGAGCCGCGGTAGGACCTCTTGATCGGCGAGCTCGCGGAAGAATGCGGTCGCGCGCGACCGGCTCGCATCGATCACGAACGACCCGAGCTCGAGCAGGCCCTGGCTCGACGCATGGCCGATCAGATCGAGCGTACGCGGGCGCGTCGCGTCCTCGCCGAGCCCGAGCAACGCCCCGAGCGCGCGCTCGAGCTCCCATCGACCGTCGACGAACACGGCACCTTCGATCACGCGACCGATGTGCGCCAGCTCGTCATGGTCGGCGCGCGCGATGAAAGACAGGGGCGGACGGCGATGTGTCGCGGACACGTGTGTCATGCACAACCTCGGAGGCGAAACGGCAAGGCCGCGGCGGATTTCGGCAGCTTGATCTCGTAGATCGAGATGCTGCGCGCCGTCGGATCGTCGAGGAACAGTGGGCCTTCTTTCGGCGCCGTGCCGAGCCCGATCTGCGTGAACCCGGTCTCGATCGGGTGCGCGACGAGCGCGAGGTCGAGCCACCATGCGCCCGCCGGCTGCGCGCCGACCTCGAGCCCGGTGCCCGGGTGCCAGATCGAGACGAGCGCCTTCGGCGCGGCCTCGGCTTCGATCTTCGCGTGCAGCCCCCAGAACCGCCGGTTCGCGAGCGGGCCGTCCCAGTAGACGACCGTCGAGACCTCGTAGTCGTGGCAGCGGTAGCCCGCGGGAACGCGCGCCGGCTTCTTCGCCGCGGGGAGCCGATCGTAGACGCCCGATTCGAGCCAGCAGCCCTGCACCATGACGCCGCTCGGAAACCGCGGACCGATCTTCGTCGCGCCGCCCTCGACAGGCGCGTCGTCGACCTCGATCTGCGCCGCTGCGATGCGGCCCGCGCGCGCAGCGCTCGGGTTGTTCGACAGCTCGACGGGGATCAACCGCGCCGGATCGAACGCCGGCGTCATCGTCGCCGGGTTCTCGGACCACCACAGACAGGACGACGGGCCCGTGATCTGCCCGACCCAAGCGCCGAAACCGTAGAACACCGAGCGGTTGGCTGGCATCTACCCGTCCTTTCCTCCGTTGGGGTTGCCTCTTCTCCCGTCCCGCCGCAGATCGAACGCGTTCATCAGGTTGTAGAGATGCGATCGCGCGAGATCGAGCTCGCGCGCCGTCTCGGTCACGTTCCAGTCGTTGCGCTCGAGCGCCTCGAGCACGACGCGCCGCTGGTACTGCCGCGTCGCCTGCTCGAGCGTCGCCGCGGGCTGCGCACCCACCTTCGCATCGGGAAACACGTGGTGCTCCTGCAGCGTCGTCGAGCGCTCGCCGGCCGCGCGGATCACGGCGGCTTCGATCGCGTGGCGAAGCTGGCGCGTGTGACCGGGCCACGCCGCGTGCTCGCAGGCCGCGAGCGTCCGCCGCGACACCGTGATCGGCGCGAATCCATGGCGCTCGCACGCCTTCTCACAGAAGTGCTCGACGAGCTCGGGGATATCCTCGCGCCGCTCGTCGAGCGCCGGCATCTCGAGCGGGATGTAGTGGATGCGATAGTAGAGGTCCTCTCGAAACAGCTTCGCCGCGACGCACTCCTTCAGGTTCGCGTTCGTCGCCGAGATGATCCGCACGTTCGCGTGCACCGGCGTCGTCGCGCCGAGCGGGAAATACTCGTGGCGATCGAGCAGGTGCAGCAGCTTGGCCTGCGCGCCCGCGCTGAGCTCGGCGATCTCGTCGAGAAACAAGGTGCCCTCCTCCGCCGCCGCCACCTTGCCCGCCACTCGCCGCGTCGCGGTCGAGTGTGCACCGCGCTCGGCCCCGAACAGCTCGCTCTCCATGAGCGCCTCCGGGATCGCCGCACAGTTCAGCTCGACGAACGGCCCGACATGTCGCGGGCTGTTGTTCGCGATCGCGCGAGCCAGCATGGACTTGCCGGTCCCCGAGGGCCCGGTGATCAGCACGTCCACATTCAGGTGCGCCACGAGCGACGTCCGGTGCAGGAGCTGAGCCAACGCTCGCGACCGTCCGACGATCTCCGGACACCGGAAGCGTTGCCGGACCTCGACGGTGTGGTCGACGGTGCGCTCGAGCTCGCCGCGCCGCACGAGCCGATCCGCGAGCGGCGCGAGCTGGCGCGCGAACAGCTCGACGCATTCGCGGTCGCGCGGCGTGAACATCCCTGGCTTCGTGCGGCCTTGCAGATAGATCACCCCGATCGGCGGATCGGTGCCGACCGGCGCGCACAGCACCGCCTGGATCGCGTTCTGCCGTACGCTGCCGAGATCTGCGAACCGCGCATCGTCACTCGCCGACGGCGTCTCGATCGTCCGGCCCTCGGCGATCGCGCGCGCGATGATCCCGCGCGAGATCGAGTCGCGGATCGACGCGATATCGCGATCGGTCAAGTGATAGCCGCGCCAGAACGGCGGTCGTGTCGCGTCCTCGGCGTAGAGCTCGAGATAGGCGGTCTGCGCCGCGGTCACGTCGACGATCAGCGCGAGCGCTTGATCGAGCAGAGGCTCGACCTCGTGATTGCTGCCGAGATCGAGGAGCCGACGATAGAAGTCGCGTTCGCTGGCGACGTCTTCCCCGTCGCCACTACCTGCACCTGACATCGACGTTCAGTATCGATCCACGCGGTACGGAAATCGATGCTCGCGCTCGGCGCCGACGAGATCTCGCCGGCCGGACGTGTCCACTGCAGAGGACACTCCCGGATCCGCGAGTCCGCTCCACTGGACAGTCGTCGCGTCGGCCGCGCATGACCTCGGTCCACCGCGCATGTCGGAGGACGTCTGACGCCGGACGACGCAGCCGGCGTCAGTCGCCGATCATGTCGATGGTGCGCCGCTTCGCGTTCGCCTCCTGTTCACACAGCTCGCACGTGCTCGCGTCCCGGCCGTCGTAGGCCGTGCGTCGCTCGTCATGCACGAGCGCCGCCAGTCCGCGATCGACCATTTGCCTCGCGAGCGGAATCGCCTCGTCGGCAGTGATGTTCGCGATCCGCATCATCTCGAGCACGAGGAAGCCTTCGAGCCCCTCGAGATCGTCGAAGTCGAACATCTCCGCGATCCGCTCGCAGACCACGCGCTCGAGCAGCTGCGCGGCCTGGATCGGAGACAGCAGGACGCCGGTGGTCCGGTTCGCCGGCGCGCTCATGCCGCCACTCCGTTCGCGTGCGCGGGGGTTCCGTTCGCGAGGTGCGCGCCGCTCGCGGTGCACAGCTTCGCCTGCTTGATCAGCGCGTCGCGCAGCTGCGCCTGCAGCACCGGGTGCTCGTCGAGGTGAGCGAGCACCTTGTCTCGACCCTGGGCGAGCTTCGCGCCTTCGTACGAGTACCAGGTACCCGACTTCTCGACGATGCCGAGCTTCTCCGCGGTGTCGACGAGCTCGCCGAGCTTGTTGACGCCGACGCCGTACAGGATCTCGAAGTCGGCCTCGCGGAACGGCGGCGCGAGCTTGTTCTTGACGACCTTGACCTTGCACTCGCTGCCGATCGTCTCGTCGCCGCGCTTGATCGCCTTCTTGCGGCGGATGTCGAGGCGGACCGAGCAGTAGAACTTGAGCGCGTTGCCGCCGGTCGTGGTCTCGGGGTTGCCGTAGACGACGCCGATCTTCTGGCGCAGCTGGTTGATGAACACGACGACCGTGCGCGTCTTCGAGATCACCGCGGTCAGCTTGCGCAGCGCCTGGCTCATGAGCCGCGCCTGCAGGCCCATGTGCGAGTCGCCCATGTCGCCTTCGATCTCGGCGCGCGGGGTGAGCGCGGCGACCGAGTCGACGACGATCAGATCGATCGCGCCGGTGCGCACGAGCGTGTCCGCGATCTCGAGCGCCTGCTCGCCGCAGTCCGGCTGCGAGACGAGCAGATCCTCGAGCTCTACGCCGAGCCGGCGCGCGTACTCGGTATCGAGCGCGTGCTCCGCATCGATGAACGCACACACGCCACCGGCGCGCTGCGCCTCCGCGATCGCGTGCAGCGTCAGCGTGGTCTTGCCCGACGACTCGGGCCCGTAGATCTCGACGATGCGACCGCGCGGCAGGCCGCCGCAGCCGAGCGCGACGTCGAGCGCGACCGAGCCGGTCGGGATGACATCGACCTGCTGCACCTCGCTGCCGTCGAGTCGCATGATCGATCCGGATCCGAACTGTTTGTGAATGGCGCGAATCGCCTCGCCGATGCTCTTGTTCTTCTTGTCCTGCTGGGACGACATGAAAACCTCCACGGCGGACTGCTCCACGGCGCGTGCCGTCGCAAGCGCGCGAATTCGCGTGTGCCGCTGTCCGGTTTGTCCAGCCGGCGGACACGCGTGTCCGGATCCCGGACAAAACCCGGACAGCGCGCTACTGGATCACGAACGTGCGCGTGAACAGCGTCGTCGACGTCTGCGGCAGCTCGGCGTCGCGGAAGTCCCCCGACCGCGCGCCGACCCGGCCGTCGTAGCCGCGGATCTCGAACACGTACTGACCCGGTGGCAGGCGATCCGGCGCGATCTGCACGGTCGACGCCGATCCGAGGATCGTGAAGATCCGCTTCGGCGTGATCGCGGTGCCGTTGACCTCGTGCAGGATCACGTCCCAGTAGTCCGCGGTGCCGCCGCTCGGCGTGAACGTCAGCTGGTAGTCGCCGGTGGTCGCGGGCACCGGCACCGCGTCGGCCGTCCCCGCGAGATCCGCCATGCCCCCGGTCGACGCGAGCTGGATCGCGGTCGCGTGCGGCGCGGTGTGCGCGAACACGATCGATCCGTCGAGGCCGCCGATCCGGCGCGCGGCCATCGCGAGGCCCGACACGAGCTTCGGACCGCCGCTGACCTGGCGCACGCTCGTCAGCTCGACGTAGCCGAGCGAGGGCAGCTGCAGATCGGTGAGCACGAGCGGATCGTGGAACGGCGGCGGATTGACGGTGACGTCCGAGCACGCCTGGAGCTCGAGCATCGTCGGCGAGGCGAGCCCGAGCACCGCGGGATCGGCCGGTGCACTCGCCGCCGGCGGCGTCGTGAACACGCTCGTGTGATCGCTCGGCACGTAGCCGATGCGCAGCGCCGCGGCGCGCGTCGTACCGGCGAGCTCGGCGACATCGGCGAGCCGGCCGAAGTCGTTCGTGTCGACGGTGACCGTCGGATCGGCGTCGCGATTGCCGAGCGTCTGCCACGCCGGAGCGACGCTCGTGTGGACGCCCATCTGCAATGCTGCCGCGAAGTCGGCCGAGCCGACCGCCTGCCGGCACGGCGCCGCGGTCCCGTAGTCGATCAGCAGCATGCGATCGCCGAGCGTCGGATCGGGGCGGCCGCGGAGCCCGGACAGCGAGCGCGCGTTGTTCGGAAAATCGTAGTCGACCTGCGCGAGCACGAACGTGCCGGCGCCGACGGTCCAGATGCCGGTCGTGTAGACCGCGTGCTGCGTGTGCGAGCCGGTGTAGCCGGTCGGCGTGATCGTGTAGCCGCTGCCGGTCGGCGCGGTCAGTCGATCGAGCCGGCCGAACAGCGGGATCGTGACGTGCGCGCCGGTCCCGGGTTGCCATTGCAGCTCGTGCGGGATGTCGCCGGCCGGCTGGAACACGAGCCGCCACGGCACCGCGGACAGCGTCGGCGGGACCTCGAACGTGCCGTCGGCGTTGTAGGTCGGCTGCGTCGCGGAGCTGCCGTCGAGCGCGCTGATCTCGAGCGGACCGGCGAGCGGGATCGCGGGATAGTCGAGCGGCGCGGGCTTGCCGGTCGCCGGATCGGTCGCCGCGAGCGCGTAGCTCAGGTGGACGACGAGCGGCACGCCGTCCGGGATCGCGGCGGCGTCGCGCGGCCTCGTCTCCTCGAGCCCGAAGATCTGGTTACAGCCAGACGCGAGGGTCACGATCGCGAGCCATCGAGCGCCGGCCATGCGCGGCGAATCGTGGCATGGCCGACGAAACGCTGACAACATCTCGCGCGTGAAGCTCGATGCGCGGATGAGCCTGTTCGTGACGCTGGTCGCGATCTTCATGACGTGTCTGGTCGTCGGTGATCTGATCGGCGGCAAGCTGACGGTCGTCCATCTGTTTGGCCGCGAGTGGGTGTTCTCCGCGGGGCAGCTCGCGTTCCCCGTCACGTTCATCCTGACCGACATCCTCAACGAGTTCTACGGCCGCAAGGTCGCGCGCCGGATCACGGTGCTCGCGTTCTTCATGGTCGGGCTGACGCTGTCGATCATCGCGCTCGCGAACCTGCTGCCGTGGTGGGGCGCGACCGAGAAGCCGGACTGGACCGGCGTCACGCCGAAGGTGTTCGACATCGTGTTCTCGCAGGCGATGTGGATCCAGCTGTCGTCGATGGTCGCGTTCCTGATCGGCAACTTCGTCGACATCTCGGTGTTCTTCGTGCTGAAGAAGGCGACCGGCAACCGGCTGCTGTGGCTGCGCTCGACCGGCTCGACCGTCGTGTCGCAGCTGATCGACACCGTCGTGATCAACGCGCTCGTGTGGGGCCCCAAGGTCGACATCGACGGCTACATCGCGCTCGTGCTCGGGTCGTACGCGGTGAAGGTCGTCGTCGCGATCGGCGTGACGCCGATCATCTATGGCCTGCACGGCGTGATCGAGCGCTGGTTCGGGATCGAGCCGGCGCCGCCCGAGGTCGCGAGCGCCGACATCAGCCGGTGATCAGGGCGCGGGCGGCGTGCGCCACTCGGCCGCGAGCGCGCAGCCGGACAGCCCGACCCGGTGCGCTTCGTCCTCGAGCGCCTTCGCCTTCGCCTCGCCGGCGAGTGGCTGGATCCGTACGAGAAACTGGCGTGACTCCGGGGTCTCGAGGTTCGCCGCGAGCCAGGTCGCGATCGGGTACGTGCGCTCCGCCGCCGGGACCTTGTCGGCGCCCGAGCGCGCGATCACGTCGCACAGCTTTTCGATGTCGCGGGCATACGGGCCGTCCGCGCGCGACGGCGGTGCCTTGTCCCCCGAGCTCTGACAGCCGGCGAGCAGGACGATGATGACGGCGAAATGCTTCATCGCGCCGCACTGTGCACCGCCGGAATCCTTGCGTCCATGTCTTCCGAGTTTTCGTCGGTTGTGGCTAGATTCCGCCATGGCATATGTCGTGGCTGACCCGTGCGTGAAGTGCAAGTACACCGACTGCGTCGCGGTGTGCCCGGTCGACTGCTTCTACGAGGGTAAGAATTCGCTCGCGATCAACCCGGACGAGTGCATCGACTGCGGCGCGTGCGAGCCCGAGTGTCCGACCACGGCGATCTTCGAGGAGAGCGAGCTGCCGACGAAGTGGGCGGTCTACAAGGACATCAACGCGGTCGTCACCGGCGTGAAGAAGCCGTCGGACGTCGACACCGCGTCGTGGCCGGACAACCTGAAGGCGCAGGTCGGCAGCATCGAGTCGTGGCCGAACATCACCGAGCAGAAGAAGGCGCTGCCGGGCGCCGACGACGCCGCGAAGGAAGAGAACAAGATCAAGGATCTCTCCCTCGAGGGCGGCGCGTAACGCTCAGCTGCGGGCCGGCTCCGGGTCCGCGTGAACGACGAGCACCGAGCACGGCGAGTGACGAACCGTGCTCTCGGCAACGCTGCCGAGCAGCAGCCGGCGCACGCCTCGATGACCGTGCGCGCCGACCGCGATCAGATCGTGGCCATGGCGCTCCGCCTGGTGCGTGATCACCTGGGCCGGCGGGCCCTGCACGAGATCGATGTGGATCGTGCGGCCGGCCGCGGCGTGCTCGGCGACGAGCTTGTCCGCCTGCGTCCGCGCGGCGGCGACCACCGCGTCGCGCACCGTCGACCACGGAAATCGCGCCTGGCCGAGCAGCGTGGCGCCCCACGAGCCGGCCGGTAGCTGCCACGCGTGGACGACGTCGAGCGGCGCGCCGGCGGCGCACACGTTCGCGGCGTGCGCGATCGCCTTCGACGACGCCGGCGAGAAGTCGGTCGCGATCAGCGGGCGCTGGAACGCGGTCTTCGGGCCGTTGCCGCGCACGACGAGCACGTCGCACGCCGCCTCGCGGATCGTCGATGATGCGACGCTGCCGAGCAGGAATCGCGTGATCCCGGTGTGACCGTGCGTTCCGATCACGATCAGATCGGCCTTCTCCTCGACCGCGGCGTTCGCGAGGATCTCGCCGGGCGGGCCGACCCGGCTGATCACGTCGGCGGCGACGCCGCGCGCCTGGATCGCGGTCAGCCGATCGGCGAGCTGGCGCGCCTCCTCGACGCGAACCGCGGCCGAGACCTCGCCGATCTGCTGCAGCAGCGCGTTGTCGACCTCGGACAGCGGTGCGTCGTCGGCCTGGGCGTGCACGAGCACGATGCGCGCGCCGTGCAGCTCGGCGATCGCGATCGCGCGGTCGAGGGCATGGTCGCTCGGCGCGGAGAGATCGACGCCGGCGAGGATCGTCTGGATCGCCATTAGTCCTCCGGCGGGTTGCCGATGGTGAGAAACAGGGTCGACGCGGTTCGCTCGACGACGATTCGCGGCTCGCCGGGCCACGCGAGCGGCTCGCCAGCGGGCGCGTGGCCGCGCAGCCGCGTCAGCTCGCCGATCACCTGGTCCTGCGTGGTCATGTCCGCCTCGACGGTGACCGACACGCTCGCGACCTTGCCGCCGCGCACCTCGGCGCGCAGCTGGGTCTCGCCGGTGCCAAAGCCGATGCCGGGCACCGTCCACTGGACGTCGTGATTGCTGACGCGTGCGCGGTCACCGATCGTGGCGACGAGCGTGTCGACCGGGTTGCCGATCGCCCACACCGGCACGAGGGCGTCGCGGGTCGCGCCGATCCAGCTCGGGATGCTCGCGATCCGCTCCAACCGCAGCGTGCAGCCGATCGTCTCCTCGTAGCTCGCGCGCTGGCGCGTTCGCTCGTCGATCCACAGGCTGCGCTCGCCGGCGCGCAGCGCGGGTCCCCAGCGCTCGACGAGCACCGCGGCCATCGGCTCGCAGCTCCGGGGCAAGACGTCGATCACGATCGCCTGCAAGGTCTCGCCGTCGAGCAGCGGCTGGATCTTGATGTGCGAATCGCGCTGGTACGTCGCGAACGCCGCGCGCAGCGGATCGATCACCGTGGTGGAATCGCCGAGATGAATGCCTCCGAACAGCGGGCCGAGCGCGGCCGGCCCGCGCCCGACGAGCGCATCGATGGCGACGCGGTCGCGTGCGCGCAGCTCGGCGTCTCGGGTCGCGGCGAGCTCCGCCTGGCGATCGGCGAACTCGCGCAGCGCCTGTGCGGCATCGTCGTTCTCGGCATCGTCGTCGCGCTGCGGCTCGCCCTGCTCGAACAGGCCGAGCAGGCCGGCGGATCGATGGTGGCGAGGCGCCGGCCGATCGCGGACGCTGTCGCGGATCGCGAGCCCGAACGGGATGCACGTCGCGATGGCGAACACGAGCGTCGTCCTGGGCAGCGCCATCGATCGGGACGCTACTACAGCCGTGCCTCGTACGACAGCCAGAGTTGGAGCTCGGGGTTCGGGCTGCGCGAGAGCGTGCTCTCTCGGTTGTCGAGGTAGAACTTGCCGTCCGCGCGCACGCGCACGATGTCGCGGCCGCGGACGTGGAACGCCGCGTCGAGCACCGTCGAGAGCGAGCGCTCGAGGTACGTGTCGTCGCTGATCGCCTCGTCGAGGTAGCGGGCGCGGCCGCGCACCCGGATCCCCGGATCGGGGTTCCACAGCACGATCAGCCACGCGGCGACATCCTGGCGGAAGCTCGACTCCGAGAGCGCCGGATCATCGAGCAGCTGATGCTCGAGCATCGCGGTGACGCTCGTCCAGCGGTCGAACGCGTAGCGCGCGCGGCCGATCGTCGTCAGCTGGCGGCCGCCGCACGGGATCGGCTCGCCGTTCTCGTCGAACTCGGTCGAGACCTCGAAGCATTCGTCGTGGCCCGCCGCGCCGAGGTCCTTGTCCTGGTAGCGCTCCCACAACCCGAGCGTCAGCTTCGACGTCGTCTTGACGTCGCCGCGCACGTAGGTGTCGATCTTGCGCTGCGGCCGGCCGAGCTCCGACGCGTCGCGCGCCGACGGCGGCTCCCACAGATCGATCTGCGCGCGCAGCGAGTACAGCTTGTCCGAGCCGTAGTAGCGCAGCCGGAAGCCGGCCTCGTCGCGCGCGCGCTGGCCGTTGAGCTCGTCGGGCTGAGAGATCGGCCGCGCGTACGGGTTCGCGTAGTCGATGCCGAAGTAGCGCAGCGAGCCCTCGAGCTCCTGGTGCTTCTTCGTCGCGGTGACGCGCAGGATCGCCGCGCCGCCGCCGCCGCCGCGCGCCGGACCCTCGACATCCGGCATCTCGTCGTAGCTCCACGAGGCCTCGCCAAACACGTCGAGCCAGTCGCGGCCGAACGAGAAGTTCGCGCCCGCCGCGCCGAACTTGCGGCCGGTCGGCAGGCGCGACCACTCCTGGGTGTCGAGCGTGATGCCGTCGACGAGGTTCTCCTCGACGGCGCCGTACGCGGTGAGCCCGACGGAGTTGCGGCGATCCGCGAAGTAGCTGACGTTCGCGCCGGCGAGCCGCTCCTGGAACACGTCCGGCAGCGTGACGAACGAGAACCGCGACGTCTGATCGAGCAGGTTGCCGTCGGGACGGACGAACACCGTCGGTGCGGCGCAGTTCGGATCGTTGTCCGCGCTCGGGTCCTCGCACTTCGGCTTGCAGACGCCGTTGACGCAGACCTGCGAGCGGTCGACGAGCTCGTACTGGTAGATCGACCGCTTCGACGCCGACGCCCAGACGTAGCCTTGCAGCCAGCCCGCGCCGCCGACCTCGAGCCGCTTGAAGCCGGCGCCGACGCCGAACAGCCCGTCGCGCCAGCTCCAGTCCGGCGTCACGTACTTGTCGCCGGCGGGACCGGTGCACGGTGACTCGGCAAGCTCGCCGGCGGACTCGCGGCACGCGCGCACGAGCTCGGTCGAGAAGAACAGATCGTCGTCGAAGTACAGGCCGTTCGGCGTGTAGCGCTTCGAGTTGTCGAACGTCAGCCGCTGCGCGAAGCCGGCGCGGAAGCTGCCGCCGATCACGGTCGCCTCGTCGTCCTCGTACTTGAGGAACACCTTCGGGACCTCGACGTGGTAGCCGCGCGGATCCGCGATCAGCGCATTGCGGTTCGGATCGTACTGCGGCGCGCCGATGTCGAGCCGCGTGAACGCCGCGGCGAAGCCGGCCTGCACGTGCTTGAGCGCGGTGAACCGGCCGCGCAGCGCGAACGGCGGCACGAGGTCGTCGCCGGGCGTGTAGCGCGTCATCGCGCGGATCCAGCCCTTGAGCGCGTAGCGATCGCGCGCCTCGGTCACGATCAGGAACGCCGAGATCGCGAGCAGCTTGTCCTCGGACAGCGCACCGGCGGCGACGAGCCCGGCAGGATCGGCGATCACGCCGTTCTGCTTCTCGCGATACGCGATGATCGCGTCGACGTCCTGGTACGTCAGGTTCGGCAGCGCGTAGAGCTGCGCGCGGTCGGCGGTGTCGAGATCGACGCCGGACTCGAGCAGCTCGATCAGCTCGTCGAACGTGTCCTGCGTGATGTCACCGGCGGCGAGCAGATCCTCGAGATCCTGCTGGTCGCTGACGTCGACGAACGTCTCGTACGGGGTCGCCGAGGCCGTGCCCGCGAGCACGAGGACGATGAAGACAGCGAGCGCGCGACGCACCGGCCCGAAGCTATCACGCGGCCATGACGTGTAGTCGGCGTGCTTACTGGATCAGGACGCCGCCGAGCGACGCGCCCTCGTCGCACAGGTTCTCGGGAGCGCGCGCGTAGAAGTCGGCGTGGAACTCGAGCAGGGCGTCGGGGTCGACGCAGGTCGCGGTGTACGTCACGCCCCACGCGACCGCGGCGACGTCGACCCCGTCGGGCAGCAGCGGGTCGGCGACGACGAGCGCGCGGTTGCGCACCGGCGCCTCGCACATCGCGTCGTCGGGAAACGCGCGCACCGCGTCCGCGAGCCCGGCCTCGAGCTCCGTCGACGTTCCGCGGTGCAGCAGCACGACGGCGCCGTGCTCGGCGTTGTGGACCCAGAACCCGCGGTCGAGGCTCGCGTACGTGCGATCCCACGCTGCCCAGATCGGATAGTGCTTGCCGCTCGACGGTGGGTTCGTCGAGTACTCGATCGGGGTGCCCTGCGCGACGTGCAGGCCGGCCTCCTCGTCGTGGATATCGACGACGCCGCACGTGCCGAGCTCGTAGTGCAGCGGGCGAGGGCCCGGAGAATCCGAGCAGGCAGCGAGCCAGAGCAAAGCCACGGCGAGACGGCGCATCGCCACACCATACAAAGAGAGCCGCACCGGAGCGAGGTATGCTCGCGTGATGTCGGACACGGCCGATGACCTCGCGCTGCTCGTCGCGTGGCGGGCCGGTGACCGCGAGCGCGGCAACGAGCTGTTCCAGCGCCACATCCGCAGCGTGTCGCGGTTCTTTCGCACGAAGGTGCCCGAGGCGGCCGAGGATCTGACGCAGAACACGTTCCTCGCGCTCGTCGAGCTCGACCCGGCGCGACTCGGCCAGGCGCCGTTTCGCGCGTACCTGTTCGGCATCGCGCGCAACCAGCTGCTGATGCACCTGCGCACGAAGCTGCGCGCCGACGCGCGGTTCGATCCGCTGACCCGCTCGGCGCGCGACGCCGGGGCCGGCCCCGCGAAGCTCGTCGCGCGCCAGCAGCAGCATGTCGTGCTCGCGGCCGCGCTGCAGAAGCTGCCGATCGATTACCAGGTCGCGCTCGAGCTGCACTACTTCGAGGGCATGCCGCTCGCCGAGATCGCCGAGGTGCTCGGCCGGCCGCTCGGCACGATCAAGAGCCTGCTGTCGCGCGGCCGCGAGATGCTGCGCGAGCACCTCGAGGCGATGGCGCCCGGCGACGAGCTGCTCGCGAGCCTCGTCGGCGAGCTCGAGCGCTGGATGAGCAGCTTGCCGGAGCTGGTGCGTGGACAAGCCGACCCGACCGGCTGATCCGCTCGGCGCGACGAGCCTCGGCGAGGCCGCCGCGATCGGCCGGATCGAGAAGGCGCTGTTCGGCGGCGGCGACCGGCTCGTCAACGTCGGCCGCTACGCGATCCGCGAGCTGATCGGCGCCGGCGCGTTCGGCAAGGTGTATCGCGCGCGCGACCCCGAGCTCGATCGCGACGTCGCACTCAAGGTGCTGACCGTCGACGACGTCGAGGCCGACCGCGCCGCGCTGCTTGCCGAGGCCCGCGTCATGGCCGCGCTCGGCCACCCGAACGTCGCGGCGGTCCACGACGCGGGAATCGTCGACGATCGCGGGCGGACGCGCGTGTTCATCGCGATGGAGCTCGTCGACGGCGCGAGCCTGCGCGCGTGGCTCGAGACGCCGCGCCCGCCGGCCGCGACCCTCGACGTGCTCCGGCAAGCGGGGCGCGGGCTCGCCGCCGCACACGCGGCCGGCATCGTGCACCGCGACTTCAAGCCGGACAACGTGCTCGTCGGGCGCGACGGTCGCGTGCGCGTCGTCGACTTCGGGCTCGCGCGCTCGGTCGCGGTGCCGAGCGGCGACGGCAGCTCGCTCGCGGGCACGCCAGCGTACATGGCGCCCGAGCAGCTCGCGGGCGGCGCGGCGACCGAGCGCACCGATCAGTTCGCGTACGCGGTCACCGCGTGGGAGGCGCTGCACGGCGAGCGGCCGTTCGCCGGCGCGACGCTCGACGCGATCCGCGATGCGATGACCCGGCCGCCGGTCGGCCGCCGGCGCGTGGCGTCGACGATCGGGCGCGCGCTCGCGCGGGGGCTCGCGATCGATCCCGAGGCGCGCTGGCCATCGGTCGCGGCGCTCGTCGATGCGCTCGAGCCACGGCACGCGCGGTGGATCGTGCCGGCCGCGCTCGCGGCGGTCGCGGGCGCGGGCCTCGTCGTCGGGATCTCGGCATCGCGCTCGCACGACGCGGGCGATCCGTGCCCGGTGCCGCGCGATCAGCTCGCCGGGATCTGGGATCCGGCGCGCCGCGCGCAGATCGAGCAGGCGTTTGCCGCGACGAAGGCGCCGTTCGCCGCCGACAGCTTCGCGCGCGTCGCCGCCGCGCTCGATCGCGACGCGCAGTCCTGGCTCGACGCGCAGGTCGACGCGTGCCGCGCGACCCACGTCCGCCACGTGCAGTCGACCGAGCTGCTCGACCGCCGTGCCGTCTGCCTCGCCGACTGGCGGCGCCGGCTGCGCGCGGCGACCGAGGCGTTCGCGACCGCGACGCCGGCGATCGTCCAGCAGTCGGTGCAGACGATCGCGGATCTGCCATCGCTCGCTGCGTGCGGCGACGTCGCGGCGCTCGCGACCGGCCAGCCCGCGCTCGATCCCGCGCAGCGCACCCGCGCCGACGCGCTCGCCGATCGCCTCGCGGCCGCGCGCGGCAAGCTGATCGCCGCGCAGCCGGCCGACGCCACGACGATCGTCGACGAGGTGAGCCGCGATCCGCTCGCGACGAAGCACGCGCCGCTCGCGATCGCAGTCGCGCTGCTGCGCGCCGAGGCAGCGACCGCGCTCGGCAAGCTCGACGACGCGCAGACCGCCGCCCAGGCCGCCTTCGACGCCGCGGTCTCCAGCGGCGATCGCCGCTCCGCCGCCGCCGCCGCGACGCTGATCGCGAAGCTCGGCGTCTACGACACGCGTCGCAAGGCGGACGCCCTGCGCTGGGTCAAGACCGGCGCGACGATCACGCGCGAGCTCGACGGTGCGACCGAGCTCGCCGCGCGGCTCGCCTCCGTCGAGGGCAACGTCCAGCTGATCAACGCCGACGCACCCGCCGCCGCCGAGCCGCTCGCGCGCGCGGTCGCCGCCTACCGCACGCTCGACCCGAACCATCCGCAGCTCGGCAACGCGCTCGCGATGCTCGGCGTCAGCGAGCTCGGGCGTGGCGACATCGCCGCCGCCGACCGCGACCTCCGCGATGCGCTCGCGCGTGACGAGGCGGCGCTCGGGCCCAGGCACCCCGACGTCGCATCGGTGCTCGCGAAGCTCGCGCTCGTCGAGGCCGCGCGCGGCCACTACGCCGACGCGCTCGCGACCGGCCAGCGCGCGATCGATCTCCAGCGCGCCGTCTGGGGCCCGAACCACCCGCTCCTCATCTACGCCTACGGCTCGCACGGCCAGCACGCCGCCGCGCACGGCGACTATGCTGCCGCCGACGCCGACTTCACAGCCGCGCAGTCGATCGCCGAGGCGAGCTATGGCCCCGACCACCCGATGGTCGCGCAGCTCCTGCTCGTCCACGCGGATCTCGATCTCCGGCGCGGCGCGCTCGCCGAGGCGACCGCGTTCGCCCGCCGCGGCCGCGACCTCGTCGCGAAGACCGCCGACGATCGCGACCTCGGCCTCGCGTACGCGAACGTGGTCCTAGCCCGCGCACTCGCCACTGGCGGCGCGCCGGCCCATCGCGCCGAGGCGCTGCCACTCGCGCGCGACGCCGTCCGCCGCTGCGACGCGTTCCCGCAGGGCCTGCCGAGCGGACCGTGCGCGATCGTCTACCAGTACGCTGCCGCCGTGCTCGACGACGCGTCATCCGTGCCGCTGCTCGAGAAGGCCGCGCACGCGATCGAGTCCGGCACGCCCGATCCGATCCGGCTCGCCGAGCTCCGCTGGCAGCTCGGCGTCCGCCGCCGTGATCCGGCGCTCGTGCAGCGCGCGCTCGCCGAGTTCCCGCGCGATGGCGATCCGAGCCTCAAGGCCACCATCAGCCGCTGATCGGGGTCAGGCTACACTTGCTCAACCTGGTGACGCGCAAGACGCGGAAATCACGACGACGATCGGGGACAGGCTACACTTGCTCAACTTGCGAGCCGCGAAGCAGGCCTCTGGTTGAACAAGTGTAGCCTGTCCCCGGTCAGGACTGTGATCTCGCAGCGTTGGGCGCCGCCAGGTTGAGCAAGTGTAGCCTGACCCCGATGCAACCTTCGGCGTGGGTCCGGCAACTCCGCCGGTATGAGAGCAATCGTTCACGCAGTGGTGTTTGTCGGGTTGATGTTCGCGGTCGCCTGCAAGAAGGATCAGAGCGCGACCGGCGCCGACGCGAAGCAGGCGATGGGGCTGTACGCGCAGGGGTTCAATGCGCTGCTCGACGATCCGAAGCGGCTGATCGCGGGGTACTTCTCGACGATCGAGGTCGGCGAGAAGGGCGGCATCGATCTGTCGCGGTCGCCGCGGCTGAGCGACGCGGGGTTCGCGCAGCGCAAGGTGAAGGAGGCGAAAGAGGCGTTCGCGCAGGCGAAGGAGGCGGCGCCGGCGTCGCTGGGGATCGGGCCGAAGGCGGACGCGGCGGTCGCGGCGGCGGAGCAGGCGCTCGCGACGTACGAGACCGCGTTCAAGTACTACCAGGCGGAGAGCTACAAGGACGACAAGGGTGCGCAGGCGGCGAAGCTGCACGAGCAGATGATCGCGGCACGCAAGGCGTTCGACGGCGCGATGGCGGCGATGGGCGACGCGATGGACGCGATCGAGGACGCGCAGGCGAACGACGAGATCACGAAGTACGAGGGCGACAAGAGCTACCGCTACTGGTTCCGGTTCTACACGCAGCAGGCGAAGCGGTTCGTCACCACGCTGACGAAGACGAGCGAGCCGGCGAAGCTGCGCGAGGCGGCGAAGGCGCTCGCGGTGCACGACGCCGCGCTCGGCGCGTTCGTCGCGGCGAAGGGCGGCAAGCTGAACGACACGTTCAAGACGTATGCGGAGTACGCGACGAGCTTCCAGGCCGAGGTCACGAAGCTGATGCGGCTCGTCGACGCGGGCAAGACGTTCGAGGATCGCGAGACCGGCGAGGCGGCGGATGCGGTGATCGGCGCGTACAACCGGCTCGTGTCGATGAACAACACGCTGTATCAGGTGGAGGCGGTCGGCAAGCTCGAGGATCTGTAGCCGTGGGCGCCCTGCGGCGCGACATCGAGGCCGTGCTCGCCGCGATTGCACCCGCGGGCGAGCCGGTCGTCGTTTCGGACGTCGGCGTCGTGCGCGGCGCGGATGCGGGCTGCGGTCGGGCAGGGCTGTTCGCGCGCGTCCTCGGGCAGGCGCGCGAGCTCGTCGTCGTCGGGCTGACCGTGCGGACGCTCGTGATCGTGCCGGTGGTCGCGGTGCGCGGCCGGCTCCGTACGGTCGTCGCGCGGGCGTGTCATGGTCGGCTCGTCCCGGCGCTCGAGACGGCGGAGGTGCTGGCGCGCGACGAGGTGATCGTCGAGCGCGGCGAGCTCGACGGCGGGGCACTGCCGGTGCGATTCGTCCGACCCGATGGCCGCAGCACGCTGGTCGAGATGGTCGACGATCCGCTCGGCTGGATCGCGCTCGCGCTCTGAGTCGATCGCGTGCAACCTCGATCGACCGACCGGCAATGAACCGAGCAGGAGGAACTCATGCAGTCATGGCAAGTGCTCTCGTTCGGTCTGGTGATCGCGGTGTTCGTGGTGTCGTTCGTGATGCGCGGCAAGCTGCGCGGCAAGGCGGCCGAGATGTACGGCAACGCGATGACGTCGCTGCGCGCGGACGTCGCGAACGGCCGGCGGCCCGACGAGGGCGAGCCGATCTGCATCGTCGCGATCGAGCGCAAGATGCTGTCGTCGAAGCTGTACTACGTCGCGATCACGAACCGGCGCGTGATCGTCAAGCTCGCGGGTGGTGACACGCGCAGCTTCGATCGCAGCCAGGTGCAGCTCGCGATCCGCGCGAAGACGTTCGCCGACGTCGGCAACATGCAGACGACGTACTCGCGCGGCTGGGAGCTCGCGGTCGCGCTGCCGGATCGCACGAGCTACAAGTGGCGCGTCTACGATCAGGCCGAAGGGCTGCCGGAGCACGCGCAGCACGTGCAGGCGCTCGTCGGCCAGCTCGCGGCTTAAGCCGACTTCCAGCGCCAGCGGCCGTAGCGGATCCGCGACACGACCCGCGCGAGCAGCGACGGGCCGCGCACGCCGGCGACGACGAGCTTCGCGTTGACGAGCGTCGTCGCGGCCTCGTCGCGCTCGGCGGTGACCGCGAGCTCGGCCATCTGCTCGACGATCGGCAGATCCTCGAGCGCGGCGAGCATGTCCTCGGCGGTGTCGAACCGGCGTGCCGGATCCTTCGCGAGCGCGCGCGCGACGAGCGCGTCGAGCGGCTTCGAGATGTCGGCGCGGATCGCGCGCAGCGGGCGCGGCGGACGGGCGCGCGCCAGCGTGATGATCTCGATCGGCGACTTGCCGACGAACGGCCGCGTCCCGGCCAGCATCTCGTAGAGCAGCACGCCGACCGCGTACAGGTCCGAGCGCTCGTCGTGCGGCTGGCCGTCGACACGCTCCGGTGCGAGGTAGCTCGGCGAGCCGATGCACATGCCCTTCTGGGTCAGCGGCGCGTCGTTCTCGAGGTGCGCGAGGCCGAAGTCGATCAAGATCGCGCGCTTGCCGGGACCGACGAGCATCACGTTCTCGGGCTTGAGATCGCGGTGCAGCACGCCGCGCGCGTGCGCGTGGACGAGCGCGGACAGCAGATTCTTGGCGAGCTGCAGCGCCTGCGCGACCGGCAGCTGGCCCGCGTGCTTCAGCATCGCCGCGAGCGTCTGGCCCTCGAGCAGCTGCATCACGATGAACTTGTGGCGCTTCGTGCGCCCGTAATCGAGGATGCGCACGCACGACGGATGGTCGAGCTTCGCGATCGCGCGCGCCTCGCGCTCGAACCGCGCCTCGCCGTCGTCGATCAGCGACGGCTCGAGGATCTTGAGCGCGACCTCGCGATCGAGCGTGCGGTGCCGGGCGCGATACACGCTACCCATCCCGCCCTTGCCGAGCGGCGCGAGGATCTCGTACCGCCCCGCGAGCACGTCCCCTGGTTCGAGCGTGGACATTGTCGTCTCCGTGCAACAGCAAGTGACATGCCCGGCATGCCGGCGGTTGCCTGCCGACGCATCTCCGACGACGATCGTCAAAAGGCCAGGCGCGCTGGCACGTTGTCGCGTTGACAAAATTCGTCGCCGACCGTGACCGCGCGGCTTCAGCGGCAGTTTTCGCAGATCGCGGCCTGCAGAGATCGCAGGTCAGTTACACGGTATCGGATCGCACGCGCCCCACAGGCCGCGAAGCGCTGCCTTCGCCTCGTCCTCGAGCGCCTCGAACTCCGCGGCGCGGTCGTCGCCGTTCGGCGGGATGTGCAGCACGCACGCGTAGCCGCGCTCGACGAGCAGCGTGTTGACCTCCTGGCCGCCGACCGTGACGTACGCGAGCGTCCGGCCGAACCGGTCCTCGCATTCGACGTCGTAGTCGAGCTGCACGGTCTTGCCGAGCACGAGGTCGGTGTTGAACGTCACCGCGTTCTGGCCGTAGCACTCGTTCTTGCCGCCGGTGGTCTCCGGCGTGTTCACCATCAGGTAGCGAATGCGCACGCCGCTCTCGAGATCGATCGTGTCGCCGTCGACGACGTTCGCGACCACGCCTTCACTCGGGCCGCACTCCGAGCCCCCGCCGCATCCCGCGACGAGCGCGCACGCGGCGACGAGCGCGCACGCGGCCGCGAGCAGCTTCACGGACACTGCGCGTTCGCTGCCTTCGGCGTGCCGGTGTTCGTGCCGTCGCCGTACGGCGTCGCGCCGAGGCACCACACGTTGCCGAGCATGTTCGCCGGCGTGTCGTTGCCGGTGGTCGTCGTCGAGTCGGGATCGAGCTGGATCGACTTGCCGTCGAAGCTCGTCGTCGACACGCTGCCCCACGTCACCGCATCGAGCACGGTCGCGCCGTCGACGACCTGGACATCGCCGCCGCTGTTCGACAGCCCGAACCCGAACGTCGCATCGACGCCGGCGAGCATGCCGTTCACCGTCGGATCGGTCGACCGCGCGAACAGCGCGAACCCGCCGGCCGCGACCGAGATGCAGTTCGACGACTGGATGATGTCGGGCGCGCGCGTGCCGGCGGCCTGATCGAGGCCAAGCTCGTTGAGGTCGAACGCGGTCACGCCGGTGTTCGTGATCTCGAACCACTCCTGACCGGCGGGGCTCTCGATCTTCGGATTGACCATGACCTCGGTGATCACGAGCTGGCCGGCCGCGGGCTTCACGATCGCGCGCAGCTGCGGACCGTCCGCGCACATGCCCGGCGGCGCGACCAGCGGGCACTGCTCGTTCAACGCACCCGGCGTGCCGAGATCGCCGGCACCGTAGGCGGTCGCGCCGTCGCAGAAGTTCGACTCGTTGTCGTTCGCGATCGCATCGACGAGATCGGCATCGAGCTGGTGCGAGCGGCCGCTGCGGGTGGCGGTCCAGCTGACCGCGTCGATCACCGTCGTGCCGGCGAGGATGCGGACGTCGCCGGGCGCGGTCGCCGAGCCGTCGACGAGCGCGAAGTCGAACGTGCCCTTGATCGCGCCGGCCGGCAGCATGCCGTTCATCGTCGCGTCGAGGCTCTTCGCGAACACGATCGTCTCGCCGGCGGCGACGTGGATGCAGTCCGGCGCGTCGATCACGTCGGGCGCGCTGGTGTCGCCGGCGCGGTCGAGCGCGAGGCCGTTGAGATCGACGTCGGTCCTGACCTGGACCTCGAACCACTCGCCGGTCGTGTCACTCGACGCGCCGGGGTTCGGCATCACCTCGGTGATCACGAGATCGCCCGGCTGCGGCGACACGACCGGGCGCGACACGCCGGCGCCGGCGTCGGTGCACTGGCCGATCACGACCGGTGTGCAGTCGTTGTCCGAGCCCGGCGTACCGAAGTTCGCGTCCTCGAACTCGGCGTCCGCGGCCTCGCACCAGTTCGCGAGATCGTCGTTGAGCGTGTAGTCGGGGAACTGCGCACCGGTCAGCTCGCGCGAGTGGCCGGACTTCACCGTCTGGTACTCGGCGCTGTCGATCTCGGAGTCGCCACACGACAGCGCGAGCTTGCCGCCGTCGGTGTTGAACAGATCGCCGAGATCGGCGCTGTAGCCGTAGTCGATGTACGGCGGCACGAGATCGGGCGTCGAGTTGCCGAGCGTGAAGAACTGGCCGGGCGCGATCGTGACCTCGGCCATGATGTGCTGCTTCGCCTTGCTGCCATCAGGGCGGCTGTGCGTGACGGTCAGGCCCTTGAGATCGAGCGCGCGATCGCTCGCGTTGTAGATCTCGAACCACTCCTTGCCCTCGTCGGCGCCAGTGCCACCTGCGGGTGCCGCGAAGTCCGCGAACACCTCGGTGATCACGAGGTCGCCGGCGACGAGCGTGTCCTTGCACGTGCCCTCCTTGCTCGAGGGTCCGCACGCAGACAGAACGGATGTCGTGACCGCGCAGGCCAGGACGAGTGCACGCATGTTGCCCCTACACTCGCATATTTACAGCCGCTCGTACTGTGACGTTTACGGCTGCGCGGTCGTCGGGGCCGTAGGCGGTGTGAGCCCCGGTACGGGCGAGAGCTTGATCTGGCTCGCGCGGTCGATCTGGATCTGGAGCTGCTGCTTGCCGTTGTACTTGTTCGTGTAGAGCGTCGGCACACCCGTCACGACGACGAACTCGCCCTTCCACTCGCGCAGCCCGGTCGTGCCGAGCAGGTCGCGGTCGAAGAAGATCAGCGGGAAGTCCTGGCTCATCCGGTACGACAGCAACACGCGCGCCGGCCCCTTCTCGGAGATCCGGACGTCGGACACGGTCGCGAGCAGGTGGACCTCCTTGCCGACGTGGTCCTCGAGCTGCTTGATCGCATCCCAGTGCGTCAGGTCGATGTAGTTCGGCTTGCCTTCGCCTTCCTTGCGGAACTCCTCGACGAACGCGCCGCGCGCCATCCACCACGTCTCGCGCTCGCCGTAGTCGGGATACGACTTCACGCCCGGCGCCCAGATGCCGCGCTTGTGCTGCTTCGCCTCTTCCTGCGCGTTCATGAAGTCGTTGTGAAACCGGCGCGAGTAGCCGTACTTCGGAAAGTACGGGGACATCCCGGCGCGCACGAGCTCGACGTTGTAGTTGACCCACACGCCGTTCTTCTGCGCGAGCACGTACGCGAGGTAGCGGTTGTAGCGATCGCGGATCTCGGCGGGGTGGTCGCGCTCGACGCGGACGCGCTCGACGCCCTCGAAGAAGTGCTTGCCCCAGTCCTTCGCCATCTCGCCCATTGGCGACGCCATCTTCACCGGCCGCGGTGAGTCCCCGCGCTTCATCTTGAGGTACGCGTTCCAGTCGGCCTCGACCGCGCGGCGGTCCGCCTCGTTCTTGAACGTCTCCTCGGCATCGATGCCGATCAGGCGTAGCGAGCTGTCGAGGCCGTCGACCTTGACCGTGTCGCCGTCGACGACCTTCGTCAGCCGGAACTCGCCGATCAGGATGCCCGGGGCCTCGAGCTTCGCGAGCGACTTCTGCGCTTGCTTGCGCGTGTAGCGATCGCTCTGCGCCGGGCCGCACCCGAGCGCGACCGCGAGCGCGGTGACGAGGACGAACAACCGGCGCGCCATCGCTACGTGCGTATCACGGACAGGCGACATTCATCGCACCCGGAGTTCCGGCCGAATTCGGATCGGTGCACCACGACGCGGGCAAGTCATTGTTCTCGCTATCGGGTGCACCGCCGAGCGAGTAGGTCCCGACGTCGGGCAGCACGTCGTAGATCGCGCGGTCGATCAGCGTGCCGCAGCTCTCGACGTCGACCGCGGCCGCCGACAACCAGGTCACGCGATAGTCGTCGGCAAAGCCGTAGCTCGCGAACGCTGGCTTCTCGGCGTCGGCGAAGTCGCCGAGCACCGCGTAGCCGCCGGCCGCGAGCGGCACCGAGTGGCGGACGAGCACCGGGACCTCGGAGCTGCCGTCCTTGCGGCGAAACCGGATCTTGATCCCGACGAGGTCGATCTCGCCGCCGCTCGCGTTGAACAGCTCGACCCACGGGCCGTTCAGGTCCTCGGGATCCTGCGGCCCTCGGATCTCGGTGACGACGAGGTCACCGGGCCCGATGTCGGGACACTCGGCGGTGACCGGATCGCGCGCGCAGCCCGCGGCGAGGATCAGGACGACGGCGGCGACACGCACGCGCGCATCGTATCGCAACCACGGCCGCGTGGTCAGCCGTCGAGGCTGTACGGGCCCGAGCCCCAGTACATGACGAGCAGCGCGGTCCCGATCAGCGACAGGTTCTTCATGAACATCACGCGCTGCATCTCGGCCATCTGGGGATCGGGCAGGCCCCAGAACCGGTGCATCACGACCGTCACCGGCACGAGGAACACGATCAGCAAGAACGCGCCGAACCGCGCGCGATAGCCGAGCAGGATCATCACGCCACCGACGAGCGCGAGCACGCCGGACAGCGGCACGACGATCGTGGCCAGGGGCACGCCGTGCGCTGCCGCATAGTCGATGGTGGTTCGCGAGAAGTGGCCGAAGATGCTCGTGATGAAGATCAGCGCGAACAAGGCACGACCGACGGGAACGAGGCCTCGCATGATCCCGCGATGTGCAACGCGCATGCCCCGTGGCCTCGGTCTCGCGTGCGCCGATGACACGTGACATGCTCGACGCGTGAGCGGGGACTTGCGCGTCGTCGGAGCGATCGCGCCGAGCACGATCGACAAGCTCGCGCTCGCCGGACGGCTCGAGACCCTCGAGGACGTGCTGCGCTGGGGCGGCGACGTCGTCGAGGTCGTCGTCCAGGACGAGTACACCCACGACGTGATCGTGACGCACGCCACGGCGCCGGCGTTCCTGGTGTTCGACACGACGTGACTCGGCGGCGTCCGCGCGGTCTCCGTGTGGGATCACAGGCCGAACGCCGCGGAGTTGCTGGAAGATCGCGTGCAGCGCGGCTGGCAGCCGACGCCGACCGGGACCGTCGACGGGCCGCGAATCCTCGGTTACGCCGCGTGTCGATTCGGGTAGAGTCCGCCGCCGTGCGGACGGCTCTCCTGCTCCTGGTGACGGCTTGTAGTACGGCGGCCAACCCTTCGCTCGACGCCGGCCCCGGCAAGGACGCGCCGCCGCGCGACGGCAACCTGCCGGACGTCGACGCGCCCCAGACCGATGCGGCGCCCGACGGCTCGTCGGCGTACAGCCACACGGTCGTGCTCGACGGCAGCGACGACTTCCTCGCCGCCGAGACGTTCGGCACGACGTCGACCGCGTACACCGCGCGCGTCACGTGGGACGATCAGAACCTCTACATCGGCTATAGCGGTCCGGACCTCAACCCGACCGCGCTCGACACCGCGTCGAAGTGGCTGTTCGTCTACATCGATACCGATCCCGGTGCGGGCACCGGCGCGATCAAGAGCCTCAAGTACAACACGCAGCAGGCGGTGTTCCCGTCGGGGTTCGGCGCCGAGCTCTACGCGCGCTGGAAGTGCACCGCGACGTTCTCGTCGATCGAGCAGTTCCAGGGCGGCACGACGTACACGACGGTCGGCACGCCGCAGAGCGGTCACGCGGGCACGTTCGTCGAATTCGCGATCCCACGCAGCCACTTCAACGGCTCGACGACGATCGGGCTCGTGACGTGGATGATCAACGAGAAGCCGAACTTCGAGGGCAGCTTCGCGGGTCTGTTCCTCGGCAACTTCGGCGATGGCTACAGCACGGCGCTGCCGATCACGAAGTACCTGCGGCTCGACCTCACCGCGGCGACGGTGCCGAACGATCCGTCGAACGCGGTCGCGCCGTAGGGCAGCGATCAGCGCGTGCTGATGTAGATGTCGTTCGTGCCGGCGACGTCGCTGACGAACACGAACGTCCTGTTGTCGTTCGCGATGAACGGATCCTGCTGGCGGCCACCGAGCGCATTGAAGTCGACGATCGCGGTCGGCGTCGTCCACGGCGCGGCGACGCTCGTTCGCGACGCGGTGAAGATCTTGTTGATGCCGGCGTCGCGCGTCGACGCGAAGTACGTCGTCAGACAGTCCTGGGTCAGGAACGTGCCGGTCTCGCTGCTCGCGGAGCTGAGCTCGGCCACGATCGTCGGCGGGTTGCCCATCGTGCCCTCGGCGATGTCGGCACCGACGATCATCAGGTAGCTCGCACCGCACGGCATGAACCACTTGTCGGTCTGCGTGCTGTTGACGCCGGCGACCGCCGTCGGCGTGCCCCACATCTGGCTGAGCGCTGTCGGTCGCGTCACCTGGAACACGTCGAGCCCGTTCGTGCCGTTCGTCTTCGCGAAGAACAGCGACAGATCATCGGGCGAGAACCGCGGCGTCTCCTCCGACGTGCCGAGTGCCGAGAACGGCAGCTTCGTCGCGGCACCGAAGTCGCTCTGCAGATCCGGGCGCGACGCGTAGAACAGATCCTTGCGGTTCGCGTCGTTCGGATCGACGACCGCGAACACGAGCTCGAGGCCCGAGTAGCTCAGCGTGCCGTCGTCTTCTGCTCGCGCCGGATCGCTCGCGGACGCGATCTTCGTCGGCGTGCCCCACGGTCCGAGCGGCGGCGTCGTGTCCGGCGGTGGCGGTCCACCGTCGTCATCGTCGCCGATCGGCGCGTCCGCACCACCGCCGACGCCGATCGAGGCGTTGCACGCGGTGCACGCGAACCACGCCAACACAGCGAGCCCCGCGGTCGCCAGACTGCGCATCGCCTGCGATGTTATCGCAGGGTTCGCCGTTCTCGAAGCACTATGTCGGGTGGCGGCCCACCGACGACGTGAGGCATCATTCGCGGCTGTGGCGGGGGCACCACAGCAAGTGGGCTTCATGCCGGATTCAGGTCGTCGAATTTTCTGCGGATCTGACTGGTCTAACGTTTGCTCCCGTCACGAGTCATTGGGAGGAGGATTCATGAAGAGCACGACGCTCGCTAGCTTGCTTCTCGCCGCCACGATGGCCCTGCCGTCGGTCGGCTGTGTCGTCCAAGGTCGGGCACACGCCCACGTGGTCGCGCCGGTCGCTGTCGTCGAGGTCGAGGAAGAGCCACCGCCGCCTCGCACGGTCGTCGTCGAGACGCGGCCTGGCTTCATCTGGATCGAAGGACGCTGGGTCCGTCACGGCAATCGCTGGGTGTGGAACGACGGACGCTGGGAGCGCGAGCGCGTCGGCTATCGCTGGGAGCAAGGCCGCTGGGAGCGCCGCGGTCGCGGTCACGTCTGGGTCGAGGGCCGGTGGGTCGGTGGTGGCGGTCGCCGCGATGACGGTCCACGCGTGCGTGATCATCGCGGCGGCGGCCCCGTGATCCGCGATCACCGCTGAGTCCACGCGAGTGGTATAGCGTTCGACGTGCGCTGGCTCGTCCTCGTCGTCGTCGCAGCTTGTAACTCCGGGTCGGCGACGCCGAAGGTCGAGCCCACGCAGCCGATCGCACCGGCGCCGTCGGTCACGGTGCCCGCGCTCGCAAGCGCCGACACCGCGACCGGCAAGCAGCACTACGTGAAGCTGTGCGCGCCGTGCCACGGCGACGATCTCAAGGGCTACAAGGCGGACCACGCGCCGTCGCTCGTCAACGCGACGTTTCAGGAGAGCGCGACCGACGCGTTCCTGACCCAGGCGATCGTCACCGGTCGTCCGGGCACGTCGATGGGCGCGTACGGCAAGGCGATGGGCGGTCCGCTCGACGACGCCGCGGTCGCGAGCCTCGTGCGCTACATCCGCTCGCAGGGCACGCCGTCGCTCGCGCTCGCGAATGTCACGCCGGGCGACGCGCAGCGCGGCGCCGCGCTCTACAACGAGTACTGCAAGACCTGCCACGGCGACACCGCGATCCGCGGCGAGGCGATCCACCTCGCGAACCCGACGTTCCAGAAGCAGGCGACCGACGCGTTCCTGCGCTACGCGATCGAGAAGGGCCGCCCGGGCACGAAGATGCAGGCGTTCGGCGCGGTGATGAAGCCCGAGCAGCTCGACGATCTCGTCGCGTACGTGCGGTCGTTCGGCGCCGGCGCGCTCGTCACGTCGAAGCTGCCGCCGCCGACCGGCAACGAGCCGCTCGTCCTGAACCCGAAGGGTCGCGATCCCTCGTTCACGCCACGCGAGAACCGGTTCGTCAGCGTCGATGCGGTCGCGAAGGCGCTCGCGGACGGTCGCAAGATGATCATCATCGACGCGCGGCCGCCGTCGGACTGGATGCACGTCCACGTCAAGGGTGCGGTCTCGATCCCGTATCACGATCCGAAACGGCTCGACGACGTGCCGCTCGACGTCGTCACGATCGCGTACTGCGCGTGCCCGCATCACCTGTCGGGCATCGTCGTCGACGAGCTCGTCAAGCGCGGCCACAAGCGGGCGTACGTGCTCGACGAGGGCATCAACGCCTGGCACTACAAGAAGTATCCGGTCGTCGCCGCACCGGGCGTGCAGCCGCCGGCGCAGGATCCGATGGCCGGCCGCGCGCAGTAGCTCAGCTCGGCGGCGGCACGGTCCGCGCGCGCGGCACGAGCTGGCGGACCTGCCACGCCTGGAGCGCCATCGCTCGCGTCGCGTCGCGGCGCGCCGCGTTCTGCATCTGGCCGAGCAGCCCCGCGAACAGGCCGAGCGCGAACGTGTAGAACACGAGCGCGATGATCGTCACCGTCGGATCGAGCGAGCCCGCGAGCGTGTGGACGCGCAGCGAGCCGTTCTCGATCGAGAGCTGCGGGCCGAGCACGCCGAGCGCCTCGAGCAGGAACGGCAGCAGCACGGCGGACGATGTCAGCAGCGCCATCATCCACACGGGGATCAGCCGGCGGTGCGAGACGAGCAGCATCACCATCACGATCGGCGGACCGGGGCCGAACACGACGGGGCTCGCGAGATAGCTGAACAGCGCGAACATCCCGAGGTTCGCGAACATCGCGAAGTAGCGCGGCCACAGCGCGGTCGTGCGCGGTGCGAGCACGGCCTGCGCGATCACGATCAGCACGCACGTCGTGATGCCGAACAGGTGGTACCAGAGCTCGCGAAACCCGGCCCAGTACATCAGCGGAAAGAACAGCGCGTACACGACCGCGGCGATCGTGCCGAACTTCGCGCTCTGGCGGAGCGACACCTCGTCGAGCCGCGCGAGCTCGGCCTCGACCTCCGCCGGCGTCTCGCGCGGCGGCTCGAGCATCAACCGACCGACGACGTCCGCCGCCTCGCGATTCGTCGGATCGAGCGCGAGGGCGCGCGCGGCGGACCGGATCGCGACGCGGCGCTCGTCCGGCGAATCGACGACGAACGCGCGCTGCGCCTCGTGCAGTGCGCTGCGCGCGAGCTCGGCGCGCAGGTTGAGGTCACGCTTGCCGTCGAGGAAGCGCTGGACCTCGGTCGCGAGCTGGCGCGCGGTCGCGAACCGGTGATCGCGGTCGAGCGCGGTCGCGCGCACGCAGATCGCATCGAGCTCGGGCGGGATCTCGCGATCGGGCGCGCGCATCGACGCATGGGCATCCACGCCGGCGAAGGCGGACGCGATCGCGCCGTGACCGCGCGGGTGCAGAGGCTCGAGCGTCAGCAGCTCGAACAGGATGCAGCCGAGCGAGTAGACGTCGGCGCGGCGATCGAGGCTCGGATCGGCGTTGATCTGCTCGGGCGCGATGTAGCCGGGCGTGCCGAGGATCGTGCCCTGCAGCGTGTCGGCGCCGCCGACCGTGTCGACATCGGCAAACCCGGCGTCCGGGCTCGCCTCGTCGCCGACGTGCGCGATCCCCCAGTCGAGCACGTAGACCTCGCCGAAGTCGCCGAGCACGAAGTTCGCCGGCTTGAGATCGCGATGCACGACGCCGCGCGTGTGCCCGAACTCGATCGCGAGGCAGACATCGACGAACGCGCGCAGCAGGCGCTGGCGCGAGAACGTCTCCTCGGCCGCACGCTCGCCACGCGCGAGCCGCGGCAGCACGTCCGCGAGCGTCGTGCCCGCGAGCTGCTTCGTCACGAAGAACGGCTGGTCGTTCTCGTCGTACGCGAGCTCGTGCACCGGGACGACCGCGGGGTGCTCGAGCCGGCCCTGGATCCGGACCTCGCGGAGGAACCGCGCGAGCACGTCGCCCGAGGGGCTCGCGATCCGCAGCCGCTTGATCGCGACCGCGCGCCCGATCGCGTGATCGCGGGCCGACAGCACCTCGCCCATCCCGCCGCGGCCGAGCACGTCCTCGACCTCGTAGTGCGCGAGCCGATCGCCGACGGTCGGTCCGCTCGCGGCCTCGTAGACGCCGGAGTCCGGCTTCGTCTGCGGGCCGAGCTCGTCGGGGATCTCGATCGCACCGTAGAGCCGCGTCGCGCGCACCGGCTCGTCCGCGACCTGTGGCACGGGCACGAGCGCCGCGTCCGCATGCGCGCCGTCGCGCTTCGCCATCGCCCCGATCATAAGCGACCGCGGCGGACCGCGACGGCATCAGAACGGTACTTCGAGCCCGAGCTGGACGTGTAGTGCAACGTCGGTGGAGTCGTCGCGGAAGAACGCGAGCGCGCGGCCGGCGATCTCGATCTGGACGTAGCGCTGCTTGTAGAGCTCGAGCCCGAGCTCGCCGCCGACGAGCCCGGCCTGCTCGCCGCTGAGATAGCCGTAGCCTGCGCGGAACCCGAGATACGGATTCAGAAACTCGCGGCGCCCGGCGCCGAGAAAGCTCGAGTACAGCGCGGTGCCGACCGTGCCGATCACGACGCGGCTATCGCCCTGCTTGCGCGGGAACACGTCGAGGTCGAACGTCAGAAATCGCTGGATATGGACGGTGACGCCACCGCCGACGCGCGTCCGCGGCCGGTCGCCGGGATCGAGCAGCGACAGCGTCGCGAGGTGCGCACCGGGATGGATCCGCGCGTGCGGCGCGAACTCGACCGGGCCGCCTTCGCGCGTCAGCGTCAGCGAGATCGTCGCGAGCTCGACGCGATCCATCAGCCAGCGCTGCTCGCCCTTGATCCGCTCGATGTCGCCGCGCACGCGCGTCATCTCCTTCTCGAGCTCGAGCAGCTCCTTCATCGCGATGTCGCGCTTCGCGAGCTCCTGCAGTCGCTTCATCGTCAGCTCGAGGTTGTCGAGCGCGAGCTGCTGATCGAACAGCGTCTTGCTGACGTCGGACGCGAGCACGCGGCGCGACTCGATCAGCCCCTGCGCCGCGAGCCAGGTCTGGAACGCGGCCGTCTTGCCGGGCGGCACGCGGAGCTCCATCGCGGCACTCGTCGCGGCCTTGTCGGGGCCGATGATGTTCTCCGAGACCACGCGCCCACCGTCGGCCTCGACGCGCGCGCGGATGTCGGCGGCCGCCTTGCTGACCTCGTCGACGCGGAGCTCGATCCACGCCTCGATCACGAGCTTCTCGTTGTCCTTCGGGACCGCCGGCGTCAGCGGCGCGGCGACCGGCGGCCCGGCCGGTCCGGCGAACAGCGGCCCGATCCGGCCTCCGAGGCTCTCGCCCTGCGGCGCGTCCGCGGCGATCGCCTCGACGCGACTGTCGGGATTCGTCGCCGGCAGCTCGGTCGTGAGCCGCGACTGCACGTACGGCTGCGAGGCCGACTTCTTGGCGCCGCCGACCGCACACCCGGTCACGGCGATCACGAGGAGCAGGGACAGGCGCGTCATTGATCCCTCCGGACGAGGAACGCGCGGCACCGTTGCAGCTTACGCTACGAGTACTTCACCGACAGCGCTTCTTCGGCGAGCTCCTCGAACGACATCTGCTGCGTGCGGCGCAGCTCCTCGTCGGTGAACAGGATGCGCGCCGCGCGATCCTCGGCGCCGAGCACGCGCAGCAGCACGCGGCCGAGCAGCTTGCCGAGGACCGGGTGGTTGTACATGTCCTGGATCGCGATCATCATCCGCGAGAACGGCGCGCGCGCGACCGTCGGCTTGCGCAGCACGAGCTGGATGCGCTTGAACGCCTCGCGGATCCGGCGGCCGCTCGGATCGGTGCGATCCATCGGCGTCAGAAACACCTGCTGCAGGAACGGCTTCGCGTGCCACATCATCGTCGCGAGCGCGCGCAGCCCGGTCGCCATCGCGCGCACGCTGGGGCGGGGCCGGCGCCGGATCGACTCGAGGTACGCGTCCGAGCAGTAGAGCTCGGTCATGTGAAAGTCGATCGCGATGTGGCGCGACTCGTCGCGGTTGATGAGGTGCATCGCCTGGTGGCTCATCTCGTCGGCGACGTAATCGTCGAGCGATCGCAGCAGCGCGACGTCGAGGATCAGCTCGCCGCTCGTGATGTACGCGTTCGCGATCTCCGGCGACGTCTTCGACACCAGCGCGAGGAAGTGCGGCCGGAACTGCGTCAGCGCCGGGCTCTCGACGTACGCGCGGTAGTGATGGACGTCGTAGTGGCGCGCGAGCCGCGCCGCGACCGCGGAATGCCGGTGCTCGTCGATCACGAACGACGCGAAGATCTGCTTCAGCGTCGGGTCGTCGGTCTTGTCGCGCTGCACGGCGAACAGCGCGCCGGCGAGCAGCTCGATGCCGGCCATGTCGGTGAAGTACTGGACGACCGCTTCTTCCTTGTCGCGCGGCAACGCGGGCGGCGGGATCGACCAGTCGAGGTCGTCGATCGACCACTGGTCGCGGATGCACTTGTCGAGCATGCGGCCCAGGTCCATGCGCACATGGTAACGCAAGGCGGTCGCGCTCCGGCATACTGCCGCCGTGCCACGCGTCCTCGTCCTCGCGGTCGTGCTGCTTGCAGGTTGCAGTGGGGGCGAAGACCACGGGGACGGCCGCACGCTGGCGAAGATCCGCGAGCGCGGCGAGCTGACGTGGGGCGCGGACCGCCAGGGCGGCGAGCCGTACGTGTTCGAAGATCCGAAGGACCCGAGCCACCTGATCGGCTTCGAGGTCGACATCATGGACGCGATCGGCCGCCGGCTCGGCGTCAAGCCGCGCATGGTGCAGTACACGTGGTCGAACCTCGTCCCCTCGCTCGAGCGCGGCGACTTCGACATCGCGATCAACGGCCTCGAGGCGACGCAGGAGCGGCGCGAGCGGATCCTGCTGTCGGATCCGTACTTCGTCTACGCCGAGACGCTCGTGATCCGCGACGGCGATCCCTACCGCGCGATCTTCGACCTCGCCGGCAAGCGCGTCGGCACGCTGAACCAGACCTACGCGCACGACATCCTGCAGATGCTGCCGCTCGAGGCGCGCGTCTACGAGGGCAACCAGGAGCCCTACGACGATCTCGAGCGCGGCCGGCTCGACGCGGTGCTGCTCGACAACATCATCGCCGATCGCTACGGCTGCATTCCCGAGCACCCGAAGCTGCGCTGCGTACCGTACGACGTCGCACGCGGCAGCTACGTGATCGGCATGCGCAAGGCGGATCGCGAGCTCAAGACCGCGATCGACGGCGCGCTCGCGGCGATGCGCAAGGACGGCGAGCTCGAGCAGATCCTGCGCCGCTGGAAGCTGTGGGATGACCGCCAGACGCAGGCGGAGCCGATCGAGGGTGTGTCGCTGCCGGCGCGCACGTTCGACGGCGACATGGTGCTGCAGTTCCTCGACGCCGCGCTCGTCACGCTCGAGCTCACGATCCTCGCGTTTCTGATCGCGGTGCCGGTCGGCATGCTGCTCGCGATCTGCCGCGTCTATGGACCCGCGCCGCTCGGCGCCGCCGCGCGCGTCTACATCGAGCTGTTTCGCGGCACGCCGGTGCTGCTCCAGCTGTTCGTCCTCTACTACGGCATCGCCGATTACATCGAGCTCGGGCCGGTGCAGTCCGCCGTGCTCGGCCTCGGCCTCAACTACGCGGCGTACGAGGCCGAGGTCTATCGCGGCGCGCTGCTCGCGATCCCGCGCGGGCAGAGCGAGGCGGCCCGCGCGCTCGGCTTCGGCCCGTGGCAGACGCTGTGGCACGTGATGCTGCCGCAGGCGCTCAGGCTCGCGCTGCCGCCGATGACGAATGACTTCGTCTCGCTGCTCAAGGACTCTTCGCTCGTCAGCGTGATCACGGTGATCGAGCTGACGAAGCGGATGACGATCGCGGCGGTCGACATGCGCGGCTGGCTCGTGCCGGGCCTCGCGTGTGCCGCGCTGTACCTCGCGCTCAGCTTTCCGCTGTCGGAGCTCGCGCGCAGGCTCGAGAGGAGGCTCGCGCGTGATCAGCGTCCGCTCGCTCTCTAAGCGCCACGGCGAGCGCCGCGTGCTCGAGAACCTGTCGGCAGAGGTCGCCAAGGGCGAGACGATCGCGATCGTGGGCCCGTCGGGCGGCGGCAAGTCGACGCTGCTGCGCTGCCTCAACTACCTCGAGCCGTTCGATGCGGGCGAGATCGTGATCGCGGGCATGACGTTACGGCCGGGCATCGCGCGCCACGATCCGGATCAGCTGCGCGCGCTGCGCACGCGGGTCGGCATGGTGTTCCAGCAGTTCAACCTGTTCCCGCACCTGTCCGCGCTCCACAACATCACGCTCGCGCCGCGCGTCGTGAAGCACGCACCGGTCGCCAAGGCCGAGGACGAGGCGCGCGCGCTGCTCGCGCGGGTCGGGCTCGGCGATCGCGGCGGCTCGTTCCCGCACGAGCTGTCCGGTGGCCAGCAGCAGCGCGTCGCGATCGCGCGCGCACTCGCGATGCACCCGGACGTCATGCTGTTCGACGAGCCGACGAGCGCGCTCGATCCCGAGATGCGCGACGACGTCATGGAGGTGATCCGCGACCTCGCGTCCGGCGGGATGACGATGCTCGTCGTCACCCACGAGATGCACTTCGCACACGACATCGCGTCGCGCGTGTGGGTGATCGACCAGGGCACGATCGTCGAGGACGGCCCGCCGGCGCAGGTCGTCGACGATCCGAAGACCACGGTCGCTCGCGAGTTCTTCGCCCGCGTTCGCAAGCGCTGAGCGCCGCCGTTCGTCGAGCGCGGTATGCGGGTTGCCAACCGCGAGGAGCACGCGTCGCCCACACGCTGCGCGGCAAGTACGCGAACGTGCACGATGGTTCCTGCCGCGGCGGCTCGGCATGCCGGCTGCTCTAGCTGCCTGACAACCAGGAGCCATCAGCAATGACGAACACCGCGACTCTCGACCTCTTCGAAACGATCGACCTGTGCAACCTCGACGTCATCACGGGCGGTGGCCCGGGCGGCGCGACGTGGAGGGAGTGGGGCCAGTGGGCGGGCGCCGGCGTCGGCGGCTACCTCGGTCAGCTCGGCGGCGCGGCGGCGGGTGCGGCGGCGGGGACGGCGGTCGCGCCGGGCGTCGGTACGGCGGTCGGTGGCGTCGCGGGGCGCGTCGCCGGCGGCGCGGCGGGTGGCTGGGTCGGCCAGAAGGTCGGCGGCGCCATCGGCGGGCTGTTCGACCGGTGAGCGGCGCACGCTCGACGTCGGAGTGTCTCATGTCGCCCGCCACTCGAACCGACCTGCTCGTCTACGGCGCCGTCGGCGTGATCGCCACGCCGATCGCCCTCGAGGGCGGCGAGCTCTACGCGGCGCTGTTCTGCATCGCCGCGGTGCTCGGATTTCACATCCTCCGGCACCGACTCGCGAAGCGCTGATCGTTTGACCTCCAACCAATCTCACACCTTCATCGCGAGCGTCGCGCGGCGATGCTCGACACACCAGGAGCACGTTCCCATGCACAATCTCGATACGGCCACGATCGATTCTTTCCAGTCCATCGATGTCGACTCGCTCGACTACGTCACCGGCGGTGCCTCGTGGGCCGAGTGGGGCAAGTGGGCCGGTGGCGCCGCGGGCGTCGCGGTCGGCCGCTGGGGCGGCGGCGCGCTCGGTGCCGCGGCCGGTACGGCGGTCGCTCCGGGCGCGGGCACGGTGGTCGGCGGCGCGATCGGCGCCGGCGCCGGCGCAGCGGCCGGTGGCTACGCCGGGTCGCGGCTCGGCGAGTGGATCGGCAGCAAGTTCGACCGGTGATCCGGAGCTGATCCAGCGCGCATTTTTCGCAAGCGCGCACGCGCGGCGGCATTTCACAGTCGAGCTGAACGCGACGTCCGTCGAGGCGTTTCGTCTCGAGCTTCGATCGTGAGGCGCCGCCGATTCGCGCGTCCCACCGGATCCGCGGTGCTAGTCCTCCAACGCTGGCGATCGCCACGCGAAGGAGGTCGTATGGACTGGCGGGTCAAGGGCGCGATCCAGAAGGTGCTCGGCTACATGCCGGGGGGCTCCTACGTGCATCACGCACTCCAGCGTCGTGCAGGTGGGCTCAAGGACTTCGCGCGCGAGTGCGACACGAAGATCGACGACTGGCGGCTCATGATGGGCCACCTCCAGCAGGCCGGCCTCGACGTCGAGGGCGCGACCCTCGTCGAGGTCGGCACCGGGTGGTACCCGACGTTCCCGTTCTGCCTGTACCTGTGCGGCGCGGGCTTCGTCCACACCTTCGACCTCCAGCGCCTGCTCAAGCGCGACATGGTGCGCATGCTCGTCGAGCGCCTCGGCTGGCAGCGCGCGATCGTCGCGAAGGTTTCCGGCCGCCGCGACGCCGAGCTGCAGACGCGGCTGCAGTCGCTCGCGCACGCGGTCGAGCGCGGCGCGACGCTCGCCGATGCGACCGACGGCGTCGTCGCGTATCGCGCGCCCGCCGACGCCGCGCGCACCGCGCTGCCCGCCGGCAGCGTCGACGCGGTGTTCTCGAACAGCGTCCTCGAGCACGTGCCGCCACCGGAGATCGAGCGCATCTTCGGCGAGGCGATGCGCATCCTGCGTCCGGGTGGCGTGATGTTCCACTCGGTCAACTGCGGCGATCACTACGCCTACGTCGATCCGTCGATCGACCAGCTGCACTACCTGCAGTACTCGGACGACGCGTGGCAGCGCTGGAACAACCCGTTCCTCTACCAGAACCGGCTGCGCGCTCGCGACTTCATCGACCTCGCGCGCCGCGCCGGCTTCACGATCGAGCTCGACACGTCGAGGCCATCGCCCGAGCGCCTCGCGCGCCTCGACGCGCTGCGCGTCGATCCGAAGTTCGACGTCTACACGCGCGAGCAGCTCGCGATCACGAGCATCGACTTCATCGCACGCAAGCCGACCGCACCGTCAGCGCGCGAGTAGCCCGAGCACTTCGACGACGCGCCGCGCGTGTGAGTCCTCGCGCTGCCCGGCGGGCGGTGGGCCGCACTTCGCGCTCGACGGATCACACCACGACTCGAGGTTCGAGCACTCGAGATCCACGGTGCACGCCTGGCCGTCCGCCACCTTGCCGACGAGCGCCATGTCGCACGCCGCCGGGTAGTTCGGCCCGTTGTTCCAGAACGTCGCGCAATCGGGATCGGTGAACCCGGCGATGCACGCCGCTGCCGCGTTCGCGTCGAACGTGATCGTGCCGCCGGTGATCGCGGCCTCGACCTTCGCCGGGTCCGATGCCGCGAGGCCCATCGTGTAGCAGTCGTTCGCGGTCATCCCGAAGAACTCCTCGAACGTGCCGCCGGCGTCGGTCGGGAACTGCGCCTTGCACATGAAGGCCGAGTCGCAGTCCTCGTGCACCATCGCGGTCACGAGCTCGGTCGCGGTCGCGCCGCCGCCGCCGCCGCCACCACCGCCGCCGCCGCCGCCACCGCCGCCACCGCCTCCTCCGCCGCCACTGCCGTCGTCGGAAACGGTGCACGCAGCGGCGGTTGCAAACAGATACCCCAGCGCGATCGCGACCAGATGCCTCGAGACTTTCATGACGAGCTCCTCGAAAGAGTGATGCTCGATCGCAAGTGCAACCTGATTGCCACAGCGTGCTGGTGAGTCGCGTCGCGCGTTCGGCGATCAGCCGTGCGCGTGTCGTGCAACGGGCTACACGATGCGCGGTCTCCGACGAGGATTCCGGCAAACCTCGGCGGAGAGTCGGCTCTCATGGCTAGTCCCGGAGCCAGTGTTTGACTCGCTCCGTCGAATTTGCGGAAATGGAGAGATGGGCAAGGTGAGCGTGCGGAGAGCAGCTGTCATCGCGTGCGTGGCGGGGGTGATCGCGGCGGGCTACGTGTTCTTGCGGTTCACGGTGAACCCCGCGCCGGAGTTCCTGCTCGAGGCGTTCGGGGCGCCACCGCCGGGGATCGAGCGCGACGGCGGCTATCGCGTGCACTACGCTTTCCCGCCGGATGTCGACATGCGGCCGAGGCTGGAAGGCCACTGGTCGTCGGCGCGGTTCACGTCGCACGCGGTGGATTACGAAGCTCGGTACTACGTCCATCGCGAGTACATCGAGTGGTCGTACACGACCGGGGGGCTGACGATACGGTCGATCCACACCGACGACGAGGGCCGTCGCTTCGATGATGAGGTCGTGCTCGATTGGCGAACGCTAACGTCGATCGCCGGCGAGAGCTGGAACAGCTCCGTGTACCTCCAGGCAACGCGCGAAGGTGGGGACGCGCTGTGCGCGCGCGTCGGCGAAGAACTTGCCCTGTACCTCGACACCGAACATCTCGGTGACTTCGTCGTCGACCCGAGCATGTGCGCGTCGCGCCGCGTGGCTGTGCACGTCCAGCTCGCAGCGCTCGAGCAAGGTGCTTTCGAGGTGCCGATCATCCCTGCGGGCGGCCAGCTGACGATTCACACTGTGGCGCCCTGTGATCTGTCGATTCCGCTCGAGCAATCGCGGTGGACACTCGCGCTGGTGGTCGGGGCGCTGAGCTCACTCTTCGTGTGGCTCTTGCTGAGAGCCGCTGCGATCACGTGGGTTGCTGGTATGCGTAGCGTCGCAGCGAAGCCCAGCGTGCGAGCAGTCCTCGTGACGCTGCTCGCGCCGTGTGCCGTCCTCGCGACGAATCGCATCTACGCCCTTGGCATCGAAGGTATCGAGGTGATTCGCGACGAGCAGACCGACTTCACGTTCGCAGCTGTGGGTGTGATACCCGTGATCGCAGGATTCTTGGTCGTCGAGATCCTGGCGCTGCTCCTGCCGCGATCGGTACGGCATCGCCCCGACGGTCGTGCCGTGCTCGACAAGGTCGGCCTCGTGCTCGGTATCGGGGCTGCCGTCGTTCAGGCGTGCTTGTTGGCGTCGCGACTGACGGTGATCGCAGAAGGCGATGCCAGCCACTTCGTGTTCACGATGAACGGGGCGCCGCTGTTCGCTTGTCTGGCGATCTCGTATGTCGTGGGAACGCTCGTGCTCGTGGTCGTAGCGCGCGTCGTCACGAGGCACGGTCTCGGCAACGGCTACGCGCTCGTCGTCTTGTGCGGCTGGTTCTTCGAGTCGTGGCGCCTGTCGTATTCGAACACGTACGCGAGCCTTCAGGAGAAGGCGCTCGCATATAGCTCTCTCGCCTTGCTCGTCGTCATCGGATGGCTGGTATCGAGGCTGCGCGTCCGTGACGCCGGGATGCTCGCACTTCGGCTTCCAACCTCCGGCGTGTTTCCCAGTGCACCCTACGCGGGCGCGACTGCCGTGTTGTCCGTCCTTGCGACAGTGCACGTGACAAAGCCGTTGATGGGGCACGAGATCGACGCCTTCGTACAGGCGCATCCGTTGTTGCCGTACGTCGGTACGATCGCGGCGGTCTTCCTGTGGTCTTGGCTATTCGCGCGGCGGTCGCTACTCACCAGCGTCGCAGAGCGTGCCGGCCTGCGCGCACCGACGCGTGCTTCCTGGTTCCAGGCGACGCTCGTGTCGGCATGTCTGCTATTTGCTGCTGTGATGCTGCGGAGCGTGCCGCTCTACTGGGGCGCTGACGCCTGGCCCGTCAGCCTGTTGCGACCCTTCATGGCGCTACTCGCCGTCGGCGTTGTCCTCGACATCCTCGCCGACGTCCGCGTCAACCGCCGCGAGCTCGCCGCCGCGTGGTCGCTGCATCAGCCGCAGTACCTCGGCGCCGTCGAGCACGTGCTCGACGAGGCCAAGATTCCGTATCACCTGCACGGCAGCCACGTCCGCACGCTGCTCGGGTTCTTCGGGCCGTTCGCGCCGATCGTGGTGTTCGTGCCCGTCGCGCAGCTCGACGATGCGAAGGCGAAGCTTGGCGCGCTGTTTCCCGACGAAACGAATGTAACGACGGCCACGGCTGCATGATCGGCGTTTGACTCGCCCGGCGTTCTCGGGCGAGATGCCGGCCATGATCGACAGGCCGGTGCAGGGACGACGTGCGGGACTCGCGGTCGGTGCGCTCGTCGCGGTGTACGTCGTGGCGCTGTTCGTCGTCCGGCCCGTGCCCGATCTGGCGCTCGCGATGGTCGGCGGGCCGAACGGCGGGATCGCGCGGCATGGTGGCGTGCGCGTGCGCTATCAGCCGCCGGCCGGCGTCGATCGCGACACGTTGCGCGATCGGATGGCGAACGCGCGCGTCCAGCGCGACGGGGACGTGCTGGTGGTCGACGTGTCAGATGTCGACGAGAGCCAGGCCGACGAGGTGCGCGCGTTCTTCACCGAGGGCGGCCTGACGATGCGCGAGGAGTCGGAGGCCCCGACCGCGAACGACATCGCGAACCGCGATCCGTCGGTGCTCAGCGCGGCGCGGCTGGATGGCGATCCGCCGCGCGACGCGGTCGTGCTCGATATCGATCAGTGGAGGCCGGAGGCCGGCGGCAACCCTCACATCGTCTGGTTCCTGCGCGCGAACGATCCGGTGCTGCTGATGCGGACGATCGAGCGCGCGCGCGCCGCGGGCTGGCGCGAGGATCCCGAGACCGAGATCCTCCTCGAGCGCGTCGAGTGGCGAGATGGTCAGGCGCCGTACTGGCGAACGCACGAGGTCATGAAGCGCGTCGAGATCGACGGCTCGATGGTCGAGCGGGCGACCGGCGCGGATGATCCGTACTCGAACCGGCCGATCGTGCTGCTCGATTTCACGCGCGAGGGTGGCGAGCGGTTCTGCGAGCTGACGCGGCGGATCGTGGGGCGCAAGCTGGCGACGGTCGTCGGCGGACGTGTGCGGACCTCGCCGATCATCAACGGCGAGATCTGTGGCGGACGCGCGAGCATCACGATGGGTGGCAGCAACCCCGTGCAGCAGCTGCGCGAGCGCGATGCGACGATCGCGACGCTGCGGACCGGTGCGCTGCCGCCCGGTGGCCGCGTCGACGGCATGGAGTGGCAACCGCGGCGCGATCTGCGGCGACTCGAGTGGGCGGCGCGGCTGTTCATGGGGGTGCTCGCGGGGCTGCTCGCCGGCCTCGTCGCGATCGGGCTTGTCCGGATCGTGCGGCCGCGCTGGCAAGGCTCGGCGGCGGTCGGGCGCGGCGCGTTCCCGTGGCGCCGGGTGCTCGTGACGCTGCTGGCGCCGCTGTCGCTGTACGGGCTGCGCATGCTGACGCTGCCGGGCGTGAACGACGCCGAGGTCGACTTCATGTCGGATCGATTCCATCTCGATCCGACGCCGATGACGGTGATCGCGCTCGGGATCATGCCGATCGTGACGGCGTTCGTCGTGGTCGAGGTCGTCGCGATGCTCGTGCCGCGGTGGCGGCGGATGCGGCATCGGCCGCTCGGCCGGATCGCGCTCGGCAAGGTGACGGCGGTGGTGACCGCGCTGTTCGTCGTCGGGCAGGGCTTCGTCGTCGCGCGCGCGCTCGAGTCGATGCAGGCGGGCGGCGTCGAGCTCGTCGACGTGGCTGGGTGGTGGTTCCGGCTCGCGGTGATCGGATCGCTCGCGGCGGGCACGAGCCTGCTCGCGATCGTCGCCGGGATGATCCGCGAGCACGGGCTCGGTAACGGCTACGTCGCGCTGATCGTGTCGGGGACGCTGCTGTCGCTCGGGCGTCAGGTCGTCGAGGGCGCGGTCGACGGCACGTTCGTGCTCGGCGTCGTGACGATCGCGGTCGTCGCGGTGATCGCCGCGGGCGTGCTGCGGTGGCGCGTCGGGCGCGACGGCGAGGCGCACCTGCTCGTGCCGTCGTCGGGGGCCACGCCGCTCTCGGATGGCGGCGGCATCGGGCTCGTGTTCGCGCTCGGCAGCGTGCTCGGCGCCGCGACGCTGTTCCCGACGCTGTACTGGAAGGTGCAGGCGGCGCAGTCGCACGCGTGGGGCATGGCCGCGCTCGTGATCGGGTCCGTCGCGGTGTGGGCGTGGCTGTTCGCGCGACCGTCGCTGGTCGCCGATGTCGCGGTGCGCGCGCAGCTCACGCCGTCGACACGCGAGACCTGGCTGCGCGCCGCGCTCGTGTCCGCGGTGATGCTCGTCGCGTGCTGGACGATGGCGCGGCTCGCGACGCCGCGCGATGCGACAGCGGCGATCGCGAATCCGCTCGTCGGCGTGCTGCTCGGCGCGGCCGTCCTCGACGCGCTCGCCGATCTGCGCGCGCGCCGCGGGGCACTCGAGCCCGCGTGGATCGTGCACCAGGTGCAGTGCCTGCCAGCGGTCGAGAACGCGCTCGCGGTCGCGAACATTCCGTGTCACCTGCACGCGAGCCACGCGCGGACACTTTTGGCGTTCTTCGGGCCGTTCGTGCCGGTCGTGGTGCTCGTGCCGGCGGAGCACGCGATCGAGGCACGCGTCCGGATCAGCGCGCTGTTCGAGTAGGCGTGGCACAATCGGGGGCATGGCTCGGTACGTGATGCTCGTGCTCGCGCTGCTCGCGGGCACGGCCGCGGCGGACGCGGACAAGAAGGTCGTCGAGACCGCGGCGACCACCGACGAGGCCCCGTGCGAGGACTGCGTGTTCATCCCCGCGAAGGGCGAGCACCGACCGCTGCTCGTGCTCGTGCACGGCGACAGCGAGACCGCGCTGAAGATCGCGGATGCGTTTCGCGACACCGCGCGCGCGCGCGACATCGCGATCTTCGCGCCGAGCTGCCCGAAGACGTGTCCGCTGCACAGCTTCTGGCGCGGTAATCCCGATCCGAGCTGGATCGGCAACATGGTCGACGAGCTCGTGAAGAAGCACTCGCTCGATCCGGATCGCGTGTGGATCGGCGGCTGGTCCGGCGGCGCATCGTACGTCGGCTACTACCTGCCGAAGCTCGCGCCTCGCTACGCGGCGGTCGCGCTGATGGGGGGTGGCGCGTATGGCGGCAAGTGCGCGAAGCAGAAGCTACCGGTGTGGATGCTCGCCGGGGACAAGAGCTGGTTTCACGCGATCGTGAAGCGCGCGCACGAGCGGATCCAGGAGTGCAAGCACGAGCACGTGTACAAGCTGTTCAAGGGCAAGGATCACGACGACGAGTGGAAGCTCGTCAAGAAGGCCGAGACCCAGGCGACCGTGCTCGACTTCCTCGAGGCGCATCCCCGCGCGACGAAGGCCGCGACGTCAGAATAACGAGCGCTGCGCGGGATCGTCGTCGGCGACGAGCGGCGCGATGCAGCTCGCGTCGTCGTTCGCGGCCTTGTTGACGTTCATCGAGACCGGCTCGGCGATCCAGTCGTGGGTGTCGGGCAGCTTGAGCAGCGCGCGCGCATCGTCGAGCCCGAGCTCGGGATCGAGCCAGGCCGCGTAGTCGGACTCGGGGAGCACGACCGGCATCCGATCGTGCACCGGCTTGACCATGTCGTTCGCGGGGCCGGTGATGATCGTGAAGCTGAACAGCTCGGCGCCGGCATCGGTCTTCGACTTCGCCCACAGGCCGGCGAACGCGATCAGCTTGCCGGTCTTCGGGTGCATGTAGATCGGCTGGGGTTTCTTCTTCGCCTCGCGGATCCACTCGAAGAACCCGTCGGCCGGGACGAGGCAGCGCCGGTGTGCGAGCGACTCGCGAAAGAACTGCTTCGCGGTCAGCGACTCCTTGCGCGCGTTGATCATGAGCGGCGCCTTCTTGCCGTCGCCGCCGGCCCAGAACGGCACGAAGCCCCAGCGCATCAGCTCGACCGTGCGATGTGAATCGCTACGGATCACGACCGGCGCGGGCTGGGTCGGCGCGACGTTGAACCGCGACTTCCACCACTCGCCTTGCGCCGACACGCCGAGCGAGGCCTGCAGATCCTCGACGACACGGTCGTGCCGGGTCAGCGTGTACCGTCCACACATCCGGATGCCTCTACGACAGGCGTAGCAGACAAACCTGGAGATAACGATCGTTCGATTGCACCGCGGGCGTCGGATACTCGGGCGGCAGGCCGCCGGTCTCGAGGATCGCGGCATGGCGCTCGACGGTGCGCAGGCCCTTGTGCGCGAGCTTCGAGAGCGCGCCGACCTCGGACGCGTTCGACGCGATCCACAGCAGGCCGTCCTGCGGGATCACCGCGGCCGCCTTCGCGATCAGCTCGGGATAATCGCGACCGAGCGCCCACGACGTACCGCCCGCCGACGACGCGCCCGGCGGATCGATCAGCACGAGGTCGTAGCGCTCCTTGTCGCGCGCCGCGCGGGCGAGGAACCGGCTCGCATCGCCGGTCTCGAACTTCCAGCGCCGGTCGTCGGGATCGAGCCCGGAGCGGCCGAAGTTGCCGCGCGCCCACTGCTGCACGCCCTGCGAGGTATCGACCGAGGTGACGGTCGCGGCACCGGCGCGCGCCGTCACGACGCTCAGCGAGCCAGTGTACGAGAACAGGTTCAGCACGCGGCGCTCCGCCGCAAACCGCGCGAGGCCACGGCGATGCTCGCGCATGTCGGTGAACAGACCGACGTTGAGCCCGCCGAGCGGATGGATCTCGTACGGCACGTCGTGCTCGGTCGCGACGAGCGTCTCGGGGACCTTGCCGAGCGTGTCCTGCGCGACATCGGACGCGCCGCCGCGGACGCGGACCTTGACGACCGCGCCGTCGAGCTTCGCGAACCCGATCACGGCCTCGGCGAGCTGCTTGCCGAGCGCTCGGAACGCCTCGGCGTACGCGTAGATCACCGCGACCTTGCCCATCACGTCGCACGTGAAGCCGGCGACGCCGTCGGAGGCGCCGTGCAGCAGGCGGTACGCGCGATCGGGACCGGTGAGGCCGAGCCGGCGGCGGAACGCGAGCGCGCGCTCGACACGCCAGCCGAGCAGCGCGCCATCGATCCGCGTGAAGCCGTCGGAGGGCACGGCGAGCACGCGGATCTTCGAGTTCTCGGGATCGGCGAGCCCGAGGCCGACATCGGCGCCCCGATCATCGGTGAGCCGGATGTGATCACCGGGCGCGAGGCCAAGCTCGTGCGAGCGGTGGAAGTCGGCGTCGCGACCGCCGCCGGCGATGAACGTCGCCGACGCGTGCGACAGCGCCACGACCCGTTCGCTCGGTGGTTTCGGCGGCACTTAGTCTTCGCGCTTTCGTGGCCGCGCGATCCCGTACTCGTCGAGGCGGTTGATCAAGGTGCGTCGCGAGATCCCGAGCATCTCGGCGGCACGCGTCTGGTTGCCCGCGCACTTGTCGAGCGCCTCGAGGATGCGCTGCTTCTCGAGCTCGGCGACTGTCGCGCGGACCTGGCTCGGCATGTCTGCCGCGGCACCGACGGCGAAGCCGGGCGGCGGCGGGATCGTCGGAGACGTTCGCGGCCGCTGCGCGGCACGCCGCGCCGGGTCCTCGATCGTGAGGTGGTGGCGCTCGATGATCGTACCGGTCGCGAGCAGCACCGCGCGCTCGCACGCGTTGCGCAGCTCGCGGATGTTGCCGGGCCAGTCGTGCTCGACGAGCCACGCGCGCGCCTCCTCGGACAGCGCGAACGTGCGACCGAGCGGGCCGGCGGCGGATGCGACGAACTGCTCGGCCAGCGGCAGGATCTCGTCCTTGCGATCGCGCAGCGGCGGGATCGTGAACGCCGCCCCGGCGAGCCGGAAGTACAGATCGCGGCGGAACCGTCCGGCATCGACCTCGCCGGACAGATCCTTGGACGTCGACGCGACGTACCGGACATCGACCGGACGCGGCCGGACGCTACCTGTCCGGCGGACGGCCGCGTCCTCGACGACGCGCAGCAGCTTCTGCTGCAGGCCCTGTGGCAGCTGGTCGACGTCGGACAGAAACGCCGTGCCACCGTCGGCGAGCTCGATCAGCCCGGGCTTGTTGTGGGCGTCGCTGCCGAACATCTCGGCCTCGAGCAGCGGCTCGCTGATCGCGGCGCAGTTGATGCGGACGAACGAGTGCGCGCGGCGCGGCGACATCTCGTGGATGCGCTCGGCGAACCGCTCCTTGCCGACGCCGGTCTCGCCGACGACGAGCACCGACAGCTTGCCGACCGCGATCCGCGCGGCCGACTGCTCGAGCGCCGCGAGCTTGCTCGCCTGCGGCGTGGTCTCGCGTCGCGACCCGGTGCGGGTCTGGACCATCAGCGTCACCGCACCGACGAGGAACGGCACGCCGATCGGCAGCCGGACGCGCTGGTTCGGCGGCAGCCGGGCGCCGTCGACGAACGTGCCGTTCGAGCTCCCCATGTCCTCGACCTCGACGTCGGCGCCGATCCCGAGGTTCGCGTGGTGGCGCGACACCGAGCCGGAGTCGATCACGACGTCGCACTTGCTGGCGCGGCCGATCGTCAGCGTCCCGGTTCCCGGCAGCGGCATGACCTGGAGCGCGGCGCCGTCGATCACGAGCAGCACGCGGTCACCGAACGGTGCCTCGCGATCGATCTGCTCGGTAGTAGCGCCCGGTTCGTCGTCGATCACCCGGGTACAGTACGCGGTCGCGCGTGCGCGCGGCAAGTCACCGCGCCGAGACGGGCCCACACGTGGGTGTCGCGGGCGCGAGCCGGACACCGACGACCCGGAGCGGGACCCGGCAGTCGATGTCGCGCAGGATGTCCGGGACAGGCCGGCGGTCGGGCGCGATCTGCAGGATCCCGGGCTCCCAGCTGTCCCGCTCGATCCGGCCGTCCGGGGTGAACCGCGCGTTCATCGTCTCCTGCAACAGGTCGAGGTTCCACACGAGCGCGTCGCCGGACGCCCGGTCGTAGATCGTCATCGCACCACGCGCCGGACGCATCACGAGCTCGCCCGTCGGGTCGAACGTCGCAGCCGCACCACCGACCTCCGCCGGCTCGAGCTGGCGGACGAGCGCGCCGGTCGTGCCGTCGAAGATCGCGGTCGCCCCGTTCGCGAGCTGGGCGGCGACCCACTGGCCATTGCCGGACGCGGTCAGCTGCAGCGGCACCGCCCCGACGTCCGACCGGACGAGCTCCTTGCCGTCGCCACCCCGCACAACCACGACGAGCTTCTTGCGCGTGCCGACGAACAGCCCGCCCGCGGCCGGGACGACCGCCATCGCGTCCGGGACCGTCGCGAGCTGCACCCAGTCCTTCGTCCCGATCGTCCACCGCCACACGCCCGGTCGCTTCTCCGGTCGCGCGACCAGCAGGTGCTCGGGATCCGCGAACGCGATGCCGCCGAGCTCGCCGTCGTCCTCGTTGACCTGCGCGATCCGCGTGCCGTGGTCGTCGAACACGCTGATCGCCTCGCCCGCGATCGCGCTGCGACGCGAGCGCTCGTCGTAGGCGACGTTCCCGACCTCGCGGTCCGCGACCTTCGCGACCTCGCGCGCGCCGATGAACACGTGCCACAGCTCGTCGCACCGGTACGCGACGCCGAGGCCGATCGTCTGGCTCGTCGCGCCGTCGCACAGCGCCTTGCCGAGCTCGGCGTGGACCGCGTCGGCGCGCGCGACGACGAACGAGCCGGTCGAGCTGACCGACAGCACGCTGCGACCGGCGACGAGCATCTCGTCGAGCTCGCCGAGCTGGCTCGGCAGCGACGCGACGAGCGAGCCGCGGACGTAACGCTGCAGCACGCCCTCGGCGGTGCCGAGCCACACCTCGTCGCCGCGCAGCTCGATCAGCGTCATCGGCGACTTGATCGCGATGCCCCAGATCGGCTTGCCGTGCTCGTCGTGCACGACGAGGCCGCTCTCGGCGAGGCCGGCGATCCGGTCGCCGGTCGGCGAGAAGATCAGCGTGTGCGGCCGGTTCGACGGCCGGAACGTCCGCACCGGCTTTCCGTCGCCGGTGATCAGGTGCGCGACCCCGTCGCTGTCGACGTAGCCCATCAGCGAGCCATCGCGCGTCCCGCCGACCGTGCCGTCGATCTCGTGCGCGAGCCGCGCGATCGTCATCCTCGCCGTGTCGACGACGTCGACGTCACCGAACCCGGACACCACGACGTGCGCACCGCTCGGCTCGAACCGCGGCTCGGCCTGGGTCTGGCGCGACGTCAGCGCGACCTCGCGCAGCAGCTTGCCGGTCAGATCGTAGACCCGGACCGCGCCTTCCTCGACGGAGACGACCTCGCCGGGAGCGGGCCCGACGTGGACCGCCATCGGCTCGGACTTCGGCTTGAAGCGCTGCACGACGTGACGCATCGCGGGATCGACGATCGCGACGCCGTGGCGTCCGACCGCGAAGATCCGGTCGTCGGGCTGGCGGAACAGGCCCGTGATGTAGCCGAGCTCGGTCGCGACCTCCCCCGTGCGCTTGCCGTCGTCGGCGAAGAAATGGATCCGGCCCTGCATGTCGCCGGCGACCGCCCAGCCGCGCGGCGAGCTCTCGACCTCGGTCATCGCGGCGTCGCGCCGGACCTCGATCTCGAACGGCCAGCCGCGACTCGCGAGCGCGATCATCAGCCGGAGCGCCGGCGTGTCGGCACCACGGCGCAGCGCCTCGCCGAAGTACGCGAGCGCCGGCAACGCGCGGCCATCGTTGAGCTCGCGCCGGCCCTGCGCGACGAGGCTCGTCGTCAGCCGCTCCTCGGCGAGCAGCGCGGCCTCGCGCGCCTGGTTCGCGCTGCGCTCCGCCTCGGAGCGATTGCGATCGGCGACGAGCCCGAGATACGCCATCACGACGGCAACCGCGCCGAGCGCGATCATCGTCGCGGCGATCGCGATCCGGCGACGGCGGCGCGTGCGGCGCGCGGCGCGATCGGCCTCGCCGGCGAACGCGCGCTCGACGTCGGTCAGCGCGGTGCTGCGCGTCGCGAGGCGCCGCAGCTCGGTCAGCGCCTCGCCGCGCCACAGCAGATCGCTGCGCCGGCCGGCCTCGTGCCAGCGCCGCGCCGCGACGCCGACGTCGACGAGCAGCGCGCGATCCGCGGCGTCCTCCTGCCGCCAGCGCGCGAGCCGCGGCCAGCGCTCGGCGAGGCACTCGTGCACGATCTCGACGACATCGCCGTCGTCGGGATCGTCGCGCACGACGAGCAGCCGCGCATCGATCAGGTGCGCGAGCACCCGCCCGGCGCCGGACAGCTGCTCGAGCTCGTCGCGCGGTGCCGGGATCCGCGTGCCGTCGTTCGCGACGAGCCGCGCGAACAGATCACGTACGACGTCCTGATCGCGCCGGCCGAGCGCGCCATAGACCTGATCCGCGTAGGTCGCGACCGCGCCGGCGACGCCGCCGAGCTCGACGTACGCGGCGTGCGTGATCGTGCGGTGCGCGCGATCGCGCGCGGCCCACAGCTGCTGCGCGGTGAACGACACGAGCGGCAGCGATGCCGGGCGGCCGGCGACCTCCGCGACGATGTCGTCGACGACCTGCGGCTCGACGGTGATCTGCGCGCGCCGCGCCGGCTCGACGATGATCCGGCGCAGCGCCTCGGGCGCGGGCGTCGCGAGCACGAACACCTCGAACCGGCCGCGGAACCCGTCCTCGCTCTCGATCACCGACGCGAAGTCGTCGCGCAGCGTGACGACGACGCGGACCGGTGCGCTCGGTCCATCGGCCGCGGCACCGAGCACCGCCGCGAACCGCGCGCGCTCGGCCGGATCGCTGCACAGCGTGACGAGCTCCTCGAGCTGATCGATCACGACGACGAGCCCGCGCGCGGCCTGCTCGCCGAGCGCGCGCAGCCGGGTCACGAGGTCGTCGTCGCTCGCCGAGCTCGTGTCCTCGGTGCCATCGGCGAGCCCCGGTGCGGCTGCGGCGACGAGCGCGTGCAGCGGATGCCGGCCCGGCCGCAGCGTGATCACCTGCGCGTGCTCGGCGAGCCGCGGCACGACGCCGGCGTGGATGAACGAGCTCTTGCCGGCGCCGCTCGGCCCGAGCACGGCGACCAGCGGCGCACGGACGAGCCGGTTCGCGAGTGCCTCGACCTCGCGCTCGCGGCCGACGAACCGCTCGGCATCCGCGATCCCGTACGCGGCGAGCCCGGGATATGGCGACTTCTCGCTCGCGTCGGCGACCGTGTCGACGTCCTCGGTCGTCAGCGACGCGAGCACCGACGCCGCGGCCTCGTCGTCGCGCTCGAAGCCCCACGGCGCCGCGACGAGCCGGGCGTGGCCGCGCCCGGTGCGCCACAGCAGGAACAGCTCGGGATCCGCCGACGGCACCGGCCGGCACACCTGGACGAGCGGCGACAGCTTCGCGACGACCCGGTTCGTGCCATCGAGCAGCGCGACCTGATCGTCGTCGAGCGGCTCGCCCCACACGACGACGCGATCGCGATCGCGCCGCCGCACGCCCTGCCAGCTCTCCGCCGCGCCGTTGCGGCCGACGACGAGGTGGTACGCGAGCAGCGGCTCGAGCGCCTGCATCGCCTCGGCGACCGCCGCGACGTCGACCGCGAGCCGCGCCGCGGTCCGCGTGCGATCGCCGTCGAGTCGATCCGCGAGCGCCTCGAGCGGCCCGGCGCCGGCGAGCGCGGCCTCGAGCCCGGGCAGGCCGCGGACCGATGCGGCGCGCGCGAGCCGCAGCCACGGCGCGGCATCGTCGCGGCCGACGAGCGCCCGCGCATGCTCGCGGACGCGGCCGTCGGTCGAATCACCGGCGTCGAGCTGCGACAGCGCGAGCACCGCGAGCCAGCGGCACGTGATCGCGACGAGCTCGCGCACCGCGGTGTCGGCGTCGACGGTGGTCGTCGCGCGTGCGAGCCGCGCGATCGCATCGGCGATCGGCTGCGGGCCGGCGAGGTACCAGGCATCGCGCGTCGCGGGATCGAGGATCGGCACCGGCTCCGGCGCGCTGCCGCCGACCGCGCGCCGCATCGCCTCGCCGAACGCGAGCGCGCTCGCCCACCGCGACACCGGATCCTTCGCGAGCGCCCGCACGATCACCTCGGCGATCGCCGGCGGCACCGAGGCCGGGAGCGGCGGCGGCGCCATCGTCTGGTGCGCGGCCGACAGCCCGGGCCGCTCGATGTCCTGGAACGGCAGCCGCCCCGCGACGCAGCGATAGGCGAGCACGCCGAGCGCGTAGATGTCCGCGCGCGCATCGACATCGGCAGGGGCACGCCACTGCTCGGGCGCCATGTAGTGCGGCGACCCGAGCGTCGAGCCGTGGCCGGTCAGGCTCGCGGCGTCGGCCGCGCCGGGCGACACGTGACCATCGAGGCCCTTCGCGATCCCGAAGTCGAGCAGCTTCGGCAGCAGCTGGCCGGCGCGGTCGATCACCATCACGTTGCTGCCCTTGATGTCGCGATGGACGATGCCGAGCTCGTGCGCGGTATGCACGACCTCGCACAGCCGTCCGAACAGCGGGCCGAACAGTGCCGGTGGCATCGGGCCGCGCCGGCCGACCAGCTCGTCGAGCGTCGCGCCGCGCACGTGCTCCATCGCGATCCACAGCACGCCGTCGCGCTCGGCGCCGAACGCGTAGACGTGTGCCGCATACGGGTGATCGAGCCGCGACGCGAGCTTGGCCTCGCGCAGGAACCGATCGACGCGATTCGGCGACGCCATCACGTCCTGGCGCAGCACCTTGATCACCGCCGAGCGGCCGAGCTGGACCTGCTCGGCGCGATAGACCTCGCCGGAGCCGCCGCGGCCGAGCCGCTCGACGATCGTGAATTTTCCGAGCGTGCGGCCGATCAGCGGTCCGAGCTCGCGCACGGAGTCGCGCGTTGCCGGCAGGTGGACGTCGTCGGTCGCGGGCAGGATCTCGGTCGCGATCTCGCCACCCGGCGATGGTTCGCGCTTCTCGGATCCAGCCACGCCGGGAGTGTATCGCGCGGTCTCGCGGCGTACGATGCGCATCGCTCATGGCGCGCGGCCGCGGCACGCAATACACCGCCGGACGGCACGCGACCGAATGGATCCTCGGCCAGCTGTATCGCCGGCACTGGCCATCGCGGCTCGTCGACGCGCTCGGCCTGACACCGCGGGTTCGCGTCGAGCATCACGAGGTCGCGACGCCGCGCTGGCCGTCCGGTGCGCGGACGCTGCGGCTCGCGTTCGCGTCCGATCTGCACGCCGGGCCGACGACGCATCCGTCGCTGCTCGACGCTGCGTTCGAGAAGCTCGCAGCCGCAAACGCCGACGCGATCCTGCTCGGCGGCGACTACGTGTTTCTGTCCGCCGACTACATCGACGAGATCGCCGCACGCGTCGCGCGGCTGTCCGCACCGCTCGGCATCTACGCCGTGCTCGGCAACCACGATCTGTGGGCTGACGATCGCGCGATCGTGTCCGCGCTGACCGCGGCCGGCGTGCGCGTGCTCGTCGACGAGACGATCACGCTGCCCGCGCCGTTCGACTTCGTCGCGCTCGCCGGGCTCGACGATCCGTTCACCGGCGCGCGCCGTACCAGCGCACCGTTCGCCGACGACGATCGCGTCCGCATCGTGCTCGTCCATGCGCCCGAGGTCATGCAGCTGATCGAACCGCATCCGTTCGAGCTCGCGATCTGCGGTCACACGCACGGCGGCCACATCGCGCTACCGGGCGGCGTGCCGATCGTCGTGCCCGGACCGCTGTCGCGGCGCTACGCGCACGGCCGCTACGATGTCGGGCTCGGCCGCACGTTGCTCGTCAGTCGCGGCGTCGGAGCGACCGAGGTCGCCGTGCGCTGGAATGCCGACCCCGACGTACTCGTCGTCGACGTAAGTGACTGATCTACGGAGGTTGCGTGGCTGGCGCGAGCTCGAGCTCTGGCGGCAGCGGATCTCCACCGAGGTCGAACACCGACGCGAGTCCGGTCGGCGGACTAATTGCCAGCAGTCGATGAAAGAACCGGCATCCCGCGATGCAGTCGCCCCAGCCGATTAAGTAGTCGATCTCGGCCGTGGCGCCGTCATGCGCCGTTCCGTCAGCCTCTTGCCACCGCCATATTGCGTCCGGATAGCCCAAGCCATCCGCGTATTCTGGTAATCGCGAGTCCGTTACGAGCAGTTTCTCGTTCAGCGCTTCCTCGTTGTAGATCGTGGTGAGTTCGACCTCATACTGTATTTCACCGCTGCCAAGCTCGTAACGGCTCCAGACATACGCGTGCGGAAAGTTGGACAACAAGGTATCGAATGCCTCATCACCGGTGGTCGTTGCCGGACCGCCAGTGCCACCCCATGCGTCGATGACGCGCTGATTTCGCGTTAGGATGGTCGCATAACCAGGGACCAGACCTCGATGTAGCAGCGGGGGACCTACGCGTCCGAGCACAGGTTCCGCGCGCGCAGCACGTCGGAGCCGATCGTAGTAACGAACGATTTCACCTGGCTCGGGAATTAGCCCGGCCGTGTCTCTCGCGGCGAAGACAAGCGCGTTCGTGCAAACGTGGTCGTACTGATCGCCGACGTAAATGCCATCGAGGTACGTTGCGGTGCACGTCTGCTCGTTACTTGAGCACGCGAGCAACAGCGGGAGGAATCCGAGCAGGCACCTCAACTGTTGTAGCTCCACGCTATACCCACCCGTTCGGTCGGGGTGCTGCCGCACGCATTAAGAGTTGCACCATTTTTGATGCGAATCTCTATCGAACAAGTCTTACTATATGTGCACCCAGGCCGCTCGAACATCTCTAACTCGCTCGTGACGGTATTCGAAAGCGTTGTGCCTCCGCATACCTGGAGTGGACTCCCGCAGTTTAATGCAAGATCGAGATCGTTGTTGAGGACGGGGGTTGAACCCTCCTCAATCATGCAGGATTGCCACGCTAACGCGACGCGAAAGCGCGTACTGGCAGGTATTGACAAAGTTGAAACCGTAAACTTCCGACAGCCCGTCCCACAGGAAGCGAAGTTGCTGTCGGCGAGGTCTGCCCAGTAATACTGATTATTGGAAAGTATTGCCTGTAGCGCCGGAAAGCGAATTTCACCGGCACCATCCTTGGCATCTATCGTCGGAGCATTCTGAGACCAGCTGTTTGCCAAACCTACTGCACCATCCGCATTACCATCTCTTGTCGCTGCCATGAGAACGGCCTTGTTCACCATGGGAAAGGCCAGATCGCTGAACCAGCCTTCGAATTGATGGGCCTGGATGGCAGCGGAAAGAACGGTGGGAGCCGAAAAGCTTGTGCCGGAGATGGGGTTCTCCGAGAGGTTTAGTGGGTGGATCCTGGCCAGTGATGTACGGGGTAGAGGTGAATGCCTGAGCAGCAGAGCTTGAGTAGGGCGATGAGACCGTGCGCGCTGTGAAAGCCATAGGAGCGGCGCGTGATGGTGCGCG
>DASTLB010000086.1:0-115356 GCA_035715365.1 Kofleriaceae bacterium | reverse complement strand
GAAGTTCTCGAGGAACTCGGGATAGCGGCCCTTGGGATCGAAGATCACGGTGTGGTGGTGATTCGACATCGCGCACGATGCGATCACCTTCATGTCGTAGTTCTTGATCGACACCGCGAGGCAGTACGCGAACACCTGGGTCGTGTCGCGATCCGGGCGCAGCAGGAACTGCCGCTGCGCGCAGCGTCGGGTGATGAAGTAGAAGCGGCCGGGGACGACTTGGCGTGGTCGGGTCATGGCAAGCGCGCGTGTCGGCCACGCCGCTGCGCGGTTGCCGAGAATTCGCCGCTCCGGTCGGAGACACCCGAAAATCGATACCCCGGATCGAAACCGGTCAGCAGTTTCGCGGCGTTGGCGCATGCCACGCAGCCGCGTGTGTTGCCCGTCAACCGGGAGCAGGCTGGGGTAGGGTGACGGCGTGGAGCTGCTGATTCCGATCGCTGCACTCGCGCTGGTGGCCGGCGTGTTCGTGCTGCGGCGGCGTGGTCGGCGTACGCCCGGGTGTCCGCGCTGCGAGTGAGCTCACAGCGGTCGCGCGGTTGCGGCGCGCAGCTGCAGCAGCTCGCCCAGGTGTGCGGGGTCGAGCAGGCCGACCGGGGTATCGCCGTCGATCACGAGCAGCGCGCTGCCGTCGCGTGGTAGGCGCGGCACCACCGCCTCGAGATCCTCGGAGGCGCGCGCGGTCGCGAGGTCGCGATGCATCACGTTGGCGATCGGGATGTCGCGCGTGCCGGCGAGCAGGCCGCGCGCGACGTCGTCGCGGGTGACCATGCCGACGACGTGAGTGCCGTCGAGGACCGGGAAGTCGTGCTGGTAGCCGGTCGCGATGCGTTCGGCGACGGCGTCGAGCGGGGCGGTCGGCGGCAGCATGGCGAAGTCGGCGATCATAGCGTCGCGCACGGTGAGGCCGCGCATCGAGGTCTTGAGCTGCTCGAGCGCGGCTTCCTGGGTGCCGGCGATCCACACGAACACTGCGATCACGAGCAGCGTCGGACTGTAGAGCGCGCCGACGAGGCCGAGGCCGATCGCGATCGCGCGGCCGATGCGAGCGGCGAGGCGGGTCGCGCGGTCACGCGTGAGCCACATCGAGAGCAGCGCGCGCAGGATGCGGCCGCCGTCCATCGGGAATGCGGGGAGCAGGTTGAACACGGCGAGCGAAAGGTTGATCCACATCAGCTGGACGGCGAACGAGCCGCCGACCGCGAGCGGAGCGCCGGCCGGGTGACCGCTCGTGCGCAGGCCGAGATAGAGCGCGGCCGCGATCGCGATGTTGACCGCCGGCCCGGCGACGGCGACGAGCAGCTCGTGCCACGCCCGGTCGGGCATGCCTTCGAGGCGCGCGATGCCGCCGATCGGGTAAAGCGTGATGTCGCGCGTGCGAACGCCGTAGCGCCGCGCGACGAGCGCGTGTCCGAGCTCGTGGAGCACGACGACGGCGAACACCGCGACGATCAGCAGCACGCCTCGCGCCGCGATCGCGATGTCATGGCCTGCGGCGACGTGGAGCACGGCGATTCCGGCGAGCAGCAGCACGAACGTGACGTGGAGATAGATCGCGATCCCGGCGAGGCTGCCGATCTTCCAGGACCACCGGCGATCATCGGGAGCTGCGGGCGTCATGCTTTGGGTCGGAGCAACCCGCGTTCCACGCACGCCGCAAGATCTGCGTCAGGGGGCTGCGAGTCGCACCGATTCGTCGTCGTCGGTCCCCAGCGAGAAGCTCTTCGCGAGGGCCGCGGCGTAGCTCCGCGACGAGGCGATCATTCCACGCGATACGACGTCGGACGGGACGTCGGGATCATCGGCGGCGGCACGCCCGATCGCCGAGAACATCACCCACGCGATGTACGCGCTGCGCGACAGCATCGGCTCGAGCCGATCGCGCAGCACGCGAGCCTGCGTCGGGCTGGTCGCCGCGATCGAGCGGCGCGCCCGCACGATCAGGTCGGCGTGCGCGAGCGCGAGGTGATAGGCGGCGACGAGCTTGATCCGCGTCGGGCCGTGATCGATGCCCGCGACCCACATCTGGATCGAAGGCACCAGCGCGAGGTGCATCGCCGCCACGAGGCCCGGCAGCTCCGACGTATCGTCGACCCAGCCGACGGTCGTGTCCTGCGTACAGGTCGCGAACGACATCAGCTGATCCCAGGCCGCGGGCGACTCGACGCCGCCCGGAATGGTCCAGAACTGAGCGCAACGTGCCGGAATCACGACGAGCCCGGGATCCGGGGTATCGAAATCCGGATCGGACCGCGCGGTGGCCGGAATCAGGGCAAACGCCAGCCCCGCAGCGATCGAGAGACTTCGCGCGGCGCGTGCGCCTGCGCTGCACGACCACGACCGCGTTGCGCGCTTGCGGGTCATGGCGCACCTCGCGCGAGCGTCCACGTGCAGCGATCGTTCGCCTCGACGCGACATTCGCCGGCTTGACAGATCGGACGCGCGTCGCAGCCGGCGGGCAGGCCGGGGCAGACCGGCGGCTCGCACGACTGCGCGAGCATGGAGGTCGCGCACGCGGCGAGGTTCTCGTGGCGCAGCTGAGCGACGATCGCGCGCGGCGCGGCCTCGAACGGCGGCGTGGCCTCGCACTCGCCGCAGCACGTGAACAGCGACGGTACGAGCGTGCAGTCGCGACCGGTCAGGCACTCGCGCTGGATCGGCTCGACGGTGGCGGGGACGTAGACGCGGTCGTCCGGCATGTACAGCTCGTTGCACGCGTACGAGGTCAGCGAGAGTCCGAACCAGACGACGGTGACCATCGAGACGAGCGTGAACATGTCCCGGCGCATGCGGCGTTCGTGACGAGCGTCGTGCTCCGACCACAGCGAGGCGCGGTTCCACTCGAGCGTCATGCCGATCGATGGAGCAAGTTCCATGCGAGGCCCGGCGACCTCGGGCAATGTCATGCACGTTTTGCGGGCAACCGCTCGGCGAGTTGCGGAGCCTCGACGAGTACGCAACCCTGTGGTCCTTGGGGTTCTGGGAGGAGGAAACGATGATCCATGTCTGGAGGTTTCATGATCCGTTCGTTCGTCCTCGCGTCCTCGCTCGCTGCGGCACTCACCGCGTGCGGCGCTGATTCCACCGGCATCACCGCGACGTGCCCACCCGCGGGCACCACGCTGTCGTACGCGAACTACGGAGCTGCGGTGATCCAGGAGAAGTGCCTGGAGTGCCACACGTCGCGCGAGAGCCCGACGCTGACGACGCAGGAGGCGGTGCAGAAGCACCGTGCGTCGATCATCAACGCGGCCGTCGAGACGACCGCGATGCCCGAGGACGGCGACATGACGCTCGACGAGCGCCGCATGCTCGGCGAGTGGCTCGCGTGCGGAGCACCATGACGGCAGTCGTTGCGCGGCGCGCGGACATTGCGCGAGCGCTGCGTTTGCCTCGTGGTTAGGCTGAACGGCAGTGCCGGACCGCGCCGACATCGCGCCTCGTCGCTCGCGTCGCCTGCGCCGGGCCGGCATCGCGATCGGGGTGATCGCGGCAGCGATCGGCGTGCTCGTGTACTGCGCACCAGCGATCGCCGCCTGGAAGCTGCGCCGCGAGCTCGCGGCCGCGGGCTATCCTGATGCGCGGTTCGAGGTCGCGCACATCGGCTTCGATCAGCTCGCGCTGCGCGACGTCGTGCTCGCACCGGGCCTCGAGCTCGGCGAGGTCGAGCTCGACGGCGGGCTGTCGCTGCTGTGGCGCGATCCGGACACGATCACGATCCGGCACGCGCGGATCACGCGCCAGGCGGCGGCGGCACTCGCGACGTCGCGCGGCTCGCTCGCGCGCGCGGTCCGGATCGAGGATGGCGTGGTCGTCGTCGACGGCGCGCAGATCGCGATCGACGGCACGCTCGCGCTCGACAGCTCGGCGCCGACCGGACACCTCGTCGCGAAGGTCGCGCACTGGCGCGCCGGGCCGCTGACGGTCGACGACGTCGTCGTCCAGATCGACGATGGCCACGCGTGCGCGACCGCCCGGCTCGACGGCCGCGCGCTCGACGCGTGCACCGAGCTCGCGACGTGGACGCCCTCGGCGCTCGCGCTCGCGGTGACGCTGCGCGATCCGGCGTGGACCGCGATCGGTCAGCTTCGTGTCGCCGAGCTTGCGAGCACGCCGACGATCGACGGCCATGTCGACGTCGCGATCCCCTCGTTCGCGCGCGACGGCGTGACGCTGACGCGCACCGCGATCGCCGCCGACGTCACCGGCAGCGCCGGGGCGCTCGACGTTCGCGCCGACCTACGCGCGGCTCGCCTGGAGGCAGCGGACCTGATCGCGACCGACGTTTGCTGGCCCGCGCGTCTGCACGCGACGCATGCCTCGACCGGCTGGCAGCTGTCGAGCGAGCTGCTCGAGCTCGCGGCCGCCACGGTCACCGTGAAGCTCGGACGCGATCGGCTGCGCGCCGAGACGGTCACCGTGACGAGCTCGGAGTCGATCGTCGTCGGGAACGCGATCGCGCGGCCGCGCTCGCTGCACTGGACCGCGCGTCGCGTCGACGTCGGCGGCGCGCGGCTCGATCGCGCGACCGGCAGCCTCGACGCGCGCGGTGCGATCGCGTGGCACGCGGCCTCGCTGCGCTGGCGCGAGCTCGTTGCCGAGCAGCTCGCCGGCACGATCGCGACGGATCACCGGATCGCGTGGCGTGCCACGCGCGCGAGCTGGCGCGACGTCCGGGCGAGCGAGCTGGGGGGCTCGATCGATCCGGCGGCTCGCTCGGTCGCGTGGCACGCCCGCGAGCTCCGGCGCGACGACGTCATCGTGCGCGAGCCATCCGGCACGTCGCGCGGCGAGCGTCACGTGCTCGCGTGGCACGGCGTCGACGCGGCTGCCTGGTCGCTCGGCGCCGGCACCGTGACGCTCGATGCCGGTGCGATCGAGAGTGGTAGCGTCCACGCGTACGGCGCCACGCTCGCGGTCGCCGCGCCGGCGCAGTGGGGTGGCGTGGTCGCGCTGCGCGTTCGCGATCTGCCGCTCGCGGAGCTCGTGCACCGGCTCGGCGGCGATCGCGTCGCGGGCCGTGGCGTGCTCGACGGCGAGCTCGCGATCCGGATCGCCGGCACCGGCTGGGAGGTCGAGCGCGCGACGCTCGCGACCCGGGGTCCGGGCACGTTGCGCGTCCGCGATATCGCGTGGGTCGATCGCGTGGTCGCCGATCACGCGAAGTCGCCGTTCGCGCTCCACGAGCGGATCGCCGGCGCGCTCGCCGACTTCGAGCTCGAGCGGCTGTCGCTGGTGCTCGCACCTCGCGGCACCGAGCCCGACCTTCGCATCGCCGTCCAGGGCCGCGGCCGTCGCGTGCCTCAGGTCCTCGATCTCGTGTTCAACATCTGTGGCGTCCGCGATACCGCGCGCCACTTCCGACTCGCTCGTGCCTAGGAGTACCCGATGAAACGACTCGCGATTGCCATCCTCGTGCTCGCCGGCTGCGGCGCGCAGACCGTCAAGGTCGAGCCCGTCAAGGTCGAGCCGATCCACATGACGATCGACGTCAACCTGCACGACAGCCCGGCGCAGAACGCTCGCAAGCCGTGACGCTCGGTGTGCAAGAAACGGTCATACCGCTCGCACGCGCGCGCTTGATAGGGTGAGTCGATGCACGCTGCCTCGACTCGCTTCATCGCGCTCACCTCGTTCGTCCTCGCACTCGTCGCCTGCGGCGGTGACTCGACACCACCTCCGGACTGCGTCGGCTCGTCGTGCAGCTGTCCGGCCGGCACGAGCTGCGATATCGGCGACTCCGGCTGCAGCGGCGCGAGCTGCACGCTCGCCTGCACGAACGACAACAGCTGCAGCGGCACGTGTGGCGCATCGTGCAGCGTCGACTGCAGCGGCATGTCCGACTGCGATCTCGTCGTCGGCGCGAGCAGCAGCGTGAACTGCTCCGATGGCTCGACCTGCACGGTGCGCTGCACGGGCTCGTGCTCGCTGTCGTGCGGGACCGGCTCGACGTGCCAGATCCAGTGTCCCGGCGACAGCGCACCGCGCCCGGTCGTCGAGGGCGCGACCTGTAGCTGACGAAAAATCTGCGCACGTCGGCGGCGCGAGCGCGGCATGTCGCGTGCTTCGTAGGGGAGTGTTCGCATGAGCATCACTCCGCCATTGCCCGATGGTTTGCGCGGCCTCACGACGGCCGACGCTGCTCGGAAACGTGCCGAGCACGGGCGCAACGAGCTCGCGGCGCGAGAGCATCGCAGCCGGCTGCAGGTGATCGCGAGCGTGCTGCGCGAGCCGATGCTCGTGCTGCTGCTCGGCGCGATCGCGATCTATCTCGTGTTCGGCGACCTCGCGGAGGCGATCGCACTCGGCGTGTCGCTGCTCGTGATCATCACGATCACGATCCTCCAGGAACGTCGCGCCGAGCGCGCGCTCGATGCGCTGCGCGAGCTCGCGAGCCCACACGCGCGCGTGATCCGCGACGGCGCCTGGACCGAGCTCGACGCGCGCGAGCTCGTGCCCGGCGATCTGATCCACGTCGCGGAAGGCGATCGCGTGCCCGCCGACGCGGTGATGCGCGCCGGCACGCCGCTCGCGATCGACGAGTCGCTGCTGACCGGCGAGTCCGTGCCGGTGCTGCGCGAGCCGGATCACGACGCGCGCGCACTCGGCCGGCCGGGCGAGCTCGGCGCGTCGATCTTCGCGGGCACGCTCGTCACGAGCGGCAACGCGATCGCGGAGGTCATGCACATCGGGGCACGGACGCAGGTCGGTCAGATCGGCGCCGCGCTCGGCGACATCGAGCTCGCGCGCGCGCCGCTGCAGCGCGAGGTCGGGCGCGTCGTCCGTCGGATCGCGGTGCTCGCGGTCGCGGTGTGCCTCGCGCTCGTCGCGATCCAGCTCGCGACCGGCCACGGCTGGCTCGAGGGCGTGCTCGCCGGGATCACGCTCGCGATGTCGCTGCTGCCCGAGGAGCTGCCGCTCGTCCTGACGATCTTCCTGACGCTCGGCGCGTGGCGGATCGCGCGTCATCAGGTCCTCGCGCGGCGCGCGTCCGCGATCGAGACGCTCGGCGCGGTCACCGTGCTGTGCGTCGACAAGACCGGCACGCTGACCCAGAACAAGATGGCGATCCGGCGGATCGACAGCGGCGAGGTGTACGACGTCGATCCGCGCGCCGACGAGCTGCCGGAGTCCGAGCACGAGGTGATCGAGTTCGGGCTGCTCGCGTGCCCGCAGCGCACCGCGGATCCGATGGACCACGCGTTCGCCGCGCTTGCGTCGCGCACGCTCGCGACCACCGAGCACGTGCACCCGGACTGGCGGTGGATGCGCGAGTATCCGCTGTCGCCGGGGCTGCTCGCGGTGACGCACGTGTGGCGCGCCGGCGGTGACCGCACGGTGATCGCGACGAAGGGCGCGCCCGAGGCGATCCTCGATCTGTGCCACCTCGACGACGCGACCGCCGCGATCTGGCGCGATCGCGCCGAGCAGATGGCGGAGAGCGGGCTGCGCGTGCTCGGCGTGGCGCGCGCGTATGGCCTGCACCGCGGTGAATCGACTGCGACGAGCGCCCACGCGTACGCGTTCGAGCTCGTCGGGCTCGTCGGGCTCGGCGATCCGCTGCGCGACGAGACCGCCGACACGATCGCGGCGTGCCGGCGCGCCGGTGTGCGCGTCGTGATGATCACCGGCGATCACCCGACGACGGCGCGCGCGATCGGCCGCGCCGCCGGGCTCGCGACCGACGAGATCCTGACCGGCGCCGACGTCGAGGCGATGGCGACGCCGGAGCTCGCCGCGGTGCTCGCGCGCACCGAGGTGATCGCGCGCGCCGCACCGGCTCACAAGCTGCGCATCATCCAGGCGCTGCGCGCGCACGGCGAGGTCGTCGCGATGACCGGCGACGGCGTCAACGACGCGCCCGCGCTGCAGGCCGCCGACGTCGGCATCGCGATGGGCCGCGGCACCGACGTCGCGCGCGAGGCGGCGGGGCTCGTGCTGATCGATGACTCGCTCGCCGCCGTGCTCGCCGCGATCCGGACCGGCCGCACGATCTACGACAACCTGCGCAAGGTCTCGACGTACCTGCTCGCGGTCCACGTCCCGATCGCGGCGCTCGCGCTGCTGCCGCCGCTGCTCGGCTGGCCGCTGCTCCTCGATCCGGTCCACATCGTGCTGCTCGAGCTCGTGATCGATCCGACCTGCTCGATCGTGTTCGAGCGCGAGCCGCCGGCCGCCGACGTCATGAGCCGGCCCCCGCGCGGTCGCCGCGAGCACCTGTTCGAGGCACGCCGGATCGTCGCCGCGGTGCTGCTCGGCATCGCCGCGCTCGGCGGTCCGCTCGCGACGCTCGCGGTCACCCACCAGCTCGGGCTCGCCGCCGGCGCGTCGCGCACGCTCGCGTTCACCGCGCTGATCGCCGCCGACCTCGCGCTCGTGATCGCGGCGCGCGGCCGGCTGCGCAACCACGGAGCGCGCAATCCGGCGACGCCGTGGCTGTTCGCGGCCGTCAGCGCACTCGTCGCCGCGACGGTCGTCGTGCCGCCCGTGCGCCGGCTGTTCGGATTCGCCGCGGTGGCGCCGCTGTGGCTCGTCGTCGCGGTGCTCGCCGGCGTCGTGCCGGTGCTCGGGTTCGCGGCGATCGCGCGCTACAGCCGGACCGTCTCGCCCGCATCGGGCACGCGGACATCCCAGCCGAACGTCTCGGCGAGCCGGCGCCGAAACGCATCCGCCGCCGCCGGCTCGCCATGAGTCACGAACACGCGGCGCGGCGCGAGCTGGCTCTGGCGCAGCCACGCGATCAGCTCGGCGTAGTCGCCGTGCGCGGACAGCCCGTCGAGCTGCACGATCTTCGCGCGCACCGGGACGTACTGGCCGAGTAGCTTGAGCTCGGCGGCACCGTCGACGAGGCTGCGCCCGCGCGTGCCCGCGGCCTGGTAGCCGACGAACAGGATCGTCGAGCGCTCGTCGGGCAGGAACCGCCGCAGGTGATGCAGCACGCGGCCGCCGGTGCACATCCCGCTCGCCGAGATCACGATCATCGGCCCGCCGGAGCGATCGATCGCCTTCGAGTCGTCCGCGGTCTGCGAGTACTTCGCGACCCGGCACATCGCCATGCACTGCGCCTCGTCGAGCGCGTGCTCGCCGACGTGGCCGCAGAACAGGTTCGTCGCGTCGATCGCCATCGGGCTGTCGAGGTAGATCGGACAGCTCGGGATCCGACCGGCGGTGCGTAGCGTGGCGAGCAGGTGCAGCAGGTGCTGGGCGCGGCCGACGGCGAACGCGGGCACGACGATCACCCCGCCACGCTCGACGGTCTCGGTGATGACGCGCGCGAGTGCGGCGGCGATATCGTCGCTGGAGTGCCGGCGATCGCCGTACGTCGACTCCACGACGAGGTGCTCGGTCGCGGCGAGCGGCTCCGGTGGCTTCATGATCGGATCGACCTGGCGCCCGACGTCGCCGGAGAACGTGATCGACGTCCCGCCGGCCGCGAGCGCGACGCACGCCGATCCGATGATGTGACCGGCGCGGCTGTAGCGCGCGGTGAACCCGGCCGCGGGCTCGAACGGTGCGTGAAACTCGACCGGCTGTAGCAGCGCGAGGCATTGCTCGGCCTCGGCGCGCGTGTACAGCGGCAGTGCCGGGTGGTGCTTCGAGTAGCCCCAGCGGTTCGCATGCTCGGCCTCTTCCTCCTGCAGGTGACCGGCGTCCGGGAGCAGCAGCTGCAGCAGGTCGCGCGTGCCCGGCGTGCAGTAGACCGGCCCCTGGTAGCCGAGCTTGTGCAGGCGCGGGAGGTAGCCGGCGTGATCGATATGCGCGTGCGTCAGCACGACGGCATCGAGCGTCGCGAGGTCGAACGGCAGCTCGGCCCAGTTGCGCTCGCGCAGCTTCTTCGGACCCTGGAACAGCCCGCTGTCGACGAGCACGCGCGACGACTCGTGCTCGACGAGGTAGCGCGATCCGGTGACGGTATCGATCGCCCCGTAGAAGCTGACCTGGACGTGAGGACCGGGTGCGAGCGGCATGGCTTACCGTACGGCGAGCACCGCCGTGCCGTCGAACCGTCCGGCGCGCAGATCGTCGAGCGCGCGGTTCGCGTCCTCGAGCGGGTACGGCACGACATGCGGGCGCAGCCCGACCTCGGGCGCGAGCGCGAGCAGCTCGTGACCATCGCGCCGGGTCAGGTTCGCGACCGAGCGCACACAGCGCTCGTCCCACAGCAGCCGGTACGGGAACGCCGGGATGTCGCTCATGTGGATGCCGCCGCACACGACCGTGCCACCGGGCGCGACCGCGGCGAGCGCGAGCGGGACGAGCGCGCCGACCGGCGCGAACACGATCGCGGCGTCGAGCGGCTCGGGTGGCCGCGCGTCGGAATCGCCGGCCCACGTCGCACCGAGCTCGCGCGCGAACGCCTGTGCGCGCGCATCACCGGGGCGCGTGAACGCGTAGATCTCGCGGCCGAGGTGGCGCGCGACCTGCGCGATCATGTGGCCGGCGGATCCGAAACCGTAGAGACCGAGGCGGTGACCGTCGCCGGTGAGGCGCAGCGCGCGATAGCCGATCAGCGCGCCGCACAGCAGCGGCGCCGCCTCGAGCGCGGTGTAGCTCGCCGGCAGCGGCAGCACGAACCGCGCGTCGGCAAGGCACGCCTCGGCGAACCCACCGTCGCGCTGGAAGCCGGTGAACGTCGCCGCGCGGCACAGGTTCTCGCGGTCGGTCGTGCAGTACGTGCAGTGGCCGCACGCCGACCCGAGCCACGGCACGCCGACCCGCGTCCCGCGCGTGGCCGTGACGCCGGGCCCGATCGCGTCGATCGTGCCGACGATCTGATGACCGGGCACGATCGGCAGCGTCGGATCCGGCAGCTCGCCGTCGACGACGTGGAGATCGGTCCGGCACACCGCGCACGCCTCGATCGCGATCCGGACCTCGCCCGCGCCGGGGACCGGCAGCGCTCGCTCGCGCAGCACGAGCGGCGCGTGCAGCTGTTCGAGGACCATCGCGCGCATGACGCTCACGGTGCCAGCGGGTGCGGCGCGCGCGGCGTCGCGCTCTCGCCGAGCACGAGCGGGTGCACCGCCTCGGTCTCGTCGAACCAGATGTACTCGTCGAACTGCGCCGGCAGTACCGCCTGGAAGTAGTGGCTCTGCAGCTCGGTCGCGGGCCGGTAGATCACGCCGATCGCGCGCTCGAGCCGCGGATCCGAGAGCTCGTCGCGCAGCTCCTCGCGCACCGGATCGCGGAGGTGGAGCAAGAACGCCGGCACACCCGCGTCGTGACACAGCCGCTCGTAGCTGTCGGCGCGCGCGGGCCGCACCTGCATCACCTGCATCGGCTCTTCCCACGCATCGGCGGCCGCGACCGTGCCGTGATCGGTGCCGAACCCGACCGCGTAGCACGCATCGCCGAATGCCTCGCGGCACAGCTGGCCGATGTTGTGCTCGCCGCGCACCGCCATCTCGGTCGCGCTCGCGTCGCCGACGTGCGAGTTGTGCTCCCACACGACGAGCTTCGCGTCGTCGCCGCGATGCGCGAGCAGCGAGCGCAGCGTGTCGAACATGTGCTGGTCGCGCAAGTTCCACGACTCGGCCGCGCCGTAGTACATCGTGCGGTAGTACCCCTCGGCACCGGCGACGACGCGCGCGTTCTGCGCGGCATCGAAGAACTCGTCACCGTCCTGCTGCGAGTACTCGAGCCGCTTCGCGAGCAGATCGCGCAGCATCGCGACGACGTCGTTCTCGCACGACCTCATGCGGCCGACGAGCGCGGCCTGGCCGTACGCGGCGGGATCATGCTCCCACGGTGTCAGCCGGCCGTAGCGATCGCGCGCTGCCTTCGCGGCGTCCGGATCGACGCGATCGAGGTAGCGCACGACCTCGTAGGCGGACGTGTACATGCTGTAGAGGTCGAGCCCGGAGAAGCTGACGTCGCGGTGGGTCTCGGCGTTGTACGCGTGCAGCCACTCGATCAGCTGCTGCGTCTCGGTGTTGCGCCACATCCACGTCGGGAACCGTGCGAACGGCACCCATCGGCGCTCGCGCGGCGGCTTGCCGCGCACGTACCGATCGACCGCGGCGGCGTCCGGCCAGTCGCCCTCGATCGCGACGCCGCGAAACCCGTGGCGCAGGATCAGCTCCTGCGTGAGCCGCGTGCGCATCCGGTAGAACTCGGACGTGCCGTGCGTCGCCTCGCCGAGCAGCACGACGCGCGCATCGCCGATCCGCTCGAGCAAGCCGTCGAGCGCGACGTCGTCGATCCGCGCGATCGGCTCGGCGCACTCGCCGATCAGCTTCGCGATCGTGCTCGGCCGCGAGGCCGGGGTCGGCGTCGCGAGCGGACCCGGGTTGCGCCGCGGCAGGATCCCGCGCCGGCGCCGCGCCTGCTCCGGATCCGCCGGCTCCGACCAGCCCTGCGCGCCGATCAGCGGTACGAACACGACCGCGCCGAGGTTCTCGCGCCGGTATTCGGTGTCGCTGACGCGCGTGACGCGCACGAGCTCCTGCGCGCGCCCGCTACCGACCGGCATCACGAGCCGGCCGCGAACCGCGAGCTGGTCGAGCAGCGCCCGCGGCAGATCCGGCCCGCCGGCCGCGACGATGATCGCGTCGTACGGCGCGTGGTCGTGCCAGCCGAGCGTGCCGTCGCCGCAGCGTACGTGGATGTTCGCGTAGCCGAGCGCGGCGAGCCGCTCGCGCGCGACGTTCGCGAGGACCTCGTGGCGCTCGACGGTGTAGACCTCGCGCGCGACGTGCCCGAGCACGGCCGCGGCGTAGCCCGAGCCCGTGCCGATCTCGAGCACGCGCTCGTCGCCGTCGAGGCCGAGCGCTTCGGTCATCAGCGCGACGATGTACGGCTGCGAGATCGTCTGGCCTGCGTCGATCGGCAGCGGCCGATCTTCGTAGGCGGACTCGGCGAGATCCGGCGGCAAGAACGCTTCGCGCGGGACGGTGCCCATCGCGGCGAGCACGCGGGGATCTCGGACGCCGCGGTTGCGAACGTGGCGATCGACCATGGCTGCACGGGCGGTGGTGAGGTCCATCATCGCCCCTCGGTGCAGCAATGCACGTGCCCGCATCGAGCCGCGCACAGCGCGCATCGCTTGCGCGAATCCACGACGACACCGCGGGTGCTGCGCGTCGTACGTACGCTGCGCTGGCCTCGCACTTGCTGAGTCCGCAGTCATGGCGACGAAGGGTTCGGCTTCCAGACCATCGCGACGCGTGCTCGTCGCGTATGGCTCGCAGCGCGGCGGCACGGCCGAGATCGCGATCACGATCGCCGGGGCGCTGCGCGAGCACGGCTTCGCGGTCGACTGCGTGCGCGCGACCGACGGGCGGGACGTCGCGAGCTACGACGCGATCGTGATCGGCGGCGCGCTGTACATGGCGCGCTGGGCGCGCGAGGCGCGGCGGTTCGTGGCGCGCAACCGCGGCGCACTGCGCGAGCGACCGGTGTGGATGTTCTCGAGCGGGCCGCTCGACGCGTCGGCGTCCGAGCACGAGCTCGCGATGCCGCCGGCGGTCGCGGCGATCGCGCAGCAGATCGGCGCGCGCGCCCACAGGACGTTCGGCGGCCGGCTCGAGCCCGATGCGACCGGCATCGTCGCGTCGAAGCTGGCGAAGCACCACGCCGGGGACTGGCGGGACTGGAACGCGGTGCGCGCGTGGGCGGACGAGCTCGCGACCGCGATCGCCGCCGAGTCGCGCGCCGTCGACAAGCCACGCGTGCCGGCACCCACGCTGCCCGGACGGTGGCTGCTCGCGGCGCTCTGCGGGTTCGTCGCGCTGACCGCGGTGCTGAACGGGCTCGCGCTCGCGCTGCGGCCGAACGGCTCGCTCGTCGGCCAGTCACTGTCCGAGCTCGCGCCGACGCCGTTCGCGAGCTTCCTGGTTCCGGGCCTCGTGCTCGCGATCTGCGTCGGCGTGCCGAATGCAGTCGCGGCGTACCGCGCGTGGCGCGACGAGCCGAGCGCGACCGTGTCCGCGTTCGTCGCGGGCAGCGTGCTGCTGATCTGGACGCTCGCCGAGATGTTCCTGCTGCGCGAGGCGCACTGGCGCGAGCTCGGCTACTTCGCGATCGCGTTCGCGATCCTCGTCGAGGCGTTCCGCCGGCGCGCACGCGGTGCACCGGCGATCCCCGCACCGACATGAGCTACTGGACGCAAGCGCCGGCGGAGGTCGCCCGCAGCCTCGGGGTCGGGCTCGACGGGCTGCGCTCCGACGACGCCGCGCGCCGGCTCGCGCGCTTCGGGCCGAACGAGATCCGCGCACGCCGCCGAACGACACGGTGGCACGTCGTGTGGCGCCAGATCCGCAGCCCGCTCGTCCTGCTGCTCGTGTTTGCCGCGATCGCCTCCGCGATCACCGGCCAGTGGATCGATGCCGCGATCGTCGGCGCGATCCTCGCCGCGAGCGTCGGCATCGGCTATCACCGCGAGTACCGCGCGGAGGCCGCGATCGGGGCGCTGCTCGAGAGGATCCAGATCACGGCCGAGGTCGTGCGCGACGGCCAGCCGACGACGATCCCGGTCCGCGACGTCGTCCCCGGCGACGTGATCGTGCTGTCCGCGGGCAGCATCGTGCCGGCAGACGCCATCCTGGTCGAGGCGACCGAGCTCCACGTCGACGACGCCGTGCTGACCGGCGAGAGCTTTCCGTCGGCGAAGCGCGTCGGTCCGGTCGCCGCCGGGGCCGCGCTGCGCGACCGCACGGGTTGCGTGCAGTTCGGCACGAACGTCCGCAGCGGCACCGCGCGCGCGCTCGTCGTCGAGACCGGGCCGCGCACCGCGTTCGGCGCGATCGCCGGCCGGCTCGCGAGCCGCGCACCGGAGACCGAGTTCGAGCGCGGGCTGCGCCGGTTCGGGGTGCTGCTGCTCGTCGCGATGCTCGTGATGATCGTCGTCGTGTTCGCGCTCAACGTGCTGCTCGGCCGGCCGGTGATCGACACGCTGCTGTTCGCGATCGCGCTCGCGGTCGGGCTCTCTCCGGAGCTGTTGCCGGCGATCGTCGGCGTCAACCTGTCGCGCGCCGCGCAGACGCTCGCGAGCGAGGGCGTGCTCGTGCGCCGGCTCGACGCGATCGAGGATCTCGGCAGCATGCAGGTGCTGTGCACCGACAAGACCGGCACGCTCACCGAGGGCGTGGTCCGGGTGTCGGGCGCGTACGACGTCCGCGGCGAGCCGAGCCCGGACGTGATGACGCTCGCCGTCCTCAACGCCGGGCTGCAGGCCGGGCTCGCGAACCCGATCGACGCGGCGCTGCTCGCCGCGCAGCCGATGCAGGGCCGCGCGGACAAGCTCGCCGAGGTGCCGTACGACTTCACGCGCAAGCGGCTGAGCGTGATCGTGCGTCGCGGCGCCGACCTCTCGATCATCACGAAGGGCGCGTTCGATCACGTGCTCGAGGTCTGCGCCCGCGCCGGAGGGGCGCCGCTCGACGACGCACGCCGCGCCGAGCTCGCCGCGCGCTACGAGCGCTGGTCATCCGAGGGCATCCGCGTGATCGCGGTCGCGGCGCGCGCGCTGCCTGCCCAGGCGAGCTACGGCATCGCGGACGAGCGTGACCTCGACCTGGCCGGGTTCATCACGCTGATGGATCAGCCGAAGGCCGATGCCGCGGCGACGGTCGCGTCGCTGCGCGGGCTCGGCGTGCGCGTCAAGATGATCACCGGCGACAGCAGGCTCGTCGCGCGCCACGTTGCCGACGAGGTCGGGCTCCGCGACACGAAGCTGCTCGTCGGCGCGGACCTTCACGATCTGACCGACATCGCGCTCGTGCGCGCCGCGATCGAGACGGACGTGTTCGCCGAGGTCGATCCGAACCAGAAGGAGCGCATCCTGCGCGCGCTGCGTCGCGGTGGCGCGGTCGTCGGATTCTTCGGCGACGGCGTCAACGACGCGCCCGCGATGCACGCGGCGGATGTCTCGATCTCGGTCGAGACCGCCGTCGATGTCGCGAAGTCGACCGCGGATCTCGTGCTGACGCGCAAGGGCCTCGACGTGATCCACGCCGGCATCGAGCACGGCCGCACGACGTTCGCGAACACGCTGAAGTACATCCTGACGACGACGAGCGCGAACCTCGGCAACATGATCAGCATGGCGGTCGCCTCGGTCGTGCTCCCGTTCCTGCCGCTGACCGCGGGCCAGGTGCTGCTCAACAACTTCCTGTCCGACGTCCCGGCGGTCGGCATCGCGAGCGATCGCGTCGACCCCGAGCTCGTCGCCGGGCCGCGGCGGTGGGACACGCGCTTCATCGGCCGGTTCATGCTCGAGTTCGGGCTCCTGAGCTCGCTGTTCGACGCGCTGACGTTCGTCGTGCTCGTCGTCGGGTTCCGTGCCGCGCCGGCAGAGTTCCGCACCGCGTGGTTCGTCGAGTCGCTGTTCACCGAGCTCGTGATCGCGCTCGTCGTCCGCACGCGGCGGCCTGCCTGGCGCAGCCGACCCGGCAGCGTCCTCGTGTGGACGACCCTCGTGGTCGCGGTCGTCGCGTTCGCGATGCCGTACCTGCCGTACGTCGGCGTCCTCGGCTTCACGCAGCCGCCCGCGGCGATCATGCTCGCGATCGTCGCGATCACCGCCGGCTACGTGATCGCGAGCGAGCTGCTGAAGACGTGGTTCTATCGCAACGGGAACGCGTTGCCGGTCACGCCGACGTCGCGCGCCGCGATGCCGCCGGCAGCAGGCCATACGACGCGAGCTGATCGCGCAGCTCCGATGGCGACAGCTTGACGAGGTTGCGCGGCAGCTCGTCGGTGCGCAGCCCACGCCGCAGGTCGTTGCTCGCGCTCCGCAGCTCGCCGAGCATCCGCGGGCTCGCGCACAGGATCAGCCGCTGGACGGCGCTCGCCTTCACCATCTCCGCGACGTTGCCGATCACGCTGCGCGCGAAGTCGCTGTCGAGGGCGTCGACGTGCGCGTCGCGGTGATCGTCGAGCCCGTACTGCAGGTTGCCCGTGCGGCTCGCGCCGCCGGAATCCGAGAACAGCTCGGACGGACGCTTGCGGCGCGCTGGATTGACGAGGTCGCGCTGCTCCGAGAGCTGCTCGGAGACCCCTTCCGCTTCGGAGGACCGCTCGTAGGTGAACAGGCGGGCGCGCGAAGCGTCCACCACGGCGATGCATGCTCGATACATGCACCGACGTGTTGCAAAGCCCGGCCCGCGCGCGCGCGGCATTTCCGGTCGAGCGATCGCGCAAGCCCTGCGTCGCGCGCACGACGAGGTGCGCATTCTTCGCGTCGAGCGTCGTCGGCGTGCACGGAAGCTGGCCGTCGCGTTGCAGTGACGAGGGACATGAGCTTCCACAAGATCTTGTGTCCGATCGACTTCTCGCCGGGCTCCGATCAGGCGCTGCGGATCGCGGCGCGTCTGGCGAAGGAGTCCTCGGCGGAGCTCGTGATCGTCCATGCGTGGCACATCCCTCCGATCGCGTTCGGCAGCGAGTTCACGTTCCCGACCGATGTCATCCAGCAGCTGATCGACGACGCGAACGCCGGGCTCGAGCAGGCGAAGGGCCGGATGCGCGAGCTCGGCATCACCCACGTCAGCTCGAAGCTGCTGACCGGCGTACCGTGGAACGAGATCGTCGAGCTCGCCGCGAGCGACGGCGCGTTCGACCTGATCGTGATCGGCACGCACGGTCGCACCGGGCTCGCGCGGATCCTGCTCGGCTCGGTCGCCGAGAAGGTCGTTCGTCACGCCCCGTGTCCGGTGCTCGCGGTCCGCCTCGATAGCCAGCCTCGCGAGCTCCGCCACATCCTGTGTCCGACCGACTTCTCCGAATCGTCGCACCACGCGGTCCGGCTCGCGGGCGAGCTCGCGCAGTCCACCGGCGCGAGCATCACGCTGCTCCACGTGCTCGAGCTGCCGGTCGCGTACTCCGGCGAGCCACACCCGCCCGAGCTGTATCGCGAGATCGATGTGCGCTCGACCGAGCTGCTCCAGAAGTGGGCGGCCGCGCTGCGTCGCGAGTCGGGCGCGCAGGTGACGACGAAGGTCCGCCTCGGCTGGCCGGGCGCGGAGACGCTCGCGATGCTCGACGAGGACAGCTCGTACGATCTCGTCGTGATGGGAAGCCACGGCCGCACCGGCATCAAGCGCGCGCTGCTCGGCTCGGTCGCGGAGAAGACGGTGCGCCACGCGCGCTGCCCGGTCCTCGTCGCCCGCCGGTGACCGCGATGTGACCGCGCGCACGGATGCGACGGTCGGGCGCCGCGCTCCGTCCACGCAGGCATGAAGCGGTACCTCGTGTTCTCGATCGTGGCCGGCATGCTGCTCGTCCGCCCGGCGCTCGCCGACGTGTCGTGGGGGATCTCCGAGCCGACGCTCGATCAGCTGTCGTTCGATGCGACAAACCAGCTGATGATCGATCAGGTGATGCAGCGCGCGACGACGACGCGGCCGCGGACGCCAGCGAAGTCGCCGACGGGCGATCTGCGCGCGCTGCCCGGGCGCGGTGGGCCGATCGCACCGAAGCTGCTCGCCGCGAGCTATCCCGACGCCGCACGTGCCCAGGCCGAGCGCGTGTTCGCGACGCTGCTCGAGCAGTATCACGCGGTCGAGACCCAGCTCGGGATCGAGAAGTTCGATCTCGCCGGTGCACTCGCCGCGTTCATCGCCGGCAACTACATGGCCGCGCGCGACGTCGACGTTTCGGATCGCGCGTTCGGCGCGCTCGTCACGCAGCTGCGCGGCTCGCTCGCGACGGCGCCGCAATTCCGCGACCTGCCCGCGCAGCGCCGCCAGGAGGTCTACGAGCGGCTCGCGATCCTCGGGATGCACGTCGTCGCGACCCGCATGGCGCTCCAGCAGCGTCCCGATCCGAAGCTGCGCGAGGCGCTCCAGCGCGCGGCGCGCGGCTACCTGCAGGAGCTCGCGCGCCTCGACGCCGATCGGATGACGATCGACGAGCGCGGGCTCGTGGTCGCGCCGTGATCGGCGGGACCGGGGGGCCGCCTCCCGCGCTGCCTACCGGGGTAGACGGCGATCGCGGGCCGCGGTGCACAACCCGCGCAAATCACGAAGCCTCGCGCGTGGCACGACGGCTGCTCCATCGCGGATCGCCCAACTCGTAGCCCCACGAGGTTCCCATGTCTGCTCACCACGAAGACGAGCTCCCGACGCTCGAGCTCGCCATGCTCGAGAACGTCACCGGCGGCGCGGCCGATATGTCCGCGATGCTGCCGATGATGATGATGATGCGCGGTCGCCGCTCGCAGCCCTCGGCGCCGCCACCACCACCGACCCCGAAGGTCACGCTGAACGGCGTCGAGCAACGGCCGTCCCAGGGGCCGAACGGCCTGTCGTTCAACACCGAGACCTGAGCCGCCCGGAACTTGCGACCGCGCGTGCGGCGACCCTACGCTGACCGCCATGCGTGCATGGTGGATGGTTCTTCTCGTCGTCGCGTGTAGCAAGAAGCAGGAGCCGGCGGTCGGGTCCGCGAGCGGGTCCGCTGTGGTCGTCGCCGTCGCGAGCGATGCCGCGATCGCCGACGCCGCGCCTGCGATCGATGCCTCCGCGGCCGTGAAGACCGGCATCGAGGTGCTCGGGTTCGAGGGCCTGGACGTCGACAAGCTGATGCCGATGCAGCAGGCGTGGATCGGCTGGATCGAGTCGCACTTCACGAAGTGCGAGTCCGACGAGAAGGTCGAGGGGGTCACCACGACCGCGACGCTGACGTGGAAGGCCGACGAGCTCTCGTTCGATCTGCCGAAGGTTCCGGACAAGCTCGCCGCTTGTATCAAGCACAACGTCACGACGCCGTACCTCGGGTACGACCCGGTGCCACCGAGGTCGTTCCCGAGGGTGTTCGCAAAGATCGAGTTCAAGGTGAAACTCAAGATCGGGCCGAAGGCGCCGCCGCTGCCGCCAGACACGAGCCCGGTGAAGTACGTCGCCTCGAAGATCAAGGGCGCGCGCGACAAGAAGGAGCTCGGCACGTGGCTCGACGATCACGTCGCGCGTCAGCTCAAGCCGTGCATCGAGGACACGCCGATCGTGCAGGACCTGTGGAAGATCGAGCTCGAGATCGACGCCGCCGGCCAGATCACGAAGGTGACCGCGCCCGGCGACGCGAACGTCGCGGCGTGCGTCCGGAAGGTGATCGCCGACCAGACCGCGCCGAAGGCGAGCGGCACGAGCACCGTCGAGCTCGTCTACGCGAAGTGACTCAGCGTCGCTTCGCGAGCCACTTGTCGATCGCCGCGATCCCGCGCTTGGCCTCGGGCTCCGGCGACTTCGCGTAGAGCGCGCGCGCCGCCTTCGCGAGCTCGATCGCCCGCGTGCGATCGCCGGCGAGCTTGTCGAGCGCCCGCGCGAGCGTCCATCGCGTCGCCGCCGGCTCGAACGGCGGGCTCGCCGGAAACTTGTCGTGGATCGCGAGCGCGCGCTCGAGGTGCTCGAGCGCCTGCCTGTCGCCGAGCGTCAGCTCGCAGTCGCCGACCGACGTCAGCGTTTCGGCGACATGCGGATGCTCGGCGCCATAGATCTCCTCGTACGCCGCGAGCGACTGGCGCTGGTATGGCAAGGCGCGCGCGCAGTCGCCCTTCGCGCGATATGCGAAGCCGAGACCGTCGAGCGGCTCGGCGGCCTGCGGCGACTTCGCGCCGTAGACCTTCGTCGCGATCGCGAGCGAGCGCTCGTACAGCGCGATCGCGGCATCGTCGTGGCCGTCGTCGCTCTCGAGCGTGCCGAGGCTGTATAGCGCGCGCGCGTAGCGATCGCTGTCCTCGCCGGTGGTCGCCTTCGCGAGGTCGCGTGCGCGCTCCCATAGCTTGCGCGACGCGGCCGTGTGCCCGAGCTCGCGCTCGAGGTTGCCGAGGTTCGACACCGGCGAGTACAGCTCGGGGTGGTGGATCGCGTCGAACACCGCGATCGCCTGCTCGTAGTACGAGCGGGACGTGTCGTACTCGCCGGCGCGCGCCGTGATCATGCCGAGGTTGTTCAGCGTCAGCGCGTACGCGACGTGGCGCTCGCCGACGCTCGCGCGCAGGATCCCGAGCGCGCGTTCGAACATCGCGCGTGCGCCCGGATCGCGCTCCTGCATCAACACGTTGCCGAAATCGAGCAGCACGAACCCGAGGTATGGATGCTCGGGACCGAGCAGCTGCTCGGTCTCGCTGACGACCTGGCGGCAACGCTCGTGCGCCTGCTTCATCCGCCCGAGCCGGAGCTCGACGTTGCACAGCGCCGCGCCGATCGACATGTTCGATCGCTGACCGGGCTTCGTCGCGAGCGACTGCTCGAAGTCGTGCGCGGCTTCCTCGTACTTGCCGAGCTGCGCGTACGCGACCCCGCGCGCGTGCAGGAGCTCCGCGGCGAGCTCCTTCGGCGAGTCGGCGCGCATCAGTGCGGCCTGCGCCGGCTTGACGAGCTCGAGCGCGCGGTTGCCATCCGACTGCTGCATCGCCGCGAAGTTGACGATGTCGATCCACACCTCGGCGACGCCGCGATCGTCGTGCGCCGCCGATGCCGCCGCGAGCGCGTCATCGAGCACCTTCTGCGCCGCCGCCGCATCGGTCATGTAGATCGTGAGGTCGGCGAGCAGCCTCGTGGCGCGTGACAGCAGCGGCGTGTAGCCGAGCGGGCGCGCGCGCTCGACGATGCTGCGCGCCCGGGTGGTCGCATCGTCGACGTGCTTGACGAGCAGCGAGGCACGCGCGGTCGCGAGCTCCTTGTCGAGCGCGCCGATCTGCGCCGCGCGGACCGGATCGCCCGGCGGCGGCACGTCCGACTGGATCCCGGTCGCCGAGCACGCCTCGACGGGTGGCAGCGCGATCGCCGCCTGGACCGCGTTATCGACATCCGCGGCCTTCGCGTGCGCGAGCGCCGTCGTCAGCGCCGCGAGCTCGTCGCGCCGGCGATCGAGGCAGCGCACGCGCGCGTCGAGCACCGCCTCGGACTGATCACCGCGCACGCGGGTCGCGGTGCACGCGTCGGTGCGCGCCGCGAGCCAGCTCTCGGCATAGCGGTCGAGCAGCTCGCGGACGTGGTGTGCCGTCGCGGGCGCGTGCTTGCGCCCGGTCGCCGCGAACGCGGTCTCGAGCTCGCTGGCGCGCGCGGTGCTCCACGCGCCGTCGAGCAGCGACGGCGGGATGCGGCACGTCTGGTCCTCGGCTGCCGGACGCAGCGCGACCGCGGCACCGCCGGCAAGCGCGACCACCCCGAGCACGCCGGCCGCGATCAGCGCGCGCCGTGGTTGCCGCACTCCGGCCGACAGCTCGCGGAGCAGCGCCTCGATCGACGGATAGCGCGCCGCGGGATCATGCGCGAGGCCGCGCGCGATCGCGCACGAGATCGAAGCAGGCACCCGCGACCGCGGGAACGTAGGCTGCCCGCGCTGGATCGCGGCGCCGAGTCCATCCATGCCGTCGCCTTGAAACGGCCGCGCGCCGTAGAGCGCCTCGTACAGCGTCACGCAGAACGACCATTGATCCGAGCGCGCGGTTGCCGGCTCGTGACGCCACACCTCGGGTGCCATGTACGCCGGCGTGCCGACGAGCCCGGTGCCATCGCCGAGCCGCGCGACGCCCTGGCCACGCGCGAGCCCGAAGTCGGTGACGCGCACGCGGTCGCCCGGCCCGCACAGCACGTTGTCGGGCTTGAAGTCGCGATGCACCATGCCGGCGCGATGCGCGGCCGCGAGCCCGCGCCCGGCGCGCACGCACACCCGCACGATCTCGCGCCAGCTCCGGCGCTCCTGCGCGAGCCACAGCCGCAGGTTCACGCCGTCGACGAGCTCCATCGCGACGAAGATCTGGCCGGCGTGCTCGCCGACGTCGTGCACGGTGACGACGTTCTCGTGATCGAGCTTCGCCATCGCGCGCGCTTCCTCGCGCAGCCGGCGATGACCGTCGGCGCCGAGCTCGGCGGACAGCTCGGGCCGCAGCAGCTTGAGCGCGACGTTGCGCTGGAGCTCGGGGTCGTACGCGATCGCGACGACGCCCATCCCGCCGCGCGCGTGCTCGCGCATCATCACGTAGCGGCCGATCGGCTCGCCGGCGGGATCGGTCGGAGCGCGCGCGCCATCGTTCGCGGTGTCGCTGCCGCTGCCGTGCGCGCGGATCGTCGGCACGCTCTCGGTGCCCGCGATCGCGGACAGATCGCGCCGGCAGCTCGCGCACTCGCTGATGTGCGCGTCGATCCGCGCGACCTCGTCGGCGCCGAGCGCGCCATCGACGTACGCGGATAGCGCGTTGTCATCCAGGCAAGCGCCCATACACAAGCCCGCATGCTAGCTCGGAAATCGCCGACGACGCGATGCGACGAATCGCACGGTTTTTTGCCTGGCGAAGCTGCCTGGCAAGTCCGCTAGCCGTGGCTGATCGTGTCCGGCTGCAAACCGATGTGTGCAGACTCGTTCGCAATTCGCGAGGCACACCGCTTGCTGTCGTGGCCGGCAGCCATGCGAATCCAGCTTGCCGTCCTTGCATCCCTGCTCGCGGTCGGTGCCTGCGCGAGTGAAGAAGTCGAACCCATCACGGACGTCGACTGTGTCGATGACAAGTGCGACGGCAACGCCATCGTTCCCGGCGTCGCCGAGGTCCGCGCGTTTCCGCGACTGACCTTCAACATGCCCGTCCAGCTGCTGTGGTCGCCCGCGGACAGCGATCGCGCGTACGTCGTCGAGCACAGCGGCAAGATCAAGACGTTCACCGGCAAGGATCCGGCGAGCGCGGACACCGTCCTCGATCTGACGGCCAAGGTGAAGCTCAACGCGCCGCCGCACTTCGAGGCCGGCGTCAACGCGATCGCGTTCGACCCGGCGTTCCCGGCGACGCCGGTCCTGTACGTCACGTACGACGCGCTTCACCCGAACGAGCCGAACAGCCCGACCCGGATGCGCTGGCGGCTGTCGCGGTTCACGAGCAGCGACGGCGGCAAGACGTTCGCTGCGAACAGCGAGCAGATCCTGATCGAGATGGAGAAGACCGCCGACGAGCACAACGCGGGCATGATCGCGTTCGGCAAGGACGGCTTCCTCTACGTCTCCGTCGGTGACGGTGGGCCGTCGTTCGACAAGAACGCGTTCGGTCAGAACAACAACGCGCTGATGGGCAAGATGCTCCGCATCGACGTCCACACCAAGGCGGTCGACAAGCTCGATCCCGCGAAGGTGCGCGACAACTTCAAGTTCCGCGCGGAGGCCGGCGGCGGCCCCGTGCTCATCGATCACGACACCGTCGAGAACGGCCAGCGCATGCTGCCGTACGGCATCCCGTCGGACAACCCGTTCGCGAACGGCGGCGGGCGCCCCGAGATCTTCGCGACCGGTCTGCGCAACCCGTGGCGGTGGTCGTTCGATCAGGACGGCGTGATCTGGGCCGGCGACGTCGGTCAGGACGCGTTCGAGGAGATCAACAACGTCACGCTCGGCGGCAACTACGGCTGGGGTCCGCGCGAGGCGCGCCACTGCGCACCGGGCCGCAACCCGTGCGACGTCCCCGGCTCGACCGATCCGATCATCGAGCTGCAGCACGGCCCGAGCGTCAACGCGGTGATCGGCGGCTTCCGCTACCGCGGCAAGGAGATGCCATTGCTCAAGGGCAACTACATCTTCGGCAACTTCACGCCCGGCGCGATCTTCGGCATCTTCAACGAGAACGGCAAGAAGGCCGCCGAGGTCCTCGGCACCGTGCCGCACGCGATCTCCGGCTTCGCCGAGGATCCGGACGGCGAGCTCTACGTGCTCGACCTGATGAAGGGCGGCGTCTACAAGCTCGTCGCCGGCCCGACGCACCCCGCGACCGGCCAGGCGCCGCCGTACAAGTTCCTCATGCGCGCCGGCATCGGCACCGAGGAAGGCGCGGACGCGTACTACAAGGCGATCATCCCCGGCTACGACCCCGACACCGGCCTCGTCAACGGCAAGCCGTACACCGAGGAGCAGTGGGAGCAGGAGCACATGGCGGGTCAGGCGACGGTCGCCGCGTTCTATCAGAACTCGCTCGACCTCGGCTTCTGGCGCGACATGGTGTGCACGACAAAGCTCGATCGCGGCGTCGGCGGCTGCCGCGTTCGCAACTGGCGCGACGAGGCCGCGAAGAACCCCGCGAACACCGGCAACCTCGGCACCGTCACGATGGACGTCAGCCCCGAAGGCTTCACGCGGTTCTACGTGTTCGGCCCCGACGGCACGCTGTCGACCTCCGCGGTGCTCGACGCCGAGGGCAAGAAGTTCATCCCCGAGCTGTGCACGACGTGCCACGGCGGCAAGTACAACGGCCCTGGCAGCTCGCCGGACCTCGGCTCGATCTTCCGCGAGTGGGAACCGCGCGACGACCAGTTCGCCGCCGCGCCGCCGGTGCCGGGCACGAACGCGCCGATCCTGATCCAGGAATCCGCGCTGTCGCGCGCCGAGGCGAACGAGCGATGGGCCGCGCTCAACGACGCCGCGAAGCTCGCGAATCTCGCGATCCGCAGCGAGGCCGAGGGCTCGCCGGTCGGCACGAACCACGCGGTCGCGGCACAGAACGGCTACATCGACGCGCTCTACTCGTCGCGCTCGCCGCTCGTCCTCCGCGCCCCCGACGACCCGGCGCTGATGCCACCGTCGTGGCAGCCGCGCACCGGCGAGAGCGCCGCGCTGCAGACCGCGAAGAAGAACGTCTGGGTCACGATGGCGTCGCGCTACTGCATGGGCTGCCATCGCATGAATGGCCTCGACTTCGCCGACTACGCGAACTGGCAGACGCTGAGCTCGACGCTCGGCGATCGCTCGACGCTCGAGCACTACATCATCGACGACCCCGCGGACCCGACGCGCAACACGACGCTGTACATGCCGCAGGCGAAGCTGATGTTCGAGCGCCTGCAGAAGGACATCGAGGGCCGCAACGCCGCGCGTGACTGGGCGAACCAGGCGAACTCGCCGTCGGTGCCGGTCTGCGAGATCACCGTCGAGATCAACGGCGCCGCGTTCACCGTGCCGGGTCAGGATCTCTGGATCACCGGCAACATCGACGTGCTCGGCAACTGGACGCCGCCCGGTGGCGTGGTGCTCGCGGGCACCCTCGTCGGCGGCGTGTGGACCGGCGTATGGCGCGGCAAGATCGTCGTCCCGCAGGGCATGGCGATCCAGCTGAAGGCGACGATCCTCGACGCGCAGGGCAACCTGATCCAGTGGGAGCCCGACCTGCCGACCGGCAGCCGCAACCGCGAGTTCCGCGTCCCGAACGCGACCACCGCGACGCTGATCGGCACCTGGGGCCGGATCTAAGAGGCACGATTTCGGGGACGGGCTCGATCGGAGACGATCGGGCCCGTCGGCGTTTCGGCGTTGCCGCGAAGCTCGGCCACCACTAGCCCGCCGTCCCACACGGGACCGAATCATCCTCGGTCCCACATGGGACGGCACGATCGAACGGGTGGATCCATTCGAACGTCACGGCATCAGGCGCCTCCCCCGCGATGACGAGGTGACCTTTGTGCACCGCTGCATGATGCGCGTCGCACAGCAAGACGATGTTCGACATCGCATGACTGCCACCGAAACTCTGGAACTCGATGTGATGGATCTGCAGATGTCGAGTGAACCGGCAGCCGGGCACCACGCACCGATGCTCGTCGCGCGCGTGCACCTGACGACGCTTGCGCGGCGTCACGCTCGCCGTCACGCGCTCGGGGTGCTCCGCCTCGAGGTCGCCGAGGAACTCGGCGTCGCAACACGCGCGCTCGACGCTCGCGGGATCGAGGTCGAACGCGCGCCCCGCGCCGTGCTGCCAGCCGCGCTTGCAGTCCTTGCACGTCGTCACCGACACCTGGTAGGCCGGTCGACCCTCGTGCGGCGGGACGGTCTCGAGCGCGCGCCGCAAGATCATCTGCAGTAGCTCGTCGTCGTCCATCCGACGATCCCCGCTGTATTCGCGCTCGAGTTGCTCGCGCGCATGCCGCATCAGTGCATGCGTCTCGGGACCGACGAAGAAGCTCAGCAGCTTCTTCACGAGGTGGGGCTGCTTCGGTGCGTCGGGCAGATCGCCAGGCTCGAGTCCCGAGACCATGTCCTGGATCTCGTGGACGGTCTTGCCTTCGGTCGCTGCCAGCCACGCGGCCTCGGTCTCGCCGGTCGCGATGCGCGACAGCTCGCGCGCCGCCGACGGAAACAGCTCGCCCGCTTCGAGCGCTGCGGTGACCTGCGGCAGCTGCTCGAGCTTGAGGGCGGTGCGCACGAGCTCGAGTGCGGTGTGCGTGCGATAGCCGAGCTCGCGCTCCATGTACTGCACGAGCGATCCATGGCCGAAGTGCGTCCAGATCCGTGCTTCGTGCGCCTGTCGGAGCAACACGATCTCGCGCGCCTTCAGCTTCGCGCGCTGGCGAGCGATGCCCTGCAGCCCGCGATGCACGTCTTGCCAGTCGATCCCACTCTTCACATCCGTGTGCATGCGATTGTCGTAACACGCACTCTCGCGATGCATTGACGTGCTGCCAGATGCCGGATGATCGGTGTTTCTGCAAATCGTCGTCGGCGGAGCCCAACGTCCTCACGCGCGATCTCATGCGCTCTCGCGCACGGAAACGATTCACTTCCCTGACATCAAAGCTCCGCGCAATAAAAAGGTGTCAATAGAAAAACATCATTGCGGATGTTTTTCTGCGAATCCCCGAACAGCTATACGCATCGTCGTCGAGTCCTCGACGGCGATACGAGCGAGCACGATATGCGAGCGTTCTCCCCATGGTTCGCGCGACGACCTGAACCTCTCTCCCCGCCGAGGGCCGCGGCGCCTTTCGTCCGTGGCGAGCGGAGCGCGAGCCGCGTGACGAGCGCGGGCACGGCGCTCGCGGTCTCGACCACCCACCATCTGTGCGGCGGCGTTGCGCACGGCACCGCCGTTCTGGCGCTCGGCACGTGGTTCGCGCGAGAGCGAGCGAGGACGAGGCGCCGCGGACCGAGGGCAGCGCTCACTCGACAGCCGGGACGTTCGTGTCATCACGCGCCGGACCGCGATGGTGGTTCCGAGAGGCGTCGCGCGATCGTGGTTCCGAGAGCGCGTCGCTGGACGCCGAGCTCGTCGGTGTGTCGCAGCGATCCACCCGGGCCTGTCCCTTCGCGTTCATGCCGGAACGCAGTACGCGAGTGCCATGGACTGGATCATCTCGTCGGATCCGAGCCGCGTGCAGCTCGACGTCGTGCATCGCTGGCTCGCGGCGGAGTACTGGTCGCCGAACATCCGGCGCGAGATCGTCGAGCGCGCGTTCGCGAACAGCCTCGTGTTCGGGGCGTATCGCGGCGCGCATCAGCTCGGCGTCGCGCGCGTCGTGACCGATCAGGCGACGTTCGCGTGGCTGTGCGACGTGTTCGTCGACGAGTCCGCGCGCGGGCAGGGGATCGCGACCGCGATGGTGCGTGCCGCGCTCGACGATCCGCGGCTGCAGACGCTGCGGCGGTGGTGCCTCGCGACGCGCACCGCGCATGCGGTGTATCGGCCGCTCGGATTCGAGCCGGTCGACGCGCGGATCTGGATGCAGATCGTGACGGATGCGCGCCGGTGGTCCGAGGTCGCGTGACGTCGCGTGACGATCTTCTGTCATCGAATTGCAGGGTTGCGAGCCAGCGTGCACGCCGGCTACGCGAGTGACCAGTTGCGTCGATCCGTTCATCGTCGGCGGTCTAACCGAGCGAAATCGTCACGCCGGTCGGTGGCACCTGGCTTGCTGAAAACTGGGCCATGGAGCGGAATCGAGCCATCGTTCCTGCCGAGGCGGGAGTGTTCTCCGAGATCGAGGAAGACTTCTTTCGAGCGGGCGACGAAGGTCGGTTCGCGGGCGCGGATAGCTACGACAGCTTCGACGATCTCGATGAGGGCTATCAGCCCTCGACGGTGTGGAGCCGGTTGACCGATCGGGTGACTTCGGACGCGCCGGCGCAGAGCTTCATCGCGCGGCGTGCGCCGACGGCCCGGCCCGGGGTCGACGACGATGGCCCCGAGGACGACGACTGGGACTGGCAGATCGCGATCGCGCGCGCACGTCTCGCCGTCGATCTCTGAGATCTCAGGCGCCGCCGAACGACGCGGGGTCGAGCCGCGCGGCCTCGGCGCGACAGCGTGCGGCCTCGTCATGGCGGCCGGCGTCCTCGAGGACGAGGCCTTTCAAAAACCACGTCATCGCGTCCGGGTGGATCGCGAGCGCGTGATCGAGATCGGCGATCGCGGCGTCGTAGTCGCGTTGCGTCGCGCGTAGCTTGCCGCGCCCGACGTACGCGGAGCAGCACCGCGCGTCGAGCTCGAGCGCGCGCTCGAAGTGGACGAGCGCTTCGTCGGAGCGACCCATGTCGTCGAGGAAGAACCCGGCTTCCGCCCACGCGGACGCATCGTCGCCGAGGTGCGGCGAGAGCAGCGCGTAGGCGGTCTCGACGTCCTCGTCGATCAGGGCGTCTTCGACCTGCTGCTGGACCGCTTCGGGGATCGCCATCTGCGCTGCGATGGTGGCCCACCTCCGCCGGCGCGTAAAGCCGGGTATCGTCGGACGGTGTCGCGTCGCGTGATCCAGGGGCTGGTCGGGGTCGTGCTCGTCGGGCTTGGTGTGTACTTGACGGTCGCGCCGGCAACGACGGCGGAGCTGCTCGGGCGCTCGCCGGTGACGTCGTCGGACTGGATCAACCTGCGCGCGACGTTCGGCGGCACGCTGCTCGGGCTCGGCGCGTTCGTCGCGTGGCTGCCCGGTCGCCGGCCGTGGCAGCGGTTCGTGCTCGGTCTGCTCGGCTGGGCGATGGCCGGCATCGGTGCCGCGCGGCTCGTCGGGTTCGCGATCGATCGCGGGCCAGATCCGCGGCAGTACGTCTGGCTCGTCGCCGAGGTCGTGATCGCGGCCGCGTGCTTCGTGCTGGTGCGCCGTCGTGCGCGCGCGGCGACGTGACGTGAAGCCAGCTGCGCGCGTTGCGCAGCGGCGTGCACCGCGGATCACGAATGTTGCGATCGACGGCGCGCGCGGCTCGTGATTTTCGTCGGGCGCGCGAGTAGCGTCGGCCGTATGCAGGGGACGACGATCTCGATCTCGATCGCGCTCGCGCTCGCCGCGTGCGGGCCCGACCCGCGCGATCACGGCAACGGCGGCGGGGATGGCGGCAGCGGCAGCGGTGATGGCGGCCAGAACGGCGATTGCGCCGAGGCGGCGGAGTTCGTCTACACGATCGATCAGTTCACGAACCAGCTGTCGCGCTTCGATCCGGCGACGAAGACGTTCATGGATCTCGGCGCGCTGAGCTGCCCGACGAGCGGCGGCGCGACGCCGTTCTCGATGAGCGTCGATCGCAACACGGTCGCGTGGGTGCTCTACAACTCGGGCGAGCTGTTCCGCGTCGACATCCTGAACGCGCTCGCATGCACGAAGACGACGTGGAATTCGCCGAACAACCTGAAGGTGTTCGGGATGGGATTCTCCACCGATCAGGCCGGTGGCTCGACCGAGGCGCTGTACATCGGCGGCGGCCGCGATCAGATGCAGACGTCGTACACGCTCGCGCGCGTCGACACGACGACGATGACCGCGACACCGATCGGCATGCAGCCCGCGCTGCCGGAGATGACGGGCACCGGCAACGCCGAGCTGTGGGGCTTCTTCCCCGACGCCTCGATGCCGCGCGTCGTCCAGTTCGACAAGTCGCTCGGCACCGTGATCCAGACGTATCCGCAACCGACGCTCGCCGGGACGATGACCGGCTACGCGTTCGCGCACTGGGGCGGCGACTTCTGGGTGTTCCTGCTGAAGAACGGCGAGCCGGCGACGACCGTGTATCAGGTCAGCGGCGCGACCGGCGCGATCGTCGGGACGACGCCGACGAGCGGACGCACGATCGTCGGTGCCGGCGTGTCGACGTGCGCGCCGACCGTGATCTTTTGATAAGCCGACTCACGCTCGATACTGCTTGTCGCCCGGGCCGCCGGTCGGGCATATAGCGGGGCGCGCATGCCAGACGACGTCCCCGACCGGACGCTGGATCTGCCCGAGAGCGATGCGGTCGCACCGTCGGTGACCGCGGTGCCGGGCACGATCGGTCACTTCCGGATCGCGCGCGAGCTCGGCGCCGGCGGGATGGGCATCGTCTACGAGGCGTGGGACCTCGATCTCGATCGCCGCGTCGCGATCAAGGTCGTGCGCGATCGCCAGGCCGGCAGCGCGGCGGGGCGCCGGCTCGTCGAGGAAGCGCAGGCGATGGCGCGGCTTGCGCACCCGAACGTCGTCGCGGTGCACGAGGTCGGCACGGTCGCCGATCAGGTGTTCGTCGTGATGGAGCTCGTGCCGGGCGTGACGCTCGCCGAGTGGCTCGCAACGCCGCGCACGTGGCGCGAGATCGTGCGCGCGTTCGCCGAGGCCGGCGACGGGCTCGTCGCGGCGCACGAGGCCGGGCTCGTGCACGGCGACTTCAAGCCGAGCAACGTGCTCGTCGATCCGGCGACGAACCGGGTGCGCGTCGCGGACTTCGGGCTCGCGCGGCTCGAGGAGCGCGAGCACGGCAAGCTCGCGGCGGGTTCGAAGCCCGCGGGCACGCCGGGCTACATGGCGCCGGAGATCGTCGCCGGCGAGGCGTACGACGGCCGCGCGGATCAGTACGCGTTCGCGGTCGCGCTGCGCCAGGCGCTGCAGGATCGCGGTGCGCCGCGCCGGATCCGGCGCGCACTCGATCGCGCGCTGTCGCCGGATCCAGCGGCCCGGTTTCCGGCGATGCGCGAGCTCGTGCGCGAGCTGCGCGGTGCGCTCCGCACGCGGCGGCGCGCGGTGCTCGCGATCGGCGGCGTCGCCGCGGCGTCGGCCGCGATCGCGGGCGGGCTCGTGTGGTCGACCGCACCGGCGCGCGGCGAGCACGGGCTCGATTGCCTCGCGGGCGCATCGCTCGTCGACAGCGTGTGGACGGCCGACGCGCGCGACCGCACGGCACGCGGTGGCGCGACCGCGGCAAAGCTCGTCGACAGCTGGGCCGGCGCGTGGCGGCTCGCGCGGCGCAGCGCGTGCACCGCAGAGCCGACGGAGCGGCCTGCGCGCCTCGCCTGCCTCGATCAGCGGCTCGGCGATCTGCGCGCGCAGCTCGCGGTGTGGGAGGCCGGCGATCGCGAGGTGACGAGCCAGGTGCTGCGCGCGGCCTCCGCGCTGCCGTCGCCGGACGCGTGCGCGGTGCGGCCGGTGCCGGCGCGCGCGACGTCATCGGCGATCGTCGAGCGCGGCGCGCACGTCGCGGCGCTGCAGCGCGCCGGGCGCAGCGCCGAGGCCGAGCCGCTGCTCGACACGCTCGTCGTCGATGCGACCGCGACCGGCGATCCGGCGACGCTCGCCGGCGTCGAGTACACCGCGGCGCTCGTCGAGCGCGACGTCGTGAAGCTCGTGCCGGCGGGCGCGCACGCGGCCGCGGCGGCACGCGCGGCGGCGACCGCCGGCGACGACGCACGGCTCGTCGACGCGATGATCCTGCAGGCCGCGATCGCGGTCGACCGCGGTCAAGCGCGCGAGGCGGTCGGCCTGCTCGACGCCGCGAGCGCGATCGGTGCACGCAGCCAGATCGATCGCGCGGCCGCGCTCGCGCAGGCGCGCGGCGACGCGCTGACGCAGGCCGGCCGGATCCCCGAGGCGATCGGCGAGCTGCAGCGCGCGGTGTCGCTGCTCGAGGCAGCCGCGCAGCGCGATCCGGCGGTGCGCGTGCGGTTCGCCGCCGCGCTCGGCTCGCTCGCGGCCGCCGAAGGCCTGCGCTACCACTTCGAGGACGCGCGCGCGTTGCTCGAGCGCTGCCTCGCGATCGAGGAGGCGGACTACGGACCGGCGCATCCCGAGGTCGCGAAGACGCTGCACGATCTCGCGAACAACGAGGCGCGCCTGCGGCAGTTCGACGAGGGCCGCAAGCACTACGAGCGCGCGCGCGCGATCGTCGTCGCCGCGTATGGCGCGAATCATCACATGGTCGCGATGACCGACTACTCGATGGCCGGGCTCGAGCTGCAAGCCGATCAGCCGGATGCCGCGCGGCCGCTGCTCGAGCGCGCGCTCGCCGAGCTCGCGGCGTCGGTCGGCCCCGAGCATCCGGACGTCGCGCACGTCGAGGGTGCGCTCGGCGCGCTCGAGCGCGACAAGGATCGCTGCCGCGAGGGCCTGCCGCACCTCGAGCGCGCGCTCGCGATCCTGCACAAGGACGGGCGCGGCGGCGTGCAGGTGATCTCGGTGTTGACGAACCTCGGTGCGTGCCTGTCCGACGTCGGCCGCGACGCCGAGGCGCGCCCGATCCTCGAGCGCGCGCTGTCCGAGCTGTCGAGCATCCAGGCGAGCGAGCTCGAGCGCTCCGAGCAGCGCGCGTTGCTCGCCGAGGTCGAGTGGCGGGCGCAGCACCGCGAGCGCGCGATCGAGCTCGCGCGCCAGGTCGTGACCGCGACCGACGGCGCCGCACCGCCGTACGACGTCCTCCACGGCTACATGAAGGACGAGCTGGCGACCTGGCTCCGGCGCAAGTAGCTCACGGCGCGAAGCACAGCGCGACGCCGGTCGAGCGCGGCATCAGATCACCGACGCCGAGCTGGCCCATGTCGTTCACACCCCAGCACCGCAGCTCGCCCGCGGTCGTGCGCGCGCAGGTCGTGAACATGCCGGCCGCGACCGCATCGAACGGGCCCGCGTCGACGAGGAATGGCGTCGCGATCGTCGCCGGTGCCGTCGGCGCGATCGTGCCTTGCGTGTTGTCGCCCCAGCAGTAGAGCCCGCCCGCCATGTCGAGCCCGCAGGTCTCGAACCAGCCCACGCCGATCGCCGACCACGGTCCGCCCGGGACGAGGAACGGGACGAGCTCGTTCGCCGTCGGTCCGGTCTTGCCGTTGCCGAGCTGGCCGACGTTGCCCTGGCCCCAGCACCACATCTGGTTCGACGTGTCGAGCCCGCACATGTGCTGCTTGCCACCGGCGAGGGTCGCAAACGCGACGCCGCCGGACACTGGCACCGGGACCGCACTCGACTGCTTCGTGCCATTGCCGAGCTGGCCGTCGGGATTGTCACCCCAGCACGATGCCGTCGTCCCCTGCAGTCCGCACGTGAACAGGCCGGCGGCGCGGACCTGCGTCCAGTCGTTCGAGATGCCGACGCGCTGCGGGAGCTCGACGTCCGTGCCGGCGCTGCCGATGCCGAGCTCGCCCTCGACGTTGCGGCCCCAGCAGTACAGGCTGCCGTCGCTCTGGATGCCGCACGTGTGAAACCGTCGCGCGCTGACATCCTGCCACGTGCCCGTGATCGTGCGCGCTAGCGGATCGGTCGTGCCGAGCGGTCCGCCGGCTTCGCCTTCGAAGCTCGAGCCCCAGCAGAACAGCTGACCGGCCGTCGTCCGCGCGCAGCTGTGGATCTCGCCGAGCGCGAGCTGCGCGACGTCGAGGGCGGGCCCGGCGACCGGGACCTCGGCGATCATCGCGGGTGCGCACAGTCCGAGCTGATCGTCGGTGTTGCTGCCCCAGCACGCGAGGTTCCCCGGACGTGCGGCGCAGCCGTGCCAGCCGCCGAGCGCGAACGTCGTCGGCTGCACGATGGTCGTGCAGCTCGCCGGTTCGACGAGCGCGACGCACGCGGGCACCGCGTCGCCCTGCACGATCGGTGCGTCCGGACCGCCATCGCCGGCGCCCGGTCCGCCGAGCTCGTCGAAGTGCCAGCGTCCGCACGCGGCTACGACGATCACGCACCCCGCGAGCGCACGCACGACCGAAACGGTAGCACGCGAGCCGCCACGTCCGCGGAACTGCTGTGCCGACGAGACCTACCCGCGCGCGCACGGCTTGCGGAGCCGGCGTCGCGATGGACTGACGTTGCGCGACGGCCGCGCGTTTCTCGCGCTCGCGGCCGGCACGTCATGTGCTCGGGATCCGGGTGAGGAGCCCGCGCCATGCCTCCACCGTCCACCAAGACCCTCGTGCTCGTGATCTTCGCGATCGTGCTGTTCATCCTGTTCGGCCGGATTCGCAGCGCGTTCGGGATCTAGCGCGCGGCCGCCTGGTGGCAGCGAGCGCAGGTCGCGAGGATCTCGGCGTAGTCCTTCGCCCGATCCCCGAGCTTGCTCGTCGGCACGGCGCGGCGTGCGCGGTCGGCGAGCCGCTGCAGCTGCTTCGCGTCGCGCGCGCGGTCCGCCGGTAGCGTCGTGCTCGGCAGTGGCGTCGCGGCGAGCACCTCGAGGCCCTGCCGCCACGCGGTGTCGTCGTCGATCACGAGGCCCTCCCAGATCCGGTCGGTCGCCCACACGTGACGCGCCATCCGCGCCGTGATCGTCGGCTGGTCCGGCGGGATCCGCGGTGGCTCGGATAGCTCCGGCAGCACGCTCGCGGCGTGGTGACAGTTCGCGCACGCCTCGGCGAGCTCGGTCTCGCGGCGAACGGCGTCCTCGGCAGTCGTCGCGTTCGCGACCGCCAGCGCGCGCTCGCGAACGCGCGTCGCGTACGCCGCGAACGCCGCCATGCCTGGCTCGTCGGGTGCGTTCGCCATCGCGCGCGCGAGCGTCTTCGCGTCGTCGAGCTTGCCGCGGATCAGCAGCTTCTCGATCGCGCGCAGTAGATCGAAGTTCTCGTGCATGTGAAAGCGCACCATCATGTCGTGCTCGAACCGGATCGGCGGTGGCTTCGGCGCCGGGACGTCGTCTGCCTTCGCAGGCGCGCAGCCCACGAGCGTGGCGATCGCGAGAGCGCTGGCGACACGGCGCACGTCGGTCATGCCGATCGGTGGTGCATCGGGCGTTCCAGGGCTTGCGCACGTGGTGCCGGCTCGCGCAATGCTCGCGTCGCATGCGGATCGCGGTGTTCGACACGCGGGGCTACGATCGAGAGTCGTTCGAGCAGGCGAACGCGCGGTTCGGTCACGAGCTCGTGTTCCTCGAGCCGCGGCTGACGCGACAGACCGCCGCGCTCGGGTTCGGCATCGACGTCGTGTGCTCGTTCGTCAACGATCGGATCGATCGCGACGTGCTCGGCATCCTGCGCGCCGGCGGTACCCGGCTCGTCGCGCTGCGCTCGGCCGGCTACAACCACGTCGATCTCGCCGCGGCCGAGGAGCTCGGCATGCCGATCGTGCGCGTGCCGGAATACTCGCCGCACGCGGTCGCCGAGCACGCGGTCGCGCTCGTGCTGACGCTGAACCGCAAGATCCATCGCGCGCACGGGCGGGTCCGCGAGGGCAACTTCTCGCTCGAGGGCCTCGTCGGCTTCGATCTGTTCGGCAAGACCGTCGGGATTTGCGGCACCGGCAAGATCGGCTCGGTCGCGGCGCGGATCTTCCTCGGCTTTGGCTGCCGGGTGCTCGCGTACGACCTCGAGCCGTCCGAGGCGCTGCGCGCCGTCGGCGTGCGCTACGTCGGGTTGCCCGAGCTGTATCGCGAGGTCGACATCCTGACGCTGCACATGCCGCTCACACCGTCGACGCAGCACCAGATCGACGGCGCGGCGCTCGCGCAGATGAAGCGTGGCGTGCTGCTCGTCAACACCGGCCGCGGCGCGCTGATCGACAGCGTCGCGCTCGTCGCGGCGCTCAAGCGCGGGCACCTCGGCGGCGCCGCGCTCGACGTCTACGAGGAAGAGGAAGGCGTGTTCTTCCGCGATCTGTCGGACCGCGTACTGCAGGACGACGTGCTCGCGCGCCTGCTGACGTTTCCGAACGTGCTGATCACGGCGCACCAGGGATTCCTGACGCGCGAGGCGCTCGACAACATCGCGGCGACGACGCTCGGCAACGTGACCGCGTTCGCGCGCGGCGAGCTGACGAACCAGGTGCGCGCGTCTCAGGTGCTGAGGACGTGAGCGGACACGACCGCGCTCGAGACGATCGACGCGACGACGAGCACGACGCCGACGGTACGTAGCCGCGTCACCGGAGGCGGCCGGATCGCGACGATCGTCGCGACGATCGCGAGCGGCACGACGATCCACGCCTCGATCCTCGCGAGCGTCGCGCCGAGGCTCGCGAGCGCGATCACCGCGGTCGCCGCGATCGCGAGATGCCCGCCGCCCGGCGCGCGCTTGTGATCGAGCACGCGGTGCACCGCGATCACGGTCGCCGCGAACCCGATCGCCCACGCCGCCCAGATCGCGAGCGCGCGCGTCGGATCGAGGCCGGCCGCGATCGAGGTCGGCACCGACGCCCCGGCGAGCGCGGCGGCAGCGACGATCTCGCCGACGAGTGTGTGCTCGGAGCGCCGCCACGTGATCGCGAGCGCGATCGCACCGGGGACCGCGACGACGAGCGCCGGCACGATCGCCGCGGGTGCGAGCGCGAGCCCGGTCGCGCCGGCCGCGATCGCGATCGTCGCGGTGATCGCGAGCCAGCGCGCCGCCGCGGTCTGCTCGGCATTGCGGCGCCGCCGCAGCACGGTGCGCAGCGGCTGGGTCGCGACGAACGCGAAGCAGGCCGCGATCGCGATCGCGACGGCCGCGAGCGTCGGCCGACCGAGCACGAATGCGGTCGCGAGCGGCACGAGCAGCTGAGCGTACGCTCCGTGCTCGTGCGGCAGTAACCAGCGACGTCGACGCGAGGCCACGATCAAGAGGCGAGCATGACCGGCTCGATCTCGGGATACTCGTCGGCCAGAAAATCGCGAAGCCCGTGAGCCCACCGCGACGCGGACGAGATCACGACCGAGCCGATCTGTTCTCGCCAGGCGATGAGGGCCTGCACCATGTCGAGGGGTGTCTTGGGAGCGATCGCGTCACAACCGTTCGCGCGCAACCCTTCCACCAGGGCAGAGCGAATCGGCTCGTCGGCGACCACCAGCGAAACATCGCGAGGCAGGGCGGGGTCGATCCTCATCGAGGCTGGTTCGAAGCACGGCGCGCGCCAGCTCACGGGGTAGCGATCGGGTGTCGATTCGCGCATGCGGTGCGCAGGTCCCCTGGGAATCGCCGCGCAGCGGCTGCGCGAAACCGGGCGACGCGCGGTTTGCGCCCGTGCGCCGACGAGCGCACGCACTGCGCAATCTCTCCGGGAAGCGCGGCACATCGCTTGCTCGACGTGCGGTGACCATGCGAGCTCTCCGACTCACGAGGTGGGGCGCCCCCGCCGAGCTGCAGGAATTGCCGATCCCGCAGCCGGGCCCCGGGCAGGTCACGATCCGCATCGCCGGCGCGGGTGCGTGTCACTCGGACCTCCACCTGATGGGATGGCCCGAAGGCCAGCTGCCGTGGAAGCTGCCGTTCACGCTCGGCCACGAGAACGCGGGCTGGGTCCACGAGCTCGGGCCCGGTGTGACGTCCGTGAAGCCGGGGGATGCCGTGCTCGTGTACGGCCCGTGGGGGTGCGGGATGTGCCGGCAGTGCCGCCTCGGTCGCGAGAACACGTGCGACCGCGCGGCCGAGATCGTCGTCGCCGGCGGTGGGCTCGGGCTCGACGGCGGCATGGCCGAGTACATGCTCGTGCCGAGCGCGCGCTGGCTCGTGCCGCTCGGAGCGCTCGACCCGGTGAAGGCCGCGCCGCTGTCGGACGCCGCGCTGACGCCGTACCACGCGATCAAGGAGTGCGGCGATCGCCTGCACGCGGGCGCCAGCGTCGTCGTGATCGGGATCGGCGGCCTCGGTCAGATGGCGATCCAGCTGCTGAAGGTGACGACCGGCGTGCGCGTGATCGCGATCGACCACGACGACCGCAAGCTGCCGACGGCGCGGGCGCTCGGCGCCGACGTCACGCTCGCGTCGGATGCGGACACCGCGCAGGCGATCCGCCGCGAGACCCGCGGGATCGGCGCCGACGTCGTGCTCGACATGGTCGGCAGCGAGGCCACGCTCGCGCTCGGCGCGCGGTCGTTGCGCGCCGAGGGCCGGCTCGTGATCATCGGCCTCGGTGGCGGAGCGCTGCCGGTGAGCTTCTTCGGGCTGCCGTACGGCGCCGAGGTCGCGACGAGCTACTGGGGCACCATCCCCGAGCTGATCGAGCTCGTCGACCTCGCCGCGGCGAAGCGGTTCCGGCTCGACGTCGAGGTCGTGCCGCTGTCGCGTGCGCTCGATGCCTACGCCCGGCTGAAGCGCGGCGAGATCCAGGGTCGCGCGGTGATCGTGCCGGATCGCTGATCCCGCAAGCAGTGCGCGAATCTGCAGCCGCTGCGTTGGCATCGTCGATGCTTGATCGACGGGTATGAAGATCCGAGAGGTGATGCGACCCGGTCCGTTCACCGTCCACGAGTCCGACACGCTCGGAACGGCGCACGCGACGATGAAGCGCAGCCGGATCCGTCACCTGCCCGTCGTGGCGGGCGGCCGGATCGTCGGCATGCTGTCCGAGCGCGATGTCCTCGCGGCACGCGCGCACCAGACCGAGGTCGACTGGTGGTCGATCACGGTCCACGACGCGATGAGCTCGCCGGTCCAGACCGCGGGTCCCGACGCCTCGCTCACCGAGATCGCCGGCCGCATGGCGGCGTCGAAGATCGGAGCGCTACCGATCGTCGAGCGCGGCAAGCTGCTCGGCATCGCGACCGTCACCGACGTGCTCGCCGCCGAGGTACGCAGCGCGATGACGCCGCCGCCGGCCTCGCAGGCAACCGCGGTCGATGCGATGACGGCGTATCCGTTCACGATCAGTCCGGACGCGCTGCTATTCGATGCCGTCGCGCGGATGGTCGATCATCACGTCCGGCACCTGCCGGTCGTCGACTCGACCGCGACGGTCGTCGGCATGGTCAGCGAGACCGACGTTCGCACGACGGTCGGCGATCCGCTCGCGTTCATCTCCGACCGTCCGCGGTCGTCGGTGCAGTTCCGCGTCCGCGACGTGATGTCGAGGCCCGCGGTCGTCGTGCCGTTCGATCGGCCGCTCGTCGAGGTCGCGCGCCAGTTCGCGGACGGCAAGATCAGCGCGGTGCCGGTGGTCGACAAGTTCGGTGCGCTACTGGGCATCGTCTCGTACGTCGACGCGCTGCGCGTCCTCGCCGGCTGATCGACGGCCAACGAAGCTCCACACGACCGCGACCAAGGCCGCACCCGCGGAGCCCGCGAGGATGCCGAGCTTCGCGGTCTCGAGCAGCGGCCCGTCGGGGAAGGCGAGCTGCGCGATGAACAGCGACATCGTGAAGCCGATGCCGCCGACCGCACCGAGCAGCACGCGCTGCGTCGGTCGCCGCGCGATCGCGAGTGCGCCCGCGATGCCGATCGGCTTGCCGACGACGAGCCCGAGCACGATGCCCGCGAACAGCCAGCCGGCGTCGCCGGTCAGCGCGGCACCCCCGAGCGCGACGCCCGCGTTCGCGAACGCGAACACCGGCATCACGCCGAGCTGCACCCACGGATGTAACTGGTGCAGCAGCCAGTCCGCCGGCGCGTGCGTCTCGTCGGCGGTCGCGGTCACCGGGGTCACGAGCCCGAGCACCACGCCTGCGAGAGTCGGGTGGATGTTCGCGAGCGCGAGCCCCGCCCACAGCGCGGCACCGGGCAGGATGTACCAGGCTGCGGCGCGCACGCCGCGCCGGCGCATCACGAGCACGACGGCGAGCGCGGCCGCCGCGACGACGAGCCCGAGCGGCTGGATGCCGGTGCTGTAGAACACCGCGATCACGAGCACCGCGCCGAGATCGTCGATCACCGCGACCGACAGCAGCAACACGCGCAGCCCCGGCGACGCGCGATCGCCGAGCATCGCGAGCACGCCGACCGCGAACGCGATGTCGGTCGCCATCGGGATCGCCCACCCGACAGCGCCCGCGCGACCGGCGTTGAGCACCGCGAACACGACCGCGGGCACCACCATGCCGCCGATCGCGGCGATGAACGGCACGCCGGCGCGCCGCAGATCCGAGCGATCGCCGGTGAACAGGTCGCGCCGGATCTCGAGGCCGACCGCGAGGAAGAACAGCGTCATCACCGCGTCGTCGATCCACGCGCGCAGCGGCCACGGTCCGAGCGAGAGCTGCCACAGCGCGCGATAGCGATCGCCCCACGGCGAGTTCGCCCACGCGAGCGCGAGCGCCGCCGCGACGAGCAACAGGATGCCGCTCGCGGCCTGCTCCGCGAGCATGCGCTGCAGCGCCGAGCGCGCGCGCGACCAACCAGACGTACGGACCTCGTGCATGAGGAGTCTCCTCGTTGCACCGGCGGCCCGACCGGCGCGGAAGCCTGCAGCGCACGCTGCACCCGCGAGTTGTCGTGTCGTCCGAAGATAGCACGTGCGGGCGCGAGGCCCAAGCGTGCGGCGTCGTCGCGCGTCCTGTCGGAGCACGTGCGCGCGCACCACGGACCGGGGCCGCCGGCGAGCGCTGCAGCGGCACGGTTTCTGAAGCCCGACGCGCCATGACCGGTCCCCTGTGGTTCAACGGCTGGGAGTCGATCGGCCGGATCGTGCTGTTCTCGATCGTCGCCTACGTGCTCCTGATCGGACTCGTGCGCTGGTTCGGACACCGCACGATCTCGAAGATGAACCCGTCGGACTTCGTCGTGACAGTCGCGATCGGATCGATCGTCGCGAACTTCGTGCTGCAGAGCCCGGCGTCGGTCGCCGACGGCGTGGCCGCGATCACGACGATGCTCGTGCTCCAGATCGCCACCGAGTGGGCGACGACGCGCTCCGAGACCGCGCGCAAGGCATCCGAAGGCGCGCCGGTGCTGCTCGTCTATCACGGCCAGGTGCTGCGCGAGAACCTCGAGCACGAGAACGTCAACGAGCACGAGCTGCTGGAGGCGGTCCGCCAGCACGGATTTGGCCGGATGGCCGACGTCAACGCGGTCGTGCTCGAGATCGACGGGGGATTTTCGGTCCTGCCGTGGGGCAAGGGCGAGGACACCCTCGCGAACGTCCGCGCGCACTGACCGCCCCCGCCGCGCGCCCGTCATGTCACCATGAGGGGACATGGAACGCGCTGCCGTGGGGAAGGGACGCCGTGCGCCTCGGCCATCGGCACGTCCTCCGTCGATGCGGCGCCGCATCCTGATCGCCGCGATCCTCGGCGCGGTCGCCGCCGGCGTCGTGATCTTCGTCGTCGCGGTGATCGACCGCGTCGAGACCGGCAAGTGGGAGATGCCGGACAAGGCGGACTTCGTCCGGATCTTGAAGGGCGGAAAGCGACCGCCGAGCAAGACGATCTTTCTGTCGCGCGCGCCGGTCGAGCTGCGGCCCGGCATCGACGACGCGCCGGCGGGCATCTCGAGCGTGCTCGCGAGTGCGCGCAACAAGCCGACGAGGCTGCCCGGCTGGAAGGGCAGCGACGCCGGCTGGAAGGCGGTCGTGCGCTGCGTCCGCGATCTGTTCGCGCCGTTCGACGTCACGATCACCGACGCGCGGCCGCCCGGCGATGACTTCGTGCTCGTCGCGGTCGGTGGCAAGCCGACCGATCTCGGCGTCAAGGATCATCACGTCGGCGGGCTCGCGCCGTTCTCCGGCGAGGTGATCCCGAAGGCAGTCGTGTTCGCGTTCAGCAGCGCGCTCGATCACGAGACCCGCACGGTGTGCGAGACGATCGGCATGGAGGTCGCGCACGCGTACGGCCTCGATCACGGCTATGCGTGCAAGGACGTGATGACGTATCTGCCGAGCTGTGGTCCGAAGAAGTTCATCGACAAGGACATCCGGTGCGGCGAAGGCAAGCCGCGCAATTGCGAAGGCGGCCAGCCGACGCAGAACTCGTACAAGCAGCTGCTCCAGGTGCTCGGCGCTCGACGGTGACGGTCAGCGGTGCTGCTCGAGCAGCGCGACGATCGCCGGATGGCCGTGCGGTCGTACCGCCGCGGGATGCGCGTAGCTCGCCATGCCGAGCGCGGTCGCGCCATCGATCGGCTCGATCACCGACAGATCGGGCTGCTTCGTGAGCAGGTACTCGACGATCTCGCGGCGTCCCATGCCCGCGGCGTAGATCAGCGCGTACTCGAGCAGGTGCTGGTCGTCGAGCACGGGCCCGTAGTCGCAGATCCGAAGCGGACCCGCGGCGCGCTCCGTGCCGTCGAGATAGGCCACGACGCGATCGAGATCGCCGAGCGCCGCCGCGAACACGAGGTTGTCGACGCGCGCACCGCACGCGACGAGTTGCTCGGCGGCGTCGCGATAGCCCCACGTGATCGCGGTCCACAGCGGCGTGCCGTCGTCGTCGATGCCATTCGGCCGCGCGCCGGCGTCGCACAGCACCTTCACGAGCGCGGCTTGCTGGCCCGCCTCGGCGGGGTGACACGACGAGACGAGGAGCGTCAGCGTCGTGTCGCGATGGCCGTACGGCTCGCAGGTCGCGTCGGGATCGGCGCCGGCGTCGAGCACGAGCCGCGCGAGCTCGCAGATGTTCTGCGGCGTCTGCCACTGTCGCCAGAGCTCGATGCCGTTCGCGGCGACGTGGTGGAGGATCGTCTGGCGATGGCCGTACGGCGAGCGCGCGTGGACGAGCGCCGGGTCCTCGGCGAGGAGCCGCGCCAGCGTGTCGCGTTCGCCGGCGACGATCGCGTCGACCGCCGCCTCGAACCGGCCATCGACCTCGCGATCCCCCGCGGCGTCGGCGCGCTCCTGCGTCCGGAAGTAGTGCTCGCGAACGAGCAGCTCCTGCGCGGTGGCGCCCGGCGTGCCGAGCGCACGGCCGAGCTCGGCGTGAGCATCGAGCACGGTCGCCTGTGCTGCGAGCACGTCGCGCACGGGCAGCGTGTCACCGGGTGCCGGCGGCAGGGCGCGCAGCGCGGCGTGGAGAGCAGCGAGCGTCATGGCTGCGAGCATGCCACCGTGAACGCCTCGAGCCACGGCTCGATCGGCGGCCGGCGCACGATGCCGCCGAGATCGAACAGCGACAGCTCGGTGATGCCGGCCTCGCGCGCGAGCGCGACATCGCGGGCGAGCTCGCCGACGTCGCGGTAGCACGGCTCGTCGCCGAACGCGCCGGTGCCGACGGTGCCGAGCGACAGCCCGGCGCGATCACCGAACCGCCGACGCGCGAGCCGGGCGCACGCGACGAGCAGGCGCTCCGCGCGCCGCCGTGACACGAGGCCGCGCGACCAGCCTTCGAGCAGCGACGTGTACGCCATGACGCTGTGGTGATCGACCGCGAGCGATGACGTCGGCGTGCCGAGCAGGCGCTGCATCCACTCGCCGGCGACCTCGAACGCGAGCATCGGCAGGATCGCGGTCGAGACGCGCATCCGCGCGCGCCAGCGCTCGATCGCCGTCGTGAATGCGGCGCGTGCGATCTCGTAGATCCGCGGCGAGGGTGTCTGTCGCCACGCGCCCGCGGCAGCCGCGGTCGCGTGGTCGTGTCTATACGGCTCGCTCGCTGAGCCTTGGATCCGGCCCGTCGCGTCGCGACGCGCCGGCGGCTCGCTCGCTCGCCAGGTCGGATCGCCGTCCTTCCAGCGCGCGAGCAGATGCTTCGGCGGCTCGAGATCGATCACGAGCTCGTTCGCGAACGGCACCGCATCGACGAGCGCATCGGCGAACGCGATGAACGCGGCGTGCGAGCGCGCACTCGCCCACCGACCGTCGGCGTCGGCAAGCATCGGCCACACGCCGACGAACACGCCGTGATCCTGGAGCCGGCGGACGACCGCCGGAATCTCGGCGAGCTGCCACGGCCGCACCGCGAGCAAGAGCTCGAGGTCACGGCGCGCGAGCTGGCCCGCGAGCGCCGGATCGAGGGCGTCGTAAGCGAGCGTTTCGCACCACACGCGACGGCGCACGCTGGGTAGTATGCCGCGCGATGAAGATCTTGTACGGCGTCACCGGCGAGGGAATGGGCCACGCGATGCGGTCGCGCGTGGTGCTGGAGCATCTGGTCGCGGCGGGTCACGAGATCGAGATCATGTCGTCCGGCAGGGCGGCGGCATTCCTCGGCAAGCGGTTCGAGGGCGTCAACACGATCCACGGCTTCCACATGATCCTCGAGGAGAACCGCGTCCGCCGCGGCAAGACGCTGTGGAGCAACGTGCTGGCGGGCGCGGTCGGCATTCCGCGCAACATCGCGGCGTACTTCGAGTTGATCGGGGAGTTCGAGCCCGACGTCGTGATCAGCGACTTCGAATCGTGGACGTACCTCTACGGCAAGAACCACCGGCTGCCGATCCTGTCGATCGACAACATGCAGATCATCGCGCGCTGCACGCTGCCCGACGAGATCATCGACGACAACCAGGTCGCGTTCCAGCTCACGAAGGCGTTCATCAAGGCGAAGCTACCCGGCTGCGACGCGTACTTCATCACGACGTTCTTCCGGCCGCCTGTCCGCAAGCCGGACACCTACCTGTTCCCGCCGATCCTGCGCCCCGAGATCCTCGCGGCGAAGCCGGAGACCGGCGACCACGTCATCGTCTATCAGGCGGGACCGAACGAGGCGCTGCAGACCGCGCTCGCGAAGACCGGCGTCGAGTGCCGGATCTACGGCATGCGGCCGGGGCTCGCCGAGGAGCAGCGCGACGGCAAGCTGCGGTTCCTGCCGTTCTCCGAGGAGACGTTCATCCGCGATCTCGCGACGTGCCGCGGCGTGATCTCGGCCGCGGGGTTCACGCTGATGGGCGAGGCGGTGTTCCTGCACAAGCCGATGCTCGCGCTGCCGCTCGAGAACCAGTTCGAGCAGATGCTGAACGCGCGCTACCTCGAGCGCGAGGGCTACGGGATGTGGGCGCCGGATCTCGCCGACGAGAGCGTCGTGCCGCGGTTCTTCGAGCGCATCCCGGCGTGCGCGCAGGCGCTCGCGAGCTACCACCAGGACGGCAATCGCGAGCTGCTCGCCGGCGTCGACGAGTTCCTGCACCGCGCGGCTACGGAACCGCGGTGATCTCGATCGGGACGCCCGACAGCACGGCGTTGCCGGACAGCGGATCGCGCAGCGCCGGATCGAACAGCGCGTTGAGGTTCGCGCCCGGACGCTCACGCGCGATCGCCATCCGCGTGTCCGGCTGATCGTGGCCCCAGCCGTGCGGCACGCTGACGACGCCCGGCATCACCTCGTCGGTGATCGCGACCGTGACCTCGATCGAGCGTGGACCCGAGGCGATGCGGGCGCGGCCGCCGTCGACGAGGTGGTGGCGCGCGGCATCGTCGGGATGGACGAGCGCGAGGCAGCGCACCGGGCCCTTCGCGAGCGTCGGCAGGTTGTGCATCCAGCTGTTGTTCGAGCGCAGCTGGCGGCGGCCGATCACGACGAGCGCGGGCGCCGGCCGGTCGAGCGCCGCGTGGACGCGCGCGAGATCGTCGACGAGCGGCGGCGGTGCGAGCTCGATCTTGCCCGACGGCGTGCGCAGTAGCTCCGGGATCCGCGGCTCGAGCGGGCCGAGGTCGATCCCCGACGGCGCGGCGATCAGGCGGTCGAGCGTCAGCCCGCCCGGCGTCATGCCGAATCGATCGCCGTACGGTCCGGCGCGCAGCGCGAAGTCGAGCAGGCGCTCGGGGCCCTCGCGATGTGCGAGCTGCGGGAGGATCATCTCGGCGGCGGCGCCGGCGAGCCGCCTGACGTCGTCGGCAAACAGCGCGTCGTCGAGCGCGCGCAGGTCGCCCGGCTTGCCGGTCGCGATCTGCAGCAGGCGCAGCAGCACCTGCCACTCCGACGGATGATCGGGCGACGCCGGCAGGGCGGGCGGGCTGTAGCGCGCGACGTTGCGCCAGGCGAGCTGCGGCAGCGCGACGTCGTAGTGGCCGTCTTCGAGTGGCGACCGCCCGGGCAGGATCACGTCGGCGTGGCGCGTGGTCTCGTTGAGGTAGATGTCGATGCTGACGACGAGCTCGAGCGAGGCGAGCGCTGCCGCGAGCCGTGGGCCGTCGGGCGCGGACAGCACCGGGTTGCCGGCGACCGTGATCGCGGCGCGGATCTGGCCGTCGCCCGGCGTCTCGATCTCCTCGGCGAGGCAGCCCATCGGCAGCTCGCCGAACACCTCGGGTGCGCGCGACACCCGGCTCGTGCGACGGCCGACCGAGATGCCCTTGCCGCGGCCGGGCGCGCCGACGGTGTTCGCGGCGAACGCGGGCGCCTTCGGAAACATCGCGCCGCCGGCGACGTCGAGGTGACCGGTCAGCACGTTGATCACGTCGACGAGCCAGCTCGCGATCGTGCCGAATTCCTGCGTGCAGGTGCCGATCCGGCCGTACAGCGCGGCGCGCTCGGTCGTCGCGAGCCGGCGCGCGAGTGCGCGGATGTCGGCGGCCGCGATCCCGCAGCGATCCGCGACGCGCTCCGGCGAGAAGTCGTGGACCGCGGCCTCGAGGTCCGCGAGGCCGGCGACGTGCGGCGCGACCGTGCCGGGCCGGACGAGGCGCTCGGCGAACAGCACGTGGACGATCGCGAGCAGCAGGAACGCGTCACCGCCGGGGCGGATGAAGTGATGCTCGTCCGCGAGCTCGGCGGTCTCGGTGCGTCGCGGATCGATCACGACGAGGTGGCCGCCGCGCGCCTGCATCGCCTTCGCCTTGCCGCGAAAGTCGGGGACGGTCCACAGGCTGCCGTTCGACACCATCGGGTTCGCGCCGAGCACGACGAGCAGATCGGTGCGCACGAGGTCGGGCACCGGGATCGAGAGCCAGTGGCCGAACATCCAGCCGGCCGCGAGCTGCTTCGGCATCTGGTCGAGCGTCGACGCCGAGTAGACGTTGTGCGTTCCGAGCGCCCGGCCGAGTCGGGCGCCGTACAGCAGCAGGCCGAACTTGTGCGCGGTCGGGTTGCCAAGCACCATCGCGATCGCGTCGCGGCCGTGGCGCTCGAGGATCGGCGGCAGCCGGCGCTCGATCTCGGCGAATGCCTCATCCCACGACACCTCGACGTGCTTGCCGTCGCGCCGGACGAGCGGGGCGCGCAGCCGGTCCGGGTCCGCGTGGAGGTCGCGCAGCGCGACGCCCTTGGGGCACAAGAACCCCCCGCTCAGCACGTCGTCGTCATCGCCGCGGATGCTCGCGATCGCGCCGTCGTCGCCGACGGTGAGCGCGAGCCCGCACGTCGCCTCGCACAGCGGACAGATGCGCTTGACCACGTTCGCCATGGCTCAGGCGTACCCCACGCCGGCGCCCCGTGGCGGCCTCGACGGACCCCGATCGCTACCCGACCGGTAACTCCGGACCGACCCGGGTTGGCCGATCGTGGGAGGCATGGGCACGAAGCCAGGCAACCAGTTCCGCATGACGCTGTGGTTCAAGAAGGGCGAATTCGCGGACGACGGCGCGGTCGAGGACGATGCGCCGAGCGCGAAGCTGCTGCCGATCGAGGACCGCTACCTCGACGACGGCAGCATCACCGGTGACGACAGCCGGATGTTCAGCCTGCACAGCGGCCGCACGCAGCACGTCGCGATCTCCGGGCTGATCCGTAGCCACGACGAGCTCGCCGACGAGCGCAGCGACGACCACGCCGACGTCGGCTCGCTCGTGCGCGAGATGAAGACCGGGCGCCGCAAGGTGTTCGCGATGCTCGGCGCGACCGTGGCGGCGCTCGGTACGGTACTCGTGATGTACGTGCTCTGATCGACAGTGTCATTGTTGAAAGCGAGACTTTCGACAATGCAAAATTGTCTGTGATTCTCCGATCTGTGCGTGTCACGCGCGTGCAATGCTGCAGAAACCGGCGTCGTGCGGCTCACGTATGACGCGGCCTCGTCGGTGATGGCGCCAAATTCGAGTGATCCCGCGCCGCTGTAACGCGGCTGTAGGTGGCGCCTCACGATCGGTATGCGAGAACGCTCGCGCGGATAAGTGGCAGTCACTTATCCAGACCGAATTACCGATCTGAGGAGAGAAGCAATGAACACTGCAACGAAGGCGCTCGCGGCGGGTGCCCTGCTCGCGCTGTCGCTCACGAGCAACGCAGCCGAGGCGAACGATTGCTACCAGGACAACAACGGCAACTTCTGGGGCGACTGCTCCGACGGGTTCCAGGTCAACAACAACGGTCCGTCGGTGACGGTGATCGCGACGAGCCCGCCGGGTGCGCTCGAGACCGCCGCGAACATCGCGACGAACTGGACCGGGTTCTGGGGCAGCGTCGCCGGCACGGTGAACGCCGTCGTCGGCTACATGGGCGGCTGGAGCACGATGGGCGAGACCACGATCTGGTGGTGCCAGGACCACTGGTCGAACTGCGCCGGCTACTGAGCCTCGCGTTCCGCTCCACGGAATGTGAGATTCGAGGCGTCGAGTAACGCAGCCGCAACAGGCGGTGACGGCGCTGTCGGCTGCGTTACTCGCCACGTCGCTGTCGTCGGAATTCACGTCAAACGCGACCGATCTCGCGCCGCTGTTACCGGCGTGTAGGTAGCGCATTGCGTGCGACATGCGAGAACGCATCGCGATAAGCGGTAGTCGCTTATCGTGACTCAACTGCAGATCTCAGGAGACACGTAATGAGCTACGCAACGAAGACGCTCGCCGCCGGGGCCCTGCTGGCGCTGTCGCTGACCACGAACGCGGCCGAGGCGAACGATTGCTACCAGGACAACGACGGCAACTTCTGGGGCGACTGCTCGGAAGGATTCCAGGTCAACAACAACGGGACGTCGGTGACCGTGATCGCGACCAGTCCGCCGGGGACCGCGGAGACCCTGCTCAACATCGTGACGAACTGGACCGGCGTCTGGGGCAGCGTCGCCGGCACCGTCAACTCGGTCGTCCAGTACCTCGGCGGCTGGGAGACGATCGGCCAGCAGTACTTCGAGATGTGTCAGCAGCACTGGTCGAACTGCGCCGGCTACTGAGCCGGGTGGAGCTCCTCGATGTCCCGTGTCCGCAGTCGAGATCTCGTGATCGCGTCGCTCGGCCCGACGCGCGCGCTGGTTCATGTGCCGTCACGGTCGATCACCGCGGAGCTGCCGCCGTCGCTCGCGCAGGCGTTGCTGCGGCTGACCGCGTTCAAGTCGATCGACGACCACGCGCACGATCTGTGTGCCGCGTTTGGCCGGCCACCGGGCGGGCCGGAGGCGCTCGCGCGTGCGCTCGCCGATTGCGCGGGACGCGGGCTGCTCGTCGAGGACACCGAGCTGCGCACCGCGATCGCGAGCACGAGCCATGCGGAGGAATCGCGGATCACCGCGATCGGCGTCGTCACGCGCAACCGGCCCGAGAGCCTGCAGCGCTGCGTCGATAGCTTCGTCGCGAACGCGCGGGCGCACGGCCGTCCGGTCCGGCTCGTCGTGACCGACGACTCGGACGATCCGGCCGTCGTCGACGCGAACGCGCGCGTGCTTGCGCAGATCCGGACGCGCCATGGCATCGCGGTCTGGCACGCGACGGCGCACGACAAGCACGCGTTCGTCGATGCGCTCGCGCGCGAGGCCGCGGTCGCACCGGCGACCGTCGAGCTCGCGCTGTTCGACGTCGAGGGGCTCGGCGGCTCGAGCTGTGGCGCGAACCGCAACGCCCTGTGCCTCGCGACCGCGGGCGAGCTCGTGCTGTGCGTCGACGACGATGTCGTGTGCAGGCCGATCGCGCCGCACGATCCGGTGTCGCACGCGCGCGTGACGTCGGCGTACGACCCGACGCACGTCCGCGTGCACGAGGATCGCGATGCGATCGTGGCGCGCCACGCGGCGGTCGAGTGGGACGTGATCGGCGCGCACGCGCGGCTGCTCGGGCGTCCGGTCGGCGCGATCACCGACCGCGAGCTCGCGTTCGACGCGATCAGTCCGGCGCTGCTCGCGCGCCTCTCGGCGGGTACCGCGCGCACCCGGATCGTCCAGCCCGGTCTGTACGGCGACTCCGGGGCGACCTACGCGAGCTATCACCTGTGGCGTCCCGACGTGCGCGCCCACCTCGGCTTCGAGGTCGATGCCGCCGGCTACGCGCGCACCCGGACGTCGCGCGAGATCGTCCGCGCCGCGCCCGCGCTGACCGTCGGCGACGGCGGGTACTTCCAGTCGTTCGCGTTCGCGCTCGATCTCCGGGCGCCGCTGTCGCCGTTCATGCCCGTCGACCGTGGCTCCGATCTCGTGTTCGGCCGGGTCGTCGCGAGCGCGCTGCGCGGCAGCCTGATCGCGTATCTCCCGCAGGCGCTGCTGCACGCCGCGTGGCGTGGCCGCGCGCTCGCGCCCGACGACGTGTTCGGCGCCGCGCGCACGCTGACGCTGTACCAGCTCGTGCTCGCCGCGATCGATCTGTGGACACCGCCGGTGTGCAACGTCGACGACGCGACCGCGCTCGCGATGCTCGGCCAGCACCTGGTCGCGCTCGGCCGGTCGCGCGCGAGCGACTTCGCGACCGCCCTGCGCGGCGCGCTGTGGTCGATGTTCGGCCGCGAGGTCACCGATCTGTCGCGCAAGCTCGAGCAGACGCCGCGACCGACGACGGGCTGGCAGGACGATCTCGCGCGCTATCTCGAGATCCGGCGCGCGGCGCTCACCGATCCGCAGTTCTCGATCGTGCCGGATTCGCTCCGCGGTCGCGGCGACGAGGAGGCGCTCGTGCGGCGGCTGATCGGCCGGTTCGGCGAGCTGCTCGTCGCGTGGCCCGCGCTGGTGTCGGCGGCGTCCCGGCTGCGCGAGCGTGGCGTGTCGCTCGCGCGCGAGGTCGCATGACCCGACGCTGGTTGATCGTCGGGCTCTCCGCGCTGGTCGCGCTCGCGCTCGCGATCGGATTCGGCGTCACGCGCATGCGCTCGACCACGCGGTCGACGGCACCGGCAGCACGCGCGGTGGCACCGGTCGCGCCGGCGAGTCGCGCTGCGGTGAGCCGCTCCGAGCTGGCGGGGACGGCGGTGCGTGCCGCGGACCACCTGCCGGTCGCCGGGGCGCTCGTCACGATCACGCGGGTCGACACGCTCGATCCCGACGAGCCGGCGCTGGTCGCGTCGACCGCGCGCGACGGCGCGTGGCGGATCGAGCTCGCACCCGGGACGTACTGGGTCGCCGCGACGGCACCCGGCCTGTGGGCGCGCCACGATCCGATCGTCGTGCCGGCGGGCGGTCGCGTCGACGGGATCGAGCTCGCGCTCGTCGCGGGCGCGCGGCTGCGCGGCACGGTGACCGACGTGCTCGGCGGGCCGGTCGGCGGCGCGCGGATCGCGGTGCGCGCGGTCGTGACGCGCAAGGCGGACACGCCGGAGCTCGTCACGATCGCGAACGAGCGTGGCGAGTACGAGCTCGCGATCGGCGCCGGCGTGTTCGTCGCGACCGCGAGTCACGACGACTACACGCACGCGAGCCACCGCGTCGCGGTCGACGGCGATCGCACGCTCGACTTCACGTTGACGCCGGGCGGGGTGATCCGCGGCGTCGTCGTGACGTCCTCGGGCGACCCCGTGCCGCGCGCGAAGCTCGAGGCGCGCGGTGGTCACACGCAGGCGCGCACCGGTGCGGTGTCGGCGATCGCCGACGACGACGGCCGCTTCGAGCTACGCGGGCTCGGCTCGGGCTCGATCGCGGTCACCGCGCTCGGTCACGGCGTCGCGTCGCGCGAGCCGGTGGTGGTCGCGCTCGGGTTCGGCGAGCAGGCGGACGACGTGCGCGTCGTCGTCGATCCGGCGCGATCGATCTCCGGGCGCGTCGTGCGCGGCAGCGAGCCGGTCGCCGGCGCACGCGTGATCGCGCTATCGGTCTCGACGTCACGGGTGATCGCCGCGCTCGGCCCGACCGCGACCGATGGCCGGTTCGAGATCGTGGGCTTGCGACCCGGCGACTACCGGCTCGCCGCGCTCGGCGACGCGCTCGCGCTCGGCCCGACCGTGACGCTCGGCGATGCCACGGTCACCGATGCCATCGTCGAGCTCGGACGTGGCGTGACGATCGCGGGTCGCGTCGAGCCCGCCGGGATCGCGACGATCGCGCTGCGCCCGCGCGATCCGAAGCCCGGCGTGATCGCCGCGCTGCCGGCGCTGCTCGCGCACGCCGAGTCGGACGCGTCCGGCACGTTCGTGCTGCGCGACGTCGTGCCCGGTGCGTACACGCTCGTCGCGACGATGGCCGACGGGCGCACCGGCGAGGTCGCGCTCGACGCCGCCCGCGATCAGCGAGACCTCGTCGTGGCGCTCGCCGCGCGCGCGACGCTCGTGGGCCGGGTCGTCGATCCGCGCGGCGCCCCGGTCGCCGGCGTGCGCGTCGTCGCGCTGTCGAGCGAGCTCGCGCCATCGCCCCCGAATGCGATCACCGACGCGACCGGCGCGTTCCGGCTCGTCGGGCTCGCACTCGGGACGATCGCGCTCGCGGTCAAGGATGACCAGGGCGTGCTCGCGACCGACGGCAAGCCGCTCGCGATCGCGGGCGCCGGCGAGCACACCGTCACGCTCGTCGCCGAGGCGCGCGACGCCGAGCTCCACGGCACCGTGGTCGACGCCGCGCACCGCCCGGTCGCCGATGTATGGGTCACCGCGCGCCAGGTCGGAGGTCGCGACGTGCCGATCCCCGGCGAGCCGTCGGCGACGCTCGCGACGCCGCCCGTGCTCACCGACGAGCATGGCGCGTTCACGATCACCGGCCTGCGTCACGCGCGCTACGAGGTCGCGGCCGAGACGGCGACCGGATCGGCGCGCGCGATCGGGCTCGGCACGGCAGGCTCGGCGGTGACGCTGGTGCTCGCGAACGTCACCGCGATCGAAGGCCGCGTCACGTCGCGCGGCGCACCGGTCGAGCAGTTCGAGCTCGCGTGTCGCGGCCCGGCCGTGCGCATCACGCATCACGTCGAGGCGCGCGATGGCCGGTTCACGGTGCCGCAGGCGAGCGCGGGCATGTACACGTGCACCGCGACCACCGCCGCCGGAACCGCGACGCGCACGTTCGTCGTGCCGTCGGCGTCGCCGATCGAGCTCGCGCTCTGATCACTCGAGCACGCCGCTGTCGGCGAGCTTGCCGATCTCGCGGAACTCGGCCTGGATCGCGCGCTCGAGGTGATCGCCCGACAGCGCGCTGCCTTGCTCGGCGGCGAGGAACGCGGCGCGCAGCGCGCAGTTGCGGATGTAGCCGCCCGACAGCTGGTAGCGGCGCGCGAGCGCACCGAGATCGAGCTGGCCGCGCACCGGCGCCTCCGCCGGCAGGTGCGCGCGCCACAGCCGCTCGCGCTGATCCTCGTCGGGGAACGGGAACGTCAGCCGGAACGACAGCCGGCGCTTGAACGCGCTGTCGATCGACGATCCGAAGTTTGTCGTCAGGATCGCGATGCCCTCGAAGCTGTCGAGGCGCTGCAGCAGGTAGTTGACCTCGACGTTCGCGTAGCGATCGACCGACGACCGCACCTCGGTGCGCCGCGCGAACAGCGAGTCGGCCTCGTCGAACAGCAGGATCGCATTGCCGTCCTCGGCGGCATCGAACAGCCGCGCGAGGTTCTGCTCGGTCTCGCCGATCCACTTCGACATGATCCGCGACACGTCGACGCGATACAGCTCGAGCCCGAGCTCGTTCGCGATCGCACCCGCGACGAGCGTCTTGCCGGTGCCGGGCCCGCCCTGGAACAGCGCCGTGATGCCGCGCGACGTCGACATCACGCGATCGAAGCCCCACGCGTCGAACACCGTGCCGCGGTGGCGGATCCGTCCGATCAGCTCGGTGATGCTGTCCTGGATGTCGGCCGGCAGGATCACCTGCGACCACGTCGCGAGCCGCTCGACCCGGGTCGCGATCGCGCCGAGCTCGCGATCGAGGTGATGACCGATCGCGCGCTCGATCCGATCGGGCGCCCCGCCGGCGCGCTGCACTTCGTGGACGACGCGCGCGATCGTGCCCGGCCCGATCGAGTAGCGCGCTGCGAGCTCGACCGGATCGCGCAGCGCGAGGCCCGCGGCGGTGGCCATCGCCGTCCACGTCGCCGCACGCTCGGTCGGTGACTGGACCGGCAGCTCGATCGCGAGGTGGCCCGGAGGCAACGGCGCCCGCGCACGGGGCGGCAGCCTCACCGCGAGCGGGCCCGGATGACGCGCGAGGATCGCCTCGATCGTGTCGCGCACCACCGGCTCCTGCAGCGTGGCGGCCTCGAGCCCGTCGATGCACGGCAGCTCGCCGGCGAGGTGCGCGCGCTGCAGCGCGAGCTCGAGCTCGTCGATCCGCGCCGGGCCGCGCGCGATCGCGGCGGCGTCGAGCACGGCGAGCCGGCGGCCGGTCGCGGCGGCGATCCGCGCGAGCACGGTGTGACGGCCACTGCCGGTGCGGCCGGAGATCGCGAGCCGGAGCGGGCGCGGCGCGTGCGCGAGGTCGTCGACGAGGCGCGCGAGCACGTCGTGGCGGATCGCGAGCGCGCGCGGTGGCTCGCCGTCGCAGACGGGCCGCGTCGGCACCGCCTCGTGATCGACTGCGCCGCGCAGCCGGCCGAGCACGACCGGATCGATCGCGAGCGCCGCGAACGGCCGCGCGCCGGCCGCGACGCGCACGATCCCGTGGCGGACCAGCGGCGCGGTCGCATCGAGCGCGGCGGCGATCTGATGCGCGGGTGCGGTGGTCGCGAAGATCGTCGCGAGCAGGTGCTCGTCCACGAGTGGCCGCGCCGGATCGTTGACGAGGATCGCGTACAGCCGCGCGAGCTCGCCCCACAAGGCCGGGCCGGCGATCACGAGCACGAGCTGCTGCTCGAGCGTTGACAGCTCGAGCTCGGACGCGAGCGCGTGCAGCGGGATCGCACGCGGCGCGAGGCGCGCGACCTGCGCGAGCCACGCGGCATGCGCGTCGTCGAGCCGCCGGGCGGCGCGCTCGAGCTCGTCGGGCGCGAGCCCGCGCACCGCACCCGACAGGCTCTCGACCTCGCCGCGAAACGGCAGCGCGTTGCGATCGTGAAACGCGACGCGGCCCTCGTCCCAGCCGCGCGCGACCGCGAACCCGACCGTCGCGATCACGAGCGCGCGCTCCGCGGCGAGCACCTGGCGCAGCTCGCCCGGCGTCAGCGCGCACGCCGGCTCGCGGCGGCCGAGGCACGCGAGCGCCGCGTCGTCGAGTGACGGCGGTGCGGGCGGCGGCAGCGCCAGCTCGAGCTCGGGCGGGATCCGGTGGACATCGGATCCCTCGGCGAGGCTCGGCGGCTCGGCGTCGACCGTCGGCGGCGCGGCCGCGGCGAGCGTCCGCGCGCGCAGCAGCTCGCCGGCGTCGAGCTCGACGACCTCGCCGAGCGCGTCGTCGTGGCGCAGCGCGATCTGCTCGCCGGCGTCGTCGATCGCGAGCTCGGCGATGTCGCGATCGAGCACGTGGTCCGCGAGCACGCGCCCGAACCGCAGCTCGACGAGCACGAGCCGCCGCCGCTCGAGCACGGCGAGCGCGACCCCGCGCCGCGCCGCGAACCGGACGACCGTCGCGCCGGCGAGCCCGATCCGGTGCTGCACGCTGCCGTCGCGCGCGCCGAGCACCACGATCGAGGAGCGGCCGTGCCGGCGCACGACGTGGAGCGCGATCGCGCGGCCCTCGAACACGACCGCTGCATCGACGACGTGGCCATCGCCGACCGGGCTCGCCTGCCAGCGCAGCGCGCCGGCCTCGCGCATCGCGAGCAGGTGACGCTGCGCGACGAACAGCCGCGTCGCGCTGACCGGCAGCGCGAAGTCGACGTCGCCGAGCGGCGTCGCGGTCGGCTCGGCCGTCGCATCGACGAGCAGCGCGGTCGTGCCGAGCCACACCGCCTGCGCCGCTGCGGTGCCGCGGATCAGCCGGCCGTGGTCACCGGGCAGCCGCAGCGCGGTCGTGGCGCCGTCGATCGCGAGCGCGCGCGGCGTGCCGCCGACCGTCCACAGCGCCGGGCCACGCGTCGCCGGGACGAGCGCGAACGCGGCGAGCGGCTCGATCGCGCGCGCCCGAGAAACTCGCTCGACGAGATCGACGTCGTGCAAGCCATCCGGCTGCGCGACGATCAGGCGGCGGCCATCGGGGGCGAGCTCGAGCGTGCGGGCGAGGTGCATGCTCGATCAACGAAGCTCGTCGGCGGCGGTCGCGCGGCGGGACGAAAAACCACGGGCCGTCGCGTTATGCTCGCGGGCGCGGGATGCCAGCCGACGATCACCGGGACGACCCGGGAGGGCCTGCGACGGTCAGCGACCGCCCCGCACGTGCACGCCGCGATGCGCAAGGTGCGCTCGCCCGGCGGTTCCGCCACGTCCGCGAGATCGCGCGCGGTGGAATGGGACGCGTCGTCGAGGCGTTCGACGAGCACCTCGGCCGCACGGTCGCCGTCAAGCAGAGCCTCGACGACTATCCCGCGGCGCGCCTGCGGTTCGAGCGCGAGGTCGCGATCACGGCGCGGCTCGAGCACCCGTCGATCGTGCCGGTCTACGACGCCGGCGTGTCGCCCGAAGGCGATCCGTTCTACGTCATGCGCAAGGTCAGCGGTGCGCCGCTCGATCGGCTGATCCGCGACGCGGGGTCGCTCGACGAGCGGTTGCTGCTGTTGCCGCACGTGCTCGCGGTCGCCGACGCGGTCGCGCACGCGCACCGCCGCGGCGTGATCCATCGCGATCTCAAGCCGTCGAACGTGCTGGTCGGCGAGCTCGGCGAGACGGTCGTGATCGACTGGGGCCTCGCGAAGATCGTCGACGAGGCCGACGTCCACGGCGAGCCGACGCTGCGCTATGGCGTGCCGGCGCTCGAGACGATCGCGGGGACCGTCATCGGCACCCCGGGGTTCATGGCGCCCGAGCAGGTCGCCGGCCGACCGACCGACGCGCGGACCGACGTCTACGCGCTCGGCGCGTGCCTGTACTACGCGCTCGCCGGCAAGCCGCCGATCCACGGCGCCGAGCGCGAGGTGCTCGCGCGCACCGTCGAGGGCAAGGCGGACTCGCTCGCGAAGGAGGTTCCCGGCGTGCCGTCCGAGCTCGTGACGATCGTCGAGAAGGCGATGGCGCTCGATCCCGCGGCGCGCTACCTCGATGCCGGCGGGCTCGGCGAGGATCTGCGGCGGTTCCTCGGCGGCCAGCTCGTCGCGTCGCATCGCTATCGCCGGCACCAGCGGCTCGCGCGCTGGATCAAGCGCCATCGCGCACCCGTGGTCGCGGCCGCGGTCGGGCTCGCGATCGCGATCACCGTCGGGATCGTCTCGCTCGCGCGCGTGCTCGCGGCGCAGGCGCGCACCGAGGCCGCGCTCGAGGCCGAGCGCGAACGCACCGACGAGCTCGTGATCTCGCAGGCCACCGCGCACCTCGACACCGATCCGACGCGTGCGCTCGCGACGCTCCAGCAGCTGCGCGCCGACTCGCGACGCTGGCGGACGCTCGGCGCGATGCTCGCCGACGCGCGCAACCACGGTGTCGCGGTCGCGTATCCCGGTCACGGCCGCGTCACGTCCGCGAGGTTCGCGCTCGGCTCGCGCGACGAGGATCGCGTGCTGAGCAGCGGCAACGGGATCGTCCGCGTCCACGACCTGAAAACGCAGACCACGAAGACGATCTACGAGGGCGGCAATCCGCTGCTGCGCAGCGCGTGGTGCGGCGAGCTCGTCGTGATCGCCACGCCCGGCCAGCCGCCGCTCGTCGTCGATCCCGCATCCGGCCGGCGCGAGCCGCTGACCTGGGAGGTCCCGATCTCGACGATGGTCGCGGGGCCGGGCGTGCTCGCGCTGATCGACGCGCAGCGCCGGGTCGCGACGCTCGAGCTGCGCGGCGTGCCGATCACGACGCACCCGGTGCTCGTGCCCGGTGCGGAGCCGGCGGACACGATCGATCTCAGCCCGTCGGGGCGCTGGCTGTTCGTCCACGGTCCGGCCGACACCCAGGTGTTCCGACGCGCCGGCGCGAGCTGGCAGCTCGCGTTCACGATCCCGCTGTCGTCGAGCGGGCTCGCGTTCGACGCCGGCGAGCGTCACGTCGCGCTGATCGTCGATCTCGGCGCGCTCGGCAAGCGCGGGGTCGTCGAGTGGGAGCTCGCGACCGGACGCGAGACGCAGCGCTGGCCGCAGCAGGACACGCTGACGCTGCGCTACGCCGAGGACACGCTGTACGCGCTCGGCGCGCGGCCCGGTGACGTCCGGCGGCTCGCCGACGATGGCGCGGCATCGCTCGTGCCCGTCGAGCTGACGTACGGGATGTCGCTCGATGTCGCCGGCGACACGATCGTGGTCCTGCAGTCCGCGCGCCGCGTGCTGCTCGGGCTGCGCGGCGTGCGGCACGTGATCGACGCGCCGATCGATCTGTTCGGCGTGATCGCGCACGGCCACTACCTCGTCGGGCTGGGCTCGCAATACGTGCTGGTCTGGGATCTCGCGCCGATCCTGACGACGCGCGCCGATCTGCGCTACGGCGACCGGATCGGCTTCCTCGACGACCGGCGGCTGATCGTCGGTGGCGTCGACGGCGAGGCGGCGGCGCGCGTCGTCGACGCGCTGCCGATCACGCCGGCGCCGTTCGCGTTCGGCGCGCCCGCGCACGCCGCGACGCTCGACATCATGATCGACGTCGCGATCGAGCACGGCGGGCTCGTGATCGCACGCGACCCGATCCATCAGCAGCTGCGCCTCGTCGTCCCGCAGGTCGCGCTGCCCGCGGATGTCTCCGAGGTCGCCGCGCTCGGCGATCGCGAGCTGCTCGTCGGCACGATGGCCGGCGAGCTCGTGCGCATGCCGCGCGACGGCGGCGCGGCGACGCCGATCACGAAGCTCGACGGCACGGTCGCGGCACTCGCCGTGCGCGATCGCTGGATCGCGGCGCAGACGTCGCGCAGCGTCGTGTGGCGGCAACGCCCCGATGGCGCGATCGACCGCACGATCCTCGACGGCGCGTGGTTCGGGCTCGCGATCGGCGGTGACGGCACGGTGTACGCTGGCGTGCGGCGCGATCTGTACGCGTGGCGCGTCGGCAGCGCGGCGCCGGCGATCGTCGCGCGGCTCGAGCAGGACGTGCTCGCGATCCGGCCGGTCGTCGGCGACCGGATCGCGGTCACCACGATCGACGGCACGCTCTACCTCCACGATCCGACGCGGCTGCTGACGCGTCCCGTGTTCCGTGCGACGAACGCGGTGCCGGCGACGCGATTCGCGTTCTCCGACAATGGCACCGTCGCCGCGGCCGAGCTCGACGGCGGGCTCGCGGCGATCGATCTCGCGACCGGCGAGCACTGGATGCTCGCGCGGTCGTTCTCGCCCGCGGGGCTCGCGATCTCGCCCGATGGCCGCTCGCTCGTCGCGATCGAGCAGCGCCGCGAGGGCCACGGCGTGACACTGCACCGGTTCGCGCTCGAGCTGCCGCCCGCAACGCGCGCGTGGGTCGATGCCGCGACGAACGCGCTGCCGCCGCAGACCGCGCGCGGCGAGCTCGCCTGGCGGTTGCGATGACCGGCGCGAACACCGACGACCTCGTCCGCGCGTTCTGCACGACCTGGCGAGGCACGCCGCCCGCCGGCCTCGCGGCGGCACTGCGCGATTTCGTCGAGCGCGCCGGGGACGCGGGCCCGAGCATGCTCGCGGCGCTCGGCCGCGTCGCGCCGGCGAGCGACGACATCGTCGGGTTCGTCGAGCGCTGCCGCGCCGCGGACTTCGCGCTCGCGCAGGGAGCCGCGGCCGGGACGAGCTCGGCGATCCGCGCGCTCGAGGCGAGGTTCGCGACGGCGATCGCGATCACGACGCGGCGGTTTGCCGGGCTCGGCCACAGCGAGGACGACCTGCTCCAGATCCTGCGCGACAAGCTGCTCGTCGCGGCGCCCGGGGAGCTGCCGACGATCGCGCAGTACAACGGCCAGGGCTCGCTCGAGACCTGGCTGCGCGTGATCGCGACGCGCACGTTCATCGATCTCGGTCGCCGCAAGGACCGCGCGCGCGAGCTGCCCGCCGGCGATCACCTCGAGGATGCGCTGCAGGCGGGCGATCTCGAGCTCGAGCTCGTCAAGGCCGAGTACCGCGACGCGGTCGCGCGCGCGCTGCGCACCGCGGTGACGAGCCTCGCGCCCGGCGATCGTCACCTGCTGCGCCAGCACCTCGTCGGTGGGCTGACGATCGATCAGCTCGCGGTCGCGCTCGGCATCCATCGCGCGACCGCCGCTCGCCGGCTCGCCCGCGCGCGCGACGAGCTCGCCGAGCGTACGCGCAGCGCGCTCGCCGAGGCGCTGCAGCTCGACGACCACGAGCTCGGCGAGGTGCTCGGCCTCGTGCTGAGCAAGCTCGACATCTCGATGCGCACGCTGCTCGCGAGCAGGCCGGTCGCGTGAGCTGCCTCGACGCGAACGCGCTCGCCGAGCTCGTGGACGGCACGCTCGCCGATGCTGCACGCGGTGCGATCGAGGCGCACCTCGATCAGTGCGCACGGTGTGCCGAGCTGCTCGCGGAGCTCGCGCGCGGGCTCGCGCCGACCCGCGCGGCGCCACCGGGGATCACGCTCGTGCGCGACGATGGCGCGCGCTGGCTCGCCGAGCACGCCGGGCGCGACGTCGCGGTCGTGTTCGGCCGGCCAGCTGCCGCCGAGCGTGCGCGGGTGCTCGCGCTCGCGCGGGCGCTCGAGACCACACCCGTCGCCGGCATCGTGCCGGTCGTCGCGGCCGGCGAGCTCGACGACGAGCTGTTCGTCGCGTGCGCGCCGGTCGGCGCGCCGGAGCCGTCGACGTGGCGGCGCGCGCTCGATGCGATCGCGGCGCTCCACCACGCGGGCCACGTGCACGGCGCGCTGTCGCCGGCGTGCCTGCATCGCGAGGGCGTCGCGCTCGCGATCGTCCGCGATCCCGCGTACACCGCGCCCGAGGTGCTGCAGGGCGCGCCACCGTCGCCGGCGTCGGATCAGTTCTCGCTGTGCGCGATCGCGTGGCACGCGCTCGGCGACCGCGCGCCATTTCGCGGCGCGACGCCGGGTGCGCTGGCGGTCGCGATGCTGTCGCCGCCGCGGCCGCCGCACCGCGATCGCACGTTCGACGTGCTCGCCCGCGGGCTCGCTGCGGATCCGGCGCGACGCCACCGGTCGCTCGACGCGCTCGCCGCCGCGCTCGACCGCCGCCCCGCGCCGTGGTTCCCGTGGCTGATCGCGGTGCTGGCGGCCGCCGGCGCGGCTGCGATCTGGCTCGCTCGCTGACGCGCGACTTCGCGCGACGAGCTTCGTTTGACCGAGCATGGAGCGCATGCACCGCCAGGAACAGGCTGAAGGTCCCGCCACCGACGTCGCGCCGGCCGCCGCGACGCCCGGCCGCCAGAGCCTCGATCCCGGCGCGGCCGGCGATGCACCCGCGGCGTCGGGGCTCGCGGTCGATAGCAACCGGCTGCAGGCCGCGGGCTACCGGCTGCAATCCGCGTTCGGCGACATCACGTCGCGCGTCCACGATCACTTCCAGCCGTTCAAGCAGGCCTACGACGCGTACACCGCCACGCTCGCGCGCGTGGCGCAGGATGCCGAGACCAGCCGCCGCGTGCTGATCGATCTGCTGCTCGTCGGGATGGGCGGCTTTCTCGGTGGCATGGTGACCCAGTTCCTGCGCAATCGCGCGAACGCCGCACCCGCCGCGGTGGCACCGACCGCGGCGGCACCGCCGGCCGGCGCGCAGCTCGGCAATCCGCAGGCGCGGCTCGGCGGTGGGGCGCAGCTCGCACCGAGGCCGCAGCCCGCCGCGCCCGCCCGCCCGGCCCTGCGGCCCGGCGATCGCGAGCCGTTCGTCGGCGCGGTGACGAGCGGCGTCGACGTCAGCAAGAACCTGCTGCGGCTGTCGCAGACGCTGATGATCTCGCACGGCGGTGCGAGCGAGGCGGGCCCTGTCGAGCCGACGGTGTGGCTGTCGCGCGCGATGTCGGCGATCGGCGCCGCGCAGCGCGACGCGTTCGCCGCGCTCGCGGAGCTGACGACCGCGGTCGGGCAGGGCGCGCGGCTCGAGCAGGATCCGAGCGCGCTCGTCGAGCAGTTCGTCGCGCAGGTCGGCAACATCCCCGAGGCGCGGCCGCAGAGCTACTACGCGCGCGAGCTGTGGACCGGCTGGCTCGCGCACTGGCTCGACGAGGCGCGCACCGGCGCCGAGATCGACACCGTCGTCGGCTTCGATCGCACGATCCGCGCGCAGATCACGCAGCAGCTCGAAGGCGATTCGGGCCCGATCGACCAGGCGATCGCGACCGCGCGCGACCGGGTCGCCCAGAACCCAGTCAACCCGGTCGTCGCCGGACCGCGACTGCGTCGGCGATCGGCGTAGTACACTGCGCGACCGACATGGGTCGCGAAATCGAGCGCAAGTTTCTGGTGGATGTGGGCAGGTGGCGGCCGCGCGACGAGGGCGTGCTGCTCGTGCAGGGCTATCTCAGCTCGGCGAAGGAGCGTGTCGTGCGCGTGCGGATCGAAGGCACGCTCGCGAAGCTGACGATCAAGGGCATCAACCGCGGCATCACGCGCTCGGAGTTCGAGTACGACATTCCGTTCGACGACGCGCGCGCGATGCTCGCGATCTGCGAGTACCCGCTGCTCGAGAAGCGCCGCCATCGCGAGGTCCACGACGGCAAGCTGTGGGAGATCGACGTGTTCGGCGGCGAGAACGAAGGCCTCGTGCTCGCCGAGCTCGAGCTCGCCGCCGAGGACGAGGCGTTCACGACGCCGCCGTGGATCACGCAGGAAGTCTCCGACGACGCGCGCTACTACAACGCGAACCTCGTGCACGCGCCGTTCAAGTCCTGGACGTAGCCCACTGGTGCACGCGGCCGGCATGGAGCGCGGCGTAGACCTCGTCGCGGAGTGCGTTGCACTCGGCATGGGTCAGCGTCCGATCGAGCGCGCGTAGCGTCAGCCGCACGAGCACGTTGTCGTGCTCGGGATCGGCGCCGAGCCGCGCGAGCGCGGCCGCGGGCAGCGCGCGGCACGGCGTACGCGAGACGAGCTCGATCGACTCGACGAGGCCCGCGCGGTCGCCGAGCGCGGCGCGCACGCGATCGCCGAGCGCCTCGGCATCGGTGTCGGCGGCGACGACGATCGACAGATCGCGTCGCACTGCCGGCATCGTCGACACCTCGCGGTACGGCTCGAGATCGAGCAGCTGGCTCGCGATCCGTGGATCGGTCGCGCGCAGCAGGCGGATGTCCGGGATTCGCTTGCGCAGCATCACGAGCCGGTCGAGCCCGAGCCCCATGGCGAGCCCGGTCCACGGTGGTCGGACGAGCGCCGGCGACGCGAGGCCGCACTCGCCGATCTCGATCCAGTCGTCGGATGCGGGGTCGGCGAGCACGTCGATCTGGAGGCCGTGCGTCGTGTACGGATGGTCCGCCGGCTCGGTGCGCCACCGCGCGCCGGGTAGCGCGGCACCGACGACGCGCTCGATCATCGCGTACAGATCCTCGACGGTGAGCTGGCGCTTCGCGACGCGCCACAGATCGACCTGGTGCGGCTCGCCGACGTGCAGACGATCGATGACGTCGCGGCGGTAGACGAGGCCCGGGCACGACACCACGCCGTCGTCGGGCAGCGGGCCGGCGAGCACGCGCGGCAGCATCGCCGACGTCTGCGTGCGCAGCAGCGCGGTGTCGCAGACGTAGCGCGTGTAGCGCGCGTCGCGGGCGGCGCCGTCCGGCGGGTAGCCGAGCCGGTCGTAGTTGTCGGCGATCGAGACGATCGGCGACGCGCGATGGACGGTGACCGGCACCGGCAGCGCGGCATGGATCGCGTCGAGCAAGCACTGCATCGCGTGCGGGCCCTGCGCGGGATCGGTGAGATCGCGGATCGAGAGCGCGCGGCGCAGCTCGTCCAGCGAGAGGGGATCGATCAGCAGACGGTTCGACATGGCAGACCTCGAGAGCAAGCGGGGAGGGAAGGTGAGGACTCCCCCTGCTCGACCGAGGCAGCTAGCCGACGAGACGCATCGCCCGTCGCTGCTCGGGACCGAGCAGGGGGCCGATAAACCGACGCGTCCGCATGTCTGCAGGCTACCAGATCACGGCGCGGCGCGAAGATCTTCGATCACCGTGCCGGTCGCGGTGACCTCGTCCTCGTGCATCGGATCGCGCCAACGCTCGGCGAGCGCAGCGGATTTCCAGCGCTCCATCGCCGGCAACGCGCGCAGCCGTGCCGCGTACGCGAGCGCGGGCTCCGGCAGCGCGAGGCCGTAGGTCTGGATCCGGAACGCGACCGGCGCGTAGAACGCGTCGACCGCGGTCAGCGCGGGCCCGGCGAGGAACGGCCCGCCGAACCGCGCGAGGCCATCGCTCCACAGCGCGGCGAGCCGGGCGAGCTCGGCCTCGAGCGCCGCGGGCATGTCTCGCAGCCGGACGCGGATGCCGACGTTCATCGTGCAGCGCTCGCGCAGCGTCATGAAGCCGGCGTGCATCTCGGCGGCGGCGCAGCGCGCCCACGCGCGAGCGCGCGGATCGGCCGGCCACACGCCGGGGTGGCGCTCCGCGAGGTACTCGGCGATCGCGAGCGAGTCCCAGACGACGACGTCATCGTCGACGAGGCACGGCACGCGACCGCTCGGCGAGAACGACGCGAACGCGCCCGGCGCGTATGGCACGAGCTGCTCGCGAAACGGGATCGCGAGCTCGGTCATCAGCACCCACGGACGCAGCGACCACGACGAGTAGTTCTTGTTCGTGATGTAGAGCGTGTACACGGCGAGACTCTCGCACGCCCCGGCGCGTTGGCGACCGACACAGTCGCGCGCCGGTGCGTCCGATCAGCCGATCAGTTCGCGGCGCCGACCGGCGAGCCGCCGATCGTCAGCTCGTCGTCGACCGCATCGCCGGCGAGGTCGTCGGCGACCCGCGCGGGCGTCGTCGAGCACGAGTTGTTGATGAAGCGCTCGAGCACGGCCTTGCGATGCGGCAAGAACTTCGTCGTCAGCGCCGGCGACAGCGCGCTGGTCTCGTCGATCTGCACGAACACGAGGCTGCTCGGCCACACGAGCCCGCCCCCGAGCGACGCGTTGTTCGAGACCTGGTGGCAGCCCGCGCACGTCTGGGTGGTCGCGCGATCGAGGATGTTCGTCGCGGTCAGCGTCGAGCCGAGCGCGGACAGCTTCGCGGTGATCGCGCTGCGCATGTCGGTGTTCGCGGTCGTCGCGTAGTTGACGTCGAGCCGCTGCGACACGCTCTCGAACTCGTTGAAGTCGTTGCCGGTCGACATGCCGAGCGTGTTGACGCTCGCGCGCGCGAGGCTGCCAACGCTGTTCAGAAACGACGTCCGGAACGTCGCGCTTTTCGCGTGCGTGCCGGCGAACAGCTCCTCGGCGGGGTTGTTCTTCACGGTCACGTGATCGACGCGCAGGCGGCACGTCGTCGCGTCGGTCGGATCCGTGCACGTGCGGCGCAGCTTGTACTCGCGGAGGTGCCACTCGACGAAGTCGACGAAGAAGTTCGTGCGGATCTGGCCGGCCTTGAACGCCGCGGTCGAGCCATTCGCGAGCCCGTAGTGCGCGGCGCGGACGACGGCCGGGAAGCCGGTGACCGCACCGCCGGTGTAGTAGAACCGCTCGAGCTTCGCGGCGCGGCTCAGCACGTCGGCATCGCTCGTCAGGTTCTGCCAGAACCGCGCGACCGGCAGGCAACCCGCCTTGCCGAGATCGGTGCGCGGGTTCGGCAGTGCGGCCTCGAAGATGATGAATCCACGCCCCGAGATGTTCGGATTCGTCGACTGCATCGCATAGACGATGCGATATTCGCCGCAATTGGCACCATTGCTCGGCGCGAGATCGAACCGATTGAACAACCCGATCGGCTTGAACGACACGCCGCTCGTCGACGAGAACGGATCGATCGACGCGAGCTTGAGCTCCGGGGTGCGCGGACACTGCAGTCCGTAATCATTCGGATCGATGTTCGGATCGTTGCAGTCGCCACTCGCGGTCGTGGCCCCGAACGTCTTGAACCAGGTCTGGAAGATCGACTTGTTCGTCTGCACGGTGCCGACGGCCGCGGTCGTCCGGATCGCGGACATCGTGCGCGCGAACGAGAACTTCGCGAGCACCTCCGGCGACGTGACGGCGAGCGAGCGGCTGATGTTCGTGCCGGTCACGGTGCACGCGGCCTGCGTGACCTCGCCGGTCGCATCGGGATCGTCGACCGCGCCGGGATCCTCGGAGTCGGCATCGACGCAGGCAGTGACGAGCGAGGCGGCCAGCACCGAGAACACGAGGGGCGGCGACGATCGGGGGATGATGAGCTTCATGTTCGCAAGAGCCGCGAGCGTGCTGCGATGGCTCATGCGTCGTGCACGCGCGTGATGGCGCCGACACGAACCTCAAGAATTCGAGCGCGCCGGCGGCAGCGGAATCAGGAAACCGTGGGCGTTCGTGCCGCGCGCCGATCGCGACGGCTGCTTGCCACGCGGCAGCGTATCGGCGCGTACGAACCGCGCGACGAGCGTGGCCGCCTCGGCGAGCCGGCGCTTCACCGTCGCGAGCGAGCAGTTGCACGCGGCCGCGACGTCGTCGAGCGCGGCGCCCATCACGTGACGCAGCACCCACGCGCGCCGCAGCTCGAGCGGCATGTCGAGCGCGCGCGCGATCAGGCACAGCTCGGCGTGCAGATCGGGGCTGAGCTCGGCGACCGGTACGATCGCGTACGGATCGCCCTGCTGCGCGAGCCGGTGGCGGCGAAACCGGCGATGCGCGCGATTGATCGCGATCCGATAGATCCAGCCACGCAGCGCGGCCGGATCGGTGAGGCTGCGCAGCCGCTCGAACGCGATCAGGAACGTCTCCTGCACGACGTCGTCGACGTCGGACGCGTCGCGCAGCATGCGGCGCGCAGCGCTCGCGACGAGCGGCGCGTACCGGCGATACAGCGCCTCGAACGCGAGCGAGTCGCCATCGCCGACGCGCGTCGCGAGCTCGGCATCGCTGACGTCGTCGAGGACCTCTTCGATCGGATCTTCCACCGACACGCCCCAGTCAGAGAGATTTGGTGCCACGTAGCTGGTGGCCCTCCCGACCCGGCGCCTTCACGAAAGGTTCATGACACCCGCTAACCGTCCGCTCACGACCAGTGACCCGCCGCGGCGATGATCACGGCCGAGCGGATCGCGCGACACACCCCGACGATCAGGCAGAACCGGCGCGCCGGCATCGCGACGAGCCCGGCCGCGGTCGATAGCAGCGAGAACGGAGGCAACCCGAACAGCGCACTCGCTGTCACGATCACCGGCGGGCTCGCTCGCCACCGCGCGACGCGTTCGCGCACGCGATCGATCCGCGCGCGGTGCTTGCCGGGCAGCGACGCGAGCTTGCGCGTCGCGAAGTACACCGGCAGCTTGCCGACCGTCTGGCCCGCGGCGGCGACGAGCGCGATCGGCACGAGCTCGGCGGGGCCGATCGCGAGCGTCAACCCGACGAGGAACACGTCGATGCTGACGATCGGCAGCACGCTCGAGATCACCGCGATCACGAACGTCGCGCCGTAGATCCCGATCGTGCCGACGAGCTGCTGGACATCCATCAGCGCGCCACGCCGTAGCGGCGGTACACGAGCGGTCGCGCCGCGGCACCGATCGCGTCGAGGATCGTCATGTACGCGACGAGCCCGAGCCCGGCGAGCCGCGGGCCATCGCGCAGCGCGGACCACGTCGCGAGCGCCGCGCGCACGCCGAACAGCCCGAGCACCGGCAGCGCACCGAGCCGGCGCGCCGGCGCGGCCGTGCGCGGCGCATACGTCGCGAGCACGTACGGCAGCAGCGACACGGTGTCGGCGCCGCGCAGCAGGCGCACCTCGAGGTGCTCGGCGACGCCGTCGGGCCATGCGTGGCTGACGCGCGCGGCGGGCGCGAAGTGGACCTCGATGCCGTCGGCGAGCAGCTGCAGGCCGAGCACCTGGCACTGGCCGTGGAACATCGGCTCGATCGCGGGGTAGCGGCGCGCGGCAAACACCTCGCGCGCGAACGCGACGTTGTTCGCGAAGAAGTTGCGCACGGTCGGGGGCGCGTCGGCGATCGCGACCCGGCGCGCGTCGCGACCATCGAAGTACGGAAAGTCGATCGCGTTCGCGAGCGCGGCCAGCGGACCGGGGTACGACGTCGCGCCGGCGACCACGCGCGCACCGGTCGCGAACGGCGCGGCGATCGCGGCGAGCCAGCCCGCGACCGGCGTGCAGTCGCCGTCGAGGAACGCGACGATGTCGCCGGTCGCCGCGTCGAACCCGCGGTTCTTGTGCTCGTAGTAGCCGGCATCGCCGACGTCGAGCCAGCGGATCGCGGCGAGCGCGTCGGAGATGCGATCGAGCCGCGCGCGCACGTCGGGATCCAGCCCGGCGTGCGTGACGATCAGCTCGGCGCCGGCGAGCTGCGGTGCGAGCCGCGACAGCACGTCCGCGAGCGGCTGCTCGACGCGTGCGCCGAGGTTCCAGGTCTCGATGACGACGGAGATCACGACGCGGCCTCGAGCGGCCGCGGGTGCAGCACGCGGTCGTAGATCGCCCACGTCGAGCGCACCGCGCGCGTCAGCTCGTAGCTCGCGGCGTGCAGCCGCGCCGCGCCCGCCATCTCGTCGCGCCGCGCGCGGTCGCCGAGCAGCTCGAGGATCGCGCGCGCGAACGCCGGCGAGCTCGCGTCGACGACGCGCCCGGTGACGCCGTCGAGCACGTGCTCGCGCGACGCGCCGACCGTCGCGACGACCGCGGGGACGCCGCTCGCCGCCGCCTCGACGACGACGTTGCCGAACGTCTCGGTCTCGCTCGCGAACGCGAACACGTCGGCGGACGCGAACACGGTCGCGAGCTCGTGATCGTAGAGCGGACCCGTGCACACGATGCCGTCGCCGCGCAGCGAGCCCGCGAGCGGGCCTTCCCCGACGACGAGCAGCCGCGCATCGGGCCGCGCCGCGTGCACGGTCGCCCACGCCGCGACCAGCGCGTCGAGGTTCTTCTCCTTCGACAGCCGGCCGACGTACAGCGCGGTCGGTCCGGTGATCCCGTAGCGTGCGAGCGCACCCGGATCGCGGCGCCGTGGATCGAACAGCTCGAGGTCGACGCCGCGCTGGACGCGGCAGATCCGCTCGGGTGCGACGCCGATCGCGGCGAGCCGGCGCTCGACCGCGTCCGACGGTGCGAGGCACAGATCGGCCTGCTGGTAGAACCAGCCGACGAGCGGCTCGACGAGGCCGCGCAGCATCGCGAGCCCGGTCATCCGCGCCGCGTACTCGGCGACCTCGGTGTGGTACTGCGCGATCACCGGCAGCCCGAGCATGCGGCCGGCGATCAGGCCGGCGATCCCCATCGGGCCCGGCGTCGCGACCTGCACGAGATCGGCGTGGCTCGCGAGGTACGACACGAGGCCCGGCAGCTCGGGCACGCTCCACGTCATGTCCGGGTAGAACGGCAGCGCGGCGCTCATCGCGGACGCGATCCGCACGACGTCGTCGACGATCGGTCGCGTCGCCGCCGGGCCGACGAGGCTCATCCGGTGGCCGGCGCGGTTCGCGGCGGCGACGAGGCGGCGCAGCCCGAGCGCGACACCGTTGATGTCATCGACGGTGTCGGAGATCACGACGACGCGCGGTCCGGCGGCATGGCCCGCGGTGATGTGGCGCGCGATCACGAGGCGCTCCTGGCCGGCCGCAGCGCGGCGCGGTCACGCAGCGCCTGGCCCGCGGTCAGCAGCCAGAATCCGAGCGCGAGCGTGACCCCGAACGAACGATCGATCCGCGCGACGTGCGCGCGCAGCTCGGCGAGCACCGGGCGCTCGTCGTCGGTGACGAGCCGGTCGAGCGCGGCCGCGCAGCTCCGCGCGTGACGCTGTTCGTCCGCGAGGATCGAGCGTAGCGCGGTCGCGATCGGATCGAGCGTGCCGGTCGCGCGCTCGTGCGCCTCGAGCACGCCGACGTGGCGGCCGAACACGCGCACGCCGGTGCCCTCGAACTGCGCCGCGACCGCGAGCAGCACGACGATCGGCCCCGCCGAGAACGCCGGGTAGTACGGAGCGCACGCGCGCTCGAGCCACCACAGCTTGACGCTCGCGAGCGACGGCGGCGGTCGATCGGTCTCGGCACCGAGCGCGCGTAGCTGCTCGCGCAGCAGCACCGCGTGGCGGCGCTCGTCCGCGAGCTGGTTCGCGAGCAGCTTGTCGACCCAGGGCGGCGGCGATGCATCCCGCGTCTTCGCGAGCGCGCTCGACTCGGCGCCTTCTTCGGTCCACAGGTACTCGGTCAGGATACGCGCCTGTGCGCGACGCGATGCGAGCGACAGCACGAGGGCGTGGCGCTTGATCGCGTCGACGGCATGACGCTGGAGGTCCGCGAGTCTCATCACCCCGCGTCAAGGGCAACTGCCGTACCGCGCCGATGCGCCGGCGGTTGCCAGCGGATGCCGCGGGTTGATCGGATTGAGGACAGCTCGCCGCCAGATCCTCGACGATGCCTGCTGCGAGATTGCCCGGGTTTCACCACCGTATCCGTGGCGCCACGCCACAGGGAGGGTCCGCGGATGCACCGCGCCAGCCGCTGGCCTCGCGCGTGCACGATCTGGAGCTCGACGTGAGCACCCCGGCACGGTCCGCGCCTGACTCGGCCGCCCAGTCCGTGGCGCGCCACCGGGACGCGATCGTGAAACGGGTCCGTGCGGATCTCGGAATATCCGACGACCGGCTCGATCGCGTGCTCGATCTGCTGAGCGAGGCACTCGCGCACGGTCGGCCTGCCTCGATCGCGCGGCTCTCCCTCGATGCGGACGTCGCGAGCAGCCTACGCCGCGAGCTCCGGCGCGTGCTGCGCACGGCCGGCGCCTGGACCGACGACGTCGACGACGCGATCACCGACACGCTCGCCGCGATGCTGGCGAGCCCGCGGCGCGATCATCCGGATCGCGATCCGCTGCTCGCCGAGCTCGAGTCGCGCGCGCTGCTCGACGAGGTGCTGCGGCAGCTACCGGTCGGCGTGTCGATCACGGACGCGCGCACCGGCCAGGGCCTCTACCACAACGCTGAAGCCGTGCGGCTCACCGAGCGCGACGTCACCGCGCGAAAGAGCCTCGAGGACTACGCGCAATACGGCGCGGTCCACGCGGACGGCCGGCGGTACGCGGCGGAGGACTACCCGACGACGCGAGCGATCCGGCACGGCGAGGTCGTGGCCGACGAGGAGATGCTGTACCGGCTCGCCGACGGCACGGTCCGGACGCTGGTCGTCAGCTCGCGACCGCTGCACGATCGCGATGGCAACGTGGTGCTCGTGGTGACCTCGTTCTCCGAGATCACCGAGCGCAAGCGCCACGAGGAGCAGCTGCGCGCGATGGTGGCCGAGCTGCACGAGGAGCGCGAGCTGCGCGAGCGCTTCGTCGCCGCGCTGACCCACGACCTGCGGACGCCGCTCGGGGCCGCGAAGATGGGCGCCGAGCTGTTGCTGCGCGGCACGACCGACGCCGCGCGCGTGCAACGGCTCGCGAGCCGGATCAACGACAACATCGATCGCGCCGACGCGATGATCCGCGATCTGCTCGACGTCAATTTGATCCGCGCCGGCGGCACGCTGTCGCTCGAGAGGGTCGCCGGCGATCTCGTCGCGCTCGTACGCGGCACGCTCGACGAGCTGAGCTCGATCCACGGCAATCGCTTCGCGCTGCGCGCGCCATCGCCGATCCCAGGCGCGTGGGACGCCGACGCGGTCCGCCGCATCGTCGAGAATCTGTGCGGCAACGCAGTGAAGTACGGGACCGCGCAGCAACCGATCACGGTGACGCTGTCCGCCGACGACGACACCGCGACGATCGCCGTCCACAATGCGGGCGAGCCGATCCCGGCACACGAGCTGCCGCAGCTGTTCCAGATGTTCCGGCGCGCGGACAGCGCGCGGCGCGGCGGCGTCAAGGGCTGGGGCCTCGGGCTCGCGCTCGTCAAGGGGCTCGCCGAGGCGCACGGCGGCCATGCGAGCGTGACGAGCAGCGCCGAGCGCGGCACGACGTTTCGCGTCGTGCTCGGGCGAACGTGATCACGCGCAGCCGTCGGGCCCGCACACCGCGCCGTCGGCGATGATCGACGGGCCGCGATCGCGCCACGCGCGCTCGAGCGCGCCGAGCAACACGTCCGCGGGCTGCGCGCCCGACACGCCGAGCCGGCCGTCGAGCACGAAGAACGGCACGCCGGTGATCCCGAGCTCGCGCGCCTCGGCCTCGTCGGCGCGGACATCGTCGGCGTGGCGATCGCTGTCGAGCACGGCGCGCACCTCGGCGCTGTCGAGCCCGGCCTCGACCGCGAGCGCGTGCAGCACGTCTGGATCGCCGATCGCCTTGCCCTCGGTGAAGTATGCGCGGAGCAACCGTTCTTTCAGGGCATCCTGCCGATCGCGAACGTGCGCGAGATGCAGCAGGCGATGCGCGTCGAACGTGTTGCCGGCCTGTGCGAGGTCGAAGCGGAAGTCGAGACCCTCGGCGGCCGCGACCTGCGTCATGCGCGCGATCATCGCCTCGGCCTCCGCCGGGCGGGTGCGGTACTTCGCGGCGAGCCGCTCGGCGTAGCTCTGCCGGCGGTCGCGGACGCGCGGCGCGCCCGGATCGAGCTCGAACGCGCGCCAGTGGATCACGACGTCCGAGGCGTGCTCGAACCGAGCGAGCGCGGCCTCGAGCCGGCGCTTGCCGACGTAGCACCACGGGCACGCGATGTCGGACCAGATATCGAGACGGAGACTGCTCACGCGATCACCGTAGCGCTGCCTCGCGCATCGTCGACGACGACGCGACGATCGAGGGCCCTCACACGTGGAACGCAGTGTTGCGTTGCGGGGTAGATTGCACGTGCGATGCAGCTCGACGGCAAGACGTTCTACGTGACCGGAGGCGGCAGCGGGATCGGCCGGGGAATCGCGAGGCGGCTGTCCGAGGCCGGCGCGCACGTCCTGATCGTCGACGCCGATCGCCACGCGGGCAGCGACGCCGCGGCCGAGTACGGCGAGCGCGTGCGGTTCGAGCGCTGCGACGTCGCCGACGAGCAGGCGGTCAAGCGCACGGTCACGCTCGCGGCGCGCTGGCAGCGCGGGCTGCATGGCATCGTCAACAATGCCGGCATCGCGGATCCGTACAACGCGCCGATCGAGAAGCTGACGCGCGCGAGGTGGCAACGCATGCTCGACGTCGACCTCACCGGGCCGTTCCTCGTCACCAAGCACGCGGTCCCGCACCTGCGCAAGACGCGCGGCGCGATCGTCAACATCGCGTCGACCCGCGCGTACATGTCCGAGCCGAACAGCGAGGCATACAGCGCGGCGAAGGGCGGGCTCGTCGCGCTGACGCATGCGCTCGCGATCAGCCTCGGTCCCGACGTGCGAGTCAACTGCATCAGCCCGGGCTGGATCGCGACGAGCGAGCTCGCGCCGCGCGATCGCCGCAAGCCGCCGAAGCTCTCGGCGAAGGATCACGAGCAGCACCCGGTCGGTCGCGTCGGCAAGCCCGACGACATCGCGTCGCTGTGCGCGTGGCTACTGTCCGACGACGCCGGGTTCGTGACCGGCCAGGACTTCCTCGCCGACGGTGGGATGACGAAGAAGATGATCTACTCCTGACACGCGTTGAACCGCGGTTGCAGGTAGCTGCGATGGAAGCGCTGCGGATCGAACACGACGTTCGTGCCCTCGAACGCGCGGCGCGCGGTCTCGAGCCCGAACAGGTTCCACCGCAGATCGAGGCGCGTGAGGTGCGCGAGCCGGCTGCGCGCGCGGACGATCGCCGCGACGTGGTTGTCACCGAGCGTGCCGCCGCCGAGATCGAGCTCGGTGAGCTGCGGCAGCAGCTCCGAGCGCAACACGACGTCGAGCACCTCGTGCGTGTTCATCGTCGACACGAGCCCGAGCGAGCGCAGCGCCGGGAACCGCCGCGGGTCGAGCAGCGGCGCGAGCTCGCTCGGCCCGGCACCGGCGTACGCGGCGCGCTCCCAGTTGTCGTGCGCGCCGATCCACAGGCTCAGGCGCTCGAGCGTCGGCCAGCGCGCCGCGAGCATCGCGTGCAGGTTCTCGGTACGCAGGTTGCTCTGGCGCAGCTCGAAGTCGCGCACCGCCGGCAGCGCGAGCGAGCCGAGCTCCATCCAGCCGCCCGAGAGCAGCACGCGCTCGAGCCGCGGCGCCGCGCGCCACAGCCGCTCGAGGTTGCCGACGTCGCCGAAGCCATGGCTCAGGTAGTCGCGGCCTTCCTCGCCGAGTGCGACCTGCGCGTCGATCTCGCGCTCGCCGAGCTCGATCGCACGCAGCGCGGGCCGCGGTGCAGCCGCGAGCGCGCTGACCACCTCGCCGGCGCGCGCGAGCACGTAGTCGATGCTGACACGGCTGACCTCCTGCGCCGGCGGAAACGTCGAGTGCCGGATCGCGACCTCGCGCAGGAACCGTGCGGCAGGTCGATGCAGCAGATCAGCGATCGCCTCGCCGGGCCCTGGCCGCGAGCCGTACGGCTCCGCGATCTCGAGGCGATCGACGTGACCGTACCGCCAGCGCACGCGATAGCCGGGCAGCTCGGCGAGCATGCCGAGCATGGCAGGGCGATGGCGATCGAGCAGCTCGTGCTCGCGCCGCAGCAGCGCGTCGTCGCGTCGCGTCTCGAGCGCACGCTGGACCGCCGCGAGCTCGCCGCGCGGATCGCCCTCGGCGAGCAGGTGATCGGTGTAGACGAGGAAGCTCGCGTCGTCGTCGGGATCGGCCTCGAGCACCGCCTCGAGCGGATGGCCGGTCGCGACCGCCGCCTTTGCGGGCGACTTTGCCGTACGCTTCGAGCCGCGCCTGGCCATGCGTGACGTTATCCCAGTGCTCGTGCTCGGTGTCGCGGCATGCAGCGGTGGCCGCGAGCCCGCGCCCGAGCCGCCGGCCCTCGCGCCGGCGAGCCCGTTCTCCGAGATCGTCGTCGATACCGCGCCCGGGCTGTCCGGGCTCGCGGCGGATCCGGACGACGGCATCTGGGCGATCGCCGAGCGCGCCGAGCGCGCGTACCGGATCACGCTCGACGGCGAGCGACCGACGATCTCCGGTGCGATCGAGACGTTCGAGATCCATGGCGTCCCCGAGCACACCGATCTCGAGGGCATCGCGTATCTCACGCCCGACCGGTTCGCGCTCGGGACCGAGGGCCAGCACGACGGCATCGCGACGGTGCTGCTCGCCGAGCGCCGCGACCACACGCTCTCGGTCACCGGCTCGATCACGATCGATGCGTCGTCGCTCGGCGTGACGCTCAAGGCGAACAACGGCGCCGAGGGCCTGTGCGGTGCGGGCGATACGATCGTCGTCGCGATCGAGACCGCCGGCGTCGAGAACGGCAAGCGATGGGCGCCGGTCGCGATCGTGTCGCGCGGCAAGATCGCGCGCGTGCACCGGGTCTGGCTCACGACCGCGACCGGCAAGCTATCCGGCCTCGATTGCACGGTCGGGCCCGACGGCACGGTGGCAGCGATCGCGATCGAGCGTCACTTCGAGGTCACGCGCGTGCTCTCGTTCACGTTGCCGCCGATCGCGCAGGGCAGCGATGACATCACACCGACGATCGCGCTCGATCTCGGACCGATCTTGCGCGGCCGGCTCAACCTCGAGGGCGTCGCGCGGCTTCGCGATGGCCGGGTCGTCGCGGTCGTCGACAATCAGTGGAAGACGATCACCGGCCCGAGCGAGCTGCTCGTGTTTCCGCGCGGCTCGATCGCGCCGCTGCGCTGACCCGCTACGGCTTGCGCGGGCGCGGAATGCGATAGATCGACAGCTTCGTCGCGAGCGTCGACCGCGAGATGCCGAGCAGCTTCGCGGCGCGCGTCTGGTTGCCGCTGCACTGCTCGAGCGCGTCGAGGATCCGCTGGCGCTCGGCCTCCTCCTCGGGACGCAGCGCGACGTCCGCGGGCGGGCGCGACGCCGACGGCGTGAACGCGGCGACCGGTCCCGACGCGCTTGGCGGCGGCGGCTCGTCGAACGTGATGTGCGACGCCTCGATCGAATCGTCGGCGAGGATCAGCGCGCGGTCGAGCACGTTGCGCAGCTCGCGGACGTTGCCCGGCCAGTCGTGCGCCTGCAGCCGCGCGGCGGCGGCCGCGGACAGCGACGGCACCGGACGCTTGTCGCGCGCGGCCGCGGCGGCGAGCAGCTCGCGCGCCATCCATACGATGCGGCCGCCACGCTCGCGCAGCGGCGGGATCGTCAGCGTGACCGCGGCGAGGCGATAGAACAGATCGAGGCGGAACTTGCCTTCCTCGACGGCGGCGAGCAGATCGCGGTGTGTCGCGGACACGAATCGCGCCTGGATCTTGACCGGCTCGGTACCACCGACGCGCATCACCTCGCGGCTCTCGACCGCGCGCAGTAGCTTCGCCTGCAGCGCGGACGGCATGTCGCCGATCTCGTCGAGCAGCACCGTGCCGCCGCCCGCGACCTCGAGCAGGCCGGGCTTCGTGGCGACCGCACCGGTGAACGCGCCGCGCTCGTGACCGAACAGCTCGCTCTCGAGCAGCTCGTGGCCGATCGCGGCGCAGTTGATCGAGACGAGGCGGCCCGGCCGTCCCGACAGCCGATGGATCGTCTCGGCGAGCACCTGCTTGCCGGTGCCGGTCTCGCCGCGGATCAGCACGCTCGCGCCGCTGCGCGCGACCGACTCGAGCACCGGTGACGGCGTCGCCGCGAGTGGATCTTCGATCACGAGCGACGATGGCCGCTGCGATGCAGGCTCGCGCGCGAGGATCAGCGTGAACGGCCCGACGCCGATCGCGTCGCCGGCGCGCAGCACGTGCGGGTGCTCCGGATCGATCGTCGTGTTGCCGACGCGCGTACCGTTGCGACTCGCGAGATCCTCGACCGTGCACGCGTCACCGCCCTGGGTGATCGCGACGCGCGCGTGGCGGCGCGACACGCGATCGTGATCGAGGACGATGTCGCAACCGGCGTCGCGGCCGAGCACGACCTGGTTGCCCGGCGCGAGTGCGTAGGCCTTGAGCTCGCCCGCACCGACCGCGACGAGCACCCAGCTCGCAGGCCCCGAGACCGTCGACGCGAGGCTCTCTCCTCGCGTGGTGGTACCCGCTTCCGACATATCCACTGGTACCACGGTGTCCGGGGCTCGATGCAACCGGAGCGATCCCCCAACCGAGATGCCGGGCACGCTGAGACCTTCGTAGCGTCGCTGCGCCAGCGTGCGCACGCGCTGTCGCGCCGTCCTCATCGCGCACCCTCTTCGGCATCGCGCGTCGAGTCCGGGCGGCCGACCCAGAACACCTTGTCCGAGGTCGTATCGGTGCGCGTCAGCGGCTCGGGCCCGGTGCGGCACACGAGGTTCGGACCGCAGTCATCGACGTACGCGATCTTGACGTCCTTCGTGACGTAGCCGAGCTCGCGCAGCTTCGCACGCGCCGCGTCGACCGGCTGACCGACGAGGTTCGGCATCAGGAACCACGTGCGGCCGCCGGGCAGCGTACCGCCATACGGATTCTCGGTCTGGATCCGGACCGAGCTCGTCAGCGTGGTCGACGTCGACTGGCCGGGCGCCGGCGACTGGTAGCAGACGCGCCCGAGCTCCACGATCTTGCCGTCGACGACGCTGCCGCACAGGCTGTGATCGTCGATCGACAGCGGCTTCTGGAACCCGAGCCGCGCGAGCGTGGCCTCGGCTTCCGCGCGCGTCATCCCGAACAGGTTCGGCATCGTGACCGAGCGGCCGGGACCGGACGTCGGGGCAGGGGTGGTCGAGGTCGACGGTCCGTGCGGCCCGCCGCCCATGCTCGTCGAGAACTGGCAGGCCGACAGCGCGCACAGCGCCGTCGCGGCAAATGACTTCCACATGCCCGAGCTGCTCGTGCAGCCGTCGGGCCGCGGCTAGAGCCGCGAGATCATGACGTGGCGGGCCGGTTGTCTGGACAACTCGTCCGGTCGCTCAGGTGAGCGGCAGCCGGACGCGAAACGTCGCTCCGGCTCCCGGCGCGCTCTCGCACTCGATCGTGCCGCCGTGCGCCTCGACGATCTGGCGCGTGATGAACAGCCCGAGCCCGAGGCCACCGTAATGTGCCGGCACCGCGCGCGCGAACTTGTCGAAGATGCGCTGCACCTCCTCGGTCGGCACACCGATACCGTGATCGATCACCTCGACGATCGCGTGCTCGTGCTCGACGCGGCCGCGCACGATCACCTGGCGGCCGCGCCCGTACTTGAGCGCGTTGAGCAGCAGGTTCGTCACGACCTGGTCGAGCCGCAGGCGATCCCAGCGGCCGCCGATCGTCGGGACGTCGACCTCGACGTGCGAGCCGGCCTGCTCGGCGCGCACGCGCAGTCGCTCGACGACCTCGGCGACGAGCTCCGCGAGATCGACGGCGGTGCGCTCGAGCAGCACCTCGCCCTTCGCGATCTGGGCGTCGAGCAGCGCGCCGATCAGCGTCGAGAGTCGGCCGGCCTCGCGCAGCGCGGCCTCGCCGACCTCGCGGAGCTGGTCGTGCGATGCACCGCGATCGAGCAGCCGGGCGAGGTGCTGGAGCTGCAGGCTGACGTTCGTCACCGGCGTGCGCAGCTCGTGCGATGCGATCGTGACGAACTCGTCGCGGAGCGCGAGCGCGCGCTGCGTCGTCGCGAGCATCTCGTCGCGCTCCGCCTCGAGGCGCTTGCGCTCGCTGATGTCGCGGATGATGCTGAACAGACAGGTGCGGCCGCTGACCTCGATGCCGCGCGAGCTGACCTCGACGGGAAACTGCGTGTTGTCGAGCCGGCGATGCAGGGTCTCGAACAGGATGCCCGTGTGGTTCGCGATCTGCATCTGCTCGCTTACCGACGTCGGGCCGTCGAGCCGGAAATCGAAGATCCGGTGACCGACGATCTCGTCGTGCGTGCCGCGATAGGCGTCCTCGGCGGCGCGGTTCGCGTCGAGGATGACGCCGGTCTCGGCATCGATGATCAGCAGGATGTCGCGCGCGTGCTCGAAGAGGTAGGCCGTGATCTCGGGATCCTTCTGCATGGCGGCCCTAGGGGCGTGGCCGGAGGGGACCCGGGGCGTCACACAGGGGACACGCCTGGGTCACGGTCGCCGCATCGCAGCTCTCGCACGCGAACGCGACGACGTGGTGGCCGGGCTCGCCGAATTCGGCGAGCGCGACCGGCTTCGGCGTCTGGCCCGCGGTGTACTTCGTCACCGACGGCACGAGCGCCAGCGCGAGTAGCTCGAGCTCGCTGCACGACGGGCAGCGCTTCGGCACGGCGAGCCGCGAGGTCTCGCCGAGCGCGCGCGCGAGCCCGCCGGTCGCGTGGCAGCGCGGGCAATCGGCCGACTCGAACACCACGCGCGCGCAGCTCGCGCATGCGATCCGGTAGATGCCGTCGACGAACTTCTCGCCGTCGTGCACCCAGCGGCCGGCGTCGTTCGGATCCGCGAGCATCAGCAGCAGGCGCTGGTCGAGGAAGCTGCGGATCTCGAGCGTCCGCGCGCCGCAGCCGGTACAGCCGCGCCCGATCGCGTCCTCGAATGCCGGTTCGTCGAGCTGGCCCATGCCGGAGGCCACCGTACCCAATGTCTCGACGGAAAACAGGCACGAACCAACTTCAGACTGGCGAGCCCGCCGGCCGCTGTGCATGATGCGCCGATGAAAGTTGAACGTTCAACATTCATGAAAGCGGTGATCGCACTCGCGCTCGCAGGCTGCAGCGCCGACGACGGGGTCGACATCGCGGTGGTGCCGGCGGCCGGGACCGAGCCGGCGCTGCGCGAGCTCGTCGCGTGGACGCCGTACCCCGGCCTGCGCGTCACCGACGAGCGTCCCGACGGTGGGCTCGCGATCGAGGTCGCGCTCGACCTGGCATGCGCGCAGTGTTACCGGATCGACGAGGTGCCCGGCGGCTGGGTCGTCCATGCCGGCGACCTGCTCGGCGCGCAGTACGGCGTCGCGCACGCGCTCGAGAACCTCGGCTTCCGGTTCCGGACGCCGTCGGACACGTTCGTTCCCGACGCGCCCGCGTTCGATCCCGAGGCGGGGGCGTCGCTCGGCGTGCTTCACGAGCCGGCGATCGCGGGTCAACGCGGGCTGCAGCTGCACACGCTGCATCCGATCGAGGCCCACTTCGCGCTGTGGCAGACCGGCGACGACGCCGAGCGCGACGCGCGGCGGATCTTCGACTGGATCGTGAAGAACCGCGGCAACCACGTGCAGTGGCCCGCGCTCGACGACATCATGGATCCGGCGCGGCACGCCGAGTGGGTCACCGCGACGCAGGCGCTGCTGGGTCGCGCGCACGATCGCGGACTGACCGTCGGGCTCGGGATCCAGATCTTCGGCCGCTCGAACCTGCAGCAGGCGTTCGATCTGGCCGACGACAAGACCGGCACCGTCCCGTTCGAGTCCGAGCTCGCCGCGCGCCTGCCGCTCGTCACCACCGATCTCGACTTCGACGCGTACGTGCTGTCGTTCGGCGAGTTCTACAGCGAGGATCCGGCGCGCTTCATCGCCGCGGTCGACGCGACGACGCGCGCGATCCACGACGCGAAGCCCGCGGCGTCGGTGCACGCGTCGATCCACGTCGGTGCCGATCAGCGCGTCACGTACAACGGCGAGCAGCTGCCGTACTACTTCCTCGTCAAGTATGCGGACCCGTCGATCGTGTCGAACGTCCACACCGTGATGTTCTACAACCTGTTCGAGGACGCCGGCGGTGCGTACGACCACGCCGATTTCTCCGAGCACCGCGCGTACCTGTTCGATCAGATGCGCGCGGGCCGGCCCGCGGCGTACTACCCCGAGAGCGCGTACTGGATCGCGTTCGACAACTCGGTACCGCTGTACCTGCCGCTGTACGTCCGCTCGCGCTGGCTCGATCTCGACGGCATCGCGCGCCAGGCGCGGGACGAGGGGCTGCGCGGCCTCGATTCACACCTCGTGTTCTCGTCCGGCTGGGAGTGGGGCTACTGGCTGCACGACACCGCGACGCTGCGCGCGAGCTACGCGTTGCCGGCGTCGCCGCGCGCGCTGATCGCCGAGGCGTTCGGCGGCGACCTCGCGCCCGCCGTCGATCCGGTCGACGCGCTCTCCGAGCTCGAGGCGCGGTATCTCATCGGCGGCCGGCTCGCGCCGTATCTCGCGGGCCGTGACGTGCTGATCGACGCCGGGGACCAGCTCGGCATCCACTCGCAGCCGGATCGCGTCACGTTCGACGAGCTCGCGCGCGCCGATGCCGCGACCCGCGACGCGTTCGCGCGCGACGTGGCCGCGCCGCTCGCGGACTTCGCCAGCGCGCTCGAGCAGCTGCGCGACCGCGTCCACGGGCTCGCGCTCGCGGACTCGCGATGGAGCCGCGAGCTCGTCGATGGCTTCGACGTCACCGCGGCGCGCGCACGGTTCGTCGCGTCCACGTACGAGGCGGTGCTCGCGAGCGCGAACGCCGACGCTGCCGCGGTCGCTGCCGCACGCGACCAGCTCGCCGCCGCGCTCGCAGCCGGCCACGCCGCGGTCGCGCGTCGCCACGCCGACCCGCACCACGCCGGTCCGCGCGAGCAGCTGTTCGGCCGTCCGGCGAACGCGACGGTGTACGGCTTCGGCTACCTCTACCAGGCCGACATGCTGTGCTACTGGGAGCGCGAACGCGCGCAGCTCGCCGCGCTGCTCGACGGCGCGACCGAGCCGGCGCCCGCCTGCACGCTGTGACTACTCGAACGCCGAGAACGTGAACGTCGTCTGCAGATCGACGTCCGCGCCCTTGGTGTCGAAGCCGCTCGCCGCCGGGCCGCGCAGGATCACCTTGAAGCTGCCGGATAGCAGCTTCGTGTAGTCGACATCGGAGACCGCCTCGCCGTCGAACGACACGCCGAGCGCGATCGGTCCGCCGCCGGTCGTCGCCGGCACGTCGAGGCTCGCGACCGGGTAGCTGTTGTTCGTGTCGTTCATCTGGAACAGCACCTCGACCGTGCCGGTGAACACCTCGCCGAGCGTCGTCACGCCGATCGAGCTGCCGCCGAGCAGCAGCTCGACGCGCTCGACCTCGATGTCGCCCGGATCGCGGCCGATCGCGCTCGTCGCATCCGCGACGAATGCCCCGTACGGGTTGCCGCTCTCGGTCGTGATCGCCTTGTCATCGGTCACCGTGCCGCCCACGGTCTCGGCCGACTTCGCCTTGAGGTTGATGCCGACCGTGTCCGAGTACGAGACCGGATCGTCGCCGCACCCGACGGCGAGCACGCCGAGCGCGAGCATGGATAGTCGAATGGTCATGAGTCCCTCCTCGTACCATCGTAGCCGCGGCGCTCCGCCGCGCGTTGGCACGGCCGCGTTTTGCCAGCCGCGTGTGCCGCGCGTGCATACAGCGACGTCACCTGTGCCGAGCGTGCAGCGACGGTACGCGCGCGTCGCTACAGCTGGACGACGAACACGAAACCGACCGCGGCCGTGATCCCGATCCCGTTCGCGAGCTGATCGCCCCACGAGTACGGATCGTCGATCAGCTCCTTCGTCGTCGCGATCACGATCGTCGCGGCGGCCGCGACGGCGGCGGCTTGCCAGCGCGGCAGCTCGAGCCGCCGCGCGATCACGGCGCCGGTGAGCGTGATGCCGTAGCTCGCGGCGACGTGCGCTTCCTTGTCGATCGCGGTCAGCTCGAACTCGTCGCCGCGCGCGGCGGGCGCGAGCGTGCAGACCACCGCGAGCGCGAGCATCGGCGTGCGCATGCTGCCACGATCACGCACGCAGCCGGGTCAGCGCAACCGCGATCCCGGCGACGAGCGCGACCGCGACCGCGTTGACGCCGGCCGCGCCGAGCCACGCGCCGAGCCGTGCCGCCGGGCTGTGACGCTTCGCGCGCAGCTCGAAGCTGCCGTGCGCGCCGTGATCGCCGGGGACCGGCTCGAACAGGTTCGACGGCCGGGGATTGCGGATCGGCACACCGGTCGTCTGGCCCTCGAAGCCGCGCTTCGCGAGGATCCGATCGAGCAGGCCCGGCGCGACCTTCTGGCCGAGGATCGCCTTCACGGTCGGCATGCCGACGTAGATCTCGCGCCGCGGGTGATACGCCGCGAAGTGGATCGCGCCCGCTGCGATCTCCGGCTGGTAGATCGGCGGCACCGGCTGGGCCTCGAGCCCGAGCTTGTTCTCGCACCACCGGAACTGCGGCGTGTTGATCGCGGGCAGCTGGACCATCGTGATCTGGATCTTGCTGCCGTCGTGCAACAGCTCCGATCGCAACGCGTCGGTGAAGCCGACGATCGCGTGCTTCGCGGCGCAGTACGCGGCCTGCAGCGGAATCGCGCGGTGTGCGAGCGCGGATCCGACCTGCACGATCGTGCCGCGATCGCGCGGCCGCATCGATCCCAGTGCTGCCATCGTGCCCCAGACGTAGCCGTGATACGTGACGTCGGTGACGCGGCGGAGCTCCTCGGGCGCGAGCTGATCGACCCGGCCGAACACGGTCGTCATCGCGTTGTTGATCCAGATGTCGATCGGGCCGAGCTCGCGCTCGATCCGCTCGGCCGCAGCGAAGACTTGATCGGGATCAGACACGTCGGCGCGGATCGGGAGCGCCTTGCCGCCCAGTGCGGCGATTTCGCGCGCCGTGGCGTGCAGCCCATCCACACCGCGCGCCAGGAGCGCGATGTGCGCTCCTTCCGCAGCAAAGCAACGAGCTGTCGCGCGGCCTACACCCGCGGTACCGCCCGTGATCACGACAACGGGCCGTGGCTCAGAACGCATGCGAGGACCCGGTGCAAGATGAATGCTGGCGTGTCGACTGCACGATCGCTTCGCATGGCGGACGTGCCGGCGATCCAGGACCACGCAGCGATCGGAGATGGTCGCTCGGTCGCTCTCGTCGCGCGCGACGGCACGATCGACTGGCTGTGCTGGCCGCGGGTCGAGAGCCCGGCGGTGTTCGCCTCGCTGCTCGATCCGGAGCGCGGGGGCGCGTGGTCGATCGGTCCAACCACCGCTGCGCGCGTGAGTCGCCGCTACCTGCCGGACACCAACGTGCTCGAGACCCGCCACGACACCGCGAGCGGCACGCTCGTGGTCACCGACGCGATGACCGTCGCCTCCGAGGATGTGAAGCGCCGCGAGCCGCTCCCCGATCACGAGCTGCTGCGGATCGTCGCGTGCACCGCGGGCGAGGTCGACGTCGTCGTCCGCTACGCGCCGAAACCGGATTACGGCCGCGCTCGCGTCCGGCTCACCGCCACGCGACTCGGGCTGCGGCTCGCGCACGGCTCGGAGCTCTACACGCTGCGCGGCGACCGCCCGCTCGCGATCGAGGGCGACACCGCGAGCGCACGGTTCACGCTCGCCGCCGGCGACCGCGTCGCGTTCTCGCTGTGCTACGACGCGCACCAGCCGGCACTGCTCGTGCCGCTCGGCACGCACGCCGTCGCGCGAATGGCACGCACGACGCGGTGGTGGCAGGACTGGATCGCGGACCTCGCCTACGACGGCACGTATCGCGACGCGGTCGCGCGCAGCATGCTCGCGGTCAAGCTGCTGTCGTTCGCACCGTCGGGCGCGATCATCGCGGCGCCGACGACGTCGCTGCCCGAGACGATCGGCGGCGATCGCAACTGGGACTACCGGTTCTGCTGGCTGCGCGACGCGGCGATGACCGCGAACGCCGCGCTCTCGGTCGGCTACACCGCCGAGGCGTCCGCATTCTGCGACTGGCTGCTCCACACGACGCGGCTCACGCGCCCCGAGCTCCGCATCCTCTACGACGTCTACGGCAACCTGCCGTCCGACGAGCGCGAGCTGCCACTCGCCGGCTACCGCGGCTCGCGTCCGGTGCGCGAGCGCAACGCCGCCGCGACCCAGCTCCAGCTCGACTGCTACGGCGAGGTGATCGACGCCTGCTATCAGAACGTCCTGCATGGCCGCGTGGTCGATCGCGAGACCGAGGCGATGCTCGCCGACTTCGGCCGCTTCGTCTGCACGCACTGGCAACTGCCCGATCGCGGGATCTGGGAGTCGCGCGGCGCGCCTCGCCACTACACGGTCTCCAAGGTGCTGTGCTGGGTCGCGCTCGATCGGCTGATCCGGATCGCCGAGCGCGGTTGCCGCCGGCTGCCGGTCCGCGAGCTCGCGGCGCACCGCGATCGGATCGCCGCCGCGATCCACGACCACGGCTGGAACCCGCGCCTCGCGAGCTACACGACGACGTTCGACGACGACACCGTCGACGCGAGCCTGCTGCTCCTCGGCTGGTATGGCTTCGAACGTCCAGACGCACCGCGCATGCGCAGCACGTGGCAGCGCCTGCGCGCGCGCCTCGCCGCCGGCCCGGGGCTGCTCTACCGCTACGAGTCCGTCGTCGGCCGCGAGGGCGCGTTCGCGATCTGCGGGCTGTGGGCCGCCGAGCTGCTCGCGCGCGGCATGGGCACGACCGGCGAAGCGCGCGCGTGGCTCGACGCGATCCTCGGGTACGCGAACGACGTCGGCCTGCTCGGCGAGGAGATCGATCCCGCGACCGGCGACGCGCTCGGCAACTTCCCGCAGGCGTACTCGCACGTCGGCGTCATCAACGCAGCGCTCGCGCTCGCCGGCCGCGCGCTCCGTCAGGAGGCCGCATGATCCACTGGGCGAGCTGGGTGATCTGGGGCTTCGGCGCGACCGCGGTCCTGTCGGTGATCATGGCCGCCGGGCACGGGCTCGGCTTCACTCGGATGAGCATCCCGTACCTGCTCGGCACGATGCTGACGCCGGATCGCGATCGCGCGCGCCTGCTCGGCATTCCGATCCACATCGTCAACGGCTGGCTGTTCTCGCTGCTCTACGTCTACGCGTTCCACGCGTGGGGCGGACCGACGTGGTGGAAGGGCGCGCTGATCGGCGCGGTCCACGGCAGCTTCGTGCTCGCGCTCGTCCTGCCCGCGCTGCCCGCGCTGCACCCGCGCATGGCTTCGGAGTCGACGGGCCCCACGGTCGTCCGCCAGCTCGAGCCGCCGGGCTTTCTCGCGCGCAACTACGGCAACGAAACGCCGCTGTGGACGTTCTTCGCGCACCTCGTGTTCGGCGCGATCCTCGGCGGCTTTTACACTGGCCCGTGACTGGAGTGACGCCATGAAGCACACGACCCTCGCTGTCCTCGCTGTCCTCGCGATCGCAACGCTGGCCACCGGCTGCAAGAAGAAGTCGAGCGAGCCGACGCACGAAGCACCGGGCTCCGGCACCGTGAAGATCGACGCGCCCGAAGCACCGCCGATCCCCGACGCCGGCGCCGCCGCGGCCGCCCCCGCCGGCACGACGAGCCTCGAGGACGGCTTTCAGGCACCGGAGTCCGCGTACTACGACGCCGCCGACGATCGCATCCTCGTGTCGAACATCAACGGCGGCACGACCGACGCCGACGACAACGGCTTCATCCTCGCGGTCAACCCCGAGGATGGCAAGGTGACGAAGCTGCTCGACGGCGCCTCGCCCGACATCAAGCTCGACGCGCCGAAGGGCCTCGTCGTCTCCGGCGACACGCTGTACGTCGCCGACATCACGGTCGTGCGCCGGTTCGATCCGAAGTCGGGCAAGCAGAAGGAGGACATCAAGATCCCCGGCGCCGCGTTCCTCAACGACGTCGCGGCCGACACCGAAGGCGGCGTCTACGTCACGGACACCGGCGCCGACGGCAAGCGCGACGGCGCCGATGCGATCTATCACGTCGGCAAGGACGGCAAGGTCAAGCCGGTGATCAAGGACAAGATGCTCGGCGGACCGAACGGCATCTTGCCCGGCGATGCCGGCGCACTGTGGGTCGTGACGTTGCGCTCCGGCGAGCTGTTCTCGGTCGACGCGAGCGGCAAGAAGGGCACTCCCGAGAAGCTGCCGAAGGGCGGCCTCGACGGCATCCTCGCGCTCGAGGGCGGCGATCTGCTGATCTCGAGCTGGGAGGGCAAGGCGGTCTATCGCGGCAAGCCGGGCGGGCCGTGGACCGCGGTCGTCAGCGAGGTCCCGTCGCCGGCCGACATCGGCTACGACAGCAAGCGCAAACGCCTGCTGATCCCGGTGCTCGAGGGCAACGAGCTGCGCGTCGTGCCGCTGCCGTAGTGCCGATCGGGATTGGGGACAGGGTCAACTTGCGCAACTTTCGATCGGTAATCCCTCGAAGTTGCTGAGGCGCGCGGGGACAGGGTCAACTTCCGCAACGTTCGCGATTCGCTGCGCACCGACCCATCACGACGCGCCTGCAAGTTGCGCGAGTTGACCCTGTCCCCAGCACGAGCTGTCGGATCGCGAGCTTGCGTACCACAAGTTGCGCAAGTTGACCCTGACCCCCGCAACAACCCCAGGATCGAACAGGGAACGGTGAAGCGGAACCGGAGCTGGGAACGCGTTTCAGAAGCTCGTCGACACCAGCTCGGCGCGGATCGTCCCGCCGGCGAGGTCGACCATCTCGTACGCCACGAGCCCGACGCCGCGGCAGTAGATCCACTCGCTCTTGTACGAGACGTTCTGGATCACCTTCCAGCAGTCCTCGCGGCCGCCGTACGCGCCGAGCTCGTCGTAGGTCTGCGTGAACGTCGCGCTGCCGTTCGTCGTCGTCCACGTGTGGCCGTCCGCGACCGGCTCGTCGAGCGAGCGGTACCAACCGGTTGGTCCCCAGTCGTAGTAATCCTCGACGATGTTGCCCTCGACGTGCGTGCGCCCGGTCAGCCCGCAGAAGCCGGCGACCTCGAACACGTCGCGGCCCTCGACGCTCGACGTCCCGGTGACGCGCTGATCGTGGCGGCCGCCCGGGCACGACGCGTACGTCGACGTCACGTCGTACGTCCACACGCGGCCGACGTCGAGTGGCAGCAGACCATCGGTGGCGCCACCGCCACCCGAGCCATCGGGCGCATTCGAGCCACCGCCGTCGGGTCCGGTGCCGGGCGAATCACCCGGGCTCGCGCCGCACGCGACGGTCAGCGCCGCGGTCGCGAGCCAGAACAGGGCAGGACGCATGTCGGTCCGGACGCGGCCCGGCGCGCGAAGTCGCACGCGGTGATGCCGCTCACGCGTCGCGCAGGCGCAGCCGCTCGGCGGCGGACGTCGCGCGGGCGAGCGCCGCCTCGGCGGTGTCGGCGGTCGCGAGCACGACGCCGAGGCGGCGCCGCGGGCCCGCGTTCGGCTTGCCAAAGAACCGGACGTCGAGGTCGGGCTCGGCGTAGACGTCGGCGAGGCCGTCGATCACCGGGCACGCGAGCGGGCGATCGGCGCGCAGCGCGACGCTCGCGCCGGCGGCGTGGCGACGGATCGCGGCGATCGGCAGGCCGAGGATCGCGCGCGCGTGGAGCGCGAACTCGCTCCAGACCTGGGTCGCCATCGTGACCATGCCGGTGTCGTGCGGACGCGGGCTGACCTCGCTGAACATGACCTTGTCGTCGGGCAGCAGGAACAGCTCGACGCCGAAGATGCCGTGGCCACCGAGCCGGTCGGTGATGCGCTTCGCGATCGCCTGCGAGCGCTCGATCTGCAGCGCGGTCATCCGGTGCGGCTGCCAGCTCTCGATGTAATCGCCGCCGACCTGGCGGTGGCCGATCGGATCGCAGAAGTGCGTGCCGTTGACGGCGCGCACCGTGAGCATCGTGATCTCGCTGTCGAAGTGGATGAATTCCTCGACGATGACGCGGCCCGCGCCGGTGCGGCCGCCGGTCTGCGCGTAGCTCCAGCTGTGCTCGAGGTCCGCCTCGGTCTTCGCGACCGACTGGCCCTTGCCGGACGAGCTCATGATCGGCTTGATCACGACCGGCAGGCCGAGCTCGCGGGCGGCGGCCTTCAGCTCGTCGAACGTGTCGGCGAAGCGATAGCGCGCGGTCGGCAGGTCGAGCTCCTCGGAGGCGACGCGCCGGATCGCCTCGCGATCCATCGTCAACCGCGCGGCGTCGGCGGTCGGGATGACGGTCCAGCCCTCGGCCTCGAGCGCGACGAGCTCCGGCGTGGCGATCGCCTCGATCTCGGGGACGATCAGGTGCGGGCGCTCGCGCTCGACGACGGCGCGCAGCGCGGCGCGATCGAGCATGTCGATCACGTGGCTGCGGTGCGCGACCTGCATCGCGGGCGCATCGGCGTAGCGATCGCACGCGATCACCTCGACGCCGAAGCGCTGCAGCTCGATGACGACTTCCTTGCCGAGCTCTCCAGAGCCGAGGAGGAGCACGCGCGTCGCGGACGGCGACTTCGGCGTTGCGATCGAGACCGGCTTCACCATGCGCGCTTGTTAGCACGCACCTACGACGCTGACCGTCACTGCTCCTGGGCCTGGCCGTTCAGCGTCAGGTTCGTCAGCTTCGCCTTCGGCGGCTTGTCGCCTCCGCACTTGTCGACGTTCGTCAGCTTGTCGCCGGGGATCGTGACCTTCGCGGTGCCGCCGTTCGAGACCTTCTGACAGGTCTTCGGCGCGCTGACGACGGTACCGTTGCCGCACTCGGCGACGAACTCCCAGCACGCCTCGACCTCGGACTTGCCGGCGGTCTGCGTGACCTCGCACTCGACCGCGGGCGCTGCCGTCGTGACGCAGTTGACGTGCACCTTCGCCTGCTCGCAGCCGGCGAGCGAGGTGAGGAGGGCGAGCGATGCGACGACGAGGGAGAGCTGCTTCATCGCGCCACTGTAAATGATCTACGGGAAGTTGAGGGTGCCCGGCGTGCGCACGGTCGTGAGTGCGAAGTCGACCGAGCCCTGGTTCGTGTCGTTGCCGTCGAACGGCTTGCGGCCGACGCTGCGACCGTTGACGAGGCCGGCGGCCGGCGCGCCCTCGATGAACGGGTGGCCGGCGCTGATCGAGCCGTACGCCATCGCGTCGACGAGCGGGCCGGTGTCCTTCGGGCCATTGCGCAGGCCGAGCGCGCCGTTGTTCTGCTGCATGACGCCGTTGCCCCAGGTGTCGGTGAGCGGCTGCGGGACCGCGTCGCCGCCGTAGAGCCGGATCTCGCCGGGCGCCATGGTGCCGACGAGGTTGATCAGCAGATTGGTGTCGATCGTGCCGGTGTTGCTCGCGGCGCGATAGACGAGCGTGAAGCCGTCGACCGCGATCGAGATCGTGCACGGGTTGTAGATCTCGGCCCATTCCTCGGATGCGGATGCGGAGCTGCCGGACTGCACCTCGTTGATCACCGGGTGGCAGGGCAGCAGCGTGACCGTGGCGACGAGGCTCGCCGGCGTCACGCCGGCCGCGCTCGCGGTGATCGTCGCGTCGCCGGCGACCTGCTGCGCGTCGATCTGACCCTGGACGACCGTCGCGATCGACGCGTCGCTCGTCTGCCAGGTCACGGTCGTGGTGCCGTCCTGCTTCGTGTTGTCGGTGAACACGATCGCGGCGCGCACGTGGACGCGCTGCTGCTGGTCGAGCTGGAGGTTGCCGACGCTGAGCTCGATGTGATCGGGCGCGGCGGCGACGACGGTGATGTCCGACTGATCGGCGAAGTTCCCGACGACGGCCTTCACCGTGATCGAGGAGCCCTGCGTGACACCCTTGACGACGCCGGCGGCGGACAGCGTGACGCCGTCGCCGGCGATGATCGTGAACACCGCCTGGGCGGTGAGATCTTCGGTCGTCTGATCGGCGTAGTTGCCGTGCACGGTCAGCTGCAGCGACTTGCCGAGCGGCAGATCGAGCGGCTTCTGATCGATCGCGATCGACACGAGCTCGTGCGGTCCGTCGGTGCCCGAGCCGCTGCCATCGCTGCCGGGCCCACCATCGGTGTTGCCCGCCGGTGTCGGATCGCTGATCCCGAGGACGCTCGAGCATCCCGCGATCCACAGCAACGCACCGAAACACGCAATCGAAGCCCGCACGCGCGGCGATGGTAGCAGAGCGATTTTCACGGACGACATCCTTTGTCGGACGTGACGATCGGCCAACCGGTAAGTGTTGTGAGTCGACGCACGAATCCAACATCGTCCATGCGAGCGGGGCTGCACGTGCGCCCACGCCCGCGGTCCCGGGAAGGGCCGGCTTCCAGCCAGCCGTTTCGGCGATTTGGCCGCGCGTGATCCTTGCTTCCTTGCCGGGTGATGCTGGCCAACCTGTGGCGCGTGAGCGCCGTGTTATCGATCGCCGCCAGCGTGTCGTGCTTCGGTGCGCGACCCTCGAAGGGCGGCGGTCAGATCTCCAGGCACGACGCGGCGGAGGCGGCGCGCCGGACGCCGAGCCCGTACGACGTCGAGGTGCCGCCGGGCTATCGCGTCGAGCTGGTCGCGGATCAGCTGACGTTCCCGACCGGCGTCGCGTTCGGCGACGGCAACGAGATCTACGTCGTCGAGAGCGGCTACTCGTACGGCGAGAAGATCGGTCGGCCACGGATCTTGCGGATCGGCGGCGATGGCAAGCCCGTCGAGCTCGCGACCGGCGATGGCGCACCGTGGAACGGCATCGCGTACCAGGGCGGCGCGCTGTACGTCGCGCGCGGCGGCGAGCTCGAGGGCGGCAGCATCGTGCGCTATCCGGTGCGCGGCGTCGTGCTCGGCGAGCCACAGGTGCTCGTCGCGAACCTGCCGAGCACCGGCGATCACCACACGAACGGGCCCGTCGTGTCGCGCGATGGCTGGGTGTACTTCGGCGTCGGCAGCGCGACGAACTCGGCGGTCGTCGGCACGGACAACGCCGAGTTTGGCTGGCTCGCGCGCAACCCGAAGTTTCACGACGTGCCGTGCGCGGACATCAAGCTGACCGGCACGAGCTTCAAGTCGAAGAACCCGCTGACGCCCGGCGATGACGAGGTGACGACCGGTCCGTACCTGCCGTTCGGCACGCCGGCGACGCCGGGCCAGGTGATCCAGGGCCGCGTGCCGTGCAGCGGCGCGGTGATGCGGGTGCGCACGACCGGCGGTGACGTCGAGCTCGTCGCGTGGGGCTTCCGCAATCCGTTCGGGCTCGCGCTCGACGCGCAGGGCTCGCTGTACGTCACCGACAACGGCTACGACGTGCGCGGCAGCCGGCCGGTGTTCGGCTCGGCCGACATGCTGTGGCGGGTCGAGCGCGGGCAGTGGTACGGCTGGCCCGATTACTCCGAAGGCCGCCCGCTGACGGCGAAGTTCTACGACGAGGGCGGCGGCGCACCGCACGGCTTCATGCTCGCCGAGCATCCGGGGACGCCGCCGGAGCCGGCGGTCTACTTCGCGGCACACTCGTCGTCGGATGGCTTCGACTTCTCGCGCAGCGCGGCGTTCGGTCATGTCGGCTCGGCGTTCGTCGCGCAGTTCGGCGACATGGCACCGGGCGCCGGCAAGGTGCTCGCGCCGGTCGGGTTCGCGGTCGTGAAGGTCAACCCCGCGGACGGCGACATCGAGTACTTCGCGCGCAACCGCCAGGACAAGACGGGGCCGGCATCCGAGCGCGAGACGCGCGGCTTCGAGCGTCCGATCGCGGCGCGCTTCGATCGCGATGGCAAGGCGCTCTACGTCGTCGATTTCGGCATCCTGCGGATGACCGACAAGGGGCCGCAGCCGATGCCGGGCACCGGCGCGCTGTGGCGGATCGTGCGCGAGGAGGTTCGTCATGCTGCGCGCTAGTCTCGTGATCGTCGCGGTGCTCGCGGCGTGTGGACGTCAGCATCGCGGCGAGCCGACCGCTCCGGAGCTGCGGCCGCGCACCGCCGAGGTGTCCGCGGGCCAGAAGCTGTTCCGCAAGTTCTGCTACCAGTGCCATCCCGGTGGTTCCGCGGGCATCGGCCCGGCGCTCAACAACAAGCCGCTGCCGGAATTCGCGATCCGCACGCAGATCCGCAAGGGCGTCGGTGCGATGCCGGCATTTCCCGACGACTGGCTCGATGACAGCGAGGTCGCCGCGATCGCGGAGTACGTGCAAGCTCTCCGCGCGTCGCCGAAGAGCCGCTGATACAATCGACGCGTGTCCGGAGTGATCGTCGAGGTCACGTCGCGACGGTTCGCGATCCCGCTCGAGTGTCCGTGCTGCGGAGCGGCACCGGATGGCGAGCTGACGATCGCGGTCACGCCGGCCGCCGGTCGCACGGTCGCGACCGACACCGCGCGCGGGCTCGAGTTTCCGTACTGCCGACGCTGCATCGAGCACGTGGTCGCGTGGGAGTCCGCCGGCATGACGTCCGCCGGTGCGATGGTGCTCGTGATCGTCGCGGCGATCGTCGTCGGGATCACGCTCGGGCTCGTCTATGCGCTCGCGCTCGCGGTCGCCGGTGCGATCGCGGCGTGGGTGTTCCTGCAGCGCAAGAAGGCGCGCGCGAAGGCCGCGTGCGGTGCGTCGTGCGCGGCGCCGCAGCGCGCGGTCGGCTACCTCGGGTGGTCGGGGACCGAGAGCGCGTTCGTGTTCGAGTCGCACGCGTATGCCGCGCGGTTCGCCGAGCAGAACGCCGAGCGGATCCCGAATCCGAGCCCGCAGCTGCGCCGGCTGCTCGACGGTCACCGCGCCGCGCGGCTCGCGGTGCCGACGCCCGCCGCCGCGCACGTCACGGTGCCGCCGCCGGCGACCGTCGACGACTGGCTCGGTCGACTCGCCGCCGCGGCCGGCGTCGTCGCGCGGCGGAGCACCGTGCAGCGCGCGCTCGACGCGCTTCACGAGCCGGCGGATCGCGAGCGCATCCTCGCGCGCGCGGTCGAGCTCGAGCTCGCGCCGGTGCAGCACAAGCTGCACGATCCGGACGCGCGCAAGCGTGCGATCGCCGAGCTCACCGCGGACAACGTGCCCGAGGAGCTGTACGCCGCCGCCGTCCGCGAGCTCGAGCGCGCGCCGGGCTGACGATCAGGCGGTCGCGCCGCACGAGCAGTCGAGACAGCCGTGCGTCGCGCACGTGCCGCACGCGCGCTGGACCTGCTTGCGCAGCGCCTCGCGCGCGCGAAACACGCGGACGCCCGCGTTGCTCGCCGAGATGCCCGCCTCGTCGGCGTAGTCCTTGACCGACATGCCGTCGATCTCGATCCGGCGGAGCGCGGTCGCGTACTCGGGCTTGAGCGTATCGGCGAGCTCGCCGACGCACTTGCAGACCGTGCGCTCGAGCTCGTCGTCGGGCGCGTCGGTGAGCTCGCGCTCCGCCGCGTAGCCCTCGACCTTGCGACCCTCGGCGGACCGCCGCCGCACGTGATCGATGATCGCGTTACGCAGCACCCGGTAGAACCAGCCGACCGCCGTGTCGCGCACCGTGTCGAGCTTGTCGAGGTTCTTGACGAACGCGCTCTGCAGGATCTCCTCGGCGAGCGCGCGATCGCCGACGCGACGCTCGACGAACGCGAGGAACTCGCGATGGTTGGCGACCAGTGCCTGCGCGATCTCTGCGACGGGACGGCTCTCGTCCATGGCGTCCAATCTACTGCGCGGCTTGCAGCAGGGCGAGCAGATCGCGCGTCGTCAGCTTCGCGGCGGCATCGCTACCCTCGAGGATGCCGGCGACGAGCGCGCGCTTGTCGTGGTGCAACTTCACGATCTGCTCCTCGATCGTGCCCCGCCCGATCAGGCGGTACACCGTCACCGGCTTCGTCTGGCCGATCCGGTGTGCACGGTCGGTGGCCTGGTCCTCGACCGCGGGGTTCCACCACGGATCGAGGTGCAGCACGTAGTCGGCGGCGGTCAGGTTGATGCCGGTACCGCCGGCCTTCAGCGAGATCAGGAACACGTCGGCCTCGCCGCGCTGGAACCGGTCGACGAGCTTGCCGCGCTGGCCTGCCGGCGTCGCGCCGTCGAGGTAGAGGTACGAGATGCCGGCGTCGTCGAGCGCGTCGCGCACGATCGCGAGGTGTGACGTGAACTGGCTGAACACGAGCGCGCGATGGCCCTCCTCGCGCAGCTCCTCGAGCAGCTCGAGGGCGCGCGCGAGCTTCGACGACGGCACCTTCGACGTCGGATCGTAGAGCCGCGGATGCGACGCGAGCAGGCGCAGCCGCGTCAGCGCGGCGAGCACCTGGAACCGGCGCTGCTCGTCGCGGATGCCCGCGCCCTTGACGCCGAGCTCGGCGACCGCGGCGAGCCGCGCGTCCTCGTACAGTGCTCGTTCCTCGTCGGACAGCGCGACCGGCACCTCGATCTCGGTCCGCGCCGGCAGCTCGCGCGCGACCTCCTGCTTCGTGCGCCGCAGCAGGAACGGCGCGAGCACGCGAGCGAGCGCGGCGCGCGCCTCGGGGTCCTTCGTCTTCTCGATCGGAATCGCGAACCGCTCGCGGAACTGCTCCCAGCTGCCGAGCAGGCCGGGGAACACGACCGCGAACAGGCTCCACAGCTCGCCGAGGTGGTTCTCGAGCGGCGTGCCGGTCATCGCGATCCGGAACTTCGCGTCGAGCGCGCGTGCCGCCTTCGCGCGCTGCGTGGTCGGGTTCTTGAGCGCCTGCGCCTCGTCGACGACGAGCGTGCCCCACGCGACGCCCGCGAGTTGCGCGGCATCGCGCACGAGCAGCCCGTAGCTCGCGATCAACACGTCGCGCTTGCCGAGCTGCGCGAGCGACTGCGCGCGCTCGGTCTGCTCGACGTACAGGATCGGCCGGAGCGACGGCGCGAACCGCTGCAGCTCGTTGACCCAGTTGTACGCGACCGACGTCGGCGCGAGCACGAGGGCAGGGCCGTGCTTCGCGCGATCGAGCAGCACGCTGATCGCCTGGATCGTCTTGCCGAGGCCCATGTCGTCGGCGAGGCACGCGCCGGCACCCCACGCGGCGACGCGCGTCAGCCACGCATGGCCCGCGATCTGATAATCGCGCAGCGTGCCGTGTAGCGCGGCGGGCGGCTTCGGGCGCAGCGCGCGCGAGCTCGCGAGCCGGTCCGCGAGCGCCTTCCAGTCGTCGGCGACCTCGACCTTCGCGCCGGCCTCGGCGAGCGCGGCGATCGCGGGCACCGCGCCCGGGGACAGCTCGAGCCGCTGCTTGCCGACGAACGTGCGATCCGCGACGTCGCGCAGCTTCTTCTGCAGCGCCTCGGTCAGCTCGAGCCACCGCCGATCGTCGACGCGGACGAACCGCTGCTGGCGGCGCGCGGCGTCGAGCAGCACCGCGAGCTCGAGCCGGCCGGCCTCGTGCTTGATGTCGCCGACGATGCCGAACCAGTCCCGCTTGCGCTCGACGTGGACGCGCAGCGCGTCGACGCCGACGCGGCGGCTGATCTGCGGCCGCTCGGCGATCCAGTCGACCTCGATCCCCGCCGCCTCCGCGCCGTCCTGCAATGCCGCGACGAGCGCGAGCGCCGCGTTCGGATCGCCGAGCCGGAAGCAGTTCGGCGGGCCTTCCTCTGCGCCGTCGAGCGGCAGCGTCGCCAGCCGGTCGCGCACGAGCGGCAGCTCCGCCGACAGCTCGCGGCGCACGTAGCCGCGCTCGCCGTCGCGGACGAGCAGCACGTCGCGCGGTCCGTGACCCGGCGAGAACAGCGGCGCGCCCGGCCCCGGACGCACGAACGTCTCGAGCTCGAGCGCGACGTCGGGTAGCAGGCGCAGCCGCAGCACCACCGTCGGAGTGGCCGCGATCGACGTGCCCTTCAGCTCCTGCGGCACGACGAGCGGCATCCGCGCCTCGAGCCGGCCGAGCCGATCGAGCAGCTGGACGTGACTCTCGGGCGGGAACACGTCACCGTGCTTGTCGAGCACGTTCCACAGCGCGCGCGCCTCGTCGCCGACGTCGATCAGGTACGCGCGCCCGCGCTCGTCGTCGTACAGGAACAGCGGCTCGCCGGGTGCGAACGCGGCGAGCAGCGGACCGAGCAGCCGCGGCGACAGCCGCGCACCCTCGAGCGTCGGCTCGAGCCGGATGTGCTCCTGCGACGGCAGCGCGGCGAACCCGAGCGGCACGCGGCGCAGCTCGATGCGGTCGTCGCCGTACAGCACGCGCGGATGGCCGGCGAGCGCCGTGAACGCGCGGACCGGATAGGTCCCGACCGTGCGCGTGCCCGGCGTCCACGACGCGAGGTAGTCGGCGATCCGAGCGTCGGCGTCGTCGAGCTGATCGCGGTAGTCGTCGAGCAGCTTGCCGGCGCTGACCCGCGACCCCGCGCTCGTGCCGCCGCGCTTGAGCTGCTTCTTCACGATCGGCGTGACCGTGAGCGAGCCGAGCTCGTCCTCGATCCGCCACCACACCTCGATCGCGGCGCGCTGCTTCGCCTGCGCGTCGTCGAGCCGATCGAGCTCGGCGAGCGCGCGTGCCCAGCCCGGCCGCATCAGCTCCTCGGCGAGCGAGCGCGCGACCTCGAGCCGGTCCGGATCGCCGAGCACGTCGAACGTCGCGTCGATCAGCGCGAGCTCGTGCGTGCAGCCGGCCTCGCCGTCATCGCAGCTGCACGACAATTGCGGCTCCGCACCATTTGGCACCACGAGCCGCGCGGTCACCTGCGTGCACGCGTACTCGCGCGCGCGAAACACGCGCTCGCGCTCCTTCCACACGATCGCGCACGTCCGGGCGTCGAAGCTCCACGCGCCGGTCGCGCGGAACGCCCGCGACCGCGGCACCGCTCGCTCGCGGACGCGACGCCGTGCGCCGACGAGCTTCGTCCACAGCGGCACGAGCTCGGCGACCGGCGCGGTCCGCGTGGTCTCCTCGGCGAGCCCGTCGCGCACGTGCTCGGCGGCGACGTGAAAGAACCGCTGCGCCGCGCGTGCGATCGCCTGGTCGAGCTGGCGACTGTGGAAGTGGCGCCGCGCGACGTCGAGCGAGGCGACGTCGCGCATCGGCATCCGGCTCATCACGTTGCGGATCCAGGTCTCGTGCGGCGCGATCGGCAGCTCGGGGCACAGCGTGTCGGCGCACACGAACAGCGCGTGCCGCACCTGGTGCTGGTCGACGTACTCCTCGAGCTCGATGCGCGTCGCGAACATCCCCTGGACGCGCTCGGCCGGCGCGACCTCGCCGAGCTGCCGCAGGTGATGGAGCACGAGCGCCGCGGCGTGCTTGCACAGCTCGTAGCGCACCGGGCACGAGCAGGTCGCGTATAGCTCGCTCGCGGTCGCCGTGATCCGGACATAATAGGTCTCGGTGCCGTCGACGATGCCTTCGAGCGCGCCGTCCGGCGTCACCCGGCACGTGCGGACGCGGCCCTCGCGCAGGTAGTCCGCGCCGCGCGCGTAGACATGGCCCGCGATCAGCTGCAGGTGGCGACCGGTGATCTCGACGGCAGACACGGCGAAGCGCTGCACTGTAGCGTCCGCCGCTCGGGTCTTCTACCCGAGATCGGACGCGGCTTCAGGCCGTCGCGAGGCCGTGGAGGGCGTAGGGATCTGGCCGCACAGTCGCCGCATCAGCGGGGCGAGCCCCGCCGCATCGATCTCGATCGCGTCGCCGTGGCACGGTGCGACGCGCGCGATCGGCCACGCGAGGATCCGCTCGACCGACGCGCGCGCCGCGGCCTTGTCCTTCCGCAACATCGACCACGCGCGGCTCTGCGCGAGCTTGCGGCCGCCGGTGCCCATGAGCGCGAGCACGACGCGCGTCCGCAGGTTCGCCGGCTCGGTGACGTGGAACAGCAGGTCCGCGCAGATCAGCGTGCCGGTCGGGCGATGCAGCACCACGACCTCGTTCGCCTTCGGCGCACCGCCGATCCGCTCGAGCGCGAGCACGTCGCGCCACGCCGGTTCGGGATCGGCGACGAGGTCGCGATCGATCCGCAGCCCGGGCACCTTGTCGGCGACGCCGGGCGCGGCGTGGACGATCGCGCGCGGCCAGCGCTCGGCCGCCTCGGCGGCAAACTGGCAGTGCAGCCGGCTCGGCACGATCAGGTGCGCGATCTCGCCGAGCCCCGCGAGCGCGGCGGCCATCGCGTCGTCGATCGCGATCGGCGAGTAGATCGCGAGCGTGCGGTCCGGCAACCGGATCGCGATCGCGCGGGACGGCATGTAGAACCCGCCCGGCATGCGGAGGTCGTCGCCGATGACATGCCAGAGCTCGCTCGCGATCGCCTTCGTCTCCATGCAGGTAGTAAAGCTGACCTGACCAATATCGTCAAGCCCCCTTGACGACCTGCCGGGCGCGCGCTACGAACAGGCATGAAGCCGCTGCCGCGCAGCACGTTCGAGCTGCTGTTCCGCGCGGCGCGGCTCGTCAACGAGCAGGCGATCGCGCGCGTCCAGCAGGCGGGCGGCAAGGTCCGGCTCGCGCACACCGCGCTGTTCCCGCACATCACGAGCGAGGGCGTGCGGCTGACCACGCTCGCCGAGCAGGTCGGCGTGACGAAGCAGGCGATCGGGCCGCTCGTCGACGATCTCGAGGACGAGGGCGTGATCGAGCGCGTCGACGATCCGGACGATCGGCGCGCGAAGCGGATCCGGTGGACCGCGAAGGGCAGGCGCGCGTTGCTACACGGCCTCGGCGTGCTCGCCGCGCTCGAGGCCGAGGTCGCGGCCGCGGTCGGCAAGCGCCGGCTCGCCGAGCTCGCGGACACGCTCGAGCTCGTGATCGCGTCGGTTCAGAAGATCTCCTGACACCACGGCGCGCGCGATGACGCGAACATCGCATCCGCGAGCGCGATCGAGCGGGGATCGCCGCGCAGGCGATCGGCGCGCGCGAGCTGCGTCGCGGTGAACGTGCCGAGGATCAGCGAACCGAGCGTGGCGAGCTCGAGCTCGAGCTCGGGCGCGTGCGTCGTCGGCGCGACCGTCGCGCGGCCGTCGTCGACCGCGAGCTCGAAGCGATCGGTGGCGATCGAGAACCGCAGCCGGCCATCGCGCGCGTAGCGCCGCGCGGCGAGCGTGCGCGCGACATCACCGATCCGCAGCCACAGCGCATCGCTGCGCCGGCGCACGACGCGGCGGCCGTCGGTGATCGACAGCGCGAGCAGGTCGTCGGTCGGCGCGTTCCACCACGTCACGGTCGGGAACAGATCGGCCGCGAGCACGAACTGCCACAGCGAGCGCTCGGCGCGCGCGTCGACGCCGATCAGCTCGTTGATCTCGACGCGGCCCGACGGCAGGCCGCCGGTGAATCCGCCGCGCTGGCGGTACACGACATAGCCGACGAGCGTGTCGCCGCGGCGCGCGACGACGTGCCGGCGCTTGCTCGCGCCCGCGCGCGCGAACGGCACCTCCATGAAGCGCCGCCACTGCCACCACGCCGCGGTGCGCACGAACGTGCCCGGGCGATCGGCGGTCGCGCGCGCGAACAGCTCCGGCAGTACCTCGCGTGCGCGCGCCTCGTCGATCCACTCGACCGGATCGACGTCGCGCGGCGCCCGAAACGCGATGCTCTGGGCGTTGGCGATCTCGATCGCGTCGGACTCGGTCGCGATGCCGTAGTCGAACCGGCCGTAGATCGACGACTCCGACGCCCACAGCCCGGAGATCGGCATCCCGCGTTCGCGCGCATCGTCGAGGTGACGCTGCATGAGGCCGCGCAGGAGGCCGCGCCGGCGGTGGGTCGGACGCACGCTGACCGCGGTGAGCCCGGCCATCGCGAGCTGACCGCCGCCGGGAACGACGAGCGCGTGGTTGAACGTCGCGGCGGTCGCGACCATCGTCGTGCCGTCGAATGCGCCCCACGCCTGCGCCGGATCGATCAGCGCGCGCATGCGATCCGCACCATCGGGATCCGATTCGGCCTCGTCGCCGAACGTGGTCATCAGAACATCGCGATACGCGGTGACCTCGTCGGCGGTAATCGCGCGGATCTCGATCGCCATCCGCGCACTGTAGCTCAGCGGCTGTAGTCCTCGTACGTGTGCACGCCGTTTGCCTCGCGGTAGTCGTTCCGCATCGACTCGCGCATCCCGAACTTGAACAGCGCGAGCCCGACGATCACGACGATCGCGATGATGATGCGCAGCACCGTCCAGCTGAGATCCGGGTTGCGCGTCGAGATGTACTGGAACCGACCCGGGTCCTGATCGAGCAGCTGCGTGACCGGCTGGCTCGACTGCCGGATGCAGCTCCGGCAGCGGCCCGCGATCGCCTGGTTCGCCGGAAACGGCTGGCCGCAGCCGATGCAGATCGAAGGCGGCACCTGGCCGGGCGTGCGGTACGGATCGACCGTGGGCTTCGGCTTGTTCGGGTCGCTTGGCCGGTGAGGATCTCGTTCAGCATGGACGCGGTCTGATAACGCACGACCCGCGACGCGGTCGCACCGAAAATGACAACGCCACGAGATCCTTGGGATCGCGTGGCGCTGGCTCGTCGAGGTGAGCGGGCTTAGGTCAGAGCGACTCGAGGTACGCGACGAGGTCGGAGACCTGCTGCGCGGTCAGCGTCGAGGTCACGCCGTGCGCGTCACCGCCGCCGCACGCGCTCGTGAACCGAGCCGCGAGCGTCGGCGCGCAACCGGTGTGCATGAACGGCGCGCGATCCGCGAGACCGAGCAGGCTCGGCACCTTGAACGTGCCGCCGGTCCCGACGTTGACGAGCTGCTTGTTGCTCATCAGCTCGCCGTTGTGGCACGAGACGCACGCGGCCTCGGGCGACTCGAACACGGCCTTGCCGCGCGCGATCGTGTCGGCGTCGGCGGTGGCCGTGACGACCGGTGCGGGCACGCGGTCGAGCCACGGCCCGAGCGCGCGCTTCTGCTCGTCGCTGAGGATGCCGCCCGACATGCGCTGCGCGAACACGTCGTCCATCAGCACCGGCAGCGACGCCTCGTCGCCGGCCCAGTGGTACGGCGCGCGCTGCAGGATGTGGCCGGCGAGGCTCTGCGTGCGGCGGGTGCCGAACTGCGCGAAGTCCCAGACGAGACCGTCGTCGCGGCCCTCGGGGTGGCACGACGCGCAGGCGAGGCCGATCCGCGTCTGCGTGTGGAACACCGCGCGGCCGGCGTCGATCCCGCGATCGCCGGTGAGATCGATCCGCGTCGCGAGCGGGCCCGCAGCGGCGCGGACGACGAGCGCCGGCGCTTCCGGATAGAAGATCACGAGGTCGCCGGTCGGCGTGAACGCGACCGACGTCGGCGCGCCGAGGCGATCCTCGTCGTCGTCATCGTCGTCGTCGCAGTCACCACGGCCATCCGGCGTCGTCGGCGCGTTCGGATCGTCGCACGGCGGCGGCGGCGGCTCGCACTTGTCCTCGTCGGGCAGCGCGAGCGCGCTCGACGGCACGACCTTGACCGACTTGCTGCCGGCGACGACGACCGCGAGCTTGTCACCCGCGGGCGAGGCCGCGATGTCGACGGGCAGGGCGCCGTTGCCGATCTGCGCGACCGCCTGCGGCGCGAGGCCGGGCGCGATCACCGTGACCGCGTCCTCGACCGGACCGCCACCGCAATCGCCGCCGTAGCCGCCCGGCTGCTCGCTGTCGAGCTTCGTCTTCACCTTGCGCTGGTGCGACATCACGAGCCGGCCGTCCGGCATCGCGATCGTGCGCCACGCGACGGACGCCGCGGCGTTGATCGTGCCGGTCTGGCCGTCGCCACCCTCGGGCGGCAGGCCACCGAACGAGCCGCTGTCGAACCGCGGCACCGTCGGGGGGAACGTGCGATTGATGACCGCGCCGTTCGCGTCGAGCGTCAGGATCTCGGCGGTGCGGAACCGCGTCACGATCAGCTGCGTGCCGGAGACGATCACGTCGCGGAGGTCGCGATCGAGCCGGATCTGGCGCACCGGGAGGTCACCGCCGGCCGCCGCGTAGGTGACGAGCTCGCCCCCGGCGCACGCGATGTGGACGGTGTCGGCGGATGCGTCGTACGCGAGGCCACGCGGCTCCGGGCACACCGCGCGCCGCGCGATGATGTTGAGCGAGCCGTCGAGCGTCAGCAGCGCGCCGCCGTGGCGCAGCGCGACCTGGATCCGACCCGCGCTGTCCTCGATCACGCGGCCCGGCTGATCCCCGGGCTGGAGCGCGAGCTCGCCGGCGACCGTGCCACTCGCGAGGTCGACCGCCAGCAGGCGATCGCGATCCGGATCGGAGACGATGGCGCGGCTGCCATCGCGGGTGACGGTGATCGTGCCACCGGTGATCGGGGCGCCCCACGGATCCGGGGTGCGACCGTGCTCGTTACAGCCGACCAGCAGGACGAGTGGCAAGAACCTCTTGATGCGCAACAAGGGCGACCTCCTGACGTGATGTTCGCCTGGCTCTGGACGCAAAGACATCGGAATGCTCGGCACGTTACAAGCGGTGTGCCGGTTGTGGCCGAGCGATCCCGAGGGGTTGCGCCGCGGCAGTCTCGCAACTCCACGGCCGGGCGTGACATCGATGTCAGAAAACTGAGTGACTGCGCGGATCTTCAGCCTACTCGATCACGACGCTCGCCCCGGTCGAGCGGCCGAATGTCTCGGGGCTGTACATCTCCTCGGCCTTCGTCGGCGCGGCGACGAACGTGCCCGGGGTGATCGCGCGCGCGGTGTACGTGAAGTGGTGCGTGCCCTCGTCGAGCGTCATCGCGAACGCCTCGGCGCGCTCGTCGCGCAGGTTCGTGTGATCCCACCGCGTGTCGGGCACGACCTGCGCGGAGCGCTCGGACGTCGCGAGCCGATCGTTGACGATCTCGAACCCGGCCGGCACCGGATCGACGAGCGCGACGCCGTGGCGCTTCGTCGTGTTGAGCGCCTCGAGCGTCACGAGCACGCGCGCGCCGAGCCGGATCTTCCAGCCGCCGGCCGTCTTCACGACGTCGGACGGATCGTCGATCGCGGCGTAGCTGCGGCGGACGATGAAGCCGTTGTCGAGCGCCGGCAGATCGGTGCGCTTCGGCGCGTACGTGATCCCGATCCGGTAGTACATGCGCCCGGGGCCGTCCTTGACGAACGCGAGGTCGTGCGTCGACTGCGGGCGCAGCGTCGTCCAGTCCGCGCCGGCCTGCGCGCGCGTGTTCGTGCGGCCGACGAATGCGTGCTCGGCGTACGTCGTGGTGCCGAGCCACAGCTTGCCGGTGTAGTTCGGCGTCGCCTTCTCGAACCGATCGAAGTACTGCCGCATCGTCTGCAGCGCGACGAGGTTCTCCTGCGTCGACCGCCAGCGACCGTGCGAGCGACCGTCGAGCACGCCGCGCGCGAGCTTCGGCACGAGCGGATGGTCGGGCGCCTCGCGCAGCAGCGCGTCGAGCGCGAGCGCGGTCGTGCGCGTGCTCGACACGAGCAGTAGCCGCTCGGACTCGTCGTAGCTCGTCGTCACGGTCGCCGACGACGCGGTCTCGTGCGTCGCCGACACGAGGTCGCCGAGCAGCTTCGTGCGCATCGGCTTCGCGCGCTCGAGCTTCGCGACGATCGCGAGCAGCCGCGCCTTCGCATCGACTGGATACGCCTCGAGCGTCGTCGCGAGCGCGTGCAGCCGCTCGGCGCGCGGCCGGACGTCGACGCCGGTCGCCGCGAGCGTCGTCAGCGCGGTCGCCGCGAGCGAGACCTGGGCCGGGTAGCCGGCGCGATCGCGGCGCTGCGCCGGCGATAGCGCGGCCGCCTGCTCGAGCTTCGCGAATGCGGTCGCGGCGTACTTCGTGACGAACGCGGTCGACTTCTGGACCACGGGGCCCGTCGTCTTCTGCGCTGCGAGCGCCGACACGACCTGCATCGTGACGAACGGATCCGAGTGCATCGACGAGAAGTAGCCCCAGCCACCGTCGGCGTTCTGGGTCTTGCCGAGGATCCGGACGTCGTTCGCGCGCGTCGCCTCGAGCTCCTTGCGCGTCGGCCGCCCCGGCGTCGAGAACGCCTCGAGCATGTCGTAGATCGCGCTCGTCGCGAGCATCCGGCCGGAGCGCTGCTCGGCGCACTCGTACGGATACGCGTAGAGGTACCAGTACGCGTCGGTCAGCGACTGCAGCTGCGTGGACGACAGCTCGACCTCGACGCCGCCGACATCCGGGAACACCTCGCCCGGGACCTCGAGCCGCTCGAACTGCGGCTTGTCGTCGACGACGCCGTAGGTCGCGAACGACTCGCTCGTCGCCGGCTCGTACACCGGTAGCTCGACGGTGCTCGCATCGGCGAAGTCGCCGGACGCGGCGATCGTCTGGATCACCGCCTTGCCACGCTCGGCCGTCGCGAAGTCGAACCTGACCTCGGCGCGCTGACCGCCCGGGATCGTGACCCGCTTGCCGGCGGGACCGATCGCGCGCAGGTTCGCGGCGCGCACCGCGACGTCGATCGTGCGCGGCGCGCTGTCGAGGTTCTGGACGACGATCGGCAACGCGAACCGATCGCCCTGCGACAGGAACCGCGGTGCGACCGTGCGCGCGTTGATCTTGCGCTGGGTGACGATCGTGCTCTCGGCCTTGCCGAAGTAGTACGTGCTCGATGTCGCGAGCGCGACGATCCGGAACCGCGTCAGGCTGTCCGGCATCTTCACGGTCAGCGAGACCTTGCCGTTCGCGTCGGTCTTCAGCACCGGCGAGAACGCCGCGTTCGCGCGGAAGTCCTTGCGCGATTCGACGTAGCCACTGCCGCCCGCGCCATGGCCGATGGTGCCGAACCCGCCTGCACCGGCGCCGGATCCGAAGCCCGATCCCGAGCCAAACCCCTGACCGTCGAGCGGGTACCGGGAGAATCCGGGGGCGCCTGCGAGCTCGGGACCCGAGTCGTCGACCATCGACAGCGTCGACAGCCAGCTCGTGCCGGCCTCGACCGTGCGATAGAACCCGGGCAGCGGATCCTCGTGCGACCGGTTCGTCAGCGACAGGATCGCCTCGTCGACGACGATCAGCGCGACCTCGGCGCCGGCGACCGGCTTGCCATCGCGCTTGACCTCGACCTCGAACGTCGCGTTCGCGCCCGGCTCGACGATCTTCTTCGTCGACCGCGTCTTCATCACGAGCCGCGCGCCCTCGAGGTCGACCGGGATGTCGACCTCGGCCTGCGTGTCCTCTGGCAGCGGCAACGTGCTGCCCTTCTGGAGCTCGCGCCGCTTCGCGAATCGATCGACGAGCACGTGGACGTTCTGGATGTACTGCACCGCGATCGGCAGCTCGACCGTCGTCGACGGCTTCGTCAGCTCGAGCCGGCGCTGCTCGATCACGCCCTGGCGCGCGAACGTCACGACCGCGGTCGCCGGCAGCACGGCCGAGCGGACGTCGAGCTTCGCGACCTCGCCGGGCCGGTACGAGCTCTTGTCCGGCACGATCTCGAGATCGCGCTTGTCGTCGCGCATCGTGTACCAGGGCACGTCGTACTGGGTCGCGTTCTCGCGGCCGCGCGCGTCGTGCACCGTCGCGAGCACGCGATACGTGTACTTGTGATCCTTGCGGCTGAACGCGCAGCGCACCGGCGTGACCGCGCTCGTCAGCTTGCAATGCTGGGTGTCGGCGATCTCGGCGTCGTCGCGCCAGCGCTCGGAGTACAGCACGCCCTCGAGCGTGACCTCGATCGGCACGCCGGCGACCGGGTTGCCGTCGAGGTCGGTGACGACGAGATCGAGCTGATCGTCGGTGAGCGGCGCGAGGCGAACCCCGACGTAGTAGTTGCTCGGGTGGACGAGGATCGGCCGCGACGTCGCGCGGATCGTCGTGCGATCGACGTCGGTGACGAGCGCGTCGACCTCGAGCACGCTCGTGCGTCCGTTCGGCAGCGCGGCGAGCCCGAACACGACCGACGACGCGGACGTGCTGTCGAGCGCGGTCGACTGCGTCGCCTCGATCGCCTGGACGTGCCGGCCGCGGTCGCTGCGCGAATGCACGGGGCTGAACGAGTACAGGCTCCAGCCCGCGGGCTGGAACGTCGTCTTCGTGAGCCGTGCGTTCCACTGCAGCTTCGAGCCCGCGAGCCCGCCACCGGCGTAGTACTTCGCGGAGGCGTTCATCTCGATCGACTCGCCGAGCACGAGCGGCAGCGCACCCGCATGCGAGACGTCGTCGTTGAGGTTGACCGCGAACGACGGCGTGCGGAACTCGGCGATCTCGATCATGTGGGCGTACGCGTCGCGCCGGGTCGAGAACGAGAACCGCGCGGTGCCGAGGTTCGCGTTCGCCGGCAGCTTGACCTCGGCGTGAAACCCGCCCTGATCGGTCAGCGCGGCGGTGCCGCTCGCGAGCGTCGTGCCGCGCGCATCGGTCAGCATGTACGAGACGGTCTCGCCCGGCTTCGGCAGCGCGAGCCCGGGATCGACGCCGTCGTGCGTCCACCGCACCCAGCCCTTCACGTAGACGGTCTCGCCCGGCTTGTACATGAAGCGGTCGTCGGTCACGTACCAGAGCGCGTTGTCGACGCGGACCGCCTTCTCGAACCGATCGATCGCGGCGAACGTCGAGTCGTTGCCGCTCGTCGCGACGAGCAGCGCGGTGCGGTCGTCGGTCGTGCGCGGCCGCGGCGGTGCGGGAAACAGCGCGACCTGGCTCTGGCCCGCAGCGTCGGTGGTCGCGGTCGGGCGATCCTGCTTGCCCTCGACGAGCAGCGACGTCGCGACGCCCGGCAGCGGCGACAGGAACTTCGTCGCCGGCGTGATGTCCTGGACCCACGCGTTCACGTGATCGCGATCGAACCGCGCGGACAGCCCGAGCTTCGTCACCTGCAGCCAGGCGCGCCGCGGGGTCAGCTTCGGCGCGGTCGCGACCGCGACGACGTGACCGACGCCGCCGTCGAGCGCCGGCCGCAGATCGACGCGCACGTCGGCGCCGTGGCGCGGCCCGATCACGTGCGTCTTGTCGTAGACGAGCTTGCCGGGCGGCGTCGCGCGCTTGCCGGCCTCGTAGTCCTCGTACGCGAAGTAATCCGCCGGCGTGACGCGATACAGCTGGACGCGCAGGCTCGGCACCGCCTCGGCCTTGAGCACCCACTGCGCGATCTGGAACCGAGGATCGAGGACGTGCAGCCCGGTCGGAACGTCGGCCCACGCCTCGAACCGCTCGGGGCCGGTCGTGAACGACACGCGCTGCGGCCCGACGAGCTGCTGGCCGTACACGTCGACGAGGCCATCGCCGATCTTCACCGTGTACTGCTTGCCGACCCGCTCGGGCGCGATCATCCCGACCGAGGCACCACCCGAGAAGTGGTCCTCGAAGTCCTCGCCCTCGATCTGGAACTTGTGCGAGCGATACGCGACCGGGTCGACCTCGTTCGACAGCTCGACCGCCATCCAGCCGTTCGCGGGACATGTCGGGTCGAGCTTCGGGCGGTCGACGCCGAAGCACGTGATGCCGCGGACCGAGAACGCCGGCGCGACGTCGAACCGCACGAAGCTCTCGCGCGTGGTCACGAGCGGCCCTTCGCGCGACGGGGCGCGGGCGGCGAGCACGACCTGGAGCTGGGAGTCGGCGGGCCACGCGGTCGCGGGCGCGAGCACGACGTGGTGCTTGCCGAGCTGGGCGTCGAGCTTCGCGGGATCGATCGCGATCGCCGGGTTCGCCTTCCAGCGCTGGCGCGCCTCGGCGAGCGTGATCGCCTGGAACGCGAGCTTGCGCGGCTTCGCCTTCGGCGGCGCGTCCGCCGGGTAGCGCTCGACGCGCAGCAGCGGCACGAGCTTCGCGGGATCGAGATCCTGATCGAACGTGACGACGATCGGCGAGTCCGGTCGCAGCTTCACCGACGGAAACCCGCCGGTGATCGAGATCGGCGGCGTGCGGAACGTCTTCGTGGCCGGGACCTGGAGCACCCCGCCGGCGAGCGATTTCACGCCGTCGGGCGCCGTGACCGTGTACTCGGTCGCGCCGGCAAACCGCGGCGCCTCGGTCGTGAACGTCGCGACGCGCGAGTCGATCCACCGCCACGTGCCGCGCACGGCCGGCGTGATCGTCGCGATCGCCGGCACCGGCCGCCCGACCGCCGCGACCGGCACCATCGGATCGCTGAACCGGATGCGAACCTCGGACTCGCTGCGCACGTCGCCGTCCGGCGAGATCTGCGGCGGCAGCAGCGGCGAGACCTGCTTCGGTGGCGCGATCGGCGCATCGCTCACCGACTTGCCGGTCGGCGACACGAACGCGATCGGTTGCACCGCACCCGGCCGCGGCGGTGGTGGCGTCGGCGGTCGCATCGTCGACGCGCTCGCGTTCGCAGTCGCGAGATCGGGCAGCGGCTCGAGCCGGCCGAGCAGCGCGGCGGTGTCGTTCGGCGTCAGGGTCGTCGCGCTCGCAGCACCGGCGGTGACCTGGAGCTCGGGCGCGGAGATCTCGATCAAGCCGCTGTCGACGGTCGACGCGATCGGGATCTGCGGCCGCCCGGTCGGCGTCGTCGCAGCGGCGATCGCCGCCGCGGTGTTCGGATCGCGTCGCGCGCCCGGTGCCGCCGGCGCCTTGACCTGCGGCGCGCGGCAACCGCCGGTCGCGATCGTGGCGGTCATCCAGAGCGCGACGGCGGAGCGAAACCAGGAGCGTGGCATCGCTCCGAAGACACCCGAGCGCGGGCTCCGGTTCCGTCAGCGCGGCGGCAGCGTGTTAGGCCGCGGCACGAGCTGGCGCAGCTGCCACGTCTGCAGCTGCAGCGTGCGCCGGACGCCGCGACGCTCGTCGTCCTGCAGGCGCCCGAGCAACGCCGCGAGGAACGCGAGCCCGACGAGGTAGACGAGCAGGCCGACGATCGACACCGTGGGATCGAGATCGGTTCCCGTCGTGTGCACGATCAGATCGCCGCCCTCGACCGATGTGCGGGAGCCCACGAGCCCGAACGCCTCGACGATCCACGGCGACAGCGTCGCGAGCGAGGTCAACGTCGCGAGCAGCCACGGCTTGATCAGCTTCCGGTGCGCCGCGAGCAGCGTGATCATGATGATGCCGGGTCCGGGGCCGATCACGACCGGGCTGATGATCCACGAGAACATCGCGAACATCAGCAGGTTGCCGGTGATGCCGAGGTACCCGGACCAGTACGGGTTGCGCCGCGCGACGAAGATCTCGACGAAGATGATCGCGACGGACAGCGCCGGCCCGGCGATCGTGTACCAGAGCTCGCGATAGCCAGCCCAGTACAGGATCGGGAAGAAGATCAGGTACGCGCACGCCGCGAGCAGCCCGAAGCTCGCGCTGTTGCGCAGCGCGCGCAGATCGTGGCGCTCGAGCTCGGCCTCGACCTCCGGCGGCGTCTCCTTCGGCGGCTCGAGCATCAGCCGGCCGACGAGATCCGCGGGCTCCGGGTTCGTGGGATCGAGCGCGAGCGCGCGGGCCGCGGCGCGCAAGGCATCGCGGCGGTGCGTCGAGCTCGTGCCCTCGGCGAGGATGCTGCGCGCGTTGTCGAGCTCGGAACGCGCGAGCTCGACGCGCAGCGCGACGTCGCGATTGCCGTCGAGGAAGCGCTGGACCTCGGTCGCGAGCTGGCGCGCGGTCGAAAACCGCTGGTCGCGATCCGGCGCGGTCGCGCGCACGCAGATCGCGTCGAGCTCGGGCGGGATATCGCGATCCGGCGCACGGATCGACGCGCGCGCATCGGCGCCGGCGATCGCCGACGCGATCGCGGACGGACCTCGCGGATGCAGCGGCTCGAGCGTCAGGATCTCGAACAGGATGCAGTCGAGCGCGTAGACATCGGCGCGGCCGTCGAGATCGGGATCGCCGCGGATCTGCTCCGGCGAGATGTAGCCCGGCGTGCCGAGGATCGCGCCGGCGACGGTCTCCGAGCCATCGGCGGTGTCGATGTCGGCGAAGCTCGCGCGGGTGTCGGTATCGCCGGCGACGCGCGCGATGCCCCAGTCGAGGACGTAGACCTCGCCGAAGTCGCCGAGCACGATGTTCGCCGGCTTGAGATCGCGGTGCACGACGCCGCGCGTGTGCGCGAACTCGATCGCGAGGCAGACGTCGGCGAACGCGCGCAGCAGCTGCTGGCGCGAGAACTGCTCGAGCGCCTCGCGATCCTTCAAGATCAGCCGCGGGATCACGTCGGCGAGCGTCGTGCCCGTGAGCTGCTTCATCACGAAGAACGGCCGGTTCGCGTCGTCGGTCCACAGCTCGTGCACCGGCACGACCGCGGGATGCTCGAGCCGGCCCTGGATTCGCGCCTCACGCAGGAACCGCGACAGCACCTCGGAGCTCGGGTTCTCGATCCGCAGCCGCTTGATCGCGACCCACCGCCCGATCTGCTCGTCGCGCGCCGACAGCACCTCGCCCATGCCGCCGCGCCCGAGCACATCCGCGATCTGGTAGCGGGTCAGCGTGTCGCCCGCAGCTAGCCCGACCGCCTCGAGCACCGCGGAGTCGGCCTGCGTCGCCGGGTAGTGCTCCGGCGGATCGATCGCGCCGTACAACCGGGTCTGGCGCCGAGGAGGCGAGGCCGAGATCTCGGTGGCTTCGACCTCGTCGTCGGAGCCGTCGCCGCGATGCATGGCGCCAATCGTACCGCGACCTCACGTCGGCGCGCTGCCGACGCGTAGGCCGATGTACGACCCGCTACTTCGCGATCGAGAACGAATCGAGCTGCGAGCCGTCGGCCTTGAGCACGGTCGCCGACAGGGTGCGGCCGTCGACCGTGAACAGCGCCGTGCTCTGGTCGCTGCGCGACGTCTTCACCGCGGTGCACGTCTCGTAGTTGCCGCCGGGGATCTCGGGCGACACGTTGCCGATGTTCGTGATCACGTGGACGATGCCGCCGGTGATCGTGCTGCGCTCGTAGTACTTGTCGTGCGCCGCGAGGATCAGATCGACGCCGCCCTTCGCGACGAACGTCGCGACGAAGTTGTCCTGCACCCACGACCGCTCGCTCTGCCGCGTGAAGTACTGGGACGAGCACGCCGGGTGATGCCACGCCGCGATCACGAACGTCGGATCGTCGGTGCCGTCGTGCGCGGCCGTGACCTCGTCGGCGACCCACGGCACCTCGACGGTCTCGACATCGCTGTTCGCCGCGAACGTCGAGTCGAGCGAGAAGAACTCGACCTGGCCGTAGCGCGTCGTGTACCAGCGCTCGTTGTTCGGCAGCACGAACAGGTCCTTGAGGTTCGCGTTGCCGCCGGAGCCGTTGACGTGGTTCGAGTGCGCCGGGAGGATCAGCACGTTCGAGATCCACGGCGCGGACGTCTTCATGTAGCTGCGCCAGTCCGCGAGATCGTTGCCGTCGTCGACCATGTCGCCGGACTCGAGCAGCACGTGCGGGCGGAACTCGCGGATCTTCGCGGTGAACTTCGTGACGTTCGACGACTCGCTCGGCGCGTGAAACTCGCCGGAGTGCAGGAACCGCCACTGCTCGCGGCCGGGCATCACGAACACGCCCTTGCGGACCGCGCTCGTGCCGTCGATCGAGACCTCGTAGTAGTACGCGGCCTTCGGCGTCAGGCTCGACAGCGTGATGTGGTGCAGGTTCGCCGAGGTCGTCGAGGCCGCCTCGGCGCCGAGGTCCGGCGTGGTGCCGTAGCGAACGACGCCGGTCGACGCCGCGACCGTGCGCCAGCTGATCGCGACCGTCGTGCCGTCGACGAGGTTCGCGTACGGCGGGAAGTCGAAGTCGGCAGGGAGCGCCTCGTCGGCGGGCCACTCGGGGTCGACGATCGGCACCGAGCCGTCGTCGCCGCTACCGCCGCCGTCGTCACCGCCACCGCCATCCGGATCCGTGTTCGACGGCGATGACGAGCACGCCGCGAGCGCCGCGCACAAAAGCCATGGAGCTGCTCCCATCCTCATGCGCACGAGCCTACGCAAACGACCGATCCGTCCATCTCGTCGATTTGTAACGTTTCATCGGCGCGTATTGTGCAAGGCCGTGCACTTCGCGAGGCCGATCACGCTCTCACACGCGATCGCAGACGCTCACAGGCCGGCGCGGCTCGGCGTGATCGCCGGCGGGCGCACCGGCAGCTTCACGATCCCGTACGGATTGATCTTGAACGCGAAGCCGCCCTCGTACGGCGACTTCGGGTCGAGCCTCGCCGCGTGGCGCCGCACGACCGGGTCGGTGCCATCGGCGACGAGCTCGTCGGCGATGCTGTCCATGATCCGGACCGACTCGCGATCGCTCGCGTTCGCCAGCGGCACGTAGACCTCGGGGATGCCGATCAGGTGGTGGCCGAGCGACTCGTAGAACTTGTCGCCGCCGAGCGGACGCTTCGTCACCGCGGCGCGCACCGTCCGGGCGAGCGCGACGCGATCGCGGCCGCCGTGCAGCCGGCGGATCTCGGCGGCGAGCGCCCGCCAGCGCGCGATGCCATGCGCGACCCCGGAGCTCTCGATCTTCGCCGCGGTCGCGCCGTGCTCGATCAGGTGATCGACCAGCAGCACGGCCGCGATCGAGCCGTCGAGCGTGACCGGCTGCGCGAGCGGCGGCGAGATCACGTACATCACGGCGCCGTGATCCTCGACCGCCTCCTCGTCGGCATCGCTGTACGCGCCGGGCGTGACGGTGTCCCAGCACACGCCGAACGAATCGGTCATGCGATCGTCGGCCTCGTCGCTCGAGTATTCCTCGTCGACCGCGAGCTCGATGTCGGATCGAAAGCTGCGCGCGGCAGCGATCAGCGGCGCGAGCTCGTGGCCGAGCACGCACACGAGGACACGCGGATCCGGATACGCCATGCGGTGAGCACGAGAATCTCGCGCGGCTGCCGCGAAAGCACGCGGCTTGCACTCGAATCTCTGCGCCATGTCCCCGAAGCTCCTCCACGTCGCGCTGGTCGCGGTGCTCGCGCTGATCAGCTGTCATCGCAGCGATCCGAAAACCGAGCGCATGGTCGACGGGCCGGCGGGCGGGCTGTACGTGCGCGACACGCTCGCGGGCAGCGTGCCGGTCGTGTTCGTCCACGCGTTCGCGGGCAGCGGCGCCGACTGGTCGAAGCAGGTCGAGCACCTGCGCGCCACGCACCGCGTGATCACGATCGATCTGCGCGGTCACGGCAAGTCCGCGGCGCCTGCGGACAACGATTATCGCGTCGAGTCACTCGCCGCGGACATCGCGGCGGCCGTGGACGCGCTCGATCTCGACCAGTTCGTGCTCGTCGGCCACAGCATGGGCGGCTCCGCGGCGGCGGAGTACGTGCGCCAGCACCCCGAGCGCGTGAGCGCGCTGATGCTCGTCGGGACACCGGGCAAGTCGCCGCCGCAGATGGCACAGCAGGTGATGACCGCGCTGCGCGGCAACTTCACGGTCGTCAGCGAGGGCTACTGGGACCGCATGCTCGCGAACGCCGATCGCAAGGTCGAGCGGCACCTGCGCAAGGAGATGCGCGAGATGCCGAAGGACCGCGCGCTCGCGATCATCGGCGCGGTGTTCGCCTACGATCCACTGCCGGCGCTGCGCGCGTATCGCGGGCCGATCTTGCTCGTCGATACGACCGCCTCCGACGGCCCGGGCTCGCTGCACGCGCAAGCGCGCCAGATCCCGCGGATCGTGATCGAGGGGACGAGCCACTGGCCACACCTCGACAAGCCGGAGTACTTCAACGGCATCCTCGACGGCTTCCTGCAGACCGCCCGCGCGCGCAACCTCAGCGCCGAGTAGCGGCCGCGAGCACCGCGAGCGCGATCGGCTGGACGATCAGCAGCGCGAGCGCGACGTGCGTGCCCGCGTGATCGGCGACGAGGCCGAGCAGCGGCGGCAGCGCGAGCCCGAGTGGCGTGAACAGGTGCTGGCCGACGAGCACGATGGTCGAGCGTCCCGGGCACCGCGCGTACGCGCGGGCGGCGGCCAGCGGATAGAGCGGTGCTGCGGTCGCGCCGACCGGAAGCGCGAGCACCGCAGACAGCCAGAGCGCCGGCGCCGCGAGCCACAGCGCGTAGCAGGCGGCGCACGCGATGCCGCACGCGACGAGCAGTCCGCGGTCGCTGCGGCAGGCGAGCAGCCGATCGATCGCGACGAGGCCGCCCGCGCTGCCGAGCATGAACGACGCGAGGATCGCGGCTTGCCAGGCCGGGCTCGCGCCGAGCTCGATCCGGACGTGCAGCGACGCGAACACGACGAGGATCTCGTCGAGCAGGTCGCACAGGGCGACGCCGAACAGCCACGCGATCAGCACGCGATCGCGGAGCGCCGCGCGCAGCGCCTGCCAGGTCGAGACGCGATCCTCGGCGGGGCCCTCGACGTGCGCCGCCGGCAGCGGACGCATCGCGAGCGCGACCGTCCAGATCGCGAGGAGCGCGGCGACCGTCGCGAAGCTCGCGCGCCACGACAGCCCGAGCGCGGCGAACGCCGCGAGCGCGAGCGGTGCGGCGATGTCGCCAGCGACCGACCACAGCGTCCATCGCGTCAGCGTCCGCGCGCGGTCGTCCGGCCGCGCGTCGACGAGCGCGGTCTGCGCGAGCGGGCCCGCGGCGCCACTCGCGCAGGACCAGACCGCGAGCGCGATCGCG
>DASTLB010000085.1:0-67420 GCA_035715365.1 Kofleriaceae bacterium | reverse complement strand
CGCAAGCCGACCCCACCGCGAGCGTGCCGCGCGCGATGCGCGACGACGCGGGCCCGGAGCACCGGTGGCGAGCCAGGACGCAGGCACGCGCAAGCCGACCCCACCGCGAGCGTGCCGCGCGCGATTGCGCGACGGCGCGGGCCCGGAGCACGTTGACGCGGGGACGGACCGATGGACGACGCGGCCCGAGACCAGGGCGTCAGGCCGACGCTACCAGCACTTCACGCTTGTTCGTGTGATCCGGCGGGCTCACCACGCCCTGCTTCTCCATCTCCTCGACCAGCCGCGCCGCCCGGTTGTAGCCGATGCGCAGCTGCCGCTGCACCCACGAGATCGACGCATTCCGCGTCGTCGTCACGATGTACACGGCCTTGTCGTACATATCGTCGTCGGACTTGCCGCTCGGCATCTGCATGCCGCCGCCGTCCTCGGAGCCCTCTTCGTCGCGCGGCTTGAGGATGTCGAGGTTGTAGACCGGGCGCGCCTGCGTCTTCAGGAACGACACGACGCGATGGATCTCGTCCTCGTCGACGTAGCAGCCGTGCAGACGCTGCGGCGCGGCGCCGCGATCCGAGAACAGCATGTCACCGGCACCGAGCAGCGCCTCGGCGCCGGTCTGATCGAGGATCGTGCGCGAGTCGATCTTCGACGCGACGGAGAACGCGATGCGCGACGGGAAGTTCGCCTTGATGAGGCCGGTGATGACGTCGACCGACGGCCGCTGCGTCGCGAGGATCAGGTGGATGCCGGCGGCGCGCGCCTTCTGCGCGATGCGCGCGACGCTGGTCTCGACTTCCTTCGGCGCGCACATCATGAGGTCCGCGAACTCGTCGATCACGACGACGATGTACGGCAGCCGGTGCGGCGGCGCGGTGACGATCTTCTCGCGCGCGTCCGCGGCCTCGGGCGAGTCGGCGGAGACGGCCTTGCCGAGATCGTCCTCGAGCGCGCGCGCGGCCTGCTCGGCGACCGTGCGCAGCTTCTCGGCCTCGAGCTTCGCGAGCTGCTTGCCGACCTTGTCGTTGAACGTCGCGATGTCGCGAACGCCCATCTGCGCGAGCAGGTCGTAGCGGCGGTCCATCTCCTCGACCGCCCAGCGCAGCGCGAGGTTCGCCTTCTTCGGATCGGTGACGACCGGGAGGAGGAGGTGCGGGATGCCCTCGTAGATCGACAGCTCGAGCATCTTCGGGTCGACCATGATCATGCGGACGTCGTCGGGGCTGCAGTGGTAGAGCAGGCTCGAGATGAACGCGTTGACCGCGACCGACTTGCCCGAGCCGGTCGTGCCGGCGACGAGCAGGTGTGGCATGCGCGCGAGATCGACGACGCTCGGGCCGCCCTCGATGTCCTTGCCGAGCGCGATCGGCAGCTTCGCGCGGCCCTTGCGGAACGCGTCGTCGGCGAGGATCTCCTTGAGGAACACCTTCTCGCGCGTGCGGTTCGGGACCTCGATGCCGACCGCGGCCTTGCCGGGGATCGGCGCGACGATGCGGACGCGCAACGCCTCGAGCGCGAGCGCGAGATCGTCGGTGAGGTTGACGATCTTGTTGACGCGCGTGCCCGGTGCCGGTGCGAACTCGTACATCGTGACGACGGGGCCGGGCCGGATCGCGACGACGTCGCCCTTGACGCCGTAGTTCTCGAGCGTCTGGGTCAGCTTCGCCGACAGCTCGAGCATCGCGGTGCGATCGATCTGGTTCTGCGAGCTCGCGTCGTAGTTGAGCAGCTGGATCGAGGGCAGCTGGTACTCGCCCTCGCCGAGCTTGATGAACGTCTGGCGCTCGGCGTCGGCGGCCTTCTCCTTCGCGGCGATCGTCGCGGCGTCGGCCTGCTTGAACTTCGGCTCGACGATCACCGGACCGCTCGTCGCCGGCTCGTCGTCGACGATCACGGCCTGCGGCTTGCCGGGCTTCGCAGCGGCGGCGACCGCGGGCTTGTCGGAGTCGGCGTCGAGCTCGGGGGCCTGCGTGCCGCTCGCGAACCGCGTGCGCTTCGGCTTGTCGGCGGCGACCGGCGGCGCCGCGTCGGGCTTCGCCTCCTCGACGACGATCGCGGGCTCCTTCTTCTTGCGGTCCTTCTTCGCCGGCGCGGGCTCCTCGAACGCTGGCTGCGGCGGGAACAGATCGATCTCGGTCGCCTGCGGATCGAGCTTCTTCTTCTTCGCCGGCTTCTCGATGATCACCGGCTCGTCGAGCTCTTCCTCGGCGCCGACCTCGAGCACGTCGTCCTCGTCGACCTCGACGCTGTCGTCGTCACCGGAGTGATCGCGGCCGGGCAGGATCGCGCGGAACACGTCGACCCAGAACGTGCCGAACGCGAGCGCGGCGGACTTGACGCCGTCGAACCCGGTGCCGAGCACGCGACCGATCGCGCGCAGCACGTCACCCATGCGCAGCGGCGTCGCGACGACGACCGCGACCACGAGGCCGATGCAGCCGAGCAGCGCGGTGCCGGCGGTGCTGATCACCGCGCGCAGCACCTCGGCGAGGTGCTCGCCGATCGCGCCGCCCGGACTGTGGCCGGCGACGCGATAGCCCGAGGCCGCGAGGTGGATCAGCGTCGCGAGCGAGACGACGCCGATCACCGTGCCGAGCGCGATCATCGCCGGCATCACCGGCGCGCGTTCGAGCAACAGCCGGATCGCCGTGACGAGCGCGAGCCCGATCAGCACGTACCCGCAGACTCCCGCGAGGCCGTAGAACGCGCTGGCGCTCGATCGGCCGAACGGGCCCATCACGAGCTTGCCGGCCTGAAGCGAGATCATCGCGACGAGAAGGAACAGCGCCGCACCGAGCGCGACGACGCCGAGCACTTCACGCCGACGATCCGCCCCATCCGATGTACTTCTGATCTTTCGGTTCTTGGACATGCGTGCCCCCGTTGTCCCGGGACCACACTATCCTACATGGACGTATATGGGCACCCAACTTTCTGATTGGAGTGAGGTAGCGTCACCGGCGGCACCCGACTGGGCTGATGTTCAGGCAACCTGGGATCGTGGGCAAACCACGTGCGCCGCTGGACCCGGTGGCGGACCTCAAGGTCCGGCTCGCGCGCGAGTCCACGCAGCACGGCCGCGCGCTGTGGTACCGGCGCGGTAGCGCGCGGCTGCGCGGCGTTCCGATCGCGCGCCATCCCGACGTCGTCAAGATCCGGAGCTGCGTGCGCGCGTGGTGGGCCGAGCACGGCCTCGAGTCGTGTCCTACGGCGGTCGGCAAGCGGATCGCGGTCGTGCTGATCGAACAGCCGATGATCGAGCACAAGCTCGCCGGCATCGTGCTGCTGCAGGACCTGCTCGGCACGAGCCTGCGATCGTCGGACCTCGCCGCGTTCGCGCGGCTGTTCGCGGCGGGACACCTCGCCGACGTCACCGTCGTCGACTGGTTCATCACCAAGGTGCTCGTGACGCTGCTCGATCGCCTGCAGGGGCGGCGCGACGTCGTGCGCGGGCTCGTCGCGTGGCGCAACGCCGAGTCGATGTGGCAGCGCCGCGCCGCGTGCCTCGCGTTCCTCGAGCTCGCGCCGCACGGCGATGCTGCACTCGCGGGGCTCGCCGAGCAGATCCTGACGGTGTGCGCGACGGTCGTGTGGTCACCGGAGCGCTTCGATCAGACCGCGGTCGGCATCGTGCTGCGCGAGCTATCGCGCGCGGCGCCCGACGTCGTCGAGGCGTTCTTTCGTCGCCACGCGCTGCTGATGTCCAAGGAATGCGCGCGCCACGCGGTCGCGAAGTATCCGGCCGAGCAGCGCGCGACGTTGCTCGCGCATCACAAGCGCGCGACGTCGCTGCGCATCGCGTAGCTCAGCACTCGGCGGACAGCGCGGTGCACTCGGCGGGCGGCTCGATCTGCCACCAGTCGGCGGGCACCGGCGAGCCGAACGCGGCGCACGTCGCGGACAGCTCGAGCGTGTCGAGCTGGGCGCCGAGCGCGTCGAGGCACGCGGTGACCTCGGAGACCTTCGCGGCGCACCCGGTCTGCGTGATCGCGAGCGCGTTGCAGCCGGCCTGATCGAGGATCATCTCGAGCTGTGCTTCGACGGTCGGCGGCAGCTGATCGAGGCACGCGTCGACCGCCTCGCCGCACGCGATCGCGTCCGGCGTGGTCTGCAGCGCCTCGTAGGTGCACGCGGCCTGGATCAGCCGGTTCGACCGAAACTCGTCGCGCACGTAGTCCTCGAACGCACCGCACAGCTTCGCGTAGCCGGCGGCGCCGAGGCGATCGACGGTCTGATCGGTGTCGATGTCCGACGGTACCCAGTCATCCGATGACGATCCGCACGCAGCGACCACGAGCAAGGCAAGGCAAGGCTTGTACATCGGTCCCCTCGATCGATAGACGGCATGCCCATGGTCGCACGCGGTGCGCGGCACGTGGAGGACGTTCGCGGGAACGCCTGGCAATCACCGCACCGTCGCGAGCACGGCACGCGCCCGCGCACCTGCGGGTCCGTCGAGGTTCGCGGTCAGACCTTCGCGCACCCGGTCGCGCTCGCTCGCGGTGAGTGGCGCGAGCGCGAGCACGGCTTGCCAGGTGTCGACGGCGATGTCGGCGAGCGCGGCATCGTCGGGGCGCGCCGCGACCGCCTGCTGGATCTTCGCCGCGGCGGCGAGCCACGCGGCGGGCCGCCGGTCGCCGCGGACGATCGCTCCCTGCAAGACGGCTCGATCGCGCAGCGCGATCGCACGGCGCTCGGGCGTCGTCGCGAGCTCGATCGCGAGGTCCCACATCCGCGACACCTGGGCGGCGTCCGCGCGAGCGGGCGGGTGCGCGTGCCACGTCCATGCGATCCGACCGGCGAGGGCGTCGGCCGCGGTCGAGCACGCGTCGCCGCGTTCGCGCGCGATCGGCACGAGCGCGGTGATCGCGGCCTCGAGCTCGGACGGCGGCGCGAACCGCTCGAGCAGGAGCACTCGCTCGACGTGATCCTCGCACGTCGGCGCGCGCTCGATCACGTCGGCCAGTATCGCCGCGGCATCGCCGAACCGCCCGAGCACCGCGTAGTCGGCGGCGAGCCGGCGCAGCACCTCGACCGTGTGCTGCGGCGCGATCGCGTCGTAGAACGCGGCGGCGTCGTCGCGCACGCCAATCTCGGCGTACGACCGCGCGGATAGCAGCAGCGCGATCACGTCCGCGGGCGACGATCGCCGGGCGACCGCGATCAGCTCGTCGAGCGCGCGCGCATGCTGGCCGAGCTCGCGACGCGCCCACGCGAGCCGCACCGCGACGTAGTCGCCGAAGCTCGCGGGTACGCCGGACAGGGCGGCCGCGAATTCACGCTCGGCGGTCGCGTGATCGCCGTCGCTCGCCGCGCGCTCGCCGAGCCGGACGTGCGCGATCGCGGCGATCGGCGAGCTCGCGTGATCGCGGACGAGCCGCGTGAACAGCTCGCGCGAGCGCGCGGCATCGAAGCTCGCGAGCAGGCTCGCCGCGCGATACAGCGCCGCGTCGGCGTGGCGGTACGCCGCGAACCCCGGCTCGTCGACGAGCGCCCGGTACGCCGCGACCGCCGGCGCGTAGATCCGATCGAAGTCGACGTCGGCGTCGCCGGCGTGATCGATCGCGAGCTCGGCATCGTGCTCGAGCCCGGCCGCGCAGCGGTCGAGCAGCGCCACGCGCTCGACGCCACGCGCCCGCGCCGCGAGGCGTTCGAGCCCGGCGCGCTGGGTCGCGTTCGGGACGTGCGCGTTCGCGGGCCACGCATCGAACAGCGGTGGGATCAGGAACGGATCCGACCACGAGCGCGCCCGCGGGACGTCGTCGAGCGCGGGCAGCGGCAGCGGCGACGGCCACACCGGTGCTGCCTTCGCGTGATGCGCCGCGATCGCGGGCTCGTGTGCGGTGCGCGGTGCGTGCGACGCCGTCGCGCAGCCGGCACCGATCACGAGCGCCATCGCGATCCAGGCGACCGCTTTGCACGCGCCGTCGGCCGGTTCGCTTCGCCAGGCCACGACTCCTCGTGTCGCACGCGTGCGCGCGGCGCACGATGATCCGGCTCACAGCGCGGTGTCTTCGACCTCGGCGTCGATGTCGACGTCGCCCGTGCGGCCCTCGACGTTGGCATCGATTTCTGAATCCGGTGACGACGCGACGAGCTCGACCGGCTCGCCGTCACCGTGGCCATCGCCATCCGCAGCGTCGCCGGCAGCGCCGACCGCGAGCTCGCGTCCGACGATCTCGGCCGCGGTGATCTCGCCGTCGATCGTGCGCGCGTTCGGGTAGTCCGCCGCGGTCCCGGTCTCGCCGGCCTCGACGCGCGCGCGCTCCTCGAAGTACGCGACGACCGCCTGCGCCGCCTTCTTGTTCATGCCCGGCGCCTTCGCGAGCTCCTCGAGCGACGCGAGCCGCACCGCGCGCACGCTGCCGAAGTGCTTGAGCAGGCGCTGCCGTCGCGTCGTGCCGATACCCGGGATGTCGTCGAGCTCGCTGCGCAGCGTCTGCTTCGCGCGCCGGTTCTGGTGGAACGTGTTCGCGAACCGGTGCGCCTCGTCGCGGATCCGCGCGAGCACGTAGAGCTCGGGCGAGTTCGGGCGCAGCGCGATCGAGTCCTTGATGTTGCGGCGATAGATCCGATCCGGCGCGCTGCCGGCCTCGAGCTCGCGCTCCTTCGCGAGGCCGATCACCTCGAGGCCGTCCTCGCCGCCGAGCTTGACGCCGAGATCGGTGAGCGCCGCGACCGCCATGCCGAGCTGGCCCTTGCCGCCGTCGATCACGAGCAGGTCCGGATAGGCCCACGCCGGATCGTCGGTCTGGCGACGGAACCGCCGCGTCAGCACCTCGTACATCGCGGCGAAGTCGTTGTTGTCGACGCTGCGCACCTTGAACTTGCGATACAGCCCGCGCGACGCGACGCCGTCGACGAACGTCACCATCGCGGCGACCGTGTCCGTGCCCTGGATGTGCGCGATGTCGAAGCACTCGATCCGGCGCGGCGCGCGCGGCAGCCCGAGCCGCTTCGCGACCTTCTCGAGCAACTCGTCGGCGTCGGCGTTCTTGCCGCGCCGCGAGGTCGCGGACGCCGCCGCGTTGCGATCCGCGAGCTCGACGAGCTTCGCGCGGACGCCGCGCCGCGGCTCGATGATCTTGACCTTCTTGCCGCGCGCGGTGCCGAGCCACTCGGCGATCACGTCGCCGTCCTCGAGCTCGACGCCGACGACGACCTCGTCCGGGATGAACGTGCCGGTCGCGTAGTACTGCTGGATGTGTTCGGCGATCACCGCGCCGTCCGGCAGCTCCTGATCCTTCTGCGAGAACGCGCGCCGGCCGACGAGCTTGCCCGCGCGGATGAACAGCACGACGACCTCGACGCAGTCGGCCTCGCGCCACAGCCCCCAGACATCCTGATCGACGAAGTCGTCCTGGACGATGTGCTGCTTCGCGAGCGTGCGTTCGACGGCGGCGAGCGAGTCGCGCAGCACCGCGGCGGTCTCGAAGTCCTCGCGCTCGGCGCGGGCGGCCATGCGCGCGCGCAGCCGCTGCACGAGCTCGTCGTTGCGGCCGCCGAGGAACATCTTCACGTCCTGCACCTGCTCGGCGTAGAGCTCGGGCGGGACGTCGATCGCACACGGCCCCGAGCAGCGCTTGATCTGGTACTGCAGGCACGGCCGGCCGCGCGTCTCGAGCACGTGATCGGTGCACGTCCGCAGCTGGAAGTGACGGTTCAGGATCCGCAGCGTCTCGCGCGCGCTCGTCGCGGAGTGATAGGGCCCGAAGTAGTTCGCGCCATCGTCGCGGATGTTGCGCACGACCTGGACGCGCGGGAACAGCTCGCGCTTCGGCGGCGCGGTCGTCGCGGCGTCGGCGGTCGCGCCGTCGACGGGAGGCGGAGGCGGCTTCGGATCCTCGAGCCGCAGCACCAGGTACTGCTTGTCGTCGCGCAGCTTCACGTTGAAGCGCGGCTGGTGCTTCTTGATCAGGTGATTCTCGAGGAGCAGCGCCTCCTTCGACGACGACACCACGATCGTCTCGACATCGGCGACCGCCTTGCCGAGGAAGCCCGCCGCGACGAAGAATCGCTCGTCGCCGCCTTCGCGGAAGTACTGGCGGACCCGCGTGCGCAGGCTCTTGGCCTTGCCGACATAGATCACGGCCCCGCGGGCGTCCTTGAACAGGTAGACGCCCGGCTCCATCGGGATGCGATCGAGGACCTCGCCGGCGAGCACGACGCGCAACCTTACCTGGCCTTGCCGATCCGCGCAGGACGCAGCGCCCGCGCCGCACAGATCGGTGACATCCCGATGCCAGGTTTGTGCGTCACGCGCGAGCCACAGGGGGCGCCATCGATTCACACACGGCGCCTGCGCGATCGCCACTCGCGATCCACAGCTTGCCAGCGGTCGCCGACAATGTGAGTGCGACGGAGCTTCAAGACCGACCACGCCGGCGTGGTCCGAGCGCTGCACGGGGCGCAGCGGCACTCAACCCGGAGAACTCCAGATGAAGAAGCTACTCGTCGCCGCCACCGTCCTCGTTCCGTCGATCGTTCCGATGGTCGCGCTCGCCCAGCCCGCGCCGCCGCCGTCCGCACCGCCGTCGTCGGTGCCGCTCGTCCTCGAGCAGAAAGCAGAGCCCACGAACTCGATCAACCTCAACCCGCTCGGCGCGCTCGTCGGCGATTTCTCGCTGACGTACGAGCACCTGTTCAACGGGCACCACGGCCTGATCGTCGAGGGCCTCGGCAGCCGGTCGTCCGGTGACGAGGGCAGCGCGCTGCAGTTCGGCGGCGGCGTCGGCTATCGCTGGCACTGGCGCGGCCGCCAGAACAGCGGCTTCCTCGGCGTCATGGTCGCGCAGCGGTTCGGCTCGGGCACCGTCACGCTGCAGCAGAACGGCGTCGAGATGGAGCACGACATGAGCGTGCGCAGCACGACCGTGACCGCGAACATCGGCAAGCGCTGGATGCTGACCGACGCCGTCAACGTCACGTTCCGGATCGGCGCCGGCTGGGGCCATCACGTCGCGACGGCGAAGGAGGACACGATGGAGGCGAAGGAGGCCGAGAACCTGATGAACGACATCCTGACGCTGCTGCCGATCGGACTCGACGGCGAGCTCAGCCTCGGCTACGCGTTCTAGCCGATCTTGAGGCCGAGGAAGTCACAGCGCGGGCAGCGCACGGTCTGATCGGTCGCGCCGATCTCGCCGTGCTGCCACAGCATCATCCGCAGGTTGCCGCCGGCGCGCATCTCGACCGAGTCGCCGAACAGCAGCAAGCACATCGGGCACCGTACGCCCGCCTTGTTGCCGCTCGTCGCGTTCGCGCCCGGCGGCGTGCTGCGGTTGTACTCGGTCAGCGTCGGCAGCGTCGAGCGCGCGCTGCGCATCGCCTCGGCGACGCGCTGGTAGCTGTCCTCGAGCTCGCGCAGGCGCTCGGCGAGCGCGCGGATCTGCTGCTCGAGCGCTGCGCTCTTCGCGATCAGGCCCTGCGCGTGCTGGACGTCGCCGCCGACGGCAGCGAGCTCGGCCTCGAGCGCTTCGATCCGCGCATGCGCGGCCTCGAGATCGTCGCGGTAGCTCATGGCGACATGTTCGCACGCGGCGCATTCGTCGCGCCGGCCTCGCGCAGCGCGGCGAGCAGCTCGGCCGGCAGGCTCGCCTGTTCGAGCGTGCGCAGCTCGGCCTGCGCCTCGTCGGAGCGCTTCGCCTCGAGCAGCGCGCCGTAGAGCGCGAGCCGCGCGTCGGTCAACGTCGGTGCGCGCTCGAGCAAGAACCGGTAGTCCGCGATCGCGCCGTCGAGATCGCCGAGCCGGCGCCGCACGTTGCCGCGGTTGATCCGGAGCAGCGCGCCGCCCTGGATCGCTTCGATCGCGCGGTCGTAGTGCGCGAGCGCCTCGCGATCGCGGCCTGCCTGCGACAGCGCGTAGCCGAGGTCCGCCGCGAGCTCGAGGCTCGTGCGGTCGAGCTCGTACGCGCGCTCGAACAGCGGCACCGCCTCGTCGAACCGCTGGGCCTCGAGCAGCTCGTTCGCGCGCACGCGGGCGAGGTTCGCGAGAGCCGGGAACGTCGCGATGCTCGGCGGGCGCGCGCCGTCGGCATACGCGTCGATCGTCGCCTGCAGCCGCAGCCGCTCGGCATCGCCGAGCCTGGGCGCGAGCTCGGCGAGCTTCGTGCGCGCGCCGGGGACATCGTCCGCGTGCAGCCGCGTCAGGATCACGCTGCGGTGCGCGAGCGGATCGTCGGGCAGCTGGGCGAGCGCGCGGTCGGCAAGCGTCACCGCCTCGGCATGCGTCGCGTCGTCGCCACGGCGCATCAGCTCGGCCGCGAGGTTGACGAGCGACGGACCGTGCGCCGGATCGGCCACGATCGCCGCACGCAGCTCGCGCTCGGCCGCGTCCTGGTCACCGCGCAGCGCCGCGATCGTCGCGACATGCATGCGGAGCTCGGCGCTGTCGGGCGTGCGCGCGATCGCGGCGCCGGCGAGCGCGTCGGCGGCGTCGAGCTCGTTCGTGATCGCCAGGACCGCGAGGGCGTGCGGGACCGCGTCGGTGCCGTGCTCGGCGAGCTGCGCGCGCAGCGCGTCGGCGTCGTCCGCGCGCGCCGCCTCGACGAGCTTGCCGGCGATCGGCGCCCACGCCGGCGGTGGCGCGCCACCGTGGATCACCTGCACGGTCACGCCGACGACCTGGAAGAACTGGATCAGCGCGTCGTCGATCGCGGGCGGCACGCCGGCGAGCACCGTCAGCCCGCCGCGCGAGAGCGCCGCGATCACGTCGAGCGACTGGATCGCGCCCGCGATCGAGCCGACCGCGCGCAGCACGGTCCCGGTTTCGTCGAGCGCGCGCTCGAGCAGAGATTCGTCGAGCTGCGTCCCGATCACGATCTGCTCGTCGTCCTCGACCGCCGAGATCCGGATCGCGTTCGGCGCGAGGCGCTCGATGTCGATCACGCCGACCTCGACGTCGTCGGGCAGCGGCTTGCCGGTCCGCGGCTCACCGTCGCCCGGCGCCGGCAGGCGATCGATCGGATGCCCCGGCGCGGTCGCGAACATGCGCTCGGGATCGAGGCCGAGCCGGTCGCGCAGCGTGGTCGCCCACAGATAGCCGCCGATCGCCGGGTCGTTGAGGAAGATCGCGTGCATCACGTGGCGGCCGAGCTCGGGCGTCGTCGCGACGAGATCGATCGCGCGCGGGTCGCGCTGCGGCAGCACGATCAGTACGAGTGCATCGGTGGCCGCCTGCACGATCACCGAGCCCCACTCGGTGAACGCGATGCCGATCGCGGGACCGCCCTGCGGATCGCTCGCATCCGCGCGCGCGGCCGCGTCCTCCGCGGAGCCGGCCGGCCCCCGGCGCGCGTCGCGCACCATCGCCCAGATCTGGTGAACGATGAACAACCCGGCAATCGCCAACAGCGCGACGAAGATCGCGATCCGCATCCGCGTGACATACCGCGTCCGCGTGGCGGCGCGGCGACGAACCGCTACCTGGGAACGTCGTTCGCGGTCGGCGACACGATCGAGCCCGCGGCCAGCGTCTTGTTCGGCGTCGCGATGATGATGAAGCCGACGCTGCCGCCGGCGCCGCCGCCGCCGTGATCCGGATGACCCTGGCCGTTGCCGCCGGTCGTCGTCGTGCCGGCCGCGCCGAGCCCGCCGACGCCGGCATTGTTCGCGCTGCCACCGAGCGCGCGCGTCGCGGACGGCTGGCCGTCCTGACCGTTGCCGCCGTTCAGGGTGTCGGATGCGCCACCGCCACCGCCGCCATTCGCCGCGAGCACGCCCGACGAGCCGACGACGACCGTGTTCGACTCGAGGCCGATCATCCCGCCCGAGCCGCCGCCACCGCCACCGCCGTTGCCGAGGCCGCCGCTGCCCGGCGCACCGAAGCCGCCCTGGCCACCCGCGGTGACGACGCCGTTGATCGTGACCGCATCGAGCGCGGTCAGCTGGATCGATCCGCTGCCGTTACCGCCGAGCCCACCCTGGCGCTCGCCGGTACCACCGACGGCACCGGGACAACCGCCGGCGAGCAGCGGTGCCGCCGCGATCGCGAGGCCGCCGCGACCGCCGGGTGCACCGTCGCCGTTGCCGCCACCGCCGCCGATCGCCTGGAACGCGCCACCGCCGGCGCCACCGGCACCGGTCTGGCTGTTGCCGCCGTTGTTCGGCGCGCGACCGACGCACTCCGCGGAGTTCGCGCCCGCACCGAGGCTGCCGTCGTGGCTACCGGCGTCGATCGTGCCGTTGACGAGGATCGTCGTCCACGACGCGATGATCAGCGGACGCGTGCCGACGACGCGCAGCGTGACCCCGGTGCCGACGGTGAGCCCGCTGACCGAGATCAGGTGACCGGACGCGACGCCCTGGTTCTCGGGCCGGCTCGTCGACGCATCCGGCGCGGTCAAGGTCGCGGTGTCCGTGTCGTAGGTGTACGTGCCGGCCATGTTCAGATCGAGCGCCGGCCCGGGCTGCGGGATGTCGCAGCCCATGAAGTGGCGGCCGTTGAACGTCGTGCAATCGAACGCCGGTCCGTCGGTGCCGTCGTTGCCACCGCCGTCGTTGCCGCCGCTGAGCACGCAGAACCCGCGATCGCAGGTGCGGCCCCCGGTGCAGTCGGCCGTGGTGTCGCACGTCAGATCCGCGGACGGCGTCGGAAAACACCCCGCGACGAGCACGACGATCGCGAGGAGTCTCATGGCCACCCCACGGTGAGGATCACGGATGCACCGCCCGCCTCGGGCACGACATCGATCGTCTTCGCCGGCGGACGCTTCTCGTGGCGCTGCGAGATCGCGCGGATGATGCCGTACGTCGTGATCGCGCCGCCGGCGACGAGCATGATGCCGCCGACGGTCGTGCGCGTCTTGCCCGCGTTCTCGAGCTCGCGCAGCCGCAGCAGATCCTCGAACGTGTCGCGCGGCGCCTTGTCGACCTGATTGCGCAGGCTGATCGTCGACAGCAGCAGCCCGGCGCCGACCGCCGTGACTGCGCCGCCGCCGCCGATGATCGCCCACGTGCTCGTCGAGATCGGGCCGCTCGTGGACTCGGTCTCGTCGCCGATCGGGACGTCGATCGGCGTCTCCTTCGGCTTGTCCTTGTCCTTCGGACGCTCGTCCGGACCGGGTTCGACGTCGGGCGGCTTCGGCTTGCTCGCGTTCTCGATCGCGGCGGCGAGCTCCTCGGACAGCTCCGACGTCGTCTCGCCCTTCAGCACGAACGTGCGCTCGTTCGCGCCGTTCTTGACGTCGAACGACGACAGCTTGAGCACGAGCCCCCCATCGCGCGGCTCGACGCGACCGTAGACGATCACCTTCGCCTCGACCGACTTCGCGATCGAGATCAGGCACGACTTCGCGGCGAGCTCGCACTCCATGAGGCCGGCCGCGTCCTCGATCGGCACGTTCGCGACCTCGGCGCCGAACGTCTTCGCGAGCACCTTCGTCAGCACCGCGGGGGCGCCGGCCATCGACTTCGGCAGGTTCGCTCCGCTCAGCGGAAACACCTTGGCAGTTCCGGGATCGGCGTGGGCGGGCACGCCGAGCAGCGCGAGCACGATGACCGCGACGCCCAGCTTCAATTGTCACCTCCCAGCTGAGCGATGCGGTCGCGGATCGTGTCTGCATCCGACGCATCGGGAGCCAGGGCGAGGTACCGCTTGAGATGCTCGATCGCTTTTCCGGTCATGCCGCTACGGTGGTAGACGAATCCGAGGCCGCGATGCGCGGGCGCGTAGTTCTTGTCGATCGCGAGCGCCTCCTTGAAGACCTTCGCGGACTCGACGAAGTTGCCTGACAGGTAGAGCTCGGTGCCCTTCGTGTAGAGCTCCTTCAGCGATCCCGCCGGCTTCTGCTTCGGCGGATTGCTGCGCGGCGGCTGCGGCGTGGACGGCTCGCGCGTCGGCGTCTCCTGCGCGACTTCCTCGACGACCGCACGCGTCGGCTCGAGGTGCTCGGGGCGCAGCCGCGAGCGCGGCGCGCTATCGGCGACGGTCGTCGGCTGCACCGGCGTGATCGGCTCGACCGTCGGCTTCGGCGTCGCCGTCGCGCCCGGTGGCGGCGTCGGGATCGGCGTGACCTCGGGGACCGGCGTCGGCGCGGGCGCCGGATCGCCGAGCGCGACGCGCTGCACGCCGGCGTCGGACTTGCGGACGTGCATCATCACGCCGACACCGACCGCCGCGAGCACGGCGACCGCCGCGCTGACCGCGAGCACCTTGACCGCCATCCGCGATGCGGGCCGGCGCGGCGGCGCGGGTGTGTGCGCCGAGCCGTATGACGGGCCATGGCCCCAGCTCGTGTCCTCGAGCGCGAGCGGCTCGAGGTCCTGGCGCGGGATCGATTCGCGCGTCGCCGACGTCAGCAGCGCCTGGCGCTTGCGGATGCGATCGCCGAACACCGCGGTCATCCACGCGTGGATGTCACTCGAGTCGCAGCGCGATTCCCAGATCGCGTCCTCGAGCGCGCGCTTCATCTCGGCCGCGGTCTGAAACCGATCGCGCGGATCGGGTGCGAGCGCCTTCAGCGTGATCGCGTCGAGCGCCTGCGGGATCTCGGGCCGGTACATCGACGGCGGCACGCGCTCGGTCGACAGGATCTGCATCAGCGTGCCGGGAATCGTCTCGGCGTGGAACAGCCGGCGCAGCGCGAGCGCCTCCCACAGCACGACGCCGAGCGAGAACACGTCGGAGCGACGGTCGAGCGGCTCGTTGCGGATCTGCTCCGGGGACATGTACGCATACTTGCCCTTGAGCTGACCGTGCTGCGTCGTGTTCGAGACGCGGTCCTGGGTCTTCGCGATGCCGAAGTCCACGACCTTCACGCCGCCGTTGTAGAGCACGACGATGTTGCCCGGCGACACGTCGCGATGGACGACGCCGAGGTTGCGGCCGTACAGATCGCACTGCTCGTGCGCGGCGTGCAGGCCGTCGGCGGCGCTCGCGATGATCCGGGCGGCCATCCGCGGGTCGAGCGCCGGACCGATCGCGGCGGTCTTCAGCACGCGATGGAGCGACTCGCCCGCGAGGTACTCCATCACGATGTAGAACGTGCCCTCGACCTCGCCGAGCTCGTACGTCTGGACCACGTGCTGGTGGCTGATCTGCGCGGCGACGCGCGCCTCGTCGAGCAGCATCCCGATCGCCGACCGATCGTCGGACATCCGCGGGTGGATCACCTTGATGACGACGACCTTCTCGAACCCGGCCGGTCCACGCTGGCGCGCCAGGATCACGCGCGCCATCCCGCCCTCGCCGATCGTCGCGACGAGCTCGTAGCGCCCCAACATGGTCCCGGGCGCAAACAGATCGAACATCTGCGTGCCTGGCACTGCGGGATCCATCATCCGGTATAGTACGAACGGCTACAGCGATTTCTCCATTGCACCGGATGACTGATGCATCGCAGCACTGTCATCGGTCCAAGGGAATACAGATCCAGCCATTTGGGGCTTGACCCCGACGCGTCATCGAGGATCACGAGCACCCCTCGACCTGGCGCGTCAAAACACGTTCACGTCGTGAAGTGTGACGAGCAGCATCACGACCATGAGCACCATGATGCCGACCATGTGGACCATGGTCTCGATCTTCGGGTTCGCGCGCCGGCGCGTCACCATCTCGTAGCCGAGGAACACGAGCCGCCCGCCGTCGAGCGCCGGTAGCGGCAGCAGGTTGAACAGCCCGAGGTACACGCTCAGCAGCATCAGCAGCTTGATGCCCTCGGTGAGCCCGTGGCTGAACGCGTTCTTGAACTCGCTGACGATCCGGATCGGGCCGCCGGGATCGGCTTCCTCGCTGCCGAACACGATGCCGTACAGGCCCTTCAGGATCGCCTTGGTCTGGACCACCGGATAGACGATCGCGTCGTGCGCGGACTCGAGTACGCCGACGTCGACGAAGTCCGCGGTCTGGACGATGCCGATCCGGTACACGAGGTTGTTGTGCTTGTCGCGCTGCGGGACGCCCTTGGCGTCGACCGCCGGCTTCGGGGTCAACGGCACGACGACGACCTGGTGATCGCGGAGCACGGTCAGCGTCACCGGCTTGCCCTGCTTCTTGACGATCTCCTCGGACAGCTGCAGGTTGCGGCCGGCCATCGAGACGCCGTCGAGCGTGAGGATCCGGTCGCCCGGCTGGATCTTGCCGACGGCGTCGAAGCCCGGCGTGACCTCGGCGACGTAGTACGTGTCGCCGGCCTGGCCCTGGCACATGTAGAGCCCGAACGCGAGCGCGATCGCGGACAGGTAGTTCGTCGCCGGGCCGGCGAGGATCGTCAGGAAGCGCTGCCATGCGGGCCGATTCGGGTACGCGTTCGCGTCCTCCGGATCGACCTCCTCGGCGATGTTCATGCCCTTGATCTCGACGAACCCGCCGAACGGGATCGGTGCGAGCTGGAAGATCGTCCCGCTCTTCGCCTTGCGCTTCAGGAGGCCGGGCCCGAACCCGATGCTGAACCGCTCGACGCGCATCTTGCACCAGCGCGCGACGAAGTAGTGTCCTGCCTCGTGCACCACGATCAGGAACCCGAGCGCGAGGATCGCGAGCGCGAAGTTGCCCATTCGTCGTCGACTATAGCAGCGGGTGTCTGAAGCCGCCGCGAGAACTCCGAGTGTTCACTCGGTGAAATACCCGGTCAGCGGCGGCCGAACCGAGCGAACGCACGCAACCCGGTCGCCGACCGCGCACCGGCGGTCGGGCCCGCGAGGCGCACCGACAGGCTCTGCACCTGGAGCCGCTTCGCGAGCCGGCGATGCATCGCCGCGCCGACGAGCCGCGCCCCGCGGAACGCCGCGAGCGCGCGGATCCGGTGCGCGACGGTGTAGCGGGTCAATGCGACCTCGGCGTCGCCTTCGCCGGCGAGCAGCCGGCGGCACGCATCGCCCGCACCGTCGAGCGAGGCGCTCGCGACCGCGGGCGTCGAGACCAGGAGCAGCGCACCTTGCGCGCGCGACGCGCCGACGTCGACGCCACGACCGCGGCCGGACGCGTGGGTGACGCGGAGCTCGGGCACCTCGGCCCGCAGCAGCGCGAGCACGGCGTGCGAGTTGTCGCCGGAGTCCTCGTCGATCGCGAGGATCTCGAAGCTCAGGCCGAGACCGCGCAGATGCTGGGCGGTGTGGCGTACGGCAATCCCGACGGCTTCTTCGTCATCCCCGAACGGCAAGATGACAGAGACGTCGTAGCGAGGGCTGTCGGACATCGGCTCGGCGAATAGCACCAAATGTGCCGGGGCAAGATGCCCGTTCATGCCGTCGATGATGGCCGGATCGTCACGTGATTGCGACAACTTGAAGCGTTCTACCACGTTCGATGGTCCGACCAAGGTGCGCAACGCCTTACGCGGTGCAGCAGCCGTTACACGACCTCGCCGGCCAGATGCTGGAGCAAACGTTGCGCGACCGCCGGCCACGCGAGGCCGGCGACGCCGGCCCGGAGCTCCGGTGCCGCGCGCGGTGCCGCGAGCACGCGGTCGATCGCACCGGCGAGCGCGCGCGGATCGTCGGGTGCGACGAGCTCGACCGCGGGCAGCTCGCGCAGCCCACCGACCGCAGACGCGACGACCGGGACGCCCGCGGCGAGTGCCTCGAGTGCGATCATCGGCGTGCCCTCGGTGCGACCACTCGCGAGCACGCGCGAGGGCACGACGACGACGCTCGCGCGCGCGAGCAGGCGATCGCGCTCCGCGGTCGACACCAGGCCGCGCAGCTCGACGTTCGAGGGCGCGCAGCGCGCGAGCGCCGTGCGATCCGGACCGTCGCCGGCGATCACGAGCCGCGCCGGCGTGCGGACGTGCGCCATCGCCGCGATCGCGACGTCGACACCTTTGATCGGCACGAGCCGGCTCGCGATCACGAGCGTCGCCGGATCGCGCGCGGGCTCGCGCGGCAGCGCCTGGAACCGATCGATCGCGAGCCCCATCGGCTGGACGATCGCCGACGCGAGCCAGCCGCGCAGCGACGGCACGCTGTCGATCGCGAGCGCGCGCAGTGCCTCGGAGACGAACGCGAGCCGCGCGCGCCGGACGCGCAGCGCATGCAGCACGGGTGCGAGGAGCCGCATCCGGCGCAGCGTGTGGACATCGCCGCCGTGCGCGATCGCGAGCAGCGGCACCGTCGCCAGCAACGCCGCGATCGCGGACGGCGCGAGCCAGTGCGCGACGATCGCGTCCCACCGGCGCGCGCGCCGCGCGATCTCGACGCCGAGCCGCGCCGTGAACCGCACCGCCTCGATCGCGGTCGCGGCCGGCGAACGCTCGAGCGCATCGGGCGCACCGCCGCGATAGAACAGCGGGCTCGCGATCCGATCGGCACCGTCGCCGGCGGCGATCACGTCGACCGCGTGGCCGTCCGCGCGCATCGCCGCGACGTGCTCGGCGACGAAGCTGCCCGCCGGATCGCCGGCGAACCGCGGATACGACGTCGTGACGACGCCGAGCTTCATGCGCGCCGGCGTGCGCGCGCCGCGAGCCGCGTGCCCCACGATCGCAGCAGCACCCACGGGATCGGATGCAGCGCGGTCCCCAGATGGATGCCGCTCTTCCAGTGCTCGCCGTAGATCGGACGCACCGGCACGTCGACGACACGCACGCCCGCCATGTTGAGCCGCGACAGCAGATCGTTCGGATAGCCGTAGCGCGCCCACAGCTCGTCGAGCTCGATCCGCGCGATCGCGTCGCGGCGGATCGCGGTGTAGCCGCACTGCGAATCGAACACGTGGTGATAGCCACTCGTGACGCGGGTCGCGGCCGACAGCAGCACGTTGCCGACGATCCGCGACGCCGGCATCGTCGTCCAGATCGCGGGATGCAGGAACCGGTTGCCCTTGACGTAGTCCGCGGTGTCGTCGGCGATCGGTGCGAGCAGCGCGGGCAGATCATCCGGATCCATCTGGCCATCGCCGGCCATCACGACCGCGACATCGAGCCCGAGCTCGAGCGTGCGGCGATAGCCGGTCGCGATCGCCGCGCCGACGCCACGATTGTGCGCGTGTCGGATCACCTCGACGCGCGATGGCCACGGCGTCCGGAGTGCCGCCGCGTGCGCGGATGCGCCGGTGTCGTCGGACGAGCAATCGTCGACGACGATCACGTGATCGACGAGCGCGGGAACCGTCGCCACGGTGCTGCCGATCGCGCGGCGTTCGTTGAAGGCTGGGATCACCACAGCCACGCGCAAGTCACGGAACATCGACGACGTTGTAAACGCTCGCGAACGTCGCGTCCACCGTCGCCGTTGTCATAGCCACGTGGTACAGCCTCGCTCGTAAACGGAACGGAGTCGTTCCGGAACCACGTTGCGGCACGGAGTCGTGCCGATCTCAAAGGAAGCGAATGTCATGGCCGGTGGAGTCAACAAAGTCATCCTGGTAGGGCACCTGGGCGCCGATCCCGATATGCGGTACACGCCGAGCGGGCAGGGCGTATGCGAGCTGCGGCTCGCCACCAGCGAGAGCTGGAACGACAAGAACGGCCAGCGTCAGGAACGCACCGAGTGGCATCGCATCGTCGTGTGGGGCAAGCGCGCCGAGGTCTGCTCGAAGTACCTCGCGAAGGGCCGCCAGGTGTTCGTCGAGGGCCGGATCCAGACGCGGACGTACGACGACAAGGATGGCAACAAGCGCTACATCACCGAGATCATCGCAAACGACGTCCAGTTCCTCGGCGGCGGTCGCGAAGGCGGCGGCGGTGGACGCGGGCGCGGCGATGACGGCCCTCCGCCTCCGTCGGATGGTGACTTCGGTGGCTACGGCGGCGGTGGGGGCGGCGGTGGTGGTGGCGGTCCCGACGACGATATTCCGTTCTGACCTGCGCTACGCTCGATCGCGATGGCAACGGCGGGTCCCGCCTGCTCGACGTGCGGGTCGGCCCTGCGCTGGCTCGACGCGCAAGCGGCGTGGGGCTGCGATCGCTGTCGCGTGAGCTACCCGGCACCGCCGGCTGTCGCGACGACGACGATCACCGCGGGGCGCGGCAGTCGCCGACATCTGTATCTCGCGGCGGGCGGTGCGCTCGCGCTGCTCGTCATCATCGTCATCGCGGCGATGACCGGCGCCGGCGGAACGCGCGCGAGCGGTGGGCTGCCGCGCGACGAGCTGGTCCGGCGATCGATCGCGGCGCTCGCGGCGGGTGACGTCGACGAGCTGCAGGCGCTCGCGAGCTTCGACGAGCTCCAGCACCTGCTGACCGACTGTCCGGACAGCGCGCAGATGAAGCAGGCGCGGCAGCAACAGCGCACCGCGTTCGAGCAGGCCATCCGGCAGCTCGCCGCGTACCGGCAGCGCCGCAAGCTCTCGTCGCTCTCGCTCGAGGTCGTCGCGACGAAGGTCCGCACCGACGAGAACCTCGCGCTGAAGAAAGGCCAGGCCGCGAACGCGAGCGGTGGCCCGGCGTGCGCGATGAAGATCGATGCGGCGGTCCACACGCTGCGCGTCGACGTGCGCGTCAACCGCCAGACCACCGAGTCGCTGAAGCTGATCGCCCTCGAGGCGGACGCGAAGTGGTACCTGATGGCGTTCACGGTCGGCGGCGGGAACCTGCTGACCGACACGCCGTGATCGATCTCGCGAGTTAACGCGACTTCACGATCGACGGGCAACCGCGCGCGGATGCGGCATCGCTCGCGCACTGGCGCTACATTGCCGCCGATGTTTCCGCGGACCGGCCTGTGGCGCCACGCCGACTTCATGCGGCTGTGGGCGGCGCAGACCTTCAGCGCGTACGGCTCGCGCATCACGCGCACCGCGCTGCCGATCATCGCGGTCTCGACGCTGAACCAGCCCGAGGCGATCGTCAGCCTGCTGATGGCGCTCCAGCTCGCGCCCGGCATCTTCGTCGGCCTGTCGTCCGGCGGCTTCATCGATCGCAGCCGCAAGCGCCGGATCCTGATCGCCGCCGACCTCGTGCGCGCGATCGTCGTCGGCTCGCTGACGCTCGCATGGTTCCTCGGCGTGCTGTCGATGGCGCACGTGATCGTCGTCGGCGCGCTCGTCGGCGGCGCGAGCGCGCTGTTCCAGATCACCGACGTCGCGTACCTGCCGACGCTCGTCCGCCGCGACCAGCTCGCCGAGGGCAACTCGAAGCTCGAGTCCACCGAGGCGATCGCCGAGATCACCGGACCTGCGAGCGCCGGCGCGCTGATCGCCGCGCTCGGCGCGCCGCTCGTCGTCCTGATCGACGCCGCGAGCTACCTGTGGTCCGCGCTGATGCTCGGCCGGATCCGGGCCGTCGAGGACGCGCCGACGCCGGCGCAGTCGGCCTCGATGTCGTCGACGCGCCCGGGCCACGATCTCCGGGTCGGGCTGCGCGCGATCTTTCGCCACCCGATCGTCCGGCCGATCGTCATCTCGCACATGGTGTGGTCGATCTCGGGCGGCTTCTTCATGGCGCTCTACACGCTGTTCTGCCTGCGCGAGCTCGGCCTGTCCGAGACCGTGTTCGGCATCATCGTGTCGATGGGCGGCATCGGCTCGCTCGGCGGCGCGATCGTCTCGCGCCGGCTCGTCACGTCGATCGGCCTCGGCCGCGCGCTGCTCCTCACCTCGACACTGTCGCTGACGTGCGCGCTCCTGATCCCGCTCGCTGCGTCGCCGGCGACCGGCGGCTCGTACCTCGTCGTCCTGCTGTTCCTCGGCGCGCACCAGGTCCTGTCCGACGGCTTCTCGGTCGCGTTCGTCATCCAGGCCGTCACGCTGCGGCAGACCGTGCTGCCAAAGCACGTGCTCGGCCGCGCGAACGCCGCGATCCACGTCTTCACGTCCGGCCTGCTTCCGATCGGCGCGATCCTCGCCGGCGTCATCGCCGAGCTCGCCGGCACCTATGTCGCCGTCTGGGTGGGCGTGCTGATCGGTCTCGCGGCGCCCGTGTTCCTGCTGCCGCTGCGCTCGCTGCGCGAGATGCCCGCCGGTCCGAGCGACCACGCGACCGCCGACGCGCGCACCGCTGCGTGATCGGCGGTTCGCGCGACGCCGCGAGTGAGCCGCCCGGATTCACATGTAGGTGTTGCGGGCGATCCCATCGTAAATCGCCCTCATCTCCAGTTCTTCGAGCGCCGACGAGCGCTTGCATCGTCGCGACGACCAATAGACCGCGCCGCGGATCGCCGCGTTGATATCCCCATCCACTGAACGCGCCGGCGAAGTCGCCGCGCTCGCTGCCGATTCTCGGCACCGGTGGTCCGGAGGAATCGTCATGTCTCGTTTGCTTATCGTCGCCGCCCTCGTCTCGTCGCTCACCTCGCTCAGCTCGCTCGCGTCTGCCGATCGCATCGCCTCGCCGAACGCCGCGCCGCGCGCGCCGAGCACGCACCAGTTCGCGCAGCCGCCGAACGCCGCTGCCGAGCTGCCGCAACCCGACATCGCGCCGTACCGCGTGCTCGACCGCGCCACCGTGCGCGCGCAGCTGCTCGCGAACCGCAGCGCGAACCTCGCGCGCTTCCGCGCGTACCAGAAGAAGGGCGTGTTCCCGAGCAACACGTTCGCGGACCGCAAGCTCAACGTGTGGCTCGACGAGTTTGGCCACCTGTGCGCCGCCGCGACGATCATCAAGATGTCGGGCAACGAGGACCTCGTCGCGCGCGTCGCCGAGCAGAGCAACTTCATCCGCCTCGCCGACGTCCGCCAGGGCCCGCTCATGGACTGGATCCTGACCTCGGGCCTCACGCAGGAAGAGATCGCCGCGATCCAGGAGCCGTTCATGCCCGTCACCGACGAGCCGCGCATCCAGCCGAAGCCGGAGGAGCCGGTGATCAACGTCGCGAAGCGCAAGGCCGAGGACGCGCGCCTGCTCGCCCGCTACCGCACGGTCGACGCGATGATCGTGAAGAACCAGAAGCGCAGCCTCGACACCGCGGTCGATCGCCTCATGGAGCACCCGACCCTCGCGTGGCAGCTGATCGACAACGCGGCGCGCGCGGACTGATTCGCCGCTGCCGTTCGGTCGATGGGCCTGCTGTCTCGGCTCCCGTCGTTCCGTCCCTGCCGCGCGGCTGTCTGGGCTCCTGTCGTTCCGTCCCTGCCGCGCTGTCCCGTCACTCGACTCCTGTCGTGTTCGTTCCCCCCGCCGCCGTCGCGATCGCTCTTCCCCTCTCGGGCGATCGCGACGGCAGCGCACATCGAGGATCCCCATGTCGCGCTCTCGTCTCGTGCTCTCGTTCCTGCTCGCGCTCTCGACGACGACGTCCGCGTTCGCGGCCGACGGTCCCCCGCACTTCGCGCGTCCGCCGGCGCGTCCCATCGCCGCCGCGGACGTCACGGCCCACGTCGTCGACGCCCCCGCGCTCGCGCCGCCCGCGACGTCATCCGCGGATCCGGTGCCAGAGGCATCGCGGCCCGCGGTGACGGCCGTGTCGCTCGATCGCGCCGCGATTCGCGCCAGGCTGCTCGCGAACCGGCGCGCGAACGTTCGACGCTTCCACGCCTACCGCGTGCGCGGCATCTACCCGTCGAACGTCTTCACCGCCGGCGCACTCAACGTCTGGCGCGACCCCGACAACCACCTCTGCGCGGCCGCGACGATCATCGACGCGTCCGGCGAGCACGCGCTCGTCCAGCAGACCGCGAACGACAACAACTTCATCCGCCTCGCCGACGTCACCGACAGCCCGCTCATGGACTGGATGCTGACGTCCGGCCTGACCCAGGAGGAGCTCGTCGCGATCCAGAAGCCATTCATGGGCGTCCGACAGCCGGTCGAGCCGGTGCGTCCGCAGATCGTGGCGAACCCCGCCAAGCCGGTCGTCGATCCAGGCGTCGATCCGTCGCTCGCCGATCCGTCGCTCGCCAATCCGCAGCCGGCGCTCGTCGATCCCACGCTGCGCAAGGCCGAGACCACGCGGCTCGCGAAGCTGTACCGCCGCGTCGAGGCGCAGCTGCTCGCCAGGCAGACGCAGAGCCTCGAGCTCGCGGTCGATCGTCTGATGCAGCACCCCGAGCTCGCGGCGCGACTGCTATCGAGCACGTCGGCGCCTGCGTCGTCGACGAGCCGACCGTCGTCGCGCAGCTGACGGTCGCGGACAAGCCGACCGTCGTCGACGAGCCGACCGTCGTCGCGCAGCTGACGGTCGCGGACGAGCCGACCGTCGTCGACGAGCCGACCGTCGTCGACGAGCCGACCGTCGTCGCGCAGCTGACGGTTGCGGACAAGTCGACCGTCGTCGCGCAGCTGACGGTTGCGGACAAGTCGACCGTCGTCGCGCAGCTGACGGTCGCGGACGAGTCGACCGTCGTCGCGCAGCTGACGGTCGCGGACAAGCCGACCGCACCGCTCATGCGTCGTCGACGAGCCGAACGGTCGCCGACGAGCCGAACGGACCGCTCACGCGTCGTCGAACGCACCCGCTCACAGGCGAGCTTCACGCGCATACACCGGGCGGCTGTTCGCTGGCATGGCGTCGAGCATCGGTGGTATGCGGTCTCGCATGAAGCGATGCATCGTCGATGTGGCGGGCCCGGCGACGGAACGGGTCATTCGACGGCTCTGCCTCGATCTCGACCTCGGCTTCGAGGCGAAGCCCGAGCTGCCGTTGCCATACCAGGTCACGTTCCTCGAGACCGACGGTGAGCAGCGCACGATCGGTGTCGGCGTGACGCGCGATGGCGACGCGGTTCGCATCGCGACCGACGGCCCGTGGCCGGACATCGACGTCGAGGTCGCCCGCGAGTTCGCCTCGTTCATGCGAGGCGTGGCGATGCGGCTCGATCACGAAGCGGTGCGGTTCGACAGCTTCGAGGACATCGGCGCCTACCTCGAACGCGACGAGCGCGCTCGCTACGACGCGGCCGAGGAGGTCGTGTACTTCCATCCGATCTCCAGCGTCGAGACCGTGCGCGTGTATCCCGTCCAGGTCGCCGGTGAGCCCTGGATCGCGTTCTCGATCACGCTCGCCGAGGACGATCAGGTCGATCCATCTTGGGCCCTGCTCCAGAACGCACGCTCGTCGTGCGGCAGCCTCGCGTGGGTCGACGTCGCCGATCGCTACGATCTCGAGCACACCTACCCGCTGATGGAGCTGACCGGCCAGCGACTCTACGAGCTGCTCGAGACGCTCGCGACGAAGCGCGAGTCGCTGCTCGCCGACCTCGACGACGGCGACGACGTCGTCGCGAGCAGCCGCTCGAGGACCACCGGCGACGGCGACGACGATGCCGATGGCGCCGGCGTTGGCGATGGCGCCGACGAGGATCGCGACGAGCTCTTGAAGAACTGACCGCGCCACCGCGCGCCGACGCTACTGCGAGATCTCGCGAACGACGGCGTCGAGGACGTCGACACCCCACGCGAGCCCCGCGACCGGGACGCGCTCGTCGTGGCCGTGGAACATGTCCGCGAACCGGATGCCGGAGCCCTTCTCGATCTTCACCGGCGAGAAGCCGTACCAGCGCGCGCCCATCTGCGTGAAGTACTTCGCGTCGGTGAAGCCCGGGATGAGGTACGGGATCACCTGCGCATCGGGCTCGCGCGACTCGACCTGGCGCTTGATGATGTCAAAGAGCGGTGACGCGACGGGCTCGGTGACCGTCGGCGGACAGGACTTGATGATCTCGAGCTCGACGTCGGGGCCGAGCACGTCCCGTAGCTCGCGCAGCAGGTCGTCGTCGGACTGGCCGGGCAACGTCCGGCCATCGATCTCGAACTCCGCGAGGCCGGGAATGACGTTCGTCTTCGCGCCCGCGCGCACGACCGTGGCGGACGCCGTGTTGCTGAGCAGCGCCGAGAAGCTGCGTGCGATCGAGGCATTGGGCACGAGCCGGGCGACGCGCGCGAGCAGGTGCGGACGCGCGACGAGGCGGACGAGCGGCTGGATCAGGGTGGGCTGACGGGCGCGCAGCGCATCGAGGAAGTCGGCGACGTAGGACGTCGGATGGACCGGCAGCTGTGCACGACCGAGTGCCGCGAGCGCCTCGCCGAGCTTCGTGATCGCGCTGTCGTGGCGAGGCATCGAGCCGTGACCGGGCTCGCCCGTGATCCGTGCACGCACCCAGCAGAAGCCCTTCTCGGCGACCTGGACCGGATAGAACGTGAGGTCGCCGAGGTGGAGCGAGAACCCGCCCGACTCGCCGATCGCGTACTCGGCCTCGACGAGCGAGCGGTGGTGCTCGACGAGGAATCGCGAGCCGAGATCGCAGCCGGCCTCCTCGTCGGCGACCGCCGCGAAGATCACGTCGCGCGAGAGCTGCGCCGGTTCGCGCGCGAGGCGCCGCATGATCGCGGTGCACATCGCCGCCATGTTCTTCATGTCGATCGCGCCGCGCCCCCACAGGCAGCCCTCGAATTCCTCGCCGGAGAACGGTGGCCGGCGCCACTTCGAGGGATCGGCCTCGACGACGTCGAGGTGCGCGGTGAGCAAGATCGGTGGCTTGGCGCCGGTGCCGCGGTGGCGCACGACGAGGTTCGTGCGACCGGGCTGTGCCTCGAGGAGGTCGGGGCGGTAGCCGACCTCGGTCAGCTCCTGCGCGAGCAGCTCGGCACACAGCCGTTCGTTGCCCGGCGGGTTCGTGGTGTCGAGCCGCAGCAGCGCCTGGCACAGACGCTTCGCGTCGTCGGCAAGCGTGGGGTACGACGACGTGCTGCTGCGAGCGGGGCGAGTCACCGGCGCACTGTACAAGAGTTGCCGAGGCAACCGCAGCGTCCGTTCGCTTCGCGGGGTTGCGTCGACGAACCGCGGCGATTGCAGCACGGATCCGGTTCGACGGTTTGCACCGACGAGCCGCATGCAACACTAGCTCTGACGTGCGAAGCGCGCTCGGTTCTCCCAACCATCGTCGTCGGTCCTGGCCGGGTCGCGACATGCGTGGCGACGTGTGGCCAGGGGAGCGCGCGTGATCGAGCCGGCGATGTCTGCCGAGGAGCAGCGGCTGCTCGAGGCCGTGATCGAAGAACCCGACGACGATGCGCCGCGCCTCGTGTACGCGGACTGGCTGTCGAGCCGTGGCGATCCGCGAGGCGAGCTGATCCAGCTCCAGTGCCAGCTCGCGGCGGTGCCCGATGACGAGCGGCGGCGCAGCATTCGCATGGCCGAGAACAAGCTGCTCGAGACCCACGGTGCGGCATGGACGCGACCGCTGCACGCGCTGCTGCCGCCGGCACAGCCGCTCGCGCCGTACAAGTTCACGTTCGTGCGCGGCTTCATCGAGGACGTCTCGATCCCGCTCGCGTGCATGAGCGATCTGCGCGCGCTGTTCGCGGCGGCGCCGCTCGTGCGCCGGTTGCGGATCCTGCCCGACGCGTTCGGCGGCCTGCCGTTCGCGCAGCCGCGGCTCGACCGCGCGCTCGAGGCCCCCGAGCTCGAGCGGCTCGTGGGGCTCGAGATCTCGTTGCCGGGAGGCGGCAACCAGCTCGCGCGCGACGTCGCGGCTGCATCGCGTTTGCGGGGACTCCGCGAGCTGCGGATCCAGGCGTCGGTGTGGGCCGAGCAGGCTGTGTACTTCAATGTCCCGGGGCATCGGCTCGTGCTCGACGATGCCGGCGCGAGCGCGCTCGCGGCGTCGACGGGGCTCGCGCATCTCGACGTGCTCGATCTCGGCAACAACCGGATCACGAACGCCGGGCTGCACGCGCTCGGCACCGGGCGCTGGCAGCTGCGCCGGCTCGATCTGTCGAGCAACCTGCTCGGGCCCGATCGCCTCGACGAGGCGTTCGAGGGGCCGATGCTGCGCTCGGTGCGCGAGCTGTCGCTCGTCGGCAATCCGATCGCGGAGGCGTTCGCCGAGGTGGTACAGCGCGGCCGGTTGCCGGCGCTGCGCGACCTCGATCTCGAGCGCTGCCACCTCGGGGCCGCGGGCACGGCGGCGCTGTGTCAGGCGCTCGCAGCTCCGACGCTGCGCCACCTGCGGCTCGAGCGCAACTCGCTCTGCGATGCCGGTGCGCACGCGATCGCGGGCTGCGAGGGGCTCGCGGCGCTGCGCTCGTTCGAAGCGGGTCACAACCGGATCGGTCATAAGGGTGCGCTCGCACTCGCGACGTCGCCGTACCTCGCGAACCTCGAGCGACTGACGCTGAACGAGCCGCGCTGGAAGCCCGAGACCGAGGCGCTGTTCAAGGACTCGATGACGCTCGCGCGCACGAAGATCTATCTGCGCGGTCGACTCGTCGCGCGCTCGAAGAAGTCGGGTGTCACGAGTGCGGTGCCCGAGCCCGCACCCGAGCTGGCGACCCGACGCGCGCGCGCGTCTGCGCGGCTCGCGAGCGGTAGCGGCGAGATCAAGCGTCCGCGCAAGGCGCGAACCGAGCTGAAGCGTTCCTGACGCGCGCATGGACATAGGTCGCCGGCACGAAGCACGAGGGAGGAACGTGCCGTCGTGCCGGCGGAAACGAAAACGAAGCAAGCGAAGCCAAGGAAAGGCGTCGAACCGCGGAGGCGCTCGCGATGCGGTCGCCTCCAGGACACCACGGGTGTTCGCCGGGGCGACGGTGCGGCAGCGGACGGTTCCTGCTGCCGCACCGCCCGGCACGATCCGTTGGTGAGCCGGACCGTCGCTGCGTTGCGGATCGTCGCTGCGTGGCGGATCAACGAGTCGCGGCGAGCGTCGTATCGCCCTTGATGTCGAGGAACGGCTCGAGCCGCTTGAACGTGCGATACCCGAAGCCCTTCACGCGACGCAGGTCCGCGGTGCGCTTGAAGCCGCCGTTCTTCTTGCGCCACGTCACCACGCGTTCGGCCTTCGACGGCCCGACCGTCGGTAACAGCATCAGCTGGTCCTCGGTCGCGGTGTTGAGGTTGAGCTTGCCGATCACGGCCTTCTTGCCGGGCCGCGATCCGCGGTCGGCGTCCGGATCGGTGCGACCGGGTGTCGTCGCCGGCGCCGCCGACGACGGCGGTTGACCGGGCGACGCGATCGCCATGCTCGAGGTCGACCACGTACCGCCCATCGACAGCACGAGCACGTACAGCCCGATGCCCAGCGCGGCGAGCCGCGCGAGCCTGGGAACGATCTTCTTCATGACCAGAGTCCTTTCAACGAGACGGCACGCGCACGGCAGCCGCATCGAGCGAATGCCTGATCGCGTGCGATCCGACGCAGTGGATCAGAACGGATCAGAGCGGGATCGGAACGGGATCAGAGCGGGATCAGAACGGGATCGAATCGCCGGCAGACGCTTCGGACGCCGCAGGCGGCGCGATATGCGGCTGGCCGTAGCGCGATGCCGGCGCGCCATTCGCGTACGACTCGCGACGGCGCAGGTCTTCCTCGTCGAGCTCGCGCAGCTGGAACTTGCAATCGCCGCGCATGGGCAGCAGATCGAGATGGACGTTGATCGAATCGTCCTTGTTCGTGAACGCTGACCCGATCCGTGACCAGAACGTCTGGCCGTTCTTGCCCGGGGTCATGCTCAGCACCTTGTACATCTTCTTTTGAGTCACGGCAGTCTCCTTTGCGGCGCCAACGTGAAGCGCCGGGGAGCGGCACGAGCAACCGCGATGCCACGCGCAAGCTCGCGAATGCACGCGACGCGTTGTCCGGTTTGTCCGGTATACGGACGCGGTGTCCGGCCGTCGGACAAAACCCGGACAGCGCTAGCGGCCGAGCGCGACGTCCAGCCGCGCGGTCTTCGCGGTCTCGACCTTGACGGTGCGATGCACGACGATCGGCTCGCCGTACTTCACGGTGCCGATCCCGGCCTCTGCGATCGGGGCTTGCCAGAACGTGATGTCGTACGTACCCGGTGCGAGCTCGTCGATCCGGTAACGACCGCGATCATCGGTGAGCGCGTAATACGGAGTGTCGAGCGCATGAACCCATGCAGAAGCCAGCGAGCCGTCCTCGGCATCGATGCGGGTGACGCCGGACGAGACCTGCATCGCGGCGCGCGCGCCTTCCTGCAGCTCGACGAGCTTGCCGGTGCTCGGAGACGTGGTGACGCGCAGCTTCGTCGGCTTGCCGTCGCCATGGATCGTGAGCGCGGCCGGCAACGGAGTCACGATCTGTACGGTCGGCACGAGCGCGCAGCCGCGCTTGACCACGATGCCACCGACGGTCGCCGGGCGGCCTTCCATCGGCAGCGTGCGGCCGACCTGCACGCGCTCGATGTACACGAGCACGTCGCCGAGCCCGCGATCGCCGCCGACGTGCAGCGGCTCGATCGCGCCGCACGTCGTGGTGCGCTTGCCGGGCATCGCGCCGCGCCAGCTGACAACGCCCTCGACGGCTCCGGACAGCCCGGTCGTCTGGTTGTACTTCGGCGTGCGATTGACCGTTGGATAGGTCCACTGCGGCGGCACGAAGCCGCCGTAGCTGGTGCCGCCGTAGCCGTCACCGCCGTACGCGCCGTCGGGATCGCGGCGCGCGCGCTGCGACGCTGCGTAGAGATCGTCGTCGTCGCCGGCGGTCAGAAACTGCGCGGACGCGCGCGCGAGCTCGCCATGCCCGTCATCCTTGTCGCTGCCCGCGGGGTACAGCGGCGGCTGCGGCGAGCCACAGCTCGCGAGGCAGATCGCGACGACCGCAACGCGCATGGATCGAGGATGCTATGGCGTCGCGCCGGCGGCAACGTCGGAACGAAGACCGCCGCCACGCGGGACGTCAGGGCGGCGGCGCGCCGTAATAGCTGTCGAGCGTTTGCGCGGCGACCGCGAGGATCGCGCGGGTGTCGGCGATCGAGATCGACGTCGAGTACGAGACCCGCGCACCGGTGCGCGCGAACGACAGGTTCGCGATCACGCGCGCGACCGGCTTGCCGATCGCCGCCTGCAGCACCCGGCTGTCGGCGACGCGCTGCTTCGCGGTCTCGGCGGCGGTGATGAACTCGGTCGCCGCGGCCTCGCTCGGAAACCGCATGTTGCCGCGGACGAGCCAGCCCTGCTTCACGAGCTCCATCGCGAGCGAGATCCGGTCCGGCGTCTGCACCGCCTTGACGCCGAGGCCGAAGTCGTTGTCGCCGAGCTCGATCCGCTGGCCGCCGAGCCCGATCGTGACGACGAGGGCGGGGCCGCGCGGATCGCCGGTCTCGCTCTCGATCTTGCGGATCCCCGCGAGCCACGCCGGCAGCTTGCCGGTCGCCTCGATCGCATCGACCGAGCCGGGCGCGGCGGCGACCAGGCCGCCGAGATCGCCGGGCTGCGCGAGCAGGAACCAGCCCTTGAACGGCGACAGGAACACGCGCTTGTCCCCGGGGAACACCTTGCCGGTGCGCGTGCCGAGCATGCCGCCCTTCGCGGTCGACCACGCGACCTGCGTCGTCGCGCCGAGGAAGTCGCGCAGCGCCGAGCGCGACAGCCGGCTGCGCGCGACGAGCGTCGTCGCGGTCGCATCGCGCGGCCGCGGCGTCGAGATCACGAGCATCTCGAGCTTGTCGTAGATCTTCGCCTCGCGCGGCCCGAACAGCACGCGGTAGTCCGGCATCGGCCGCAGCAGGCGCTCGGTCTGCGCCGCCCACTCGGTGCCGCGCAGGCGATCGAAGCGGATCAGCGCGGTGACCTGATGCCCGGCCGGGAAGTACGCGAGCAGGTTCGCCGCGGTGCCGGCGGTCGTCGGCGCGCCTTCGACGGCAGGCTCGTTCGTCATCCCCGGGACGCCGGAGCCGCTGCCGGCCTCGGTCGCGAGCGCGCCGGACCCGACGCTCGTGCCGCCCGGTCCCGCGGCGGACCCCGAGCCGTCGCCGGATCCGGCGGCGGAGCCTTCGTTCGATGCGACCTGCGTGGCGTCGCCGATGCCGGCGTCGTCGGGCGCGGCCGCGTCGGCGAGCTGCGCGATCGCACCGCCGTCGGCCCCGGCGTCGGCCTCGGCGACCAGCGGCTCGCTCGCGTCGGGCGCGGCGTCGGGGCGCCGGGGTCGCGCGTCTGCCGGTGCGTCGGGTGCCGCATCGATCGGCGCATCGACACCCGCATCCGCGATCACGTCGCCGGGCTCGGGGGACGTTGGCGTGCTCGCCGCCGACGGGTCCTCGGTCTTGCCGGCGAGATCCTGCTCGGGAGGCTTCGCGACCTCGGCCGGCAACGCCTCGACCGGCGGCGGTGGGGGCGCGATCTCGATGTCGACGAGCTCGGGGTTGCGATGCTCGCGCGGATCGAACACGAGGTAGACAACCACCGCGAGCGCGACGTGCAGCGCCAGCGAGATCGCGAGCGCGACCCTCGTGGGAGGGCTTTGAATCACGTGGGGTTGCACGATTCTCGACGAGCGGGCACCACCGCAGTAGCATCGTGCCATGGCCGAGTCCAGCGAGCGCGAGCTCACGCCCGACGAGCTCGCCTACATCGCTGCGGCACGCGACAAGGCCTTCGTGCTGTACGAGGGCGTGCAGACGCCACATCGCAGCTGCGGGATCGCGCTCGCCGAGACTTTCGGATTGCCGACTCCCGCGTATCAGGCGTTGCGGCGTGGCGGGATCACCGGCAAAGGCAGCTGCGGCGCGATCCGCGCGGGCGAGCAGGTGCTCGGCGAGCTGCTCGGTGATCCGGATCCACGCGGCATGGTGACGCCCGCGCTGCGCGACGCCGTCACCTGGTATCAGGACGCGTGGCATCGCCGGCTGTTCGCGGGTGCTTCGGAGCCCGACGTGATCTGCGATCACCTCGTGCGGCCGCACGGCGAGTTCATGGGGCCCGCGCGCAAGGCGTTCTGCACGAGCCTCGCGGCGGACGTCGCGGCACTCACGGCCGAGGCGCTGTGTCGATTTGCTCCGTCCCGTCCCGCCATCACGCCGGTTGCATGATCGGCTAAGCCACGAACGGAACCACCACGCAATGAAGCTCACCCAGGAACAGGTCGCGGCGGTCGTCAGCGAGGCGTCGCAGAAGATGAACGACCCCAATTACTCGGCGGTGATGGTCGGCGGCTTCGTGCAGAGCCAGACCCCGGTCGCGCAGTTCATCAGCGCGCACGAGCGCGAGCTCGGCGGTGCCGAGGCGATCGTCAACGTGATCTTTCACTGCGCGCTCGTCGCGCAATGCTTCCAGCGCAACGGTGGCAAGGTCCGGACGCTGTCGTACGAGGACCTCGACGCCGCGGCGCGCGGCGAGCCACTCGCGCGGCTCGAGAAGGCGCAGCTACCGCTGCACGAGTTCATCAAGGCAAATATCGAGAACGTCGAGGCACAGAAGCTCGTCGCGATGATCGCGCTCGCGATCGACGGCATGTCCTAAGAGATTTCCGTTGACGATCGCGGCGCACCGCGCAACCGTCCGCGGCGATGTCGAGCGAACGTGAAGACCTCGAGAAGCTCGCGAAGCGCGCCGTGCGGGCCGCGGGACGAGCCGCAGGCGTCGGTGGACTCGGCGTCGCGATCTTCGACGACCACGCGACCTGGGATCCGGTCGTGCCGGCGGACATTCACGCGAAGCTGCCGCCGGTCGCCGAGGACGGCACCGCTGCATGCTGGATGTGTCGCGGCCGGTTCGCATTCGCGCAGCTCGAGATCGCCGGTGATGCATACGCGTGCCGGACGTGCCTGCTGCGCGCGAGTGCCGCGAGCGCCGCTCCCGTCGATGCCGAGACGATGACGCTCGGCCGGCCGTGGTGGATCGTCCCGGCGATCGCGCTCGGCGTCGCGGCGGTCGCGACCACCGTGTTCGTGATGCTCGGTTAGACGTCACCCGCGCGATGCTCGTGATGCGGCGGTCGTGTTAAGCCTCGGCCATGGCGAATCCGACCGCGACGTTCGAGACCTCGCTCGGTACTTTCACTGCCGAGATCTACCAGGACAAGATGCCGACCACCGCCGGCAACTTCATCAAGCTGGCGCAGATGGGGTTCTACGATGGCCTGCACTTCCATCGCGTGATCAAGGACTTCATGATCCAGTTCGGGTGCGAGTACTCGAAGGATCCGAACAGCCCGCGCTGCGGCACCGGTGGCTCGCCGCTCGGTCGCGTGCAGGACGAGCACCCTCCGGGCGCGAAGCTGTCGAACGAGCCCGGCACGCTGTCGATGGCGAACACCGGCCAGCCGAACTCCGGTGGCGCGCAGTTCTTCATCAACACGGTCCACAACCAGTACCTCGACTGGTTCACGCCCGGTCCCTCGAAGCACCCGGTGTTCGGCAAGATCACGTCGGGCATGGACGTCGTGAAGAAGATCGAGACCACGCCGACCGGCGCCGGCGACCGCCCGAAGACGCCGGTGAAGATGATCAAGGTTACCATCCAGGAGTGAGCAACCTCGGCCGCGCGCCGGATGTCCATCGGGGCTGGTGCGCGGACGTTTCCTGATCCTCGCGACGATCGCGTCGACCGCGACGGTCGCCATCGCGGCTCCCGCGCGTAGCGTGCGTGGAGTCGTCGTGCGCGAGGGGACGCCGACGCCGATCGCGAACGCGTCGGTGCTCGCCGAGCGGGGCGAGATCGCGATCACCGACGTCGACGGGTTCTTCACGCTCACCGTCGGCGCCGAGGAGCGCGAGCTCACGGTCGCGGCGACCGGGTATGCGACGCGCACGATCCGCGTCGCCGACGGCGTGATGCGCATCGAGCTCAGCCCCTCGAGTGGCTCCGAGGTGATCGAGGTCACCGGCAAGGCACCCGAGGAGACCAAGCCGCTCAGCTACCAGCTCACCGTCGACGAGATCCGGACGATCCCGGGCGCCGGCAACGACATCCTGCGTGCGGCGACCGTGCTGCCCGGCGTCGCGCGGATCCCGTTCTCGTTCGGCGGCCTCGTGCTGCGCGGCACGTCGCCACGCGACACCGCGATCTTCCTCGACGGCATCGAGGTGCCGATCGCGTTTCACTTCGGCGGCATCACCTCGTTCTATCCGAGCGGGATGCTCGACGATCTCACCGTCACCGCGGGCGGGTTCGACGCCTCGTACGGCCACGCGAGCGGCGGCATCGTCACGCTGACGACGCGCGAGCCGCGTACCGATCGCTGGCGGCTCGGCGGCTCGATCGGCCTGTTCGACAGCTCGATCCAGGCCGAAGGCCCGTGGCAGGGCGGCGGCATGGTCGTCGGGCTACGCCGCAGCTACTTCGACACGATCGCCGCGCCATTCGTCGAGGACGACATCCCGCTGCCGAGCTACTGGGACTTCCAGATCCGGACGACGTGGGGCGATCCGCGCAAGCGTGGCCGGATCTCGCCGATGATCTTCGGCTCGATCGATCGCGTCGCGAGCGACGAGGTCTCGCTGACGTCGATGTTCGTGCGCGCGGCGGTCGCGTACTCGCGGCAATGGGGGCCGACGACGCTGCGGGTCGTGCCGTGGGCGGGCCTCAACGTGCTGCAGCTCGTCGACAAGGGCGATCCCGAGGACGTCGATCGCGTGGAGCAGAAGTTCTCGCGACCGCTGTATCCCGGCGGCGTGCGCGGCGAGCTCGTGCGCGACTACGCGTGGGGCCACGTGCGCGGCGGGCTCGACCTCCAGGGCGGCTACCTGGCGACGACGCAGATCGGCGTCGAAGGCGACGACGACTTCGGCGGCGGCGATCTCGACGGCACGAGCACGCTGTCGTGGGCGGATCTCGCCGCGTTCGGCGAGCTGCGGTGGAAGCTCGACGGCGAGCGGTTCGCGATCAAGCCCGGCGTGCGCGTCGAGCGCTACGGCCTGACCGGCGAGCTCGTCGTCGATCCGCGGCTCAACATCCACCAGCAGCTCACCGAGCGCGTGACGCTGCGCCAGGCGATCGGCCGGTTCCACGAGCCGCCGACGCCCGGCGATGTCGATCCGATCGACGGCAACCCGAACCTCGACAGCTCGTACACCGATCAGCTCTCGCTCGGCGTCGACGCCGAGCTCGCGGCCGAGATCCTCGCGTCGATCACCGGCTTCTACAACGACGGCCAGCGGCTCGGCGTCGAGGTCCGCAACCCGCGCCCGGGATCCGAGCCGATCGAGCCGAACCTCGGCGGCCTCGGTCCGACGTTCCAGCTGCTGCTCGAGAAGCAGCTCGGGTTCGCGATCTATCGCGACAATCTCGGCCGCGCGCGCAGCTACGGCCTCGAGGTGCTGCTGAAGCGCAACGTCGGCCGGTGGTTCACGCTGCTGTCGTACACGCTCGCGAAGTCCGAGCGCACCGACGATCCGCGCGTGCTCGTCGGCTGGCGGCCGTTCGAGCTCGATCAGCGCCACAACCTGCAGCTCGCCGCGTCCGTGAAGCTGACGCACTGGCGGCTCGGCGCGCGCCTGCAGTTTGTCACCGGCAACCCGTACAGCCCCGAGCGCTTACCACCGGGCTCGGTCGGACCGCCGATCGTCGATCCGTACGGCGGCCGGCTCCCCGCGTTCTTCTCGCTCGACCTGCGCGCCGATCGCACGTGGCGGCGGTGCTGGGGCGATCTCGTGTTCTACATCGACGTCCAGAACGCGACGAACCGGCGCAACGTCGAGGGACGCGAGCTCGAGTTCGATAACGACGGCGGCCACGAGACGGACATCCGCGGCCTGCCGATCATTCCATTCCTCGGCCTCGAGTTCCGGCCGACGATCTGATCGCTCAGGCCTCGCCCATCCGTCCGAGCTTGCGCAGCTCCTCGAGCTGATTGCGAAGCTGCATCTCCTCGAGGTAGTCGCGCAATCCGGGGCGGGCCTCGATATACGCCGACCACGCGCCCTTCATGAACGTATCGACATCGAGGCCGTGCTCCACGCACATGATCGCTGCTTGCGCGAGCAGATCACCGACCTGCGCGTGCCACGGCTTCTCCGGTGTTGGCTCGGCAGGATTCTCCGAGACATGGATATTCTCGTTGCGGTGTTGCACGGCTGACTCCTGCTTCCTACTGAAAGCATCGGCCGTGCCGTGCGCAACCCCCGACGAGGCAGGCACCTAACTAGCCAGATCGGTAGGCCCGCGACACGTGCGGCGCTCAGCGCTCGGTGAGCAGCAGACAGCGAAGCAGCTCGGCAACGCCCCACGCCTGCGCGACACAGCCGCCCGGTGTGTACGGCTGCTCGGCATCGAACACCTCGCCGACGTAGCCGATGCAGTATTCGCCGAGATGCTGGATGAGACCGTCGAGCGCACGCCGTGCGCCTGCGAGATCGTCGGGATGGACGCGCAGGCGCGCATCGATGTACGGCCCGATCAGCCAGCTCCACGCGGTGCCCTGGTGATAGGCGGCATCGCGGGTCAGCAGGTCACCGTGGTAGTTCTTCTTGTAGTCGGGATGCAGCGGCGATAGCGAGCGCAGTCCGACCGGCGTCAACAGCTCGCGCTCGCACGCGGTCAGCACCGCGAGCCACTTGTCCTGCGGCAGCACCGGATGCGGCAGCGCGATCGCGAACAGCTGGTTCGGCCGGCACGCGGCGTCGTCGCCGTGCTCGCCGTCGACGACGTCGAACAGATACCCGGTCGCCGGGTTCCAGAACCGGTGCGCGAACGACTCCGCGGCCTGGTTCGCGGCGGCCGCCATGCGCTGACTCGCCGGCGCGTCGCCGGCATCGGCGAGCCAGCGCTCCATCAGCCGGAGCGCGTTGTACCAGAGCGCGTTGATCTCGACCGCCTTGCCGCGCCGGGGCGTCACCACCCAGTCACCGGCCTTCGCGTCCATCCACGTCAGCTGGTAGCCGGCGGCGCCCTGGCGCAGCAGACCGTCGGCGGGATCGACGCCGATCCCGAACCGCGTGCCCTTGAGGTGATGATCGATGATCGAGCGCAGCGTCGGCAGCAGCTGGGCGAGCGTGCGCTCGTCGCCGGACACGCGCAGGTAGCGATCGACCGCGTGGAAGAACCACATCGTCGCGTCGGCGGTGTGATACAGGCCGTCGTTCGCGCCCTCGGGGAACATGTTCGGGACGAGGCCGTCGCGGACGTGATGCGCGAACATCCGCAGGATCGATCCGGCCTCGGCGATCCGGCCGGTCGCGAGCGTCAGCCCTTCGAGCGAGATCATCGTGTCGCGGCCCCAGTCGGTGAACCAGTGATAGCCGGCGATCACGGTCCACGCCTCGTCGCCGGCGACGCGCGCGCGCACGTGATCTTCGTGGCGACCGGCGGGCCGGATCACGAACTGATCCGCGGCGAGCACGAGCTCGGCGGCCGGGCCGGTGCGCGCGCGCGGTGGCGCCGAATCGAGCAGGCGATGCCGACGCTCGACCTCGGCGTCGAGCGCCTCGTCGCAGGTCATCGCCATGATCGTCTCCCACGGCTCGGTCGACGCGACGAGCGCCGCCTGGTGGCCGGCCTCGATGTCGACGGGAAACCGCCCGGGGCTGTAGAGCTGACCGCGCGATGCATAGCCGCGGCTCTCCTCGGTGACGTACGCGATGTCCGGCACCGACATCGGCTCGATCACGAACGACGTCCGCTTGCCGGCGACGTGGAGGTGCAGGTTTGGCAGCGGCGCCGGCGCCTCGAGCTCGATCCGCGCGCCGAACGCGTGCAGCGAGTACGCCTCGGGGATCGCGGTCGACACCGGCTCGTCGTGACCGCGGAACTGCAACGCGGGGCGCAGCTCGAGCTTGATCGGTCCGCCCTCGAGCACGCGGTAGACGAGCGTCGTCGTGTTGTGGCCGTACGCCATCACGAGCCGGCGCTCGATCGTCACGCCCTTGCCCGAGAACCGCCACACCGGGAGGCCGAGCTCGAGCTGGAAATCGACGAGCGGGATGATCTGATCGGCGCCCGCCGTGAACACCGGCGGCACCCAGCCGAGATCCGCGCGCGAGCGATCCGGCAGCCGCACCTGCTCGGCGAGCGAGTTCAGCATCATCACGCGGCCCGCCGGGTTCGGCAGCGCGGCGATCAGAAAGCCGTGGTAGCGCCGCGTCGGCACGCCGCCGATCGTTCCGGACGCGTAGCCACCGAGGCCATTGCAGACGAGCCACTCGCGGCGGTGAAGAACTTCGAGGTTGCCGGCAGGCGGCACCGCGACGTGGCGATGAGGATCGGCGTACGCGTTCATGGGTTCTCGTCGGGGTGCGGCTCGTGATCGGTGACGTCGAACCGACGTTCGATCGAACGGCTCGACGGGCGCTCGAGCGCGCGTTGCAGCGAGCGCTCGGCTTCGGTGCGCGCACGATGCTCGAGCACCTGAACGTGACGTGCGTAGGTATGTCCGGCGAGTCGGGTCATGTCATGGCTCCAGCGGGCCGAGCTGCCCGAGCGTCGAGGGATCGACGCGCAGCGTGGCGTCGCGGTCGGGGGCGCAGACGATCGCGGCGTGTGCCGGGATGCCGAGCCGGAGGCGGGTGAACGGCGGCGGCGTGCCGTGGCCGCCGTACTGCGGATCCTCGCTCGACCACACGAGCTTCCACCCACCGAACGGCGGCGCGACGAGCGGCTCGGGCACGACCGGCTGGCTGAACGTCGGCCCGAGGTTGACGAGCAGCAGACGATCGCGCGCCGGATCGGGCTGGAAGTAGCGCACGCAGAATGCCGACGCGGACAGCACCGCGCCGTCGAGCGCGTCTGGCCGCAGATCGGTGAACGCCGGATCGTCGCGCCGCAGCCGCAGCAGATCGCGATGCAGCCGCACGATCGGGTTGTCGAGCGTGCGTTGCGCGGGATCGAGCAGGCACGCGCGGTACGTCGATTCGTCGCACGGATCGACGAGCGCGGCCTGGGCCTCGGCCGTCGCGAGCCGCAAGAACTGCGCGACGAACTCGGCGCGGCCGCGGCGCACCGGCTCGTGGAGGTCGTCGCAGTGATCGACGAAGAAGTGCCACGGCTTGCGCGAGCCCATCTCCTGGCCCTGGAACAGCAGCGGCAGCTCGGGCCCGAGCAGCAGCACCGCGGTCAGCGCGCGATACAGCGCGGCATCGCAGAGCTCGACGAGCCGCTCGCCGAAGCCGATGTTCGCGACCTGATCGTGGTTCTCGAGGAAGTGCACGAACCGCGAGCGCCCGAGGTCGCGAGTCGGCGTGCCGCGCGGGTTGCGCTGCCACGGATAGAGCTGGCCCTGATAGAGGAAGCCGCGCTTCATCGCCGACAACAGCTCCTGTGGCGTGCCGCGGTAGTCGTGGAGGTAGCCTTCGGTCAGCCCGGTCGCCGCGACGCGCGCGGTGTGGTGGAAGTCGTCGTTCCACAGCGCGTCGAGTCCGATCGGCTCGGCGAGCAGCTGGGTGTCCTGTGGCTCGTTCTCGCCGACCAGGAAGATCGTGCGGCCCTTGCCGGCCTCGCGAGCGCGTCGCGCGATCACGCCGAGCACGTGCTCGGGCGAGCGGTCGTGGATCGCCTGGGTCGCGTCGATCCGCAGGCCGTCGAGGTGAAACTCGTCGATCCAGTAGGCGGCGTTTGTCGCGAAGTACTCGCGGACCGGTGCGCTGTGCGGGCCGTCGAAGTCGATCGCCTCGCCCCACTCGGTCAGGTTCTCGCTCTTGTAGTACGGGCACCACTCGAACATCGAGTTGCCCGACGGGCCGAGGTGGTTGTAGACGACGTCGAGGATCACCGCGAGCCCGGCGGCGTGTGCGCGATCGACGAACCGGCGCATCGCATCGGGCGTGCCGTAGTTGTGCGTCGGCGCGAACAGGTTGACGCCGTCGTAGCCCCAGTTGTGATGACCGGCGAACTCCGCCACCGGCATCAGCTCGAGCGTCGTGATGCCGATCTCGGCGAGCCGCGGCAGCTGCTCGGCGGCGGCGTCCCACGTGCCCTCGGGCGTGAACGTGCCGACGTGCAGCTCGTACAGGACGTGGCGATGCGGCTCGAGCCCGCGCCAGCCCTGATCGGTCCACGCGAACGCGTCCGGATCGACGACCTCGGAGGGACCGAACGGGCCTTCGGGCTGAAACCGCGACGCGGGATCCGCGACGAGGCGCTGCGCATCGCCGAGCCGGAAGCGATAGCGCGCTCCGGCGGCGAGGCCGGGCGCGAACCCGCTGTGATAGCCGCCGTCTTCGCGGCCAAGCGTCACCTCGCGGCGTTCCGGTGACTCGATCACGAGCGTCACGCGCGGATGCGTCGGTGCCCACACGCGGACATGGACGCCGTGCTCCTGTCGGGAGAGCTCGGCGCCGATCGCAAACCTTCGCGCCACGGACGGTCGCGCGTGCACCGGATGTGCCCGCACCGCGGGCCGATCGCAGCCCGGTTGGACCGACGGAGCGCGTCGCAAATACGAGAATTTTCCGTGGCCGGATGCGTGCTCGGGCGCACGTGCACCCCGGATCTCGGCGTGCGATCACGCTCGCCGAGCCCCTCCGCCCGGTTTGGTCGCCTGGCATCTACGGGATCGCCGGTGTAGCGTCCGGGGATGAAACGCCTCGCGCTCGTTCTCGTGGTCCTGGCTGCCTGCGGTGGGAAGGACAAGAAGCAAACCAACCTCGCGCCGCTGCCCGATGACAAGCCGGTCGCGAAGGCGGAGCCCACGCCGCCGAAGCCCGAGCCCGAGCCGGCGAAGCCGCCGCCGCCGAGCGGTCCGCTCGATCTCAAGATCCCGGCGACCACGACGACCGTGAAGCTGGTGTCGGCCGGCAAGGGCAAGCGTCAGCCGCTCAAGCTCAGCGCGAAGGCCGGGCAGAAGCAGGCGGTCGAGGTCTCGCTCGACTTCGCGCTCAAGCAGTCGATGGGCGGTCAGTCGGAGGACAACGTCGTGCCGACGGTCGTGCTGTCCGGCGATGCCGAGACGAAGGCCGTCGATCCGTCGGGCACGGCCCAGTACACGCTGACGATCACGAAGACCGATGCGAAGGAGACCGCCGGCAGCCAGGTCCCGATCGACAAGTTCAAGGAGATCCTCGCGACGCTGTCCGGGCTCACGATCGGCGGCACCGTCGGGCCGAATGGTTCGACCGGCGAGGTCACGATGCACCTCGACAAGCAAGCCGAGGCGACCGGCCAGGCGGTCGAGCTGATCCGGCTGACGCTGCCGCCGTGGCCCGCGCTGCCGACCGAGCCGATCGCCCCGGGAGCGAAGTGGCAGGCGACGACCACGACGAAGCTCGCGGACAAGCTGGACGTCACTCAGGTGACCGACTACGAGCTGGTCTCGTACAAGGGCAAGGTGTGGACGATCAAGGGCAAGACGAAGGTCTCCGGCGCCGATCAGATGATGCAGGGCGGAAAGATCACGAAGATCACCGGGACCGGGACCAGCGACTTCACGCTCGCCGACGGTGCGCTGTACCCGTCGCACAAGACCACGCTCGATGCGTCGTTCATCGCGAGCGAGGCCGAGCCGAAGTCGAATCCGCCGGCGCAGCTCGAGTTCGCGATCAAGATGGGCGCGCAGATCGTCGCGAAGTAGTCGCGCGTCAGACCGTGAGACGCGTGCTACGGTCCGCGCGTGGTGGCGGACTCGACCGTGCGGGACGTGCTCGCGGACAGCACGTGCGGCGCGTTGATTCGCGAGCGTGACTGGTCGCAGACCTCGCTCGGCGCGATCGAGCAGTGGTCGCCGGCGCTGCGCGCGATGGTCGCGAACCTGCTGCACGCGCGGCAGCCGATGCTGCTGTTCTGGGGGCCGGACCTGATCCAGGTCTACAACGATTCGTTCGTCCCGAGCTTCGGGCGCGGCAAGCACCCGGCGGCGATGGGCCAGCCCGCGCGCGAGTGCTGGGCGGATGCGTGGCCGGTCGTCGGCGCGCAGATCGAGGCGGTGATGACGCGCGGCGAACCGGCGTGGCACGAGGACGCGCTCGTCCCGATCTTCCGCAACGGCCGCCTCGAAGAGGTGTTCTGGACGTACAGCTACTCGCCGGCGCACGACGTTGATTGCACGATTCGCGGCACGCTCGTGATCGTCACCGAGACGACCGGGCGCGTGCTCGCGACCCGACGGCTCGCGCTGCTCGCGAAGCTCGGCGTCGCGCTGTCCGCCGCGAAGACGTACGACGACGTGTTCGCCTCGCTCGCCGAGCTCGTCTCGAGCGTGCCCGCCGACGTGCCGTTCCTCGTCGCGACCGCGGCGGATCGCGTGCTCGCGCAGTCCGGGATCTCGGCTGCGGACGCGGCGCCGGTGCTCGACGTCCTGCGCGACGCCGCGGTGCCTCGCACGCCGCTCGAGCTCGCGCTCGCGCACGACATCGCGACCGCGGTGTGGCCGGAGCCGGTGCGCGCGATCGCGGCGTCGACGCTGACCGCGCACGGCCATCAGCTCGCGTTCGGGCTCAGCCCGCGGCTGCCGTTCGACGACGCGTACCGCAGCTTTCTGTCGCAGATCGTCGAGCAAGTCACCGCGACGCTGCGCCGGATCGACAAGGCGACCGCGCGCGATGCGATGCGGATCCAGCGCGACAACCTGCTGATGCACGCGCCGGTCGCGACCGCGCTGCTCGCCGGGCCCGACCACGTGTTCCAGCTCGCGAACCCGCTGTACTGCGAGCTCGTCGGCCGCGATCCGACCGGCAAGTCGTATCGCGAGGCGTTCCCGGAGCTCGCCGGCACCGAGCTGCCGGGGCTGCTCGATCACGTGTACCGCACCGGCGAGCCGGTCGCGCTCGCCGAGCAACGGGTCGCGCTCGCGAGACACGGCGCGCTCGAGGACTGCTACTTCAACTTCAACCTCGAGCCGCTGCGCGACGAGATGGCCGCGGTCTACGGCATGATGGCGGTCGCGGTCGACATCACCGATCAGGTGCGCGCGCGGCAGGCGCTCGAGAAGCTCGACGAGGAGCGCAACGAGCTGTTGCGCAAGCTCGCCGACAGTAGCCGCGCGAAGGACGAGTTCTTCGCGATGCTCGGCCACGAGCTGCGCAATCCACTCGCGCCGATCGTGACCGCGCTCGAGCTGATGAACGAGAAGAGCGCGGCCATGGCGCCGGAGCGCGCGATCATCGAGCGCCAGGTTCGCCACGTGATCCGGCTGGTCGACGATCTACTCGACATCACGCGGATCACGCGCGGCCTGATCCAGCTCGAGCTGCGCACGATCGACCTCGCGGACGTCGTGGCCGCCGCCGTCGATGCGACGCGCCACCTCGTGCAGCAGCGTGGCCATCGCCTGAGCGTCGACGCCGCGCGCGGCTGCACCGTCCACGGCGACGAGGCGCGGCTCGTCCAGATCGTGTCCAATCTCCTGACGAACGCGGCCCGCTACACGCCACCGGGCGGCGAGATCCGCGTCGCGCTGTCGGCGTCGGGCGGCCGCGCGTACCTGCGCGTCGAGGACACCGGCCTCGGGATCGAGCCGGAGCTGCTGCCGAAGGTGTTCGATCTGTTCGTGCAGGGCGAGCGCAACGTCGAGCGCACCGAAGGCGGCCTCGGGCTCGGGCTCGCGATCGTCCAGAACCTCGTGCGGCTGCACGGCGGCAGCGTGCGCGCGACGAGCCCCGGTCGCGGTCGCGGCAGCACGTTCACCGTCGAGCTCGCGCTCGTCGATCCGGTCGTCGCCGAGACCGCGCACGTCCATGCCCAGCCCGCGCGCGGCGATGCGCGGCGGGTGCTGGTCGTCGACGACAACGAGGACGCGGCGAACTTGCTCGGCGAGATCGCGCGCCAGCGCGGCCACGAGGTCACGGTCGTTCACGATCCCTCGCATGCACTCGCGGCGATCGCGTCGTTCCACCCGGAGGTCGCCGTGCTCGACATCGGCCTGCCGGGGATGGACGGCTACGAGCTCGCGTCGCGGCTGCGCGTCGCGTGTCCGGACTGCCGGCTGATCGCGCTCACCGGCTACGGCCAGCGCGACGATCGCGAGAAGGCGCTGTCCGCCGGGTTCGCCGCGCATCTGGTGAAGCCGGTCCGGATCAACGAGCTGCTCGCCATGATCACGTAGGGCAGCGGTGTCGCGGTTTGCCGCGAGACCATGGACGCGCGATCGCGAAGTCCGCATCCGGACACGATCGGATCTGGTCGCCGGGCTGCACGACGCATCGCCATGCTGCGCGTCTGTCTGGTGATGCTCGTGATCCTCGAGGCCGGGTGCGAGAGCTGCGAGTGGTCGAACGGCTCGCTGCAGGTCGGCGGCCGCGTGATCGTCAAGGGCACGCCGCCGTACGATCTCGAGATCCACACCTGCAAGACGCCGCAAGGCGACGAGTGCAACGCGCCCGCGACCGTGCGCGACGACGGCGATGGCCCGCACTACCTGACCGGCATCCCGTCGACCGGCCTGTTCACGTGCGACTACGACCAGCGCTGGCTGCGCGCGACCGCGACCGGCTGCACGCCGACGGTGATCGAGCTGCTGTCGACCGAGGCCATGGGCGACGATCGCCAGGGGTACCCTGCGGTCGCCGATCTCGACGCGGTCGATGTCACGATCTACTGCGGCGTCTCACGCGACCAGTAGCTCGATGCCGAGCTCGCGCTCCGGCTCGTCGTCGACGCCGACCAGCACGAGCTCCTCGCCCTCGGTGTCGAGCTGCGCCGGCTCGCCGACCGTCGTCCACGTCGCCTTCGTGCGCGGCGTGCGCTCGAACAGCACGACGTGACTGCCGGCATCGGGGACGCGCAGCGCCTCGGGGACGTCAGGCTCGGTGTGCTCGAGCCGGTAGGCGAGGTGGACGTGATCGTCGTGACGGACGAACGCGTAGCAGCCCTGCGCGATCGGCCGCGCGCCCGGCTGGTAGCGCTCGCCGCGCGTCTTCGTGACGTAGTGCTCGGCCTCGAGCTGATCCGCGAGCACGCGCTCGAGCGTACCGACGCGCTCGATCCTGCCCCAGAACCGCTCGCCCGAGGGCGATGGCATCCGCTTGCGACCGATCCTCAGCCGGCGATGCTTGCCCCCGGCGGGCGCGAGCACGACGAAGAAGCTCTGCACGCCATCGTGCTCGGCCGCGGCGGGTGGACCGACCGCGAGCTCCGCCGGCTGCACGGTCGGCCGGTAGAAGAACAGGATGTCGCCGCGCTCGAGCACCTCGGGCATGTGTACAAACCGTGGCGTCGCTGACGGCAAAAGCAATCGTGGCGATCCGGGCTGCCACGCGCGTTGCGAAGCGCGACGTGAGCTGCGCTCGCCGCCGCAAAGCACGCGTGGTTCTCGATGGTTGAGCACGCGCCGCGTGGCATGTCGGTTGCTGCTCGCGCGGGCGCAAACATGTCCGATTCCCATCAGCTCTTCGAGACCGCGCTCGCCCGGCTCCGCCGTGGCAGGGCCGCTCGCACCGCCGCGCTCGGCGGCAGCATCCTCGTCACCCTGCCGAACGTCGTCGCGTGCGTCGAGCCGGCCGATGCGACCGGCGCGGTCGAGTCGTTCGACTGGGCGCAGTACGAGGGCAAGCGCGACACCCGGATGGTCGCGTTCACCGGCGCGTGGCGCTCCGAGTGCCTCGGCGGCAACACGCGGTTTGGCTGCGGCACGCTCGGCATCCACCTCACCGTGCGGGTCAAGCCGCAGATCGGCGCCGACCTCAACTGGAAGCGCGTCGGCGTCGTCTACCGGCTGCCCGACGATCTGACCGAGCGCACCGCGATCGGCAACTACATCACGACGACCGGCAGCGGCGACGAGGAGTGGGACGTGATGATCTCGGTCCCGTCGTATCACACGCTCGTCGTGTTCGACGCCTGGTACCAGGACGGCAAGGGCTCGACGTTCATCGACGACAACGAGGGCGAGTTTCACGTCGTCAACGCCGGCCCGGACTACAACGTGATCCGCGTCGAGCCGTGGCTGAACACCGCGACCGTCGGGGATGCCGGCGTGTCCGGCAAGCTCAGCGTGCAGGCGGTCGACATCGACTACGACAAGCGGCTCGAGCTCGTCGCGACGACCGACAACTGGGCGACCGTGCTTCGGTTCGGCATCGGCTCGCAGGGCGAGAAGAACAAGTGGTACTGGGTCGAGGACTTCTCGGGCTCGGTGCGCGAGCGCTGGCAGATCGATCTCGACCTGCCGGGCCCGACCGACAAGCTCGAGTACGCGGTCGGTTACTTCCACGGCGTCGTCAACGGCGCGCGCACGTACCAGTTCTGGGACAACAACGGCGGCGGCAACTACCGGATCGAGCGCGCGGCCCCGACGCCGTAGCGAGGCACCATGACCGCGACGATCCGGACCGAGACGATCCCGACCGACCTGCACGGCCACACGAAGTTCTCCGACGGGCGCGCCGAGCCCGAGGAGTACGTCGGGTTTCGCGCCGGGCTCGGGATGGAGGTGATCGCGGTCTCGGATCACGACACGTTCGCGGGCGTGCCGCGCGCGGCTGCGGCGGCGGGCGACCTCGGGGTCACGCTCGTGCCGGCGATGGAGGTCACATCGTTCATCCACTTCGGGACGCCGCGCGCCGAGCAGATCCACATCCTCGCGTACTTCCCGCCGCACCGCGCGCTCGACGGCTCGCTGTCGGAGACCGCGCTCGGCGCACGTGCGGTCGCGGTCAGCCGGCGGTGGCGAGAGCTCTGCCTCGCGTGGCTGACGTCGCTGCCCGACGAGCAGCGGTACTTCCTCGATCCGGATCGGTCGCTCGCCGACAGGCGCGGCACCGAGTTCCCGCAGCTCCAGGACTTCTTGAACCTGATCTTCGATCGCAACCGCCTCGTCTATCAGGACTTCATCCGCCATCACGTCGCGTTCTGGAACGAGGGCCGCGAGCTGTTCGGCTGGACGCCCGAGGAGGCGATCGAGTGCATCCGCGGCGACGGCGCGCTCGACATCGTCGCGCATCCGGTGCGCGTGCGTGACAAGGCGCGGATGAACCAGGTGATCGATGCCGCGAGCGGGATCGAGGTCTACACCTCGCGGCACCGCCACGACATCGCGGCCGGGTTTCGCGCGCGCGCCGAGGAGACCGGCAAGCACTGGACCGCGTCCGCGGATGATCACGGCCACGTGCAGTACGTCCGGCCGCCGGACGGCACGCCGCGCCGCACCGTCGACCGGATCCTGGCCGGCGGATGACGCCACGCGTGCTCGCGGACGGCGCGCCGCTCGTCACGGTGCGCGCGACGCCGGCGCGGCCAGTCGTCGGGCTCGAGCTGTACGGCGAGCTGCCGTGCTGGGAGCAGCCGATCGCGATGCAGCGCGCCGGCGCCGGCTTCGAGGCGCAGCTGCGGCTCGGGCCCGGCGTCTACGAGATCAAGGCGCGCGCGCCGGACGGCAGCTGGCTCGTCGATCCGAGCTGGCGCACGATCGCGCGCGGCGACGAGGTCAACGGCGTGGTCGTCGTCGGCGGCACCGACGAGCCGGTGCTGCACGCGCCGGCATCGCCGTGGCTGCGCGTCGCCGGCGATGGCCGCGTCACGGTCCGCGCGGCGCTGCGTCGCGGCGCCGGTGACCGGCTCGCGCTGCGCGTCGACGAGGGTCTCCACTGGATGCAGCCGATCGGCGATACCGCGAGCCATCGCTGGTTCGAGCTCGAGCTCGCCGGCGCGACGCGCGCGCTCGAGTACGCGTTCGTGCTCGCGGACGGTCGCACGATCGGCGCGGCGGGGTGCGCGATCACGGTCGCGCTGCGCGATGTCGCGCACGCGCTGCCCGCGTGGTGGCACGACGCGGTCGTCTACACGATCTTCGTCGATCGGTTTCGCCGCGCCGGCGGCTGGCGCGGGCAGCCCGGCTGGCAGCGCGACGACCGCGCGGGCGGCGATCTCGACGGCATCCGCGACGCGCTGCCGTACCTCGCGGACCTCGGCGTCACCGCGCTGCACCTGACGCCGATCTGCCTCGCGCCGTCGGTGCATCGCTACGACGCGATCGATCCGGTTGCGATCGAGCCGGCGCTCGGCGGCGAGCCGGCGTTCGCGCGGCTCGTCGACGCGGCACACGCGCGCGGCATGCGCGTGATCGTCGACGTCGCGACGACGCACGTCGATCGCGAGCTCGCGCCGTTTCGCGACGTCCGCGAGCGTGGCCCCGGCTCGCCGTACTGGCCGTGGTTCCAGACGCTGCGCTGGCCGTTCTTCGACGGTCCGGATCCGGGGTATCGCCACTACCAGAAGGGCCAGTGGCAGGAGCCGCTGCTCGCGGTCGATCATCCCGAGGTCCAGGACGCGATCTGTGGCTGGTTCCAGACCTGGGCGAGGCGCGGCATCGACGGCGTGCGCGTCGATGCGGCCGCCGATCTGCCACCGGCCCTGCTCGCGCGGATCCGCGACACCGTGCGCGCCGTGAACCGCGACGCGATCGTGATCGGCGAGGTCGTGCCGGCGTGCGTCCAGCGGTTCGCGCCCGGCGCGCTCGATGCCGCGACCGACTTCGCAGCGCGCGAGGCGCTCGTCGGCTGGCTCGCCGGCGGCGCGGCCGCCACGGTCGTCGAGACGTACGCGACGCAGCGCCTGCGCGGCGCGGCCGGCCCGCACGCGCTCGGCTTCACGAGCACGCACGACCAGCCGCGGATCGCGACCGTGACCCAGGATCCGGCGATCGCGCGGCTCGGGCTCGTCGCGGTCGTGCTCGGCGCGCGCGTGCCGCTGCTGTACTACGGCGACGAGATCGGGCTCGGCGCCGATCGCGACGCCGCGGCGCGCGCGTTCGAGGACGCGTGGCCGGATCGCCAGCCGATGCCGTGGGACGCCACCGCGTGGGATCGCGAGACGCTCGCCGCGGTCACGTCCGCGCTCGCGCTGCGCCGGGCGGCGCGCGTGGTTCGCCACGGCGACGAGCGCGTCGAGATGATCGCCGAGGACACGATCGTGATCCGGCGCGCGCTGCTCGACGACGTGATCGAGATCGTGATCCATCGCGGCACGTCCGAGCGCGCGATCGCCGTGGACGGCGAGCCCGTGCTCGCGCTCGCGGTCGGCGATGCCCGGCTGGCCGGCGATCAGCTCGTGCTCGGACCGCGCTCGCTCGCGGTGCTCGATCGCCGCGCGCCGATCTCCGTCGAGCTCTGCGAGCACAACTCCGAGCTCGCGGACCACGCGGCGCGCTACCACATGACCGATTCGGTCGCGTATCCGACGCGGCTCTACGTCACGGTGACCGAGGCGTGCAACCTGCGCTGCCAGCACTGCATCACCGACGCGCCCGCGCGCACGCAGTCCGGCCGCGCGCGCACGCTGCAGCCGTGGCTGCTCGATGCGCTCGAGCCGGCGTTCGCGCACGCCGACTACGTCGCGTTCACGCACGGCGGTGAATCGATCACCGCGCCGATCTTTCCCGAGGTGCTGCGCCGCATCGCGCGCGCCCGCGCTCGCCGGTCGCGCCGTGCGGACATCCACCTGGTCTCGAACGGCATGCTGCTCGACGAGGCGCGTGTCGCCGAGCTCGCGGAGCTCGGGGTGACGTCGCTGATGATCTCGCTCGACGGCGCGACTCCGACGACGAACGACCGGATCCGCGTGCTCGGCAAGCTCGATCGCGTCGTCGCGAACGTCGCGGCCGCGGTGCAGCTGCGCGCGCGCGAACAGCTCGACCTCCGGATCGGGATCTCGACCGTCGTCGGCCGGCTCAATCATCACGAGCTGCCCGCGCTCGGCAAGCTGTGCCTCGAGCTCGGCGTCGACTGGCTCAAGGTCGAGGAGACCTATCCCGCGACCGCATTCGCGCGCCACGATCTGCTGTCGCCGCGCGCGCCCGAGGTCACCGCCGCGATGGCGGCACTGCGCGATGTCGTCGCGGGGCGCCCGCTCGTGCTCGTCGATCACCTCGATCCGCCCGCGGGCTGCGGTTGCGTCGACTGCACCGACGATCCGGTCGCGCGCGCGTTCCGCGACGCCGACGACTTCGCGAACCGGTTCGCGTACCGCGCGTGTCGTGCCGCGTACGAGCAGGTCGCGATCGATCCCGACGGCACCGTGCACCTCGTCGACTACGCCGGCGCACCGCTCGGCTCGCTGCTCGAGCAGCCGATGCTCGCGCTGTGGAACGCACCGCCCGCCGTCCAGGCGCGGTGCGCCGAGTGCCGGCCGCGCTAGCGCTGCGAGAACGCGCGAAACAGGTGACGCAGCCCGGACGCCGCGAGCTGTTCCGGCGAAGCCCACACCGACGCCGGGACCTGGCCGTCGCGGGTCAGCGTGCCGAGCCCGTGGACGAACGCCCAGACCTCGATGCCGAGGCGGCGCGCGGTCGCGACGTTCGTGACCCCGGCATCGTGCGCGAGCTCCTTGATCACCTGGAACGTGTCGTTCGCGGCCTGCTGCAGCTCGGGCGTCCGGCTCTTCGCGATCTCGGTTCCGAACATCACCGCGATGTGGCTGCGGCGCTCGTGAACGAACCGCAGGTACGCGAGCCCGGTCGCGACGAACCGCTGCTCGGGATCGTCGACCCCTTCGCGGGCGGTCGCGAGCACGCGCGAGAGCTCCGCGAACCCCTCGACCGCGACCGCGGCGAGCAGCGCGCCCTTGTCTGCGAAATGCCGGTACGGCGCGTTGTGGCTCACTCCCGCGCGGCGCGCAGCGGCCCGCAGCGTGACCTCGCCCGTACCGCCCTGGCGAGCGATCAACGCGAGCGCGGCATCGATCAGCGCGCGGCGTAGATCGCCGTGATGATAGGACTCGCGGCGGCGGGGCACCGCCTCATGTTGACACAGCCAACATCCGGCTGTCACAATGGTGACACCGTCAACATGGAGGGCAGGTCATGGACAGCCAGCTGGTGGATACGCGCGTCGGCACGCTTCACGTCGAGAGCCACGGGGCCGGGCCGGCCGTCGTGTGCTGGCCGAGCCTGTACTGCGACGCGCGCACGCTCGATGGCGTGGTCGCCGAGCTCGGCCGCGATCACCGCGTGATCGTGATCGATGGCCCCGGCCACGGCCGCAGCCCGGCGCCGCCGCGCGCACTCGACTTCGAGGCCTGCGCACACGCGGCGATCGACGTGCTCGATGCGCTCGCGATCGATCGCGCGGTGTGGTTCGGCCCGGCGTGGGGCGGGCATGTCGGCGTGCTCGCCGCGCTCTCGTACCCGCAGCGGCTCGCGGGGCTCGTGATCCTGAACGCGCCGATGACCGCGTGGACCGGCAAGAATCGCCGGCTGATGCAGCTCGGCTACGCGATGCTGTGGCTGTTCGGCCTGCGGTCGTTCGCGGCCCGGATGATCGCGGACAAGATGATCTCGCCGACCGCACCGGATCGCGCGGCGCTCGTCGACGGGCTCGTCGCGGCGATCGCGCGCTGCGATCGCCGCGGGCTGCTGCAGGCGGTTCGCTACGCGATCGCGCGGCCGAGCCTCGTGCCGCGGCTGCCCGAGATCACGATCCCGACGCTCGTGATCGCGGGCGCCGACGACGCGCTGTTGCCGGTCGACGCTGCGCGCCGCGAGGCGGCCGCGATTCCCGACGGCCGGTTCGTCGTCGTCGAGCACTCGTCGCACCAGAGCGCGCTCGAAGCGCCGGCACAGGTGTTTCCGATCGTGCGCGAGGCGCTCGCGCGGTGGACGCGCCCGACACGGGCGACCGGCTAAACAAACGTCTCGGAGCGCACGCGCGCGACCCGCTCGCGCACCGCCTGACGCGCTTCCTCCGGCCCCGTGATCCACGCGTGGCGGCCGAGCGACAGCACCCAGCTCGTCACCCACTCGAAGCCATCGCAGTCGACGAGCAGCTCGGCCGAGCCGTCGTCGTTCACCGTGACTTCACCGACCGGCCAGTTGACGCCGATCCGCGTCACCGCGAGCGGATCGAGCTCGACGCGCACGGTGACCGAGTCCGCCGACGGCACGTACAGCCGCTCGCGCCGGTACGCCTCGAGATCGAAGCTCGCCGGTGGCTCGAAGTGCTCGCCGGTCGTCCGCAGCGACGCGATCCGATCGATGCGGAACGTGCGGACGTCGCCGCGCTTGTGGCAGTGACCGACGACGTACCACTCGCCGGCGTGGTGGACGATGCCGTACGGATCGATCGGCCGGGTCTCGGCCTGCGCGCGCGAGATCGCGGCGTACTCCATCTCGACGCGATCGCGGCGGCGCACCGCGGTGACGAGCGCGCGCAGGTGCGATGCGACGATCGCGTCGGGCTCGGCGACGACGGTCGAGGTCGCGAGCGACTCGGCCTCGCGCGCGTCGCGGCCGAGCGCGGTCAGCAGCTTCTTCTCCGCCGACTGCATCGCGTCGTCGAACGGCGCGATCCCGGACTCGCGCAGCGCGCGGATGCCGAGCAGCAGCGAGCAGCCCTCGGCCGGCGTCAGCCGCAGCGGCCGCGTCAGGCGGTGCGCGAGATCGACGAACACGCGGCCCTCCTCGACGGAGACGAGCAGGTACTCGCCCGGATCGCCGTCGGGTGGGCCGACCTGCGACAGCAGCTCGAGATCCGCGAGCAGCTCGGTCTGCTCGGTGTTGAGCATCCGCGCGAGCTGCTCGACCGGCACGCCCTCGCGATGCTTCGCGACGAACGGCACGATGTAGAGCAGGCGGCGCAGCTTCTGGCCGACGTCACGCATCGAGCATCGCTCCGATCTCGCGGTCCGCCGCGGCGTCGAGCGCGCCGTAGTGCGCCGCGATCGCGTCGAGCTCCTCGGTGACGCGCGCGCGCAGCCGATCGCCGCGCAGCACGCGAATCGCGCCCTTCGCGGCGATCACGCGGGTCGCCGCGAACTCGAGGTTCGCGCAGTCGAACGTCACGAGCATGCGGTCGCCCTCCTGGCGCTTGACCGCGGTCGGCCCGAAGTCCTCGTTGCCGACCTCGGCCGCCTCCGGCGACAGCGCGAGCTGGACCTCCTCGGGCGGATCGGTCGTGAACGTCCACGGCGAGCGCTGCGCGAACGCCTTGACGTCGAAGTCCGCCGGCCGCTCGAAGTCCGGCGACTTCGGCTTCGGCGCCTGCACCGCCTCGCGGATCCGATCGACGCGGAACGATCGGATCTCCTTGCGCAGGTGACACCAGCCGACGAGCAGCCACGCGCCTTCGCGATAGACGAGCGCGTACGGGTCGACGTCGCGCTTGCTGCGCATCCCGGTCGTCGCCGCCTGGTAGGTCAGCGTGACGCGCTTGCGCAGCCGGGTCGCGGACTCGAGCGTCGCGTACAGCTCGCCCATCTCGGGTCGATCGCCTTCGTTCGCGATCGCGACGCGGCGCTCGGGAAAGTGGACGAGCACCGGCGCCGCCGACGGGCGCGGGAACTCGGTCGGGGTGTCCGGCAGCTCCGGGAGATCGAACGCGAGCTTCTTCAGCGCGAGGTCGACGATCTTCGGATACGTGCCGCCGGGCATCGCGTGCGCGACCGACGCCGCGAGCACGAGCGCCGAGATCTCGTCGGGCGTCAGCCGGACCTCGGGCATCTTGAACCGCTTGAGGTCGATCACGTAGCCGCCGTCCTCGAGCGAGTCGTCCTCGTCGGGCGTGATGTAGCGGATCGGCACGCCGAGCTCGAGCAGATCGGCCTTGTCGCGCTCGAACGCGCGCAGCCCGGCCTCGGCATTCAGCGTCTGGTACGCGGGGAACTGCTCGCGGATGTCGCGATACGAGACCGGCGTGCGCGCGCCGAGCAGGATCATCACCAGATCGAGCAGGCGCTTGCTGCGATCTCCACGCGTCTGGCCGTCGTCCGAGCGTGGACGAACGTCGGCTTTGCCCTTCCCTTTGCTCGACATGGGAGCGCCCTTTCTAGCGCACGGTGTCGTCGATCGGAAGCGGGAGCGGCGGCGGCCAGCGTGAACCGATCAGCCGAAGATCCAGCGCCACATCTGGTAGCCGCCGATCGCGAGCACGGCGACCACCGCGAGCCCGAGGAAGACCTGGACCACGCGCGTCTGCTGCTTCCACCACTGCTTGTACGCATCGCCGTGCTCGCGCGCCGACGGCTCGACGCGATCCATCGTCGACGCGATCTTTTCCGACTCGCCGCCGAGCAGCCCGAGCCCGAACAGAATGCCGAGCAGCCCGGGGCCGGGCGCGACCAGCATGACGACGCCGGCGGTCATCAGCACGAGCCCGAGGCTGATCCGCACGATGCGTCCAGCACGCGAGCCCTGCTGCCGCATGCGCTGGAAGTGGTTGCAGAACCGTTGTCCCGGTTCGTCGTCGCGAAACGCGCGCCAGTGGTCCACGATGCCGGACATACCGGCGTACAGAACCACGCCGCGTGCCAGCGATCGCTACAAACGATTCTGAGCAAGCCGCGCGATCAGCTCGTTCCACACCGGGCGCAGCTCGCCGCGCGTGAACAGCTGGAAGTGATCGGGATCGAGCGCATCGCCGTGCGCGCGGCCGACGATCCGCACCGGCTCGCTCGTCGGGATCTGCGCCGCGAACGCGCGCGCGTCCTCCGGCGTGCACATCCAGTCGCCGGCGCCCGCGAGCGGCACGACCGGCGTCGTGATCGCGCGCGCGGCGGCGCCGTAATCGATGCCGCGCAGGCTCGTCCATCGCGCGGCGCGCGTCCACCCGGTCAGCTGCTCGATGTACGTCCGCGCCTCGTCGGCGGTGCCCTGGCGCAGCGCGCGAATCGGCGCCTTGCCGAGCACGCGCGCGACACCGCGATACAGCGCCATCAAGGCGCGGCGTCGCCACGCGCCGTCGGGGCCGAGCAGCCAGACGTTCGTCGACGGCAGCACGACGACGCGCGGTGCCGCGATCCGGCCGGTGCCGAGCGCCGCGATCGTGACGAGGCCGCCGAGCGAATGGCCGACGAGCGCGAGCTCGGCTGTCCGGACGCCGGACGCCTGGCTGGCGGCTGCCACGATCGCCGGCAGGTCGAGCTCGACGAGATCGTCGAAGCTCCAGTCGTCGGGGCCCGCGATCGGCGGCGTCGATCGGCCGTGGCCGCGAAAGTCCGCGACGTAGACGTCGTGGCCGGCGTCGGCGAGCGCGGCGGCAAACGAGCCGTCACGCCGCGCACCGAAGTAGCGACCGTCGGTCATCATCGCGTGCAGGCAGATCACGGCGCCGGCGCCCGAGCCCCTGCCGCGCACGCGATCGATCCGCAGCGTCACGCCGTCGGCGGTCGTCGCGACGAGCTCGTCGATCGGCGGCGTCGGCGGCACGTTCAGAAGTAGTAGCGCACGCCGGCACCGGCGTTGAGCGCGAGGCCGGCGCCCTTGCCGTCGGCGAAGCCGTACTCGAACACGCCCGCGACCTCGATGAACGCATCGAGCGGATTGTCGAAGTCGAACAGCAGGCCGCCGACCGCGCGCAGCCCGAGCGCGACGTAGCTCGCGTCGCGGCCCTCGGAGTACTGGATCACGCGCACGCCGGGGCCGAGGTACGTCGCGAGCACGAAGCTGTCGCGCTTCTGCAGGATGTACGGATGCCACACGTAGTCGGCGTGGACCTGCAGACCGCCACCGATGAACGCCGAGCCGACCGCACCCTGGATCGCCTGATCGTCCGCGAGGTAGAGCTTCGCGCACACGCCGACCGGTTCGCCGATCACGATGCCGACGCCGATCGTGCCCTTGTCGGTGCCGCGCGCGATGCCATCGCCGCTCGGCTTGTCGGCCGGCGTCGCATCGTCGGGCTTCGCGTCATCCGCCGAAGCGGACGCCGCGCCGCCGACCAGCACCGCGAGCATCGCGAGGACGTGGCTCCTCATCGCCGCGAACCTATCCGGCCCGTGCAAGCGGGGCAAATTCACGGCGCCTCCCGCTCGTTGCATGACAACCGCTGGCACGGGTGACGTCACGTGGCTGCAAGGATCGGCAATTTGCAGCCGCGTTTGACCATCGTCGCGACGCGCGTGTCATGGCGCGCCTCAGATTTCCGTGATCGTCGAAATCTAAGCGCATTCTCGCGCTCGCAACGCGATCAAAACTCGCTGGTTCTTCGAGCGTCTCTGGTATTGTGGCGAGCGTGAATCCCGGTGACGTCATCGACGGCAAGTACCGCATCGAGGTCGAGCTCGGTGAAGGCGGTATGGGCCGCGTGTTCGCCGCAGTCCACCAGGCGATCGGCAACACGGTCGCGATCAAAGTACTGCGCCACGAAGCGCTGTCCTCGCCCGAGGTGCCGAAGCGATTCTTGCGCGAAGCACGCGCGGCCGGCCGGCTGCGCAGCGAGCACGTCGTCAAGGTGATCGACGTCGGCGCGCTGCCGACGGGCGAGCCGTACATGGTGATGGAGATGCTGCACGGCCACGATCTGGCCACGCGGCTCAAGAAGGGACCGATCCCCGCGGCCGAGGCCGTCGACTACATCGTCCAGGCGTGCGAGGGCCTCGCCGAGGCGCACGGCATGGGCATGGTCCATCGCGACGTCAAGCCGGCGAACCTGTTCGTCACGTCGCGGCCGAACGGCGCGGCGCTCGTCAAGGTGCTCGACTTCGGCATCGCGACCGCCGCGACCGGCGACATGGATCCGCGGCTGACGAGCACGCAGTCGGTGATGGGCTCGCCGAGCTACATGTCTCCCGAGCAGCTGAAGGGCGCGCACAACGTCGACGCGCGCAGCGATATCTGGTCGCTCGGCGTCACGCTGTACGAGCTGATCTCCGGCCACCAGCCGTTCGTCGGCCCGACGCTGACCGCGCTGTCGCTCTCGATCGTCACCGATCCGCACCAGCGGCTCGCGGGCGTGCCCGACGCGCTGATCGCGATCATCGATCGCTGCCTCGAGAAGAACCCGGCGCACCGGTTCGCGAACGTCGCCGAGCTGTCGCGCGCGCTCGCGCCGCTGTTCCCCGGTGGCTCGCAGGCGGCGGATCTCGTCGCCGGCTCGTACAGCATGCCGGTGCCGCCGACGCTGCTTGGCCTCGAGAAGTCGCTCGGCACGCAGCCGACGATGGCGCCGACGTCATCGCCGATCACCGGCCCGGTCCAGATCAGTCGCGTCAGCGGCATGAGCGGTCACGTCGGCAGCGTCGGCCACGTCGGCATGACGAGCACGACGTCGCTCGCCGCCGGCGAGACCGGCGCGCTGCCGCCGCAGAAGAGCCGGCGCTGGGTGTGGATCACCGCCGGCGCCGCGACGATCGCGCTCGGCATCGGCATCGGCGTCGCGGTCGGGCTCAGCGGTGGCGATCCGACCGCGCAGGCCGCGACGCGTCCGCCGCCGTCGACGCCGTCGACGATCGAGCCGAGCGCGAAGCCGCCCGAGCCGCCGAAGACCGACGAGCCCGCGAAGCCGCAGGTCGAGCCGATCACCGAGCCGACGAAGACCGAGCCCGCGAAGACGGAGCCCGCGATCGACACGCCGGTCGCGAAGACGACGCCGAAGAAGTCGACGACGAAGAAGCAGAAGAAGAAGGGCGATGGCCGCACGCCGGTCGAGCCCGACGAGTACGATCCGACGAAGACGTCGAAGCAAGGCATCGGTCCGGGCTCGAACGTGAAGCCGCCGGATTCGCCGAAGACCGATCCGAAGCCGGACACGAAGCCGCAGCCGTGCGCGCCAAACGATCCACGTTGCGGATTGTGATCGCAGCGGCGGCGACCCGAGATCGCGCTTGATCTCGGGGCGGATTCAGCACATGAGTAAGCCCGTGAAAGCTGGACTCTTGATCGTGGCGATGCTCGTCGGCAGCGCGTCGCTCGCGAGCGCGTCGTGTCCCGACAAGCGCGCGAGCTGCATCCTGCACGAGGAGGGCGTGGCGCTGTTTCTGGAGGGCAAGCACGAGCAGGCGGCCGCGAAGTTTGCCGCCGCGATCGCCGCGGAGCCGACCGCGCGCAGCTACCTCGGCTACGCGCAGGCGGTCGAGGCGATGGGCCAGATCGCGCTCGCCTACGACACGATGGTCAGCGCGCAGCGCTACTCGCAGCAGGAGGTCCAGGCCACCGGTGGCAAGGACGTGGAGGTCAACGCGCGCGCCGAGCGCATCAAGTACAAGCTCGGCGAGCTGCGCGCGAAGATCGGTTTCGTGTGGCTGCGCGTTCCCGATGGTGTGCCGCCGCAGCGCGTGGTCGCCGTGCATCGCGATGGCGAAGGTGATCTCGCGCAGCCGCTGACGCAGTGGACCGCGGTGTCGCCCGGCAAGCAGGTGCTCGTCGCGTCGCTCGACGACGGCTCGAAGGTCGAGGTCGTCGCGCAGGTCGCCGCGGGCTCGCAGGGCGTCGTCGTCATCCCGATCACGCCGGCGGTCGGTACGCGGCCGCAGCCGGTCGGCACCGGACGCCCGCTCGCGTCGCTGTACACGCCGATGCCGAAGCCGCCGACGCCCGTCTATCAGACGTACATCGCGGTCGCGGCGTCGATGCTGACGCCGGGCGCGCACGACGAGAACGGCGACGACACGACCGGCGTCGGCGGCGGCCTGTCGGTGTTCTACGAGCGCCGGCTCGGCAAGTCGCTCGGGCTCGCGACGCGGCTCGAGTACTACTCGCACGGCACGAACGAGGACTTCTTCCGCGATCGCGAGTTCACGGGCTCCGAGGTCGTCGCGATGGGCGGCGTGCGGACGATGGGCAGCAAGACGATCCACGGCCGCGCGCTCGCCGGCTTCACGGTCTACTCGCAGACCGAGACCAGCACGATGACGTTCCTCGAGGTCGACAGCTTCACGCGCGCGTACCCCGCGTTCGAGCTCGGTGGCGGCCTTCACCTCGGCCGGCTGCGCATCCAGATGGGCGCGATGTTCACGGCCTCGCCCGGCGCGCAGGTCTCGCTCGGCACGCGGTTCATGGGCTCGATCGGCATCGATCTGTATCGCAAGTAACCCGAGTCGTTCTGCCGCTGTGCGTCGTTACAGCGGGGTTGCCGGGCCTGGCTGATCCAGCTGCGAGGCGCCGGCGGTGGCGGCTCGACTTGCCGCCCGGAGCCGCGCCATCTCGCGAGGTTACGCGGGAGCGAGCGGTGGCATGTCGATGGCACTTCGTCCGTTCGCCATGCAGCCCGGCGACATCATCGACCGCAAGTACCAGGTGCTCCACACCCTGGGCGAGGGCGGGATGGGCCTCGTCGTGGCCGCGCGCGAGCTGATCTCCGACCATCGCGTCGCGATCAAGCTGCTGCGCCCCGACATCGACGACGAGAACCTGCGCCGCCGGTTCCTGCGCGAGGTCCGCGGCGTGTGCCAGCTGACGAGCGAGCACGTCGCGCGCGCGTTCGCCCACGGCATCCACGACGACCAGCCGTACATCGTGATGGAGCTGCTCGAGGGTACCGATCTGCAGACGCAGCTCGACATCCATCCGCTCGCCCCGCAGCTCGCCGCGCGCTACGCGATGCAGGCGTGCGTCGGGCTCGCCGATGCCCACGCGCTCGGCATCATCCATCGCGACATCAAGCCGGCGAACCTGATGGTCGTCGCGGGCCCGCACGGCGAGCCGATCGTCAAGGTGCTCGACTTCGGGATCGCGACCGCATCGCGCAACGATCACGACCACGCGACGCTGACCCGCGCGAACATGATCGTCGGCTCGGTCAGCTACATGTCGCCCGAGCAGCTGCGCGGCGCGAAGGTCGATGCGCGCAGCGACATCTGGTCGCTCGGCGTCACGCTGTACGAGCTCGTGTCGGGGCGGCTGCCGTTCCCGGGCGACAACTTCGCGGCGATCTCGATCGCGATCGCGACCGAGAAGCACGTCCCGCTCTACGAGGCGACGCCCGCGCTCGCGAAGATCGTCGACCGCTGCCTCGCGAAGGATCCCAAGGATCGCTACGCGACCGTGCTCGAGCTCGCGGGTGCGCTCGCGCCGCTCGCCGGCGTGATCGCGCAGACCGCGACCCGCCCGACGATCCGCGCGCTGCCGTCGGCCGCGGACTCCGGTGGGTTCTGCGCGCGCATGATCGTGCTGCCCGAGGCGCCGATCGGGCTCGCGCCGGTCGATGCGATCCCGAGCCTGCCGTCGAGCATCCCTTCGCATATCCCTTCGCACCTCGCGACCGGCCAGCAGGTCACCGACAAGGTGCGCAAGCCGCCGCTGACGAAGAAGGCACGCGCGATCGTCGCGAGCGCGGCGATCATGATCCTCGCGATCGTCGGGTTCACCGCGATCGCCGCGGGCGGCGAGGTGCGCAGCGTCGCGGCCGCGGCTCCGGCGGCACCCGCGCCGAAGGCGAAGCCGATCGTCGAGCCGATCGACGAGCCCGCGCCGACGGTGACGCCGGCCGCGCCCGAGACCCCGGACGTGCCGGACGAGACCGCGTGGGAGCCCGCGCGCACCGAGCAGGCGCTCGTCGATCACGCGCAGCTCGCGTCGCACAAGCCGGCGAAGCGCGCGGTCAAGCGGGTCGCGAAGGCGTCGCGCAAGGTCGCGCGCGGCCAGTCGCGGACGTCCAAGTGCAACGTGCGCGATCCGCGCTGCCTGCTCTGATCACGCCTTCAGCAGGCGCGCGAGCTTGTTGCGGCTGATGCCGAGCGCGCGCGCCGCCGCGGACTGGTTGCCCTCGTGGCGATCGAGGATCGCGCGCGCATAGCGACGCTCGGCTTCCTCGAGCTCGAGATCCGGCGGCAGCGCGATCGCATCGTCGGCGCGCGCCATCGCCGGCATCCCGATCATCGAGTCGCTCGCGGTGACGACGGGCATCACGCCGGTCGTCGTCCGGCGCGGCTCGAGCCCGAGATCCTTGATCGTGATCGACGGTCCCTGCGACATCACGACCGCGCGCTCGATCGTGTTCTCGAGCTCGCGCACGTTGCCCGGCCACACGTACGCGGTCAGGGCAGGGCGCGCGGCCGATGCGAGGCGCAGCGGGCCCTTGCGGTAGCGGCGCGCGAACTGATCGATGAAGTGCTCGGCGAGCGCGAGGATGTCCTCGCCGCCGCGCTCGCGCAGCGACGGGATCTCGATCTCGACGACGCGCAGCCGGAAGTACAGATCGCTGCGAAACTGGCCGGCGTTCGACATCGCGGCGAGATCGCGGTTCGTCGCCGCGACGAGCCGGACATCCGCGGTCAATGTCTCGCGGCCACCGACGCGCTCGAACTTGCGCTCCTGGACAAACCGCAGCAGCTTGCCCTGCAGCGGCAGCGGTAACTCGCCGATCTCGTCGAGGAACAGCGTGCCGCCGGCCGCGGCCTCGACCTTGCCGATCACGCGGCTGTCGGCGCCGGTGTACGCGCCGCGCTCGTGACCGAACAGCTCGCTCTCGACGAGCGCGGCGGGCAGCGTCGTGCAGTCGACGTGGACGAACGGCGACTCTCGGCGCGCCGAGTTGACGTGGATCGCGCGCGCGAGTAAGCCCTTGCCGGTGCCGGTCTCGCCGTGGAGCAGCACCGTCGCGTCGGTCTGCGCGGCGCGCACGATCATCTCGTAGACCGCGGCCATCGCCGGCGACGTGCCGATCACGTGGTTGAACCGGCCGCGCAGCGTCAGCCCGCGCTGCTCGTCGTCGCCGCGCAGCGTCGTGTAGTCGAGTGCGCGGCCGATCTGCTCGGCGAGCACGCGCACGAACTCCTCGTCCTGCGCGGTGAACACGCCGCCGGTCTTGTTCAGCACCTGGAGCACGCCGCGGATCTGCCCGCGCCGCACGATCGGCACGGTCAGCATCGAGGTCACGCGATAGCCGATCCGCTCCGCGATGTCCTCGGCCCATCGCGGATCGCGCGCGGCATCGCCGATGTTGACGACCTCGCCGGTCTGCGCGACGTGACCGACGACGCCACGGCCCGCCGGCACGCGCAGCTCGGGCAGCTCGGGCAGCGTCGCGACGCGCGACCGGATGTCGCCGGTCGCGGCATCGATCAGCCACAGCGTCGCGCGGTCGGCGCCGAGCGCGCGGGCGACGCGATCCGCGAATGTCGCGAGCAGATCGTCGAGCTCGACCTCGCCGGCGATCATCGCGCCGAGATCGGCCAGCAGCTCGAAGCGCTGCTCGTGCTCGCTCATCCCCGGAACCATCTCACGGATGCCCGACGATCTGAGACTCGCGGCGGTCATGCAGCGGCAGCACGCTCCACGCCGCGAGCGGACAGCACCATGCCCTCGCGCGCCGCGATCGTGCCCGGCAGGTGCGCCTGCGCGACACGCTCGAGCTCGGCGAGCTGTGCGTCGGTGCGCGCCGGATCGTGGTGGAACAGCACGAGCTGCGGCACGCCGGCCGGTCGTTGTCCGGACGCCGCGCGTGGCCGGCCGCTGCCGCGTCCGGCCGCGCGCGCGAGCTCCGCACCGGCGAGCCACGTCGAGTGGCCCCAGCCGACCTTCGCCGGGTACTCCTCCGGCGTGTACTGCGCGTCGTAGATCAGGATGTCCGCGCCGGCCGCGAGCTTCGCGAGCGTCGGATCGACGCACGCGAAGTGCTCGGTGTCAGTCGCGTACACGATCGCCTGACCGCGGTGCTCGAGCCGGAACCCGTAGACCGGATCGGGGTGGTTGAGCCGCGCCATCGTCACGGTGATGTCGCCGATCTCGAACCGATCGTTCGCGCGCAGCTCGCGCGTCGTCACGGTGCCGCCGAGATCGTCGAACTCGACCGGGAAGAACGGCGCGCGAAACAGCGCGCGGATCGCCTCGTCGTGCGGCAGCACGCCGTTCGGCCCGCTCGCGATCTCGACGCGATGACCGGGCACGTAGATCGGCGTGAAGAACGGCAGTCCGCACGTGTGATCCCAGTGCAGGTGCGACAGCAGGATCGTCGACGCGCGCGGACCGGTCGCCATGCGCTCGACACCGAGCGTGCGCAGACCGGTGCCCGCGTCGAGGATGATCCGCGTGTCGCCCGCGACGACCTCGACACACGACGTGTTGCCACCGGCGGTGAACTCCGGGCCGGGCGTCGCGATCGAGCCGCGAACGCCGAGAAACCGAACCTGTAGATCGTGTGTCGTCATGGATGCCTCCTCGGCGAACGGGGATAGAGCACCCGCGATGCCAAGGCCGACATGCCTTGGATTTCCATGGCTTGAGTGCGTCCATCCGGACACGCGCTCTATTTTGGCAGCGCGGCTGCTCCAAAACAGAGCAAAGCCTGCTCAGGACCGCTTCAGTGCCTTCTTCAAGAGTTGCAGCAGGTCGCGCGAGGTCTCGCGCGCGAGGATCAGCGCGGACGCGATGTACGCGATCGCGCCGCTGACGATCATCACCGGCAATTGGATCGCCGGATGGTCGAGCCCGAGGATCCCGAGCAGCCGGTACGACGCCCACACCGCGAGCCCCATCACCGCGCACGCCGCGACCGGCTGCAGGAACCCGACGAGCAGCCGCCGGGTCGACGGTCCTTCGCGCGACACCGTGATCACGCCGAGCACCGCGGTGAGGCCGAACGCGATGCCGACCGCGCCCGCGGCGACGCGCAGCCCGAACGGCGACAGCAGCGCGATGCCACCGAGCAGCAGCGCGAGCTTCGCGAGCTCGAGCACCATCAGCCGGTTCGTCTTCGCCTCGGCCTCGAAGTACGCCGACAGCACCCACGTGATCGGCCGGAACACCGACAGGCACGCGAGCACGCTGAGCAGCGGCGCGACCTCCTGCCATTCGTTGTGCGGCAGCACGAGCGAGATCAGCGGGTACGCGACGAGCCCGAGCCCGACCGCGAGCGGAAAGATGATCAGCGACAGCAGCGCGCTCGATCGCTCGAGGGCAGCGGCGCGGCGCTCGTGCGGCAGCTCGGCCATCGACGGCATCAGCACGAGCGCGATCTGCTCGCCGACCTGGATCGCCGGGACGTCAGCGACGCTGTACGCGAGGCCGTAGACGCCGACCGCGGTCGGATCGAAGAAGTACGACACGACCGGGCGATCGAGGTAGCGCGCCGCCTGCGCCGCCATGTTCTGGATCCCGAGTGGCAGGCCGTAGCGCAGCATGTCCTTGATCCGCTCCGCCCGGATCCGCGTCGGCGTCCACGCGGCCTTGCCGGCGGCGAGGCAGATGATCGCGACGACCGCGCACGACTGGATGATGTTCGCGATCACGATCGCCCAGCCGCCGAGCCCACCGGCGGCCATCGCGAGCGCGGCGACCGTGTACACCATCTCGCCGAACGCGAGCGCGAGCCCGGACGCGCGGAAGTTCATCTGCCGCGTCAGCACGCGCTCGGGGATCGCACCGATCCGCCGGATGTACAGCGCGAGCGCCATCCCGGGGACGTACGGCGCGGCCTCGGCGGCGTTGATCAGCGGCATGATCCGGCCGCCGAACAGCGCGACGAGCCCGAGCGCGAACGCACCGACGACGAGGTAGCCGAGTGTCGCGTGCCATGTCGCCTCGTTCGCGTCGGGACCGCGGCCCTTGACGACCGCGTACTGACCGAAGCCCCAGATCGAGACCCAGTTCGCGACCATCGCGATGATCGTCGCGGTCGCGACCTCACCCATGTCTTTCGGATGCAGGAACCGCGTGATCAACACCGTGCCGATCAGCCCCACCGCACGGCCACCCATGCTCGACACGATCGTCCACAGCGCACCGCGCGCTGCCTTGTGTGCGAGGGTCATGGTTCGCCCATCGTCCTGTGCAGGCGACATGCCGCGCAATGGCCAGGGCGACAATCGACCGCGTCACCGTGCGGCGACGCTACAGGAACCGGCGCAGGCGGTAGCTCATCCAGGCGAGCGCCTTCGTCCACCACGACAGCCGTTTCCAGCTGTTGTCGTCGTACGGATCGCAGTTCGCGATATCGCGCTCGAAGTTCTTGACGAGCGCGGTTCCGACGTCGCGATCGAGGATCTCGACCGTGACCTCGAGGTTGTTGAACCGGCTCATCGCGTCGAAGTTGTAGCTGCCGACGGTCGACCACAGGTTGTCGACGACCGCCGTCTTCGCGTGCATCATCACGCCGCGCCAGCGCAGGATCTGGATGCCTTGCCGCGCGAGCGCGCGCAGCACGTAGTGGCTCGCCCACTCGATCAGCCGGACGTCCGAGCGGCCGGGCACGATCACGCGGACGTCGACGCCCCGCCGCGCCGCGCGCGCGAGCGCCCGCCGCAGCCCGCGATCCGGCAAGAAGTACGCGTTCTGGATCCACACCGACTCGCGCGCGGTCTTGATCACGTGGAGGTACGCGCGGCGCACGGTCGCGCGCTGGCGGCGCCGCGTGTTGTCGAGCAGGCGCACGAAGCACGCGCCCTTGCCGGGCTCGAGTGCCGCGGTCGGCTTCGGGGGCGGATAGTGCTTGCCGCCGGCGCGCAGCCAGGTGCGGCGAAACATCCGGGCGAGATCGATCACGATGCCGCCGGTGACCTGGCAGTGCATGTCGTGCCAGCCGGCGCCACCGTCCTCGACCGACGCGTAGTCGTTCGCGATGTTGAGCCCGCCGGTGAACGCGATCTCGTCGTCGACGACGATGATCTTGCGGTGGTCGCGATGCGACAGCCGGAACCGCCGCCGCCACGGCGCGATCGGATTGAAGTCGATCGCCTCGCAGCCCGCGGCTCGGAGCTCGTCGACCCAGCCGCCGGGGAGGCCGAACGAGCCGACCGCGTCGTAGATCAGGCGCACGGTGACGCCGGCGCGCAGCCGCTCGAGCAGCACGGCCTTGAATCGATCGCCGGTGCGATCGGCGGCGAGGATGTACGTCTCGACGCAGATCGACGTCTTCGCGGCGGCGAGCGCGGCGAGCATCGCCGGGTAGGTCTCGCCGCCATCGCGCAGCACCGTGACCTCGCAGTTCGGCCGCCATCGCACCGCGGTGCGCGCGTACGGTGCGAGCGTCGCGGGCAGCTGGATCGCGATCGCGCGCGACGGCGGATCCTTGACCGGCTCGGGAACAGCGGGCGCAGCGGTCATCGGTACTCGACAGCCACGATCGTATACGTCACGTCGCCCTTCGGGACGCGCACGGTGACCTCGTCTCCCTCGCGCTTGCCGAGCAGCGCGCGCGCGACCGGCGAGTCGATGCTGATGTAGCCCTGCTCGAGATCGGACTCGTCGGCGCCGACGATCCGGTAGGTCTTCTCGGCACCGTCGTCATCCTCGATCGTCACGTATGCACCGAAGAACGCGCGCTTCGGATCGGTCGGCGGCTCGGAGACGACGATGACCTCGTCGAGCCGCTTCGACAGAAACCGGACGCGGCGATCGATCTCGCGCAGCCGGCGCTTGCCGTAGATGTACTCGGCGTTCTCGCTGCGATCGCCTTGCGCGGCGGCGTCGGCCACTTCCTGCGTCACGCGTGGCCGCTCGACGGTCCACAGCTGGTCGAGCTCGGCTCGAAGCTTCTTCGCACCCTCGGGCGTGATATGCGGAGATCGCTTCGGCGCGGGCGCATTCGCGTTCCGACGATCGCCTCCGGCTCGCGTCGACACGCACACCAGCATATCCGGTATGCTGCGCGCGAGCACGGAATGGGCGCAGAGGTTCTGATCGTCGTGGCGTTCCTGCTCGGGAACGGCCTGTTCGCCGGGGCCGAGATCGCCATCCTCTCCGTCCGCAAGACGCGTCTACGCGAGTTCTTGCGACGCCGCGACAAGCGCGCGCTCGCGGTCAAGCGACTGCGCGATCAGCCGGAGCGGTTCCTGGCGACGGTGCAGGTCGCGATCACGACGTTCGGCACCGCGGCGTCGGTGTACGGCGGCGCGACGCTCGAGCCGACACTCGAGCACCACCTCAAGGACTTCGGGCTCGGTCACCTGACCTCGCTCGTGATCGTCGTGATCATGATCGTGTTCTTCGAGCTCGTGATCGGCGAGCTCGTCCCGAAGTCGCTCGCGCTGCGCTACTCGGATCGCTACTCGTTCCTGACCGCGCGGCCGCTGATCTTCATCTCGAACCTGCTGCGTCCGGTCGTCTGGCTGCTCACCGCGGTCTCGAACCTGTTCCTGCGGTTCTTCGGCGATCGCACCACGTTCACCGAGGCCCGGTTGTCGCGCGACGAGCTCCAGCAGCTCGTCGAGGAGGCCGCGAAGACCGGCTCGGTCGATCCGCGTGCGAGCGAGATCGCGTCGCGCGCGCTCGGCTTCGCCGACGTCACGGTCGCCGAGGTGATGGTGCCGCGCACCCGCGTGGTGGCGTTGCGCCGCGGTGCACCTGCCGAGGAAGTGCAGCGGACGATCCTCGAAGAGGGCCACAGCCGGATGCCGGTGTTCGAGGGCACGCTCGACAACATCATCGGCTACATCGTCGCGCGCGACGTGCTCGCGCTCGCGTGGGAGCGCGGCCTGATCGTGCTGC